>CAVSPM010000041.1:0-6875 GCA_963729785.1 uncultured beta proteobacterium | reverse complement strand
GAAGATGTGTTTGCTCATGGAGAATGCCGTCCTTTCGAGGGTTCCTTCCGATCAAAGGAACCATTGTAGAACGATGGGGGCGAAGGCGGAAGTGGCGGCCGATAAGTCCCCTCTCCCGCCGGGAGAGGGTGAGGGCGAGGCCGCACTATCTTGGTGAACCGCACCCGTCTCTCAAGAAACCGCGAACATTTCAACCAATCGCGCTAGACGGCCCCCTGAACGGCGGACAATCAGGCCATGCTCACGGCCCGGGCGTAGCGCAATCTCCCCGCGGCCAACTGGGCGCACCTGACTGGCAAACAGAGACGCCACGGCCAACGTCTCCCCATCAATTCGCCATGAATTCCACTTCGTAGCCTTGGTCTCCATGCACCAAGACAATCGTGCCGAGATCGCCACAGTTGAGTCCATATTCGGGCAGGTCGACGGCCATATACAACAGTGTCGAGTTCTTTGAGCATCACCGCACACCTCTTAATGGGGTACGCCGTCACGAAATGGGGGATCTCATTGTTTTCCGTCACAAACCACACGGCCCGCACGCTGGCGGCCCTCCCTGCCGGTCCTTCCATTATACCCTCTACCACATACCGTGTCCCGAAGGGTGTGGCTTCTGTCTTCGTCACGCTATGTTTCGCGGCGTGCCGTTTCAACGCAGCGGCCATTAGCTCCCAATCGGCGGCGGAGAAGCCAATCGCGGCGAAGAATCCCGCCTTGTGCCGTCCCCAGGGGTGAGTCGGCGAAAGAACCATGCTGTCGCTCAACAACGCGCTGGACGATGCCGAGACCGAGGCCTTTGATGCGCGCGTGCGTTCTGCGCTGAGTGTGGCGCAAGTACGCTACTGCTGCGAGCTCAAGTTCGACGGTCTGGCCATCAGCCTGCGCTACCGCGACGGCGTGCTCGAGCGCGCCGCCACGCGCGGCGACGGCATGGTCGGCGAGGATGTGACGGCCAACGTGCGCACCATCCGCGCGATCCCGCTGCGGCTGGCCGTGGCCGTGCCCGGTCCGATCGAAGTGCGCGGGGAAGTGTTGATGTTGCGGCGCGATTTCGAGCGCTTAAACGAGCACCAGCGCGCCCAGGCAGCCAAGCCGTTCGCCAATCCGCGAAACGCCGCGGCCGGCAGCCTGCGCCAGCTCGACGCCAGTGTCACCGCCCAGCGCCGGCTTCATTTCTTCTCCTACGGTATGGTGGTGCCGGCTTTGGCCGAAGTGCCGGCGCTAAGCTCGCAATCGGCGATGCTCGATTGGCTCGCCGGCGCCGGCCTGCCGGTGTGCGAGTTGCGCGGGGTGGTCTGCGGCATCGAGGGGCTGCGTAGCTTTTACGAGCGCATTGCCGGCCAGCGCGACACGCTGCCCTACGAGATCGATGGCGTCGTCTTCAAGGTCGACGCCCTGGCCGAACAGCAGCGGCTGGGGGCGCTGGCCCGCGCGCCGCGCTGGGCGGTGGCGCGCAAGTTTCCCCCGAGGGAGGCGCAGACCCGACTGCTGGGCATCGACGTCCAGGTGGGTCGAACGGGCGCCCTGACGCCCGTGGCGCGGCTCGAACCCGTCGAGGTCGGTGGCGTGACCGTGAGCAGCGCGACGCTGCACAACGAGGACGAGGTCAGGCGCAAGGACATCCGCATCGGCGACACGGTGCTGGTGCGCCGGGCCGGCGATGTAATCCCCGAAGTGGTTGCCGTGGTGCCCGCGCTGCGTCCGCCCGATGCGATCGAGATGGTGTTCCCGCAGCGCTGCCCGGTGTGCGGGTCGGCGGTGGAGCGCGGCGAGGGCGAGGCGGTGGCACGCTGCAGCGGTGGTCTGGTGTGTGCGGCCCAGCGCAAGCAGGCCTTGCTGCATTTTGCTGGACGCCGGGCGCTGGACATCGACGGACTCGGTGAGAAGATCGTCGATCAGCTGGTCGATACCGGGCTGGTGACGCACCCGGCCGGACTGTTCGAGCTCACGGCACAGACTCTGCAGGGGCTGGCGCGGATGGGAGACAAGTCGGCGCGCAACCTGGTCGAGTCCCTGGACCGGGCGCGCGACACGACCTTGGAGCGCTTTGTCTATGCGCTGGGCATCCGGCACGTCGGTGAAACGACCGCGCGCGACCTGGCGCGTCATTTTGGTAGTTTCCAGGCTCTGGCGGCCGCGCACGAGGACGAGTTGTTGCAGGTCAATGAGGTCGGGCCCGTGGTCGCCCATTCGGTGCGTCGCTTTTTCGAGGACGGACGCAATCGGGCCGAAGTTCAGGCCTTGTTGCGTACACTACGCGTCGCGCCCGCCGGCCCGGCGCGTCCGGCACCGGCGGGCCAGCCACTGGCGGGCCTGCGCTTTGTGCTGACTGGAACACTACCCACGATGACGCGCGAGCAGGCCACGGAACTCATTGAATCGGCTGGGGGCAAGGTCGTTGCCGCGATCTCGCGCAAGACCAATTACCTGCTGGCCGGTGCCGACGCCGGCAGCAAGCTGGACCGGGCGCAGGAGTTGGGGGTTGCGACGATCGACGAGGAGGGCTTGCACGCGCTGCTCCGTGGCAAGGGAGGAAACTAGCTCATGTACGGCATCATCGGCGGTAGCGGATTGGCCAAGCTGTCGGCGCTGGAGTCGCAACGCCGGCAGGTCATGCGCACGCCCTACGGCGAGCCTTCTGGTGCGCTGACCTTCGGTACGCTGGCGGGCCGCGAGATCGTATTTGTCGCGCGCCACGGCTACGGCCACACGATCTCACCGCACGAGATCAACTATCGGGCCAACATCTGGGCGCTCAAGGAACTGGGCGTCGAGGGCATTTTCGCGCTGGCCTCGGTCGGCGGTATTCGGGCCGACTTGGTGCCCCACAGCCTGGTCGTGCCGCATCAAATCCTGGACTACACGCACGGCCGCGAATCGACCTTTTTCGAGAGCGGCGTCACCGCGGTGACCCATATCGACTTTACCCATCCCTACGCGCAGGTGCAGCGCCTGCGTCTGCTGGATGCGGCCCGGCGGGTCGGGGAGGCGGTCTTTGACGGCGCGGTCTATGCCTGCACCCAGGGGCCGCGATTGGAAACCGCGGCGGAGATCGACCGGTTCGAGCGCGATGGTGCCGACGTGGTCGGGATGACGGGCATGCCCGAGGCGGTGCTGGCGCGCGAAGCCGGGTTGGCCTACGCCACGCTCGCCGTGGTGGTTAATCATGCGGCGGGCCGGGGCGACAGCGGCAAGCAAGTGGAAATGTCCAAGCTCTCCGAGGTGCTCGAACAGACTCTGGTGCGAGCGGTGCGCGTGCTCGAATTTGCCGTCCAGGAGGCGCCGTGATCCGCCCCATCCTGCGCATGGGCGACCCGCGCCTGTTGCAGGTCAGCGAGCCGGTCACCCAATTTGGCACACCGCAGCTCGATGAACTGCTCGCGGACATGTTCGACACCATGCGTGGGGCCGATGGCGCCGGGCTGGCCGCGCCGCAGATCGGCGTTTTGCTGCGCGTGGTGATCTTCGGCTCGGAACTCAACGCGCGCTATCCGGACGCACCGCCGGTTCCGCTGACGGTGCTGATCAATCCGATCCTCGAGCCGCTGTCCGACGAGTTTGAGGATGGCTGGGAGGGTTGTCTGTCCGTTCCGGGCCTGCGCGGCGTGGTGCCGCGCCTGCTGCGCTTGCGCTACAGCGGGTTTGACGCCCAGGGCCAGCAATTTTCCCGCGATGTCGACGGTTTTCATGCGCGCGTCGTGCAGCACGAGTGCGACCACCTCGATGGCATACTGTATCCGATGCGGGTGCGTGACTTCCGTCAGTTCGGCTACACGGACGTGCTCTTCCCCGGGGACAATAGCGGCGGCGACTAGCGACGAAATTCGTCGCTGGGATTTTGCAGGAGAGTAGTCATGGCGCATGACTTCAAGGACCGTTGCGTTGTCGTGACCGGTGGCAGCCGCGGCATCGGCCGAGCGATTGCGCTGGGTTTTGCGGCCGCGGGCGCTCACGTATCGATTTGCGCGCGCGGCGCCCCGGCGTTGGAGACTACCCGCGCCGAGATCAGCCGGTTCGGCGGCCGCGTGCACGCTGCGGCGTGCGATCTGGCCAATGCCGACGCGGTGTCGCGCTTCGTCGCTGGTTCGGCCGCGGCGATGGGCGGCATCGACGTTTTGGTCCACAATGCTTCGGGCTTTGGCATCGGCGACGACGAGGCTGCCTGGGCAGCCGGGTATGCGGTCGACGTGATGGCGATGGTCCGAGCCTCTCACGCCGCGCTGCCGCTGCTCGAGCGCCAGCCCGGCAGTTCGATCCTGCACGTTGCCTCGATCGCCGGCTTGAAGCCCTCGACCCGCACGCCGGCGTATGGGGCGGCCAAGGCGGCGATGATCCATTACACGGCCACGCAGGCCGCCTTGCTCGCCCGAAAGCGCATACGCGTCAATTGCATCGCACCGGGTTCGATTGAATTTCCTGGCGGCATGTGGGAAGGACTGCGCCTCAAGGCAGATCCGCTGTACCAGCATGTCGCGGACAGCATTCCCTTCGGTCGCCTGGGCACGCCGGAGGAGATCGCCGACGTCGCCTTGTTCCTGGCTTCGCCGCATGCGCGCTGGATCACCGGCCAGACGCTCGTCGTCGATGGCGGCCAGATGCTGGGTGCCTGAGGCCCGCAGCGAGCGTGGGGCTGCCGGATTCCGGTGCTCGAGGTCCGCGTGGTGCAGGCGGCGGCGAGGGCGTACACGAAGGAGGGCCTAGCGGGAACGGTCTTCTCGTGGCCCATCACCGCGCCGCTAGGCTCGGTCGGACCCGAGGACCGAGAGCAAATCCGATCAGGAGGCCGCAAGTGGATGCACGAGTGACGCGACCGGCGGGCAAGCCCAACGCGATGTCACGGTGCGAGCATGGCCCCCAAGGAACAGACATTGGTTGGTGCTTGCTTGGCTGCAACTCGCGAGGACGGGGCGGCGAGATCCGCTTTGCAGGCCTATAGCGGGGCCAACGCCTGGAGCAGATCCGTCTCGAGCTGCAACTGCTCGCGCGGCTGTGCCAGCGCCTGACCCTCGAGCAAGAATACGTCCTCCACGCGCTCGCCCAGGGTGAGAATCTTGGCGGTGAGCACATTGGCGCCGTGGCGCACCAGAACCTGCGCCACCGAGTACAGCAGCCCCACCCGGTCGGTGGCGACCAAGGAAAGCATGTAATGGTGGCCGGTTTCATCGGGTTGCAGATGCACGGAGGGCGCGATCGGGAAGTGCCGCGAGTGGCGCGAAATGCGCCCGCGCGGCAACGCCGGCGGTTCCCCCGTGCCCGAAACCCAGGCCGGTAAGTTCGGTTTCGACCTGCTGTTGCAACGACCGGAAATGGCCCCCCCGGCCGTTGTCGCTCACGAGGAAGGTATCGAGCGCGTAGCTGTGCCGCGTGGTGTGGATTTTGGCGTCCAGGATGCTCAGGCGCCGGCTCTCAAAGTAACCGCAGACCCGGCAAAAGAGGTCCTTTTGGTCGCGCGTGTAGATCAACACCTCGAGGCCCTCGCCGGCGGGGGCCAGGCGCGTACGCACGACCGGCACGCTCGGTGTTGCACATGCACGAGCAGGCAGCGCGCATGCCAGGCAATGTCATTGGCCGAGTGGCGCAGGAAGTACACGACATCCAGCTTTTTCCACAGCCGCTCGTGCGCGTGTGCCGATAGACCGTAGAGCTTGAGGATGCGCAACGACTCGCGTTTGCGCCCCTCGAGTTCGGCATCGGCGCTCCAGCGCCTGCCCGCCCAGGGCGCGGCGCGTGCGCTGGAACAGGTCCTCGAGCAGACGCGCCTTCCAGGCATTCCAGACCTTAGGGCTGGTGCCGCGGATGTCCGCCACGGTGAGCAGGTATAGGGCAACGAGGCGCCGATCCGTGCCCACGAGCTTGGCGAAACGCTCGATCACCGCCGGGTCGGCGAGGTCCTGCTTCTGCGCCACCTGCGACATGGTCAGGTGCTGCTCCACCAGGAAGACGACGAAATCGGCGTCCTGCCGGTCGATACCGTGGGCGCGACAAAAACGCCGGGCCTCGACCGCGCCGAGCTTGCTGTGGTCGCCGCCGCGGCCCTTGGCGATGTCGTGGAACAGTGCGGCGACCAGCAGCAGCCAGGGCCGGTCGAAGTCGGCCATGAGCTGGCTGCAGGTCGGATATTCGTGGGCGAATTCGCTCGCTTGAAACGGCGCAGGTTGCGCACCACCATCAGGATGTGCTGGTCGACCGTGTAGACGTGGAACAAGTCGTGCTGCATCTGGCCGACGATGCGCCGAAAAGCCGTCAGGTAGCCGCCCAGGACGGACCACTGGTTCATCAGACGCAGTGTGTGCAAGACGCCATGGTGCTGTTGCAATATCGCCAGGAAGTGTTCGCGGTTCTCGGGGGCGCGGCGAAAGGCCGCGTCCATGCGGTCGCGCGCATTCCAGATCGCGCGCAGCAGGCGAGGCGTCATGCCCTTGAGCTCCGAGTGCTGCTGGAGCGTCAGAAAGGCGCGCAGGATCTGCCGCGGATCGGTTTCGAAGACCTGGTCATCGACCAGGTCCAGGCGCTCGGCCCGTATGCAAAAGGCCGCATCCAGCGCGACGGCCTCGCTGGTGGTGGGCAAGTAGACGCGCTGCTCGACGCTGGGTAGCACCAGCGCGTTGAGCTGGGTGACGATCTTGGCGGCGCGGTAGTAGCTTTGCATCAGCACTTCGCTGGCGCGGCGGTTGGCCGTCTCCTTGATGCCGAAGGCCTGCGCCAAGGCGTGCTGCAAGTCAAAGACCAGGCGATCCTCGCGGCGGCGGGCGACGATGTGCAGCCAGGCCCGAAGGCGCTTTAACCGGCGCTCGGTCTCCTTGATCTGGCGGCATTCGACCGCGGTGAGCAGACCGTTGCGCGCCATCTCGTCCCAAGTGCGCCCGAGACCGGCC
>CAVSPM010000040.1:0-28537 GCA_963729785.1 uncultured beta proteobacterium | reverse complement strand
TTTCGCCGGCGCTGACGTCCAGGAATATCACCAGGCCGCGCTGCTGCAGCCAAGTTCGGTTTTGCGCCGACAGGACAGCCCCGCCGCCCGTCGCAAGCACCAGACCCTCGCGGGCGGTCAACTCCTCCAGCAGCTGGCTTTCCCGATCTCGAAACCCGCCTCGCCCTCAAGCTCGAACATGGTAGCGATGCGCACGCCCGCGTCGCTCGAGCTCGGTATTGCAATCGATGAAGCCGTACTTCAGGGCAAGCGCGAGCAGCGGGCCAATCGTGGTCTTGCCCGTGGCGATCATCTCGACGAGAAACACCGGCCGGCTGACCGGCCGGCCCCGGGCGCATCCGGCGCAGCGCCGAAGAGCCTCACGGCCCGGCATCGAGGCGCTACCGGGCCATCAGATCGGCATGCCGGGTGCGCTGTTCTGCCATGCGCTGGCCGGTTATTGGCCGGCTTGGCTGACGCGCTCGGAAACGATGCGCGGCGTGACGAAGATCAGCAGCTCGTTGCGATTCTTGGTCTTGGCCGTGTCCTTGAACATGTTGCCCAAGACCGGGATTCGCCGAGCATCGGAATCTTGGTGACGGTGACCGTCTCGGTGTCCTGATAGATACCGCCCAGCACGATGGTGCCGCCATTTTCCACCAACACCTGCGTCTGTACGCTCTTGGTGTCGATGGCGATGCCGCCGCTGCCGCTGACGGTCGCACTGGGCGTGTCCTTGTGGACCGTGATATCCAGGAAGATCGCGCCCTCGGGCGTGATCTGCGGCGTCACTTCGAGGCTGACAGCACCGCCTTGCGAAACTGGACCTGGCCGATGCCACCGCCAGCCGACGCGCTCTGGTACGGAATGTCATTGCCCTCCTCGATCTCGGCCTTGACCTTGTCGGCCGTGATCACCCGCGGGCTGGATATCGTCTTGCCGCGCCCGTCGAGCTCGAGCGCGCTGACTTCCAGGTTCAGCAGCTGCGTCAGCGAGCTGTTGAACAAGGTGAGCCCGATCGCACCGGGTTGAGCCGTTGAGGCCATTGGCCGGCAGGTTGACGTAGTTGGGATTACCGACCGTCGTGTTGCCGATCGTGACAGGCGTTGCTCGACGGCCGCGAGGTGGTGCCGAACG
Organism: uncultured beta proteobacterium; assembly: GCA_963729785.1. Lineage (GTDB taxonomy): Bacteria > Pseudomonadota > Gammaproteobacteria > Burkholderiales > Burkholderiaceae_F > GJ-E10. The sequence goes on along the minus strand of CAVSPM010000040.1, from coordinate 27,421 downwards.
CCGCGCCGACGCCGCCCGCGCCGCTGCTGAGCCAGAACCGGCCGGTGCACACTGGCAAGCCGAGCTTGGCGCCGATGTCGGGACTGAAGCGTATCGTTGGCCTCGACGATGCGCGCCTCGATCATCACCTGGCGCACCGGCATGTCGATGCGGGCGATCAGCCGGCGCACTTCGTCCAGGCGTCGCGGCATATCGCTGCACGAACAGCTGGTTGGTGCGCGCGTCGACGCACCGCGCTGCCGCGCTTGGAGAGCATGAGCGCTGCCGCACTCGGCGCCAGCTCGTCGGCGCATGCCAGCAGCGTCTGGCACGTCATCGCCTTCTGGTAATTGAGCACGAAGCTCTCCGTGCGCACCGGCTCCAGTTCGGCGATCTGCTGCGCGCCTCCAGGTCCAGCTTTTCCTTGGTCGCCAGTTCGTCGCGCGGCGCGATCCAGATCACGTTGCCGTTCTTGCGCATGTCCAGGCCCGCGTCTGCAGGATGATCTGCAGCGCCTGGTCCCAGGGCACGTCCTTCAGGCGCAACGTCAGGTTGCCGGTGACCGCATCGCTGGTGATGATGTTGAGGTTGGTGAAATCGGCGATCACCTTCAGCACGCTGCGCACTTCGACGTTCTGGAAATTGAGCGACAGTTTCTCGCCGGTAGCCGCTGCGCGTGCCCTGCATCAGCTTGTTCGGGTCGGCCATGATCGGCTTCACCTCGATCACGAACTGGTTGTCGGTCTGGTAGGCGCTGTGCTCCCACTGACCGCTTGGGCGCGATCACCATGCGCACGTTGTCGCCCTGATTGATAGGTGTTGATCGACTGCACCGGCGTGCCGAAATCGGTCACGTCCAGGCGCCGGCGCAGCTTGTCCGGCAGCGTCGCTGAGAAATCGACCACCAGGTCTGCCCCTGCGGGCGGATGTCTATGCCGGTGTCCGGATCGCTGCAAGTTCGAAGACCACGCGCCCTCTCCGTCCGGCCCGCGGCGAAAGTCCGATGTCGCGGCATCCATCGCGCCTCGGGGGTCCGCGCAATGGCAGCCGCAGCCGCCTTGCCGTCTGGCCAGCCGGGAAGGTCGGGGCCTCGACATTGGGCCGAGCGCAACGACGACGTTGTTGCCCTTGACGCTCACCGTGTAGGCCAACGGTCGGCGCAGGTTCAGGACCACGCGTGAGCGTCCCTGCGCCTGGACCACGTTCACCGAGCGCAGATCGCCCTGGTTGATCTCGACCGAATTGCGTCCCAGATCGTTGACCGTGCCCGGCAGATCCAGCGCCACCCGCGCCGGGTTGGTAACAGAAAAACTGTTCGGCGCGACGCTTACGGGGGACCTAAGCTGGATGTTCAGGATCACGCCCTCGCCGGTCTGAACGGCATCGACGCGCTCGATGCTGTTGCTGACCGCATCGGCCGTGTCCTGCGCCCAGGCAAGGCCTGCCGATAGCAGGGCCATGACACCGGCGCAAACCGCTGCGCGAATCGAACGCTTGCTGGAAAACATCATCGCTTGCTCCCTTGCCCAGAGCCGGCCTGGCTCTCTTGCAATTCGAGTTTTTGGGGTCGTTCAACCCATTCGCCGGCGGCGTCCTGGTAGATTTCCTTCAATACCACTTCGGTTTCCGATATGCGCGTCACCAAGCCGAAGTTTTGTCCGGCATAGTTGCCAACACGCACCATATGCGTCGTCCCGTTGGTCTCTAGCAACGCGACGTTGTTGCCACCCTGGCGCATCATGCCGACCATCCGGATCTGGTCCAGCGGAAAGCCTTCGAGCACCTCGCGTCGCCGCTCCAAGTCAGGCTTGATCGCGCTCGCGCTGCCCCGCTCCTCGCGCTGGCGCGCCACGACCATCAGAATCTTCTGCGGATCGAACGGATCCACCTGACCGTGCGGCTCGTACGCATACGGCGAGAACTCCTTGGGTTCCTCAACCTTCTGCGCCGTCGGTTTCATCGAGGCGCGCTGGTCCTTCATCCACTGCTGGATCTCATTGTCGTCCGTCCATCCACACGACGACAAGAACAGCGTGCCGACGCATACCACGAGCGCGGCGAGGCGCCCGCGGCGGGCGCGCACGGCAGCCGGGCCGGACCGGTCCGCCGCCTCAGGAAGAGCTTGGGAAAGAATCATCGCTGGCCTGCCTTGGACGCCATGCGCGCCTTGCGCTGCGCGGCCATTTCGTCTTCGTCGAAGTAACGGAAGGTCTTCGCCACGGCATCCAGCGAAAGGGTCGAGTCCCGATTCGTCTGGATGTTGAGATTGTTCAGTGTCACGATCCGCGGCAGATTGGCGATGTCGCTCGCGAAAGCGCCTAGGTCATGGTAGCGGCCGGACACTCGGACGGTGATCGGCAGCTCGACGTAGTACTCGCGCGGATTGAGCTGGCCGGGGCGAAACAGTTCGAACTGCAGTCCGCGCCCGATGCCGGCTTGGTTGATGTCGGACAGCAATGCGTCCATTTCAGCCTTGCTCGGCAATTGCTTTTCGAGCGTCAGCACATACTGGTTGATCTGCTCCTTTTGCCGGCGCAGCTCCTCCAGATTGATCGACTGCTGCAACTTGGCGCGATAGTCCTCCTTGAGGGCCGCCTCCTGCTGCCGCAGCGTGTCCAGATCATCCATCTGCCCGCGCCAGACCAGAAAGTAGCCGACCAACGCGCAGATCAGTACTACCGCGCCCCAAAGGGTCATGCGCGGCACCAGCGGCCAGCTGCCGACGTTTTCCAACGTCAGTCCCTGGAATTTCGCCTTGATATCGTTGAGGTTCGCCATGGTTGCCCTGCTAGGCCCGAGTTTCTTGAATGTCCATGGCGCCTAGGACTTCTTGGCGCCCGGGCCGCTGGTCGTCGGAGCCCCGGCGACGGGCGCCTTCGCCTCCGGATTCTGCTTCATAGTGAAGTTCAGCGAGAACTCGAACAGCCGCCTCTGAATGCCCTGCGGACCGGCGGCGGCAATCTTGATCTCGATGAGTTCCGGTCGCTCCACGTACCGACCGTTGTTTTGCAGGTTGCGCAGGTATTCGGACACCCGCTCGTTGGATGCAGCCCAGCCGGTGATGTTGACCTTGCGATCCTCCTGGTGAACCGACCGCAGGTAGATGCCCTCGGGCGTCTGGCGCGTGAGCTCGTCGAGCAGGTACACCGGCTGGTTGCGGTCCGATTGCAGGTTTTCGACCGCCTTTTGGCGCGCGCGCAGGGCGTCGATCTCCTGGCGCAACGACGCGATCTCCTTGATCTGCACATCGAGCTTGCCGTTTTCCTGAGCGATATAGTCGTTGCGCGCGTGCTGGCTCGCCAAGTAGCCCTCGAGCACGGACCAGACCAACAAGACCAGGGCCCCGCCCACCAGAACGCTCACGCCCGTCAGCGCGTAGAACGTGTTTTTCTGCCTCTTACGCCGCGCCTCACGATGCGGCAGCAAATTGACGCGGATAGTCATTTGTCGAATCTCCGCATCGCCAGTCCGCACGGCGTCAAGCAGGGCCGGCGCATCCAGGCGCAATTGGCGCTCGCGCAGGTTCGCCGCCAGTTCCATGCCCTTAAACGGGGAAATCACCGAGGCCGGGACCTGAGCCCGCTCCATCAAGGATTCGGGCAAACCCGTCAGCACCGAGGATCCGCCGGCGAGCATGATCTGGTCCACGCGGGTGTAGGGCGTGGACGTGAAGAAGAACTGCAGTGCACGCGTAATCTCGGTCGTCGTCGAGTCAATGAACGGCTTGAGGACGTCGGATTCGTAATTCGAGGGCAAATCGCCGTTGCGCTTCTTCTGCTCTGCGTCCTCGGCCGAGATGCCATAGGCGCGCGCGATATCGCCGGTGAGCTGCTGGCCACCGAACGGCTGTTCGCGCTCGTAGATTGCCTCGCCGTCGAGTAGGACCGTAACGCTGGTCGTATTCGCTCCGACATAGAAGACGGCGATCACCAGGCCTTCGCCGTGATTGGGTAACTGGTCGACAAGGCGGGCCAGCGCGGAACGTGCGGCAAAGGACTCGACGTCCATCACGAGAGGATTGAGCCCGGCCGCCTGCGCCACGGCCATGCGATCTTCCACCTTCTCTTTACGCGACGCGGCAATCAGGACCTCTACGTCCTCGGGCGAATTCGGGATCGGGCCGAGCACCTGGAAGTCGAGGCTGACCTCGTCCAGAGCAAACGGTATGTACTGATTGGCCTCGCTCTCGACCTGCATCTCCATCTCTTCTTCGCGCAGGTTGCCGGGCAAGGCGATCCGCTTGGTGATGACCGCCGACGAGGGCAAGGCCATCGCCACATTCTTCACCCGGGAGCCGGCGCGACGCCAGGCACGCTTGACGGCATCGGCGACGACGTCGATCTTGTCGATGTTGCCGTCGACCACCGCGCCGCGCGGAATCGGCTCGATCGCGTAGCGCTCCAATCGCAGCAAGCCGCCGCCGGCATCGGACAACTCGACGAGCTTGACACTCGAGGAGCCGATGTCCAGGCCCAGCATCGCCGGCGTCTTGGACGAGAAAATTGACAATTCGAAGGCCAAAATGGCACTCCCAGTCGACCCGGGGCTTTCCCGGAGATTGCTGCTGACCCGCTTACGGGAAAACCCCCGTCACTTTCTTACCACAGGTTCCGTCCAATCCCGTTGGAATCCTGCACCCAAGCCACCCAAAAGCGCGGCATTTCCTTTATTTCCAATAAATTACTAGGACAGAGGCATTATCAAGCACTCCTGGAAATGCTAGCAAGTGCCGACAAGGCAGCCAAGCCCATCGAACTGTCGAGCAGTGGCAGTTTTCCGGTATTGCGGATTGTCTATGGCAACCAAGCTGCTGTTGACAGGACCGCAAGTTCGGTTAGGCCCCCGACTCGCCTTAACCGGTATTCCCGCACGGTTGGACGGCGCGATCGTACCGAGGCACTCATTGTGAGGGCATCGCGAATCGAGCGATTGGAGGAAGTCAGGGGTAAAACCGGCCTTGCAAGGAACTCCCTGCCTATAATCCGCGGCCTTCGCTCGATTACCGCAACCCGTCCGATGCCGCAGCGCCAGCGAATGCTTGGGCCCTGCTGGTCGCCAGGTACCCGCGGGGCCGAAAGGGCGCAGGCCTTGGGCCTGAGCTTTGGGTGCGCACGATTTTTCGTGCGCGCGGTCCAACCGTAGCAATAGACCCTGGGATAGTCTTGGCCACGGCTCCAAAAGATCGATTTCAGCAGTTTCGCCAATGGTTGCACGAACGCCATCTCGGCCGACCGTTGCGCCTGATCGGCTTTGCCGCGGCCCTGGGAGCAGCGGCAGTTGCCTGCGCCTGCCTGCTCGGCATACTCGTGTACGCCATCGCCTACTATCGATTGCCGCCCATTGATGCGCTCACCGACTATCGGCCCAAGGTGCCCTTGCGCGTCTGGAGTTCCGACGGAGTGCTCCTGGGCGAGTTCGGCGAAGAGCGCCGCAATGTCGTTGGGATCCAGGACGTGCCCAACCGGCTGCGCGAGGCCATCTTGGCAGCCGAGGACGCCAACTTCTACCACCACGGCGGGGTCGATGCGATCGGTATCGCGCGCGCCGCCTTTGCCAACCTGATCACCGGGCGCAAGGTTCAGGGCGCCAGCACCATCACGATGCAGGTTGCGCGCAACTTCTTTCTTCGGTCGGAGCGCCATTACACGCGCAAGATTTATGAAATGGCGCTGGCGATCAAGATCGAGGAATCGCTGACCAAGGACCGGATACTTGAGGTGTACATCAATCAGATCTACCTCGGTCAGCACGCCTACGGTTTTGCCTCCGCCGCGCAGACATACTTTGGCAAGCCGCTCACCGATCTGACCCTGGCCGAGTGCGCGATGCTGGCCGAGTTGCCCAAGGCGCCGGGAAACAACAACCCGCTGGCCAACCCGAAGGCGGCGCGTGCCCGCCAACACTACGTCCTGGGACGCATGCTGGCGCTGCACTACATCGATCGCAAGTCCTACGACGCGGCCATGGCCGAGGAAGTGCACGTGCGCACGGACGACAGCACAACGACGGTGGCCAATATCACGCATTCGCGCGTCCGGGCCGATTACGTCGCTGAACTTGCGCGCCAGTTGGTCGCGGACGTGTTCAAGGACGAAACCTACTCCCGCGGATTGAACGTTTATACGACAATCTCCAGCGGAGATCAGCAACTCGCATATGAGGCCCTGCACAGCCAGGTGCTCAATTACGATCAGCGCTACGGTTATCGCGGACCGGAGCGCCAGATCGACCTAAGTGGCGATGAGGCGCAGCGCACCCGGCGCATCAACGAGGCGCTGGCGGCGTCTCCGGATGTCACGGGCTTTGCCCCCGCCATCGTCCTCGAGGCCGGTCCGCGCTTGGTCAAAGCGCAACTTTCCGGCGGGGTTGCCGTGCGCATCGAGGGTGATGGCTTGCGTTTTGCTGCATCCGCGCTCAGTGCCAAGGCAAAATCGGCTGTGCGCGTTGCGCCCGGGTCTTTGGTGCGCCTGAGCCACGGCGCCAATGGCAGCTGGTCCATTGTGCAATTGCCTCAGGTTCAGGCGGCCTTTGTTTCGGCCGACGCCCGGGACGGGGCGGTGCGCGCCCTCGTTGGCGGCTTCGACTTTAACGTGAACAAGTTCGATCACGTCTTGCAGGCCTGGCGTCAGCCGGGGTCGAGCTTCAAGCCGTTTATCTACGCCGCGGCGCTGGAAAGGGGCATTATGGCCAGCACGCTGGTCAATGACGGCCCCGTCAACGTTCCGCCGGAACAAACCGGTGGGCAGCTCTGGGAGCCGAAGAATTACGAGGCCGGATTCGAGGGGCCGATGCGCTTGCGCCAGGGCCTGGCCAAATCCAAGAACATGGTATCGATACGGGTGCTGCAAACGATCGGCCCCGCCTATGCGCAGCAATACATCGCGCGTTTTGGGTTCGATCCGGAAAAACACCCGCCGTACCTGACCATGGCGCTGGGCGCCGGGTCGGTGACGCCGTGGCAGGAGCTGGGTGCGTATGCAATTCTTGCCAACGGCGGTTTCGGCGTTCACCCCTACGTCATCCGGCGCGTGGTCGATGGCAGCGGCAAGGTGTTGATGGAGGCGCAGCCACAGGTCGCCGGCGACACGGCGCCGCGCGTCATGGATGCACGCACGAATTTCTTGATTGACAGCCTGCTGCAGGACGTCACGCGCGGCGTCGGCACTGCCGCACGCGCGGCCGTCCTGCATCGAGCAGACGTGGCGGGCAAGACGGGAACGACCAACGAGTCCCATGACGCTTGGTTTTCGGGCTATGCGGGCGGGATCGTTGCTGTCGGCTGGATGGGATTTGACCAGCCGCGCCCGCTTGGCGTTCGCGAAACGGGCGGCGGCCTGGCCTTGCCAATTTGGATCGACTACATGGCCGGCGCCCTCAGGGGCCTGCCCGAGGTACCGCACGTGCAGCCCCCTGGCGTCGTGCAGATCAATGGTGAGTACTACCTGGAGGAATTCCAGCCGGGACAGGGCGTGGCCAGCATCGGTCTGGACGATTCGGCGGCCGGGGATGCCCGGCCCGCGACGATCACGAACAACAATCCGAGCAGCCACGAACCCGTGTTCTGAGAGCGCCTCCCTGCCCTTCGGGCCGCCCGGTTCATCTGGGCCGCAACGAGACGGCGCGGCCGAGTTGGTCCGAAACCACCCGCGAAAGCGCGGCAAAGAATTCCTCGCCCGAGCGCAGGTCCTTCCAGCTCGCCCCTTGCAGCGCAAAGTGCAGTCCGCCACTGCGCGCCGCCAGCCATAGTTGCTGCATCGGCGCCTGTGCGTTGACAACGAACTTGGCGCCGTCGTCGAACTCAATCGTCAGCACCAAGCCGGCCAGGGAACAGTCGGCCGGCACCTGGGCCCGATCGATGGCGTTCTGCACGTCCTCCAGGACGTCGGCGATGGCACGCAGGTATTCGGTTTCGGTCATGTTAGATTGGTGCCATGAAAACGTTGCAGGCCAGGCACGCGCCAACTGCCCGCACGGCCCTGCCGGCCGGTGCTCGGCTCCGGTCCCGCTTTACGATCGCGGCTCTGTTGCTCGGGCTATTGGGATTGCTGGTTGGGTGTGGCCAAAAGGGCCCGCTGGTGCTGCCGGGTCACGGCAAGGATACGCCTTGGCCCGTACCCTCGGGCAGTCCCAATCCGAACCCCGCTTCGAATCCGAGCGCCGATGCACCATCTGCGCCGGGCAATGGCGCGAAGGGTCCCAATGCCGCCGATGGTGCGGCGGGCGGCGGCGCCTCACCCAGCAGCAGTGCGAACGCACCTGACGGCGGCGTGCCGGCCGCCACGATTCGACCATGACCGGCCGTGACGCCGACGCCTTCGGCTACCGCAATGGGACCCTCTATTGCGAGGACGTCGATCTGGACATGCTGGCCAGACGCGTGGATACGCCGACGTACGTGTATTCGAGGCGTGCCATCCTCGGGGCCTATGGACGCTACGTGCAGGCCTTGGCCGGACGCCCTGCCCTCATCTGTTATGCGATGAAGGCCAACTCGAACCTGGGCGTGCTCCAATTGCTGGCACGCGCCGGCAGCGGCTTTGACATCGTCTCGGGCGGCGAATTGGCACGCGCCCTGGCCGCTGGAGCGTCCCCTGATCGCATTGTTTTCTCCGGGGTAGGCAAGAGCGAAAGAGAAATTCGGGCGGCCCTGGCGAGCGGTATCGCCTGCTTCAACGTGGAGTCGGCGGCCGAGCTCGAGACGATCGACCGTCTAGCGCGCAGCATGAGCACGCGAGCGCCGGTCTCGCTACGGATCAACCCGGACGTTGACCCCGGCACGCATCCGTACATTTCCACCGGGCTGCGCTACAACAAGTTCGGCATTGCGGTCGAGCAGGCCGAGGAGCTGTATCGCCGTGCGGCGCGGCTCGATGGCATCGAGATCACTGGCATCGATTGCCATATTGGATCGCAGATCACGACAATTGCGCCGTACGTCGAAGCGGCCGAACGCTTATTTGACCTGGTCGACAGGCTGTCGGCCCAGGGGATACGGGTCCGTCATGTCGACCTTGGCGGCGGCCTGGGCATTGCCTATCGCGAGGAGGAAACGCCACCAAGCGTCGAGGAGTTCATGGCCGCGCTGCTCGCTTGCGTCGACCGGCGCGGTCATGCCGACAAGACACTGATCATCGAGCCGGGCCGGTCGATCGTCGGCAATGCGGGCATATTGCTCACCCGCGTGCAGTACATCAAGGAGGGTGCCGCCAAGAACTTTGCGATCGTTGATGCGGCGATGAACGACCTCCTGCGGCCGGCACTGTACGATGCCTGGATGGATGTGGTTCCGGTCGTCACGCGTACCGGCGCCGCGCGAACTTTCGACATCGTCGGCCCGGTGTGCGAAAGCGCCGATTGGATCGCCCGGGAACGCAGCCTCATCCTTGGTGCCGGCGATCTGCTCGCCGTGCGCAACGCCGGGGCGTACGGGATGAGCATGGCGAGCAACTACAACTCGCGCGGACGTCCGGCTGAAGTCATCGTTGACGGCGCCCAGGCGCACATCGTGCGGCGGCGCGAATCGAGCACGGAGCTGTTTGCGAACGAGTCGACGATCCCCTAGGGCCAAGTCGGGCGATCCCGGCCGGGGACCGGACGGACGCGCGGCTCGGACTATGCACTAGCGCGCGTGCAGGCCAGCCACGAAATCGGCCAGGGCCTTGATCTCCGGATCCGAAAGGCGGAAGGCGATCTGACCCATCGGCTCGTTGTTGTGCCGCGTGCCGTCGCGAAACGCCCGCAATTGCGTCTCGACGTATTCGCTATGCTGTCCGCCGATTCTCGGAAAACGCAGGGGCAGCCCGTCGCCGGCCGGGCCGTGGCAACCGGCGCAAGCCGGCACCGCCTTCTCCGGCAATCCGGCCCGATACAGGCGCTGGCCCATGCGCGCCGCGTCTTTGTCGCTTGCGCTGGCCGCAGCCCATGGACTCTGGGACGCGAACCAGGCCGCTACGTTCAGGCGATCTGCCGGCGACAGGGTAGAGGCGATGCCGCTCATGACCGGATGCTCGCGTGCGGTCTTTTCCGTCGCCGGCTTCGCCAGATCGGTAAGTTGCTTGACTAGGTAGGCCGCATTCTGGCCGGCCAGCTTCGGATTGATCGGAACCACCGAATTGCCGTCGGCATTGTGGCAGGGGGCGCACACTTCAGCCGCGATGGCCTTGCCCTTAGTCACGTCGGGACGCAATTCCGGCGCTTCGGCAGCCGGCGTGGCGCGGGCTCCCGCCAGGGCCACCAACAGTACCAGCCAGGCAACCTTGCCCCGTTTCCCCGCAAACGCCCCTTCGAAATTCATTGTTCTCGACTCCCTCGAATGCAGTGGATCCGGATGCGGGTACGGCCCGCGCCCCTTTGACCCGCTATGCTGCGCATTTTACCGAGGAGCGGCGTCCCCCGCACGGGCGAGGCCCAAACGATAACGTGTTTCATTCCCCGCGATTTGAATCGGCCGAATTTGCAACGTCGGTAGCGGAGCTGTCGGCGCTGAACCAGGCGACTCTCGCGCTGTTGCCGGAGTTGGCTTTTGTGGGCCGCTCCAACGCCGGCAAGTCGACCGCCATCAACCTGCTGACACAGCGACGCCGCCTGGCCTTTTCATCGAAGACGCCAGGTCGCACTCAGATGCTCAACTTCTTTTCCGTGCTAGACGATGCACCGCTGGCCCAGCGCAAGGCCTGCGCCTACCTGGTCGATCTGCCGGGCTACGGGTTTGCCAAGACCGATCCGCAAACGCGGGAACGCTGGGACGGCCTGGTCGGCGGCTACTTGCGCTCGCGACGCATGCTGCGCGGCGTGATCTTGGTCATGGATGCTCGGCGCCCCTGTCTACCGGCGGACGAGGCGCTCATCGAGTGGATCTGCGGCCGCGATGACCTGGACCGGTTTCGTCTGCACATGCTGCTCAGCAAGTCCGACCAGATCCGAACGATGGAGCGCCGGGCCGCACTGGCCCTGGCGGAAGCGCGCGCCGAGGAATTGCCGCTGGCCACTTCGGTCCAGCTCTTCTCGGCTCTTGACCGCAGCGGCCTGGACGAACTGCGAGAAACGGCGGCGCAGATGCTCGAAGGCGGCGTCGCATTCGAACCGGTTCCGGTTCCGGACGCCCCCGAGGAAATGTAAGCTTAGGGCGAGCAGCCGTTGTGCAGGTCCTTCCTGCTCGACCTATCCCCTGCGCCCGGCCCAGGCGCGAGCATGCCCCTCGCGGCGGCAAAACGCTTTGGGAGCGGACGCGGGCCTCGGCGTTGCCGCCAAACCAGGATCCTCGATGACGATCAACATCCCTTTTGCAAGCTTTCCCTCGACCCGGATGCGCCGCCTGCGGCGCGACGATTTCTCGCGGCGCATGGTCCGTGAGCATCGGCTTTCGCCCGACGATTTGATCTACCCGGTGTTTGTCCTGGATGGGGCTACGCGCCGGGAGGCGGTGTCGTCGATGCCTGGAATCGAGCGCATGACGATTGAGCCGCTGTACGCGGTCGCCGAGGAATGCTTGGCGCTGGGCATACCGGCTCTGGCCCTGTTTCCGGTGCTGGAGGACGCGCGCAAGAGCAATGACGGCCGCGAGGCGTGCAATCCGGACGGGCTGGTCCCGCGCATCGTGCGCGCGCTCAAGGCGCGTTTTCCCGAATTGGGCATTGTCGCCGACATTGCGCTCGACCCTTATACGACGCACGGCCAGGACGGGCTCATCGATGCCAGCGGCTACGTGCTCAACGACCAGACCATCGAGGTGCTGACCGCCCAGGCCCTGGTCCAGGCGCAGTCGGGTGTGGACATTGTGGCGCCCAGTGACATGATGGATGGGCGCATCGGGGCAATCCGCCAAGCCCTCGAATCGAACGGCCATATCCACACGCGGATCATGGCGTACTCGGCCAAGTACGCCAGTGCCTTCTACGGTCCTTTTCGCGATGCGGTCGGATCCAAGAGCAATCTGGGCAAGTCGAACAAGGCGGTCTACCAAATGGACCCGGCCAACGGCGATGAATCGCTGCGCGAGGTGGCCCTGGATCTACAAGAGGGCGCCGACATGGTCATGGTCAAGCCCGGGATGCCCTATCTGGACATCGTGCGGCGCGTGAAGGACGCATTTCATGTGCCGACCTTCGTCTACCAGGTCAGCGGCGAGTACGCGATGCTCAAGGCCGCCGCGGCCAATGGGTGGCTCGACGAGTCGGCGGTGATGATGGAGTCGCTGATTGCATTCAAGCGCGCTGGCGCCGATGGCATCCTGAGTTATTTCGCCCTACCAGCCGCGCGCCTGCTGAAAGCGCGCGGCCCTTGATGCTGGGCGCGCCGTTTGCGGCGCACGGGCCGGCGACGGCTCCCGCTCTCAGGGGGCGGACAGTGCTCTGGATGGCTGCAGGTCGACGAATTGCTGGGTTGCCGCCTTCCAGGAGAAGCGCTCCGCATGTGCGCGGCAGAGGGAGCGGTCTATGCGCAGCGCCAGCAGCGCGGCTTTGCGCAGGTCCTCGTCCAGCACGGCGACCGGCGAATCACCGACGACGTCCAGCGGCCCCTGCACCGGGTAGGCGGCCACCGGCGTGCCGCAAGCTAGCGCTTCGAGCAGCACCAAGCCAAAGGTGTCGGTGCGGCTGGGAAACACGAAGACGTCGACGCCAGAATAGAGCTGAGCCAGCTCCGGCCGGCTGAGCACGCCAACAAAATGCACTTCGGGGTGACGGCGTTTGAGCGCCTCGAGCTCCGGGCCGATGCCGGCTACGATCTTCGTCCCGGGCAGATCGAGGTCGAGATAGGCGTCGATGTTCTTTTCCACGCTCACGCGTCCCACACACAGAAAGACCGGACGCGGCAGCCCCTTGAGCAGGGGCGACGGCTCGGCTGTCGGCGCGAACACCTCAAGATCCACGCCGCGGGTCCAGCGGCCAACGTTGGTGATGCCCCATTGCGCCAGCTCCCGTTCGACGTGCAAGGTCGGCGTCAGCAGCCGGTGGGCGCGGCCGTGAAACCAACGCAAGAAGCGGTACACCCAGACTTCCGGTATTCCGTACATGGCCTTGAGGTATTGGGGGAAGCGCGTGTGGTAGGCGGTGGTAAACGGGACACGGCGACGCAGGCAGTATCGCCGTGCCGCATTGCCCAACGGGCCCTCGGTGGCAATGTGCACGGCGTCCGCGTCGACCTGCCGCAGGATCCGCGCAAGCCGGCGATAGGGAAACAACGACAATCGGATCTCCGGATATCCTGGGCACGGCAGCGTGGCAAATTCCAGCGGCGACAGCACCAGCGTCTCGTGTCCCGCGAGGGCGAGTTCGCGATTGGTGGCCTCGATCGTACGCACGACGCCATTGACCTGCGGATGCCAAGCATCCGTGACCGTGACGATCTTCATTGCGGGGCTCGCGAAAATCGACTCAGGGTCGTCCAGCGGGCGAGCGTTGGCACGATGTGACCTGCGATCTCGGCAAGCAGCGCCTCTTCAGGAGCGTCTGCCGGTTGTACCCAGACGGGCACCTCTTCTTGGCTCCAGTGCGGAACCGGTGCATTGGGAGCAAGGATCTTGTCCCATACGACGATGCGCAATTCCCCCTCGTAGGTTTCCACCAGCGCCGTAAGGCTTTCCACCCAATCGCCGTCGTTCACGTAGAGAGCGCCATCGACGATGCGTATCTGTGCATGGTGGATGTGGCCACAGATCACGCCGTCGTAGCCGCGCCGGTGCGCCTCGCGCACGAGCACGCGTTCGAAGTCGCTAATGAAGCTCACGGCGTTCTTGACCTTGTATTTCAAGTACTGAGACAGCGACCAGTAGCCGAAGCCCAAGCGCGCGCGCGCATTATTCAGGTGTCTGTTGAGCCACAGCAGCCAGTCGTAGAGCGCATCGCCCACGTGTGCGAGCCACTTGACGTGGCGGATAACGCCGTCCGCGATATCCCCGTGGACCACCCAGAGCCGGCGGCCGTCGACGAGACGGTATTCTGCCTCCTCGCAAATGTTCACGTCGCCAAACTGCAGCCCGCAGAACTGGCGCGCCGCTTCATCGTGGTTGCCCGGAATGAAGCGCACGCGCGTGCCCTTGCGCGCCTTGCGCAGAACCTTCTGGATGACGTCGTTGTGCGTCTGGGGCCAGTAAAAGCGCGAACGCAGGGCCCAGCCGTCGATGATGTCGCCCACGAGAAAAAGATCATCGGATTCGTTATGGCGCAGAAAGTCGAGCAGGTGCTCAGCCTTGCAGCCCGTGGTGCCGAGGTGGATGTCCGAGAGGAAGATGGCCCGGTAGCGATGTACCGCTTCTTCCCCGGCAGGCTGTCCCGCGCTGCCGCCTGCGCTGGTTCGGGGCCCGCCCGCGGTCTCTTCACGGCCGGCGGGCGCGCCCCGGCTTGGCGCTGAGTTCGTGCCCTCGGGCAATTGTTGCATCCGCAGCAGGGTACAGACGCCGCATTACGCGAAAATGACCTGTGACCCGGCCCGAGTGCGAGGCCAGCAAGATCCCGCGTTGCGTCCCTACGGACGCCGCGCAGGCTAGCGCGGTGGCGCGTCGGCGCCGTTCAGGCCTGCGGCGACGCCGGCGACTCCTCGGCCGCGGCCGGGCGATCGACCAGTTCCACCAACGCCATCGGGGCATTGTCGCCGACGCGGAAGCCGAACTTGAGGATGCGCATGTAGCCGCCCGGGCGCGTCTGGTAGCGCGGGCCGAGCTCGTTGAAGAGCTTGGTCGACCATCGTCGCGATCGCGCAGGCGGTTGAACGCCAGGCGGCGGTTGGCCACGCGTGGGCTCCTTGGCCAGCGTGATCAGCGGCTCGACGACGCGGCGCAGTTCCTTCGCCTTGGGCAGCGTGGTCTTGATCGCCTCGTGCCGCAACAGCGAATTGGTCATGTTGCGCAGCATCGCCAGGCGATGGCTGCTGGTGCGGTTGAGTTTTCGAAGTCCGTGGCGGTGACGCATGTTCGTTCCTTATCTTCTTGCGTTTCCGAGTTCTTCGATCCGGGCGTCCGTCTTGCGGACCCAGGCGGCTCGGTTGTGTTCTCGCGGATCGACCGCTGTGGTTGCCCGCAGGCGCCGTTCCCGGTCTGACCCGACTACTTGTCCAGGCCCGCGGGCGGCCAGTTTTCCAGCTTCATGCCCAGCGTCAGTCCGCGCGAAGCCAGCACTTCCTTGATCTCGTTGAGCGACTTGCGGCCCAGGTTCGGCGTCTTCAGCAGCTCGGTCTCGGTGCGCTGGATCAGGTCGCCGATGTAGTAGATGTTCTCGGCCTTCAGGCAGTTGGCCGAGCGCACCGTCAGCTCGAGGTCGTCGACCGGGCGCAGCAGGATCGGGTCGACCTGCGGCGATGCGCGCTTGCGAATGCGCCGGTTCGGTCAGCGCCCTCGAGCTGCGGCGAACACCGACAGCTGCTCGACCAGGATCACGCGCCGACTAGCGCATCGCCTCCTCGGGCTCGATCGCGCCGTTGGTCTCGATGTCCATCACCAGCTTGTCGAGGTCGGTGCGCTGCTCGACGCGCGCGCTCTCGACGGCGTAGCTGACGCGGCGCACCGGGCGAGAACGACGCGTCCAGCACGATGCTGGCCGATCGTCTTCGGTCGGCTCCTCGCGCATAGCGCGCACGTTGCCCGGCACGTAGCCGCGGCCCTTTTCGACCTTGATCTGCATGTCGAGCTTGCCGCCGGCGCGTCAGGTGGGCGATCACGTGCTCGGGATTGATGATCTCGACGTCGTGCGGAGCTCGATGTCGGCGGCGGTGACCGACGCCTTCGCCTTTCTTGCGCAGACTCAGCATGACTTCGTCGCGGTTGTGCAGCTTGAAGCACGACGCCCTTGAGGTTCAGCAGGATGTCGACCACGTCTTCCTGCACGCCGTCGATCGTCGAGTACTCGTGCAGCACGCCGGCGATCTGCACCTCGGTCGGCGCATAGCCCGGCATCGACGACAGCAGCACGCGCCGCAGCGCGTTGCCCAGCGTGTGGCCGTAGCCGCGCTCGAACGGCTCCATCATGACCTTGGCGGTGTGCGCGCCGAGTGGACTCGACGTCGATGATGCGCGGCTTCAAAAGACCGGATGTGCTTTGCATGGACGGTCCCTTTCAATACCCTCGGTTCGTTACACCGATAAGGCTGATGGATGGTCGCGGGACTAGGAACCTTGGGGCCGGCCTCCCACAAACGCCGGCGCCCGAATCTGCAGGCACCGCGCAGAGGCGGAGCCACCGAACAAAGCTGACGGTTCAGCGCGAATACAGCTCGACGACCAGCGCTTCGTTGATGTCCTGCGCCGACTTCGCCGCGGTCCGGCAGCGCCTTGAACTTGCCGATCATCTTCTTGCGCATCGACCTCGACCCAGCCGGGAAGCCGATCTGTCCGGCCAGCTTGCAGCGCATCCTGCGATGCGCAGCTGCGTCTGCGCGACTTCTCGCGCACCGCAATCGTGTCGCCGGCCTTGAGCAGGCATAGACGGGATGTTGACGACCTTGCCGTTGACCGTGATCGCGCGTGCGACACCATCTGGCGCGCCTCGGCGCGCGTGGAGCCGAAGCCCATCCGGTAGACGACGTTGTCCAGCCGCGACTCGAGCAGCGCAGCAGGTTCGAGCCCGGTATTGCCCTTGCGGCGCTCGGCCTCGGCGAAGTAGCGGCGGAACTGGCGCTCGAGCATGCCGTACATGCGCTTGACCTTCTGCTTCTCGCGCAGCTGCATGCCGTAGTCGGACGTGCGCGAGCCCGACATGCGGCCGTGCTGGCCCGGCTTGCTGTCGGCCTTGCACTTGGAGTCGAGCGAACGCCGCGCGCTCTTGAGGAACAGGTCGGTGCCTTCGCGGCGCGAAAGCTTGAGTTTGGCTCCAGTGTGGCGAGCCACATTTGAATTCCTATGAATTGCGGTTCGAAATCAGGTTGTCGAGTCCCGCCGGAAACTCCACGCTCGCGGCCCGGATCAGATACGGCGGCGCTTCGGCGGCCGGCAGCCGTTGTGCGGCACCGGCGTGATGTCCTGGATCGAGGCGATGCGGATGCCGCAGCGCGTTCAGCGCGCGCACCGCCGACTCGCGGCCCGGGCCCGGGCCCTTGATGCGCACTTCGAGGTTCTTCACGCCGCACTCCTGCGCCGCACGGCCGGCCGTCTCGGCCGCCACCTGCGCGGCGAACGGCGTCGACTTGCGCGAACCCTTGAAGCCGGCGCCGCCGCTCGTCGCCCACGACAGGGCGTTGCCCTGGCGGTCGGTGATCGTGATGATGGTGTTGTTGAACGACGCGTGGATGTGCGCGATGCCCTCGGCGACGTTCTTCTTCACCTTCTTGCGCGCGCGCTGAGCGGCGATCTGCTGCGGAGACGGAGTTCTGGTAGCCATGCTGGGATGCCTCGCCTATCTTTCCATTGCGTTTTGCTTCGTCCCGCCTCCCGATCCGTGAACGGACCGGTCGGTCGGGTCTATCACCGATTCGTCGTCCTAGCCCTTCTTCATCGACACGCCGGTCTTGCGCGGACCCTTGCGCGTGCGCGCGTTGGTGCGCGTGCGCTGGCCGCGAACCGGCAGGCCGCGGCGATGGCGCAGAGCCGCGGTAGCAGCCCAGGTCCATCAGGCGCTTGATGCGAAACTGGCATTTCGCGGCGCAGGTCGCCCTCGACCGTGAACCGGCCGATCTCCTCGCGCATGCGCTCCAGCTCGCGCGTCGGTGAGGTCCTTGATCTTGCGGCTGATGCGGAACCTTGACCGCCTCGCAGATCGTCGCGCGCCGCGCGCGGCCGATGCCGTAGATCGCGGTCAGGCCGATCTCGGCGTGCTGGTGCGGGGGAATGTTGATGCCGGCAATACGTGCCATTTGCGAAATTCTCCGTGATTACCCGGCGCCCGGGACTCAGCCTTGACGCTGCTTGTGGCGCGGGTCGGTGCAGATCACGCGCACCACGCCCTTGCGCCGGATGATCTTGCAGTTGCGGCACATCTTCTTTACCGAAGCCATTACTTTCATTGCCGTGCTCCCTTCGCTCCCGCCACGTTCTTCCGATACGGACGCGCTTGCGCCTACTTGGCGCGGAACACGATCCGTGCCCGAGACAGATCGTATGGCGTGAGCTTCGACCGTCACCTTGTCACCCGGCAGGATGCGGATGTAGTGCATGCGCATCTTGCCCGAGATATGTCCGAGCACCACGTGGCCGTTTTCCAGCTTCACCCGGAAAGTGGCGTTCGGGAGATTCTCCAGAATCTCCCCCTGCATCTGGATGACGTCGTCTCTCGCCATCGCTATCGTGTCATGCCCGGTGCCCCGCCCTGGAAGTTGGCCTTCTTCAGCAGCGACTCGTACTGGTGCGTCATCACGTAAGCCTGCACCTGCGCCAAGAAGTCCATGGTCACGACGACGATGATCAACAGCGACGTGCCGCCGAAGTAGAACGGCACGTTCCAACGCAGATCAGGAACTCCGGCAGCAGGCACACCAGCGTGATGTAGATCGCGCCGGCCAGCGTCAGCCGCAACAGGATCTTGTCGATGTAGCGCGCGGTCTGCTCGCCGGGACGGATGCCCGGGACGAAGGCGCCGCTCTTCTTCAGGTTGTCGGCCGTCTCCTTGCTGTTGAACACCAGCGCGGTGTAGAAGAAGCAGAAGAACACGATCAGCGACGCGTACAGCATCACGTACATCGGCTGGCCGGGCGCCAGCGCCGCCGGCAAGGTCGCGTAGCCAGCGCGTGCCTCGCCGGTCGCGAACCAGCCGGCCATGGTGGCCGGAAACAGGATGATCGAGCGAGGCGAAGATCGGCGGAATCACGCCGGACATGTTGAGCTTGAGCGGCAGGTACGAGCTCTGCCCGCCATAGACCTTGTTGCCGACCTGGCGCTTGGCGTAGTTGACCAGGATCTTGCGCTGGCCGCGCTCGACGAAGACCACCGCAGCGGTGACGGCCAGGACCAGGATCACGATGACAGAAGAACGCGAGATAGCCCAAGCGCGCCGGTGCGCACCAGCTCGAACAGGCGGCCGATGCGCGCTGGGCAACCCGGCGACGATCCCGGAGAAGATGATGATCGATATGCCGTTGCCCAGGCCGCGCTCGGTGATCTGCTCGCCCAGCCACATCAGGAACATCGTGCCGGTGACCAGGCGAAACGACGCCGACGAAGCGGAACATCAGCCCGGGCTCGATCACCAGTCCGGGCAGCCGACTCGAGCGCGACGCGATGGCCAGGTACGCTGAAAGGTGGCCAGCAGCAACGGTGCCGTAGCGCGTGTACTGCGTGATCTTGCGCCGGCCCGACTCGCCTTCCTTGCTCAGCGCCTCGAGCGACGGCAGCACGTAGGTCATCATCTGCATGATGATCGACGCCGAGATGTACGGCATGATGCCGAGCGCGAAGATCGGTGAAGCGCGACAGCGCGCCGCCGCGAGAACATGTTGAACAGGCCGAGGATGCCGCCCTGCTGCCTGTTGAAGACCTGGCGCAGAACGGTCCGGATCGATCCGCGGCACGGGGATGTGCGCCCCGATGCGATAGACGACCAGCGCGAGCAGCAGGAAGACCGCGCGCCTTCTCAGGTCGCCGTACTTGCCGCTCTTGGCCAAACTGCCTTGCTGGGTTGCCACGTTGATCCTTGGTCGGTTCTGCGTGTGCGTTGCCGCGGTTCAGGCGTCCGCCGCGGCGTCGACGCGTGCCGCCGGCCGCCTCGATCGCGGCCTTGGCGCCCGCGCGTCACGCCCGATGCCGCGCACCTTGACGCTGCGCGGACAGCTCGCCGGTCTTGATGATGCTTGACCATCTGGGCCAGCGTCGGGACGATGCCGGCCTGCTTGAGCGCCAGCAGATCGATCTCGTCGACGCCCAGGCTCTGCAGATCTGCGACAGCCGCACCTCGCCGTCGTACCGGCGCGTCAGCGACTTGAAGCCGCGCTTGGGCAGGCGCCGATGCAGCGGCATCTGGCCGCCCTCGAAGCCGACCTTGTGGAAGCCGCCGGAACGCGACTTCTGGCCCTTGTGGCCGCGGCCCGCGGTCTTGCCCAAGCCGCAGCCGATGCCGCGGCCGACGCGGTGGCGCGAGCTCTTGGAGCCCGGCGGAGGCCTTGATGGTGTTCAGACGCATAGCCGATTCCGTTCTTTCAGCCGACCTGAACCAGGTAGGCGACCTTGTTGATCATGCCGCGCACCGCGGGCGTGTCCTCGAGCACGCGGCTGCTGTTCATGCGCCGCAGGCCCAGGCCCACGCACCGTGGCGCGGTGGTCCGACTTGGTGCCGGCCACGCTCTTGACGAGCGTCACCTTGACCGTCTTGCAGCTTCTTCGATCGCACTGCCGTGTTTGCTGCCGTAGTCAAGATGCCACCCTTAGCCGAGGATTTCTTCGACCGTCTTGCCGCGCTTGGCGGCGATCTCGGCCGGCGTGCGCAGCGCTCGCAGCGCCTCGATCGTGGCGCGCACCATGTTGTACGGGTTGGTCGAGCCGTGCGACTTGGCCACGATGTTGTGCACGCCCATCACTTCGAAGATCGCCGCGCATCGGGCCGCCGGCGATGATGCCGGCGCCGTCGGCGGCCGGCGCCAGCATGACCTTGGCCGCGCCGTGCTTGCCGATGACCGTGTGGTGCAGCGTGCCGTTCTTCAGCGGGATGCGGCCCATGCTGCGGCGCGCCGCTCCATCGCCTTTTGCACCGCGACCGGCACTTCGCGCGCCTTGCCCTTGCCCATGCCGATGCGGCCGTCGCCGTCGCCGACCACGGTCAGCGCCGCGAAGCGCGAGGATGCGGCCGCCCTTGACGACCTTGGTGACGCGGTTGACCGCGATCATCTTTTCGCGCATCCCGTCGTCGCGCTGGCTTCGCGCGAGATTCTTTGCCATCTTGATATCCTCGCCATGTGCGGCTCCTAGAACTTCAGGCCGGCTTCGCGCGCGGCTTCCGCCAGCGCCTTGACGCGGCCGTGGTAAGCGGAAGCCGGAACGGTCGAACGCCACCTTCTCGATGCCTGCGGCGCTGGCCTTGCGCGCCAGACGCGCGCCGACCAGCTTGGCGGCGGCGACGTTGCCGCCATTGCCCTTGGCGCCGGACAGCTCGTTGCGAACCTCCTGTCTCGAGCGTCGAGGCGGCGGCCAGCACCTTGCCGCCGTCGGCGCGAGATCACCGCTGGCGTAGATGTGCTGGTTGGAGCGGTGCACCGTCAAGCCGGTGCGCGCGTTGCAGTTCGATGCGCGCCCGGGTCTGGCGCGAGCACGGCGCAGTCGTGACTGCTTTCTTGTTGATCATGGCATTGAGCTCGACCGGTTCACTTCTTCTTGGTCTCTTTCAGGACCACGCGTCTCGTCGGCGTAGCGCACGCCCTTGCCCTTGTAGGGCTCGGGCGGCCGGTAGGCGCGGACCTCGGCGGCCACCTGGCCCACGACGCTGCTTGTCGGCGCCCTTGATGACGATCTCGGTCTGCGTCGGCGTCTCGACCTTGATGCCCGCCGGCATGTCGTGCACCACCGGGTGCGAAAAACCGAGCGACAGGTTCAGCTTGTCGCCCTGGGCCTGGGCGCGGATAGCCCGACGCCGACCAGATTGAGCTTCTGCTCGAAGCCCTTGCTCACGCCGCTCGACCATGTTGGCCACCAGCGCACGCATGGTGCCGCTCATCGCCTTGGCCTCGCGCGACTCGTCGGCCGGCGCGAAGATTCGATCTTGCCGTCGGCGATCTTGATCGCTCGACCAGCGGGTGACAGCGCTGCGCGTCAGCGTGCCGTTGGGGCCCTTGACCGTGATTTGGTCCGCAGCGAGTTGCGCTTCGACGCCCTTGGGCAAGGCGACCGGCATCTTGCCGACGCGGGACATGTCGTTCTCCCGCGATCAGGCGACGTAGCACAGCACTTCGCCGCCGACGCCCTGATCTGCGCGCCTTGCGGTCGGTCATCACGCCCTGCGGCGTCGAGACGATCGCCACGCCCAGGCCGTTCATGACCTGCGGCATTCGTCGCGGCCCTTGTAGATGCGCAGGCCGGGCCGGGAGACGCGCTCGATCCGCTCGATCACCGGCCGCCCGGCGTAGTACTTCAGACCGATCGCAGTTCGGATGCTTGGCGCTCGCCGTTGGCGCTGGCGCCTGCCACCTCGAAGCCCTCGATGTAGCCCTCGTCCTTCAGCACCTGGGCGATGGCCACCTTCAGCTTCGACGACGGCATCGCCACTTCGTTCTTCTCCACACGCTGCGCATTG
Organism: uncultured beta proteobacterium; assembly: GCA_963729785.1. GTDB lineage: Bacteria > Pseudomonadota > Gammaproteobacteria > Burkholderiales > Burkholderiaceae_F > GJ-E10. The sequence goes on along the minus strand of CAVSPM010000040.1, from coordinate 5,306 downwards.
CGGATGCGGGTCAGCATGTCGGCGATCGGATCACTCATGCTCATAGTTCGATGGCTCCGGCCTTACCAGCTGGCCTTGGTCATGCCAGGGATGTCGCCCGCGCATCGCGAGCTTCGCGGATCTTGTTGCGGCCCAGGCCGAACTTGCGGAACTTGCCGCGCGGCCGGCCGGTCAGGGCGCAGCGGTTGCGCAAGCGCGTCGGGTTGGCGTTGCGCGGCAGCTTCTGCAGCTGCAGGCGGCGCATGCAGGCGCTCTTCCTCGACAGCGTCTGACGTCGTTGACGATCGGCCTTCAGCGCCGCGCGCTTGTCGGCGAATTTCTCCACCAGCTGCGGCGCGCTTGGCTTCACGGTTGATGACGGCTAGTTTTGCCATACGTGCACCTCAGTTCTTGAACGGGAACCTGAAGGCGGCGAGCAGGGCCTTGGCCTCCTCGTCGGTCTTCGCGGTGGTCGTGATGCTGATGTTCATGCCACGCAGCGTGTCGATCTTGTCGTACTCGATCTCGGGGAAAATGATCTGCTCCTTGACGCCGATGTTGTAGTTGCCGCGGCCGTCGAAGGCCGCTGCCCGAGATGCCGCGGAAGTCGCGCACGCGCGGCAAGCGCGATCGGTGACGAAACGGTCGAGGAACTCGTACATGCGCACGCCGCGCAGCGTCACCATGCAGCCGATCGGCCAGGCCTTCGCGGATCTTGAAGCCGGCGATCGCCTTGCGCGTCTTGGTGACGACCGGCTTCTGGCCGGCGATCTTGGTCATGTCGCCGACGGCGGCGTCCATGATCTTCTTGTCGCCACCGCCTCGCCCACGCCCATGTTCAGCGTGATCTTGGTGATGCGCGGCACCTGCATCGCCGACTTGTAGCCGAACTTCGCGATCAACTCGGGGACGATCTTCTCGCGGTAGATGTCTTGCAGACGGGCCATGGTCGTGGATCTGCTCCGGGGCTGCAGGTGCGCCTTCAGGCGCGGCTGCCGACCTGGATTCGCCGCTGCGACTTGAACACGCGCACCTTCTTGCCGTCGACTTGCAGCTTGATGCCGACGCGATCGCCCTTGCCGGTCGCCGGGTTGAACATCGCACGTTGGACTGGTCGATCGGCATCGTCTTGTCGACGATGCCGCCGGTGCTGCCCTTCATCGGGTTGGGCTTGACGTGCTTCTTGACCACGTTGACGCCCTCGACCAGCAGGTGCTGCGTCGTCGACGCGCTGCGAGCACCGTGCCGCGCTTGCCCTTGTCCTTGCCGGTGATGACGATGACCTCGTCGCCTTTGCGAATCTTGTTGCATCGGATTCTGCGATGTCCTGTTGATCGCTTGCCGTGCGGGGCCGGCCGCACCGGCCTGGCGCCTCGTGACTGACGCCCCTAAGCACTTCGGGCGCCAGCGACACGATCTTCATGAAGCGCTCGGTGCGCAGCTCGCGCGTCACCGGGCCGAAGATGCGCGTGCCGATCGGCTCGAGCTTGGCGTTGAGCAGCACCGCGGCGTTGCTGTCGAACTTGATCAGCGAGCCGTCGGCGCGGCGCACGCCCTTGGCGGTGCGCACCACCACGGCGCTGTAGACCTCGCCTTTCTTGACGCGGCCGCGCGGCGCGGCATCCTTGATGCTCACCTTGATCACGTCGCCGATGTCGGCATAGCGGCGCTTGGAGCCGCCCAGCACCTTGATGCACATGACGGACCGCGCGCCGGTGTTGTCGGCCACGTCGAGCATCGACTGCATTTGAATCATCGTTCGTCCCAACTTGTCCCGCCATCACACCGCCTGTGGAGCGCTGCTCCAGCATGACGGCGTGGTCGGCGGTCAGTCTTGGTCCCGTTCGGGGAGGCGGATCGCGCAATCGGCGCGGTCCGAAGTACGTAGCGGGTCTTGCGGGTCCTGCTGCGGGTGCTGCTCTTGCGACTGCCCTACAACCACGAGGCGCCCGGCGAGCCGGTTTTCACCTCGTAAGCTTTACATTTTAACGCGAATTCTGCCCGAATTGCAAGTCGGTCAAGGGCGGGTTTTCCGGCGTTTGCGCTCGCCCGGCAAGCCAAGCGCGGCGACGCGGCGCTCAGCCGCGCGCGGCCTCGACGACGCGCGTCACGGTCCAAGACTTGGTCCGCGACAGCGGGCGCGTTTCCGCGATCTCGACCAAGTCGCCCTCGTTGATCTCGTTGCTCGCGTCGTGCGCGTGCTGCTTGGTCGACCGGACGATGTATCTTGCCGTAAACCGGGTGCTTGACGCGGCGCTCGACCAGCACCGTCACCGTCTTGTCCATCTTGTTGCTGATCACGCGGCCCACCAGGGTGCGCTGCAACGATGCGGCCGCGGTGGCCGGGGCTTGTGGGTTGGCGGACATCATTTGGCTGTTCGCTTTCTCGGTCATGACGGTGCGCACGCGGGCGATGTCGCGGCGCAGCTTGCGCAGCTGGGTGTGGTTCTGCAGCTGCTGGGTCGCCCGTGCATGCGCAGCGGAAAATTGCGCCTTGAGCAGGTCGCGCAACTCGGTCTCGAGCGCAGCGTCGTTCTTGGCGCGCAGTTCTTTGGCTTTCATGGAAATCCCCTTACGTACCCTCTTGCCTATCCTTACTACGCGCCCAGCTGCCGCGCGACGAACACGGTCTTCAAGGGCAGCTTGGCCGCCGCCAAGCGTGAACGCTTCGCGCGCGATCGCCTCGTCGACGCCGTCCATTTCATACAGCACTTTGCCCGGCTGGATCTCGGCGACGTAGTACTCCGGATTGCCCTTGCCGTTGCCCATGCGCACTTCCGCCGGCTTCTGCGAAATCGGCTTGTCCGGGAAAATCCGGATCCAGATGCGGCCGCCGCGCTTGATGTGGCGCGTGATGGCGCGGCGCGCGGCCTCGATCTGGCGCGCGGTCAGCCGGCCGCGCTCTGTGGCCTTCAGGCCGAATTCGCCGAACGACACCTTGGCGCCGCGCGTGGCGATGCCGCGTGTTGCGGCCCTTGTGTTCCTTGCGATACTTGCGTCGTGCAGGTTGCAGCATCGTGTTTCTCCGGGGGATCGAATTGAGTCGACCCCTAGTTCTTTCATTCCTCGCCGCGCACCGTCTCGCGGTCAGATCCTCCCCGGGCACTCGGTCCGATTCGAACCTGCGGCCCAGGGCCATTTTCCATCCAGCGTGCCGCCCGTTGGGCTACTGCGCCCCACCCTTGTCGTCGGCCGGTTGACCTCCGCCGCCGCGCCTTCGGCGGTCTTGCCATCGGCGTCGCCTTGGCATCGGCCTTGACCGCCACCTTGCGCACGCGCTTGACAGCCGGCTTGGCACCCTCTTCGGCAGGGCCGGCGCGCACCCGGCGCAGCACCGCCGCTGCGCGCACCTTCGGCGGCAACCTCGGGTTTGCGCGGCCGCGGCGCGGGGCCCCGTGCGTGGACGGCGGCGCTCGCCGGCAGGGCGACGCGGAGGCCGCCGATCGTCGCGCTCCGGCGGCGTGGCCGCCGCTTCGGCGGCGGCGTCCGTGCGCCAAGCGTGTCGCCCTTGTAGACCCACACCTTGACGCCGATGACGCCGTAGGTCGTCTTGGCTTCGGAGAAGCCATAATCGATGTCCGCGCGCAAGGTGTGCAGCGGCACGCGCCCTTCGCGATACCACTCGGTGCGCGCGATCTCGATGCCATTCAGCCGCCCGGCGCTCATGATCTTGATGCCCTGCGCCCCAAGGCGCATGGCGTTTTGCATCGCGCGCTTCATCGCGCGGCGGAACATGATGCGCTTCTCGAGCTGCTGGGTGATCGAGTCGGCGATCAGCTGCGCGTCGAGCTCGGGCTTGCGGATCTCGTCGATGTTGACGTGGCACCGGCACGCCCATCATCTTCTGCAGTTCGAGCCTTCAGGGTCTCGATGTCCTCGCCCTTCTTGCCGATGACGACGCCCGGCCGCGCCGAGAAGATCGTGATGCGCGCGTTCTTCGCGGGCCGCTCGATGAGGATGCGCCCGACCGACGCGTTGCGCAACTTGCGTGCGCAGGAAATCGCGAACCTGCAGATCCTCGCCGAGCATGCGGCTGAATTCCTTGCCGGTCGCGTACCAGCGCGAATTCCAATTGCGCGAAACCGCGAGTCGGAATCCGGTCGGATTGATCTTCTGGCCCATGCGTTACCTACTCTTTCTTTCCGTCGCCGACCGCAATGTAGATATGACAGCTCTTCTTGCTGATGCGCGTGCCGCGGCCCTTGGCGCGCGCGTGAAGCGCCGCAGCGTCGGGCCCTGCTCGACGTAGATGCTCGTGATGCGCAGCTCGTCGATGTCGGCGCCGTCGTTGTGCTCGGCGTTGGCAATCGCCGACTCGAGCAGCTTGCTGATCATGCCGGCCGCCTTCTTGGGCGTGAAGGCCAGGATGTTGAGCGCCTTGTCGACCGGTCTTGCCGCGGATCAGGTCGGCCACCAGCCGGCCCTTCTGCGCCGACAGCCGCACGCCGCGATATGAAGCCGTGGTTTCCATTGCCGTTTCCCTCTTACTTCTTCGCCGGGGACGAAGTCTTGCGATCCGCGGCGTGGCCCTTGAAGGTGCGGGTCAGCGCGAACTCGCCCAGCTTGTGGCCGACCATCTGCTCGCCGATGTACACCGGGACGTGCTGCTTGCCGTTGTAGTCGGCGAGAGGAATTGCGACATTCCATTTGCTTGCCAGTCCCAACCCGAAAATCACGCCGGAGAAAACGAGCAACACCGCATTATTGCTATCTCTGTAGCGCAAAGCGAGATAAATGCCGAGAAGAAGGAAAAACGGCATATATACTTCCTGGATTGCCTGCCGGGAAAGCTCGATATGAATTGCGTCTAGCGTCATAAAGAGTGATGCGAGCAATGCGGCAGCGTCGGAACGGGTCAGGCGTCTGGCAACAAGACCGGTCAGGGGAATTGTCAGGATACCGAATACGATGCTCGCCAAACGAAATCCTTCCGCGTTAGTTCCGAAGAGCTTGATAGCCCAGAAAACGAATATATCGCGGAGCTTGGGATGATGCCACATTTCGAGGCCATAATGGCCGCGCACCATGTAATCGAATGCCTCTGCGATCGTATAAAACTCATCTCCAGTGGGTTGGGTGTCCGCCAGCCAGTAAATTCTGAGAACGGCCCCGATTATCGTCAGAATTGCCAACATTGCGAAAAACAGCCGGGGGGCTATTTTTTCTTCTCTCATTTGATGACCTTTGGAAGCCGGGAAGATGGTTTGTAGTTGACTATGTTGGCGTGCGCCGAAAGAAGCGTGATAAAAATCGCGGGCCTTCCGACGATCGAGGTGGTGACATCGGGATTGTCTCCCGCGAGGCAGATGGTTACGATGTTGGCCTCA
>CAVSPM010000039.1:0-72592 GCA_963729785.1 uncultured beta proteobacterium | reverse complement strand
CCTGAAGCTGGTCGAGAAATACAAGATCACCCAGTCGCAGCTTGTGCCGACCATGTTCGTGCGGATGCTGAAGCTGCCGGAGGAAGTGCGCACCCGCTACGACGTTCCTCGCTGAAAGGCGCGATCCATGCCGCCGCGCCCTGCCCGATCGACGTCAAGGCCAAGATGATCGAATGGTGGGGCCCGATCCTGATCGAGTATTACGCCGGCTCCGAAGGCAACGGCGTCACCGTCTCGACCTCGCAGCAATGGCTGACCATCGCGGCACCGTCGGCCGCGCCGTGGTCGGCAAGATCAGATCTGGACGAGAACGACGAGGAATTGCCGCCGCCGGCAGATCGGCACGGTCTATTTCGCCGACGCGCCGGTGTTCGCCTATCACAACGATCCCGCGAAGACCGCAAGCGCGCCTACAACGCCAAGGGCTGGTCGACGCTCGGCGACATCGGCTATCTCGACGCGGAAGGCTATCTCTATCTCACCGACCGCAAGTCCTACATGATCATCTCCGGCGGCGTGAACATCTATCCGCAGGAGACCGAGGACGTGCTGATCACCCACCCCGGGGTCGCCGACGTCGCGGTGTTCGGCGTGCCGAACGAGGAGATGGGCGAAGAGGTCAAGGCCGTCGTGCAGCCGCACGACATGGCCAAGGCGGGCAAGGAGCTGGAGGCCGAGCTGATCGCGTTCTGCCGCCAGCATTTGTCGCCGATCAAATGCCCGAAAAGCATCGACTTCGCCGCCGAACTGCCGCGCACCCCCACCGGCAAGCTGGTGAAGCGGCATCTGCGCGACAAATACTGGCCGACGAAAGCGACGGCGTAAACATCCCTGCTCCTTGTGGAGAGCCGCCGCGTTCTCCCGCAAGGTGCGGTGCTACAGCGAAGATGCCGGAGCACAAACGGCGGATGGTGACGCGCGCAGGTGCAGTTCGCCGCGCTGTCCGGAGGTCCTGGTGGTCCATCGAGCATCGATGCTCTGAAGGTCCTTGGACAGCTTGCCGCGATGACTTCCGTCGGTCTCGAAGGTCCCGCTGCCTTCCGGTGAGAGTTCGAGAATCTCCGCTGTCAGGTCGGGCAATCTTACAAACATCCGCACTCGGATCATGGTGACTTGGCGATTCACCTGGTAGGAGCCGCACCCGAGCGCTTCCGCATTCTGCGGTTCCAGCGCTCGCACGGCATCAAAGGTGACGACGACGTTCTGCACAGTCTTGTCGCCGTCCCAGAGGAATTCTCCGATATAGGCGTGCGGTAATTTATCCGTCAGCGACTCCATCTCGGCCGCATGGACAGCGACAGCAAGGAGCAGGCCTGCCAGATAACGCTTCGGCCGAGGTTCCGCCGGAGGCCGGATGGATATCGATCCTGGGGCGAACATTCGCCGCCTCCCTGTTTCCTTCATCTGACGTTCCCGGAATACCGGTATGTTGGACCCATCGGTACCGCCAGAGCAAAGTTTTCCCCCACCTGGAGTTCACAGCCGTCATCCCCGGGAGCGGCCCCTGCACGCGTCTCGACGGATGAGCGATACATGCCACCATGGTTCGAGACGGCGCTCCTGAAGCACGCGCTTCGCGGCGCGCCTCCCACCATGAGGATCGGAGCGCGCGGCGTATGACTACCGACACCCTTCCCCGACATCCCCCTCCCCCCGGCATCCGCTCGCGCTTCGTCGACGGCATCAACGGCCTGCGCATGCATGTGCTGGAGGCTGGCTTCGAGACACCGACGGCCGGCCCTGCGTGTTGCTGCTGCACGGCTTTCCCGAACTCGCCTACAGCTGGCGCAAAGTGATGCTGCCGCTGGCGGAAGCGGGCTATCACGTGATCGCGCCGGACCAGCGCGGCTATGGCCGCACCACCGGCTGGGACGCCGACTACGACGGCGACCTCGCCTGCTTCCGCATGCTCAACCTGGTGCGCGACGCGCTCGGGCTGGTGTCGCGCTCGGCTACCGCTCGGTCGACGGCAGTCGTCGGGCACGATTTCGGCTCGCCCGTCGCGGCCTGGTGCGCGCTGCTGCGGCCGGACGTGTTCCGCTCGGTAGCGCTGATGAGCGCGCCGTTTGCCGGCCCGCCGCCGCTGCCTTTCGATACCGACTGCGACGCGGCCGCCGCCGCCACCAGGCCTCGCCGACCCCGTGCATCGCGGCGCTGGCGCCGCTGCAGCCCCCGCGAAAACATTACCAATGGTATTACTCGACGCGCGAGGCCGATGCCAATATGCGCGAGTGCGCGCAAGGCCTGCACGCCTTTCTGCGCGCCTATTACCATTACAAGAGCGCGGACTGGAAGCGGCAACAGGCCTCATCCGCTCAAGTCCTGGACCGCCGAGGAACTCGCCAAGCTGCCGACCTATTACGTGATGGACTCGGCCCAAGCATGGCGCAGACCGTCGCAGCCGAAATGCCCTCCGCGGCCGAGATCGCCGCCAACCGATGGCTGCCCGACCGCGAGCTCGCCTTTACAGCACCGAATATGCGCGCACCGGCTTCCAGGGCGGGCTGCAATGGTACCGCTGCGGCACCTGGGCGAATTCGCCGCCGAACTCGCAACCTGGTCAGGCCGCACGATCGACGTGCCCTCCTGTTTCATCTCCGGCAAACAGGACTGGGGCACCTACCAGAGCCCGGGCGTCTTTGAGACAATGCAACGACAGCGCCTGCACCCGGATGCTCGGCTGCCACCTCGTCGATGGCGCCGGCCATTGGGTGCAGCAGGAGCAGCCGGAGCAGGTTGTCCACTTGCTGCTGCAATTCCTGAAGCAGGCTGCGGAGCACGCGCGCCCGGTGAGACTCGTTATCGCCGCAATCGACACGCATGCTCGCGGGAACGATTGTCCGAGGCCTGCGTTGCCGACTGCCGGCATTGCGCCCGGCGACAGTCACTGGAGGAGAGCGATATGGAAAAGAAGATCGCTGGACTTTTGGGAGCGGTGGCGACGCTCGGGGCATTCAACGCCGCCGAGGCCGCGCCGTCTCCGGCCCCGGCCGACGTCTTGCGGGCCAATTCCTTCGCCGACCTGCTGGAGCCGATCCCGAACGCCGCAGCGCTGCTGCAGGCTGTCGACGAATCGCGCCCGCTCCGTCGGCGAACGAAAACGTCCAGCTGGCGCAGTCTACATCGAACACCACCATCATCATCACCATCACAGCCAATATCGCAGATACGCTCCCCGGGTCGTCGATCGTGCCGCCGCGATATCCGTCACCACCATCACCACCACCATCATCACAGCTTCTACCGCCGCGACTATTGAAGTCGGGCGGCATCCGATGATGCGAAAACGGGACCCTCGGGTCCCGTTTTTTTGTGCGGCGAGGCGCTTGGCCGGCTCCGATCCGCTCTATTCCTGGCGGGCCTTTTCCTTCGCCGCGCGGTGCAGATGCCGGTAGGTGCCGTCGAACACGGTGTCGGTCGCCGAGGTCCATTCGGTCCCGGCCGACAGCGTCGGCCGGCTGTGGTAGATGCGCCGCGCCTGCAGCTCGCGCTCGGCCGCTTCCTCCTCGCCCATCGGCTCGAGTTCGAAATCGGCCTCCTCGGGGATCACGATGATCTGCGCGAACGGCTCGTTCGGCCGGAAGATGTGGGTGCGGCCCTCGGCCGGCGCCTTGAACACGCAGAAGAACATCATCGGCCACCAGTTGCGCACCAGCGCCGGCACCGCGATCGGCACCGTGTCGGTGCGGTCGGTATAGAACCGCGGATGCGGTTCGGTCCGGATCGCCATGCCCTTTTCGACCTTGAGATCGAGCAGGATCTGGTAGGTGTAGAATGTGTCGCCGAAATTCCGGAACGGCGGCCACTGCACGCCGCCGTCCGGCGGCGGTCCCCAATCGCCTTCGAGATGCAGACGGCCGTCCCTGGTCGTGACATGCAGTTCGTTGTCGTAGGGATAGAACAGCTCGATGCCGTATTGCGCGCCTTCGGAGAACGGCACGCAATGCCACACCTGCTCGCGCGAACCGTCGGCGCGGGGCTCGCGCTTGCCGGCCCAGCCGGGAATTTCGAGCTTGGTCCGCGCGGCGCCAGCCGCGGATCGTTCAAGCGGTATTTGACCTTGTCCATCAGAACTCCGGTTGACGTTCCCGTGACAAGAACTCGAACGGGCTCCGTCTGTAACGGTTCCATTTGCAGAAGAGGAAGATAACAGTAACGCCCCTTCGCTTACGCCGCGCTGCGTTTGACCCTACTCGCGCCAACCTCTATATACTTTAGAACCATTCTAAAGTCATGCTGGGACTTCCCTGATGAAGAATTTCGCCGATTTGACCGAACGCGAAGTGCTGGCGGTTGCGATTTCCGCCGAGGAGGAAGACAGCCGCATCTACATGAGCTTTCGCGGAGGATCTCACCGAGCGCTATCCGGAATCGGCCAAGATATTCGAGGAGATGGCGGAGGAGGAAAAAGGCCATCGCCACATGCTGCTGGAAATGTACGAAAAGCGTTTCGGCCCCAACCTGCCGCCGATTCGCCGCGAAAACGTCAAGGGATTTCTGCGCCGGCGGCCGATCTGGCTGACCAAGAACCTGTCGCTCGACACCATCCGCAAGGAAGCCTCGACGATGGAGTTCGAGGCCGAGCGGTTCTATGTCAAGGCGGCCGAACAGACCCAGGATGTCGGCGTCCGCCGGCTGCTCGGCGATCTCGCCGAGGCGGAAAAGGGCCACGAAAATGTCGCGGCCAGGCTGACCGACAAGATCCTCAGCCCGGACGTGCGCGCCGAAGAGGACAAGACGCGCCGGCGCGTGTTCGTGCTGCAATATGTGCAGCCGGGTCTCGCCGGATTGATGGACGGTTCGGTGTCGACGCTGGCGCCGCTGTTCGCCGCCGCCTTCGCCACCCATCACAACTGGCAGACCTTCCTGGTCGGCCTTGCCGCCTCGATCGGCGCCGGCATCAGCATGGGCTTTGCCGAAGCCCTGTCCGACGACGGCTCGCTGACCGGACGCGGTTCGCCCTGGCTGCGCGGCGTGACCTGCGGCCTGATGACGACGCTCGGCGGCCTCGGCCATACCATGCCCTATCTGGTGCCGGACCGCTGGGCCAACGCGTTCTGGATCGCGACCGCGATCGCCGGCGTCGTGGTGTTCTTCGAATTGTGGGCGATCGCCTATATCCGCGCGCGCTACATGGACACGCCGTTCCTGCAGGCGGTGTTCCAGATCGTGCTCGGCGGCGCCATCGTGCTCGCGGTCGGTATTCTCATCGGAGCGGCCTAGCGCAGGAAGCGATGATGGAACACGGTCTCGGATCCAGCTCCCGGCGCCTCGGCCTGCTGGCCGGCGCGGCGTTTCGCGTCGCGGCGGCGCAGCCGGCGAAGGCCACCGACGAAATCCAGGTCTACAATGCCGGCATCGCCGCGCCCGGCCAGTTCACGATCCAGCAGCACCTCAATTATGTCCCGCTCGGCGTCAAGGACCCGCCGTTTCCCGGCGGCCTCGTCTCCAATAACAGCATCAACGGCACGCCGGAATTCGCCTATGGCGTCACCGACTGGTGGGAACTCGGCCTCTATCTGCCGTTCGCGATCAAGGACCAGCAATTCCTGTCGGACTCCTTCAAGCTGCGGACCCTGTTCGTCTCGCCGAATGCCGAACAGCGCAACTTCTTCTATGGCGTCAATTTCGAGTTCAGCAACACCACCCCGAAATTCTCGCAGACCGAGATTTGGGCTGGAGATCCGTCCCATCATCGGCGTCCGCAACGCGGACTGGGAATTCATCGTCAACCCGATCGTCGACGTCAGCTTCGGACAGATATGGCGAGGCCGACTTCACGCCCGCCGCGCGCGTGGCGCGCAAGCTCGCGCCGGATACGTTCGTCGGGCCTGGAATATTACGCCGATTTCGGCAAGATCGGCGACTTCGCCAAGCTCGCCGATCAGCAGCACACGCTGTTCGCGGTGACCGATTTCAAGCTCGGCGTCTTCGACGTCGACTTCGGCGTCGGTTACGGCTTGACGCCCGCGTCCGACCGCTGGGTCGTCAAGACCATCGTCGGATACGCGTTTCCGGTCCCCGGCAGCAATCCCGGCACCAGCGACCGCGGCACCGCCGCCGGCCCCGTCAACCCGATGTCGCACACCACCGCACGCCCCTTCCAACCCTGACGAAACGCGGCCGTGCCGCGTGCGTCAGGCCTCTCCCTGCCAACGTCGATCGAGGAATCTCATGACCGCTCGTCTGCAATACGGCACCACCGCGAAGGTGTTTCACTGGCTCGTCGTCGCGCTGCTGCTGGTGCAGTACCTGATCGGCTGGCTGATGCCGGACCTCCACCGCGACATGAAGCCCGGCGCCGGCATGACCTTCCACATCTCCTTTGGAATCACCATCCTGGTGCTGATCGTGCTCCGCTTCGCCTGGCGCCTTGCCCACCCGGTGGCGCCGGAGAGCTCGCTGCCGCCCTGGCAGCGGCTCAGCGCGGAGGCCGTGCACTGGATTCTCTACGTTCTGGTGCTGGCAACCACGCTGTCCGGCTGGCTGTTCGCATCGTTCCGCGGCTGGGGGGTCTCGTTTTCTACCTTTTCCCGCTGCCGATGCTGGCATCCGACAACGCCGCGGCCGGCAAGGCGATCGACGGCCTGCATCAGGCGGCGGAATGGGCGTTGCTGGTGTTCATCGGCCTCCACGTCGCCTCGGCGCTGGCCCACCTTTTCATCTACCGCGACCGCATCATGCAGCGGATGCTGCCGGGATAGAGCGTTTTCCAGCGAAGTGGAAACCGGTTCGCGTTGAGAAAACGCGTCAAATCAGGAATTGGAGCCCCGTTTCGATGGAAACGGGGTCTAAGCTGTCCTGCGTCAGCAATGGCTGTCTAGCGGTCGCGAGCAAAACCAAGCATCATCCGGCAAGTTGCAAAAACTCACCCGGAGCATGCCTTGACCAAATCGCAATGGAGTTTCAAGACCGCCACCGAACTGTCGGCGGCGCTGGCGGCGAAGCAGGTCCTCGGCGGTCGAGCTGGCGCAGGACGCGATTCTCCGCATCGAGCGTCACGACGGCAGGATCAACGCGGTCTGCGTGCGCGATTTCACGGCCAGGAGCATCGCGGCGGAACAATCGGCCGCTTTGGCCGTGGCCCGGCGCGACAACGAGCTGGCGGCCGGCCGCATTCAGGACCTGGCAACCCAAGTCGACGCACTGAATGCGCGCATTGCAGCACCGGTCGCCGCCACGGCAGCCAAAGCAAGCCGCGAGGCCATCCGGAGGCGGGGGCGTCGCAGCGCCAAAAAAGAGCCGTCGGGCACGCTCCTGTAATCGGCCGCCACGCCGTTTGCCCGATTGGCCGAGCGCCGCGCCTGGAGCGGATCCTGCGCCGGACTAAGCCCGCCCGCTCGAGTGCGGATCGGACGGTGGCGCGTCGACCGTGGATTCGAGGCTGTCGATTGCCAGGCGCAGGCGCCCAGCCTCGATGTGCACGCGCAGGTGGCGGTACTTGGCTAGAAATCGGATCGCGACCAGCGCTGCGGCAAAGCCCGAAGCGGCGGCTACGCCCAGCGCCCAGCGCGGTCCGAGCGCATCGGCCACCCAACCGACGATCGGCGCGCCGAAAGGTGTGCAGCCCAAGATGATGGCCATCAGGATCGCCATCACCCGTCCGCGCATCAGCGGTTCGGTGGATAGCTGCACCAAGCTGTTGGTCGAAGTCGTGAAGGTCTGTGCAAACACGCCGATGACGATGAGCACCAGGCCAAAGAGCCCGTAGTTGGGCATGATCGCCGCCAGGGCGCAGCTGAGCCCGAAGATCGTGGCGGCCGTCAGCAGCAATCCGAGGTGCGGTCGGGCCCGCTGGGCCGCCAGTAGCGCGCCGGCGACCGAGCCCAGAGCCATGGCGGAGGTCAGCAGACCGAACTGTCCCGCTCCGGCGTGAAACACGGTCACCGACATGGTCGATATGAAGATCGGAAAGTTGAGTCCGAACGTGCCGACCAAAAAAAGCATGAGCAAAATCGCCCTTAGGTCGGGGCGTTTGCTCACGTAGCGAAAGCCTTCGACCAGGCTTCCCGGCGTTCGCGCCGCTTTGCTGCGGCGATGCAGCTCGCCCAAGCGCAGCAGGGCCAACGAGAGCAGTACGGCGGCAAACGAAACTGCGTTGATCAGGAAGACCCAACCGGAACCGACCGAGGCGATCAGGACGCCGGCGACGGCCGGGCCGATCATCCGCGCGGCATTGAAGGATGCCGAATTGAGTGCCACGGCATTGGACAAGTCGGCTTCCCCGGCCAGCTCGGCGACAAATGTCTGACGCGCCGGCGCATCAAACGCGGTGACGCAGCCCAGCAAGAAGGCAAAGGCGTACACATGCCACAACTGCACCACGCCGGCGACGGTGAGGATCCCCAGTCCGAACGCCAGCACACCCATGCCAGCCTGTGTGCCGATCAGCAGCTTGCGCCGGTCCAGGTGATCGGCGGCAAAGCCCGTCACCGGCAACAAGAGAAGATGAGGGCCGAACTGCAGCGCCATCACCACGCCCACGGCGGTCGCGTTGTTGTGCGTGAGCTGCGTGAGCACGAGCCAGTCCTGGGCGGTGCGCTGCATCCAGGTCCCCACATTGGACACGAGCGCGCCGCTGGCCCACAGCCGGTAATTGAAGCTGCTCAAGGAGCGGAAGGTGCCTTTTGCGGGGGAAGCGTTCACGAGGGCGCCGCGCCTTGACCGGAGACGCTCATGCGCCGCCCTTGCCGAGTAATTCGATCCTCTGTCGCGCCGTGCCGGTTGCGCTCCGCCTCGCAAGGGCCCGCGAGATGCGGTTGGCGCGGGCTTCGAGGCTCGAGTCTGTCATCGCGACGCTGGCAAGCGTGCCGTTAGAGCCCGGCACGCAGGCTATGCGCGCGCTCGGTTCGACGCCAAGACGGGTGGCGACGCCGGCAGTCACGACCTGCGCAAAACCGGGTTCCTCCACCTGACCTTTCAGGCCGGTGTTGATGCACGCGCCCCAAGAGCGTTCTGTCACCGCCTGGTCCTGCCGTCGTCGGCGCCGAGCTGCCGCGCAGGCGTCCGGCCGTCTCGGGAAAGTAAACCGCGGCACCCATCGATTGCGGCCGTACGGTCTCGGCCCAGGCAAGCGTCGTGACGGCCGCTGGCTGGTTGCTCTGCATGCGCGTGAGCAGGCAGAGCCTGCGATCGGATGAAATTTCGTGCATCGGCCTGCTCGCGCGGCCGTCGTCGCAGTTGGCCCACCGGAATCCCTAGCTACCCCGTCAACCAAAGGCACGCGCGGCGTCGGCGTCCCCGATTCGTTGCTTCGTAGGTTGAGTCTAACGGACAGGCAGCAAGCCTACAAAGGCCAGCTTGCAATCGGCGATCGGGTGACACAGAAAGCGAGGTCGGTTGTGCCGGACCGCCAGTCTGCGGAAGGTGGCCTGCCGGACGGCCAAGGCCGCTGCACATCTGCCTTGGGTTAGACTGCGCGCCGCGCGTCTAGCGCACGATAAGACGCACGATAAGAAGATACCAAGAGCCTGGCCCCTTCCGGCAAGTTTTGATCTGCATGGGTAGGACCGCTCGGCCAATCCACGGGGGGAATATGCAGGATCTCAAGGCTGGGAGCGATGTGCTTTTCATCTTGCTGGGCGCCATCATGGTGCTGGCGATGCATGCCGGATTTGCCTTCTTGGAGCTTGGGACCGTACGAACCAAGAATCAGGTCAACGCGCTCGTCAAGATCCTTTGCGACTTTTCCGTCTCGACGCTCGCCTACTTTTTCATCGGCTACAGCATCGCCTACGGCGTGAATTTTCTTTCCGGGGCGGATGTGCTGCAGCAAAAAAGCGGCTACGAACTGGTCCGGTTCTTCTTTCTGCTGACCTTTGCCGCGGCCGTTCCGGCCATCGTCTCGGGCGGGATCGCCGAGCGGGCGCGCTTTACGCCGCAGTTGATCGCCACATTCGTGCTGGTCGGTTTCATTTACCCGTTTTTCGAAGGAATCTGCTGGAACCACGCCTTGGGGATACAGGACTGGCTCAAATTGCACTTCGGTGCGGAATTTCATGATTTTGCCGGATCGGTCGTGGTCCACGCGGTCGGCGGGTGGATCGCGCTGCCGGCGGTATTGCTGCTGGGGCCCCGTCGCGGTCGCTACCGTAGCGACGGCTCGGGCGCGGCCCATCCCCCGTCGTCGATACCCTTTTTGGCGCTCGGAGCCTGGATACTGACCGTCGGATGGTTCGGTTTCAATGTCATGAGCGCGCAGACGCTCGACAAGGTTTCCGGCTTGGTCGCGGTCAACTCGCTCATGGCCATGGTGGGCGGAACGCTGGCCGCCTTGGTGGCCGGTCGCAACGATCCGGGATTTGTCTACAACGGACCCTTGGCCGGCTTGGTCGCGGTGTGCGCCGGTTCGGACGTGATGCATCCCGTTGGCGCGCTGTTTGTCGGCGCGGTCGCCGGTGCCCTGTTTGTGCTCGCCTTCACGCTCACGCAGAACCGCTGGCGCATCGACGACGTGCTGGGCGTCTGGCCCTTGCATGGCCTGTGCGGTGCGTGGGGCGGGATCGCCGCAGGGATCTTCGGCTCCTCGGCACTGGGCGGCACCGGCGGCGTGTCCTTGATGGCGCAGCTCATCATGACCGCCGCGGGGATCGGGGTCGCGCTGTGCGGTTCGGTGCTGGTCTACGGGACGCTGAAGAAAGTCTCTGGCTTGCGCCTGAGTCAAGAGCAAGAGTTCGCAGGCGCGGACCTGGCGATACACCGCATTCGGTCGACGCCCGAGCGGGAGAGCAACGACTAGTACGACGGCGCGCTGGTGGGGTCGTCGGTCGGATCGATTCGCGGCCAGTCCCGGAGTCCGCCGCCGCAAGGCGCCGGTGTCGAGCGCCGCTCTATGCTGGCCCGGGATCCTACCTTTGCACGCACGCGTTCGCGATCGCCGTTGGCGGCGGCAAGGCGCGGGCACTGGGGGCGGGGGGTTGCGTGGCGCTGTTGGTCCAAGCATCGAACCAGACTCTGGACGCCGAGAACGCAGTTTTGAGAAACAAGACCGAAACCTGCGAACCGAAGGAACCGGAGGGAAACGCCAATCCCGCCAGCTCGCTAACGCCGTTGCTGGTGCCGTCTGCCTGCGCGCCGGCAACGCGCAGCAGCTGCGCACTGGCACGACGCGCAATACCGAACAACTGCACCGCGTAAGTCGACAGCGCTTGGGCCATGGCCGCCAAATCCGGGTCAGCGCCGGGTCCTTGCGCGCTTGGTCGATTGTCCGGCGCACGGTCGGCGATCGGCTGAACATCGCCTAGCATCGCGCGTGCCGCTGCAAGGTTGGCGCTGGCGATCTCCTGGCCCGCGTGGATCCAGGTTTTGGTGAGCGCATCGAGGGCGTCGAGCTGACTCCGTTGCAGACGAGCAAGGGTTTCCGGCGTTGGCATCATGGTATGGGGTACTCCCCGCTCAATTGAACCGCGCGTCAAACCGCTCCGGACGCGGCAAGTCCGAGTACCGGAGCGCAAGACATCCGGAGCCGATGACCTCCGGCGCATCCGCGGACCCAAGGGTGCGTTGTGCGAGCCAGGTCATGCTCGGATCCCTCCCATCCTATAACCGGTGGGGCAGATCGGGATGCGCGATACCTCCCGCGTCCATTCGCCTGGTGTCGAGGCCGCCAAACCCTGGGCCACGTACGGCAAGCCCGAGCCCCGCTAAGGCGAAGGTTGCGCGTACCCTACGCGGCCACTTCCCGTTCTGCCATCTCCGCCTCGGCCTGCAGCCAATCGTCGAGCTCTCGGCCAGGCGCAAAGCCGCGCGCCTGCGCCTTAAAGTAGGCCAAAGTGGCAATGCTGCTTCGGCGCTGTTCCAAGCCGCTTCCCGGTTTGCTGGTGGCGGCCATGTCGCTCTTGGCGCCGGCTTCGATATCACCTTTGGTTTCGGTTGCTTGCATTTTTCGTTCCTCCTTGCTTCAACGCTCTTTGGCGGTTGCCAGAACCTGCGCGGCTGCGGGCGACGATCGATTCCTCCAAGACGGCGCTGACGATGCGCTCGCGCCTTGCAAACAGCATCGCTGCCTGCTGCCAGCTCGGTGGTTGCTGATCGACCGCGACGCAGTTCGCAGTTGCACTTTTGTCGCTCGTCGCCGCGCGAATCGCGTACCTACCATCCGGCGCCTTCACCCAACCCGCGACGCCGGTGCTTTCCGCCCCTGTGCCGGCCCAGCTCGAGTTGCCTGTGCCGGCGCCAGGCGCGTACCGGTTGATCATCGCGGCTCCGTTGCCCCGACGGGCTGTGCGTCGGGCCTGGCCGACGGCTGCAAAACGCCCACGCCCGCCCGTGCCGCGCACTCTCCGAATCCGTGCGGTCCCGGTTGCTTGCGTCGTCGTTGCAGCTCATCCACGGCATCTACGCTACGCGCAGGACTCGCAGGGCGGTATACGCGCGTGCGCGTAACGGGTTTGCGCCTTCTTGCGCGAGCAAAGCCGTCGCTTAGGGGTGTCCGCAGCGCACCGCTTTGTCTGCGGCCGGACGGCGTTTTGCGAAGAGCGTTCCCATTTCGCGGCCGGGCGCTGCCGGCGCCGACTTGTGCCAGAGACGGTGCCGGAGTCCGGGTGCCGATGTCGGGCGCAAAAGCGGGGCGCAAAAGCGGGGCGCAAAAGCCGCCCGCAACGGCCGACGGCATGAGCAAAGACCATGACGCCTGAACGGGGTACGCGCTTCCGCGTATATCGGTCAGAGTCGATCGTGCGTAACTTAGCTGCTGCGGTCGGACGCCAGCCAGCAACATCGGGATGGCCCGAACCGATGGGCCCCCAGGGGCCTGGTGCGGCGGGCGGCGGGGGTGATCGCTTGCGCGCTCTTGACCGAGGTGGCATGGAACACAAACTTTCGCGTCGCTCGTTCCTCGTCGGTGCCGCGCTGGGCTCGGCGGGGCCGGCGATGCTCGGTTCGGTAACGCCGTTGGCAGGTCAAGCACAGGCGGCGCAGGGTGCAGGCATGCCCGTGGTGGGGCCGGAGGCGGTCTCAGTTGAATTGAGCATCAACGGGACTGCGCACACGCTTGCGGTAGAGCCGCGGATGACGCTGGCCGAGGCGCTGCGGGGGCCGCTAGGCCTTATGGGAACCAAGATCGCCTGCAACCGTGGCGCCTGCTCGGCCTGTACGGTCTGGGTCGATGGTGCGCCGGTTTGCTCCTGCATGATGCTGGCCATCGAGATCGGGGCGCGCAAGGTGACGACGATCGAGGGCCTGGCCGAAGGCGAGCAGCTGCACCCGGTGCAGGCCGCGTTCGTTGAACACGATGCGCTCCAGTGCGGGTTTTGCACGCCGGGGCTGGTGATGAGCTGCGCGGCGCTGCTCGAGCGCACGCCCGATCCGTCCGCCAGCATGGTCCAGGAAGCCATCGGTGGACACTTTTGCCGCTGCGGCGCCTATCCGCACGTCATCGAAGCGACCTTGGCGGCCGCCAAGGCTCGGCGAGGCTGACGATGGCGACCGACGGCGCGGAACGCGCAGACAAGCTTCCTTTCGGAATCCTCGGCGCCGGTCTGGGCGTGACAGAGCGCCAGCTACCGCTCGGCGAGCCACCTGCGCTGGCTCCGAACGCGGCGCTGGATGTCATCGGTAAGCCGGTACCCAGAATCAATGGCCGGGCCAAGGTGACCGGCGCCACGCGGTTTACGGTGGACATCCGCCTCGATGGAATGCTGCATGCACGCATCCTGCGTTCCACGCGACCGCATGCGCGCATTGGTGCCGTCGACTTGTCCGCGGCCAACCGCCACCCGGGCGTGCGTGCGGCACTGTCGATGGTGCGCCCCGGGGATATGGCAGCCGGAGTCGTGCGCTATGTCGGTGCTCCGGTCGCGGCGGTCGCCGCGGATTCGACGGACGCCGCCGAGCAGGCGCTCGGTCTGATTCACGTCGAATATCAGGCGTTGCCCTTTGTCGCGGACATGGATCGGGCGCGCGAACCGGACGCCCCGCGCGTCTACGACCCCGGCTCGGCCCCGGAGGGAAGCGCGTACGGGTTTCCGGCCCGGCGCGCGCTGCCGCTGGAGGGCAACGTGCGCGGCCCGGCGCTCGACAGCCTCGGCGATGCGGCGCAAGGCTTTGCGCAGGCCGATGTCGTCGTCGAAGGCGAATACCGCACTCAGGTGCAGACGCACTGCTGCCTGGAGCCGCATGCGATCGTCGCCGATTGGCGCCCCGAGGGTCTGACGGTGTACATGTCCACGCAGTTCACCGCCGGCGTGCGCCACGAGCTGGCCGAAGCGTTTGGCCTGCCGTTGAACCGCGTGCGGGTGCTCGTCGACGGCATGGGCGGTGGTTTCGGTTCCAAGTCCTCCCTGGGTGCGTACGGCCGCGCCGCCGTTGAGCTCTCGCGCCTGGCGGGCGCGCCGGTACGCCTCGTGCTCACGCGCGAGGAAGAGCAGATGGACTCGGGCAACCGCCCGGCGACCTGGCAGCGCCTGCGCATCGGCGCGCGCCGCGACGGTACGCTCACGGCCATATCGCTGCTGAGCTACGGCACGGCCGGTGTCGCGCTCGGGGGCGGCGTCGGCAATGTCGCCCAGACCCTCTACACCTGTCCCAATTTTCAGGGCGCGCAGTACGACGTGTTCATCAACGCCGGCCCAGGTTGCGCGATGCGCGCTCCGGGCAACACCCCAGGGGCCTGGGGCCTCGAGCAGTCAATCGACGCATTGGCCGACCGCCTCGCGCTCGATCCGCTCGCCCTGCGCGATCGCATCGACCCGAGCCCGGTGCGGCGCGAAGAGCGGCGTATCGGTGCCGAGCGCATCGGCTGGCAACGCCGGCACGGCCCAGGCGCCGATAAGGGCCCGATCAAGCGCGGCCTGGGGGTGGCGCAGTCGCTGTGGGGCGCCAACGTGCAGCTCAACTCCTCGTGCGAGGTACGCCTGTTGCGCGATGGATCGGTCGAGGTCTTGTCGAGCGTACAGGACATCGGCACGGGCATCGGCACGGTACTCGCCCAGGTGGTCGCGGAAGTCCTCGGCTTGCGGCCGCAGGACATCACGGTGCGTATCGGCGACACGGATTTCCCGGCGGGTCCACCGTCCTACGGCAGCCGCACGACCGCGTCGATCACGCCGCCAGCGCGTACGGCAGCGTGGCGCGTGTTGCAGGCGCTTTTGCAGGAAGCGGGGCCGGCGCTCAAGGCGGCGCCGGCGGACTTGCTAGCCCACGGCGGGCGCATCTTCGTGCGCGACCAGCCGGAGCGCTCGTTGCGCTTTGCCGAGGCCGCGGCCCTGCTGCGCACCGATCGCATCAGCGCGGTGGCCTCGCGCAGCGATGACTATGGCGGCTTTCGCCGGCGCATCGGTGACGCGGCCATCGCGCAGCAGGATCTGGGCGGCGTGCAGTTCGCCCAGGTCGCCGTCGATACGCAGACCGGTCTGATCCGGGTCGAGCGCGTGGTTGCGGTCCAGGACTGCGGCCGGCCCATGAACCCGCGACAGATTGAAAGCCAAGTGCAAGGCGGCGTGTTGATGGGGCTTTCCTACGCGCTGTTCGAGGAGCGTGTGCTGGATCAAGCCTCGGGCCGGGTCCTCAACCCGAACCTGGAGCAATGCAAGCTGGCCGGTTCCTGCGAGACGCCGGCCATCGAAGTCGTGATCCTTGAAAACTACCAGGCCAACAGCGCGACCGACGCCTATGGCATCGCCGAGCCATCGAATATCGCTACCGCCCCGGCGATTGCCAACGCCGTCTACAACGCGATCGGCGTTCGGTTGCGTGCGACCCCCATGACGCCGGCGGCCGTTCTGGCTGCGCTGGGCAAAATAGCCGCAAGGAGCTGACGCAGATGGAGCGCTTTGCCTGGGCCAATGCGCGGACGGTCGCCGAAGCCGCGGCGGCGGCAACGACGACCGTCGCCGATGTCATGACCTTTCCTATGGGTAGGAGCGATCGCGGCGACTCCTGTGTGCTCAAAGCCGGCGGCGTCGACGTGATCGATCTTCTGAAAGAAGACCTGCTGGCGCCCGCACAGTTGGTCAGTTTGCAGCAGATCGCAGGGCTCGACCGCATCGTCGAGGAACCCACTGGCGACGTGCGCATCGGACCCATGGTCACGCTGACGGCGCTGGCCGAGCATGCGCTCGTTCAGCAGCGTTACCGGGCCTTGGCTGAAGCGGTACGCAATTCGGCCAGCGTGCAGCTGCGCAATGTGGCGACGCTGGGCGGCAATCTGCTGCAGCGGCCGCGCTGCTGGTATTTTCGCGCGCAGGAGTACCGCTGCCTGAGAAAAGGGGGCGGACACTGCTTCGCGATTCACGGTGAGAATCAGTACCACGCGATCTTTGGAAATCGTACTTGCGCCATCGTTCACCCTTCGACGTCGGCCACGGCCTTGGTCGCCCTGGGTGCGACGGTGGAGCTCACCAATGCGCACGGCGCCATGCGCCGCGTGCGGCTGGAGGACTTCTTCGTAAGCCCGGACACGGACGTGGAGCGCGAAAACGACCTCCAGGCCCATGAGGTCCTCACGGCAATCCGGCTGCCGGCGCTGCCGGCGAGCACCCGGATGGCCCATCGCAAGCTGGCGCAAAAGGATTCCTTTGACTGGCCGCTCGCCGATGTGGCGGTGGTACTCGATCTTTCTGCCGCCGGCCACTGCCGCCAGGCTTCGGTGGTGCTGGGCGCTGCGGCACCGGTGCCCCGCGAGCGCAAGGCCGCCGAGGCGGCACTTTTGGGCAAACGCATCGACGAGACTGCCGCCGCGGCGGCCGGACGCGCCGCCGTCCAAGGCGCCACGCCGTTGTCGAACAACTCGTACAAGCTGCCGCTATTTGAAACCTTGGTGCATCGGGTGGTGCTGGCGGCCGTCGCCCGAACCTAAATGCTGGACCGGCGTTTACCTCGGCGACCGGCGCACGGGAGTCCAAATCGATGGTGACACGACGCCAAGCCGCATTCGGGTTTCTGGCCGGCGCGGCGCTTGCCGCGGCGCCCGGCCTGTCCGCTTCGTTGGAGCAACGGCGCCTCGAGTTGCCCGCACCGCGTAGGGAAGGGGGCTTGGCCTTGACAGCGGCGCTGCAGCGCCGCCATTCCACGCGCGAGTACTCGGAGCGTGCGCTGCCGGCGCAGGTGCTTTCGGACTTGCTGTGGGCGGCCTTTGGCATCAATCGCCCGACGGCGGACCGGACCGCTCCGTACTGGCGCCACGTCATGGTCCTGGATGTCTATGTGGCGATGGCCGACGGCGTCTGGATCTACGATGCGAGTGCCAACGCTTTGGCGCCGCACATGCAGGCGGACATCCGAGCGCAGACGGGGTTGCAGGATTTCGTCGCCACGGCGCCCGTCAATCTCATCTACGTCGCGCATGGCGAACGCATGCACGAAGTCAAACCCGAGGAGCGACGCCTGTATGCCTCGGTCGACGCTGGCTTCATCGGCCAGAACGTCTACTTGTTTTGTGCCTCGGAGGGATTGGCTACGGTCTTTCGCGCCGGTCTGGACGCGGCCAAGCTTGCTAGGACGCTACTCTTGCCCGAGGAGCAGTTCGTCACGTTTGCGCAGACCGTCGGGTATCCGCGAGACCAGAGTTCGGGCGCGCAAGGCTCCGGGGGGCGCAGCCGGGTTTTGGGCAGGCGGATCGCCAAACAAGGCGAAAAGCGGCTTGATTCGACCTTTTTCTTGCCGGAGCCTTGCGAGTGGGCTGATCGAGGCGCCAGGCGTTGCGGCAAGGTCGCTGCCGCAGGAGCGCGCGAACCGCTGGCTACCGTTGACCCGCTTGCTTGCCAACGGCACAGTTCGCCTCGGGGACTGCGCCAAGGTCGCCAAATGGTCCTCGGCGCGTCCAGGGCGGGCTGATCATCCGCGGTTCCGGCCGATTGGTAAATGCGCCAGGCAAGAGCAAGCGTGCGAGAATCGGTGCGGGCTATGGACCGTTTCAAGCCGGGTCGTCCCATCTGCGGCGATTCGATGGCGAGGCAAAGTTTGGGGATCCACGATGAAGGCCGTTCCGAGACGAACGGACGAGCCAACGGGCGATGTGACAAATCTGCAATCAAACTTGGACGCCGCGATCGTGGAGCACAGCGATGATGCCATCGTCGCCAAGCTGCCGGACGGGACGGTTCTGAGTTGGGACAGGAGCGCCGAAAGAATCTTCGGCTACTCGGCCGGCGAGATGACCGGCCAGTCGATCAGCCGTCTTTTCCCGCGCGATCTTGCGCAGGAAGAGTCGGAGAAGATGGCATCGTTGCGGGCCGGGGCGCAGATCGCCCGGTTCGAAACCCGGCGCGTGCGCAAGGATGGACAGATTATCGATGTCTCCGTCACGCTGTCGCCGATCCGCGACGCAAAGGGCGGCGTCATTGCGGTTTCCAAGATCGCTCGCGACATAACGGAACGAAAGCGGATTCAGACGCAGCTTGAGGAGATGACGGCGGATCTGCACCAGATTCTGGAGAATTCTCCGTTTCTGATCAGCCTGTGGAATCCTGATCGCACGAACCGGTATGCAAACCGGGCCTACGCGGCTACCTATGGTCTGACGCCGGAGCAGATGCGCGGTCGGCGTGTCGCCGAAATTCTTGGACCAACCTTGTATGCGCAGGTCGAGCCGCGCATCGACGCTGCCATGGCGGGGGTTGCACAGTCCTTCGAACGCAAAACCACGCTCGCTGACGGCAGCATCCGCCATGAGATCGTCGAGTATGTAGCAGACACCCGCCACGGCGCTGAACCGGGGCTTTTCGTGTTCGTGTCCGACATTACGCGCCGCAAAGCGGTTGAAGAGGCGCTACGGGAAAGCGAAGCTCGCTTTCGCAAGACCTTCGAGGATGCACCGATTGCGATGGCGCTGTCGACGATCGCGGACGGTCGCGTGCTAGACGCGAACCGGACGCTTTGCCAGTTTCTCGGCTATACGCTCGATGAACTGCGCGGCCTGACGCTGCGCGACCTGTCGCATCCCGACGACGTTGAACTTTCGACCGACCACCTGCGTCGCATGCAAGCCGGCCGCGTCGATTCCTACAAGGTTGAAAGGCGCTATCGGAGGAAGGACGGGCGGTTTGTCTGGGGCCAGGCGACGGCCTCCGTCATAGGTGACAGGAGCGATGACTCCCGTTACCTGGTCGTACAGATCGAGGACATCGACAGGCGCAAGACAACCGAAGCCGAACTCCAGCTTGCCAAGGAACGCCTTGCGTTGGCACTTGAAGCGTCCGAGATGTCGATTTTCGACTTTGACCTCGAAACGGACAGTGTCCTGCTCGACGAGCGCTGGGCGGTGATGATGGGCCTGCCACCCAGCGCGACGTTGACCACCGGGACGGAGCTCGCGCGCAACACCCATCCGGAGGATCTGCCGCGGGCCATGCAGGCGGCCGTCTCGGCGATGAAGGGAACGGCATCGGGCTACGAACAGGAGTCGCGCATCAAGACGGCCTCAGGCGCTTGGAAGTGGATCCGGTGCTGCGGCAAGATCGTGGAGCGGGATGCCAGTGGCAAGGCGCTACGGGTGATCGGAACCAATGTCGATGTGAGCGAGCGCAAGGCTGCCGAGGAGCGCATCCGGGAGATGGCTTTTTTCGATTCTCTGACTGGGCAACCGAACAGGGCGCTCTTTCTGGATCGACTGCAGCAGGCAATTGCAGCGGCACGCCGCGACGCGCGACCCGTCGCCGTCCTCTTTCTTGACTTGGACCGATTCAAGCAGATCAACGACACGATGGGCCATGAAGTCGGTGACCAGGTGCTGCGCGAGGCGGCGCGCCGATTCCAGGGCGTCGTGCGCGAAAGTGACACGATGGCGCGGCTCGGAGGCGACGAATTCGGCGTCGTCGCGCCCAATGCCGATCGTGCCCAAGCCGTCGCGATGGCCGAGCGCATCATCGCCAGCCTGGAATCGGCGGTCACGGTGCCCGGAGGATCGTTCGTCGTCGGCGTCAGTGTGGGAATTTCCCATTTTCCCGAGGACGGTGCCACTCCCGATCAGCTGTTGCGCAACGCGGACATGGCGATGTATCAGAACAAGATGCAACGACGCACGCCTTTGTCCTAGCGTTCAGCCACTTGGCGCGCCGATGCCGCGGGAGGGCTCGGCCGGTGCCCTTTTTACCGGCGCCGATTTTGGATCGACCGCCGAGTTCGGTGGGTCTCGTGCGGGCGCCTGCGGGCCGTTCGCCTTGGAGGCCCTTGACGGCTCGGGGTCTTCGGCGATGCACCGTTTCAATGCCTACGGATCGCCAAGATCGTAGATAGGCCGCAGCGATGATGGATCGGCAGCTTGCGAATTCGTCGCCAATTCAGCGGCTTGGGTCGGTCTAAGCCATTCCATGCCAGCCGCCGCAGCGCGCGGGTGGGAGGCCTTTGCGTGCCAACGCGGACGGGGCAAGCGGATTGCCGGAGTGTGATCGAAATCTATTGGTTCTGAAAATACCCGTTTTCAGAAATGCTGGACTCGGAAGGCCAACATGCACCCTGTCGCCGCAATCACAAGTCTGCGCCGGCTCCCTTGCCCGCCGTACCCGTACGTGCGTCCTGCTCGCGCCGTCATCAGCGAACGAGCCGCTGCGGTTGCTCGGGCTCGACCGGGACGGGCAAGAAAACGCCGGACCTGGTTCCACTGCAGCTGCTTGCTGTCCATCGAGGCGGTATGGGCCGGACTGCTGGACGGAAGCAAGATCAGCTCCACGCCGTTGACCGCGCCGAGTTGCTTGCGGCCTAGCTTCGCGGCCATGGCGCCGTTGAATGCGATCAGCCGCAAAGACGGGAGCGTCGCGACCAGTTCCGACAGCGCGTTGGGCTGCAGGTCGCGAATATCGCCATCCAGACTGCCCGATCGACGGGCCGAGCGAATGACATCCCAAAGACCGACACCGGCCGAAAGCAGCGCGGCAAGACGCAATTCATATGCGACATCAACCAGGCGGGCTTTGACGATCGGCTCCATCAGACGCCAGAACTGGTTCCTGGGATGGGCGTAATACTGCGAGCGGCTAAGCGAGACCTCCCCTGGCAGGCTGCCCAGAATGAGCACGCGCGTGCCGGCGTTTACCACCGGGGCAAACGAGCGCTTGATGATGCGAGCCACGGTTCGAGTTGCGTCGGCCATCAGCTTCAATGCCACCCGCGCAGCGGATGCGGCGGGAAAAAGTGGTCGATTTCCAAACCCGGGGCGACACGTGGCGGGTTTGAAAGCGGCAGCCGGGCGAGCTGCCGGGCGAGCGGCCGGGAAGTGCAGGCCGGAACGGCCGTGCCGCCGTCAAGATGCCCACGATGGGACGGGCGGTATCCGCCGACGACAAAACTGCCGCCCGCGGGTTCCGACTCGATGGTCGCTGCGTGCATCGCCCTGCAACGCCTCTCAAAATTAGGACGCCGGAGCCCAGCACGCCGATCGCCCTTGGTGCCATCGGATGCGGCGACGACGGAGCGCCGGCCGAGATTCGGCCTGCAAATGCGTAATCTTGCTTCAAATCGGCGCCATCGGCTCCGGCCGCCCGGACCCGGCCGGGGCAAGACGGAAGCGGAAGATGCCCGGCTCGGATGGAAGTCGCGTTCGTTCCTTGGTGCACTTGATGGCGCGTAGACTCGGATTTTCTGTCTTGGAGCAACGTAGTCACGGTTGAAGGCGTATCCGTTCCGGCTCTCCTGGTTGTTCAGAACGAGGCGGTACGGCGACTGTGACCTTTGGAGATTGAGATGGCATTGCGCAAGGGCGTTGGCCCCTCGCCTTTGGTGAAGTCGACGCAATTCGGTCCGATCGAGGGCGTGGACGATGCCGCGCAGTCGGGCGTTTTCTACTGGCTCGGGATACCGTTTGCCCAAGCCGCCCGTCGGCGCGTTGCGCTGGAGGGCGCCGCTGGATCCGGATCCTTGGACATCGACGCTGCCGACCAAGGCGTTTGGCAATGCCTGCGTGCAATACGGCACGCCCGGCGGTCCGGGCGCAAACAACACGTACGACACCACCGTTGTGACCACCCTCAACCAGACCGTGGGCAGCGAAGATTGCCTGTACCTCAATATCTGGCGGCCTGCAACGGACGAGGTGGACCTGCCGGTGATCGTCTTCATCCACGGCGGCTATAACCTCACTGGCTACGCTGCCGATCCGGTGTACAACGGGGCGCGGCTCGCGCAGTACGTCAACGCGGTGGTCGTCACGGTGAACTACCGGCTCGGCGTGTTCGGCTGGCTCAGCCTGCCGCAGCTCAAGACCGGCGACGCCGACGATGACTCCGGCAACTTTGGCACGCTCGACAACATCAAGGCGCTGCGCTGGGTCAATCGCAACATCGCCGAGTTCGGCGGCAACGCCGGCGAACGTGACGTTGATGGGCCACTCCGCTGGCGCCAATCAATACCTGGGCGTTGATGGTTGCTGCAAAAACGCGCAGCCGCAGACCTCTTTCACAGGGTCGTGCCGCATCAGCGGAGGGATATCGCTGGCGGGCAACCTCCCACCGCAATGCGTGCCGTTTTTGCACCCGCCTCCTACTTCGCCGCACAAGGCAAACCCTGCTCAATAGCTGCTCATCGCCGACGGCAAGGCACGGACGACGCGGGCGCGTCGGCGTTCGTGCCACACAGTCGGCCGCGCAGATCGCCGACTACCTGCGCGCCAAGAGCCCGCCGACGATTCTGCGACGTTCACACCAAGTTGACGCCGTTGGGCCTTGGATGCACGCTCCCGATCCTGGACGGCAAGCTGCTGCCAGTGGATCCGATCGCCGCATCGCGGCGGGCAGCTACGCAAAAGTGCCGGTGCTGGCGGGCAATACCCGGGATGAAGGCAAGCGCTCTCGCAGTTTCTCGCGCTCTCGCCCGCTTGGGCGGTGTGCCGGGCTTAAGCTCAACGATGCCGACCGCTTCATGATGTATTACAACTTCGATCCCAACGGCCCGACGACGCTGACCGACGCTGCACTGATCAATCCCTCAGTATCTCCCGGTGGACGCCCCCGACTCGGGATACAACGCGGAGACGGCGCTACTGGGCCTGGGCTGTTTTCCGTCAACCGCGACAGCGTGCTCAACGCGCTCAAAGCCCAGCAGTCGAACATCTGGCACTACCAGTTTAACTGGTCGCATGAGGCGCCGCCGTGGAACGACGTGTACGGGGCGGCGCACTTCATCGACATGCACTTTGTGTTCGGCAACTTCGGACGCTCGGAGTTGTCCCATGCGGTTGTAACCGATTCCAACGAGGGCGGCCGCATGGCTTTGTCGCAAGCGATGATGGCCAGCATCGGTGCGTTCGCGCGCACCGGGGACCCGAACAACGCCTCACTGGGCGTGACCTGGCCCGTTTGGCCGAAGACGTTGATTTTCGACGCGAGCCTTACCGACAAGTCGATCTCGGTCCAATAGGGAACGAGCGGGAACGAGCGGGAACAAGCGGGGACGAGCGCGCCGGCTCTGATCGGCGCGCCGGCTTGCCGGCTTCGCGTGGCAATGCCCGTATCGGTTCCGATGCCGGGACTGGGCGGTAGAGGTCGGCGATCGAATTTCGGCAAGGCGTACCGCGACGGCCACCGCGCCAACTGGCGGCGCGCACCTGCTGGTGGCTGTCCGGCCGGGCCCAAGGTCGGTGCGAGCACTTCTTGCGCAAGCCCTTGACAGTGCGCGCGAACGCCCTCGTAATTGCTGTTCGCCGAGCCGCCCTCGACGCCTTTCGCTGGTTGCTTTGGTTCTTGCCTGCCGCATGCACCCCGACCAATGACCGAGACCCCGCAAGGACTGGCCCGATATCGCTGGCTGTCGCCGGGCGACGTCAATGGTTTTTTCGCCTTGACCATCGACAACCTGGCGCTGCTGGCGGGCATGAGCGCCATCTTGATCGGCATTTTTCATCTGCCTTCCGGCCTGGTGATCGGGCGCATGCTGCCCGGCTCGGCGCTTGGCGTACTGGTGGGCGATCTGGCCTATAGCGCGCTGGCGATCCGCCTTGCGCGGCGCGAGCGGCGCGCGGACGTTTGCGCGATGCCGCTGGGCATCGATACGCCGTCGATGTTCGGACTGTGCTTTGGCGTGATCGGTCCGGCATGGCAGATCACCGCCGATGCCGACCGCACGCTGGCCATCGCCGGCGCGGTACTGGCGATGATGGGCCTGCTGAAGATCGCAGCGGCGTTCTTCGGCGAATTCGTACGCCGCAGCCTGCCGCGTAGCGCGATGCTGAGCGCCCTCTCGGCCGTGGCCATCGCCCTGATCTGCTTTTTTTCCATGGCCAAGATCATCGCCGAGCCGATGGGGGGACTGGTCGCGCTGGGGGTAGTCATCAGCACGCTGGTGGCCGGAAGGCGCCTGCCCTGGCGCGTCCCGGCCATGGTGGCCGCCGTCTCGCTGGGAACCTTGGCCTGGGCGTTGGGGCGTGCCGTTTTGGGAGGCGGGCCGATCGCGACGGCCGGTGCGGCAACCGGCGTGCATTGGCTGCAGCCGGCACCGAGTCTGGCCTGGATCGATGCCATCGGCCTGGCGATGCCCTACATGCCGCTCGCCCTGCCCTTTGCGCTGGTCACGCTCGTGGGCGGCATCGACAACACGGAGAGTGCAGCGGCGGCCGGCGACCGGTACGCAACGCGCGACATCCTGCTGGTCGAAGGGATTGCGACCTTCGTGGCCGCGCTTTTCGGCGGCGTGCTGCAGAACACGCCCTACATCGGCCAGCCAGCCTACAAGCGAATGGGTTGCCGCGCCGGCTATACGGCCGCGACCGGTCTGTTCATCGGGCTCGGGGCGTATGCAGGTGTCGTCGGCCTGCTGGTCTCCTGGCTGCCCGAGTCGGTTCTGGTGCCCATCGTCGTATTCGTCGGCCTGGAACTGAGTACCCAGGCCTTTCGCGAGACCGACACCCAGCACCTGCCGGCCATCGCGATCGCTTTCATTCCTGCCATCGCCGACCTGGCCCTCGTGCAATGGAACGGCCTGCTGGCCGGCCTGGCGATCAAGCCGGAGCATCTTCCGGCGGCACAGCTGGCCGAATATCGGGCACTCAACTTGCTGGCCAACGGCTTCATCGTAACGAGCATGCTATGGAGCACGCTGCTCATCGACATCATCGACCGCCGCCGTCGGCGCATCCTCGTCGTCAGCGGGTTGGCCGCCTGCCTGACGCTGCTGGGCGTGATCCATTCGCCTTTTCCCGACGGCCGCCTATTCGTGCCGGACGCTGCGCTGCCGCCGGCCACGTTCCTGCTGGCCGCCGGCTACGTTCTGCTCGGGGCAGTGACCTGGACGATAGACCGGTTGGATCGGAGCCCCTAGTGCGCCACCGGCTCGCTCTTTCCAGGAAAGGACGTGCGCGCCGCCCGCCGATGGCCGTTTCGACGCTATTTGCTGATCGTCGCCGCGCCAACCGAGCACACCACCTCGTCCTGCGAGCCGCTGCCGCCCGAGCAGCCGATCGCGCCGATCAGCTTGCCCTCCTCGATCAGCGGGATACCGCCGCGCGAGGCAACGACATCGTCGAGCGTCAGAACGTACTTGTAGTCGGCCCTTTGCACCGCATCCTCGAAGACTTTCGTGGGCCGGCGAAAACGCGCGGCGGCGCGCGCCTTGTGCTCGGCGATCGGGATCGATGCCGAGCTGGGCGCCATCCATCCGCAAGAAGGCGACCAGGTTCGCCCCCGAATCGACCACCGCAATGTTGAGCGGCCAGCCGCGCCTGGAGGCCTCCGCCGCCGCTGCCTCGATTGCCGCCTGGGCGCGTTGCGCGGAGATGGCCGGTCCGTAGGGATGATTGAAAGGCAGCTTCTCCGGGATCGCATCCAACGGATTGGCGGGCGCGGCGCTCGGTGCAGGTGCCGGCTGCTGCGCCGCCACGTCCCATTGACCGCAAAATGCCAGCGCCCCGACCAAGAGCGTCAAGTAGCGTACGTTCATTTCTTCTCCTCGCGTGCGTCATCCATGGCCGTTGTTTCGAGTGCAGGACTCTGTTGCTGCCGCTCAACCGTCGCAGGCGTGCTCTGACGTGGCAGGCCCCGCTGGGCAACGCCGGATCGGCGACTCCAGCTCGTCGAGGGCCGGTTTTTGGCCTACGGCAGCAGATCCCCAACGCATAAGATAGCAGGCGCCGGGTCGGTTGCCCTTTCGCGCGCAGGGCTCGCCTGGGATTCGGACGCCGTACCGGTTTGCCGCCGTCGCCGCAGTGCGCAAGGACATCGAGCTTCTTGCAAGTTCTTGGCCTCGCCTCGCGCACCCCGCACAGCGGCCCGCGTGCCGATTCGCCGCGGACCGGCACATCGGCCAAGCC
The DNA here is from genome assembly GCA_963729785.1 of uncultured beta proteobacterium. GTDB lineage: Bacteria > Pseudomonadota > Gammaproteobacteria > Burkholderiales > Burkholderiaceae_F > GJ-E10. Next base: position 46,422 of record CAVSPM010000039.1, on the reverse strand, counting down.
GCGTCCAGGCACGATCAGGTCGTGCTCAGGCAAGAAACCTTAGGCGACAGAGCAACGCACGGCCGGCGCTTTCTTGACAACCTTGATTGCGCTCTGGTGAAATGAATCAGGGTTCGTGTTGGTTTCGCCGGCCGGTTGGGCACAAGGAATCGTCGTCGCGTGGCCATGCGACATGCGGCGAAGGGTCCAACCGACCGGGCGCGCGCCGCAGCGTGGGATCGCGAGCTGGCCTTGGCGAATTCGACTCGTAGCAAAAAAAATAGACGACCACGAGTTTTCTGGAGAGAGAGGGCGGCAATGACGCGCATGGCCTATGGGCGAGTGGTTCGCGGAACAAACACAAAGGCGAAGACGGCCTCTTTCTGGACCGTGCGTCCGGCTACCCTCGTGGCGGCGGTCTCGGCGGCGCTGGGTGCAATGCCGCTCGCCTACGCCCAGCAACCAGAAGAAAGCGAAGGACTCGAGTCGATTGTCGTGACGGCGCAAAAGCGAGTGGAGAACCTTCAGGAGGTTCCCATGAGCATCCAAGCGTTGGGAACCGAGAAGCTAGAGGAACTGCACGTCGAGAGTCTTGACGACTATATCAAATACCTTCCGAGCGTTTCCTACATTCGCAGCCAGGGCCAAGGCGGAAACGGCCAACCGGGAACGGCACACGTATATATGCGAGGTGTCGTAAACGGCGGCAGCGAAAACTTTGCTGGAACGTTGCCCAGCGTTGGCATGTACCTAGATGAGCAGCCGGTAACGACCATTGATGGCGCGCTCGATGTGCACGTGTATGACATCGAGCGTGTTGAGGTGCTGGAGGGTCCGCAAGGAACGCTTTATGGCGCTAGCTCCGAGGCGGGCACGATCCGCATCATCACCAACAAGCCCGATCCGAAGAAGTTTTCCGCATCCTATAACATCGGTGCCGACAAGGTCGATCATGGCGGAATCGGTTCGATCGCAGAAGGTTACATCAACCTGCCGCTCGGGTCTCATGCGGCCATTCGTCTGGTCGGTTGGGACGAACACGACGCCGGCTTCATCTCGAACGTGGCTGGCACCAATGCGGCCGCGGGAATCGTCGACGGGATCCGGACGTTCCCAGCCTGGAATGCGGCCAACGGCGGGACGGGTGCGATCGGTGCCGGATCCATCAGCAATTCGGCTTATCGCAAAGAGGACTACAACACGGTCGCCACCAAAGGCGGGCGTGCGGCGCTCAGGCTAGAGCTCAACGACAGCTGGACCGTGACGCCGACCTTCATGGCCCAGAACACGTCCGCCAACGGCTTCTTTGGGTACGACCCGGCGATTGGTGACCTCCAAGTTGCACACTTTGGTCCTGAAAGTTCCACCGACACCTTCGCGCAGACCGCGTTGACCGTTGAAGGCAAGGTATATGACTTCGACTTGGTTTACGCGGGCGCTTGGCTAAAGCGCGACAACCACTCGGTTGCCGAGTACAGCGATTATTCTTTCTTTTACGACACGCCTTCGGGTGCCGCCGGGTACTACCTGGACAACCAAGGCAAGACGATGGACCCGCAGCAACTTGTCTATGGAGACAATTGGTATACGAAGTGGAGCCAGGAGCTTCGCGTAAGTACGCCCAAGCGCTATCCGGTCAAGGCTACGGTCGGTGCATTCATGCAGCGCCAGACGCACGAAATTCTTCAGAATTACGTGATGAATGGTTACAACGGTAACGGCTTGGCGTCGTCCCTGTCGGTTCCTGGATGGGCGAACTCGTTTTACCTGGCCGACCTGGGGCGCGTCGACAAGGACCAGGCAGTGTTCGCCCAGGCCACCTGGGACATCAATCCTCATTGGGCACTGACGGGCGCATTGCGCCAGTTCTGGTACGACAATTCGATCAATGGCTTCTACGGCGGTTCGGCGAACAACGGGTGGTTGGGATTGGGCGTACAGACCTGCGGTCCTCCAGGAGGTGCCCCGGATCCAACGTATCACCCGTACAACGGGGCGCCGTGTTCGGACTTGGAGGCCGAAACCAAGGGCTCGGGCCATACGCCGCTGCTGACGGTTTCGTATTTCACCGACGACGACGTCATGCTCTACGCCACGTACTCCAAGGGCTTCCGCCCTGGCGGCGTCAATCGCGCGCGCGACCCGAACACGCACGAGTTCTTGGCACCCTACGCCGCCGAGTATCTGGTCAACTACGAACTGGGCTGGAAGAGCCAGTGGGCTGGACAGCGTGTCCGTTGGAACGGGGCGCTGTTCCGCGAAAACTGGGACAACTTCCAGTTTTCGTTCCTCGTCCCGCCGAGCATCACCGCGATTGCCAACGCCGGGCAGGCAAGCATCAATGGACTGGAGTCCGAGCTCGAATGGGCGGTGCAAAAGGGGTTGTCGCTCTCGACCAACATGACGCTACTCGACGGCAGGCTCAAGCAGGACTATTGCGGGGGCGATTGCGCAACGCATGCGGTACAGGCACCGTCCGGCACGCGTCTGCCCGTGGCTCCCCGCTTCAAGGCCGATGCGGTCGCTCGCTATATGTTCAATGTCGACGGATGGAAGAGCAACGTGCAGGGCGTCCTGACCTTCCAGACGGACTCTACGCCGATGCTGGTCGTCGCACAGGCACAAGCCGCTGGTACGCAGCCCGCGTACGCCCTCTTTGACCTTTCCGGCGGAGCCGAGCGCAACGGATTGTCATTCAATCTGTACCTAACCAATGTGTTTGACAGGCGCGCGGAGCTGACCCGTTTTGCCGAGTGCACGCCGACCAGTTGCCCGCAGGTTTACATCGTCCCATCGCAACCCAGAACGCTCGGATTCAAGCTCGGGCAAAAGTTCTGATATCCCATCCACCGGGCGAGCGGTTCTTCACCGGGGATGCGCAGCGGCGCCTTTGGGCGCCGTTGTGGTCTTCGTTTGCGGCCGCATTGGCACCTTTCAGCCGCCCGCCTCTACCGCAGCTCATTTCGGGTTTGGCGCGAATTCCGGCACGCCGGGGTAGCTGTCAAGGACGCCTCCTAGGGCGACCTTAAGTGGCCCGAGCCATGGCTCGAAATGCGTCCAATGGTCGACGCCGCTGCGAAAGATCGGCTGGCGCACCTGCTCGGAGCTGGCCGTGCGCACGGCGCGCTCGTTTTCGTAGAAGTGCAGGCAACGCGGGTCAAACGGCAGGCCACAGTGATCCAGCAGGCGCCGCACCTCGGCTTCCGGATCATCGACGACATCCGCTCGTAGATCACGCGGTGGATGCGGCCGGGCAGGACGGCGTCGAAATGTGCGCATCAACTCGACGTAGTCCGATAGTAGCGGCCCAAGTCCTCCAGCGAGTACGAGAAATTCTGCCCACGGGCGAAATGCTGCTTGAAGCCGGAAAAGCAGCAGGCCAGAGGATGGCGGCGCGCGTCGATGATCCTCGCGTTGGGCAGGATCAGGTGGATCAGGCCCGACGTGCAGGAAGTTGTTCGGCATCTTGTCGATGAAAAACGGGTCTGCCGTCCTTCGACTGGACGCGGGTCTCGGTCAAGGTATTCGCTCGCCCAGCGCCCGCAGCGCCTCGTGCGACAAGGCGGCGAGCACCTCCGGATACGGCGTGCCCACGCGTCCGCGGGCCTCGCCCAGTTCGCCGGGCGATCGCCGGCACGATTCGGGCAGCTCCATGGTGCCCTCGACCTGCGGATGGCTTGCGAGGATCTGCTCGAGCAGCGTCGAACCCGAACGCGGCAAGCCGACGATGAAGATCGGGTCCGGCTGCGGCGCAGCCGGCGCCGGCGCCGTCGGCCGAAGAACTCCGATGTGAACAAGGCCTTGCAGCGCAACACGTATTGCTCCGTCTCACCGGCGTCGTAGGGATGGAGCTCGCGGCGGATTTTGGCTCCGCGCTCGTAATGACCGAACGCAGCCTCGTATGCGCCCTCGTCCTCCCGGGCCTTGCCTAAGGCGTATTCGAAGTGCAGACGGTCTTCCTGCGGCAGCGACTTCCGTGCCAATGTGCGTTCCATTGCCCGGACATCCGCCTCGCCGAATTCGAAACGTCTTCAGATTCGCCAAGCTCCAATAGGCTTCGCCCAGAGTCGGTTGCAAATCGACGCTGCGTCGGTAGGCAGCAACGCTGTCGGCAATGCGCCCGGCCGTCTTCAGAGCATGGCCGTAGCTCAGCCAAATCCGCGGCTGGTCCGGGCGCCGCTTGAGTACGGCCTCGTAAACGTCGCTAGAGCTCGGTGTAGTCGCCAAGATGAGCAAGTATCGCTGCCTTGAGCGTCAGGTAGCCCAAATTCGTTGGTTCCGAATCGAGCAACGCATCGACATGAGGACGCGCAAGGTCGGCCTTGCCCTGGCGGTACAGCACCACCGCATACTGGTGTAGCGCGGGAGCAAAGCTCGGCGCCAGTTCCAGACACTTCTCCAGTAGCAACTGCGCGTCAACGTAGCGGCGCAGGCGTGCGGCCACCTCGGCCAGCATGCGCAGCGCGGCAATGTCGGTTGCATGATCCTTCAAATGCGTGCGCAGCAGAGATTCGGCCTGCGCTAGCTCGTTGGCCCGCAGCGCCGCGGCCGCTGCCCGCAACCGCGGGTCGTGCACCGCGGCACTCAAGAATGCCGCACGTGCGCGATCGGCGCCCACCGCATCATCGGCCGCGTCAAGATGGTCGGCCAGCACGCGCCAGGCGTCGGGCCAGTTCGGCTTGAGCTTGGCCGCGGCCTCGAGCGCGCGTATCGCCTCTTCGAGCCTTCCAGCCATGCTGTAGCAGATGCCCAACTCGAATTGCGCAATCGCCGATTGCCGTTGGTCGCGGGCAAGTTGCTCGAGAACCTCCACCGCTCCGACCAGATCTGCGCAGCCCCGCTTTGCCTGTCCAAGAATCAAGCGGGCTTGCGGCAACCCCGGGACGGCCTTGAGGATCTCAAGCGCTTGCTCGGCCGCCAACGCCGGCTGCGCGGCCAGCAGTCTCGTCGCGTGTGCAAGCGCGACGTTGAGCGTGCCGACGGCCGAAGGTGGACTGCTCAAGGCGGAATCGCTCCTGCGTGGGGTTTTGCGGACGAGGCGGGCCGCTAGCGTTCGAAAATCATGGCCGACGCGCTACGGCGGAAATTGTATGCCACACCCGTCTTGCGCGAGTTGCCGCCCGCAGAGTTGACCCAATGTGCAGGTTCGGCGCCTGCCACGCGGCGGCCGAAATGGGCGAAGAACGCGCGCGGAAGGCTTCAGCGGCTACGGCCCTGGCGCAGGCGTTTCGTCACGACGCTAGCGCATCCGCGACTCGAGATGGAGGGTGCGGCCGGCGACCATGAATTGGCCATAGCCCGCGTGATGGATCGTCCGCGGATTCTTCTTCGTGCGGTCGAGCCACGCCTCCTTTACTTCCCACACCAGCATGCCGCAGCGCCTTGCCATCCGGGTATCGGCCAGCACGCACTCCAGGTTGGCATAGCACTCGGCGATCAGCGGCGCCTTGACGGCCGTGGCCTTGACCGGCGTCAGGCCAAAGGCCCGGAACTTGTCGACGTCGCGTCCGGAGCAGTTTCCGCAGGCAACCACTTTGCTGGCGATCTCGACCGTTGGTATTGCGATCACGCACTCGCGCGTCTTGCAAACCGTGTCGAACGAATAATTGCGGTCGCTGAGCACGCAAGCGACGAGTGGCGGCTCGAAATCGACCATCATGTGCCAGGACATGGGCATCACGTTGGCGACGCCGCGGCGGCAACTGCTGAGCAGCACTACCGGTCCGGGCTCCAGGAGCGCGTACACCTTGGACAAAGAAAGCGCGCGGCGCATTTGGCTCAAGCCTCCCTTGGATTAGCCCACGCGTGGCCCGCACCAACATCTAGCTCACGGGCTGCCGGTCGCTGGCCATACGCTAGCGCGGCCACCATCCGGCCCCTTGATCCTTGACAATCAAACCTCCTAGGTCAGGACCGATCGCGGCCAGCCGCGGCCAGCTGCGGGCGCTGCCCTCCCCGGCTCCGGCGATCCTTGCGCGTGTGGCAACGCCTGCCGCACGGCTTTTGCGCCTCGGGTACGGTCTTGCGCCCGGACAGCAAATTGCCGATCAACAGGCTCCGTCAATGATCGAGCGTTGCGCGCCACTTGGCGCCTGCGCACCGTAGCACTGTTGCGCCGGATCAACGCGCCGCAGTCGGCCCCAGGCTACCCTGCACGCCAAGGGCCAAGGCGCCATGGGCCGGAGCCTGGCGCAAGCAGGGCCTGGCCCAAGGTCCATCGTGGGACAGCACCCTGGTGCGCGAACGCCCTGGATTCGGTGGCAGGTTTGGCGCGGCACGGGCGCGGCTCGAAGAGCAGAAGGAGCGCGCGCCGGGGCCCCGCCGGCGGGCGTCGGACGCGCAGAGCCACGGTGCTCGCCGGCACAGGAAAGTGATGCGGGTGGCCATCGCTACGAACGCGCCGCCGGCATCTTGGATCGAGGAGTGCCATCAATGGTTAGCCATGGGAACAAGGACCCGGTCTGGTTCATTACCGGCTGCTCGAGCGGCCTGGGCCGGGCGTTTGCGCAGGCGGCGCTGGCGCACGGTTACCGCGTGGCGGCAACGGCGCGCGACACCAAATCGCTGGCCGATGTGGTTGCGGGCCACGAGGGCAAGGCGATCACACTCGCGCTGGATGTGACCAACGCGCACCAGGTCAAGCATGCGGTGGGTGAAGCCGAACGCCTATTCGGGCGCATCGATGTGCTCGTAAACAACGCCGGCTACGGCTACCTCGCGGCGGTCGAGGAAGGCGAGGAAAAGGACATCCGGGCGCTGTTTGAGACCAATTTCTTTGGCTTGGCCGCCGTGACGCGCGCCGTGCTTCCGGGCATGCGGGCGCGCCGGCACGGCTCCATTGTCAACATCGCCTCGGTCGGCGGCATGGTCGGGCATGCCGGTTCGGGCTATTACGCGGCGACCAAATTCGCCGTGGAAGGGTTTTCGCAGTCCCTCGCCCGTGAGGTCGAGGCGCTGGGCATCCACGTCCTGTTGGTCGAACCGGGTCCGTTTCGGACCGACTGGGCCGGTCGCTCGCTCAAGCAATCGCCGAACTTCATCGACGACTACGAGGCCTCATCCGGCCAGCACCGCAGGCAAATCGCGGCCCACAGCGGCCAGCAGCCGGGAGATCCGGCACGGGCCGCGGAAGCCGTGATCAAGGCACTGCACGCACCCGCACCACCGAGCCACCTCGTGCTCGGTCATGCTGGGTTTGAAGCCGTGGAAATGCAGCTTCGATCGATACTCCAAGAAATGGAACTGTGGAAGATGGTCAGTCTGAGCGCGGATTTTCCGCGTTAGCCATCGCCACCGCGCCCGAGTCGCGCCGGCACGCGGACCGAATGCGACCCACCCTGCGGCCGCGCAGGCCGGTCTATGGTCGCTCGGTGACTATGGCATATTTTATATATATGCTTTTAAAAATAATATATTAGATAGTATAGTTAATGTGATTTCTGGTTCTTGACGCCCGTTTCGTTGCCGGCGCCCCACGGCCGCCGGACGCTGCTCTTGGTTCATCACCTGAACTGGCGGCAATTCACCGGCTTTGACGCAGCACGGTCGCCTCAAGCGCGGCGGGCAAAAGCCGATGTGCCTAGGTAGGGCGCCATTCGCGTCCATAACGGTGCTATGGCCATCACGGCCGCGAGGACAAACATGCGCAACCACTCCACGCGAAGCAGCGGCCTGACGACGGTCGAATTGATCGCCGTCATCCTTGTCCTGGGCGTACTCGCGGTCTCGATCCTGCCCAGGCTCATCGACAAGGGCCAGGATGCGAGACTGGCAAGAATCAACTCGGTTTACGGCTCGGTCCGCGCCGCTTCCGAGGTGACGTACGCGGCGGCGCTGGTGCACGGCAAACCCGCCGCGGCCGGTTCCGTCACCACGCAAGGCGGGACGATTACGACCGTCTATGGATACCCGGACCTGAGCCCCACGGGCATCGCCTATGCCGCCGGCTTCGACCCCACTTTGTCGAACACGGCCAATGCCGACGGCCTGTTGATCACGGTGGCCTCCGGAACGATGACGTTTGTTCCCTACGGCGCCACCTCGGCGTCCAAATGCCTCGTCTCCTACACGCCGCCGAATTCGGCCACGGCCGAACCGACGATTGTCCTGCAGGCGACGCTGACCAACTGCTGATCCCCTGCCCCGCAGCCTGGGCCGGCAAGCGCCTGCCGTCCCGGCGCGCCGCGCACGCTGGATCGAATCGAACTCGACCCGGTCCAAGCAACTAGGCCTGCGCCCAGTTGCGGGCGGCCGCGGCCGTCGCAACCGCCGCGCGGGCGGCGCCGATCCTCGCGGTGCAGCGGCTTTCGGGGTCCGCGGCCGCACCGGCATGCCCACGGCCACACCGCTCGTTTATCGGAGCGAGTCGGAAAACGGGTAAATTCCGTCGCAAACGGCCAAGCGGCACCAAAGCCGGCCACCTAACATCGGGGCCTAGCCTGACGGGTTGCGCCATCGCCGAAGTGGTGGACGGCCGACGCCGTCAAACCGGCATGCGATCCCGTCGTTGCGCCGCGCCTCCTTGGAGACCCCGATGGATTTTGGCCTGAGCCACGAGCAGTCCCTGGTTGTTGATACCGTCCGTGCCTTCGTGGAAAAGGAGCTCTACCCGCTGGAAAAGGAGGTCGAGCGCACGGGCGAGTTGCCCAGGGAGGTGGGCCGGCAAATCCAGGAGAAGGTCAAGGCGTTGGGGTTTTTCGCACCCAACATCCCCGAGGCCTACGGCGGCGGCGGACTCGATCACGTCACCTTCACTTTGCTCGAGCGCGAGCTCGGGCGCGCGTCGATGGCCCTGTCGGTCTGGTGGGGGCGCCCATCGAGGATCTTGTGCGGCTGCAACGAGCGCCAGCGCGAACGCTATCTGCTGCCGGTCGTGCGCGGCGATCGGACCGATGCCCTGGCCATCACCGAACCGGACGCCGGTTCGGACATGCGCGGCATGCGCTGCACGGCGCGGCGCGATGGCGCCGACTGGGTGATCAACGGCGTAAAGCACTTCATCAGCCACGCCGATATCGCCGACTTCTTCATCGTCTTCGTGGCCACGGGCGAGGAACCCGTGGATCGCGGTCCGCCGAAAAAGCGCATCAGCTGCTTTTTGATCGACCGGGGCACGCCGGGTTTCGAGGAGCGACGCGGCTACAACTCGGTCTCGCACCGCGGCTACCACAACTCCATATTGAACTTCGACGATTGCCGGGTCCCGGCGAGCCAGATGCTGGGCGCCGAGGGCAGTGCCTTCGATCTGGCCAATTCGTGGCTGCAGGCCACGCGCTTGACCGTGGCCGCCATGGCCGTGGGACGGGCACGCCGCGCCTTCGACTACTGCCTGAGCTACGCGTCGCAACGCAAGCAGTTCGGCCAGCTGATCGGCAAATTCCAAGGTGTGTCCTTCAAGCTGGCCGACATGGCCACGTCGATTGACGCCGCCGATTTGCTCACGCTCAAGGCGGCCTGGCTGCTCGATCAGGGGCTCAACGCCAACCGCGCGATCGCCGAGGCCAAGGTGTTTGCGACCGAGATGCTGCAGCGCGTGACCGACGAGGCGATCCAGATCCACGGCGGCATGGGCCTGATGGACGACCTGCCCCTGGAGCGATTCTGGCGCGACGCGCGCGTTGAACGCATCTGGGACGGCACCAGCGAGATCCAGCGCCACATCATCTCGCGCGAGCTGCTGCGGCCGCTGGGGGGCTGAGCGTGATGACGGATGCGGCCGCGCTGTCCCGTCTGTTGCGTCCGCGGTCGATTGCCGTTGTCGGTGGGCGGATTGCCGCAGAAGTGATCCGCCAGTGTCGGCGGATGGGTTATGACGGTCAGATCTGGCCGGTGCACCCCAGCAAGGACACGCTCGAGGGCCTGCCGGCGGTCCGCTCGATCGAAGACCTGCCGCAGGCGCCGGACGTGGCCTTCGTCGGTGTCAATCGCCATCTGACCGTCGACATCGTGGCGGCGCTGGCGCGCCGGCGCGCCGGCGGCGCGGTGTGCTACGCCTCGGGTTTTGCCGAGTCGGGTCCACAGGGGCTGGAACTGCAGTCGGCGCTGCTGCGAGCGGCCCAGGGGATGCCGTTTTTCGGTCCCAATTGCTACGGCCTGCTCAACTACCTGGACCGGGTTGCCTTGTGGCCGGACCAGCACGGCGGCGCGCCACGCGAGCGCGGCGTCGCGCTGATCACGCAGTCGGGCAACATCGGATTGAACCTCACCATGCAGCGACGCGCCCTGCCGATCGCCTACCTCGTGACGCTGGGTAATCAGGCCTCGATCGGTTTGGCGCCGATGATCGATGCGCTGATAGCGGACCAACGGGTGAGCGCCATCGGGCTGCACATCGAGGGCGTCGATGATCCAGTCGCTTTCGCCCGCGCCTGCGCCAGAGCCCAGAGCCGCTCCATACCCATCGTAGCGCTCAAGACGGGCCGATCGGCCGCTGGCGCCGCCGTGACGGTCAGCCATACCGCTTCGCTGGCCGGCACCGACTCGGTGGCCGAAGCCTACTTTCGCCGCCTAGGGGTGGTGCGGGTGTCCTCCCTACCCGTGCTGCTCGAGAGTCTCAAGGTGTTGCATTTGCACGGGCCGATGCACAGCAAGGACATTGCATCGCTGAGTTGCTCGGGTGGCGAGGCCGCCCTCATTGCCGATGCCGCCGAAGCGCACGGCCTGCGATTTCGGCCGTTCGACGAGCAGCAAAAGTCGCAGATCGAGGCAACGCTGACGGAACTCGTGACGGTATCCAATCCGTTTGACTATCACACCTTCGCCTGGGGTGACCTGGACGCCCTCACCCGGATCTTCGCCGCGACCATGCAGGCCGGTTTTGGCAAAACCCTGCTGGTGCTCGATTTTCCGCGCGCCGATCGGTGCAACCCGGCAGACTGGGATATCAGTTTGCAGGCCATGATCGCCGCGTCCAAGGCGACCGGCCAGAGCGCGGGGATCGTGGCTTCGTTGCCCGAGTGCCTGCCGGAGGACCGCGCACAGGCCATCTTCGAGGGCGGCTTGGTACCGCTCTTCGGGCTGGACGAGGCGCTTGCCGCGCTGGCCGCGGCGGCGGCCGCGTTCGACTGCGCGCGCCAGAGCATCCCGACCGACTTGCTAACGCAGCCGCTGGTGCCAACGGGGAGCCGGACGCTTTCGGAGTGGGAGGGCAAGCGGCTGCTCGCGGCACACGGCTTGACCGTTCCCGCGGGCAGACTGCTCGAGCCAGGTCAAGATGCGGGCGATCTGGCGGCGCGGCTGGGGCTGCCGGTGGTGGTCAAGGCCGTCGGTGCGGCCATCGCCCACAAGACCGAGATCGGCGCCGTACGGCTCAATCTTCGATCGGCCCAGGCGGTGCGCGAGGCCGTGGCGTCGCTGGCGGGCGTGGGCCAGGACGTGCTCGTCGAGGTGATGGTGCCCGACGCGGTGGCCGAGCTCATCATCGGGGTCAATCGCGATCCGGTCTTCGGACTCTACTTAGTGATCGGCGCCGGCGGCCAGCTCGTGGAACTCATCGACGATCGTCAGGTTTTGTTGCTGCCCAGCTCGCGCGAGGCAGTGACGCAGGCGATATTGTCGTTAAGATCGGCCAAACTGCTGCAAGGTTACCGCAGGCAGCGCGCCGGTGACATCGAAGCGGTGGTGTCCGCGGTGATGGCCGTGCAGCACTTTGCGTCTGCCCATGCGGATCGGCTGTTGGAACTGGACATCAATCCCCTGATTGTTCGGCCCGCTGGATGTGGCGCCGTTGCCGCCGACGCGCTGATCCGGCTGTCCGATTGAAGACCCGGAGGCGCTGCCGATGACCGATCGCTGCATCCATGTCAACCGCGATGGCCCGATCTTCGAGCTGGTGCTGGATCGACCGAAGGCCAACGCCATCAATCCGGCCACCAGCCGGCGCATGGGAGAGGCATTTGCCGAGTTTCGCGACGATCCGCAGTTTCGTGTCGCCATCCTCACGGCCGCCGGGCAGAAGGTATTTTTGCACCGGCTGGGACCTCAAAGAAGCGGCCGCGGGTCAGCGACCGGACATCGACTATGGGCCCGGGGGCTTTGGCGGCTTGCAGCAGCTGCCCAACCTGAACAAGCCCGTGATCGCCGCTTTGAACGGCATGGCGGTGGGCGGAGGATTTGAACTGGCCCTCTCCTGCGACCTGATCGTCGCGGCCGAACACGTCCGCTTTTGCCTCCCCGAGATCACCGCCGGCACGCTGGCCGACGCGGCAACGATCAAACTGCCGCGTCGCATCCCGCATCACGTGGCCATGGACCTGCTGCTGACGGGGCGCTGGATGGATGCGCCCGAGGCGCTGCGTTGGGGCCTGGTCAACGAGGTCACGGCGGCCGCCGACCTGCTGCCCAGGGCCCGTGCGCTGGCGCAGCTGCTGGCCGACGGACCGCCGCTGGTCTTTGCGGCCATCAAGGAAGTGGTGCGCGAGACCGAGAACATGGCCTTCCAGGAGGCAATGGATCGCATCACCCGTTGCCGCTTTGCCACGGTAGCAACACTCTACCGCAGCGAGGACCAGATGGAAGGCGCACGCGCCTTCGCCGAGAAGCGCGCCCCCGTGTGGAAGGGCCGCTGAGTGCCGGCCGGAGCCAGTCGCCGATGCGCTACGCCAAACTGATCGATCGACTCGGCGGCCTGGGGTCGGACAAGTGGGCCGTCCATTACCGGGCCCGGCAACGGCGTCTGGCCGGCGAAAGCATCCTGCAGCTGACGCTGGGCGAATCCGATGTGGCGCCGCCGCCCGAGCTCATCGAGGTCACCTGCCAGGCTTTGCATGCGGGGCGCACGCTCTATAGCAGCGGGCGCGGCGAAGCGGCCGTCTTGGAGGCGGTGGCCCGCAAGTATGCGCGCCGCACGGGGCGCAACATCAGCACCGACCAGGTCTTGTACTTTCCGGGAACGCAGACCGCGCTATATGCCACCATGCGCGCTGTCGCCGGACCCGGCGACGAGGTGCTGGTGGGCGACCCGCTGTACGCCACGTACGAAGGCGTGATCGTCGCCTCCGGCGCCACTTGCGTGAGCGTGCCGCTGCGGGCCGAGGACGGATTTCACCTGAGGGCCGAGCAGCTCGAGCAGGCGGTGACGCCGCGCAGCCGCGTGCTGCTGCTCAACTCTCCGCACAATCCGACCGGAGCGGTGCTCAGCCGCGAGGAGATCGGCAGGATCGGCGATGTCTGCCGCCGCCACGATCTGTGGATCATCTCCGATGAAGTCTACGAGGCGCTGTGTTTTGGCGGCGGCTTTGCTTCGCCTTTTGACGACGCGCAGCTGGCAGCGCGCACGATCGTCGTCTCCTCCTTGTCCAAGTCGCATGCGATCCCGGGGTTTCGCGCCGGCTGGTGCGTGGCCTCCGAGGAGTTCACGCGCAAGCTGCTGCCGCTATCCGAATCGATATTGTTCGGCGCCCAGCCTTTCATCGCCGACATGGCCGCCTTCGCGCTGTCGAAGGAATTTCCCGAAACCGCGGCCATGCGCGAGGCCTACGCGCGCCGGGCCCGCCTGCTGTGCACGGAGCTGAACCAGATTCCCGGCCTGCATTGCCTGATGCCTGAGGGCGGCATGTTTGCGATGCTCGATCTGCGGGCCTTGGGCGTCAGCGGCGAAGCCTTCGCCAATCGCCTGCTGGACGAACGCGCCGTCGCCCTGATGCCGGGAGAGGCTTTTGGCCAGCAGGCCCGGGGCTTTGTGCGCATCAGCCTGACGGCACCCGACGAGCGACTGCATCTGGCGGTGGCCGCGATCGGCGAGCTGGCGCGCCAGATCGGGGACGGTCAGCGCAAGCCATGACGGCCGATCCGGCACCGCAGATGGGCAGGCCCGCGCGCAACCTGGGCCAGTACGTGCTGCAGCTATTGAGCGCCTACGGCGTGCGCCACGTATTTGGCATCCCCGGGGTGCACAATGCCGAGTTGTACCGCGGCTTTGCGTCGGTGCGCAGCCTGACCCACGTGACGCCGCGCCATGAGCAGGGGGCCGGGTTCATGGCCGACGGGTACGCGCGGGTGACCGGACGCCCCGGGGTCTGCTTCGTCATTTCCGGACCCGGCCTGACCAACATCGCCACCGCAATGGCACAGGCCCATGCCGATTCCATCGCCATGCTCGTGATCTCTACCTGTCTGCCGGCGGGGCGACGCGGTTCGGGCAACGGCTATTTGCACGAGCTCGCCGATCAGCAAGCCTTGGCCCGGCAAATGGCCGCCTTCAGCCACACGCTGCAATCGATCGAGGAGGCGCCGACGGTATTTGACAGAGCTTTTGCGCTGTTTTCCTCGGCCCGCCCCCGACCGGTGCATATCGACATTCCGACGGACCTGTTGGCGGCGGACGCAAGCCACTTGCCGGAGCCGCTGGCCCAGGCCGCGGTGCGGCCAGCGCCGCCACCGCAGGCGATCGCCCGCGCCGCCGCCCGCATCGACGCCAGCCGCCAACCGCTGATCCTGGCCGGCGGCGGTGCGCGGCAAGCGCCGGTGCAGCTCGCCGCCCTGGCCCAACGCATCGACGCCCCGGTATGCCTGACGGTCAATGCCCGTGGCTTGCTGCCGGTGCAACACGCGTTGGCGATATCTCACAGCGCCTCGTTGCCGGGGATCCGCGCGCTGGTGGCGCAAAGCGACTGCGTGATCGCCGTTGGCACCGAGTTGGGTCCGACCGACTACGACATGTACGACGACGGCGGTTTTCGCCTGCCGGGTGAGTCGGCGCTGATACGCATCGACATCGAGCAAGCCCAGCTCCAACGCAACGCCCGGTCCGAGCTGCCGATCGCCAGCGACGCGGCCCAGGCGCTGCACGCCTTGTCGATCGCCTGCGGCGCCAAGCCGGCCGGCGGCGGCGCGCAGCGCGCGGCGCAGGCACGCGCCGAAGCCGAACAGAACCTGTCGCCGACCTATCGCGCGCTGGCCGAATTGCTGGCACAGATCCGCCGGGCGGTGCCCGACATCATCCTGGTCGGCGACTCGACGCAGTTGAGCTATGCAGGCTGTCTGAACTATGCGGCGAACACTCCCGGCTCCTGGTTTAGCTCTTCCACCGGCTACGGAACCCTGGGCTATGCCTTGCCCGCGGCCATCGGCGCATGGCTCGGGTGCGCTGCTTTGGGGTCGGCACGGCCCGTGATGGCCTTGGTCGGCGACGGCGGGATCCAGTTTTGTCTGGCCGAACTCGGTTCGGCGGTCCAGGCCGGCTCGCCGGTGCTGGCGCTGCTGTGGAACAACTCGGGCTATGGCGAGATCAAGTCCTACATGCGCAATCGTGGCATCGAGCCGCAGGGCGTGGAGCTGTTCACGCCCGACTTCGCGCGGGTCGCCACAGCCTACGGCTGGCGCACGGCCGAGGCGGCGACGCCGGCCGGTTTGCTCGAGCAGCTGGCCGTCGCGCTGGCATCGGGCCAACCGACGTTGCTGCAGGTCGACGAAACCCGATTCTTGCAAGCGATGGCCTGATCGGTGCGCGGCGCGGACCGGGGCGCCTCTTGCCCCTCTGCGCTCAGGCCGGGCGCTCGCAGCGGTCCGAACTCGGCGATTTGCCATAGCGCTCGCGATAGCAGCGCGACAGTGCGGATCCGGACGTAAAGCCGGTCGCCACCGCCACCTGGACCACCGGCATCGCGGTCTGGCGCAACAGGTGCTGCGCCCGGGTCAGCCGCAGGTCGCGGTAGTAGCGCGCGGGCGATTGGCCCAGGCAGGCGTGAAACAGTCGCTCGAGTTGTCGGCGCGTGACACGGGCGGCCCGCGCCAGCTGCGCCACGTCCGTGACCAGCTCAATGCGCTGTTCCATCATGCCGATGACCTGCAGCACCTTCTCGTTCTTCACCTGCAGGCGCGCGGAGAGCTCCATACGCTGGTGGTCGCGGCTGCTGCGTATGCGATCGTGGATGAATTGCTCCGAAATGGCCGAGGCCAGTTCCAACCCGTGCTTGGCGCCGATCATCGCCAGCATGAGATCCAGAGCTGCCGTGCCGCCGGCGCAGGTGAAGATGCGCTCCTCGATCTCGAACAGTTCGCCCGTGACCTCGATCTGGGGAAACTCCTCGCGAAAGGCCGGCGCCGCCTCCCAGTGCAGCGATACGCGCACACCGTCGAGCAATCCCGCCTTGGCCAACACGTGGGCGCCGGTATCGAGCGCGCCCAGCGTGACGCCGGCGCGGGCGAGCTGGCGCAGGATGGTCAAGGTCGATTTCGCTTCGGCCCGCTGCGGGTCAAATCCGGTGCACACGATCAAGGTGGGCGGCCGCTCGGCACCCAGGCGCATATCGGCCACCAAGCGCATGCCGTTGGATGCCGCGACCGTTTCGCCCTGCAAGGAATAGATGCGCCAGGCAAACAGCGCCCGGCCCGCCAGCCGGTTGGCAACGCGCAAGGGCTCGACGGCCGAGAAGAAGGCCAGCGCCGAAAAACCCGGCACGAGCAAAAATCCGATCAACTCGGGTGGCGCGGACCTGGGGGTCTTGATCATCGACGAATCTGCCGCGGTGGGTCCTTGGGGCGCCGCGCCCCGGCGCCGTCTGGGCGGGGATAGGGAGCGGCGCGGACAGCGCCACGAACGCTCACGGCAGTCGAGCTGTGTCGGATTATGCTAAACCTTTGTCGGAAAATGCAGGTCGATCGGGCCCGTTTGCCTTCATGATCGGCCCCCGCAGGCGGTTTTCGCCTTGCCGCGGCAATTTCCTCCTCTGCGAGAGTCCCGATGAACAACGACGTTTTCATCACCTGCGCGGTCACCGGCGCGGGCGAAACCGTGGACAAGCATCCGGCCATCCCGGTCACCCCGCAACAGATCGCCGATGCCGCCATCGAAGCGGCCCGGGCCGGCGCCGCGATCGCGCACATCCACGTGCGCGATCCCAAGACCGGCAAGGGCTCGCGCGACCCGGCACTGTATCGCGAGGTGGTCGAGCGCATCCGCGCCTCCGGCATCGACGTCGTCATCAACCTGACCGCCGGCATGGGCGGCGACGTCGTCTTCGGTCGCTGGCGAGGCGCCGCTGCCGCTCGACGCGGCCGGCACCGACATGGTCGGGCCCGTCGCGAGCGCCTGGTGCACGTCGAGCGAGCTGCTGCCGGAGATCTGCACGCTCGACTGCGGCACGATGAATTTTTCGGCCGGCGACTACGTGATGACCAACACGCCCGCGATCCCTGCGGACCATGGCCGCGCGCGTCCAGGCGCTGGGCGTGCGGCCGGAGCTGGAGGTTTTCGACACCGGGCACCTGGTGTTCGTCAAGCAGCTGATGGCCGAGGGGCTGATCGACGACCCGCTGATGATCCAGCTGTGCATGGGCATCCCCTACGGCGCGCCCGGACGACCCGCTGACGCTGATGGCGCTGGTCAACCAGATGCCGCCGGGCGCCGTGTTCAGCGCCTTTTCCATCGGCCGCAATCAACTGCCCTACGTCGCCATGGCCGCGCTGGCGGGCGGCAACGTGCGCGTCGGGCTGGAGGACAATCTGTACCTGGAGCGCGGCGCGCCGCGCGACCAACGGCGCAATTGGTGGAACGGGCGGCGACCATCCTCAGCGCGATGAACGCGCGCGTGCTCGGCGCCGGCCGAAGTGCGCGAGCGAGCTGCAAACTGCGAGGCACGGTGACGCCCATGGCCACAGCAAGAATCCGACGCGTCGCGCTCCTCGGCGGCGGCGTGATCGGCGCGGGATGGGCGGCGCGATTCGCTGCTCAACGGCCATCGACGTCAGCCGTCTTCGACCCCGACCCGCAACTGGCCCGCAAGCTGGCGACCGTGCTCGGCAATGCGCGTCGCGCGATGACGCGCGCTGCTGCCCGATGCGCTGCCGCGCCGAAGGCACGCTGACGCATCTGCCGCCTCGGTGGCCGCGGCGGTCGAGTGCGCCGACTTCGTCCAGGAGAGCCTGCCCGAGCGCGACGACCTCAAGCAGCGCGTGCTCGCGCAAATCGAGCATCGCGGCCGCCCCGACGTCATCATCGGCTCGTCGACCTCGGGACTGCTGCCGACGCGGCTGCAAAGCCGGATGGCGCATCCCGGAGCGCTTCGTCGTCGGCCATCCGTTCAACCCGGTCTACCTGCTGCCGCTGGTGGAGGTCTGCGGCGGCGACGCACGACCGACGCGCAAACCAAGGCGCGGCGATGGCGCTTCTACGCCTCGATCGGCATGCAGCCGCTGCGCGTGCGCAAGGAGATCGACGGCTTCATCGCCGACCGCTGCTCGAGGCGCTGTGGCGCGAGGCGCTGTGGCTGGTCAACGACGGCGTCGCCACCACCGAGGAGATCGACGACGCGATCCGCTACGGCGCGGGTCTGCGCTGGTCGTTCATGGGCACCTTCCTCATCTACCGCATCGCCGGCGGCGAGGCCGGGATGCGGCACTTCCTGGCGCAGTTCGGCCCGGCGCTCAAGCTGCCCTGGACCAAGCTGGTGGCGCCCGGAGCTCACCGACGAGCTCGCTGACCGCGTCGCCGAGCAGTCCGACGCGCAAGCCGGCGCAACTTCGATACGGGAGCTTGAGCGCTTGCGCGACGACTGCCTGGTATCCATTCTTTCGGCGCTGCGCAAGAGTGATTACGGCGCCGGTGCGACCTTGCTGCGCTACGGCGCGGCGCTGGCGGCCAGCGTCCAAAAGGCCGGCGCGCAGCTCGACGAGTCGCAGCCGCTGGCCTTGTACAAGACCGTGGTCGTGCCCGACTGGATCGACTACAACGGCCACATGACCGAGAGCCGCTACCTCGAAGTGTTCGGCAATGCCACGGACGCCCTGCTCAGCCATGTCGGCGCGGGCCCCTCCTACGTGTCCCAGGGCCACAGTTATTTCACGGTGGAGAGCCATATTCGCCACCTGCAGGAGGCGAACTTGGATCAAGCGCTGTCGATCACGACGCAGGTCCTAGGTGCCGACGCCAAGCGCCTGCATATATTTCATACGCTGTTCCGGAGCGCCGACCGGACGGTCCTGGCCACGGGCGAGCACCTGTTGCTGCATGTCGACGCCCAGGCGCGGCGCGCGGCGCCAGCCGGCGGCGAGGTACTGCGCGCGGTCGAACGCGTGGCCGCCGCCCAGGCGCATCTGCCGCTTCCCCAGGGCGCCGGACGCGCCATTGCGCTGCGCTCGGCCTGAGCCGCAACGGCAAAAATATCTTCGGTGCGCGCCGATGCCGCAGCATGCCCACGTATCGGTGAAGGCGCAGTGCAGATGACAACGCCAAAGACGCTGGGCTTTCTGGACCTGTTCCTGTACGCCGCGTCGATGGCGCTGTCGATCCGCTGGATCAGCGTCGCGGCGGCCGCCGGCCCGGCCTCGTTGCCCATCTGGGTGCTGGCCGTGGTGGTGTTCTCGGGGCCGCTGATCGTCGTCACCGCCGAGCTGACCACGCGATTCGAGGGCGAAGGCGGCGTCTACATCTGGACCGGCCAGACGTTTGGGCCCTTCTGGGGGTTTTTGTGCGGCTGGCTCTACTGGACCTGCAACCTGCCGTTTTTCGCCGGGATGCTGGTCTTCATGATCAACTTGTCCGCTGCGGCCCTGGGCCCGGTGGGCCATTCGTGGATGGCCCAGCCGACGATCGTCATGGCCTTGGCCGTGGGACTTTCGCTGCTCGTCGGCGGTTTGCACTACCTGGGCCTGGGCAGCGGGAAGTGGCTCTCCAACGTCGGTTCGCTCTCGAGCTTCCTGCTGGTCGGCTTCCTGGTGCTCGTCGGCGCGGTGGTCGCGGGGCATCAGGGCGCGGCCACCGATCTGCGGCAAGCCAGCTATGCACTGCCGCTCAACGCCGACGGAGCGATCTTGTGGGCCACCATGGTGTTCGCCGTTGGCGGAACGGAAGGGCTGGCATTCCTACGCAACGACGTGCGCGGCGGGATGAAGACCATCCTGGGCGTGCTGGCCACCGTCGGTCTGGTGCAAATCTTCATCTACGTCGCCGGCACCGGATCGATGCTGATGATCCTGACGCCCCAAGGCGCAACCCGACTTTCGGGTCTGCCCGACGCCCTGGTCCTGGGCCTGGGGCAACTTGGCCTGGGGGCGCTGGCGCCGCTGGCGCTGCTCTTCGGGTTCTTGTGCATCCTGGGTTCCTACAGCGCCTGGTTCGGCGTGGCTGCCCGCCTGCCCTTCGCCGCCGGGATCGACGCCTACCTGCCGCGGTCCTTCGGCCGGCGCGACCCGCGCACCGGCGCACCGGTCGTGTCGATCGCCGTGCAGACGGCCATCGTCGCGGTCATCGTCGTGCTGTCCCAGATGGGCGACACCTTAAAGGGTGCCTACGACTTTCTCGTGGC
Source organism: uncultured beta proteobacterium (assembly GCA_963729785.1). Lineage (GTDB taxonomy): Bacteria > Pseudomonadota > Gammaproteobacteria > Burkholderiales > Burkholderiaceae_F > GJ-E10. Next base: position 26,199 of record CAVSPM010000039.1, on the reverse strand, counting down.
CATGAGCGTCTTGTCCTACACGATTCCGTTCGTCTTTCTCTTTGCCGTCTTCCTGGCCTTGCAGTGGCGCCGCACCGCGGCCCCGGCGACGGCTTGGCGCACGCCCGGCGGGCGCGCAGTGGCGATCACGGTGGGCCTCATCGGCATGGCGGCGACGCTGGTCGCGGTTGCCTGCACCATGGTTCCGAGTCCGGACGCCAAGGACCAGCTGGGCGAAATGCTCAAGCTGATCTTCGCCTGCGCGCTGCTGGTGCTCTCCGGCGTCGGCTTCTACGCCCTGGCCCGCCGCGGCGCCAAACCCCTGGCAAGCGCCCGGGTGCGCGGATAGGCGCTCGGACTGCGAGCCGGCGGTGACGGCGAGACGGGCAAGGGCTTGTGGCCCGATTGCGCGATGGTCTTGGACATCGGCCAAGAGCGCCGCGGCAACGACGTCCGGGCTTGGCAACGGCAGGCGGTCGGCTGCTGGACTTGCCGGCCCTTGCGCAGCGCCGCGTTCGGCTCCGAGCGGCCCGCACCCGGCGGCAGCAAGCCAACACCGTGCCGTGGTACACCCGGCTGTCGTGTTGTCCCGTGGCTTGCCCGCCGGGCTGCGCCGAACCGGGACGCCGGCCATGCTGGGAGTCGCAGCGAGCGCAGGCCATCGCAGCAGGGACCTACCGAACCGAGTGGCCGTGGTGGATCGGCGCGGGGAATTGCGGCAGGCGCTCGCGATCGACGCATCACGGTTTCGAAGCGATCACGGCGGGATCGGGCCGACTCATCGCCCATTTCGTCGACGGCACGGCCGGCATACCAGCGGCGTCGACGGGCCTGCGCATGCCGTGCCTCGCTGCACCGCGATGCGGGCATTGCTTAACGAAGATCAAGCTATGGGCGGGCGAGGCGCCGATACTCGTTCGCGTCGGCGGCAATGAGGCGGACAAATGAATGAGATCGGGACGTTGGCCGAACACGGCGCGTTGGTGCAGGGGCTGTGTAATCCGGCCGCCTATCCTCATCCGGCCGACCCCGTCGAAGTGATCGAGACCCACATCTCGTCGGTGTTGCTGGCCGGCGAGTACGCGTACAAGATCAAGAAGCCCGTCAACCTGGGATTTGTCGATTTTTCGTCGCTACAGCGCCGCCGGCACTTTTGCGAGGAGGAAATCCGTCTGAATCGACGCGGCGCACCGTCGCTGTACCTGGACGCGGTACCGGTTCGCGGCAGCTTGTCGGCTCCGCACCTCGGCGATCGCCCCGGCCCCATCATCGAGTACGCGGTGCGCATGCGCCGCTTCGCCGCCGAGGCGCGTTTGGACCAGGTGGCCCGCGCCGGCCTTCTGAGCCGCACGCACGTGGATCGACTGGCAGCCAGCGTGGCGGCCTATCAGGAGGTGTGCAATGGGGCTCCCCTGGACAGCGCGTTCGGTACACCGGAGCTGGTCTTGCGCTATGCAAGGGAGAACCTGACCGACCTCGAGCACGCTCAATTGGCGCCGGCCGATGCGCATCGCATCAAGGAATTGCGCACCTGGACGGAAGCCGAATTCGCGCGCCGTGCCGCGCTGATTGAACAGCGCCGGCGAGCCGGTCGCGTGCGCGAATGCCATGGCGACCTGCACCTTGGCAACCTGGTGCTGTTGCAGGACGTCCCGGTGCCGTTTGACTGCATCGAGTTCAACGACGAGCTTCGCTATATCGACGTGATCAACGACATCGCGTTCACCTTCATGGACCTGATCGACCACGGCCTGGCGCCGCTGGCCTGGCGCTTCCTGGGCGCCTACCTGGACCGCACCGGCGACTATGAAGGCCTCGCGACGTTGCGCTTTTATGCCGTCTACCGCGCCCTCGTGCGGGCCAAAATCGCACTGATCCGCCGCGCCCAGCCCGATACTCCAGCGGCCGAAGCGCAGGCCGACTCGCTTGCCTTGAGCCGCTATGTCGAGGTGGCCAAATCCCTCGCGGATCCCGGCGCGCCGAGGCTGATTCTGACGTACGGCGTCACCGGCACCGGCAAGACCACCGTAGCCCAGGTCTTGTTGGAGCAACTGGGCGCCGTGCGCGTGCGCTCGGACTTGGAACGCAAACGCCTCTACGGCGTGCCGGCGACCGACCATCTGGCGGCTGCGCGCGCCGACGAGCGCCGCCTCTACGATTCGACGGCGACCGAGCGCACCTACGCGCGCCTGGGCGCCCTGGCCTCGGCGATTCTCGATGCCGGCATTGCGGCCGTCGTGGATGCAACTTTCCTCCAGCGCCGGCACCGCCAGGCCTTCCTTGAGCTCGCGCGCGCACGCGCCGTGCCAACTTCCATCGTGGAATGCCTTGCGCCGCCGCTCAGCCTGCGCCAGCGGGTCGCGCAACGCTTGGCGCAGGGCGGCGACGCTTCCGATGCGACGCCGCAGGTATTGGAGCAGCAGCTGGCCAGCCGCGAGCCCCTGTCCGCGTCAGAGCAGGCCGTCGCGATCCAGGTCGACACCGACGCCGAGCCCGGGATCGTCGAAGCCCGATGCCGCCAGCTCGCCGGCAAGCTCAAAGGCGAGGCCATTTGCGGGGCAGGCGTCGGCGGCCGAAGCGGCCGCACCTGAGGGCATGATTTTGCAATCCGCAGCACCGGGAAACCACGCACTGCCACGCCTACAGGAACGTCAAGGCCGTCTTCAGCGACTCGATCTCCACCGCCGATTCCATCAGGATGCTGCTCAGCGCCTCCTGACCGACCGCCAGATCGATCTTGGCCTTGATGTCGTTGTCCGGGGTCAACCCGACCCGGCTACGCAGCGGCGATGGCACCTGGGCCAGTTCATCGCTAAGAAGCAGCGTGTCTCCGAGCGTGCCCGGCGGCGCGTTCAGATCGCCCTGCCAGAATTCCTCGATCGCCCGCTGCACCGAAGATGGCACGGCGAGCACGCCGAGCAAGGCGCGGCCCACTTGGGCTTCGCCGCTTTGGGTCCAGTCGGTGAAGTCGCCATCGAGCAGACCGGGAAACTCCCTGGCGCGCGACAGCAGGTAAAACCCGCCGATCTCGTGCACGATCCCCGCGAACATTGCCGCCTCTGGATCGGCGTTGGTCACGTGCTGCGCCATCACGCGTGCGAGCGACGCCACGTAGGCCGAATGCTCCCATAAGCGGTTTGCCAGGTTCCACTTGGAACCCGTGACGACGTTGCCCGCCAGCTGGCGCGTGACCAAGGCGACGGCGAGCACGCGGATGGTGCCAAATCCCAATCGCACCATCGACGAGCGCACATCCATGAGCTCTCGGCCGGAACGATTGAAGGCAGCCGAGTTGGCCATGGCGATCACACGGGCCGATAAGAGCGGCTCGGCCTGCACCAGCTGCAAAGCCGTGTCCAGATGGCAGTCGGGGGCGTCCAGCGCCTGGCGCAGCTTCAGCGCCACCCGAGCGCTGGTCGGGAAGATCAAGTCTCCCTGGGAAAGGTCCGCCGCAATCGATGTAAAGACCTCTCGCTTGTCCATGAAGAAATCATACGTGAAAAGGGCTGACCGTCCCGTGCTGTATCCATCGCGAGACGACTGCCCTGCCGCGGGCGAGCGACGGTTGGTACGACCGGGGTCGGAACTTCGCCGGCGGTTGATCCCGTCGATGGCCGGCGCCGATCGTGCTCCGGACTCGGATACGGGACGGCGCCGGGCACCCTGCCCGCACGCGCACGGCGCGCGGGTCCCGTGCGCGGCAAGCAGCGCGAGAAGTCAGGCGCCGAACGTGAACCGGGTTCCGGTAGAACTGAGCAGCACGCGGCCGGGCATCTCGTGTTTGGCAATTTCGTAAAACGCTTCTCCGGTGCAGTGCATCGGGATCACGTAATCGGGATTGAGTTCCTTGAGTGCAGCGATCGTGCTGCGTACGTAATCCTCCGGCGTCGGCATCAGGTGAAATCCGCCGATCACCGCATGGACCTTGCTGACCCCCGATACCTTCATCGCGCTGCGCACCGAATTGACGATGCCGCGATGCCCGCACGCGGTGAGCACGACGAGTCCCTTGTCCTTGACGTGAAAGCAGGTGGCCTGCTCGTGCTGAAAATCGTCGGGTGCCACCGTCAGCGAACGCTTCTCCGCGGGCAAGCCCTCCGGAGCGCAGCCCAGCCCGTTGGCTTGCTGCCCCACTCTCATGCGCGTTGTCGGCGCCGGCTTCTCGAACGACGCCAGCGGTATCCAGCCGGTCGTGAACCCGTGATCGGCCAGCGTCGCTGGGCGCTCGGCCAGGACGACGTGAACGCCCGAATCGGCGATGGCCTTGCGATCCAGGGTGCCGAAACTCAAGGGCGCGTTCGCCGGGCCGACTTCGCGGCTGCAAAAGCACTCCTCGCCCCCCAGGTAAAAGGGCAGCGCGGGCTTGAGTTTCTTGCCATGCTCGGCGAGAAACCCGACCATGCCGCCGAAGTGGTCGAAATGCCCGTGCGTGAGCACGAGCGCGTCGAGTCTGGCCGGATCGATGCCGAGCAGCGCCAGATTCTGATTCAGGGTTTCCGGCGTAAAGCCGAAGTCGACCAGGAACTGCCGCGATTGCGAGCCTCGCGTCGACTCCAGGTTCAGCGACAGGCCCCACTCGTTTTCCAGCGTCCGTGGCGACTCGCCTGAGAGCGCAAACGCAAAGCGCTGCACCGTCACGTCGCCGAACTTCCCCGAGGGTTCGAACAAGTGCTGGTAGGAGTCCGTGACGACACCTACCGTGAGTCGATCGACCTGCGGGGCAGCGCCTGTCATCGTCTGGGCGACGGCGACGCGGATGTTCGACAAGACTCCACCGAACAGGCCCAGCCCGGCTGCCGCCGCGAGCAGATTGCGACGCGAGACGTTTCCCAGATAGGCGCTCATCTTTTTTCCCTCTGCTGTTGCATGGAACGCTCCCCGCGGCGGTGTCGCCCGGTCGAAGCGGCCGGCCCAGCAAGCGATGCACCGTAGCACGATAGGCGTGCCCGGCTCCGTGCGCTTGACCGGTGTCAAGAGCGTATCGGCAGCTCCCAGCGTGGACGAAGTCCACCGGCGCCGGGCCCGACCCTAGGGGCGTCCGGGCGAGATCTACGGCGGAAATTCTGTCTTGGAGCGGAGGGGGCAGACGCCGAACGGCGCACGACAGCCCCTTGCCAGGACGTGTGGGTTCTTGCCTGGGTCACCAAAGCTTGCCTGCGCCAAGGCTGCGCCTGGATGCGGCTGCACCGCGGCGACGATGCGGCTACGTTTCGGATCGGCCCGCAGCGCAGTCTGCCCGCCGGTCATCGCGCGCTGGCCTGCCGCCAGCGCGCCAGCGCCTCATTCGGGATCGAAATTGCAATCTTGCAACGGCACGAGCCGGGTCTTGCGCACAAACTTGTGCCCCACGTAGAGCAGGAAGAAGAACGGAATAATGGCGTAGCTCGTCGTGAAGTCGAACCAAGAGAAGACCGGTTGCTGGAAAACGCCGATGTTGGCGCCAAAAATCACCACCACGAACAGCGCCAAGGCAATCCAGGGACCGTACGGGTACAGGTGCGAACGAAACTTCAAGTCTTCCAGCGGCCGTCCCTGTGCAATCCAGGCACGACGAAAGCGCAGGTGACAGATCGCGATGCCCAGCCAGATCAGGAACCCGGTCAGGCCCGAGGCGTTGTAAAAGATCTGGTAGATCTTCTGGCCGCCCACAGCGCTGGCCAGAAAAGCCAGCGCCCCGACCAAGCCCGTGGCCCAAACCGCCTTGACCGGTACGCCGCGCCCGTTGAGCCTGCCGAAGAATCGGGGCGCCTTGCCGCTATGGGCCAGCGCGTAGAGCATGCGCGAGGCCACATACAGCGAGGAGTTGCCGCAAGACAGCACCGACGACAAGATGACGAAGTTCATCGCGTTGGACGCGTAATAGCCGAACCGGGGAATCTGCTGAAAGACGATGGTGAACGGGGAGAACGCGACGCTGTCGTCGCCGTGGAGCAAGTTGGGGTCGGTGAAGCGTATCAGCGAGCCCACGATGAAGATCGAACCGATGTAAAAGAGCAGGATGCGCCAGAACACCGAGTGGATGGCCTTGGGCACGTTCTTGCTCGGGTCCTTGGTCTCGGCGGCCACCAGGCCTACGCCTTCGGTACCCTGGAAGGAAAAGCCAGCGACGAGAAACACCAGCAGCACGGCGGTCGCGCCACCGACAAATGGAGCCTGCTGACCGGTCAGCGGATCGGCCAGGTTCCAGTTGGAAAAGCCTACGGCATGCCCGCCGACCATGCCCAGCATCATCAAGGCACCGACCACGATGAAGATGACGACCGTCACCACCTTGATGCCGGCAAACCAGTACTCGGCTTCGGCGTAGACCTTCACCGACATCAGGTTCAGGCTCATCAGCAGCACGAAGAATCCCATCGCCCAGTACGTCGGGTTGGTGTTGGGAAACCAGAACTGGACGATCAGGGCACCGGCCACGAACTCGGCCGCCAGGGTGATGGACCAGCTGAACCAGTAGTTCCAGCCGACGGCAAACGCCAGCGACGGATCGACGAAGCGTTCGGCGTAGGCCTCGAAGGATCCGGCGATCGGCAGCTGGGTCGCCATTTCGCCGAGCGATTGCATCATGCAGTAGACCGCCATGCCCATGAAGACGTAGGCCATCAGGGCACCGCCGGGGCCGGCCTGCGCTATGGCGCCACCGCTGGCAAAGAACAAGCCGGTGCCGATCGCGCCGCCGATGGCGATCATGCTCAGTTGACGCTGCCCCACGCTGCGTCGCAGACCGTCGGATTCGGATAAGCTCATCGGTGCGCTTCCAGCATTTGGCAGTACCGGTCTTGGCAGTGTTCGCCCGTACGGATCCGGCCGATGATACCGTCGAAACAACCAGATCCATCGTGCTGGCGCAAGCGTGCCCCTTTCGCCCTCGACGTCCTAGTCTTATGAACCGCGCTCGCGCCGACACGCTGCTGCTGCTCGTTGCATTCATCTGGGGCACGACCTTCGTCGCGCAAAAGGAGGCCAACGCCCACATCGGCCCGATTCTGTTTGTTGCGGTGCGCTTTCTTGCCGCCGCCGCGTTCTTGCTCCCGTTGGCGCTTTGGGAGCGGCGTCGCAGTCCGACGGTGCTGGGCCGAGCGGACTGGAGGGCCGCCGGCGCGATCAGTCTTTGTCTGTGCGCTGGCTGCTGGTGCCAGCAGTTCGGGCTGCAGACCACCACGGCGACCAATGCCGGATTCTTGACGGCGGTGTACATGGTGGTCGTGCCCTTCGTCGCCTGGGGCTTTTCCGGTCAGCGGCCCCGCGCGCTCGTACTGCTGGCCTGCGCTGTTTCGCTCTATGGAGCTTGGCTGCTGAGCGGAAGCGCACAGCAAGGCCCGTGGGCGCGCGGCGATCTCATCATCCTGGCCGGCGACCTGGTCTGGGCACTGCACATCACCCTGGTCGGTCATTGCCGGCGCTTGGCCGCCCGACCCATGATGCTGTCGTTTGCTCAGTGTGCGATCACGGGCGCGCTCTCGCTGCCGGTGGCCCTGGTCTGGCAGCCGGCCCAAATCGAGGCGCTCAAGGCCGCCCTGCCGGCGATCGCCTATGCCGGCATCGTCTCGAGCGGGATCGCCTTTACGCTGCAAATCGTGGCGCAGCGGCACACACCGGCGCCCGAAGCGGCCTTGATCATGTCGCTCGAGAGCGTGTTCGCGGCCGTTGCTGGCGCCATTTTGCTGCACGACTCGCTAAGCTTGCCGGCCTCGATCGGCGCGTTCTTGATCCTGCTGGGCGTGGTGCTGGTCGAGGTCGGGCCGCTGCTGCTGGCCTCTTGGGACAGCCTGCGTGCGCGCACCATCGCCCTGCCCTGGCGCAATCGGCCCTGACGGCAGCGGCCTGCGTGCCCCAGCGGTGTGCCGCAGGCCCGGCGAATGCGGCCCAAGCCATGCCGGCGCCGGCCCTGCACGACGCTTGCAGCAGGCTGATTCCCATACGGAGTAGAAATTTTCTCAGCGCGCCTGAGTCGTATCATCCGGTGCCCGCGCAGGCCAAAGGAACGAACTTGGGGGCCCGAAATGCAAACCTCCATGACTCGCTCGATCCGCACGGCAACGCTCTATCTTCTGCTGGCCGTTGTTCCCGGATTTGCCACAGCCGCATCCATGTCCTTCACAGTGGCGCTCACCGGCGATCAACAAGTGCCCCCGGTAAAGTCCGCCGGCAGCGGCTCGGCCCATCCGACGTTCGATCCGAGCCGCGGCGACCTCACCTGGGAAATCGCGGTCAACGGCCTGGGCAGCGCCGTCACCGCCCCGATCAAGGGCCGGGCGACGCTCACCGAAGAGCAGGCGGCCATGCTCAAGTCCGGCCAGCTCTACACCAACGCGCATACGAAGAGCCATCCCAGGGGCGAGGTCCAGGGACAGGTGATCGTTCCTTAGCACCGCTGGGTGCCGGCGGCGGCCGCCTCATAGCGACGTGGCCACCGCCACCGCGCGCCCGACACCGGCGATGCGCGGGCCGGGTACGTACCGGGGCCGTAATTTTTGGCCGGTGAGCATCGGCAGCACGAGGTTCTGGCCTTTGACGCGAAGGCAAAAGCCGATCGCCGTCACGTGCCGCACGACGGCCGCCTGCAGCGCCTTCCACAATACCGCGTGCAACTTGGTGCTCCGATGGGCCAGCGGCGCCGTTACGAGATCACCGAGCGGGCCATCGACCGCGGCCTCGTTGTTGACGAAGATCCCCGTGAGCGCTTGCGCGAGCTACGGCGCCGACAGCAGCAGGACCATCGAGCCGCCGGCCGGGTTGTGGCCGACCTGCCCTTCGGGCGAGCGCGCGAGCCAGCGCGCCAGATACCTTGCCGCGGTTCTGGGCCGCACCACGAAGCGCGAAGAGCGCGCCGACTCGCTGCCGGTGCAACCCCAAATGACGCGAAAACAGAGCCGCGCCAGAACGGCGTCGCCGGTCCACGCATGCCGGTTCAATCGAGTTTAGCCGCCAGGTAACGTAGGTCGCGCTGCGTGGATCCATGGCACCCGAGCGCCCATGCCCACGCCCGGGCGCTAGACCAGCGTGTGTGCCCGGTTGCGCGCCCGCTCGGCACGGCGCTGGGCCAGCTCGACCAGGTGTTCGCGCAACTGGGTCGCCGAGACCTCCTCCAGGGCGCCGGCAAATACGCGGCGGATCGCCGCCTCGGTAATGATGGCGTCCATGGGGATGTCGTGCGGCTGAGGAAAGGACGATTCGATGCGCGCCAGCTCGTAGCCTACGCCGATGCACAAAGGCCGCACCGCCAGTCCGGCCAGGGTCCGGTCGAAGTAGCCGCCGCCGTATCCTAGGCGGTCGCCGGCCTTGCCGAACCCAACCAGCGGTATGAGCAGCAAGTCGGGTTGCAGCTGCTCGGTGTTCTCCGGATAGGCGATGCCCAGGGGGCCGTTCTTCATCGGCACGCCGGGTGCCCAGTAGCGGAAGATCAGGTCCTCGTCGCGCTGGCGCACCACGGGCAAAGCGCAGCGCAGACCCTGTTCGCGCCAGCGCCGCAACAGCGGGCGCGCGTCGTACTCGCCTTTGTAGGGCCAGCAGTAGCCGATCACCATGCCCGCGCGCACGGGCAGCGCATGCAGCAGGCGCAGGCTGATCGCCAGATCCCAGTCGCGCCGCGTCGGTATGGCAACGGCCAGGCGCCGGGCCAGCAGCTCGGCGCGCAGGCCCTTGCGCCACTGCGCCAGGTCCGCCGGCAGCTTGGCCCCGGCCGAGGGCGTGCTGGCTTGGGTCATCGCAGTCGCTCCTGTTCGGTCGTCAAAACAGGCCCAGGATGCGCCCGCTGTCGTCGACGTCGATGGCATGGGCTGAGGGCGTACGGGGCAGTCCGGGCATGGTCATCACGTCGCCGCAGATCATCACCACGAACTGCGCGCCCGCGGCCAGGCGCACCTCGCGCACATCGACGACGTGGTCGCTGGGGCGCCACGCAGCTTGGGATCGGTGGAAAAGGAGTACTGGGTCTTGGCCACGCAGACCGGATAGTGACCGTAGCCCTCGGCCTGCAGCTTCTCGATCTGGGCGCGCACGCGGGCATCGGCGCGGATGCCGCTCGCCCCGTAAATCTGTGTGGCGATGGTCTGCATCTTGTCCCACAAGCTGGCGTCTTCCTCGTAGACAAAGCGCATCTTGCTCGGTTGCTCGGCCAGGTGCAGCACTTCGCGGGCCAGATCCTCGGCACCGGCGCCACCCTCGCTCCAATGGCGCGCCAAGATGGCGCGCGTGCCACGCGTCGCGGCCCGGGCCAACAGCAACTCGATCTCGGCCGGCGTGTCGTGCGTTCGATGATTGACGGCCACGACGCAAGGCAATCCGAAGCGCTCGCGCACGTTGTCGATGTGCCGTTCCAGATTGACGATGCCCCGTTGCAGCGCCGCCAGGTCCTCGCGCGCCACATCCTGCACCGCCACGCCGCCGTGGTATTTGAGCGCGCGCACCGTGGCCACCAGGACCACCGCGCTGGGCCGTAGGCCGGCCTTGCGGCACTTGATATCGATGAACTTCTCGGCGCCCAGATCGGCGCCGAAGCCGGCTTCGGTCACGACGTAATCGGCCAGCTTCAAGGCCGCGCGCGTGGCCAGAACCGAATTGCAGCCATGGGCGATGTTGGCAAAGGGTCCGCCGTGGATGAATGCCGGCGTGCGCTCCAGGGTCTGCACGAGGTTGGGCGCGAGCGCGTCGCGCAGCAGCGCGGCCATGGCGCCCTGGGCCTGCAGATCGCGCGCCCGCACCGGCCGGCCGGCGTGGTTGCTGCCGATGATGATGTTGCCGATGCGCTCCTTCAGATCGGCCAGGCTCGTGGCCAGGCAGAAGATGGCCATGACCTCGGAGGCCACGACGATGTCAAAGCCGTCCTGGCGCGGATAGCCGTTGCCCGGTCCGCCCAGGCCGACCGTGATGTCCCGCAAAGCCCGGTCGTTCATGTCCACCACCCGCTTCCAGTTCACGCGGCGCAGATCGATCCCGAGTTCGTTGCCGTGGTGGATGTGGTTGTCGATCAATGCCGCCAGCAGGTTGTGGGCCAGCGCAATGGCGGAAAAATCACCGGTGAAATGCAGGTTGATGTCCTCCATCGGGATCACCTGGGCGTGGCCCCCACCGGCGGCCCCGCCCTTGAGCCCGAAGACCGGTCCAAGGGACGGTTCGCGCAGGCAAATCATCGCCTTCTTGTTGCGCTGGCCCTGCGCGGACAAGACCCGGTTGAGCGCGTCGCCCAGCCCCACCGTGGTCGTGGTTTTACCCTCGCCGGCCGGAGTCGGCGAAATGGCCGTCACCAAGATCAGTTTGCCATCGGGCCGGTCGCGCAGCGAGGAAAGATAGTCCAGATGCACTTTGGCCTTGTAGTGACCGTAGGGCTCCAGATGGTCGGGGCCGATACCCAGGCGCTGCTGGGCCAATTCGGCGATGCGCTGGGGCTGAGCCTTCTGGGCGATTTCGATGTCACTGAGCATGTGGGTACCCCGGGGTTGGACGCCGCTGCTGGAGGCCGATGTATGGATTATCCTGACCTGAATTCTTAATAATTTACTTTAAATAAAGTAGATTAATTAGTTACTTTAGTATTTTGAATAATCGAAGAAAATTGTCTGTTGTAACCTTGTGAACATGCTCAATGTCCTGCCCGCGAACCTTAGCCAGGGCCAGGGCTACGTGGCTTACCCAGGCCGGTTCGTTGGTTCTGCCGCGGTGGGGCATGGGGGCCAGAAACGGCGCGTCCGTCTCCACCAGCATAAATTCGTCGGGCACGATCGCCGCCACCTCGCGCAGGGTGCTGGCCGACTTGAAGGTCAAAATGCCGGAAAACGAAATCAAGAAGCCTAGATCCATGGCCGCGCGGGCCACCTCGGCGTCCTCGGTGAAGCAGTGCATCACTCCGCCGACGTCCTGAGCGCGCTCCTCGCGCAGGATGCGCAGCGTGTCCTGGGCGCTGGCCCGAGTATGGATCACCAGCGGTTTGGCGCACTCGCGCGCAGCCCGGATGTGGCGGCGAAAGCGCTCGCGCTGCCAGTCCAGCGGCTCCTTGAGTCGAAAATAATCCAAACCGGTCTCGCCGATGGCAACGACCTTGGGCGCGGCGGCAAAGGCTACCAGGCTCTTGAGGTCCAACTCCGGCTCGACGCTGTCCGGATGGATGCCGACCGTCGCGTAGATCCCCTCGTGGCGCTGCGCGAACTGCGTTACGGCGACCAGGTCCTGCAGGCTGGTGGAGAGGTTCAAGGCCAGGTCGACCCCGGCGGCATGCATGCGCGCCAGGACCTGCTCGGATTGCTCGAGCAATTCGGGAAAGCAAAAATGACAATGAGAGTCGACCAGCATAATCGACGGGTTCGCGGACGGTCAGGGTAATGCGATAGTAGCGGGCGAGCGGCCCGGCGTCGTACACAACCGTGCCCTTTGCCAGCACAAAGGCGACCGACAGGCCACGGCGCGAGGCAACGTCGCCCCGGGCGGCAAGTTTGAACGCCTCAGATCGTGTGCGTGGGGCGGGAGGAGCGTAGCGCCGAGCCCAGCGCGTCTTCGATGCGTCGGCGTGCGGCAACACCGGTTTCGTCGGACGGAAAGTGCACGCCGACGCCGGGCGTCTTGGAACTGCCGCCCCCGGACGGGCTGATCCAGACGACTTTGCCGGCTACCGGGATCCGCGTCGGATCATCGAGCAAGGTCAAAATCAGGTACACCTCGTCGCCGATATTGTAGGAACGATTCGTCGGCACGAAGATGCCGCCATTCTTCAGGTACGGCATGTAGGCGGCGTACAGGGCCGCCTTTTCCTTGATCGACAGCGACAGTACGGCGGGACGGCCGGGACCGCCCGCGGCTCCCGCGGTGGCCGAAGCTGCCGCTCCCGGCGGTACGGTTCCGGCCAGACCTCCGGACTTGGGATCGGTGTTGCTCACGATCGTCCCTCTTTGCTCATGTCGGTGACCAGCTTCCCCTCCCAAATGCGCGACCCTGCGCGCCAGTTGCGGCCCAGCTTCGGCACGCTGCACCGATCCCCGGCCCGCCACCTGCGCCCGCACGATCAACCCGCAGCTATTGTGCCACTCTCCGCGATGGAAGCAATGTACTCGAGCAAGGCGCCTTCGACCGCCGCACGCGGGTTAAGCGGGTGGTCGGCCACCGAGCGCAGCAGGCGCAGCCGGTCGGCCCACGCTGCGGCAGCCCGCAGGTTCCAGTGCTCGGCAAGGGCCTCCAACGCCTTGGTTTGTTCCGGATGATATCGGACACCCCCCCCAGTCCGAAACGAGAAATAGTCCCAGACCCACCGCTGAAACAAAGCGACCGAGGCGCCGATCGGGATCGTCCGGGGTACTTCGCCGGCCACGTCCGCCGCCGATAGCCGGCTGCCGCGGGCCAGCAACGCAAGCAAGACCGTACGCGCTTGCGGCTCAAGCGCCGCACCGCTGGCGCGCAATACGGCCAAAGGCGCTCCGCCGGCTTCGGTCAGGCGTGCCGCGACGTCGGCTGCGGCCACGCCCTGCGACTGCAGCCATTGCCGGGCCTGGGCCTGCGGCGGCAATGGCGCGCGCACCAACACGCAGCGGGAGACGATCGTGGGCAGGCACCGATCGATCTGGTCGGAAACCAGGATGTAGAGACAGTTTGCCGGCGGCTCCTCGAGCCCCTTGAGCAGGTAGTTGGCCGCCGGCAGGTTCAAGGCTTCGGCCGGACCCAGCACCACCACGCGAGCCCCGCCCCGATGCGCGCTCAGACCGAAAAGGGTTGCCAACTCGCGCACCTGGTCGATCTTGATTTCCCGGCTGGGTTTGGACTTGGAGGTGGCCGGCTCGGCGGCTGGCACCGACGCCTCGTCGGCCTCGACCGTGCCGACCGGCCGACGCTCGGCCAACGCGTCGGGCACCAGCACGCGCAGATCCGGGTGGTTGCCGACCGCCGCCAGTAAGCAGGAAGAACACGCGCCGCAGGCATAACCCTGGGCCGTCGGCGATTTCGCACAGCACGTCTCCGGCAAAGGCCATCGCCAAGTCCCACTTGCCCACGCCGGCCGGTCCGTGCAGCATCAGGGCGTGAGGCCCCCGCGCGCGCAGCGCGGCCAAGTTGGCCCGCGCCGGGACCAGCCACGGCAGCACTTCTAGAGCTAGAGCAGCCATGGCGCCACCCGTTGCAAGATCGCCACCGTCAACTGCGCCGGCGTGGCGGCACCGTCGAGCACCAGGAAGCGCCGCGGATCGGCGCGCGCGCGCTCCTGGTAGCCCTGGCGCACGCGCTCGAAAAAGACCGCCGCCTCGCTTTCGAACCGATCGGCAGCGCGCACGCTGGCCCGCCGTCGCTGGGCCTCGGCCGGATCCAGATCCACGAGGACGGTCAAATCGGGCACCAGGTCGGGGTGCACCATCTGTGCCAGCGCATCCAGATGCCGCGTGCCCACGCCACGACCAGCGCCCTGATAGGCGTAGCTGGCATCGGTAAACCGGTCGCACAGCACCCAGCGTCCCGCGGCCAGTGCCGGGCGTATCACCTGCTGCAAGTTCTCGCAGCGCGCGGCGAACATCAACAAGGTCTCGGTCACCGGTGCCATCGACTGCTCGAGCATCAGCGTGCGCAGCGTTTCCCCGAGTGCGGTACCGCCGGGCTCGCGCGTGCGCACGACGTCCCGGCCGCCCCGCTGCAGCGCCTGGGCCAGTGCTTCGATCTGGGTACTCTTGCCCGCGCCGTCCACCCCCTCGAAGGTGATGAATCGCGCCCGGGTTGGCGGTACAGCGGCCTTATGCATAGGGTCCTGCGGATAAAAGAGGGCTAAGGCACGCCCCGCTGCCCAGCGGCACGCTGATAGCGGTCGACCGCACGGTTGTGCTCGGCCAGCGTCATCGAAAACTCCGAGCTGCCGTCGCCGCGCGAGACAAAGTACAGCACCTTGCTCGGATCCGGGTGCAATGCCGCCTCGATCGCGTCCTTGCCGGGCAGCGATATCGGGGTCGGTGGCAGACCGGGCCGAGTGTACGTGTTGTACGGCGAGTCGCGCAGCAGGTCGCGCTTGTGTAAGCGGCCCGCATAATTATCGCCCAGGCCGTAGATCACGGTCGGATCGGTCTGCAACGGCATGCCCAGGCGCCGGCGATTGACGAACACCGCCGCCACCAGGGCGCGGTCCTGTAGGCGGCCGGTCTCCTTCTCGATGATCGATGCCATCGTCAGCGCCTCGTAGGGAGTGCCGTAGGGCAGGTCCGCGCTGCGCGTCTGCCAGGCACGCTCGAGGCGCTCTTGCTGGGCGCGGTAGGCAAGCCGATACAGCTCCAGGTCGCTGCCGTCGAGGTCGATCGCGTAGGTGTCGGGTGCGAACAAACCTTCGGGCTGCCTCTGGGTTGCACCCAGGACCTGCAAGATCTTCTCGTCGGACCAGTCCAGGGTGTCGTGGCGCAAGTCGCTGGTATCGGCAACGAGTTTGCGCAAGTCGGCAAAGCGCGAGCCGTCGATGATGGTCAGATGCACGCGCTCGACGTCGCCGCGCCGAAACTTGTCGAGCAGGGCGAACAAGTCGGTCTGGTGTTCAATGCGATAGCGGCCGGCGCGCAACGACCGTGTGCTGCGGGTCAGCGTCGCAGCCAGGACGAATTCCCATCGGCGGATGGGCACCCCCGCCGCCTGCAGCTGCGCGGCCACGCTGCGCGCCGTCGAGCCGGCACCGACCCGCACTTCGGCAAAATCCGCGTCCAGCGTGAGGGTTCTTTGCACGTCGACGGCGACCCAGGCGAGCAGCGCCAGCAGTGCGCCGATCCCAAGCAGCACGATCCTTGCCCAATTGCCCGAAAACCCCAAGATGGTCCGATTCCTGTGCTACGTTATCGCGTCGATGCTGATTTGCCGCCGGCCGATCCGTCCGCGAGGAGCGATGCGCGACCGGTGCCTGGCGCCGGCGTCGCGCAGCCGCCATTATGAAGCGGAGTGTCCCGTTGATGTCCTTGCCCCATGTCCTTGACCTCCCCCGCCAACGAGCGCGCTGAACCGGACCCGGCCGCTGTGCGCGCCAACCGATGGCGCGTGCCGGCCGAGGATTTTGCGCATCTTCAGGCCGCGCCGGTGCTGTGCCGGCTCGCCGACCAAAGCGTGCTCGAGTTCGAAGGCGCCGATGCGCTGTCCTTCTTGCAGTCGCAAACCACCGCCGACATCGGTGCCATGTCGATGCAAAGCTGGCAGCTGGGCGGGTACTGCACGCCCAAGGGGCGCCTGCTGGCCGTTTTCCAGGCCTGGCGCTATGAAAACGGCGTGCGGCTGCTGGTGCCGGCGGCGATTGCACCGGCGTTGCTGCGCCGGCTTTCGATGTATGTACTGCGCGCCAGCGTGCGGGCGCGCGACGCCAGCCGGGACTGGGCAGCGTTTGCCGTCGTCGGCTTGCGTTCCGGCGCCGACGCCGGCGCCCAGGCGGTGCGCGGCGCCGGCCTGGAGCCACCCGAGCAAGCCTGGCAGGCGCGGGAGGCCGCCGGCGGCGCGCGCATCGCCACTTTGCCCGGGGGCAGTGCTTGCGGACCGCGCTGGCTGTGCGTGCTGCCGGCGGCCGAGCAAACCCAGTGGCTGCAGCGCTTGGGGCAATTGCCGCTAGCTGAATCGGCGCTGTTTTGGTGGTCGCAGATTGATGCGGCGATCCCTGCGGTGTTTGCCGACACGAGTGAGCTCTTTGTTCCGCAGACGGTCAATCTTGAGGTATTGGGCGGCGTGAGCTTTCGCAAAGGCTGTTACCCCGGCCAGGAAGTGGTTGCGCG
Source organism: uncultured beta proteobacterium (assembly GCA_963729785.1). Taxonomy (GTDB): domain Bacteria; phylum Pseudomonadota; class Gammaproteobacteria; order Burkholderiales; family Burkholderiaceae_F; genus GJ-E10. Next base: position 9,529 of record CAVSPM010000039.1, on the reverse strand, counting down.
CAGCCAGTACCTGGGCAAGCTGCGCCGCCGCATGGCGGCAGCGCACGCGCAGGACCTGGGTCCGGGCCCGGACGTCTACGCGACGGGGCAAAGCGATCCGGTCGGTCGCATCGTCATGGCGGCCACCGCGCCCGCCGGCGGCTGGGACTTGCTGTACGAGTCCGCGACGCATGCGGCCGTCCAGGGGCAAGGTCCGTTGCTGCACGCCGGTGCGGCCGATGCCCCCACGCTGCAGGCGCGCGCCCTGCCCTATGCGATCTTCGACCCGACGCAATGACGTGGGCGGGTCGGCATGCCCAACCCCCCAAGCCCGGATCGTCAAAATGGGGGACGGATCGAAACGCCAAATTCGACAACCGGCGCGCATTAGATTAGCGTTCGGTCCAGCGGCAACCCGCTTGTGTGCAAACCGGTAGCGCGAATTTACGTCCCCATGTGCCTGATCCTGATCGCCTGGCAGTCCCACCCCGACTATCCGCTGGTCGTGGTCGCCAATCGGGACGAGTTCTACACGCGGCGCACGCGGCCGGCGGCCTGGTGGGGGCAAGCCGTTTCCTTGCTGGCCGGTCGCGACGAGGAGGCCGGCGGCACGTGGCTGGGGATCAACCGGCGCGGTCGGGTCGCGATGCTGACCAACGTGCGCGGCCCGGACAAGAACAATTTGCATGCGCCCTCGCGCGGCCTGCTGGTGCTATCGGCCCTGCAAAGCAACGGTACGGTGACGCAATGGGTCGAGGAGAACAACCGCACGGCACAAAATTTCAACGGTTTTAACCTGATCGTCGGCGAGCCCCTGCCGGTGCCTGCGCGCGGGATCGACGCGCAGCTGCTGTACACCAGCAACCGGACCCGCAGCCTGGACGATCCTCGCCACCAGACGCGCAGTTTGCTACCGGGCATCTACGGTCTTTCCAACGCCGCGCTCGACACGCCCTGGCCCAAGCTCACGCGCGCGGTGGCCGCCTTTGCCTGCCAGGTCGCCGCCTCGGTCAGCCCAGACGCGTTGTTTCACCTGATGGCGGATCGGGAGCTGGCACGCGACTCGGAGCTGCCCTGCACCGGCGTCCCGCTCGACTGGGAGCGGGCGCTCTCGGCAATCCAGATCCGGGCCAACGGCTATGGCACGCGCGCCACCACGTTGCTGACGGTCCGGCGCGACGGCACCGTGTTGTTCTTGGAGCGCACCTTCGGGATCGATGCACCGCTGCCCCACGTCGACCGGCGCTTTGAATTTGTCATCGATGGGACCGGGTACCGGGCGCCGATTCTCGATCTGCCGCACGACGAGCGCGGCTAGCGCCCGTGACGCCACAGCCAGCGTCTGGACATCGTTTCGCGTTCGGCGCACGGCCGCATTGGCGCACGGCTGCTGCGGCACGCAAACCCAACGCCTGCGGTTGGCACCAGGCCCGCCCAGGCACGGGACGCGGCGGCAAGCCGCAGCGCGCGGCGCGCGGAGGACATCATGCCAGCAGCTGATCCGGCCCACGGCGACAACCCGATGGGCACCGACGGATTCGAATTCATCGAATACGCTGCGCCCGACCCGCAGGCGCTGGGCCATCTTTTCGAGCGCATGGGCTTTCAGGCGATCGCGCGCCACCGGCACAAGGATGTCGTGCTCTACCGCCAGGGCGAGATCAACTTCATCGTCAACGGCGAGCCCGACTCCTTCGCCCAGCGGTTTGCGCGGTTGCACGGGCCCAGCATCTGTGCCATCGCGTTTCGCGTACAAGACGCCAAATCGGCCTACGAGCGCGCGGTCTCGCTGGGCGCCTGGGGTTACGCCGGGCGTACGGCGCCGGGCGAGCTCAACATACCGGCCATCAAGGGGATCGGCGACAGTCTGATCTACCTGGTGGACCGCTGGCGCGGTAAGAACGGCGCGCGCCCCGGAGACATCGGCAACATCGGTTTCTTCGATGTGGACTTTGAGCCGCTGCCGGGGGCCGATCTCCATCCACCGGGCAACGGGCTGCTGCTCATCGACCACTTGACGCACAACGTACATAAGGGTCGCATGGGCGAATGGGTCGAGTTCTACGAGCGCCTGTTTGCCTTTCGGCAGATCCGCTACTTCGACATCGAAGGCCAGCTCACCGGCGTGAAGAGCAAGGCTCTGACGAGCGCTTGCGGCAAGATCCGCATCCCGATCAATGAGGAGGGCAACGACCGGGCCGGACAGATCAGCGAGTACCTCGAGCGTTTTCACGGCGAGGGCGTCCAGCACGTGGCCCTGTCGAGCGCCGATTTGCCGCATACGGTGGATGCGATGCGCGCGCAGGGCGTGCATCTGCTCGACACGCCCGACACCTACTACGAGCTGATCGATAAACGCATCCCCGGCCATGGCCAGGACATCGCCCAGCTGCAGCGGCGCAAGATCCTGGTCGACGGCACCGCCGGCCAGCTGCTGCTGCAGATCTTCACCGAGAACCAGCTGGGGCCGATCTTTTTCGAATTTATACAGCGCAAGGGCAACGAGGGCTTCGGTGACGGCAATTTCCAGGCGCTGTTCGAGAGCATCGAGCTCGACCAGCTGCGCCGCGGCGTGCTTGCGCCATCGCCGGTGGTACCGGCCGATGCGGCCGGTCGATGAGCGACCGCATCGGCCGGTTGACCGCCATGTCCTGCGTCGCGACCGAGTTGGCCTACCAAAGCGGGTTTGGCAACGAGTTTGCCAGCGAGGCGCTGTCCGGAGCCTTGCCGGTCGGCCGCAACTCGCCGCAGCGCTGCGCCTACGGCCTGGTATGCCGAGCAGCTCTCCGGCACCGCCTTCACCGCGCCGCGCGCCGACAACCGCCGCTCCTGGCTGTATCGCATCCGCCCGAGCGCAACGGCGGCGCCCTTCGAGCCGGTTGCGCTGGCCAGGCTCTGGCAGCCGGACTCCGCGCAGCCGGCCCGGCCGACCCCACCCGAACCGATGCGCTGGGACCCGCTGCCGATTCCGGCGGCGCCGACTGATTTCGTCGAGGGCTGGATCACCATCGGCGGGCAATGGCGATCCTCAGGCGCAGTCCGGATGCGCTATCCACGGCTATGCGGCCAACCGCTCCATGGGCGATCGGGTCTTTTACGACGCCGACGGCGAACTGCTGCATCGTGCCGCAGATGGGCCGCCTCGAACTCGCAAACCGAGTTCGGCCGCATCCGGGTCGAACCCCAGGAGATCGTCGTCGTTCCGCGCGGCATACGCTTTCGCGTCGACTGCTGTCCGAGACCAGCGCACGCGGCTACGTCTGCGAGAACTACGGCGCGCCGCTGCGCCTGCCCGACCTGGGCCCGATCGGCTCCAACGGCCTCGCCAATGCGCGCGACTTCCTCGCGCCGGTGGCCTGGTTCGAGGATCGCGACGAGCCCTGTCGAGCTGGTCACCAAGTTCTTGGGCCGCACCTGTGGCAGCCAGCTCGATCACTCGCCGTTCGACGTCGTCGCCTGGCATGGCAATCACGTGCCCTACAAGTACGACCTGCGTCGGTTCAACGCGATCGGTTCGATCAGCTACGACCATCCGGATCCGTCGATCTTTCTCGTGCTGCAATCGCCCAGCGACACGCCGCGGCGTCGACACCGTCGACTTCGTCGATCTTTCCGCCGCGCTGGCTGGCCATGGAAGCAACCTTCCGACCGCCCTGGTACCACCGCAATGTGGCCAGCGAATTCATGGGACTGATCCACGGGCAGTACGACGCCAAGGCCGGCGGATTCGTCCCCGGTGGGGCCAGCCTGCACAACTGCATGACCGCCCATGGGCCGGACACGCAGACCTTCGAGCGCGCCAGCGCTGCCGATCTGTCCGAGCCGCACCGTCTTGCGCGACACGATGGCGTTCATGTTCGAGACGCGCTGCGTCATCCAGGTATCGCCCTACGCTCTGGACACTCCATTGCGCCAGGCCGACTACGCGCGCTGCTGGCACGGGATGGCGCGGCGTTTTTCGGCGCCGACGGCCGGAGGCTAGACCGATGTCCGGCGCCCAGATTGGCACGAACGCCACCCACGATCCGGCGCTGCGCAGCTGGGTGACATCGGCCAACGATGGCGTCACGCGACTTTCCGATCCAGAACCTGCCCTTCGGCGTATTTGCACCCGCGGGCAGCACCGATGCGCGCGCCGGCGTGGCCATCGGCGACGGCCGTCGTTGACCTGCGCGCAGCGGTGCAACGGGCATTTTTGCCGGGCGACGAGTGCGCAAAGCCTGTGTGCCGCCCGACCTCAACGCGTTTCTGGCGCTGGGCCCGGCGGCATGGACCCGGGTGCGCGCGCAACTGTCGCGGGCTTTGCGCAGCGGCGCCAAGGAGCAGACGGCGCTGGCACCGTGCCTGTTCGAGCGCCAGCGGGTGCACTGAGCGTGCCGGCACGCATCGGCGACTACACCGATTTTTACACCTCGATCCACCACGCCACCCGCGTCGGGCAACTGCTGCGGCCCGACGAGCCGCTGCTGCCCAACTACAAGTGGCTACCGATCGCCTACCACGGTCGCGCTCCTCGATCGTGGTCTCGGGCACGCGACGTGGTCCGACCGTGCGGGCCAGATCCTGGCCAAGGGCGCCGCTGCGCCGACCTTCGGGACGACGCCAGCGGCTCGACTACGAACTCGAGCTCGGCGTCTACGTCGGCCCGGGCAATCGCCCGGGCGAGCCCATCCCGATGGCGAGGCCGAGGAGCACGTATTCGGCCTGTGCCTGCTCAACGACTGGTCGGCGCGCGACGTCCAGGCCTGGGAATATCAGCCGCTGGGGCCATTCCTGGGCAAGAACTTTGCCACCAGCGTCTCGCCCTGGATCGTCACGCTCGAGGCCCTGGCGCCCTTTCCGCTGCCCCTGGAGCCGTCCGGCGCAGGATCCCGCGCCGCTGTCCTACCTGGACGATCCGAGCCTGCGCCAGCGTGGCGCGCTGGACATCGAGCTGGGCGCGTGGCTGCGCACCGCATCGATGGTCGAGCACGCGCAGGCGCCCGTGCGCCTGTCGGCGGCCAATTTTCGCGAGGCGTACTGGACCCTTGCGCAGATGGTGGCGCACCACACGGTGGGCGGCTGCAACCTGCGCGCCGGCGACTTGCTGGCCACCGGCACGCAGTCCGGGCCGCAGCTGCAGCAAAGCGGTTGTCTGCTCGAACTGACGCTCGGAGGCAAGCAGGTCGTCAGCCTGCCGGGCGGCGAAGAGCGGCGCTTCTTGCTGGACGGCGACGAGGTCACCCTCAGCGCCAGCTGCCAGCGTGACGGCGCCGCTCGCATCGGCTTTGGCGCCTGCGTCGGAGCGGTGCGCGCGGCACCTGCTCGTACCTAGCCAACGGCGCGGCCGGCGCCTTCGGCCGGCCCCGGCAGCGGACGCACGTCGCGGATCTGCCGTATCGGTGTGAACACACGGCCGATCAGCGCGATCGCCAGCAAGGTCAGTCCGCTGGCGGTAAAGAGCGTGGACGGGGCCACAACGCGCAGCGCGGCGCCGGCGATGACGGTGGCCAGGGGCGCAACGCCCAGAAATAGGAAGATGACGACACTCATCGCCCGGCCCAGCATCGCTGCAGGCACGCGCACCTGCATCCAGGCCAGCACAGCCACTTGCACAAACCCGCTGAGCGCGCCGATCGGCGCCAGCAGCGCGATCCCTTGCCATGTCGCTGCGATTCGGCCAAAGGGAACAAATGCCAAGCCAGCCAACGCGTCGCAGGCGAGGATCGTTATGCCCAAGGTGCCGATGCGCCAGTTTGAGCGCAGGCTGGAAACGGCCATGCCAACGAGGCTGCCCAAGCCGTGGCCGGCCAAAAGTAATCCCAGCGAGGTGGCGCCGCCCGGCAGCTGCGTGTTGGCCAGCACGGGCAAGGCCACTTGAATCGGGCCGCTGACGAAAAACGCGATCGCCGCGTAATACAGGCCCAGCGTGCGCAGTTCCTTGTCGCGCCACAAGAACAGTGCCACGTCCCGTGTTCCGTGCAAGACCGAGCGAAACTGAGCCGCCGGCACCGGCCGCGAAACATGCACGCGCAGCAACGTCCAGGCCGAGACCACGAAAGTTCCCGCATCGAAGGCAAAGGCCAGCCACAGACCCTGGGCATCGCCGACGCCGAGGGCGCCCCGACGGCCATCGGCGCCGAATCCGCCGTATGCGCCGTAACCGCCAATCAAAGCACCGGCCGCCAGCGGCCCTACCAGCAAGGTGGCCTGCGCAAATCCCATCTGGATGCCGTTGGCCGCCCGCAGCAAATCGGGGGCCAGGATGCGCGGCAGCAGCGACGTGGCTGCCGGCAGGCTGAAGGCCGAGGCCAGGCCGATCGCCGCGGCCAGCGCGTAGACCATCGGCATGCGGATCACCCCGGCGCCGACCAGCAACGCCAGCAGGCCCAGCAGCCCGGCATTGAGCACCTTCGTGAGCAGCAGCACCCTGCGCGGCGAATGCCGATCGACGAGCGCCCCGCCGAGCAGACTGAAGATTGCGCGCGGCACGCTGATGACCGCCAGCATCGTGCCGACCATCAACGGATCGCCGGTGAGCTTGAGCACCAGCCAGGGCAACGCGATCAGCGTGAATTGCTCGCCCAGGCTCGAGAGCGTGCCGCCAAAGAGCAGCCAGCGAAAACTGCTGCAAGCAAATGGCGACTCCTGGGTCAGCGCCATGCGTCTGGCCAAGGACCCGGGCCGCCCAGCGCGCCGGGCCGCTTCACCGTTTGGGCTCGGACCGGGCCGGCGCCAGTCGGCGCGTCATCGTTCGATGGGCGATGCCCGCCTCCAGGTATTCCGCGCCCTGGGCAACGAATCCTTCGCGCGCGTAAAACGCCACCGCGCTGCGCTGCGCGTGCAGGCGCAACTCCTTATCGCCGCGTCCGGAGGCGATCGCCACCAGCGTGCGCAATATCGTCGCGCCGACTCCCAGGCCGCGCATCTCCCGGAGCACGGCCATGCGGCCGATGTGCGCATCGGGCAGCAGGCGTCCGGTGGCCACGGCAATCCCGCGGGCGTCGAAGGCCACCGCATGCACCGACGTGGCATCACGCTCGTCGAGTTCGATCTGCGGTGCAATCCCCTGCTCCTGCACGAACACGGCCAGACGAACCGAGCGCGCTGCCACCCCGAGCTGGTTCCAATCGCCCACGCGCACCACCAGGTCGGCCAATCGGCGGCCCGGTCGCGGCCGCGGCTTGCCGTCCTCGTGCAACAGGCTCATCTAGCGCGCGCCCTTCTTGGCGTCGCCGGCGATCACCACCGTCAGCTTGGCCGGGTCCAGGTAACGGCGCACCGTTTCGGTCACCTGCGCCGCCGTCAGCCGGCGCAACGCGTCCTCGAACTTGCGGCTAAAAGCAAAGGTGCGACCCAGGTCGAGGTTGCTGACCCAGGCGCCGGCCAGCGCGCCATCGTCGGCACGCGTGAGCTTGCGCTGCTCCAGCAGGCCGTTGCGCGCCTCCTCGACCTCCGTGTTGGTAAAGCCGTCCTTGAGCAGCCGCACCAGCTCCTCGATCACGTCGGTCTCGACGTGATCGACGTTCTGCGGCGCGGAGATCGCGCCAAACCCCCAGGCGGCTGCCCGGTCTCGTCCGCCGACCTGCAGGCCCGAGCCGATGCCGTAGGACAGGCCGTCCTTTTGTCGCACGCGATCGACGAGGCGACTGTGCAGGCCCGAACCGCCACCGAGGATCTCGTTGGCCAGCACCAGGGCCGGCGTGTCGGCATCGTCGTCGCGCAGATCGAGCGCAAGCCGTGCCCGGTAGACGGCGTTTTCCTTGTCGGGCGTATCGAGGAAGATGCGCAGCGGCGCGACCGACTGGGGTTCGCGCAAGATCTCGGCAAACGGCGCCTTGGACTGCCAGGAGGTGAACAGCGCCGCAAGCTCCTTCTCGGCGGCGGAGGCGTCAAAATCCCCGACGATGGCAATCTGGCCACGTGCCGTACCCCAGAACCCGTCGTAAAAAGCCTTGACGTCGGCCAGGCTCACCGACTTGACCGCATCGATGCGCTCCTGCAACGACAGGTAATGGCGCGGATCGGCGGCCGGGTAGCGATCAAAGTGCTTTTGCAGCGCGTCGCGCGAGATCTCTCCCGGATCGCTGAGCTTGGCCTGCAAGGCAGTGAGCCATTCGCGCTTGAGCTGCTCGAATTCGGTCTCGGGGAAGCTGGCCTCGCGCAGCGTGCTCGCCGACAGGCGCAGGGCGTCGAGCAGCTGATCGCGGTTGGTCTGGAAGTCCAGCAGGTCCCCGGTCATCTTCAGCCGCGTCATGTCATCGGCGATCTGCTGGCGCGTGCGCTGCGCCGTGCCGCGCCCGATCATCGCCGAGGTCATCTCGCGCACCATCGTCTTGCCCTGCAGCGATCCCAGGTCGCCGAAGCGAAAGTTCATCGCGACGTTGACCGTTGCCCCCTTGGTCTTCTTGGCCAGCAAGGCCAGGCGCAAATCGCCCAAACTCACCAGACGCGTGCGGGCATCGATGTTCTCCTGCGTCGGCTCGAAGCTCTCGCCGGCGGCGACCGTGGCGCGCGGCGTGTAGCCCACCAGCATCTGTTCGACGCTCAGAGGCGCCGGGATCTCGGCGCGCTGCGGCTGATCCTCAGGAATGAACAGGCCGACGGTGCGGTTGTCGCGACGCAAGTAGCGTGTTGCCGCCGCGCCGACCTGCGCCGAGGTCGCATGGGCGGTGGCATCGCGATCGACGAAAAACAGGCGCCAGTCGCCCTGCGCGATGGACTCGGACAGCGTCACGCCGAACTCCTGCGGATCGGCCAGGTCGCGTTCGGCTTCGGTCTCCGCGTCGCGCTGCACGCGCGTCATTTCTTCCTGTGTCGGCGCCTGGCTGGCAAAGGTCGTTTCCACCACCTCGACCAAGCGGTCACGCGCCTTTTCCAGCGAATCGCCGGGACGCACGCGCGCGCCAAATACCAACATCCCCGGGTCGTACAGCGACAGCTGTTCGACGAACACCTCGGCCGCCAGTCCCGTCTCCACGAGCTCGTGATGCAGGCGCCCGTTGGGCGTGTCGGCCAAGATCTGCGCGGCAATGCCCAGCGCCGCGCTGTCGGTGCTGCGCGCCGACGGGATGTGGTACCCAACCATCACGAGTTGGCTGTCGCCCTTGCGCCGGACCACCACCGAGCGCTCGCCGTCCTGGGTCGGCTCCACCGTCCACTGCGGCGGCAGCCGCCGCGTGGGCTTGGGGATCGCGCCGAAGTCGGCCGCGATCCAACGCAGGGCACGCGACGCATCGAAGCTGCCGGCGACGATCAGCACGGCGTTGTCCGGCTGGTAGTACAGGTGATAGAACGCCTGCAGGTTGCTGATGGCGACGTTCTCGATGTCGCTGCGATTGCCGATGGCCTCCTTGCCGTAGTTGTGCCAGTTGAACATCGCCGAGCTCAGACGCTTGAGCAGCACGCTGCCGGGGCGGTTTTCGCCGGCCTCGTACTCGTTGCGCACCACCGTCATTTCCGAGTCCAGGTCCTTGCGCGCAATGAAGGACTGGGTCATCGCGTCGGCCTCCTGGGCCAGGGCCCAGCGCAGGTTGTCGTCACTGGCCGGGAAGGTCGAGTTCTTCGGCGA
>CAVSPM010000038.1:0-48035 GCA_963729785.1 uncultured beta proteobacterium | reverse complement strand
GGGAGTAGGGGGTCCTTTGAGGAATATTGCGGTCGATCAAGGTCTATTGCGAAGTCCAGGCCGCCATCTGAAATCGGAGGTGGCACAGGGTCCAGCGAGCCCGCCGGGCTGACGGCGATGGTCATCACCGGCTGAGGGACCATGTTGGCGATGCCCGCGGGCCCCGTGGGGGCCGCCAGGCCGCCGAAACTGGTCCGCAGCTTTCCTTAAGGCGCGTTGGAATCGGCCGGTACGGCCCAGGACAAGGCCGCCGCCACCCGCACGGCCAGTACCGCGGTGACCGTGAACCGTCGCGCCTTGGGCCGAGGGGCTTCGGGTCGGTTCGTTGCCCTCATGTCGCTGGCGCCAGATCGCCGAATCGGTAGGCCGCGGTCACGCCGCCGTCCATCAGGAAGTCGCTGCCGGTGATGAAGCCACCGTCAGGTCCCATCAGCAGCGCAGCCACGTTGCCCACCTCGTCCGGCGTGCCGGCGCGACCGACGGCGCAGGTCTCGATCATGCGGCGGTAACCCGCGCCGCGCGGGCCGTTGAGCTCGTCGCGGGCCAGCGGCGTGATGACGATGCCAGGGCTGATGGTGTTGACCTGCGCGCCGCGCCGGCCCCAGCGCACGGCCTCGGCCATCACGCGCAGCGAGTTGCCGCGCTTGGACAGCTGATACGCGTGCAAGGTGTCGGTGACCTGGCCGGGCTGCAGCATCTCGAGCTCAGCAGCTCCTCCGTCGGCGTGGTCGCCAGCGCCTTGTCCTGCTCGGCGGTAAGGGCCGGCAGTCGGTGGCCCGACTGCGAGGAGATCACCACGCCCGAGCCGCCCCGGCGCGATCACGCTCGCCGAAAAGCTCGAGACACCAGCGCTGTGCCGTAGAGGTCGACCTTCAGGATGGTCTCGATCGGCGCCTGGACGGCGAGACGCCCGCGGCGTGGACGAGGCCGGTGATCTCCCCCAGCTCGCGGGCCTTTTCGACCAGGGCCTGGACCGAGGCCCGCGACGAAATGTCGACCGGGCCGCGCTCACGTCGAACCCGGCGTTGGCCAGTGTCTCTGCGGCTTCGATGGCGCTCTGTTGCGTCACATTGGCCAGCAAAAGGTGCTTGCCGGCCCCCACGCGGCGGGCGATGGCCTGGCCGATGAAACCGGCACCGACAACGACAACAACTCTTTCATCTCGATCTCCTGTGGACTTGCACAGGCCGGGTTCAGGGCCGTGGCTCCTTGAATACCTCGCGAGCCACGCCAATGGCCGTGACGGCGCTGGGCCAGCCGGCATAGAAGGCCAGGTGCGTAGTGCCTTCGATCAGTTCGGCATCGGACAAACCGTTCTGCCGCGCCCGCGCGAGATGCCCGCGCAGCGGTTCCGGGTGGTTCATCGCGATCAGCGCGCTCACCGTGATGCGGCTGCGGTCGCGTGGAGATAGGCCTGGGCGCGCCCAGACGTCGCCGAAGAATGCACGTCATCGGTCAGTTGCGCGAACTTCGGGGCGATGTCGCCGAAAAGCTTCTGTCCCTGCGGCGGCGGCGCCAAGGCCGGGGCCGCCACCGGCGTGGGGACGCCGTACTGCGCTTCGCTGACCTGCTCCATCCACTCGGCGGAAATGCCATCGAGCGCTTCGGTGATGGCGATGTGCGTCATCGCGCTGTCGTGCCGCCGCGCCATGCCAGTGCTTGACGTGGCAGGGATGTGGACGACGTCGCCGACGCGGATCTCCTCGACCGGGCCGCCCAGCGCTGCACGCGCCCGATGCCGGCCGTCACGATCAGGGTCTGGCCCAGCGGATGGCTGTGCCAGGCCGTGCGCGCGCCGGGCGAGAAGCTCACCGTGCCGGCCGAGGCGCGCTCCGTGCCCACCGGCGTGTAGAGCATCTCGACCTTCACTGCCCCGGTGAAGTTCTGCGCGGGCGCTGCGTCGACCGGTCGAGCGCCGGCCCGAGTGATCTTCAGCTCGGATTCGGCCGCGCCTGCCGGCTCCATCATCGAAGGCGCCTCGCAGCGGCGGCTATCAAGGGTTTCATTTGAATCTCCTATGGTGTAGCGGCACGGCGTTCAAGCGCGCCGAAACCTGCGCGAGGTCCTCGCGCACCCGCGCCGGCTCGTCAGCCAAGGGCATGTTGCGCGGCGTCGCGCAGGGCATCCAGAGCGCCTGCAGCGTCCGACTCCAGCGCCGCGAACAGAGGCTCCAGGTTCGTCGGGGCGGGGCCGCGCTCGGCGACCAGTTCGAAGCTCTTCCCACGGGCCGCGTTCGAACTCAGGCTGCCGACCAGCACCTCGGCGATTTGCTGGCGCGCGACCACTCCGTCGCTCGGATCACCCGCCCGGCGGGTGTCACCCTGCAGGAAGACCAGGCGGTGCTGGTCCGGCGCGTTGTAGTCGAACCAGCCGGGCCGCACGATGGTGTAGGGCAGGCCGCTGGCGCGCACCAGGCGCTCGCCGCGGCGCTTCCAGTCGTGGATCTGGGTCGAGCGGTTGTAGGCGCCTTGCGATTCGTCACGCCGATCGCGGTCATCAAGCGCGATGCGCGCCTCGGCCATGGCCGAGCGCCTGCAGCACGTTGCGCACCCCGCCGTAGTCGACCTGCTCGGCGCCAGCCTTGCCGCCGCCGTCGGATCCATGGGTGAAAACGATGGCGTCGATGCCCTCCACCGCGGCGTACAGCGCCTGCGGCCGGGTCAGGTCGCCGACCACGCGCTGCGCTTCATGGGGCAGCCCGAGGGCTCGACCCAGGTCGCGCACCAGACCCGCGCACGGCATGCCCCTGGCGCAGCGCCTCCGCCACCACAAGACGGCCGATGCTGCCGGTGGCGCCGACCACCAACACTGTCAGCGGCGCAGCGCTCATGCCGTCACCTCGTCCTTCAGCGACGCCATGTCGATGACGAAGCGGTACTTACGTCGGCCCTCAGCAAGCGCTCGTAGGCTTCGTTGATGTCCTGGATGCGGATCAGCTCGACATCGGAATGGATGCCGTGGTGGCCGCAGAAGTCGAGCATCTCCTGCGTTTCGGCAATGCCGCCGATCAGCGAGCCGGCCAGCGCCTTGCGGCTGAACACCAGCGGACCGGTGTTGAACGCCGGCTCCAGCGGGCCCAGGTAGCCGACCATCACGAGGGTGCCGCCGGTCGCCAGCGTCGGCACGTAGGGGTTCACGTCGTGCTGGTAGGGCACGGTGTCGATGATGAGGTCGAAGCGGCCAGCCACGGCCGCCATCTGCCCGGATCGGTGGAGATCACGATGCGGTCGGCGCCCAGTCGGCGCGCGTCGGCCTCCTTGCCCGGCGAACGGCTGAACAGCGTCACCTCGGCGCCCATGGCCTTCGCGAGCTTCAAGCCCATGTGGCCCAGCCCGCCCAGGCCGACGATGGCTACCTGGCTGCCCGGGCCGCACGTTCCAGTGGCGCAGCGGTGAATACGTGGTGATGCCGGCGCACAGCAGCGGCGCGGCGCCCGCCAGGTCCAGCACATCGGGCACCTTCAGCACGAAGTGCTCGGCGACGACCACCTTCTCGGCGTAGCCGCCGTAGGTGCGCGTGCCGTCGACCGGGTCGTCGTGGTTGTAGGTGTAGGTGGCGCCGTTCTCGCAATACTGTTCCCAGCCCTTGCCGCAGGCTTTGCAGTGGCGGCACGACTCGATGAGGCAGCCCACGCCAACCCGGTCACCCGCCTTGAAGCGCGTGACCTCGGGGCCGACCTCGAGCACGCGGCCGACGATCTCGTGGCCGGGCACCATGGGGTACTGCGCGTTGCCCCAGTCGTTGCGCACGTTGTGCAGGTCGGAGTGGCAGACCCCGCAGTAGAGGATTTCGATGACGACGTCGTCCGGCCGCGGGTTGCGGCGGTCGAACTCGAACAGGCCCAGCCGGCCTGTGGGCGAGTGGGCGGCGTAGCTCTTGACGTGATAGGGCATGGTGATGGTGCTCCGGGTTTCAGCGGCCGACGCGGCTGGCTAGTTGGGCGGGATAGCGCGCGCCTTCGATCGCGATGCGGCCAGGGCCTCGGCGATCCGCTGCAGATCGTTCGCGTCGAGTTCGACGTTCGCGGCGGCCAGGTTCTCTTCCAGGCGATGCAGCTTGGTCGTGCCCGGGATCGGCACGATCCAGGGCTTGCGCGCCAGCAGCCACGCCAGCGCCACTTGCGCCAGCGTGATGCCTTAGCCTGTGCGATCACCGTCAGCGCGTCGACCAGAACCTGGTTGGCCTGCCGTGCCTCGGGCGAGAACCTCGGCACGATGTTGCGGAAGTCGTCCTTCGCGAACTCGGTCGTGGCGTTGATCGCCCCGGTGAGAAAGCCCTTGCCCAGCGGGCTGAACGGCACGAAGCCGATGCCCAGTTCCTCGAGTACCGGCAGGACCGCCCGCTCGGGCTCGCGCCACCACAACGAGTACTCGCTTTGCAGGGCGGTGACGGGCTGCACGGCGTGCGCGCGGCGGATGGAGTCCACACCCGCTTCCGACAAGCCGAAGTGGCGCACCTTGCCCTCAGCGATCAGCGCCTTCACGGTGCCGGCCACGTCCTCCATCGGCACCTGCGGATCGACGCGGTGCTGGTAGAGCAGGTCGATGCGGTCGGTGCGCAGGCGCTGCAGCGAGGTCTCGACCACGGCGCGGATGCGCTCGGGGCGGCTGTCCATGCCGGCCTTCGCGTCGCCGTCCTTGAAGCCGAACTTGGTGGCGATGACGACCTGGTCACGCACGGGCGCCAGCGCTTCGCCGACCATCTCCTCGTTCAGTGCACCGTAGGCCTCGGCAGTGTCGAAGAAGGTCACGCCCCGGTCGAACGCCTGGCGGATCAAGTTGCACGCCCGCGGCGCGGTCCATGGCCGGCCCGTAGCCGAAGCTCAGGCCCATGCATCCGAACCCGAGTGCCGACACTTCGAGACCGCTGCGACCCAGCTGACGGGTCTTCATGGTGGCATTCCCTCCTCTTGAATCCATGCCCGGAACTCTAGGCAGTGGCGCATCAAATGACTAGACTGCTGGATCGACATGAAGTCATAAGACAGGCTAATCAATGGCGCATTTCGACGACTTGGCCGCCTTCGCGGCCGTTGTGCGCGTGGGCAGCTTCACGCGCGCTGCGGCGCAACTGGGTGTCACCCAATCCGCGCTCAGCCAGACCGTTCGCGCGCTGGAGCGGCGGCTCGACCTGAAGCTGCTGAACCGGACCACGCGCAGCGTCTCGCCCACTGAGGCGGGGGAGAGGCTCTACCGGACCGTCGGCCCGCGCTTCGCCGACATCGAGGCCGAGCTGGCGGTGCTCGGCGAGCTACGGGGCAGGCCGGCCGGAACCGTCCGCATCACGGCAACCGAACACGCCGTGCGGAAGCTGATCTGGCCGCGGTTGAAGCCGTGGCTGCCGAAGTTCCCGGACATCAAGGTCGAAATCAGCAGCGACAACCGATTCATCGACATCGTGGCCGAGCGCTTCGACATCGGCGTGCGTCTTGGCGGCGATGTCGCCAAAGACATGATCGCGGTGCGCATGGCACGCGACATGCGCCTCGTCGTGGTCGGCAGTCCTGACTACTTGGTGCACCACCCTCGGCCTCGAACGCCGCAGGATCTCACCGAGCACGATTGCCTATGCCTGCGCCTGCCGTCCCACGGCGGACTGCTGCCCTGGGAATTCAAGCGACGCGGCAAGAGCATCAATGCCCACGTCACCGGGCGACTGGTGTTCAATTCCAGCGACATGATCGTCGCCGCGGCATTGGCCGGGTACGGGTTGGCTTGGGTACCCGACGATACCGTCGCTGAACACATCGCCGCAGGGCGCCTTGTCTCGGTACTGGACGACTGGTCGCAAACCTTCTCCGGATACCACCTGTATTACGCCAGCCGCAGTTCGTCGCCTGCGGTGGGCCTCGTGGTCGAGGCCTTGCGTCAATCGTAGTGACTCGAGCGCAGAGCGCTTCGTTGAGGAGATCGAGACGGAGGCCGTTTGGGACCTACGCGATCGAACGCACCGCCGGCCAAGCCCGCAGTGAGCGGGAAACACTGTCCGCCGGTGAAGCGCTCTGCGAGAATGCTTAGGGTCGATCTGGCTCCGCCAGATCGTTCCTCGAGGGGGGCGAGAGCGATCGATCTCGATGGTGACTCTCAACTGCACCGCTCTTGCGGCATCGTGACGGTAAGAATATGGGCGAAAAATTCTGTCGGGACAATAGGTTAAGGCGTTCGATGCCAGCGCTTCTTGGGCGTGTCCTTGACGGACGCCGACGTGTGCCGATGGTGTCCGCGATGGCCGCGGGAGTCGATAGATACCGATAGATCTCGAAAGGTCAGCATTCGCCGAACCGCCCGGAAACCCGCGCCAATGCTGGTGCCTGGCAGGTTGACGGTAAAAATGACGGTAAAGATCTGCGGAGCACGAGCGAGCCCCTTACGAATCAACAGGTTAGAAGGCTCGTTGATGATTGAGTGGGAGTGACCCAAATTGTATGCAAAACTATTGATTATTTGTCGAGTTTTGCGTATGTTACGGCATGGCCTCCCTCGAATCCTACCTCGACGATCTGCTCAGGCACGGCCGCGCCTACTTCTCCCGGAATGATGTAGCCGCTGCGCTGGGCCTAAAGCCGCAGGCACTAGCCGCGGCGCTCACCCGGGCAATCTACAAGCACCGCTTGGCGAACCCCAGGCATGGCTTCTATCTCATCCTGCGCCCAGAAGACCAGGCCGCCGGCGCGCCGGACCCCGTGAAGTGGATCGACCCGCTGATGAAGCATCAGGGGATCGACTACCGCATTTCGCTGCTGCGCGCGGCGGCATTCCACGGCTCGTCGCATCAGGCCAGTATGGTCTTCCAGGTCGTGGTCCCGAGGCAGTTGCGGGACTTCGACCTGGGTCGTCACCGCCTGCAGTTTCTCTATCAGGGGGCCGAGGCATTCGCTCAACTAAACAAGCCCGAACTGGTCGGTCAGATAAAGAGCGATGCCGGCTTCGCAAAGGTGGCCGGCGTCGAACTGACGCTGCTCGACTGCGTGCGCTACTTCCACAAGGCGGCCGGCATTAATGGCGTCGCACAGATCGCCAAGGACATCGGCGCAAAGGCCAATCCGCGCGCGCTGGCAAAGGCGGCTGCCGCGTACGAAAACTCGGCGGTACGACGGCTCGGCTATTTGCTCGAACGGGCAGGTCGCGGTCGCCAGGCCCGTGCGCTGGAGCCCTTCGTCAGGCAAGCCAAGACGACGCTGCCACTGGATCCCGGCGTGAAGCCCATTGTGGCAGCACTGGCGCAGGTTAACGAGAGAAACGCCAAGTGGAAGCTCATGATCAATGAAGCGGTGGAGGTCGCGGAATGATTCCCACCGCCTTCCTGCAGGCATGGAGTGTCAAGGCGCCTTGGCCGGACTTGAGGCAGGTCGAGCAGGATCTGATCATCAGTCGCGCGCTGTGCGACCTGTTCAATGCGCCGGCTCTGAAGGGCAAGATAGCGTTCCGCGGCGGTACGGCCATCCACAAACTGTTGTTCAAGCAGCCGCTGCGCTATTCGGAGGACATCGACTTGGTGCAGATTCGGGCCGAGCCCATCGGTGCGACGGTCGACGCGGTCCGCGAAGCGTTGTCGTGGCTTGGAAGATGCCAAAGGGAGCAGGCAGGTCACTCGATGCATCTGGTGTTCAAGTTCACGCCGGAGGTCGATTCCCAGGCAACGCTCAAGCTCAAAGTTGAGATCAACACCCGGGAGCATACGAACCTGCTCGGCATCAAGCGATATCCCTTTGCATTGGAAAACGACTGGTACCGGGGAAAGACCGAGATCGCGTCATTCGAGCCCGAGGAATTGTTCGGTACAAAGCTGCGCGCGCTGCTGCAGCGACGGGCAAGCCGCGACCTGTTCGACCTGCATCAGGGACTGAAGCAACTCACGCTGGCCCCGGAAAAAGTCATCGCTTGCTTTGACCACTATCTGGCACTGGAAGGCAAACCCATCACCCGCGCGATCGCCGAGCAGCGCATGCTGGAAAAGCTCACCCGAAGCCTGACGGAGGACATCACGCCGTTGCTGCCAGCGGGTATTCAATTTGGAGAATCGGATGCGATCCATGCCTTCGAGCGGGTCTGGATCGAGCTGATCGCGAGGATCGGCGGAGAGGGGTGGAAACTCACGGACCCGGTGCTCGAAGAATTGCGCGTGAAGAGATTCCCGGAACTGCTGACGTCACGGGATCAGTTGCGGCGTGTGTGATCTTACGGACAACTCAATTACCGGGTACGGGCTCCATGGTTGAACGTGATCCATCGTTGGAATTGAGGGCCGAAAACGCCCGCCTGATCGCCCTGCTGGAAGCGAATGGCATTCAATGGCGCGCGCCGCCAGAGCCCGTGTCGCCAGCTTCAACGCCGGAGCCCTCACGGCTTTCAACCGACGAGAAAGTGGCGCTATTTCGCCGGTTGTTCCGCGGGCGCACGGATGTCTACCCTATTCGATGGGAGAGCAAAACTACGACCAAGTCCGGTTACTCGCCGGCCTGCGCCAATGAATGGCGTGCCGGCGTCTGCGAAAAGCCGCGCATCAAATGCGGGGATTGTAGTAACCGAATGTTGATTCCATTGTCCGACTCGGTCATCTTCGACCATCTGGCCGGCGAGCATACAGTTGGCGTCTATCCCCTGCTGGAGGACGACACTTGCTATTTCCTCTCCATCGATTTCGACGAAGCCGAGTGGCGAGAGGACGCTCGCGCCTTCGTGCAGTCGTGTGGTGAACTTGGCGTGCCCGTTGCTCTCGAGATTTCGCGTTCCGGCAAAGGGGCGCACGCCTGGGTGTTCTTCGCTGGCCGGGTCTCGGCCCGCGATGCCCGTCGCCTGGGTACGGCCATCATCAGCCACACTTGTTCGCGAACCCGGCAATTGAAGTTGGAGTCTTACGACCGCCTTTTTCCCAATCAGGACACGATGCCCAAAGGCGGCTTCGGCAACCTGATCGCCTTGCCCTTGCAGAAGATTCCTCGTGAGAACGGCTGCAGCGTTTTCGTTGATGCGGAACTGCGTCCCTATCACGACCAATGGGCATTCCTCGCTTCAATTCAGCCGATGGCACCGCACGACATCGAGCCGACCATCCTGCGTGCTACGGGCGGGGTGCATCCCCTGGATGTCACATTCATCGATGAAGAGGA
Source organism: uncultured beta proteobacterium (assembly GCA_963729785.1). GTDB lineage: Bacteria > Pseudomonadota > Gammaproteobacteria > Burkholderiales > Burkholderiaceae_F > GJ-E10. The sequence goes on along the minus strand of CAVSPM010000038.1, from coordinate 38,926 downwards.
CCTGGCGAAGCCATGGAAGCGATTGTCACCGTCGACGAAGAATCTGTCTGGAGCTATGCCGAAGTCGCTCACCGTAACGCTGGCCAATCTCATCTACTTTGAGAAGGTGCAGATGCCACAGTCCCTGGCCAACCGCCTAATCCGACTTGCCGCGTTTCAGAATCCAGAGTTCTACAAGGCGCAGGCGATGCGGTTGTCGGTCTGGGATAAACCGCGCGTAATCGGATGTGCCGAGAACTATCCGCAGCACATTGCATTGCCGCGCGGTTGCCTGGATGCCGCGCAGGAATTGCTGAGAGACAACGGCATCTGCGGCGAATTACGTGATGAGCGATACGGCGGTGAGTCGCTGGAAGTCACTTTCGTCGGTGTGTTGCGTCCCGATCAGCAATCGGCGGTCGCCACAATGCTGGGTTATGACGCGGGGGTATTGTGCGCGCCTACCGCATTTGGGAAGACCGTTGCAGCGGCAGCGATGATCGCCAAGCGTGGAGTGAACACCTTGGTGCTGGTGCACCGCACGGAGTTGCTCAAACAGTGGCAGGAGCGTCTGCAGGCCTTCCTTGGTGTCGGCAAGGGCACGATCGGGACGATCGGCGGCGGCAAGACCAAGCCCACGGGGAAGATCGACATAGCGGTGATGCAGTCTCTGTCGCGGCAAGGCGAGGTGAACCCGCTGGTGGAGAACTACGGTCACGTCATCGTGGATGAATGCCACCACGTCGGCGCGGTGTCATTCGACGCCACATTCTGAAGCGCACCAAAGCGAAATACGTGCTCGGTCTGACTGCCACGCCGTTCCGCCGCGACGGCCAGCAACCGATCATCTTCATGCAGTGTGGCCCGATACGGCACACAGCAGCAAAACCTGCTGGTGCCCCGCACAACCTGGAGGTGGCGCCGTATTCGCTACATGCACGTATCAACCTGCCGACCGAAGCTGGAATTCAGGATGTGTTCCGGCACCTCGCCAACGATCAGGCCCGAACGGCCGCAATTTCCGGCGAAATCGAACACGCCTTCAGCCAAGGCCGCAAGGTGCTGGTGCTGACCGAGCGCACCGATCATCTCGATGCCATTTCGGCGGCTTTGGACGGAAAGATTCCGCCGCCGTTCGTACTGCACGGCCGGATGTCACGAAAGCAGCGCGCGGCACTAATTAGGCAACTCGAGGCTTTGCCACCGGAAGCTCCGCGCGTACTGCTTGCGACTGGCAAGCTGGTAGGGGAGGGCTTCGACCATCCTCCTCTCGACACATTGGTTCTGGCGATGCCGGTTTCTTGGAAGGGAACGTTGCAGCAATACGCCGGGCGCCTTCACCGTGAGCATGCGACGAAGACAGATGTGCGAATCATAGATTTCGTTGACACGGACCACCCGGCGCTGCTGACGGATGTGGGACAAGCGCCAGCGCGGATACAAGGCTATGGGGTATCGAATCAGGGAATGACTTGTCATCGGTCACATTGTTCGAGTTCGACGAAATTAGGATGAATATGCCTGGAATGGAAATGGCATCATTTCACAGAAAGTGAATTGGCATGAGCGAGTACCAGTACTACGAATTCATCGCCATCGATGAACAACTGACGCCGAAGCAAATGGCCGAGCTGCGCTCGCATTCGTCTCGCGCCAACATTACTCCGACCAGCTTCGTCAATGACTACCAGTGGGGCAATCTCAAGGGAGATCCAGTCGACTGGATGCGAAGATACTTCGACGCAGTAGTGTCCCAACGTCAGAGCGTCGGCAACGCGTAGATTGTTGATCGAAAAAGAGAAAATGGCACTTCTTTCTGGTCTCGATTTGAACTCGCTGGGCGAGTTCTGCCACCCTACGGAGCTTGGCTTCGCGGGGTGCGTCGATGAATCAAGGCAAGCTGGTTTTTGCTCAACTGATGCAGCATCTTCCGCTGACGACGTTTCGTCGCTGCGTGGCCCGGTATGGCGGCGAGCACAAGGTGAAGTCCTTTTCGTGCCTGGATCAGTTCTTGAGCATGGCGTTTGCGCAACTGACCTACCGCGAGAGTCTGCGCGACATCGAGGCCTGCCTGCGCGCGCAGCGATCCAAGCTTTACCACCTCGGGATTCGATCTGTGGTGGCGCGAAACACCTTGGCCAACGCCAACGCGGTCCGGGACTGGCGAATCTACGCCGACTTTGCTCAGAGTCTGATTGGGATTGCGCGCCGGTTGTACGCCGAGGAGCCGTTCGGCGTCGATCTGAAGGAATCGGTCTACGCGCTCGACACGACGACCATCGACCTGTGTCTGTCGGTGTTTCCTTGGGCGCCGTTTCGCACTGCCAAGGCTGCGATAAAGCTGCATACGCTGCTCGATCTGCGAGGGAACATCCCGACGTTCATCCACATCTCTGATGGCAAGATGCACGAGGTGAACATCCTCGATCAGTCGGTGCCGGAACCTGGTACCTTCTACGTCATGGATCGGGGGTTCATCGACTTCGAGCGACTGTATCGCTTCCACGAGGCCGGCAGCTTCTTCGTGACCCGCGGAAAATCGAATCTGCGCGCCCAGCGCCGGTATTCGCATCCAGTGGATCGAACCACTGGGCTGATCTGCGACCAGACGGTCGTGCTCACCGGCTTCTACGACAAGAAGAACTTCGAGACACCACTGCGCCGCATTCGATTCAAGGATCCCAAGACCGAGAAGACGCTGATCTTCATCACCAACAACTTCGCATTGCCGGCCTTCACGATCACCGTGCTCTACCGCTGCCGCTGGCAGGTCGAGTTGTTCTTCAAATGGATCAAGCAGCATCTGCGAATCAAGGCCTTCTTCGGAACATCGGAAAACGCAGTCAAGTCTCAGATCTGGATTGCAGTGTCTGTCTATGTGCTCGTCGCCATCGTCAAAAAGCGCCTGGACATCCCGGCTTCCCTCTACGAAATGCTACAGATCCTGAGCTTGACCATGTTTGAGAAACTTCCACTGGATCAGCTACTTGCTGAAACCGTCTCGATGAGTATCGAGCGCGATTCGGTCAACCAGCTGATTTTGTTCGAATAACGTTGGGACACTACTGATGAAAGGTGTTTTCGGGGATCAAATGAAATTGACAGTAAATCTGACGATAAAAATGCTACTCGCCGAAAAAAGTTCTATACGTGACAACGGTTTGCAAGTGCCGTTGATGATCGAGTGGGAGTGACGGTTCGTCCCGCCCGCTGGCAGCGCGCAACGCGACCGCTGCCTTGGCGTCTTCGCTGCCATGGGCGCGGGCAGGCTCGTCGGGGTGCCTTATGTTCTGTCCGGTCGATGCGCGAGACCTTCTCGGGGAAGCGGCACTGCCGCGCAGCCGCCCTGGCGCTGTCCTAGAAATGGGCCTGTAGCTCGAGCATCAGGCCGTGCGGAAGCACGTTCAGAAAAAATGGGCTCTGGTTCTTGGAGGCGATATAGCCCAGGGCGCTCCCCAGTACCCAGCCCGCAAGGACGTCGGTTTGCCAATGAGCGCCTTCCTTGACGCGCGCGGCGGCATCGTAGGCGGGCAGCAACTCCAGGGCCCAGACCCAAGAATCTCGATCGGCGTAGGTGACAACGAATGGCGTCACGAAACTCGCCTGGAGCGTCACTTCGCCGCTCGGAAAGCTTTGCGCGCGGACACCCTTGAACCATGCATTCGGATCGCCCGTCTGGCTGGGACGCTCGCGCCCAAAGACGTACTTTGCCGCCTGCGCGGCAGCCTGGCCGAAGATCGAAGCATCGATCGTCTGCCAGAAAGTCGTGCCGAGTTCGGATGCGCCGCCGAGCCACAACGCGCCACCCAGCTCAATGGCAACGACGCCGTATTCGAGCCCTCGGCTGTTGCTTCGCGCCCAGATGCCCGTATCGGTCGGCGTGACGGGATGATCGATGCCGAGGAGTCCGCCAGCGACAGCCTCGGAAGCCGGCCCGAGCATCATGGCCGTCAAACCCAGGCAGATCAAAGAGCGCGGCATCCGCCGACATCCCGAAGCAGAGATTGATTTTGCAAGACGTAGCTCGACTCCCGTTCCCTCCCGCGCGAGGTAGCCGATGGCAGCAGACGGTATTGCTCAAGCCCACGAGCCCAGTCTGCGAGAAACCGAGTTGCCGAGCGCGGCCAGGCGGTACGCCGCTGCTGCGATGCGCCGTCCGTCGCTCGCGGCAGGCGTATGCGCCTCATCCGATTTCCGATTTTTTGGGCTGCCGGTGTCGCCAGGCGCTCAGGGCAAGGAGCAGCGCCGAGCCGCTCACCGAGGCGATGCCGATCGGGCTGCCGGCGATAAGGGAACCGACGCGCAGCAACGCTTGCGGATCGCACTGCTCCACGTAGCGCGCGAGCTCCAGCACGTGCTCCGAACTGACGCGAGCGACGTCGTCCATGGAAACAGGTACGCCATCGAGCCGCAACCGATACAGCAGATGAGCGAATGCACCGGTGGCAATGGCCACGATGGCGAGCGGCCCAACCGGTCCTAACAGACACTCCAGTAGTCTTGTGCGCAGGGGTGCAGGCGCATCCTTGTAGAGCTCGGAAACGAGCTCGGGAATGCTCTGCTTGGACTGGTCTTGCTGCCGCGCGAGCGTTCGTCCATGGCCGGCAACGTCCTTTGGATTGAGCGCCTGGTCGAATCCGTCAATCATGACTGCACCTCCGTTTGTGAGCATCGCGATGTTGCCCGAGCCCGAATGCCAACTTGATCCGGCGAATGCATGAATTTGCATCGCCCATTGGTGTGTGACGACGATGAGGATCACGTTCATCGTGCTTGGCGGCCGACAGCAACGTCCGTTGCTCTCATCCGCGATTCGGCGAGGATGGAACCCTGCCCTTCAAAGACAACGCGCCCAGCGCAGTGCCTCGCCAAGACACGGCACGGTTCGCCTGCGACCGTGCGGCGCGGTTCTTGGTCCGTGCCAGCGGCTCTCCACCGCCGTTGTTTGGCGATCGTCACGAGGATCGTCCGTGCGCAACCGCGGGTGCGTGCAAAGAAACTCGAGGCGACACATTTTGCGTCGCTCTCCTGAACGCAGTCTTACCGCGGCGCCGACTTCATCGACGCTTCCCGCTCCTCATGCTCAACCGCCTTGCCTTCGCGCCCTCGGCGGGGCCGGTCAACTCCGCCGCCGAATCTGCAAACTCTCGATCCGCAGAGAGGCCGAAGTTCCAGTCGCCACACTGCGCCGAAATGGGGCCGCCAGCGGCGAGCTCGACGTTGCGGCGATCCCAAGACGATGGATCGACATGGGCACCGGCCGGCTCAAGCTCGACGGGCTTCCGCGGCCGGCCCTGCAGGAAACGGCAGCCCCGCGCCGACGGCGTTACCGGCAGACCTTTCTTCATCGGTCCGGCTAAAACTCATACTCGAGCTGAAATCGAATCGTGCGGTCCGGCGTATGCGCCGTGGTTCCGACGAGCAGGGCCGCGTTGTAGCCAAGAGCCCGCTCGCCTGGCAACGAGATGCGTCCCAAGACGACGGGGCCGAGGCGGTGAACCTCGTCGGCCAAGCTCGCCCAGGTTTGCTCGCTCGAAGAAAAAGTTCCGAAAGCCTGGACGCCGAATTCGAAAAATGGGTGGTATCGATACTTGATCTGGGCCTGATATTCGATCTGCGCCGGCTGGCTCTGCATGCTGTGCAAGTATCGGTCCAGCAACAGATTGAGATTGGCTTGCATCCGGCCAAAATCCTTTTGCAGCAAGGGCCCGGCGCTCAGCAATAGGGCTTCGCCGGCAACAAAGGAGCGTTCGACTCCAAGGGCTAGGCTCACATCGATCGGCCATTCATTGGGTTCGGCCAGCGCCAACGTATTTTGCCATTCGATCGCATCGAGTGCGGTTGCCGCCCCTGCGGGCTTTCGGAATTGGATCTCCAACTCGGCAAACCAGCGATTGGCTACGCCCATCCCCAGGCCCAGAGCCGAATCGCTTTCACCGGTGCCTCGGGCCGCGGCCGATTCAATTCCGGAATGCCAATCGATTTCCCTTTCTCCCTGGTTGACGGTCGGCATGAGCACGTAGATGCCTGCGTCGACGGCGTGCGCGCCGGAGCACAGCAGCGTCAGCAGCAGGAGGAGGCCCGGCAAGAGAAGAAATGTGCGCCTCGGCGTGGCACCGTGCGCCGTGCGTACGCCCGCGCATCGGCCAGCGTGAACGCACGCCAGTGGATTCGGGCCGCAACGGTTCGAGCGATCGCCGATCATCTGGCGACGATCACGCCCAATGCCGCCGCGCGGGAACTGCTTCTGTTCTCTCCTTCGAACACGTAGCGTCCGGCATCCAGCGGTCCGATGAAGATGGTCACCTGCGACCTCGGTGGGAGATGCTTCTCCCGATTCAGAGAGTAGCTCTCGAACTCCTCTTGGGTCTCGTCCCGGTTGATCAGCAGAATTCGGACCCTGGTTCCTGCCGGCACAGCCAACTCCGCAGGAACAAACTTGTGATCCTTGATCTCGATGATGTACTGCGGCTCCGCGCGCAAGGGAAATGCCGCCAACCCCAGCAGCATTGCGGTCCCAAGGAAGAACCGGCGCGCCGGCAATCGAGGAATCTTCGACCTGAAGCTCGTCACGGGACCCTCCTCATATCGCTGAATGCAAGCTTACCGGCGTTGGCGGACGCCGTATCATTACAATTATTGGTAAGGCGCCGAGGTCAGTCGAGGCGGTTTTAAGGCCGCATTCATCAAGCCACCGGAAAATGCAAGACGTCGGACCATGCAGACAACGGACTCGGTGATGGCAGCCGGCGGGGTGCATCGTCGGGCGCAGCAGACAATGGTCGTGCGCGCTTGGCCGCCCGATCGCGCGGGCCCGGCAGGTGAAAGCAGCGATGCGGATGTTGCTGATCGAGGATGATGTCATGGTCGGGCGGGCCCTGAAGGCTGGTCTGACACAGGACGAGCACGCCGTTGATTGGGTGCAAACGGCAGCGGCTGCACATGCCGCCTGGATTGCGCCGTCCGTCGAACTGGTTCCCTACGAGGTGGTGATCGTCGATCTTTGCCTTCCGGACGGCAATGGGATCGACCTGATCGCCAAGGCGCGCGCGCGCGGAGCAAGAAGCACGATTCTCATCGTTACCGCGCGCGGTCAAATTGCCGATCGCATCGCTGGGCTGGACGCCGGCGCCGACGACTATATGGTGAAGCCCATCGATCTTGACGAGCTCGCGGCCCGGATGCGCGCGGTCGAGCGTCGCCGGAACAATCGGGACGGGGAGCTGCGCATATTTGGGGCGCTAACGATCGATGTGGCAGCGCACGCCGTGACACTCCATGGCCAGCCCGTGAACCTGACCGCGCAGGAACTCGCGGTCCTATTGGCGCTCGCCCGGCGACCGAATGCCATCGTTTCGCGGACCAACATCGAAGAGAGCCTGTACAACTGGGACAACGCCGTGGAGAGCAATACCATCGAGGTGCAAATTCATCGCTTGCGGCGCAAGTTGGGAGCAGAAACCATCGAAACGCATCGCGGTATCGGGTATCGGCTCGTCGGACCGCCGCCGCTATGAGCGCGACACCCTGGTCGCTGCGGCGCCGGTTGATGATGACGGTTGGTGCGGCGATGCTCATCACGTGGTGCATCAGCGGCGCATTGATCTACTTTACGGCCGTGCAGCAGTCGGACCAGATGCTCGACGACGCACTGGATCACACGGCCCATGCCGTACTGGCAGTCATCCGCGACGAGGCCGCAGAACTAGATGAAAAGGGCGCGGAGATCGGAAGAGAGCTCGCGGAGATCGACAACACCGATCAAAATGACATCGTCTACCAGGTCCTCGGGCCCAACGGCGGTATGGTATTTCGCTCCCACGGTGCGCCCGTTGCAGCTCTTGCGCCCCTGGACGACCGTGGATTTCGTTCCACGCGCATCGATGGCACGGATTACCGCGTCTTCAGCCTGGCCACGGAATTGGAGGCGGCAACGATCCACGTGGCGCAGCCGTTGGCCCGGCGGATCGTTTCGGCTCGCGCCAACGTTGTGCAATTGCTGGCGCCGGGAGGCGTCCTGCTATTGGCGTTGATGCTTGCGGTGGCATGGAGCGTACGGCGCACGACAGCGCCTGTGGTGCGCTACGCCGGCTCGCTCGATGCGCTATCCCCGGACGCGGAGACCGCGGCGGACGGATCCGGATTGCCGTTGGAGCTGCAGCCGGTTAGCCGCGCCATCGATCGACTGCTTACGCGCGTGCGGGATGCACTGCTGCGCGAGCGCACTCTGACGGCGGACGCAGCCCACGAGCTGCGCACGCCGCTGGCTGCGTTGCGGCTGCAAGCCCAGGTGGCACGCCGATCCAAGCACGACACCGAGCGCAACGCGATGCTCGAGGATCTGCTGGCGGGAGCCGACCGTACCGCGCGCTTGGTTGACGCCATCTTGGATCTTGCCCGCTATGACGCCAGTTCGCGAATTCAGGTCAGTCATCGCGCCGTGAAGCTCGGTCGCATTTCGCGGCTGGTGGCTGCGGAATTTGCGACGCCCGCCAGCGAGCGTGGCATCAGAATCGTTGTTCAATCCGACGAGTCGGAGGTCCTCGGTAACGAGGATGCGTTGGCCATTGCTTTGCGAAATCTTCTCAGCAACGCGCTGCGCTACGCGCGCAAGCAGATCCGCATAGAAGTTACAGGCGCCGACAAGACGGTTTCCATCCGGGTGCTCGATGACGGCGCGGGCTTCGATGAGGAAAGCGCCCGTCGCGCATTTCATCGGTTCTTCCGAGGTTCCTGGGAGGGCCAGACTTCACACGGGGCGGGGCTGGGGCTGGCACTGGTTCTTCGCATTGCGCAACTTCATGGCGGTAGTGCGCAGATCGTCCCTGGGATTGAAGGCGGCGGCGGAGTCGCGATCCAGTTGCCGGTGGTGACGTTCCGCGAGCGCGAATGAGCTTTCGGTCGCCGGTCTGGGTCCTGCTTTCAACGCTTGCAATCGATCGGGTGCCGCCGCAAAGCGCCTGCGCCGATTGGGTTCAATTGGCCAGGGCTCGATCGGGCTCAGCTCGGGCGGGTTAGGCCCGGCTTTCGGGGCGTATCTGCGGCTTTGGCCAAAGAGGAGGCCAGGCAACCCGCGGACAGCTTCAACCCCCCGTGGTCGTTTGCCACGGCGAACCGGTGGCCGCAAAGCGTCGCGGGCGCAAAGGGATCGTGTCAGGCGGGCATGTCGTCGGCCGGACGAAGCGCGATCTCCTGGGAGATGCCTCCGATCTAGAACTTGCCGCTTGCTAGATCCCGGCAGATGGCGGACAGGTCTTGTCAGAGCTTGGGGTCGGCGCGTTGCAGCGGTGGATCCTGGCGTTGGCTGCCGCGCGGTCAGCCGCGGCCTCTGCGGATGCGCACAGGCGGCAAGGGGCTTTCAGCGGCGATCGCTCGTCATGAGGGATTGGGGCATGCCTGCGGCGCCGGCTCAAGCGTTGTCTGGCCGTTTTGCTGCGCGCGCACGGCGCGTCCGATTTCGGCTACGACGTCGGCCACCGTCACCAGGGGCTGGCGGGAATCGGCCAGTCGGATCTTGAACTTCTCCTCCATCTGGAACATGAACTCGATCATCCCCAAGGAATCGATGCCAAGATCGGCAATCTCGGTGTCCGGGGTGAGCTTGTTCGTTTCGATCCCAAAATGCTCGGAGATCAGGTTCGTGATGGATTGGGCGAGATCGGTACTCATACGCTTTCACCTTGCTATGAAGTGCCTAGGTTTTGAACCCAAGCGGGTTTCTTTGAAGCCTGCCGTGTCATATTCCGGTTCACGGCAAACCTGCCACCGTCGACTGGCGTTCGCGATGGGTCCGATCCGCCGTCCCCAGCGCCCGTCGCACAGGTGTGCATCGGGCATGCGCGCCAGTGGCATGTCGACACCAACCGGCAAGATCTTCGCTGCGATCGTCGCTTCAGCCACCGATCGAACGGCTGCTAGCTTTCCAGACACGGCAGATGGCGCGCGCCAACAAGACGCTGGCGGAACCGAGCCGCCGGCGGCGACACGGGTCGCGCCAGGGAGATTGCCGGCTCCTCCCGGTCCACTGGATCGAAGATTGCTGCGGACAGGACCTAGTGCCCTTGGGTCGAGGAATGATGGCGCCACTGTCACACAGCAAGCTTAACGCGTTCTTAAAAGCGCGCGCGATTCGTCCTTCAAACTGGTGCGAACGTCGCGCAAGCGGGGTAAGCCGGACGTCGGAGGCGTGCGCGGATTGAAGATGTTTGACGTCGTCCGGAAAGCTCAAGCGCCATTTTCCCTCGTGACGGGCTGTTCCGTTGTAGCATCGCGGCCGCTCCTATCGACTCGTTGCGCGATGGCCGTGTCGAGTCATTGCCGCGACGTTGCTGTCGAGTCACTGGACGAGGAGGTTTACACCGATGATCGGGGATGCCTGGTTGGCTCATTTTCTACGGCGCTTGACCGGTCGTCCGATGCTGGCAGGGTTTGTCGTTGTTGCCGCTCTTGCGTGGTGCAAAGCCGAAGCGGCAAACGTCGAGAGCTTTGACTTGAGCGCCTATCGGGGCAAGGTGGTTTTGTTGGACTTTTGGGCCTCGTGGTGTGGGCCCTGCAAGGAGTCGTTCCCGTGGATGCAGCGCTTGGAGGAGCGATTTGGTACGCGCGGGCTGGTCGTCATCGCCGTCAACGTCGATAGAGATCGGCAGCTTGCGGACCGATTCTTGCAGGCGTTGCAGCCGCACTTCTTGATACTTTTCGACCCGCACGCTCAACTGGCAGAGCGCTTTCAGGTCAGCGGCATGCCCGAGAGCTACTACATTGACCGCACCGGAAAGGTCCGCCACACCCATCTGGGCTTTCGGACCGACGAACGCGAGGCTGCGGAGCGCGAAGTCGAGGCGCTGCTCGCGGAGCAAGAAGTCGAGGGCGCAAGGTAGGTCCATGGGCATGAAAACTTCGCAGCGGTCGATCGTCTTCTTCCGACCGGTCGGCATCGACGAGTGGCGCTCGCGCCGCGTTCATCGGCAGTGCGAACCCTGGCGCTGATTGGCGCCATTGGGCTCGTTGGTGCCTGCGCCAATATGGGTGTCAAGCCTTGGGATCGCGATCTGATGGCTCGACCGGAAATGGCACTCGATCCCGCGCCGATCGACTCGGCCATCGACGACCACATCTATTTCAGCAAGGAGGCGACGACTGGCGGGCGGGGTTTTGGCGGCGGGGGCTGTGGATGCAATTGAGCCTCGATACGATCTGCGTCGCGAGGCAGCGGCGCCGGCAATTGGCCCTTGCCGTGGTTGCGCTCCTGGGTAGCGAAGCGGTTCGCGGGCAAACGGGCGTTTCGACGGGCGTTCGCTCCGATAATTCGTCCCCCGTCGTCGATTCCGGGTTGCTTTGGTACCAGGAGAGCGACGATCGTATCAGGGACCTGGAGGCGATTATCAACGTGCGCAAGCCTCTTGCCGACGCCCGTGCATGGAATGCGCGCGTCACGCTCGATTCGGTCTGCGGGGGGTCGCCGATCGGCGCCCTGCCCAGCAAGAGCCCGCAAAGCTTTGTCACGCCGACGGCTTCGAGCCTGAATCCGGCCCCGGGCGTGCAGACCACGACAAGCTCCTCGGGCGGTGGCGGCGGTCTGGGCGGGCTTAGGCTGTGCAGCAATCCCGTGCAAAACCAGCGCTACACAATCGCGCCGGGGCAGTTGCCGATTGATCGATCGTTTCAGGACCAGCGGGTTGCACTGAGCGGCGGGTACGAAATGCCTCTGGATACGCTCACCCAACTGACGCTGGGCGGCGCGCTCTCGCACGAGCGCGACTTTTTTTCGACATCGCTTGACGGCTCGGTTGCACGCGACTTCAACAGCCGCAACACGACCGCATCGGTCGGACTGAACCTTGAAGCCGACGAGGTCTCGCCGATCGGCGGCAGCCCAGTTGCGGGCAGCCCGTATGGCCTGTTCGAAAAAGGCGGGAGCCGAAGCAAGCAAGCGCAGACGCTGGTCTTGGGCGCCACGCAGGTGATGACGCGTCGGTGGCTCACCGAAGGGACGCTGTCTGCCGAGCACGGGGCGGGCTATGAGACCGACCCGTACAAGATCGTATCGGTGCTCAACGCTCGGGGCCTCGCCCCGGGCAGCCCGACGGCCGACTATGTCTACGAGAGTCGTCCGGGCTCGCGCAACCGTTGGGGACTGTTCTGGGACAACCGGTACGCTTTCGACCACGGTGTGCTGCAAGCTTCCTACCGCCACACGCAGGACAACTGGGGTGTGCGCTCGGACACGGCGGAAATACATTACCGCCTCGCCTTGGACTCGCTCGGCTACCTCGAGCCGCACGTGCGGGCTTATCGCCAATCGGCCGCCGACTTCTTTCGTTTTTACCTGTCCGAGGGAGCGCCCCAGCCGGCATTCTTCAGCGCGGATCCGCGTCTGGCTGCTTTCAACGGACAAACGCTGGGGATCAAGTACGCAATCGCGATGGACGCCACCGGGGGCGAGTTCAGCTTGCGCGTGGAACGCTATATGCAGCGCGGATCCGGTCCGGACTTCGTGCCGGTCGGACTCCAGGGGCTAGACCTGTACCCCGGCATGAAGGCTTGGATCGTGCAGCTTGGCGCACGCTTTTCGTTCTAGCGGCCTGCCGACGCTGCATTCAGACGTCCGACGCAATGGGCCTTCCTGTCCTGCCACCGATCGAAGAGCGCACCGTCTCGGTGGAGGAGCGGCCGGGCGGCGTAATGGCGGCGTGCTTTCTTGCCATGGGATGCCCCTGCGAGATTCTCGTTGCCGATCGCCAGGCGGCACGCGCTGAGGCACTGGCGCGGCCCGGCGTCGAGGAGGCCTGGCGCGTGGAGCGCAAGTTCAGCCGTTATCGAAAAGACAGCGCGGTTGCCGCGATGAACGATAGCAACGGGCGCCCGGTGCCCATCGATGCCGAGACAGAACGACTGCTCGACTACGCGGCGTACTGCTACGCGCTCAGTGACGGTCGATTCGACATCACCTGCGGCGTGCTTCGCTACGCTTGGACCTTCGACGGCTCGGACCAGGTTCCGACGCCGGAGCAGATCGAGACGCTACTGGCTCGGGTGGGCTTTTGGCGGCTGCAGCGCGCTGCGGGCAGCATCGTGATTCCCGACGGGATGGAGATCGACTTGGGCGGGATCGCCAAGGAATACGCGGTCGACCGGGCGCTCGAAGTGATCGAATCGAGCGTTGATCTCAACGGACGGGGCTGAGCACGTCGTCCCTGTCCTGGTGAATTTTGGCGGCGATCTGCGTACCAATGCAGCACCGCGCGAGCAGCCCTGGCAGGTCGGTATCGAGAATCTTGGCTGTGGAACTGCGCCGAGCCAGGTTCTGGAATTGACGCGCGGCGCCCTGGCCACGAGCGGAGACACGCATCGCTTCGTTCTTCGGGCCGGAAAACGCTACGGGCACATCCTGGACCCGCGTAGCGGCTGGCCCGTGCGCGACGCGCCAAGCTCGGTGACCGTGGCCGGATCGACCTGCATCGAAGCGGGCACGCTATCGACGATTGCGCTGCTGCAAGGCGAACGCGCCGAGGCCTTTCTCGATGACCTAAATGTCCGTTACTGGTGCCTACGGTAACCCGTGCGGATGACGCGTTGCCGGCCAAGCGGCCGTTGCAGAGAGCCATCGACGGCCGCCGGGGATCGTTGACCGTCCTGCCAGTGACAGCGGCGGCGACGCGACGGGCCGATCTGCGGCAGCCCCAACGAGAGCGTGGCCCACCGCGACCGTCGCGCTTCGGGCGGCCGCGCGGATCCGTCGGCACACGGCCCTGGCGCCGCTAACAGCAAGGCGCCCCGAGGCAAGGTACCGGTGCGGTGGAGCCAGCCCAAAGCACCGGGGAGCCATTGGCTCGGTCGCGGTTCGTGGAGGACCGGACTGGAGCGGTCGGCTGGAATGGGTCGCTGGGGCGGCGCTTATTTTGGCAACAAGAGCCGGGGCGGCTGCGTACGCTGTTCGTGGCTTGGCGGTGTCGCCGGTGTGTCGAATCCACTGCGACGATTGCAAGCCGCCATCGATGCGCGTTTTGATCAACCCGAACGGAGTTGCTATGTCCTTCGAGATTTCCAGCGTCGCACCTGCAAACACGGCGGCGGTTCAAACGATGACCGGACCCAGTGCAAATGCGCCGGCTCGGCAGAAGATGTCCGGGCTTTTTGACAAGATCGACAGCGCGGGCACCGGATCGATCAACCGCGAGCAGCTTGCCCGGGCGTTCCAGACGATGAATCCGCCAGCCGGATTTCAAGCGCTGGGTGCAGGCGCGGTCTTTGGTCAGCTCGATCCGCAACGGACCGGCAGCGTTTCAAAGGCCACTTTCGTGAATACGATGAGCACGCTGTCATGGAGCCTGGCTGGCGCAGCCGGCGCCCAAAGCAGCACGGTCGCAGCGGGCCAGGCGACGACGACCGGAGGCGTCTTTATCAACACCACCGCCTAGTTGCCAGAGCACACCCGGTCGGGCGGGCGTGTGCGCCCGGGCGCGCGCAGCGCGCCAGACGATCGGTGCGGCTTTCGCACGAGCATCGGCCCAACCCGCGAGGAATGCGCGGCCGGTGGCGCAAAGCACGCTGCCGGTTCGCGGATCGGACACGGACGCGACCCAATGCCACGGTACCGCCGCCGCGGGTCTGCGCAGCTGCGACCCGCGCCATGCGCTCGGGCAAAAGGGGCCACGGCGAGGCGACTCGCTTGCCGGCAACGCAGCTGCGGCGCAGGCGTGCTTTTATTCTTGGCTGGGGTAACCTGACGCATTGGCAGCCTGAATTCCATTGCGGCGCCCTTTCTTAAGGGAAGTTGCCAGTCAAAGGCTTTGCCTCAAGCAAGGTGCGGGGAGCAGACGATGAGCTACGAAGAAGAAAAGGAGAAGGCCAAGCGCTTCTTGACGGATAGAAAGTGGGATGTATATCTGGTCGAGGCGTATTTGAACCTGCGCCAATATCCATTCTTGCGGGGCCGCTTTGACTTCGAGGACGCGTTGAACATCGGTGTCACGAACGTGTCGGGCGTGAAGACCCGCGTTGAAGTCGGATCCGTAAAGGGCGAGGTGACGGCCACCCAGTGTGAATTCAACGGCGTGCGCTTTCTGATTGCCGGCGAATCGAGCTTTTCAGCGTTGCCCAACGACGAGCTCTTGTGCACGCTCGGCGTATGCCTGTTTCTGGGGGAACAAAGGGCGATGGCCGTCGAGTATCGCTTTCCCGGTGCGGGGGCCTCCAGGGCTTCGGATCATACGCTGCTGGAGGTCGAGGAGCTGCATGCCAGCGCGAGACTCGAAGCCTTGCTGCGCGGCTTGCACGACGCGTCCGTTGCCCACCA
The DNA here is from genome assembly GCA_963729785.1 of uncultured beta proteobacterium. GTDB lineage: Bacteria > Pseudomonadota > Gammaproteobacteria > Burkholderiales > Burkholderiaceae_F > GJ-E10. The sequence goes on along the minus strand of CAVSPM010000038.1, from coordinate 23,652 downwards.
GGTGCGGATGGAAGAAAAGCGCAGGAGAAGTGAAGAGGCAAAATTCAACGGCGATCCGGACCGTTGATCAACGCGAGAAATCGCGCAGCGGGGAACTGCCGCCCGGGGGTCTTGCCGTCGTTGCCGGTTTGCCGGGTGCGCGCGTAGGCGCCAAAGAAGAAGCTGGTGCAAAGAGTGCTCGATGCCACCGATGCCACGGCGGCGGCCGGGTCCGGATACGGGGACCATGGCCAGCGAGCGCGCCCGGGGGCAAGGCGGCTTGTGCGCACGCCCTAGGACGGGCGATGAAACATCGCCATCGTCGTGACCGGATAGCCTTTACGGCTGCGGTGCCGCTGTCGCTAAAGTCGTCGATCTGTTGGACGCGGCGGCCCGGTCTTCGCTGCGCGCCAGATGGCTATCGACTCCGTGTGCACGGTTGCCTGGGAGTCGGTCCCGACAAGGATGCCTTGGAGCTTGGGCGTCGTGAACGTGCCCGCCGGTGCCGTGACAGTTTCGACGTCCACCACGGAACCAGCTTGACGATGCGCGGGCGGCGCGCCGGCTCCGGACGTTACGGTGAATTCCAGGATCCAGGCGGCACCGACCGAAACGGGACCGTTCGGACCGGCTCCGTGGGGGCGTAGACACAAATTGCTTGGCCGCCGGTCGTGGGCGTGCAGACATCGGCAAGATCCTGTCCGCGGTTGCTGACGGCAATCGTCTCCGTCGGCACGTAAACCGTCGGTCCGTTGATGGTGACCGTGTCGCTGTTCGGGTCTTCTTGGTGACCGACGTAAGAGCCGCCGGAATTTTTGGCCGTCACGCTGAGAGCTGGACGCTTTCGGCGATGGTGTTGTTGGAATTGTCGACGATCCTCGCGTTCGAAAGGGCACGCGAGCCGACCGAAGGGGTCACCAACGGGTACGACGTGGCCGCCGCAAAAGTGCCGCCGCCTCCGCAGGCGGCCACGGCGCGCAGCAAGACCGCCATGCCGCAGGCGGATTCGATCGTCATCTGCAATGTGCTCCTCAGGCCCGGTCTGGCGCCTTGGCCCGGTACCGGCCCTGCATCTCCAGCATCCACCCCGGATATTCTGGCGGTAGAGCACTGACCTCGTCGAGCAACTTGCGCTCCTCGGTGCTCAACTGCAGCTCCGAGGCGCCCAGGTTGTCAGCGAGTTGCTCCGGTGTCTTGGCGCCGAGAATGACCGTGCTCACGGACGGCCGGGTCAGCAGCCAGGCCAGGGCGACCCGCGCCACCGTGGCCCCGTGACGCTGGGCAATAGGGCGCATGGCATCGACGCAACGCGCAGCGCGCGCCTTGTCAACCAAGGGAAAATCGAAGCTGGCGCGGCGCGCACCTTCAGGGGCCTTGCCGTCGGCGCCGAACTTGCCGCTGAGCAACCCGCCGGCCAGCGGACTCCAGACCATCAGACCCAGGCCCTGGTCCTGCAGCAGGGGCACCACTTCGCGTTCCAGGTCGCGTCCGGCCAGCGTGTAATAAGCCTGCACGCTGGCAAAGCGCGCCCACGCATTCTTTTGCGAGATGGACAGACCCTTCATAATCTGCCAGGCCGCCATGTTGCACAGGCCGATGTAACGCACCTTGCCCGAGCGCACCAGGTCATTGAGCGTGCCCAGGACCTCCTCGAGCGGCGTGAGCGGATCGTAGCCATGCAGCTGGTACAGGTCGATGTGCTCGAGTTGCAGTCGCTTCAAGCTCGCGTCCACCTGCTGCATCAAGTGGATGCGCGACTGTCCGCGCCCATTGACGGCCTGCTCGTTCATGATGCCGTAGGCCTTGGTCGCCACGACGAGCTCGTCGCGTGGCAGTCCCAGGGCTTTGATGGCCTGGCCGGTCAGCTCTTCGGATTCTCCCAGCGCATACACGTTGGCCGTGTCGATGAAATTCACGCCAGCTTCGTAGGCCTGTCGCACCAGTGCGGTGGCCGCTTCCTGGCCCAAACCGCCCATCACCTTCCAAAATCCCTGTCCACCGAATGTCATCGTGCCCAGGCAAAGTTCGGAAACGTAGAGCCCGGTCGAGCCCAGCAAACGGTAGCGCATGACGATGGATCCCTTTCTTGATTCGGCCGGCGAGGCCTGATTCGAAGCCCTGCGGCGCTGTGGTGGCGACGGGGCGTTGGGGTGCAACAGCATCCCGGGACCCGCCGGGCGCCGCGTGGGCTGGATTCTAGCTTCTTGCCGTTGGCTGGCTGGTGCCGCCGATGGCGCGGACCGGCATCGCGTGGCCACATCCGGCCGCAGGCGACGGGGAGGCGAGAAAGGTCCCCGGCGCACGCAGGTCCGGCATGGGTAGCTGCAACACGGTCAAGAAGGTGCTCGCCCGGCTGCGGCAACGAAGCGTCGAGCACGGGTTTGACGATCTTTCGCAACGGCCCCCCCGCGAGTGGCTCGGGCACTGGTGCCGGCAATTTGGCTGGGAGCGGGTGATTCATCGTGCGGGAACGGGTTTTCGCATGCTGCCCGAGCCCGGCAAGCGATGGTTAGACGCGGCCAAGCCATTGCGACAGATGCTGGCCCGCCCTCGATGATCAAGCCGCCGGTGCTGCGAACCGGCGATCGGTCGATCGTCGGCTTTGGTGTGCGCGGCTACGACGAGATCTTTGGCCGACATAGGCGCCAGCCGGGGCACGGGCAGCGCGGGGCCCGGCAGCGGCCCGCTTGCCGATCAGGGCTTGGCCGCGTAGGCCGCGTCGAAGGCAGCCTTGAGCGCGGGGCTCACCTGGGGCAATCGGTCGACCACGCGCTTGGCCCAGGAGAAGTATTCCCGGCGCCGTTCCAGCGGCCAGCTGGCCGGCGGGGCGCTGGTCATGTCGCGCAGATTGCAAATCTTGTCGGCCCATTTGACCAAGGCGACATCGCGGCTGGCGTGCGCCGCACGCTCAACCTGCAGCTCCTTGCGCTGCGCCTTTTCTAGTTCCTTGTCATCGGTGACGGCCATCACGATGTCGGCGACCTCGACGCCAAAGCGCTGCGCCAGCTCCGCATAACTGGTATCGGTGTCCTCGATCGTGTCGTGCAAGATGGCCGCCTGCAGGACCGTGACGTCCTCGATCCCTGCGACCCTGGCCAGCAAGGCGGCCAGGGCGATCGGGTGATTAATGTAGGGGCTGGCGTCCTTGTCCTTGCGCCGCTGGGCGCTGTGTTTTGCGGCGGCAAATTCGATGGCATCGATCAGCCGCACCAGATCCGAGACCGATCTGGTGATGCCGGCTGGGGTGGATTCGCTTGAGATCGTCACAATCGATTAAGACCCCATGGGCTCCGCGCCCCCCGGTGCGGGACCATGCGGTATCGCTTCATAATGCAGTGCAGTATATCCGCCGCCGGGCCGATTGCGTTCGGCAGCCAAGCGTGCGGACCGGGCCGTGGCCGCTTCGCAGCGACCTGGGTTTCGCGTCGCAAAGCAAGCCCCGCGGGCAGGGGCCTGCATGGATCGTCCGCGGCGGATCCGGCTCCCGGGTCCGCCGACCCGGGCCGTTTGGCCAGCCGGGTTGCGACGTACTACGATAATCCCTTGATGTCCTTCATTACGAGGAAGCCGATGAAGCTATATTTTTCTCCCGGCGCCTGTTCGCTGGCGCCGCACATCGTCGCGGCCGAGGCCGATGTGGCGCTGCAAATCGAAAAGGTCGATATCGCGCGCCACCTGACGGCGAGCGGGTCGGACTATTACGCGATCAATCCCAAGGGACAGGTTCCCCTTCTGGTCCTCGATGATGGCAACACCCTGAGCGAGGGGCCTGTCATCGCCCAGTACCTTGCCGACCAGGCGCAGGCGCACAGCCTGATGCCGGCGGCGGGCACGCTGGCTCGCTACCGCGTGATGGAGTGGCAAAACTACATCGCGTCCGAGCTGCACAAGGCATTTGGCCTGCTGTTTAGCCCCAAGTACGATGCCAGTGCCAAGGCCCAGCAATCGAGCCTTTTGCGGCAAAGATTCGAATGGGTCAATGCGCAGCTCGAGGGCAAGAGCTACCTCACGGGCAACGAATTCACCGCGGCCGACGCTTACTTGTTTACGGTGGCCAGCTGGGCCAAGCATGTCAAGCTCGATCTTTCGGACTTGGCGAATCTGCAGGGCTACCTGATCCGCGTGGCGGCACGGCCTGCGGTGGTCAAGGCAATGAGGGAAGAGGGACTGCGCCCTTGAGTGCGGGCACCTGTCGCCTCCTTTGGATCGTGCCGGTAGGAAAAAGGAAGATTGCCATGCCCTACGTCAACATCAGAATCACCCGCGACGGCGCGACCGCCGAGCAAAAGGCCGAACTGATCCGCGGGGTCACGGACTTGCTGGTGCGTGTGCTGAAAAAGAATCCGGCCGCGACCTTTGTCATCATCGATGAGGTGGAGACGGACAACTGGGGAATGGGTGGACAAAGCGTGGCGGCGCTGCGGCGCCAGGCGGCGGAAAAAATCCAGACCTGAGGCCGGCGCTGCGGCGGCGCCACCGGGCTACTGCGCCGTCCAGGCCCCATCGACGCTAAGGGAGGCGCCGCGGATCTGGTCGGCGGCCGGCGAGCACAGGAACACGGCGATGCCGCCGATCTGTTCGGGTGTGACGAATTCGAGCGAGGGTTGCTTTTCGCCCAGCAGTTTGAGCTTGGCCTGCTCATTGGTGAGGCCCTCGCGCGCGGCCAGGGCATCGATCTGTTTTTGCACCAGAGGCGTCAGAACCCAGCCGGGGCAAATCGCGTTGCAGGTGACGCCGGTTCGCGCCGTCTCGAGCGCGACCACCTTGGTCAGGCCGATGACGCCGTGCTTGGCCGCCACGTAGGCGACTTTCGTCGCCGAAGCAACCAGGCCGTGGGCCGAGGCGATGTTGATGATGCGGCCCCAGCCGGCTTTCTTCATGTGGGGCAAGGCAGCGCGCACGCCATAGAAGTTTGACGAAAGGTTGATGGCGATGATCTGTTCCCACTTATCCGGAGGGAATTCGTCGATTGGCGCCGTGTGCTGGATACCGGCGTTATTGACCAGGATATCGATGCCGCCGAAGGTCGCGACGCACTGCTCGACCATGGTAGCGACCTGATTCGGCTGGGAGATGTCGGCGCCGTTGTGGGCGACCTTGACCTTGAACTGCGCCGCGATGTCGCCGACGAGCGCCTGGATTGCCGTGGCATCGCCAAAACCGTTGAGCAGAATGTTGCTGCCCTGCGCGGCCAACGCCCTGGCAATGCCCAGACCGATACCGCTGGTCGATCCCGTGATCAACGCTGTCTTTCCTTTCAACATGCTGCGCTCCGTCGGTGAAATGCATGGGAAGGTCAGGAAACCATCGGCAAGTATGCGGACAAATCGCTATACCCGATGGCGCGCCTGTCCTTGAACGCGTCCGCCAGCGGCGCCGGCAGGCATCGCCCACGGCGCGTCGGGCGCGGCTAACCCGGCCAGATCGGCAGCGGCGCGCAGACTCGGTGAGTCAATTCGAGCCTACCGACCCGCTGCGGCATCCGGCCGCCGTCACGCACCGGGGCGGACGCAGCGCTTGTCCGCACTAGGCCGAAGTTAACAAGGCGCGCCGGACTTTTGTGTTTGCCGCCAGCACGCCCCTGAGGGCCCGCGGACAGCGGGGCTTGCTAGCGCGGTGTCAGCGGTGCTCCGGAACCCTTGGAGTCCTTCTTGTTCTTTTTGGCCGCACGCTTTTCCTTGAGCGACATGCTTGCGGGCTTCTTGCTTTCCTTCGTGCTCTGGTGCGACTTGGTCATGGCATTTCTCCTCGTCCGAATGAGCAAACGATGGTGCCCAGTATAAACGCTGCGCCGCGGTTTTCGTGGGCTGGCACCGCGCGCCCGCACCGTTCGCGAACGGGCCAGGGGCAGTAGTATTGCGCCTGTCGACCTCGCCCAGCGCAAGGGGTCATGCGCGGCATGGGTCAGAGGTCATTTCTTTGGGGTGCCGATGGCGGCTAGTGCGGGCGTCGTAGTACCGGAGCTCGAGCTCGCGTTCATGCGTCTGGCCATAGATCAGGCGCACAATGCCTGGGTGCTCGGCGAGGTACCGGTCGGAGCGGTCATCGTGCACGAGGGCATGGTCATCGCCACCGGGTTTAACCAGCCGATCGGCAGTTCGGATCCCACGGCCCACGCCGAAATCCGGGCCTTGCGCGCGGCCGCGCAGCTGCTGGGCAATTACCGGCTGAACCATTGTTCCTTGTACGTGACGTTGGAGCCGTGCGCGATGTGCGCCGGCGCGATTCAGCAGGCGCGCATCTCGCACCTGGTGTACGGCGCGGCCGATCCGAAGACCGGCGCCTGCGGCAGCGTGGTCGATCTGTTTGCCGAGCGCAGCTTGAACCACCATGCCAGCGTGCGTGGCGGCGTGCTGGCGCAAGAATGCGGCCAGTTGCTGGCGGATTTTTTTGTCCAACAGCGCCGACGCAAGCGCGACCAGGAGGACCCCGGTTACGCCGAGGAGATCATTCTTGAATAAGACCTTGGCGAGCGCACAGGATGCCGGCGGGCCGGCAGGCGGCCGGGCCGGTTCGGTCGGATTTTTTGCGCCGTCGGGTTTTTTGCCCGATCCCCTCGTCATGGACCGGGCCGCGGAATTTTTTACCGCCCGCGGCTGGCGCGTAAGTGCCGGTGAAAGCGTATTTGCCCGGGAATTGCGTTTTGCCGGACCCGACGAGCTGCGCGCCGGCGAGTTGCAGCGCTTTGCCACCGACCGGAGCCTGGACGTTGCCATCGCGGCACGCGGCGGCTACGGTCTGACGCGCTTGCTGGGGGAGCTCGACTACGAGGCGATTGCCGCGGCGCGCGTGCCCCTGGTCGGCTACAGCGATTTCACCGCGTTTAGCCTGGCCTTGCTGGCCAAGGCGGGGGGCATCAGCTTCCAGGGCCCAGCGGCTTCGGACTTCTTCCTCGACGCCGCCGCTAGAGGCAAGGATCCGGCCAGCGCGCGGTTCAACCAGGAGAATTTTTTTGCGGCCATCTCCTGCGCCGAACATTCGACGCTTTTTGCGGCCGATGCGCGAGCAGCGTGCTGGGACGGGCTGGATCTGCGCGGGCGCCTGTGGGGGGGGAACCTGAGCATGGTTTGCAGCCTGCTGGGCACGCCGTATTTTCCGCATGTCCGAGGCGGGATCTTGTTTCTCGAGGACGTCAACGAACCGGCCTACCGCATCGAGCGGTTGCTCCTCCAATTGCTGCAGGCTGGCGTATTGGCGCGGCAAAAGGCGATATTGCTGGGCGATTTCAGCGGTGTCGCGCTACTACCCACCGACAACGGCTACGATCTGGCGGCGGTGTGGGAGGCCATCCGGGCGCGCTGCCCGGTGCCGATCATCACCGGACTGCCGCTGGGGCACGGGCAGCGCCGGGCGATGCTGGCCGTTGGCGCGCCAGCGCGCATCCGTGTTGCACGGGAGGCGAGCGGCGCGGCGGCGGCGCCGGCAGGCGTGACGGTGCATCTGCAATTTTGCGGGCACCCGACGGTGCGTCAGACATCGCAGCGGGCGGCACGCCGTCCCGAGAACCGCGCTCATAAGCTGTCGGCATGAACAACGGACCGATCACCCGTCTCGGATTGCTGGAGGGGACTCCACAGCAGCGCCAGCAAAAGATCCTCGCCGGCGTCTTTGCCGTGGTCTTTCGCCAGATTCCCCAGGCGGTATTGGTCGGCATCGTCGGCGGGATCGCGCTGGTGGCGGTCTTTTGGCGCACGCACAATCAGACCGAATTGATGGTTTGGTTCATCGCCCTGCTGCTCGAGTCCTTGATGCGCCTGCGTACCGCACGCACCTACACGAAGGGCGTGCCGGCGCTGGCCGCCAACGGCCCCGAGATCGTGCGACTCACGGTGCGCTGGCTCGGTATGGCGGCGATTGCTGGTGCGCTGTGGGGAACCGCCGGCTATCACTTTTACGCCTACGCGCCGGTCGTCGCTTCTGCCCTGGCTCCCGTTACTTCGTCGCTGGGTGCGACCGCCGTTGCGCCGACCGCGCTCGCCTCGGTGCCCGAATTCTCGGTGGTGCAGCTGGTATTCATCGCCGTCTTGCTGGGGGTGGCCTTCGGCTCGCTGACGCTGTATGCCTCCTACCCGCCGTCGCTGTACTTGTTCTTGCCGCTGACCTTCGTGCCGCTCATCTGGCGCTTGCTGGTGCAGGGCGACACCGCGTACTACGGTGGCGCCGGCATCGTTACTGCGGTGCTGGGCTTCACGCTGTTCTTCGGACGCAATTTCGGCCGTACGGTTGCCGATTCGGTCAAGAGCAACATCGAAAACGAGATCTTGGTTCGGCAACTGCTCGCCGAGAAGGTGACCGCCGACGAAGCGCGGCGCGCGGCCGAGGCCGCCACGCGCTCCAAGACGCAGTTTTTCGCCGCCGCCTCGCACGACCTGCGCCAGCCGCTGCAGGCCATAGGCATCTACTGCTCCTTGCTGCGCAAGCGTGCCCAGGGCCCGTTGGTGCCACTGGTGCGCAATCTTTCCTCGGGCGTGGAAACGCTGTCCAAGCTGGTCGAGGAACTGCTGGAGATTTCGCGTCTGGACTCGGGTGCGGTCCAGCCGCGCGTTTCCTCGACGTCGCTGGCCGAGATCTTTCTTGTCCTGCAGCGCGAATTCCTGCCGCTGGCGGCGGCGAAACGACTCGAGCTGCGGGTGCGGCTGACCGACCTGGTGGTGACGACCGATCCCGTGCTGCTGTCGCGTGTGCTGCGCAACCTGGTGGCCAACGCGATCCGCTACACCGCGCGCGGGGGCATCTTGCTGGCGGCGCGCCGCCATGGCAGCGAGGTGAACATCGAGGTCTGGGATACCGGGCCCGGCATCCACCAGCAGGAGCTCAACCAGGTCTTCGAGGAGTTCTATCGCGGCGAGAGTTCCAAGACCGAGGTCGGCGGCACCGGCAATGCCGGCTTCGGCCTGGGGCTGTCCATTGTGCGTCGGATCTGCGGCGTGCTCGGCCATGCGCTGATGGTGCGCACCCGGCCCGGCGCGGGCACCATGTTCCGCGTTGAGGTGCCGTACTCGGCAACACGCAGCCAAGTGCACAAGCTTGCGGGCGATGGTGCCGACGCGGCCATACAACCCATCCCAGGTCAGCGCATCGTCCTGCTCGAAGACAACGAGGCGATTCTTAGCAGCATGGCGCGGCTGTTGCGCTCCTGGGGCGCGGACGTGATTTCGGCGACCGGATTCACCGGGGCGCTGGTCAAGCGGCTGGGACATGACCGGCGCATCGACCTTATCATCGCCGACCAGAACCTGGGCGGCCCGATCGACGGCTCGGAGGCCGTGTTCCGCATCCGCGAGCTCGTCGGCGTGCCGCTACCGGTGATCATGCTGACCGCGGTAGGCACGCTGGACCTGCTGGCCGAGTTCCACCACCAAATGCAGGTACGCATGAATCACAACCCCGGGGCGGCCAGCGCGATCGCGCGCAGCCGGGTCGAGGAGCCGATTGTGCTGACCAAGCCGACCGACGCTGCGGTGCTCAATGCACGCATCCTCACCGCGCTGGGGATCGCCCCGATGGATCCGGCCACCTTGGCGCGCAACATGGACGTGCCCGACGGACGGGAAGAACGGATACTCTAGCTGATGTCGTAGCCGTTGCGTCGCGCCGCCAGCAGCGCTTCGGTGCGATTGGAGGCGTTGAACGCCCGGTAGATCGCGGTGACGTGGGTCTTGACCGTGCCTTCCGAAAGATTGAGCTCGCGGCAGATGACCTTGATGGGCGCGCCGCGTGCCAGCAGTTGCAGGACCTGCTCCTGGCGCTCGGTCAGGGCCACGCGCACCGTGCCGGGCTCCAGCGATTGCACCCGCTGCGGCGCCCCCGACAGCGGTCCGAGGCGCTGCGCATCCTCGAGCAAATCGCTGGGGATATAGACGCCGCCAGAGAGCACGAAGCGTATGGCCGAGATCAGCGTCTCGGTGGCCATCGACTTGGGCAAGAAACCGGCCGCGCCCAGCTGCAGCACCCGCATCACGCTGCGCTGATCCGAGACCCCCGACAGCACCAGGATCTTCAAATCCGGCGCTTCGGCCACCATCGTCTCGAGCAGCGACGTGCCCGTGGCGCCGGGCAGGCCCAGGTCCAGCAGCATCAGATCGGCGTCCGGATTTGCGTGCAGCAGGCGCAGGGCACCGTCGGCATCGTGGGCCGTATGCACCTCCACGTCCGGATCCAGATCGAGGAGCAGGGCGCTCAGGGCATCGGTGATCAGCGCGTGATCGTCAATCAGTAGGATTTTCATGGCCTGTCATAGGTTGTGGCGCCACGGCAGCGCTTAGCCAGAGCGCCGGTCATAGCGTCTACAGGTGTTTCAAAAACACGACAATTAGACGATTGCCGCCCAGTTTTTGGGAAACACGGGTTGCAAGTTGACTGCAGGGATTGTACTGCGCGACCGGATTTGCAGATGCGAGCGGATTTTGCGCGTTGAAGTTGCTGGGACCAAAGCCAACGCCACGCAGCCAAAAAACAAGGCCCGCATGCGCGGGCCTTGCCAGCACGCGCTAATCAAATTCAGATAGACGTGCAGATAATGCCACCACCGACCTTATCCAGGAGATCCTGGGACAGATCGATAAGCTGTTGTTCTTCCACAGCTTTTTCGGCATCAGTCGAGATTTCAACGACTTGTTCCATTTCTCCACTCCGAAAAAATAAAACGAAGGCCTGCAAATGGCCTCAAGTTACTCGCCAACTTGACGATTAACCGGTCAGCCCGGGCATTACCCTCTTGCTCGGGGTCTCTCCCGCTTTCGAAGGTATAGCGTGTTGAAAGAACGGTCAATACCGGATAAATCGGAGCTGCTGCTGCGGCAGGAGGCGGACCAGCTGCCGGAGACGCTGTCCCGGCTTGCCGCCCGTCTCAGAGTTGCGCCGCTTAACCAGAAGAGCGCGGGTCTGTTCCGAGCGGCAGCCGAGGAATTGGCCAAGCTACCTGAGGAACCCGTTACCGCCGATCGCGTGATGTGCTTGCTCATGGTGGCTCGCTACGCCATCAATATCGGCGACGCAAATTTCGGGCTGGGCCCTTCGCTGCAATCGGTAGAACTTGCAACCAAGCTCGGGGATCCGCTGTTGCGCACCAAGGCGCTCAAGTTGCTCGGTGCTATCTATCTTGAGAGTGGTTCTTATCCAGACACGGTGAGCACCTTTAGCAAAGCGCTGGATGCGGCGATCGAATCTGGTGACCGGGTTCAAGAAGCCGAGGTCTTGTCGAACCTGGGATTGGCACACCAGTACGCCGGGCATTACGGCGCGGCGATACCCTGCTACGAACGTGCCGTGGCACTGACCGACGTGGCGGGCTCGACGCCTGCCTCGTCGGCGTCGGCGCTTGGGAACATGGCCCTGGCCTGCTTGCAGCTGCGCGACTTCAGTGCTGGCATTGCCGCTGCGCAACGAGCCATTGCGATGCTGCAGGATCCGTCCAGTGAAGACGAGAAGAACGTTCGCGTAATGGTCGAGTGTTACTACACGAGGCTGCTGCTGGAGACGCGCGACTTTGCCAAAGCCAAGGAACGCGCGGCCATCGCCAAGATGTACGCAAGAGAGGCGTTCGAACTGGCGCCGCTGTTCGCCGACATGACGCAAGGACTGGTCGATGTCTACGAACCAGCAACGCGCGACATCGGTCTTTCGCGGCTGCAAAACGCGGTCAACCAGAGCCGCAAGACTGCGCCCAGCGCGCTGCGAGACGCGCTGGCGATGATCGTGCGCGGCTACGAGGCGGCCGGGCAACCGAACACGGCGCTGGTCTACCTGCATGAAGTTTCGCAGCTCAACCGCGACAGCCGTGTGCGCAATGTCCTTGATTTTCACCGCAAACACGTTGCCGAGGTGCGCAAGAGCCTGGACCACCGGGCCCAGGAGGTCATCAACCAGCAGCACCAGGAACTGCGCTTTCAGCGCCTGTCGATGGACGCCCTGCGCGAATGCATGCTGGTGCTGGAAAAAAACACCGTCGCTGCCGAACTGCACGACGACGAGACCGGCGAGCACTGCTATCGGGTGGGCGCCTTGGCCAGGGAACTGGCACTCAAGAAGGGCATGGACGCGGAGATGTGCAACCTGATCGACTTGTCGGCGCGCTTGCACGACATCGGCAAGCTGCGGGTACCCGATTCGATCCTGCTCAAGCCGGGCATGTTCACGCCCGAAGAGCGCGCCATCATGCAGGAACACTGCGCGCACGGCTGGGAGCTGATCGGCGAGGGCGGCTTGGCGCAGCTGTTCATCGCGCAGGAGATTGCGCTCAATCATCACGAGCGCTGGGATGGCAATGGGTATCCCAATCGCCGTTCGGGCAACATGATTCCGTTGGCGGCGCGCATCACCTCGCTGGTCGACGTCTTCGATGCGCTCACGCATCGACGCTGCTACAAGGAGGCCTGGCCGGTCGAGCACGCGATGCGGGAAATCGCCTCGCTGCGCGGCAAGCACTTTGATCCGGAGCTGACCGACCTGTTCTTGGATCTGATCCCGGAACTGCAGAGAAAACACGACAATCTCGATGCCTACCTGGGCGCTGAGGCGCGCAAGAACGACTTCATCACCGATCGCGTGCGCGTGGCCGCGGAGCTCAAGGGTGATCGGGAAACCTTCGATGCTCGACGATAAGTATCCGGACGCGGGCGGTCCGGTTTCCGATCCGGTGACGATCGGGTCCAAGTTTGCCGGCATCGAGCCGGTGCGCCGGAAGCGGGGGGAAGGGGCGATCTTCGTCTGCCCGGTTCTGGGCCGCTTGGAGTACGTGCCGATGCCCTCGGGGCGGCCGTCCTTCTGGCACGGCGTGCAACGCATGCCCGACAGCCCCCTGGGCCTGAAAATCGTCTGTGAAGTCGAGACAGACGATCCGCCCGGTGCCGATCACGTCGCCTGCGTAGTGGCGATCCGGCGTCGCCAGGTGAAGGACGCGGCGGCCAGCCTGCCGCTGGTGCGTGCGCGCCTGCGCCAGCTGCAGCTAAGCGATGGCATCGGGGTCGACGATCTGCGCCTCGCGGGCATCCACCTCGCGGCCAGGCCGATGGTGGCTTCGCGCCAGATCCTCGAGTACCGCATCGGCGCGGCCCCGCGGCTGCTGTTTCTCGTGGTCTTCTCGCAAGGCAAGCCCACGGCCGTGCACGTCGACGGCGACCTCTGACGGTCTTCTCGGTTAGGGTGAACGGCCGTATCGGGCCGGCCGGCGGTTTTCCCACAGACATCCGGCGCGGACCCAACGCGGTCGCGCCGGGACCCGGAGCACGCCGCGCCCAGCCATCACGATCTGGGCGCTGGGGTCCGGCGCCAAGCGCCTGGCATGAAGAAGTTGAGCTCTAGCAACGAAAAAGGGCCGCCTGCTGGCGGCCCTCACTCGCACCCATCGTACCCGAAGCCACGCGGCTAAGACCCCGCCCGTTGCTGTTGCGTTGGCAGCGGTCCTTGCAAGGCGAGTACGTTCTTAGGCGGCCTTCTTGCCTTTGCTCTTGACGGCATCGGTGGCGACGGCGACGGCGGCGGCGATGTTCGACTCGGCCGTCTCGCTGGCTTGACGCGCAGCCTTGGTGACTGCGTCAAAGGCCGTGCTGGCGACCGTCAGCGTGTTCTTGAGCAGGCCGATAGCCTGTTCGGAGCCGGCCGGTGCCGACTTGGCAGCCGCGTCGATCAATTCGGTGAGCTTGCGGTTTCCCTCGGCGATCTGGGCCTCAAAAATCTTCGTCAGTTCCGCGGAGGTCGAGCTGGCGATCGAGTAGGCGTTGCGCGAGTACGAGGCGAGCTTTTCGGCGTTGGGCTGGGCCAGGTTCGTGGCGATGCTGGTCGCATCTTGAGGATCCTTGGCAGACAGCAGCGAATGGGCGGCGTCCGCACTGCCCTGCAGCAGGTCGCGCGAGGCGGCGACGTTCAGCTGCGCCAGCTTCTCGGCTGCTTGAAACACGGTGCTGCCAAATGCCTGGATCGCGTCGATCTGGGTCTTTTGGAGCTCGAGGATTTGATTCGGGTTAAAGGACATGATGTTCTCCTGGGCCTGTGTGGGGTGGACTGAAATGCGCGCTTGTTGCATTGCACAAATCGAAGTATATGCTGCGTTGCACAAAAGTCAACAGGGAGGACAAAAAATTCTCTACATATCTTGCTTTTCGTCAAGCGGAATATATACTTTCTTTATAAATCAATATTATGGATCAATCATCTAATCTCATTTCTCCATCTCGAGGGTCGTTACGGGGGACCGAGACAGCCGCCAGGGACGTCTGGTTTTGGCCTAGGCGAGCAGCATCTGATCGAGCAGCTCGATCCAGTGGCGAACCGGCAAATTCGTGCCGCTTTGCAGATGCTGGATGCAGCCAATGTTGGCCGAGACGATGCACTCGCGACCGAGCGCGCGCAGGTTGGCCAGCTTGCGGTCGCGCAGGCGTCCGGCCAGCTCGGGTTCAAGCACGGAATATGTCCCGGCCGAACCACAGCACAGGTGGCTCTCGCGCTGCGCGACAGCGATGTCGAAGCCGAGCGCCGGCAACACTTGCTCGAGAATGCCGGGCAGCTTCAGCCCATGCTGCAAGGAGCAGGGCAGGTGTACGGCCACGCGGGTCGGCACCGGTGCGCTGGGTACCGATTTCTGCGCCAAGCGCTCCTGCAGCTGCGGCAGGCGCTGGGCGATGACCTCGGCGATATCGCGCGCCAGCGCACTGACGCGGTTTGCCTTGTGCGCGTAGTCCGGATCGTGAGCCAACATCCGACCGTAGTCCTTGAGGGTCGTGCCGCATCCGGAGGCATTGCTGACAATTGCCTCGACCGCCGGTCCGCCGTCGGTGCCATTGATGGCGGGCCACCAGGCATCGATGTTGCGGCGCAGGTCGCGCAATGCGCCATCGTGATCGGCAAGGTGTTCCCGAATCGCGCCGCAACAGCCCGCCTTGGCTTCGATTACCGTCTGGATGCCGGCCGCATCCAGCACGCGCGCCGTGGCTCGATTGATGTTGGGCGCCAGCGCCGGCTGCACGCAACCGGCCAGCAGCAGGACGCGCCGATCGCGCGGTGCGGCGCTGGGTTCTGGGCCCGCGGGACCAGCGCCGGCGCTCAGCGGCAGCTTGGCCTGCAAGGCACGCGGCAAAAGCCGGCCGCATCGCCTGGCCCAAGCGCACCGCCGGTCCAAACCAGCGCGAACGTCAGCCCGTGGCGCAGCAGCCAGCGTATTGCCTGCTGCGGGCGCGGCCGCTGCACGCGCTCCTCGACCAGGCGCCGGCCGATGTCGATCAGGCGGCCGTATTCGACCCCGGAAGGACAGGTCGTTTCGCAGTTGCGGCAGGTCAGGCATCGGTCCAGATGCTGCTGGGTCAGGCGCGTCGGTGTCTGTCCCTCGAGCACCTGCTTGACCAGATAAATGCGTCCGCGCGGACCGTCCAGTTCGTTGCCCAGCAACTGGTAGGTCGGGCAGGTTGCCAGGCAAAAGCCGCAATGCACGCACTTGCGCAAGACGGCCTCGGCCTCGGCGCCGGCGCTCGTGCCTTGAAATTCCGGGCTCAGTTTTGTTTGCATGTCATCGATGCGACCGACGGTTGCCCGCGTTCATAGCCAAGAGTACAAGCGACCAACGTTGAAAATGCATTTTGGATCAAAAGCTTGCTTTAATGACTTGTGAAACTCCATGAGCTTTTCTGGCAGCGGGGAGAGAAAGTCGGCCGGACGTGTTCGAGCCCGAAAAATGGTCGCATGCCCCCCGGCGCGCAAGACGCAAGAGCGTATGGTTTCGGTTGGCGCACCGCTCAGCAACCAGCGCTGGGCGCCGCCCCATTCCAACAGCGTCTCGCCTGCCAGTTGCAGGGGCGCGTGGGAAGAGGGTACCGATAGCCGCCAAAGGCGCAACTCGCCCGGGTCCGGGCTGTCCACGATGGCCGCGGATGCGCGCACGAAAAATTCGTCAGACTGATCGCGCAGCCCATCCCAAAGCAGGTTACCGGCAGCATCATCGAGGAGCTGGCCGCCGTATTGATTGGACAAGCCTGCGGCGCTGGCGCGAACGGCCGCTTCGGCGCCGGCCAGACGCACGTGCAGCCGATCGGCGCGCCAGGCGCTGGCGCTAATGGGCATAGCGGCAGCCGTCCAGCGATGCACGTGTTCGATGGCCTGCGCCTGGGTGCAGGAGAAGACAAGCGTCCTGCGTGCCGGCGCCACCGGCAGTACCTTGAGGGAGACCTCGCAGACGATGCCCAGCACCCCCAGCGACCCGGGGAGCAAGCGCGCGACGTCGTAGCCGGCGACGTTCTTCATGACCTGGCCGCCGAATCGCAAGAGCTCGGCGCGGCCGTTGAGCAGCACGGCGCCCAGGACGAAGTCGCGTACCGAACCGGTACTTCCGCGGGCCGGGCCCGACAAGCCGGCCGCGACCATGCCGCCGACCGTGCCCGTGGCGGCGTACCGTGGCGGCTCGAAGGCCAGCCACTGGCCCCGTTCGGCTAGCGCCGCCTCGACCTCGGCCAAGGGCGTGCCGGCGCGGGCGGTGATCACCATCTCGGTCGGCTCGTAGCTGCAGATGCCGCGCAGGGGGCCCGTGTCGATGGGCGCGCCGTGCAATTGGCCGCCGTAAAAGTCCTTGCTGCCGCCGCCGCGTATACGCAGCGCCTCGCCATCGGCGCATGCGGCGCGGACCCGATCGACGATCCGGTCCAGCGATGCCTCGCCGGTCGCCGGCGCCGGACTGGAGGTGGGTATCGGCGCGGAAGGCGGTGCAGACAGCGGCGCGGGCAAGACTGCGTCGGTGCCGGGCCGATCGGACGCGCTGGCCGGCTGCGGAGTTTGCGGTGAGGACATGGTCGCGACGATCCTTGGGGAAAACGGCCTGGCCGGGGTGGGAGTGAGCGGCGCGGTGCTCAAAAGCGCGGCAGGTCCGCAAAGGGCAGCAGCCCGCGGTGGACGTGCATCTTGCCGTACTCGGCACAGCGATGCAGGGTCGGCATCGCCTTGCCCGGATTGAGCAGCCCGGCCGGATCGAAGGCCCGTTTGACGGCCAGCATTTGTTCGAGCTCGGCCGGCGCGAACTGCACGCACATCGAATTGAGCTTTTCGACGCCGACGCCGTGTTCGCCGCTGACGGTTCCGCCCAGGCGGACGCTGGCTTCCAGGATCTCGGCGCCAAAGGCCTCGCACCGGTGCAGCTGGTCCGGATCGTTCGCGTCGTACAAGATGAGCGGATGCAAGTTGCCGTCGCCGGCGTGAAAGACGTTGGCGCAGCGCAAGCCGTACTTGCGCTCCATGTCCTGGATGGCCAGCAGCATCTCAGCGAGCCGGCGCCGCGGGATGGTCGAATCCATGCACATGTAGTCCGGACTGATGCGACCGCTCGCCGGAAAGGCGTTCTTGCGGCCGCTCCAAAACCGCAGCCGCTGCGCTTCATCCTGGCTGACGGCGACCTGGCTGGCTCCGCTGTGCTCGAGCACGGCGCGCATGCGTTCGATCTCCTCGGCGACCTCTTCGATCGTTCCATCGCTCTCGCACAGCAGGATCGCCGCAGCTTCCAGGTCGTAGCCGGCGTGCACGAAGTCCTCGACCGCCGCGGTCATCGGCTTGTCCATGAGTTCCAAACCAGCCGGAATGATGCCGGTGGCGATGATCTGCGCCACCGCCGCCCCGGCCGCCTCGACGTTGGGGAAGCTCGCCATGATGCAGCGCGCCAGCTGCGGCTTGGGGGTCAGCCGTACGGTCACCTCGGTCACTACGGCCAGCATGCCCTCGCTGCCCACTATCAACGGCAGCAGGTCCAGACCCGGCACGTCCAGGGCTTCGGAACCGAACTCGACGAGCGATCCGTCCGCGCTGTATCCCTTCACGCGCAGCACGTTGTGCAGCGTCAGCCCGTATTTGAGGCAATGCACGCCACCGGAGTTCTCGGCAACGTTGCCGCCGATGGTGCAGGCGATCTGGCTGCTCGGATCGGGCGCGTAATACAGGCCCAGCGGGGCCACGGCTTCGCTGATGGCCAGGTTGCGCACGCCGCACTGGACTACCGCCACGCGCGCTACCGGATCAATATGCAAGATGCGGTTGAGTTTGGCCAGCGACAGCGTTACGCCATCGCTCAGCGGCAGTGCGCCACCGGACAAACCGGTTCCGGCTCCACGTGCCACGACCGGCACGCCCAGGGCGTGGCAGATCTTGAGGATCTGGGCCACCTGCAGCTCCGATTCGGGCAGCGTGACGAGCAGTGGCCGCTGGCGGTAGGCCGTCAACGCGTCGCATTCGTAGGCGACCGTATCCTCTGGCCGATAGAGCAGCACGTGGGCCGGCAGGGTGCGTGTCAGGGCCGCGCGCACCTCGGACTGGCGTGCGATCAAGGCAGCGGCACGCCTGGGGTGATCGGCCGCCAGTTGCGGGTCGACCGCATCGGGGGCAGCCCGGTGGCTGCCCAGCGGTTCAACGGTGTTTGAGTCGGTCGCCATCTTGCAGCCAAGTCGGGGCCGCGTTCAGCAGCCAAGTGTGGGCGCGCCCGTCCTGGCGCAGGTAGGCATCGAGAAAGGCGATGGAGACGTGGGTGAAACTCACCTCGCTTTGCGCCGCCCGCGTCAGCTGGCGGCTGCGTGCCTTGGCTGCCTGCGCCTCCCTTTCCTTGCGCGAGGCAGCCAGCTTCGCGGTGGCTTCGGGCGGCAGATCTTCGTCCTCGGGCGCCACCCCGTCGCTGCCCGAGCCGCCGCTGCGCTTGCGGGCGTTGCTGACGCTGGGTTCGCGAAACGTCGGCGTGCGCCGCGCCATCGCTTCCGGAGAGTTTTGCTGGTCGGCGGTGATGCCCCCCAGCCAACGATGGGAGGCCGAGCCGAGCTCGAGGTAATAGTCGTCGCCGCTGACCAGGTCGTCAAAGGCCAGGTGGCGCAAGGAGACGTCGGTGATCACGCCGTAGGCGTCGACGTCATCGCGCGAACTAATCATCAGCACCGGGGCCCGAGCTGCAATCGCCGTCGGTTCGGTCCCCTTTTGGCGCGCGTAGGGACTGATGGCAATGTAGGCGGCCGGCTGCAACGGCCAGTGGACCGCCGCCAGTTGCTCGGGCGTCATGCGGGCAATGGACTGCACGGTATAGGCGCCCAGATCGGCGCCGACCAGCGCGACGCGCGTCCAGTCCAGGCCAGCCAGCGCGGGTTCCCCGGCCAGGCTGCGCGCGCGCGTCTGGGCCACCAGGGCCGACAGGCGCACGATCCGGTCGCTCATCAACTCGTCGGAGAAGCGCGCGCGTGCGACCCGCTCGAAGTCGCCGCTGCGCGCATCGCTGGTGGTCCAGATGCGTGCGTCGTCGTCAAACGCCTGGATACTGATCACCGCGTAGCCGGCTCGTGCCCACACATCCATCCACAGGCACGGAGCATCGTCGGCGTCGCCCAGCGGCGGGAAGAACAAGATGATTCGGCGATTTGCCCCGTGGCCGGGTACCTCGGCCAGCGTGAAGGACCAGGGAATCTGCGTCACCGGCGCGGCGAACCGATGCAAGCCGACGCCCTCTTGCGTCGGGAAGATGTACCCGGAACTGCGATAGCGCTCGACGGCTGCCTTATCCACCTCGATCTTGGGTCCGCTCATCGACGAGCAGCCGGCCAGCCAGGTGCACAGAGCAACGGCGCCCAAGGCGCGCGCTCCGAGCGCGCGACGTGCGCGGCCGGAGCCATCCGGACCGGCGTCGGTGCTGTTCGCCGGCGTGGCGGCGGCGATCGGGCGTGCGGCGGAAAATTGCATGCGTTGCGTGTCGCCTGGTTAAATGCGTACGCGGCCCTGCGGGCGGGGCCACGGCCGATGCGAGCGGCAGGGCAAGTGTAGCGTCCGGCGTCGGCCCAGGCCGACCCCCGTACGGCGTAGCATGCCGGGCTGTCGGCGTCGGTGCCGGCACTGGCGGTCAAACCCTAATTCTTACTTGGATGGGTACTCACCATGGTCCTGGAAGTCGCGGAAATCTTTATACGGCCGGGGAGCCAGGCCCAGTTCGACGAGGCGGTCCGGCGTGGCGTCGAGACCGTCATTGCCCTTACCCCCGGCTTTCGCCGCTACGAATTGCAGCGCGGCATCGAGTCGCCCGAGCGCTACTTGCTGCTGATCGAATGGGAGCGGCTGGAGAATCACACGGTCGACTTTCGCACCTCGCCGGCCTTCACCCGCTGGCGCGAGATCGTCGGACCGTATTTCGCCAAGGCGCCCAGCGTCGAACATTTCGAGCGCAGCGCCGGCGGCTGATTGGCCGGCGGGCTTGGCCGAGGCCGGATTCGGGCCTGTCCGGCGCGCTCAGGCCGGCTTGGCAACGGGGTCCTGCGGCCAGGGTAGGCGCTGTTTTTGCGCCTCCTCGTGCCAGCGCCGCTCTTCTTCGTGGATGTAGCGCTGCGTGGTGCGTCGATCGGCGTGGCGCGCGTCCTTTTGCACGTAGCGCTCTTCCATGCCCGCGTCGACCTTGGCGGTGATACCGGTGTGCCGTCCCCAGTGGGCCGAGGCGGCACGCAGTTTCTCGGCCTTGTATTCGAGGTCCGGGCCCAGACGATCGGCCGCCCGCGAAAACAGGCGTTTGAGGATCTGGTTCAGCCGCCGCGCGGTGATCGGGCGCCGATCGCGCAGCCCGACGAGCAGGGGCGTGGTGTCGTTGCGCCGGGGCATGGCCGACAGGCCCAGGTGCTTGCGATAACGCACCAACGCCTGGATCATGTCGTCGGGCAGCGGGATCTTGGCCTGCTTGGCGCCCTTGCCCGTCACGTGCCACCACCACAGGCCGCGCTCTTCCTGGAAGCTGTTCATCCGATGGGTCTCGAGCTCTCCAGCACGCGGCGCCAGCAAGTAGAGCAGGGCGCAGACAAAGCGTAGCCGCTCGTACTCGTCGACCTGCGCTGGGGTGGCGCGCGGCAGGTCCTCGACCGCCGCGGTGACCGCGGACCACATGTCGGCGTCGAGAAATCGCTCCACGGAAGTCGAAACCTCCATCGGCGCCGAAGATGCCGTGCCGGGTGTCAGCCGTTCGAGCGCGAGTTTGCGCCGGCGCTGACGGATCAATCCCAGCGGGTTGCCGGCCAGGTAGCCGGCGTCCACGAGATAGGTCATGAGCGAATTGATGGCCGCGATCGCCGTGAGCAGTGCCGGCTCGCTCAGGGGCCCGACAAAGGGCCGCCAGTCGGGCGACTCGCGATTGCGCTTGGGCCCGCACCATCTCTCGGCCGGTTGTGGGTCGGCCAGAAAGTTCAGGTAACCCTCAAAATCCTGGCGCGTCAGGCTCGAAAGGGGTTTGGCGCACTCGTGCACGGCCCACAACAGGAGCCGCTCGCATTCACGCTGGTAGATGCGGGCGGTGCCCGGCGAGCGGTCGTACTCGGCCAGGAAGCAGGCCAGGGCATCGACATCGTTGCCGGCTGCGATCTGGCAACGGGCCCGTTCCGCGCGGTTGACCCCGTCGCGGCCGTCCAGGTGCGGCGGCAGCGGCGTCTGCGCCAAGGGCCGTAGGCCCCGGCTCACCGAACTCGCATGCGCCGGACTGCTCACCCCGATTTGCCTCCATCGGCCGCTGGCACGCGACTCAGAGCTTGTTATGCGTACCGTCGCACAGCGCGCCCCTGCCGCTCGCCTTGCAGCCACAAAAGTAGACCGTGGCGCTGGCGCTCGCCGTGTAGGGCGTGGGCGTAAACGAACCGCCCTTATGCGATCCGTCGCAAAACGGTTGCTGGGCGCTTTGCCCGCACTTGCACCAGTAGTACGTCTTGCCAACCTCGACGTCGACTGGATAAGGTCCGCGCTGGGCGATTTTGGCTTGCGTCATGCGATTCCTAAAGGATGGAGATGGGCGGTCGGATCGAGTCTGCGCGCGAAATCATACCCGCGACGCGCCGCCAAATTCGCGTCCCCTTGCCCTAGATCGGCTTGGCGTCATGTGCTTGGCGTATCTTTATCGGTGCCGGACGGTCGTGGAGGGCCGGTACTACAGGCAGCGGCGAGGTGCCCCGCTCGGGGCGTTCCGCGGGGCCAGTGAAAAGGCATAGGCAACAGCATGGCGAGTCTTGCGGCCGCGGACGCGGCCGGTTCGAAGGTTGATCCGGGTGACGTTGTCGCCGGCGTGCTACTGCGCCACGGGCGCGAGCGCCATGCGCTGGTGCAGATCCTGCGGGAGCTGCAGGAGGCCGCCGGATGGCTCTGCCGCCCCACCTTGGGCCTGGTGGCGCAGGCACTGGGCCTGACGCTGAGCGAAGTCGAAGGGGTGGCGGGTTTTTACCGATTTTTGCACCTGCGGCCGGTCGGGCAGTACCGGATCTTGTTTAGCGACAACATCACCGATCGCATGGGCGGGTCCGGCGCGCTGCTGGCGGAGCTTTGCCGGCGACTGGGTATGGCGGCCGGCCAGGTTCGCGCCGACGGCCTGGTGAGCGTCGATCGCTGCTCTTGTACTGGGATGTGCGACCAGGGGCCGGCGGCGCTGGTCAATCACCAACACGTGCTCACGCGCCTGGACGGCTCCCGCGTGGCGCAGATGGCCGAATTGGTCCAGAACCGCGTTCCCGTGCCGCAGTGGCCGGCCGATTGGTTCCGCGTCGAGGACCAGGTCCGGCGCACGGATCTGCTGCTCGGAGGGCGCCACCAACCCGGGACCGCCATCGCGACGGCCCTGGCGCGCGGCGACCAGGCCACGATGGAGGAGCTCAAGCGCTCCAACCTGCGGGGGCGCGGCGGCGCCGGTTTCGCGACCGGTCTGAAGTGGGAACTGTGCCGCAGCGCACCCGGACAGGAGCATTACGTCGTGTGCAATGCCGACGAGGGCGAGCCGGGCACGTTCAAGGACCGCGTGCTGCTCACCCGTTACGCCGACGAGGTCTTCGAGGGGATGACCTTGGCGGCGCGGATGGTAGCAGCCAGGCGCGGCCTGGTGTACCTGCGCGGCGAGTATCGCTACTTGCTCGAGCCGCTGCGCGCGGTGCTCGAGCGCCGGCGCCAGGGCAACTTGCTCGGCGCAGCGATCCAGGGCCGCGCGGGGTTCGATTTTGACATCGAGATTCACGTGGGCGCCGGCGCCTACGTCTGCGGGGAGGAGTCGGCACTACTCGAATCGCTGGAGGGCAAGCGCGGTACGCCGCGGATCCGGCCCCCGTTCCCCGTCGAGCGCGGCTACCTGGGCCAGCCGACCACGGTGAACAACGTCGAGACCTACCTGGCCGCCGCACACATCTTGCGCTACGGCGCGGACGCATGGTTGCGCGTGGGCACGGCCAAGTCGACGGGCAGCAAGGTACATTCTATCTCCGGCGTCAGCCGCACACATTTTCCTGGGGCATCCCGGTGCCCGACGATCCTAAGCATGTGGTCTACGTCTGGCTCGACGCGCTCGCCAACTACATCACCGCCATCGGCTACGGCTCAGCAGACGCACAAGAAGTTCGAGAAATACTGGCCGGCGGACGTCCACATGATCGGCAAAGAAATTGTCCGCTTTCATTG
Source organism: uncultured beta proteobacterium (assembly GCA_963729785.1). Classification (GTDB taxonomy): domain Bacteria; phylum Pseudomonadota; class Gammaproteobacteria; order Burkholderiales; family Burkholderiaceae_F; genus GJ-E10. The sequence continues at coordinate 279 of CAVSPM010000038.1, read as the reverse complement.
CGTCTATTGGCCGGCGTTCCTGATGGCTGCGGGCTGCCGCTGCCCGCGATCATCGCCCACGGCTGGCTGCTGTTTGAAGAAAACAAAATGTCGAAGTCGCGTGGCAACATCGTGCGCGCCGAACCATCGTCGACGTGCTGGGCACCGACGCCCTGCGCTACTTTCTGCTCCGTGAGGTTGTCTTCGGACAGGATGGCATGTTTTCCTTCGACGCTCTGGTGCAGCGCTACAACTCCGATCTGGCCAACGGCCTCGGCAATCTCGCCAGCCGCACGCTGA
>CAVSPM010000037.1:0-423451 GCA_963729785.1 uncultured beta proteobacterium | reverse complement strand
CAGGTGGCCGTGAAACCGTCGTCGGCAACGGCAAAGACGGGTCAGCCACAGGGCCTTGGTCCCGCCGGCGTCGACACGCTGTCGGCGAAGCGCGCATCGTCAGCACGCTGTCGCATCCGAACATCGTCCCGCTCTACGACGCCGGCCAACAAGACGGCGCGCCGTACCTGTGTTCGAGTTCGTCGAGGGACAGACGCTCGCGGCGCTGATCGCCGAGCAGGACGGCTGGACATCGACCGCGCCGTGCAAATTGCGGCAGCCCTGGCCAGCGGCGTGGCCTTCGCGGACCAGCACCGCATCGTGCACTGCGACATCAAGCCGGCAACGTCATGATCACGCCGGACGGCAACGCCGCCGGATGGACTTCGGATCGCGCGCCATGTGGCAACGCCTGCGGACGATGACCTGCCCATCGTCGGCATGCTGTCGTACCTGGCGCCCGAATGTATTGTCCAGCAGCGCTACTTTCATCCAGCGACGTGTTCGCCTGGGGGTCGTGCTCTACGAAATGCTCTGCGGCGTGCCGCCGATCCGCGGCGCCAGCGCGCGCGAAACCGTCCGCTCATCGTCGAGGAGGATTTCGAGCCGCCCTTGACCACGATCCCGCGGTCGACGAGCGCCTCGACGGCATCGTCATGAAAGCGCTCGCAAAGAAGGTCAGCGAGCGTTTCGTCAGCGCCGTCGACCTGGTCCACGCGCTGCGCGAGATACCTAGAGCCAGAGCCCGGCCCCGCGGCGGCGGCGAGCACCGAGGGTACGCTCGATTACCTGCTGCGGCGCATCCGGCACAAGGGGGACTTTTCGCGCTGGCTTCGACCATCAGCGCGGTCAACCGCGCCGCCGCCTCGGACCGGGAACCGGTCGGCGCGCCGTGCAATACCATTCTCAGGATTTTGCGCTGACCAGCCGTCTGTTGAAGATGGTCATGCAACCCGCTTTCACCAGTTTGGCGGGTCCATCAGCACCGTATCGCGCGCCGTCTCGATCCTGGGCTACGACACCGTGCGCAACATTGCGATGTCCTTGGTCTCTTCGAACACATGCACAATCGCGCCAACGCCGCCGCGCTCAAGGATCAGGTCGGTGGCGACCTACTTCAGCGGCCTGCTTGCCCGGGAAATTGTGTGAACAGGCCGACCTGCGAGATGGCGAGCAGCCCTTCATCTGCGCGATGTTCCATCGCCTCGGCAAGCTGCTGACGACGTTTTACCTGCACGACGAGGCCCAGGTCATCGCCCGCCATCTGGAAACCCGCGGCGGCCGCGAGGAAGACGCCGCCAAGGTGGTACTGGGCATCAGCTTCGAGGAACTGGGCGTCGGCGTGGCCAAGGCCTGGAACTTTCCGGAGGAGATCCTCGACAGCATGCGGCCCATTGACGGTCCGGTCAGGAGAAGGCCGACCCAGCATGCGGAAAAGCTGCGCCTGATCGCGAGCCTCGCGAACGAGTTTGCCGATCTCGTACGCGGAGGTGACCAAGCGCAGCGCAAGGAGCAGTTTGCGTCCCTCGTCGACCGATATGGCGGCGCCATCGGCATCAGCGACCGCAGCCTTCTGGCGGCGCTGCAGGCCTCCACCAGGAGCATGGTTCGCGACGCCGATACCCTGGGACAAGGGATCGGGCGCAGCGACTTCCTGCGGACCGCGCGCGCCTGGAGCGGATCGACAGAACCCGAATCCGCGCAGGAGGCAGCCACAGCCGATGCGCTTGCCGCGGGAGCCGCCGGCGCCAGCGCAGACTCGCGCGCCGCCGCACGCGCGCCGTGGATCGAGGGGCCGTCGCCAATCGCGGTCGGACCCGGGTCGAGCTGCGGTGACCTGCAGGAAATCGCTGACACGCGCAAGCTGGCCACGGATGCACAGCTGGAGCGAACGGTCGCGGGCACGCTGCCGGCCGCTTCGCCGGCACAGCCCGGCCAGCGCCATGCCGCATTGGCGGCCGGCGTGCAGGACATCACCAACGCATTGGTCGGCGAGCTGTCACTTAACGATATCTTGCGCATCATCCTGGAGACGATGTACCGCGCCATCGGCTTTGAGCGGGTCTTGCTCTTCGTGCTGGACCCCCGCATGCAGGCCTTGCGCTGCCGCTTTGGGTTTGGCAGCAACTCGGACAAGATTGTGCAAAGCGGCGTCGCAGCGCCGCTAAATGGCCCACGCGATCTCTTCTACGCCGCCGTCGTCATGGGTGCGGATCTGTGCATCGACGATCTGGATTCGGAGAAGGTGCGCCAGCACGTGCCGCAGTGGTACCGCAGCGCAATCGGCGCGCGCGGCATCGTCCGCTGCCCATCGTCAACAAGAAGCGCACGCTCGGATTGATCTATGCCGACGCGATTCCCCGGCAACGTTGCGCTTTAGCGCGGAGGAACTGGGTCTGCTCAAGACCTTGCGCAACCAGGCGCTGCTGGCCATGCGCCAATTCGGCTAAGGGCGCGGCACGCCAGGGCACGCCACAGGGCGTGCCCGGCTCGAAGCTGCCGCCGATCTGGCGTCGTCGTGCCCGCTACGTCCCGCGGGCCGCCAGCCTCAATCGGCGTCGGGAATCGCTCCGGCGCTGCCCGCCGCAGCGCGTCCCAGGCGATCGTGGATCGCCTCCCACTGGCTTCCCCGTGGCGGCAGCGCCACGAGCAGGGTCCGCGCCCGGCTCGCATCCAGGCGATGCAGGTGTGCGTATAGTTCGTGGGCGTAGGTCGGCGCATCGGCCGGCGCGATCAGGCGCAGCGCCAGCGCCTGCGCGGACACGCCCAGCAACGCGCCTGCGGGTGCCAGCACGCCGGTGGTCGACGGGCCCAGCGCGGCAATGCGCGCCGCCAGTTCCCCCGATGCAACCAGCTCCAGGCGTTTACCCGGCGCGTAATGCCCGAGCACGCGCCCGGACGTGCGCGGCGCGTCGTCGGTATCGGCAGCGGTGCGCACGTCGGCATTCAGGGCCTTGCGGATTTGTTCCGCACCGATGCTGCCCGGACGCAGGATGCGTGCAACCCCGCGCGCAAAATCGACGATGGTTGACTCGATGCCCAGGGGACAGTCGCCCCCGTCGAGAATCAGATCGATCCGGCCCTCAGGCTTTTGACCCAGGTCCGCGCGCACATGCGCCGCGCTCGTCGGACTGATGCGCCCGTAGCCGTTGGCGCTTGGCGCGGCCAGCGCCGCCGCCGGGTCGCCGCGGGCCGCACCAAAGGCGCGTAGCAGGGACTGGGCCCAAGGGTGCGCGGGGCAGCGGATACCGACCGTGTCCTGCCCACTGGTGACCGCATCGCCGGCGCGCGCTGCGCGCGGCAAAATCAAGGTGAGCGGCCCGGGCCAGAAGCGCTGCATGAGGATGCGCGCCGGTTCGGGGATGGCACGGGCCCAGGATGCCGCAGCCGCTGCCTGGGCGACGTGCACGATGAGGGGGTGCGAGGGCGGGCGCCCCTTGGCGCGAAAGATGGATTCGACGGCATCGGACTGGTCGGCATCGGCGCCCAGCCCATAAACCGTCTCCGTCGGGAAGGCGACGAGGCCACCGCCGAGCAAGAGCTCGACGGCCCGGTGCAACAGCTCGGGCGATGGCGTCCCGGCGACGCCGTGCTGGGCTTGAACTGGGTCGCCATTGCGCGCCGGACGCCTCGGGTCTAGCCGCCCACCGAGGAGGCCGGACGCAGACCGAGGATCCGCGCCACCTCGTCCGCACCGGCGCCGGCACCACCTATGGTTTCGCCCAACACGGTGACGTGGCCCATCTTGCGCCCGGGCCGCGGGTCGCTCTTGCCGTACAAGTGCAGACAGGCGCCCGGAACGGCGAGCACGCGGTCCCAGGCAGGTTCGCGCACACGCCCCGACGCATCCAGCCAAAGATCGCCCAGCAAATTGAGCATCACGGCAGGCGCCAGCAGCCGCGATGCGCCCAGGGGCAGGCCCGCCAGGGTGCGTACCTGCTGGTCGAATTGACTGCTGGCACAGGCCTCGATCGTCGCGTGACCGCTGTTGTGCGGTCGTGGCGCGATCTCGTTGACCAGAATGCGGCCGTCGTCGAGTTGGAACATTTCGACACACAGCACGCCAACGTAGTTCAGCCCCTCGGCGACGCGCACGGCGATGGTGCGGGCGGCCTGTGCCGACGCTGGCTCGATGCGCGCCGGCAGCCAGGTGCGTGAGAGTATGCCGTCGCGGTGCTGGTTTTCACAAACGGGAAAGCTTTCCGTGGCGCCGTCGCTGCCGCGCGCGACGATGACCGATAGCTCGCAGCGCAAGGCCAGGCGTTTTTCCAAAACGCAAGGAACCGAATGCAGCGCCTGCCAGGCTTCGGCCAGCCGGCCCGCATCCGCAACGGCCAGTTGTCCCTTGCCGTCGTAGCCTAGGCGCGCAGTCTTGAGGATCCCGGGGAACAGTCCCGCTTCGATGCCACTGGCCTGAGCCGCCTCGGTGACGGCAGCATGCGGCGCGACCTCGACGCCACAATCCCGGATAAAGGCCTTCTCGCGCAGGCGGTCCTGGGCGATGGCAACCGCCTCGGCGCGCGGCCGCACCGGACCCGTCCGCGCTAAGCGCGCCAGACTCTGGGCCGGAACGTTCTCGAATTCGGTCGTGACGGCCGCGCAAAGCGATCCCAACTGGTCCAGCCCGGCCGGATCGTCGTAGGCGGCCAGGATCTGCCGATCGGCGACCGCGCCCGCCGGTCCCCCGGCGACCGGATCGAGGACGCAAACGCGATAACCCAGGGATTGGGCCGCCTGAGTGAACATCGGCCCAACTGGCCGCCTCCAAGAACGCCCAACCACTTACCCGGCGCGATGAAGGACGCTGTCCCTCGAGCGGACTCAGAGGACGACATCGTAGTGCAGCGATTGCCGTGCGATCACAGCGGCAAGGTCATGTTTCGTGCCCGCTCGCCCTGCGTGGCACGGAACTGGGCAAGCTTCATTGCCAGGACAGGATCGTCCAGCGCCAAGGTCGAGATGGCGAACAGCGCCGCATTGGCGGCGCCGGCCTCGCCGATGGCGAACGTCGCGACGGGAATTCCTTTGGGCATCTGGACGATAGATAGCAGGCTGTCTTCGCCGCGCAGGTAGCGCGACGGAACCGGAACGCCGAGCACCGGGATCAGGGTCTTGGCCGCCAGCATCCCGGGCAGATGCGCCGCGCCGCCCGCCCCGGCGATGATGATGCGCAAGCCGCGCTCACGCGCGCCCTCGGCATAGGCGAACATGTCGTCCGGCATGCGGTGTGCGGATATCACCTTCGCCTCGAAGACCACGCCGAACTCCTGCAGCACGTCGCAGCCGTGTTTCATCGTGTCCCAGTCGGACTCGGAGCCCATCACCACGCCGACTATGGCCGGATTGCGGTTCATGGCCGGCCCCTCCGAGGGCGGCGCCCTAAGCCGAGAGCAATTCCACCGGCCCCGGCAAGAAGCCGGGGCGCAGACATCAGATGCATGCTGTTATCCCGAGGTGAGCCGATCGAGTGCTTCGCGGTAGCGCGCCGCCGTCTTTTCAATGATCTCACGAGGCAACGTCGGTGGCGGTGGGGTCTTGTTCCAAGGCTGCTGCTCGAGCCAGTCACGCAGGAACTGCTTATCGTAGCTCGGCGGCGATATCCCCACCCGGTATTGCTCGGCGGGCCAAAAGCGCGACGAGTCGGGCGTCAGTACCTCATCCATCAGACGCAGCTCGCCCCGTCCATCGAGTCCGAATTCGAACTTGGTGTCGGCGATGATGATGCCGCGCGCGAGCGCCATTTCCACCGCGCGCCGGTACAGACGCAGGGAAAACTCGCGCACGCGCAGCGCTAGCTCGCTGCCGATGCGCTCGCACACCTGCTCGAAGCTGATGTTTTCATCGTGCGCACCCAACTCGGCCTTATGTGCCGGCGTGAAGATCGGCTCCGGCAAGCGCTGAGCCTGCTGCAAGCCGGCCGGCAGGGCAATCCCGCACACCCGACCCTCTCGCAGATAATCGTTCCAGCCGGAGCCGATGAGATAGCCGCGCACGACTGCCTCGATCGGCAAGGGAGTCAACCGCCGGGCCACCACCGCCCGCCCGCCGACGAGCGGGCGATCCGCCGCGGCCACGACCTCGGACGGATCGATCCCGGTCAGATGATTGGGACCGATTGCAGCAAGACGATCGAACCAGAAATTCGACATTGCGTTGAGCACCCGGCCCTTGCCCGGGATCGGCTCGCTCATGACCACGTCAAATGCCGAGATCCGGTCCGTGGTGACGATCAGGAGCCGGTCCTCACCCACCGCATAGGTATCCCGAACCTTGCCGCGGTAGACGAGCGGCAGGGATTGCAGGTGGGATTCGAACATCGGCGCATCCGCCGCGACAGAACTGCTGACGCAAGCGTCGGGATTCATAAGAAATGCGCCCAGAGGATTGCGACCCAGGTGCCGCCGGCCAGCAGCAATGCCAGCATCACGGCGGCACTGCCCAGGTCCTTGGCCTGCTTGGCCAGCGGGTTGATCTCAAAGCTGTGCCGGTCGATGGCCGCTTCGATCGCGGAATTGAGAATCTCGACGATGAGCACGAAGACCACGGAGCCAATCAACAGCAGACGCTCAACCACGGTCAGCGGCAGCAGCACGGCAATCGGAACCATCGCCGCCGCCAGCAATACCTCTTGGCGAAACGCGTCTTCTCCCGACCAGGCCGCGCGCAGGCCGTCGGATGAATAGCGCAGCGCGTTGGCGATCCGGCGCAGACCACGCTTGCCCTTGAGCGCCCGGCTATCGCCGGGCGCCGCAGGCACTTGCACCGGGGCGTCCGGATTCATCCAAACCGTCAGCGCACTTGCTGTGCCAGCTCACCGGCGGTGTAGCGCTGGGCCATTTTGGTGAGCGGCTGGACGGCGATCTTCGAGGCCATGCCCTGGCAGCCGAACTCGATATACCGCTGCTGACAAATCTTCTTCGTGGCCTCGCGCGCCGGCTTGAGGAATTCGCGCGGATCGAACTTCGACGGATTCTCGGCCAGGAAGCGCCGTACCGCCGCCGTCATGGCCAGGCGGATGTCGGTGTCGATATTGATCTTTCGCACGCCGTGCTTGATCGCCTCCTGGATCTCCTCGACGGGAACACCGTAGGTTTCCTTCATCTGGCCGCCGAACTTGCGGATTTCATCGAGCAGGTCCTGCGGCACGCTCGATGAGCCATGCATGACCAGGTGCGTCGTCGGGATCCGTGCATGAATCTGCTTGATACGGTCGATGGCCAGGATGTCGCCCGTGGGCTTGCGCGAAAACTTGTAGGCCCCGTGCGAGGTACCGATCGCTATCGCCAGCGCGTCGAGCTGCGTGCGCCGCACAAAATCCGCGGCCTGGTCCGGGTCGGTGAGCAGCATTTCGCGCGTCATCTTGCCCTCGGCGCCGTGGCCATCCTCCTTTTCGCCCTCCATGGTTTCGAGCGAACCCAGGCAACCGAGTTCGCCTTCGACGCTCACCCCCCGGGCGTGCGCGCTGTCGACGACCTTCTTGGTCACCTCCAGGTTGTATTCGTAATCAGCGACCGACTTGCCGTCCTCCCGTAGCGAACCATCCATCATCACCGAGGAAAACCCAAGACGCATGGCCGATTCGCACACCGCCGGCGATTGGCCGTGGTCCTGGTGCATGGCGATCGGGATATGCGGATAGGTCTCAATGGCCGCCTCGATCAGGTGACGCAGGAAGAACTCGCCGGTGTACTTACGTGCACCCGCCGAGGCCTGCATGATCACCGGCGCGTCGACGGCGGCGGCAGCCTCCATGATGGCCTGAACCTGTTCGAGGTTGTTGACGTTGAACGCGGGCACGCCGTAGGTGTGCTCCGCCGCGTGGTCGAGCATCTGACGCAAGGAAATCAAAGCCATGGTTGTCTCCGTTTTCTAAGAATTCATTGCCGACCGGCGAGCGTCGACATCCGTGCGACTGCCTCCGCGGACCAGCCCAGCCTCAAGACGACGCCGCCCGCTGCTGAAGAACGGCCACCGCCGGCAGCGGTTTGCCCTCGAGAAATTCCAAGAACGCGCCGCCGCCCGTCGAGATGTAACTGACGCGATCGGCAATTCCGTACTTGGCAATCGCCGCCAGCGTGTCGCCGCCACCGGCAATCGAGAACGCGCCGTTGGCCGTAGCGCTGGCAATCGCCAGCGCGAGGTCATGGGTACCCTGAGCGAAGGCATCGAACTCGAAGACGCCGAGCGGTCCGTTCCAGATAATCGTGCCGGCCTCCTGGACGATCCGCGCCAGATGCGCCGATGTCTGCGGGCCGACGTCCAGGATCATCTCGTCGGCCTGCACGTCGTCGGCGCGGCGCAGCTGGGCCGGCGCATCGGCAGCAAAGCGCGTCGCGACCACTACGTCCATCGGCAGCGGCAGGGTCGCGCCCTTGCGCTCCAGCGTTTCGAGCACCTTGCGGCATTCGGGCAGCAGGTCCGGCTCGGCCAAGGACTTGCCGATCGGCAGGCCCGAGGCCAGCAAGAAGGTATTGGCGATGCCGCCGCCCACGATCAGCCGATCGACCTTTTGCGCCAGGTTGTTGAGGATCGTCAGCTTGGTCGACACTTTGGAGCCGGCGACAATGGCCACGAGCGGTCGCTTGGGCTGACCCAGCGCCCGGCCGAGCGCCTCGATCTCCGCGGCCAGCAAAGGACCGGCGCAGGCCACCGGCGCAAAACGGGCGACGCCGTGGGTCGTGGCCTCCGCACGATGCGCCGTGCCGAAGGCGTCATTAACGTAGACGTCGCAAAGAGCAGCGATCTTTCGTGCAAGTTCTTCGCTGTCCTTCTTCTCCCCCTTGTTGACCCGGCAGTTCTCCAAGAGCACCACTTCACCCGGGGCCACGGTGACGCCGTCGACCCAGTTGGTCACGAGGGGGACGGGCCGGCCCAGCAGTTCGGCCAAGCGCGCGGCGATCGGCGCCAGCGAATCAGCCGGCGTGAGAGTACCTTCGGTCGGGCGACCCAGGTGCGAGGTCACCATGACCGCCGCGCCGCCGGCCAGCGCCGCGCGAATCGCAGGGACCGACGCGCGGATGCGCGTGTCCTCGGTGATCCGGCCCTGATCGTCCTGGGGCACGTTCAGATCGGACCGGATGAACACGCGCTTGCCGCGCAGCGCGCCCTTTTGGCAGAGGGCATCGAGCGTCAAAACGCCGGGGTTGGCCGCCATGTCAGGCACCCATCAACGCGACCGTGGTGTCCAGCATGCGATTGCTGAATCCCCACTCGTTGTCGTACCAGCTGCTGACCTTGACCAGGCGTCCCGAGACCTTGGTCAGCGTGGCGTCAAAGATCGAGGAATGCGCGTTATGGTTGAAGTCGACCGAGACCAGCGGATCTTCGTTGTAAGCCAATATGCCGCGCAGTGGCCCTTGGGCGGCCTCGCGCAGGATGCGGTTAACTTCCTCCACCGTCGTGTCGCGGGCGGCGATGAACGACAGGTCGACGATGGAGACGTTGATCGTGGGCACGCGAATGGCAAAGCCGTCCAAGCGACCATTCAATTCGGGCAGCACCAATCCGACCGCCGCAGCGGCCCCGGTCTTGGTCGGGATCATCGAGTGGGTCGCCGAACGCGCACGGCGCAGGTCCTCGTGGTAGACGTCCGTGAGCACTTGGTCGTTGGTGTAAGAATGGATCGTGGTCATCAAGCCGCTGATTAGTCCGACGCGCTCGTGCAGGGGCTGCACCAGCGGCGCCAAGCAATTGGTCGTGCACGAGGCATTGGATATCACCGTGTGCTCGCGCTTTAGGACCTTGTGGTTGACCCCGTAAACGATGGTCGCGTCCACGTCCTTGCCGCCGGGAGCCGAGATGATGACCTTCTTGGCGCCGCCCCGCAGGTGGGCACCGGCCTTTTCCTTGGTCGTGAAGAAACCCGTGCACTCCATCACCACGTCCACGCCCAGCGCGGACCAGGGCAGTTGCGCCGGATCGCGGGTCGAAAGCACCTTGATGCGATCGCCGTTGACGACCAGGGCATCGCCGTCGACGGCAACCGTTCCAGGGAAGGGCCCGTGCACGGTGTCATGGCGCGTCAAATGGGCATTGATCTTTGCGTCACCCAAGTCGTTGATGGCAACGATCTGCAGATCGTGCTTCTTGCCGCCCTCGTAGTGGGCACGCAGTACGTTTCGGCCGATGCGGCCATAGCCGTTGATGGCGACTTTGATGGTCATGGTAGTGATCCCCCTCCGGTTGATTGTGATCTGCGAACCCAGCGGCTCGTCGCTCAGCGCCCGCCTGCGCCTTGCCTCTCCATCGCTGGGATGAATCCTCGGCCTAGCCGTACACGGGCGCATCGCCTGATGCAGGCGAATTGCGCCAAAGGCGTCGCGCGGTGCAACCCAGGCGAAGGTGGACGCCTTTTCAACACGTTGATTTTATCAGCGGTTGCTCTCCGCATACCCATGTCGCAGTGCAGCAATGGTTGTGGAATTTGCCACAGTAGTGCGACCGACGTGGCTTGCAACCCCGTGGGCGAATTAATTGTGATTCGCGTAGTCTGCCAAGGATGACGACGCCGCGATTTTTTTTTCCGTCGACGATGACAGCTGGGGCAACCGTCGAGTTGCCCGCTGCCGTCGACCACCATGCACGCCACGTCCTGCGGCTGCGGGCCGACGATAGCGTCATTTTGTTCGATGGTAATGGCAACGAATTTCAAGCACAGTTCAAACCACCCGCAATGAACGAGACTTGTTCGCAGGCGAGCATCGTCAAAGGCGGGGCGGTCGACCGCGAGGCGCGGGTGCACATCACCCTTGTGCAGGCGATGTGCGCACAAGAGAAGATCGATTGGCTCGTAGAAAAGTGCGTCGAAATGGGCGTGGCCCGGTTGATCCTGGCGCCGTCTGCGCGCAGTGTCGTGCGCCTTCAAGGGGACCGCCGCCAGCGGCGCGCCGAGCGCTGGCGCGAGATCGCCGTCGCCGCCTGCTCGCAGTGCGGGCGCAACCGTCTGCCGGTGCTCGAGGTCGCCCAGGACCTGGCGTCGGCGCTGCGCGATGCGCAGTGCGCCGAGCGCCGGTGGCTCCTGGATCCCAACGCAGCGGGCGGTATGCAAGCCGCTGGCGAGGATACGGTCGCCTGCGTCGTGGGCCCCGAAGGCGGTTTCACGGAAGCCGAGACCAGCCTGGCCTTATCGCTCGGCTACCAGCGCGCCCGGCTGGGGCCGCGCGTATTGCGCACGGAAACGGCCGGATTGGCCGCGATCAGCGCGCTGCTCGCTCTGCACGGCGAACTCGGCTGAAGCATGCGGCCCGACTGGGCCGGCTACATGACCACCACGCGCGACGCCGCCTCGGGTTGCGGCTCGCGCCGGTCGGTCAGAAACGTGAGCACCGCCTCGCGGCGCGCGATCGTGTCGCGATAACCCAAGTCGATCAAGGCGCGCGTGAACGGCGCCTCAAACAACAGGTAGCTGGCCAGACCGGCACCGCTCGAGCGGTAGGTGCCAATGCCCTGCAGCAGAGCGCGTATGGGCCTGGGCAAGGTATCGATGTATTCCATCGCGATGGCGTCGATGCGCTGGCTCGGGAAGATCGTCAAGGTTTCAATGCAACGCAGGCCTGCGGCGCGGCGCGCGTTCGGCGACAGGGTCTCGACGAGCTGGTTCATCTTCTCCAGGCGCTCGACGTCGGTCGCCAGTGCATCCAGAAAGATGGTCGAGAGCGCGTGCCCGGCCACCTGGGCCAGCGATGGATAGGCGTCCGCGTCGAAGTTGGGCAGCATCCCGGGATTGCCGGCCTGGCCGACACCGATGACCATGATGCGCTCGGCACCCAGGTGGATCGCCGGGCTGGTGGGCGAGAGTTGGCGCATGGAGCCGTCGCCGAAAAACTCGCCCTTGCCCTCCGCCTGCAGTGGCAGGTCCAGGCGCACTGCCGGGAAAACGAAGGGGATGGCGGCCGAGGCCAGCAGGTGGGGCACGGAGAGCCGGGCCCGCACGGACACGCGTTGCAGTTTGCTGGGCACCACGTGGTCGGTCAACGAGTGGTAGAAGGTCACGTGACGTCCGGAACTGTAGCTCGACGCCGAGACGGCCAACGCGCGCAGGTGCCCGCGCTCGAGCATCAGGTCCAGACGGGAAAAGTCGATCGCGCGCTCGAGCAACGCGCGCAGCGGTTCGTTGTCCAGCAACGAGCGCGGACGCGAGCGCAGCGAACGACGCAGGATCCAGCCCAACGACAGCAGCGACAACCACCGAGCGCCGCTGCGCATGACACCCAGCAGGTCCGAGCGGTAGACCTGCTCGGCGTGAAAGTTCTCCCAGATCTCGACCAGCTGCGCGACGGCGTCCTGGAAGTTGTCGGCGCGACAGGCGAGCGCCGTGGCATTGATGGCACCGGCCGACGTGCCGATCAGTATCGGGAAGGGGTTGTGTCCCTGGCCTATGCCCGGGTCGACTCCGCGCCTGGCATCGCGCAAAATGGCCGCCAGCGCCTTGAGTACGCCCACCTGGTATCCGGCGCGCGCGCCGCCACCCATGAGAATCAGGGCGGCCGGTGAGGTTCGCAGGCGCAGCCGGTCCGGGCCGTGCTCTTTCATCCGTGCGCTCTGGCTGGGCCGGCGACCATCGCAAATTCGTGTTCAGCGCTGCGAGGTGGCGTCCACCACTGCGAGCGCGGTCATATTGACGATTCGGCGCACGGTCGCCGAGGGCGTGAGGATATGCACCGGCCGGGAAAGCCCCAGGAGTATCGGACCGATCGCCACGTTGTGGCCGGATATCGTCTTGAGCAGGTTGTAGCTGATGTTGGCTGCGTCGATGCCCGGACACACGAGCAGGTTGGCGTCGTTCTTGAGCGTGGACTGGGGCATGATGGCGCGGCGCAGGGCCGTGTCAACGGCACAGTCGGCGTGCATCTCGCCATCGATCTCGAGCTGTGGCGCCTGGACACGGATGAGCTCGAGCGCGCGCCGCATCTTGACGGCGCTCGGGGCGTCGCTGGTACCGAAATTCGAATGCGACAGCAGCGCCACGCGCGCGGCGATCCCGAGGCGTCGCAGCTCCTCGACAGCGCTGATCGTGATGCCGGCGATCTCGTCGGCGCTCGGATCGACGTTGACGTGCGTGTCCACAAGCGCCACCTGTCGCCCCGGCAGCATCAAGATGTTCATCGCCGCATAGACCTTGGCGCCCGGCCGCCGGCCCAGTACCTGATCCAGGTAGTGCAGGTGGATGTTGTGGGTGCCGAAGGTGCCGCAGATCATTGCGTCAGCTTCGCCGTGATGAATGAGCATGGCCCCGATGAGCGTGTGCCGGCGGCGCATTTCGATGCGCGCGTACTGCTCGGTGACGCCGCTGCGGGACGTCATCCGGTGATAGGACTCGCAGTACTGCCGGTAGCGCGGATCGGATTCGGGGTTGACGATTTCCAGGTCCGACCCTGGTCGCATGCGCAGGCCATAGCGCTCCAGCCGGCGCTCGATCACGGCTGGCCGGCCCACGAGGATCGGTTGCGCCAGACTCTCGTCGACGACGACCTGCACCGCGCGCAACACGCGCTCATCCTCGCCCTCTGCATACACCACGCGGCACATGCGGCCACCGGCTTTGGCCTTCTTGGCCATCGCAAACAGCGGCTTCATGAACGTGCCGGAGTGATAGACGAACTGCTGCAGTTGAACGTGGTACGCCTCGGCATCCTGCAGCGGCCGGGTGGCCACGCCGCTGTTCATTGCAGCCAGGGCCACCGCCGGTGCGATGCGCAGCATCAGGCGCGGATCAAATGGCTTGGGAATGATGCACTCGGGTCCGAAGTTGAGGTTGCTCACTCCGTAGGCCGAGGCGACCTCGTCGTTGACCTCCTCCTGCGCGAGCCGGGCGATCGCGTGCACCGCGGCGATTTCCATCTCCCGCGTGATCGTCGTTGCCCCGACATCGAGTGCCCCGCGGAAGATAAACGGGAAGCAAAGAACGTTGTTCACCTGGTTGGGAAAGTCCGAGCGGCCCGTCGCGATGATGGCATCGTCGCGCACCGCCTTGACCTCGTCGGGAAGGATCTCCGGCGTAGGGTTGGCCAGCGCCAGGATGATCGGCGCCTTGGCCATGGATCGCACCATCTCGCGCGAACAAACGCCGCCGGCCGACAGCCCGAGGAAGATATCGGCACCAACCATCAGCTGAGCGAGCGTGCGCGCGCTCGTGGGCTGCGCAAAACGCGCCTTGTCCTCGTCCATCAGCGTGGTACGGCCCTCGTAGACCACGCCCTCGATGTCGGCCACCCAGATGTTCCTCTTGGGCAGACCCAGCTCGACCAGCAAGTCGAGGCAGGCCAATGCCGCCGCGCCAGCGCCGCTGCACACGAGCTTGACATCGGCGAGCGATTTTCCGACGAGTTGCGTTCCGTTGAGGATCGCAGCGCCGACAATGATCGCGGTGCCATGCTGGTCGTCGTGGAACACGGGGATATTCATGCGCTTGCGCAGCTGGCGCTCGACGCGGAAGCATTCGGGCGCCTTGATATCCTCCAGGTTGATCGCCCCGAACGTCGGTTCAAGCGCCGCGATGATTTCGATGAGCTTGTCGGGATCCGTCTCGTTGATTTCGATATCAAAGACGTCGATGCCGGCGAACTTCTTGAACAGGACGGCCTTGCCTTCCATCACCGGCTTGGCAGCCAAGGGACCAATGGCGCCCAGACCCAGGACCGCAGTCCCGTTCGTGATCACGCCGACGAGATTGGCTCGCGCGGTGTAACGTGCGGCATCTCTCGGGTTCTCGACGATGGCTTCGCACGCGGCCGCGACCCCCGGCGAATAGGCCAAAGCCAGGTCGCGCTGGTTGACCAATTGCTTGGTCGGGGTGATGGAGATTTTTCCCGGCTGCGGGAATTCGTGGTATTCGAGCGCGGCACTGCGCAGTTCGACGTTGGGTGTGGATGGCATGGGATCGTCTGCAAAGGAAAGGGGGATTATCAACCCGCCGGGGGGGAGTTCCTGCACGGGCGCCGGCCCAACACCGCCGCGTCAACGGTGCGGTGGCCTTGACGCGGGGGCGGCTTGCGACGGGGACGCCGTTCGGAACACGGGCGCCGCTCTGCGGTTTGTTCAGGTGAAATCCCGGATTGTCATGGACAAACGTTGACTTTGCCCACAAGGAGGCGATATATTGGCTCAACTGCTCTTCGGGCCTGTCAGTAAGCCTGAGTCGCGCAGACCCTTGCTCGGTGCCTCTCCTCCCTCCCTCCTCTACCGATTCGGGGTGCGCTCAGACGACAGGCTCTTTTTTTGCCTGCTGAAAATGCGCAGAAGAACGCTCGAAGGCAGGCGACCAGTCTGCCTGATCGGGAGTACACGGGACCGCGCGCGGCCAAGCAAGAGGCAGGGAACAAGATTGCGCGCCGCCTGCGAGAGGCACCGCGTTGCGGCGACCGAACAGCACCGCTTGGAAACGAGCGATCAGGCCGGACCGGGCTTTTGCAGGGCCGCGGGCGTCTCCGCCGGCAAAGAACTGCTGATCGGCCCACCCCCATCGGTGGTCGCATGCACGTCCGATCGCATTGCCATCGCCAAGGCGGCCCCTACGCCACCGCTGGCTGCCACCCGCAGCCGGGCGAGCTCGGCAAGAACACGGTTGGCGTAGCCTCCGTCGTCGCTGGCATTGCCGGCGCCCACATACAGCTGCAATCCGCGCTCGACCGAACCCCCACGACGCACCAGTTCAGCCAGGATCTGGGAGCCGACGTGGATGTTTGCGACTGGATCGAGCGCACCACGGGAGCCGTCTTGCTCGGAGAATTTTCCGCCATGCAGGCTGGGCATCACTTGCATCAGGCCGGTTGCTCCGACCGGGCTCTGCGCAAACGGATTCATGCTCGACTCGACGGCAACCACTGCAAGGATGAGCAAGGGGTCGAGCTGCCGTTCCTTGCCGGCCGATTGCGCTGCGCTCACCATGAGGCGGACGGCGCCGTCGGCGACGTGATAACGCCGCGCAAGGTAGGTGACGACATTGTTGTTGGCCGGCTCAAGGGAAACTGCCTGGCCAATCTTGGGCCCATCCGGCGGACCGACCGCCGCATCCTCATCGGCTGCATCATCGCCGTCGTCGGCAAAGTGCATGCCGATGTCGCTGCCGGCCTGGATCGCGGTCGCGCGCAGGCTCGGCGACAGGGCCAACGCGAAGACCAGCAGAACGCTCAGAAAACCGATCACTTCGAACGTGGCGCGCGCCAGCGTAGCGAACGAGCGTGCGCGCTCGGAATGCGGCTGCGGCGCGCTACGCCTTCGTTCAAACATCCGTCCGGGACTTGCTGCAACAACGTTGGATTCGATCATCCGTGCACCTCTTCCAAACGCCAGAATAAAAGTGAGCACCTACAAACAGAGCTGCGCTTAACCAGCGAATCGTCTGCTACCGCCACTTCGTGCCCGGCGCAACAGGGGCCGGCAGAGGCGCACTACAGGTGATACTCGGGAACGACAGGCACCGAGCTTCAGGTTTTGCTTTGAACGGGAACTTGGTGGGTGGCCACCGCAGCTTTGCGGGCCAAGCCGTTCTGAAACCATGTTGATACTACATTGTAGGCCATAACGCATTTACGTCAATGGGAAGGCATGACGCAGGAACAACGAATCGACGCCGGTGCTGCATCGAAAGCGCTTTCAACGCGGATCGCTGAAGATACTTTCTTTACAATCAATTAGTTACTCTGTAAATTGATGCTCTTTCGAGCAGAATGATAGGGCGCCTCCACAAAGTGCCGACCCATGGGAACGACTCGATGAAGTACTCGGACTTACGAGATTTTTTAGATAAATTGGATAAGTATGGAGATTTTAAGAGAATTTCCCAGACGATATCTTTGAGCTGCGAGATCACCGAGATTTGCCAGAGATTGCTGCAATGCGGGGGACCCGCCGTTCTTTTCGAGCGACCCGACAACCTGGCGATTCCGGTCGTCGCGAATCTGTTTGGTACGCAAAAGCGGGTGGCGTTGGCGATGGGAGTGGATTCAACCGCCGAGCTGCGCGTCGTCGGCGAGCTGCTGGCAAACCTCAAAGAACCGGAGCCGCCCGAAGGCTTTCGGGATGCGATATCCAAGGTCAGCCTGCTCAAGGCCGCCCTTTGGGACATGGCCCCCCGACACGTCCGCAGTCCGCAGTGCCAGGAAGTCGTTTGGGAGGGCGCGGACGTCGACCTGGCGAAGCTGCCCATCCAGATCTGCTGGCCCGAGGATGCAGGGCCCCTAATCACCTGGGGCATCGTGGTAACCCGCGGGCCGCATAAGCGGCGCCAAAACCTGGGAATCTACCGACAGCAGGTAATCGGTCCAAACAAGCTCATCATGCGCTGGCTTTCCCATCGGGGCGGCGCGCTCGATTTTCGCGATCACCGCATTGCCCAGGGCAACCGCCCGTTCCCCATTGCCGTCGCGCTGGGCGCCGACCCGGCGACGCTGCTGGGCGCGGTGACGCCGGTTCCGGATCAACTCTCGGAGTACCAATTCGCCGGCCTGCTGCGCGGGTCGCGCACGCAGATCGCATCGTGCCTAGGAAATGCCCTGGACGTGCCGGCATCGGCCGAGATCATTCTCGAAGGCCACATTCAGCCGGATCCGGAAAACGAAGGGGGCGCCATCAGCGCGGCCAATGCCGGGTTCGAAACCGCGGTCGAAGGGCCCTTCGGCGACCACACCGGCTATTACAACGAAACCGAGCGCTTTCCCGTATTCACCGTCGACCGTATCACGATGCGGCGCAACCCGCTGTACCTGTCGACCCACACCGGGCGCCCACCCGACGAGCCCTCGGTGCTCGGCGCAGCCCTCAATGAGGTTTTCGTGCCGCTCTTGCAGCGCACGTTTCCCGAGGTCGTCGACTTCTACCTCCCTCCCGAGGGCTGCAGCTACCGCATGGCGATCGTGTCGGTGCGCAAGCAATATCCCGGCCATGCACGCCGCATCATGTTCGGCGTCTGGAGTTTCTTGCGTCAATTCATGTATACAAAGTTCGTCGTCATCGTCGATCCCGACATCAATGTACGCAACTGGGCGGACGTGATCTGGGCGATCACCACCCGCGTCGATCCGCTGCGCGACACCGTGATGGTCGACAACACGCCCATCGACTATCTGGACTTCGCCAGCCCGATCGCCGGACTGGGCAGCAAAATGGGCGTCGACGCAACCGACAAGCTCCCGGGCGAGACCAACCGCCCATGGGGACGGCGCTTACAGATGAGCGAGGCCGTGAAGGCGCGCGTGGACGGGCTTTGGAATCAACTCGGCCTTTAGACCTGCAAATTCGGAAAACTCGTCATGGAACGAAAAAGCATCCGCCGCGGCGGCATCCGTTCCGCCGGCTACGATCCGGGCCGCCGGGAATTGGAAATTGAATTCGACTCGGGCAACGTCGTGCGCCACACCGGCGTCGGCGAAGAAATCGCACGGCGCTTTCTCAACAGCGCCGCGCCGGCGAGTTATTACCGGGACAACATCGAAGAGGAATTCCCCTCCCGTCGCGGCTGATCCCAAGTGCTTGGCCGGCACTCGGCAACTGACGGGCCAGCGCCGACGCAAAATCGATTTGCCCGTCGTCGGCAACCCGGGACGCACCGGCGCCAACGCCGTCGCCGACGGCGGACGCCAGGCGGCGCACGCCCCAGAACTCCGCGCAGGCCGGTCGCCGCGTCCGCGTACCGCCCTCCGGATTCGGGCGGGCTCATGGCCCGCCTGTGTCGACCGAGCCGATGTGCCTCCTGCCTGGCCCTCGCCGGCATGGCGCGCGCCTGGACTCCAGACGAAGGCCTGAACTCCCGCCGGGCCGCGCGGGGCCGACGCTCAAGGAATCTGCGCGTAGGAGGAGTACCGGCGAATGCTTGCTGCCCGCTGCACCAGGAATGCGGCATCCCGGTGGTGATCGAAGAACTTCGGGCTGGGCAACATCGCCGCCATGCGTGCGGCCTGATCCGCGTCGAGCGCGGCGGCCGAGATGCCGAAATAATGGCGCGCGCCGGCCTCGGCACCGAACAGCCCGTCGCCCCACTCCACCACATTCAGGTAAACCTCGAGTATGCGGCGCTTGTCCCAGGTCGCCTCGATCATGAACGCGATGATCACCTCCTGGGCTTTGCGCAGGTAGCTGCGGCGTGCCGTCAAGAAGAGATTCTTCGCCAGTTGCTGCGAGATTGTCGATCCGCCGCGCGTCGCGCGTCCGTGGCGCCGGTTGTCTTCGTAGGCCTTTTGCATGGCTTCCCAGTCGACCCCGTCGTGACTGAGGAAGCGCGCATCCTCGGATGTGATGACCGCGCGCTTGAGATCGGGCGAAATGTGCGCATAGTCGACCCAGATTCGCTGCGGCACACGATCCGGCCGCGGCGCCTGGCCGCGCTGGGGCGGCAGCGCCGGGCGCTCCATGTCGTGCCGCATAAAGGCCGTCAAGCCCGGGTCATGCCACTTCCAGAACAGGACCCAGCCGAAGAACCATAGCTGAAGCAGCAGCACCGCGGCCACCAGCGCAAGGGCGGCGCGTCGAATCCAGACGCGCGCCAGCCCGGCCTTGCCCATCAAGCAGGAGCCGTCCCGCGCTCGAGCTGGCGGCGCATCTCCCGATAGACTGGCGCCGTCTGCGGGCGCACCCCGCGCCAAAGCAGGAATGATTCGGCCGCCTGTTCGATCAGCATGCCCAGGCCGTCACTGACGCGGCGCGCACCGCCCTTTTTGGCGAGTTCCATAAACGGCGTGAGCGCGGAGGCATACACCAGATCGTAGGCCAGCACGCAATCATCGAAGGTTTCCGGGTCGATGGCGGGTGCATCATGATGAAGGCTACTCGAGGTGCCGTTGACGATGAGGTCGAAATGCTCGGCCGGCACCTCGTCAAAGCGGATGGCCTCGACCCCGAATTCGTCGGCCAGCTCCTGGGCCCGACCGTGCGTTCGATTGGCCACGGCGATCCATTTTGGCCGCTCTTCCAGGAGGGAAGCGACCAGGCCGCGCACGCCACCTCCGGCGCCCAGTACGAGGATGGCGGCGCCGGCGATCTTGAATTCCAGGCGCTCGCGAATGTCACGCACGAAACCGATCCCGTCCGTGTTGTCGCCGAGTATGTCGTCGCCATCGAACTTGAGCGTATTCACAGCGCCGGCCAAGCGCGCGCGCGCGCTTAGGGTGTCGGCCAATTTGCCCGCATCGAGCTTGAATGGAACGGTCACGTTCAGACCCAAGTAGCCGCTGTCGCGCAGCCCCAAGGCGAATTCCTCAAAGCCGTCGAGCGGCGCCTCAAACTTCTCGTAGGTAAACTCCTGCGCCGTGGCGCGGGCAAACAGCCGATGGATCTCCGGCGAGCGGCTGTGTGCAACGGGGTTTCCAACGACCGCGTATCGATCCATGGCTTCATTTGTCCACGCGTAAGCCGCCGCCGTCGGGCTGGGCGCCGGAATGGTCATTGGTAAACACCATGCTGCGGGTAAGCTCGATTTGATCGGTGTCGCGCATATCGGGTGGAAAGGGAGCGAACGGTGCCGAAAGCTTAACAATACGCTGGGCGGCGCCGTCCAGCACGGCCGAACCCGAGGATTGTTCGATTATCGACTGAACCAGCCCGCCATTGCGGTCGATGACCACAGTCATGACCACGGTTCCATAGATTTTGCCCCGCGCCGCCTCCGGATAGTGCTCGTTGCCCACCTTTTCCACGTGGACCCGCCAATCCTCGAAGTACCGCGCGAACCGGTACTCCGAGGTGCTGGGCATGTAATGGTGCACCCGCGGACGCTTCTGGTAGTCGGAGATCTCCTTGGCAATTTCGGCTTGCATACGCGCCATGCGCTGCTGTTCCACGCGGGATTCCTCCCGGGACGCGGCACTGGCGGCAGAGCGCAAATCCGTGTTGGCCAGAGACTTGTTCTTTTGAAACGTTGCCAGCAGCTTGCGCTGCTCCTGCTCGAGCCGCTCCACCGCGCGGCGCGCCGTCTCCAACGCATCTCCGTCGATCGCCACGGCGCTGCTGGGCAGCGGCGATGTCCGCCGCCCCTGCTCGTTGGGCCCGCCACCGTCGAGGTTCACCTGCGCATAGGCCTGGGGTGCGGTTGGGCGCTTTTCGCTTCGCGCATTGACGAGGATGACCTCCAGCGGCGGCGAGGAGGCGATTTGGTGCAGCAACTCCGGGTCGACAAACCGGATCGCCAAGATGAACAGGTGCAGACCGATGGAGACGATCAACGCCGTCATCAGCACGCGGTTCCCCAGCAGACTTGCCGTCGATCGCACCAATAGAACTCCCTAGTTACCGCTCCATCGGAATCCGCAACCAGCGCTCGTTCCAGTGTCGCAAGCTCGCAATGCCGACCAAGCGCCGAGCTTGGCCGTGATTGTAGTCATGCCGTCGGCCGACCAAACGGTGCTCGCACCGGTGGATGACGCCCTACTCGCGAATTTCGTCGATCTCGGCCTCGGCCGAATCGACCGCTGCGCCCGGGTCGGCGGAAAGCTCCCGCTGACCTGCTCCGCGCCTTCGGCCGGCACGGTCGGTCCCGCCCCTCGCCTTGACCCCCGATGATCTGCAGGATGCGAACATTTGGCCTAAGCTCGACAAAATCCAAATCGACGAGTTCCAGTTCGAGGCGCTGCCCGCGCGCCAGGCCGGCGGCGCTGGCGATGCGCGTGGTCATGGGCAAACCGCACAGGCGCACGATGTCGCCGCGACCGAGCACCGCCTCGATATGGCGTATGCCCTCCTGCTGCAGCCAACGCAAGCTCCAGTAGCGCTCCATCGTCTCCTGGAATTCACCATACGACGTATATGCCGCGTCGAAGCCCGACACCACCGCAAACAATTGGGCGTCCCCGCGCCGATGGGGCGGCGGCGACCCGCTGGCGGCAGCAATCAACTGGCGCTGATTGAGCAAATCGACGTAGCGGCGCAAGGGCGAAGTGCACCACGCGTAATGCAGCACGCCCAGGCCGTCGTGCGGCGCCGGTGTCGTCGACATGCGCACGCGCCCCTGCGACTGGGAGCGATAGATACCGACCAGACCCTTTGCCTCCAGCCACGCCCCCCAATGGCGGTTGGCGCAAATCATCAGCTCGGCCACGATGCGATCCAGTGGCGCATCCCGGCGGCGGACGAAGCGGCGCACGCGGGCCGACGCGCCCTCGCCGTCCAGCAGCAGCGAGACTTCCTCCCGGCCCGCCAGCTCGGGTCTGCCGCGCACGCGCTCGCGCTCGCCGCGCAAGGTGTTGGCAAAACGCCAAAGCTGGCCAAGCTCGGCGCCAAACGGCAGGGCCAGATCGCCGGCGTCCAGCCGTGCCTCGCTCACGTCGGCGTCCAGCCGGTCATAACGCAGGTTCGCGGCGACTTGAACGCGCTCGATGACCGTGCGGGTGTCGCGCAACGCCATCGTATCTGGGTCCAGGTCGAAATAAAGGGATAGGGCCGGGACTGTCCGACCCTCGGTGAGCGAGAACGCGTCCACCCACGGTTGCGGCAGCATCGTGTACTTAAGGCCCGGCGCATACACGGTGGACATGCGCGCGCACGCCACCGCATCGAGCGCGTCACCACTGACGATGGCCAGCGACGGCGCTGCGATATGTACGCCCACCGTCAGGCCCTGACTGCCGCGGTGCACCGAAAACGCATCGTCGATTTCCGTGGTCGCGCTGTCATCGATCGAAAACACCGGGCTATGCGCCAGAGGCAGCGCCCCAAGCGGCCCTGCCGACAGGGGTGGCGGCGGCGGCAGATCCGGCGCAAATTCGACCCCGCGCGGAAATGCGCGTGCCAGAAATGATTCCAAGTGCCACTGGTAGGGCGAGGAAATGGCGCCGCGCGCCAGCAACAGGCGCAAGGGACTTAGCTGCAGCTCGTGCGCGGCTTGCTCCAAGGCCTTGTACTCGATGGAATTGCGATCGGGCTTGGTCAACATGCCCGAGCCCAGAGCGGCGATGGCGGCCGGCAGCTTCCCCTCTACGAGTTCCCGCACCATGAGGGCGCGCTGCTCATCTTGTTGGCGTCGACGCTCGACCGCGGCCAAGGCCGCGCGCAAAACCTCCGGCGTTGCGGGGCGGAATCGCCCGCGCCCCTTGCGCTGGAAATACACCGGCGCCGATTGCAGGCGCAGCAAGATCGCCGTGGATTCAACCGCATTGGGGGCACGCCCGAAGTACTCCTGCGCGAACGGCTCGAATCCAAATTCTTGTTGCGGTGCGCACTGCCAGAGGAAATCCGTTTCCATGTCTGCCGCGATGACCTGCGCCGCCGCCAGCAACTCCTCGGCTCGAGGCTGCTCAAAACGCAGCAGCACCGAGGCCGCTTTGACCTTGATGCGTTTGCCGCTGGTGGAGTCGACCTGCAGCGAGGTGTCCGTCGCCGCGCGGACGGTTCCGGCCTTGAGGTCGCCCTCGTCTTCAAACAGTACGTAGGTATGCACCAAGTATTCCTCGCCTGCACAACGCGACAACGACGAGCGCTACACCATCCATATGCGGTCGATGTAGCCGGTCTCGTCGGGCGCCAGGGCGCAATATACGTTGGCGAGCTGGCAGGCCGAACCGGACGCTGCGAAGCCGCTTGCTTCGACGCCTTTTCCGGGAGAGGGAATAGGTCGAAGGACCGCTGTCGGTGCCCGTTCGGGTTGCCGTTTGGCCGTTGTTCGCCGCCGGGTGCGCAACTCCCGACTCAGGCTGGCGGGAGGCCGGGGGCACAAAAACGCAACACTTCGGGCAGGTACTTTTCAAAATCGCTCAGGGCGTGGTCCGAACCCTCGACGATGCGCGTCGAACAACCCGGATAGCGGTCCAGCATCTCGCGGTAGTCAAGCAGTTCGTCGCCCGTGGCCGCGATGAGCAGGTACCGCTGCGGCCGCGTGATGGCGGGGGTTTCGAGCGCGCGCAATTCGTCGAGGTATTCCGGGTGGATTTGCACTTCCAGGCCGCTGGCATGGTCGATCTGCACGCCCACCCGCGCGCGCAAGTGCTCATAGGGTCGCACCGCGGGGTTCAGCAGCACGGCCCGGCATCCGAGGCGCTCGGCGATCCAGGTGGCGTAGTAGCCACCGAGGGAACTTCCAACCAGCACCAGGCGCGCGGGATCCTCCAGCTGCGCCGACGCCAACGCCACCTCGGCGGCCGAACGCGGCGACACCGGCAATTGAGGGCAAAGAAACTCGCCGGCCTGTCCGGCGCGCGCGAGCGCCGCGTGAAGCTGCCGCGCCTTGGCCGATGCCGGTGAAGACAAGAACCCGTGGAGGTACAAGATCACCGCGCGCCCCCGGCACTGGCAGCTTGCGTCTGCATCGCGGTCAGGATCTTTCCGTGCACGTCGCCGAACCCGCCATTGCTCATCGCCAAGACGTGGTCCCCTGGCTGGGCGCATTCGGTTACCGCGACGACGAGGTCGTCGATCCGCTCGAATACGCGTGCGCGCTTGCCCAGCGGTTTCAAGGCTGCCGCCGGATCCCACCCGAGCGCGTGCTTGCCCTCGCGCGGCGCGTAGCAAAACACCAGGTCCGCGCCTTCCAGGCTGGCCGCCAGCTGCTGCTGCATTAAGCCCAAGCGCATGGTGTTGGAACGCGGCTCAAGCAGCGCCAGGATGCGCTCTGCACCGACCCGGCGCCGGAGCCCGGCCACGGTCGTTGCAATGGCCGTGGGATGGTGGGCAAAATCATCGTAGACGGTCACCCCACCAACGGTGCCGCGATTCTCCAGCCTCCGCCGCACCCCCTTGAATCTACTCAAAGCGGCGAGCGACTGCGTTACGCCCACGCCAACGTGGGCCGCGGCGGCGATCGCCGCCACGGCATTGCTGCGATTATGATCACCGGCCGGCTCCTGCACGAGCGTCCCCAGCACCTGGCCGCCGCGCAGGACCGCGAACCGATCCGCCTCTTCGGCCAGGTCCCGCCAGTGCCAATCGTCGTCGACGTCGAAGCGCTCGACCTCGCTCCAGACGCCGCGCGCCAACACGCGTGCCAGCGCGGCATCGCGCCCGTTGACGATGACCCGTCCGTTTCGCGGCACACAGCGCAGCAAGTGGTGAAACTGAGTTTCGATCGCCGCCAGATCCGGAAAGATGTCGGCATGATCGAATTCGAGATTGTTGAGCACCAGGGTCGAGGGGAAGTAATGCACAAACTTGCTGCGCTTGTCGAACAGCGCACTGTCGTACTCGTCCGCTTCGATGACAAAACATCGACCCGTTCCGGTGCGCGCGGAAATACCGAAGTCGCTCGGTACCCCACCGATCAGGAAGCCCGGATCGTATCCGGCCTGTTCCAAGATCCAGGCGACCATGGCCGAGGTCGTGGTCTTGCCGTGCGTTCCGGCGATCGCGAGCACATGGCGTCCACGCAGCAGGTTCTCGCCGACCCAGGCTGGACCGGAGGCGAATCGAGCGCCGGAAGCCAGTACGGCCTCGAACAGCGGGTTGCCGCGCGAGACGACATTCCCGACCAGGTACAGGTCAGGACGCAGCGCAACCTGCTCGGCACCAAAACCCTCCAACAATTCAATGCCGGCCGCGCGTAGCTGCTCGCTCATGGGCGGGTAGACCGCCGCGTCGCACCCCGTTACGCGATGGCCCGCCTCCATGGCCAGGCGGGCGACCCCGCCCATGAAAGTGCCGCAAATCCCGATGATGTGCAAATGCACGGCGTCTATTTCCGTTGAACCGTCAAATGCGCGGATTCTACGGGGCCTCCGCCGATTCGACCGGTTCGCCGAAAAACACCATGTACCGATGTGGGTAGACTGGCGCTGGTAAGGAGCCACCGAGCTACGTCAACGTGAAGCGCACCGAAACCCGATCCAGCCTGCAGGCGCAGATCGCCGCCATGGCTGCCCGCGCCATCGTCGAGGACGGCGAGGAGCCCGGCCGCGCCAAACGCAAGGCTGCGGCCTTGTTGGGCGCATCGGCTCGCGTCCACGGAGCCCTGCCCGACAACGAACAACTGCGATCTGCGCTGCGTGAATACCTGCGCAGCGTTGGCGGCCAAACCCACCGCCGGTGGCTGCGCCGGCAGCGGCAGTTGGCGCTCGAATGGATGCATCGGCTCAAGCGCTTTGAACCGCATCTGGTCGGGCCGGTGCTCGACGCCAGCGCGACCAAGACTGCACCGGTGGAATTGGAGCTATACGCCGATAGCGCCAAGGATGTGGAGATGGCGCTTCTTGACCTGGGGATTGCGTTTCGCGTCGATCAGGCCGGTGACCACCGGCGGCACGTGCAGCAGCTGATCGGCTTTGTCGCCGAATCGGCGCACGACGCGGCGGACACCTCGGCCCGAGGGCGGCCCGAGACGCTGCGTGGCACCCCCATCTTGCTGACGGTCAACGATCGGGTGGCGTTGCGCAGCGCGGCGTCCGCACACAAGGGTCTGGCCGATCCGGACCTGCACCCGGTCGAGCGTGCTGGCCGTGCCAATGCGACCATGCTCCGCTTGTTGCTCGACGATACCTGCGCCGATGCCGATCGAACCGACGTAGCGTTGCGCCGTGAATAGCCCGCCTGCAGCGACGATACGCGGCCGGTCGGCTGGCCTACTCGGGATCGGGGCGCTGATTTTGCTGATCGCTGGCGCCGCGGTATTTTTCTATGGTGATTGGCGAGGCCCGCGCGCGCCGGCCGCGGCGCGGGATTTTTTTTCCTTGGCGCTGCCAGACGCCGATGGCAAGGAACAGCCACTTGCCCAGTGGCAGGGCAAGGTCCTAGTGGTGAATTTTTGGGCCAGCTGGTGCGCTCCCTGTGTGGCCGAAATGCCCGAACTCGAACGGGTCCAGGCCGATTTCTCCGGCCGCGACGTGGCCATCATCGGCCTAGGCACCGAAGGCAGCGATCGGGTCAGAAAGTTCCGTGACCAATTCGACCTGCACCTGGCATTGCTCGCTGGCGGATTCGGTTCGCTTGCAATTGCGCGCAACCTTGGCGATAAAGATGGGATTTTGCCCTATACTGTTCTCTTCTCCAGAAACGGAGTTCCGCTGCATACGCAGGCGGGCGCCTTGCGGCCGGGCCAGCTGCGTAGCTGGCTCGAGGAGGCCCTGGACGCAAAGCCTGCGGCGCCCTAGACCGGCCGCTCGGCAGCCCGGATTGCTAAAGCACCTTCCCTCAGGGCTAGGCGCGCTGGACAATCCCCGATATTCTGTTAACAATGTCGCTCTTCCTCGGCCTACGCAACCCTTCTACGCAATTGCACCGAACAAGAACAGGCGCGCAAGTGGCTAAATCGATCCTTGTCTTAAACGGGCCGAATTTGAATCTTCTGGGTTCGCGCGAACCCGGCGTGTATGGGAAGCAGAGTCTGCAGGACATTCAGCTCGATTTGGAAGAGGATGCCAGGCGTTTGGGCGTCGCGCTGGAAAGCTTCCAAAGTAACCATGAAGGCGAGTTGATCGACAGAATTCACGCGGCGCCCGGCGAGGGAGTCGATTTCATCATTATCAATGCCGGGGCGCTGACGCATACGAGCGTGGCACTGCGAGACGCCCTGGCCGGCGTGGCGCTGCCTTTCGTCGAGGTACACATCTCAAACATCTACCGCCGGGAAGACTTTCGGCATGTCTCCTTGCTTGCGGGCGTGGCGGTCGGATCGATCGCCGGACTGGGTCCAACCGGATACCGCCTGGCCCTTGATTTTGCCGCCGGGTATGTAAACCACGGGGCGCCATAGAAGCGTCTCGGGAGCTAGGTCGGCAGGGCCGGCCTGGCAAAGTCGGATGAAATTGTGGGGGAAGCATGGATCTACGGAAACTGAAAACCTTGATTGACCTCGTTGCCGAATCCGGGATCGCCGAGATTGAGGTCACTGAGGGCGAGGACAAGGTGCGCATCGTCAAGCACTCGAACGCCCCAGCGGCGCCGTCTCCGGCGCATTTCGTCGGCTACGCGCCGGCAGCGGCGCCGGCACCGGTTGCCGCGCCGGCGACACCGCCCGCTCCAGCGCCGGCTCCGGAGGCGCCAGCGGGTCAAATCGTCAAGTCGCCGATGGTGGGCACTTTTTACCGCTCCCCCGGCCCGGACGCCAAGCCGTTCGTCGATGTCGGCCAAGCCGTAAGGCCGGGCGACACCCTGTGCATCATCGAAGCCATGAAGCTGCTCAACGAAATCGAATCGGAATTCTCCGGTTCGATCCGTGAAATCCTGGTGCAAAACGGGCAGGCGGTCGAGTACGGTCAGCCGCTGTTCGTCATCGCCTGATCGCCGATGCGTCTGCGCCGCGGGGAGGGCCGCGCCGTGATCCACTGAAGTTCCTAATAGATAAGAGCCCCGGCAGCCAAGCCGGCCGGTCCAAACTTGCCAGAATCGCCCATCGCTCATGTTCGGAAAGATCCTCATCGCTAACCGGGGCGAAATCGCCCTGCGCATCCAGCGCGCCTGCCGGGAGGTCGGGATACGCACGGTCGTCGTGCATTCCGAGGTGGACGCCGATGCCAAATACGTCAAGTTGGCCGACGAGTCGGTCTGCATCGGCCCGGCGCCCTCGAAGGATAGCTACCTGAACGTGCCGGCGATCATCAGCGCCGCCGAGGTCACCGACGCCGAGGCGATACATCCGGGCTACGGTTTCCTGTCCGAGAACGCCGATTTTGCCGAACGGGTCGAACGTAGCGGCTTTGTCTTCATTGGGCCGCGACCCGAGTCGATCCGGCTGATGGGAGACAAAGTGTCGGCCAAGCGGGCGATGGTCGAAGCCGGCGTTCCCACGGTGCCCGGATCCGACGGGGCGCTGCCGGAGGATCCGCGCGAAATCGTGCGTACCGCCCGCGCGGTCGGCTACCCGGTGATCATCAAGGCCGCTGGGGGGGGCGGGGGCCGCGGCATGCGCGTGGTTCATACCGAAGCCGCCCTGCTCAGCGCGGTCACCATGACGCGGCAGGAGGCGCACGCCGCCTTCGGCAACCCGATGGTGTACATGGAGAAATTCCTCGAGAACCCGCGTCACATCGAGATCCAGGTGCTGGCCGACCAGCACCGCAACGCCGTCTGGCTGGGAGAACGCGACTGCTCGATGCAGCGGCGCCACCAGAAGATCCTTGAAGAGGCGCCTGCCCCTGGGATTCCGCGCAAGGCCATCGAGCGCATCGGCGACCGATGCGCCGACGCATGCCGGCGCATCGACTATCGCGGCGCAGGCACCTTCGAGTTTCTCTATGAGAACGGCGAGTTCTTCTTCATCGAGATGAATACGCGGGTGCAGGTCGAGCACCCGGTGACGGAGATGGTCACTGGAATCGACATCGTCCAGTACCAGATCCGCATTGCCGCCGGCGAACGGCTGGCGCTGCGTCAGCGGGATATCACAATGCGCGGGCACTCGATCGAGTGCCGCATCAATGCGGAGGATCCCTACAAGTTCACGCCCAGCCCGGGCCGGATTACGGCCTGGCATCCGCCCGGCGGGCCGGGCGTGCGCGTGGACTCGCACGCTTACGCTGGATACTTCGTTCCGCCCAACTATGACTCGATGATCGGCAAACTGATCACTTACGGCGAAACCCGCGAACAGGCGCTCGCGCGCATGCGCATTGCCCTTTCCGAAACGGTTGTCGAGGGAATCACCACGAACATTCCCTTGCATCGCGAACTGATGATGGACGAAAAGTTCCTCCAAGGCGGCACGAGCATCCACTACCTGGAAAAGCGGCTGGCCGAGAAAAAAGCCAACCAGGGATGAGATGCGTGGAGCGCGCGCCGCAGACCCGGTCCTGCAAAATCGCTGCGGTGTCGGCATGCCACTGGTAGATCTTCAGCTGAGCTTGCCCGCCGATCAGCTCGAGCAATGGAGCGACGCGCTGCTGGCGGCCGGCGCGCTGTCGGTGTCCATCGAGGACGAAGACGGTGACACCGAAGACGAGGTCGCCGTCTATGGCGAACCGGGCTTGGCACCCGCGGCTACGGGCTGGAAGAACAATCGCGTTTGCGTCCTGCTCGAGGCAGCGGTTGACCCTGACCGCTGGTTGTCCTCGGTCGCTCTCGAACTCGGCCGCGACGCCCCTGCGATACAGCGGCGTACGAAGGTTGACGATCAAGACTGGGTTCGGCAAACCCAGGCCCAGTTCGCGCCCATCGCCGTCGGGCGCATCGCCATCGTTCCGACCTGGCACGAACCACCGGATCCCGAGGCCTGCGTCATCCGCATCGACCCGGGAGTCGCGTTCGGCACCGGCACCCATCCGACGACGCGCCTATGCCTGTCCTGGCTGGAGCAGAACCTGCGTCCCGGCAGCAGTGTCCTCGATTACGGTTGCGGTTCGGGGATTCTTTCCATTTGCGCCAGCCTCCTTGGTGCGGCCGACGTGCTGGGCGTGGACATCGACGAGCAAGCGGTCGCGACCGCTCGCGCCAACGCGCAGCGCAATGGCGTGGACGCCAAGTACACTACCCCAGAAGCATTCGCCCTCGACCGATCAAGGACCTTCGACTTGGTGGTAGCGAACATTCTGGCCAATCCGATTGTCCTGCTCGCGCCCGTGCTGTCCCTGCGCCTGCGCCGCGGCGGGACCCTCCTGCTGTCGGGCATCCTCGAGCGTCAAGTCGCCGACGTGATCGAGGCATACCGGCAAACCGCAGCCCGGCTGCAGCTGCAACCCTGGGGACGGGACGAAGGCTGGGTGGCAATCGTCGGCGCTTCGACGGCCTGACCATGGCCCTGGCGACCCGCTGCCCCAACTGCGGCGCTCTATTTCGGGTGGGCGCCGAGCAACTGCGCTCGCGCAACGGCATGGTCCGCTGTGGTTCCTGCCGCGAAGTGTTCAACGCCATCGGACGGCTCGATTACGTCGATCCGGGAACGGTCAGCACAACGGCGCAGATCGCCAAACCCGCCGCCGCCGCGGCGCCGGGCGATTCAAGCGCGATCCGACCCATCGAGCCGACCCCCAAGGAAACGCGGGGCGATGAGGCGCACGTGGTGGCGCCGGCCGTCGAAGCCGGCGACACGCTCGAGGCCGAGGCAGAGGGTGGCTACGAAACGATCTTTGCCATCACGCAGTCGGAAGACCCTGAGGAAGACCTCCTGACGGCGGACGATGAGGAGGCCCCCGTATTTCTGCGCCAGCCTCCGGCGCGCAACCGGCACGCCGTGCGTCTGGCGCTGGCCTGCGGCAGCGTGCTGTTGTCGGTACTGCTGGTGCTGCAGACCGCGCTGCTTTATCGGGCCGACCTGCTTGCCCGCGTTCCGGAGTTTCGCCCCGTGCTCAAGACCCTGTGCAACGCGCTGGCTTGCGAGGTCCAGTGGCCGATGCGGCCCGAGTTCCTGGCCGTCGTGAGCAGCGATCTGCAGGCGATCCCGGGCGTGTCTGCGCTGGAGCTCAACGCGGTGATCCGCAATCGCGCGGACTTCCCCATGGCGCTGCCGGCCATCGAATTGACGCTAACCAACACCCTGAGCAACATCGTCGGCCGCCGCGTGATCCTGCCGGCCGAGTACTTGGCCACGAGTCCAACTGGCGCGCACATCGAGAACCTGGGGCCAGGCGCCGACATGTCCCTGCACCTGTTGTTTCAGGCGCCGGAGCCGAATGTTTCCGGGTTCGTGGCCTACCCTTTCTATCCATAGTGCCTAGCCAATTTTCAAACCGACACGGCGGTGGCACCGGCGGCCCGGATGCCCGAGGCGGGGCTTCGCGGCAGACCGACGGATTGCACCAGCGCCTGCGTCTTGTCCCACGCACGGCCACTCGCAGGATCGAGTCCAGCGGACGAAACCAACTCTTGGCAGGCTTCGGCAACGCCGGGGTTTTCCCAAACAATCGAAAGCGACGAAACGGCACAACCAATGAAAACGCTGATTTGCGGGTCCATCGCCTACGACTCGATCATGGTGTTCCAGGGTCGGTTCAAGGACCACATCCTCCCGGACCAGATGCACATACTGAACGTCTCCTTCCTCGTGCCGACCCTGCGCAAGGAATTCGGCGGCATCGCCGGAAACATTGCCTACAACCTGGCGCTACTCAAGGGCCATCCGCTGCCTATGGGCACCGTCGGCGACGACGGTGCGCAGTACCTGCGGCGATTTGACGATCTGGGCATCGACCGGCGCTGCGTGCTGCTCGTTCACGGGTCGCATACGGCACAAGCGTTCATCACCACCGATCTCGACGACAACCAGATCAGCGCCTTTCACCCGGGCGCGATGGAGCACTCGAGCCGCAACCGGATTCCACAGGACGAGGCCATCGGGCTGGCGCTGGTCGGTCCCGAAGGACGCGAGGGCATGCTGACGCATGCCCACGCTCTGGCGCAACGCTCGATCCCCTTCCTGTTCGATCCCGGGCAAGCAATGCCCCTGTTCAGCGGCGATGAGCTCCTGGGTCTCGCAGACCGCGCCAGGTACATCGCCATGAACGACTACGAGGCGAAGCTGTTTGCCGCCCGAACGGGGCGCGACCTGGACACGCTCGCTCGCGGCGTCGAGGCCCTGGTGATCACGCATGGCGCCCAGGGCTCTGAGATCCGCGCGCACGGCAAGGTTCTGACCATCCCGGCCGCCCCTGCCGGCAAGATCGTGGATCCCACCGGTTGCGGCGACGCGTTCCGTGGCGGCTTGCTGTACGGCATTGCGCAGGGGATGGACTGGGAGACGTCAGGGCGCCTTGCCTCGGTGATGGGGGCGATCAAGATCGAGCACCACGGCGGGCAAAAGCACACGCCGACCCGGGCCCAAATCGAAGATCGGTTCTTCGCCGCATTCGGCTTTCGGCCCTGGTGAAGGGCCGCGGACCCGGGTGCATCGACGCGTGGCCGGTCAGAGGCGCACGAGTTCGTCGAGGACCGTCAGACCGACCAGGATCAGAAAGACCAATGCCATCGGCGACAAGTCAAAGCCGCCGATCGGCGGGATGATGCGGCGCAAGGGCGCCAGCATCGGCCGGGTAAGCACGTCGAAGGTCGGGGCCAAGGGGGCATGCGGGTTGACCAGACTCAAGAGCGAATTCACCACCAGCAGGAACAGCACCAGGTACAGCATCCAGCGAATGAGCAGGAACAGGACGCTGGGCAAGAACAGGTACCAATTCGCGATGCCGTTGAGCTCAACCCATTCGACAAGGAAAACGAAGACCAGAGCGACCAGCAGCGCCGCCACCAGGGACGAGCTGTCGAACCGACCGCGCAGCGGCAGGACCCGTCGCAGCGGCGCAACCAGCCAATCGGTGAGCGCAACGCAAAAAACCGCCAGCGGGTTGCTGCGGGACACCCGCAGCCACGCCAAATAGACGCGCAGCAACAGTGCGCTGCCGAGCAGCCCGGCAACCGTGCCGATAAAAAGATGGAAAATTTCCCGCAACACGATCGCACCCTCTCGCTATCGACCCGAGCCACCGTGGCATCCCCCCGCCGCGGCCGCGAACGCCCGTTAACGCGCTCGCCGGCCGATTGTAGCCGCGGCCCGAAGCACCGGTCGCGAAACTTCTGCGCAGACTAACGCGCCTGTGCGGGCGCATCCCGTCACAGCGATAAAAAAGGCGCCCACGGAAGGGGCGCCTCAAGGCTATACGTGATTCGTGCTTACGGCCGGCTGCCCGTCGGAAACGGCCAAGCCGTGGTCGGGTTTAGCGCCGTCCGCGCTCCCACTGCGGGCGCAGGCGCCGCTGCCGCTGGCGCCGCTGCCGGCGCCGGAGCCGCCGGCTTGGCTGCTGCTTTCTTCGGTGCAGCCTTCTTCTTAGCCGCCGGCGCCTTCTTGGCCGCCGGCTTGGTAGCCGCTTTAGCTACTTTTTTTTTACCAGATTTCTTGGCCGCCTTTTTCTTGGCGGCCTTCTTGGCCGACTTCTTAGCCGACTTCTTTGCAGCCTTCTTTGCAGACTTCTTGGCAGCCTTCTTGACGGTCTTCTTGGCAGCCTTCTTGACAGACTTCTTGGCAGCCTTCTTCGCCGGCGCCTTCTTGGCGGCCTTCTTCACGCTCTTTTTTGCAGCTTTCTTCGTTGCCATTTGAATCTCCTAAATCATTTCGATGAATGAACGATGGTTGAAAAGGAAACCCGGCCAGCCAAACGGCAAACCGGGCTATTCATCGGCGCATGCGGAGGCACGGTCGCCGCGGCATGCCCAGAAATGCGTTTTGATTGGCGCATATCCGAGCGAAGCGCGGAACGGACAGAGCACTGGCCGTTGACGCTGATGAATTCGGCACGAGGCGCGTGCCAGCCGAACAATCGGCGGAGGCTGCGCGCGCAAACCTCTGGCGTGGCGCCGGAGGTCGAAAGAGGATCGGTGGTGGGGCAGAGGGCAGAAGACCCACCCGGACGGGCGGTGGGCTCGAGAGGGGGAGGCGTGCCGCAGGACCGGATGGTCTGGAAGGCGTACGTCCCGCATCGAAGGGCGACTAGTGGTCGGTTGTGACTATCAGTGTTCAATTCAGTGATCGATCGCGAGACCGAACTACCAAAATTCACGGCGCATTTTTACTCCCAATCGAGAGCAACTGCAAGAACAATTTGTATTTTTGCGCACGAATCAGCGTGCCGATGTCTCGAAATGGCGCCAGATTTCGCGCGCAATTCCAACGCTAGCGATCTACGCGGCGCGACGCCATCGAGGAAAACGCAGCGCCGACGGCGCGCTAGCGCGATCTCGCGCGGCACCAGCGGGGCCACTAGCGCTTGCGTTCCCGTTGCGACGCTTGTCTGCGCATTCATTTGTCGAAGCACAATATGTAGTGGCACCGTTTTCATTAGCATCAAGACCTTGTACGTGACGGCGCATCGTTATGACATTCGCATCCTATGCGCAGCTGGCTGCGAGAGCAAGAAGAGAATCGCCGATGACACCGTTAGCTGCTCTTTGCGGACTGGCCGTCGCGCACAAGACGCGTCCAATCGAACAAGGGGCCGGGATCGAACTTGCGTCCCGGGGCGATCTCACTGTGGCCGCGCGTGGCACGGATCGGGTAGGCGGCACGCAGCGCCTCGTGCAGGACGGCGAGCGCCGCGTACTGGTCCTCGGTATAGGGTTCAAATTCGCTGCCCTCGATCTCGATCCCGATCGAGAAGTCATTGCAGGCGCTGCGCCCTTCCCACGTCGAGCGGCCTGCGTGCCAGGCACGGGCGGCGCAAGACACGAACTGGGTCAGGCTGCCGTCGCGCGCAATCAGAAAATGGGCTGAAACGCGCAAGTTCTGCAACTGCGCAAAGAACGCGTGCGTCGCCGGATCCAGTTCATTGGCAAAGAGCCGTTCGATCTGCCCCGTGCCGAAGACGCCGGGCGGCAGGCCGATGCAGTGAATCACCAGCAACTCGACCGCGCAGCCCGCAGGACGGGCGTCGCAGTTCGGTGAAGGCAGTCGCCGGGCCCCGCTCAGCCAGCCGTCGGCGTCGACGACCCAACGCTCGGCGGCCGCTGGCCGGTTCATGCCCGATGCCCCGCGCCGACGACCTGGGCGGCCTGCACTATTTGAGGCCCAGGCGCTGCATCCGGTAGCGCATTTGGCGAAACGAAAGGCCGAGCAGCTGGGCGGCCGCCGTGCGATTGTGTCCGGTTCGCGCCAGCGCGGCGCGGTATCGCGGCCTCTTCCTTCTCGTCCAGGTAGGCCTCCAGGTTGTCAGGGACTCCATCGATCAGCGCGTAGCGAGCGGCTGCCGCGATCCCAGGCTCTGGACCGGCGAGCGGCTCCTTTCCCGCCAACGCCAAGTTCGCTTCGGCGGCGGCGCTTTCGGCCTCGGCGTAGGCTCGACTCGTCTCGAGCACCAGGTCTTCCGCCCGCAAGGCGCCCCCGCCCGTCAACACCACGGATCGCTCCAGGACGTTTTCGAGTTCACGCACATTGCCCGGGAAAGGCCAGCGCCGCAGCACCGCCTCGGCCTCGGGCGTCAACCAAGCCTCCGCCACGCCCGCACGCTGGCCGATGCGCCGCAACAAGGCCTTGGCGATCAGGGCAATGTCCTCACTGCGTTCGCGCAGGCTGGGAACCCGCAACTCGATCACGTTGAGTCGGTAAAACAGGTCCTGGCGAAACCGGCCGGCCTCGACCATGCGCGCCAGATCCTGGTGTGTCGCGCTCAAGATACGCACGTCCACCGACTCCTCGACGGTCGAGCCGACCTTATGGATACGCCGCTCCTGGATGGCCCGCAGCAGCTTCACTTGCATGGCCAGCGGCAGTTCAGCCACCTCGTCGAGCAGCAAGCGTGCCGCCGCTAGCGGCCTGAAAGAACCCGTCACGGTCGCGCTCGGCACCGGTGAACGCCCCGCGCCGATAGCCGAAGAACTCGGCTTCCATCAGCGATTCCGGGATGGCGCCGCAGTTGACGGCCACGAACGGCCGGGCGCGCCGCGCCGACATGGCGTGTATCGCCCGCGCCACCAATTCCTTGCCGCTTCCGGACTCGCCGGTGATCGCGACCGGCGCCATGCTTTGACCCAGACGGCCGATCAGGGAGCGCAACCGCGTCATCTCCGCCGATTGACCGACCAATTTGGCGGTGCCGTCCTCGACGTCCGGATCCGATCCCGTCCCGGCGGCGGTTGCGCCCGCATCGCCGAGCGCCGAGCGGATGAGCATCCGCAACTGATCGAGGTCAACCGGCTTGGCCAGGTAGTCAAAAGCGCCGGCCTTGAGCGCAGCAACGGCATTGTCGGC
Organism: uncultured beta proteobacterium; assembly: GCA_963729785.1. GTDB lineage: Bacteria > Pseudomonadota > Gammaproteobacteria > Burkholderiales > Burkholderiaceae_F > GJ-E10. The sequence continues at coordinate 386,967 of CAVSPM010000037.1, read as the reverse complement.
GCTGCCGTAGGCGGTGACCACGGCGATCTTCGGCTCGCCACGCGCCCCGAGCTCGCGAACGAGATCCAACCCGGACCCGTCCGGCAGCCGCATGTCCGTCAAGCACAGGCGATAGTTTCGGCTCTGCAATCGCTCCCGTGCCTGCGCCAGGTTCTCCACCGTGTCGACCTCCAAACCCATACGAGCGATCGTCAGGCCTAGCAGCTCGCGCAAGTCCGCCTCGTCGTCCACGACGAGTACCGTCGGCACGTGCGACCGCGAAGAATCTTCCTTTTCCTGCGTCTCGCTCATCTATTTGCCGTCCGAAATATGATGGGCGCGCCAACCCTGGCCAACCCAGCCGAAACCTGTTGCAACGGCGTGCTCGGTCCGGCTGCGCAGCTCGCAGGACCACTCGGCCTCACGGCCGTGCAATTGGCTTGGCGCACCGCGCCGGACGCCCGCACCTGGGACCCGAGCAAGCGCGCCATCCATGACGGGTCGAAAATCATCAAATCTTGTCCATCCGTAGGCCCCCCGGCGCCGCAGGCATCGTGTCCAGGAACGGAGAGGTCGGGTCTTCCGTGCTTTCCAGCCGCGAAAAACGCAACACGAACCCGTGGCGCTCCGCATGGTCCGGAGAATGAAGCACGTCGTAAGCCAGTTCCGCGTGGTTGGCGATGCAAAACTCGCGCGCGAGATACAGCCCCAGGCCGGTTCCCCGAGCGTGGGTCGTGAAGAACGGCTCGAAAATCGCCGCGCGATCGGACGACGCCACGCCCGCGCCGTCGTCCAGGATCCACAGCTGCACCCGCCCGTCGCGCTCGGCGGCCGGTTCGAGCCAAAGTTTGATGCTGCCAGGACCGCCTGAGCAATAGCGCAGGGCATTGTCGACCAGATTGAACAGAATCTGGCGCAGGTGGCTTTGCTCGAACTTTACGACGTCCTGGGCGCCGGCGCCAGCGACCTCGAGGGTCCCGGGCTCGAGACCGCGGTCGCGGACGAACTCTTCAACCCACGTCTGGACGAAGGCCTGCAAAGAGAACTCGTCGCTCAGCGGCGCCTCCCGGCGTGCGACGCGCAGCACGTCCTCCACCAGGCGATTGAGCCGTGCCGTGTTTTCCCGCACGATGCCCGCCAGGCGCTGCTGCAGGCTGTCGCGCGCATCCTCGGACAGCAGTTGCCCGGCATTGCTGATGGCTGCCAGCGGGTTGCGGATCTCGTGCGCGATGGAGGCGGTCAACCGGCCCATGGCTGCCAGCTTCAGCTGCTGCGCCCGCTCCTCGATGGCGTTTTGGTCCTCCAGGAAGATCACATACTCGCCCGATTGCGAGGAACGCGGCTGAGCGAAGCGTACGCGCAACGCACGCGCCGAGGATAGCCCGGCGCGGTGGAATTGGCGGCGACCAGAAATGTCCGCTCAGACCAGCCCAGTTCGTCCGAGAACTCCTGCCGCCACCGCAGGAACTGTTCCCCCAGTGGACGCAGCGCCGGCAGGTCCATCAGACGCTGCCCGGTCAACTGGGCGCGAGACCCCAATCCGACCAACAGCCGCGCCGCCTGGTTGTTGGCACGAACCGTGGTCTCGGCATCGACCACGATGACCCCTTGCTCCATCTGCGAGATCACCAGGCGGTTGATTTCCAGTTGATTGCGCAGATCCAATCCGCGCGCATGGGCCAACTGCTCCTGCCGATTCAGGCGCATGGACAGCATGCGCAGCAGCCCAGTCAGGCCGAAGAGCGCCGCCCCGTACAGTCCAGCCTGGAATAGCTGAGGGTTGGCCCGGTCCTCGCCCAGACCGCGCAGAACCGAATCGACCAGCAGGATCAGCACGGCGATGGACGCCGTGAAGAAGGCGGCGCTGGTGGGCAACATCAGGGAGGCGCCGGCGATCGGAACCAGGTAAAAAACCACGAACTCGCTGCGCATCCCGCCGCCGAGCACCACAAGTATCGTCCCCATGACGAGGTCGACCGTAAGCTGCAGGATCAGTTGGCCGAGAAAATGATGGCGGTAGTAGACCGACGCCAGCGCCATGGCGATTGCGATGGCGAAGTAGGCCGACAGGCCGGCCAGCAGTTGCGTGGCGCCCGCGGCGCCCCCATCGCGGGCGCCGAGCGGGGCGGCGAATATCATCGCCGAGACCAGCACGAAGGCCGTGACGACGACCCGGGCCAGGGCAAGCGCGTTGAGCGTTCCCCAGGCGGTCTCGACCCGCTCGAGCGACGAGGTCGATCGCGACGTCACGGTGGCATCGACACGTCAGTTCCGGCGACCGCGTCGCCGGTCGCCGGCGGGCCGCCCCGGCAGCGTTCGGATCACGTCGGTTTATCCGATCCGGCGTCGCGCGCGTGCTGCGCGCAGCAGGCCCACTGGCGGCCGACCGCCAGCGCCTCGGACTTTGGCAGGTTCAGCCCGCAAACGCGGCACCGGACCATGTCCTCGGCGCGCCCGGCCCCGACCGCGTTCCGGCTCGCGTCACCGGAACTTGCCGCCCCCCCGCTCCCGGAAATCTTGCGCAGACCGGCATAGAGGACCGCACCGATCAGGCACCAAAAGAGCAGGCGCATCATCCCGGAGTCCTCCCCAGAATCACCTCGAGGACGAAGCGTGCGCCGATATATGCCAGCATCAGCATGACGAAACCGACCAGCACCCAGCGCTGCGCAACCCGGCCGCGCCATCCGAAGGCATACCGCCCCACCAGCAACCCGGCGAACACGCCCCAGGACAAAATGGCAAACAAGGTCATGTGGTTGAATCGCAGCATGCGCCCGTAGCGCTCTTCGGAAAAGAACATGCCGCTGGCTACCGTTGCCGTGAGCAGCACGAAGCCGATCGCGATCTGTCGAAACAGCAGGCGCTCGAGCGCCAACAGCGAAGGCATCTGGGCCAAGATGCTGCCAAAGGCATGCGAGCTGTCGCGCAAGGGCCGGTGCAGGTAGCGATCCATCGACGCCATCAATATGCTGTGCAATGCGGCGATCATCAGCAGTCCATAGGCCAGCACCGATGCGCCCAAATGGATGCGCAGGGCCAGTGAATCATCCAACGCGGCCCCGTGGAAGGCGAGCGGGAGCAAGACAGCGCAGGCCGCCAACGGCGTAACCAGCGCGTACAAGGCCCCGAGCGGCACAAAGAACCCCTCGACCCACAGTAGCGCGCAAGCCAGCAGGAAAGTCGCCGACAGATCCTGGGCGAACCCAAAATTCAGCCCCGCCGAGCCATAGACATCCAGCGCCAGCAACACTGCATGGCCCAGTACCGCCAGCGCCAGCAAGGCGCCGACCTGGCCTGAGCGCGTCGCCACGGATCCGTGGCGAAGGGACATCCAGGATCGGAAAGCGACGGCCAAATAGGCCGCCGCGACGGCAAAATGCACCCACCCGTAAAATGGACCCGTTTGCATAACGCATCTATATACCACGCGCACATCAGGAAAAAAATGCTCGACCAACTCACGGACCGATTTACCCGCATTGTCAAGCAGGTGCGGGGGCAGGCTCGCCTGACCGAGGCCAATACGCAGGAGATGCTACGGGAGGTGCGTCTAGCGCTGCTCGAAGCCGATGTCGCCCTCCCGGTGGTTCGCGATTTCGTGGCGCGGGTACGGGACGAGGCGATGGGACAGGAGGTCGTCGGTAGCCTGACCCCCGGGCAGGCCCTGGTCGGAGTAGTCCACCGGCAACTGGCGCGCCTCATGGGCGGTGATTTGCCGCAGAAGGATCGCGAGCTGAATTTGGCCACGCAGCCGCCGGCCGTCCTGCTGCTGGCTGGTCTGCAGGGAGCGGGCAAGACGACGACAGCCGGCAAGCTGGGCCGCTGGTTGAGCGCCGAGCGGCGCAAGAAGGTGCTGGCCGTCTCGACCGACGTCTACCGGCCCGCAGCCATCGCGCAGCTCGAGGCGGTTTGCCAACAGGCGGGCATCGAGTTCTTCCCCACGCCGGCCGATGCCAAGCCGGTGCAGATCGCCCAGGCAGCCGTCGCTCACGCGCGCCGCCACCTTCTCGACATCGTGCTCGTGGATACCGCCGGGCGTACCACGATCGACGATGCCATGATGGACGAGATTGCCCAGCTGCACGCGGCAGTCCAGCCGATCGAGACGCTGTTCGTCGTCGATGCCATGCTGGGGCAGGACGCGGTCAATACCGCGACCGCCTTCGGCGCCCGTCTGCCGTTGACCGGGGTGATCGTCACCAAGCTCGATGGTGACGCGCGCGGCGGGGTGGCGCTTTCCGTGACAGCGATTACCGGTAAACCGATCAAGTTTGCCGGTACCGGGGAGAAGCTCAACGGCCTGGAACCCTTCGATGCCGAGCGCATGGCCGGCCGCGTGCTGGGCATGGGAGACATCGTCGCCCTGGTGGAAGATGTCAAGAATTCGGTCGACATGGGCGCGGCGCAGAAGCTGGCCCAGCGCATGCAATCGGGGGCGCGTTTCGATCTGAATGATTTTCGCGATCAAATTGCCCAGATGCGCCGCATGGGCGGACTGGGCGGACTGATCGACAAGCTGCCGGCGCAACTCACTCAGGCGGCCGGCAAGGTCGATCCGCGGGACGCTGAGCGCCAGGTTCGGCGCATGGAAGGCATCCTCAACTCCATGACGCCCACCGAAAGGGCCAAGCCGGAGCTCATCAAGGCCACGCGCAAACGCCGCATCGCAAACGGCGCTGGCGTCCCGGTTCAGGACATCAACCGCATGCTGGCGCAATTCGAGCAGATGGCTACCTTGATGAAGCAAATGCGCAAGGGTGGCCTGTCAAAGATGATGCGCGCCTTTGGCTCGATGGGCGCTGCCGCCAACCCGGGCGGCGGATTCCGTCGCCGCTAGCGCCGTTCATCGACGCAGCGCCGTGCGGCCACCCCGCGGATAGGCCCAGTCGCCCTGCCAGGCGGCCCGGACCGCATCCGGATACGTCGACTGGCCAACGCTGCCGTTGTAGCGACCCAAGGCGCGGAACAAGTCGCCGCGTTCGGCGTCCAGATAGTGGCGCAAAATGACGCAACCGTAGCGCAGGTTGGTGCGCATCTCGAACAGGCGCCGGACGTTGCCATCGCCGATCAGCGCGGCCCAAAACGGCATGACCTGCATCAGACCACGCGCACCGGCCTCGGAGATCGCATATTTGCGAAAGTTGCTTTCGACCTGGATCAGCCCCAGCACCAGCTGAGCGTCCAATCCGGCGCGCGTCGCCTCGTAATCCAGGCATTGCAACAGGTCTAGCCGGTTGCGCCTCTCCGGCAGGCGCGGCGCCAGTCGCTCGGACATATCGGCCAGCCAGCGTTCGTGCTCGAGCTGATCGGCCTCCACCGAAAAGTGGCGCAGCGGCGGCGCCGTATCGGCAATTTGGGACGCCAGCGCACTGCGCACCGCATCGGCCAGGTCCTCGTACTTTTGCGCGCCGGCCCAGCTCCACCGCGGCCAAAACGCCAGCAAAAGACCCAGCCCACCGACACGTCGGCGAGCAAGTCGAAAGGGGTCAGTGCGCAAGTCGCTCAAGCAAGAAAGCCGCCGCGGTGGCGCTGGCGATGTTCTGGACCTCGAGCGTCGCGCGCGGCACATATTCGAATTGGCCCGATTTTAAGCCCCGTTCGCCGATCGTCAGCCGATGCGGAATTCCGATCAATTCGGCGTCGGCGAACATCGCGCCCGGCCGCTCGCCGCGGTCGTCCAGCAGCACGTCCACGCCCTGCGTCCATCAGTTCCGCGTACAAGGTGTCGGCCGCCGCCCGCACGCCATCGGACTGGCGATAATTCACCGGGCACAAGACAACCGTGAACGGCGCAATCGGTTCCGGCCAGATGATCCCGCGCGCGTCGTGGTTCTGCTCGATCGCCGCGCCCAGCAGGCGCGTGACGCCGATGCCGTAGCAGCCCATCTCGAACAAGCGCGAGCGTCCGTCCTCGTCCAGAAACCTGGCGTTGAGGGCCTCCGAGTACTTCGTTCCCAGGTAGAAAACATGTCCGACCTCGATGCCGCGCTGGATCGCCAGCACGCCCTTGCCGTCGGGCGAAGGGTCGCCGGCGACAACGTTGCGCAGATCGGCGACCAGGTCGGGCTCGGGCAGGTCACGCCCCCAGTTGACGCCGGTGTAGTGGAAGCCTTCGGTGTTGGCGCCGACAACGAAGTCGTTCATGCGCGCCACGGTTCGATCCGCGATCACGCGGACGCGAACCGGCGCGGATCCGGCCACGGCCGGTCCCAGGTAGCCGGGCGGCGATCCGAAGTGCGCCAAGATCTCGTCCTCGTTTGCCAGACGCCAGCCATGCTCGAAGCCCGGCAGCTTCCCGGTCTTTATGTCGTTGAGCTCGTGATCGCCGCGCACCATCAGCAAGACAAGGTCGGCCATCGGCTGGGCCGCGGCAGCGCCGTCGGCCGGCCGGTTGACCGCCACAACCATCGACTTCACCGTCTGTTGCAAGGGTGTCCCGAGAAATTGCGCTACCGCAGCGCAACGCGTGCATTGCGGCGTCGCCGTCTTGCACAGGGGCTGCAGCGGGGGGCCTCGCCGCTCCAGCAGCGGCAGGGCCTCGGCCAGCTCCAGGTTGGCGGCGTAGTCGCCATCGGGGCTGTAGGCGATCGCATCCTCGCCGCTGTCGGCGATGACCTGAAATTCGTGCGACAGGCTGCCGCCGATCGCGCCCGTGTCTGCCGCCACCGCACGAAAGCGCAGGCCCATGCGGGAAAAATGCGCTCGTAGGCGGCAAACATCTTCCGGTAGCTTTGGTGTGCCGACGCAACGTCGCGATCGAAGGAATAGGCATCCTTCATGGTGAACTCGCGCCCGCGCATCACCCCAAAGCGCGGGCGCCGCTCGTCACGGAATTTTGTCTGAATATGGTAGAAATTGACGGGCAGCTGCCGGTAGCTGCGGATCTCCTGGCGCGCGATGTCGGTGATCACTTCCTCCGAGGTCGGCTGCAGCACGAAGTCGCGCTGGTGTCGATCCTTGAGGCGCAGCAGCTCGGGGCCGTACTTCTCCCAGCGCCCGGATTCGCTCCAGAGTTCGGCCGGCTGGACCACGGGCATCAGCAGTTCGAGCGCGCCCGCCCGGTTCATCTCCTCGCGGATGATCGCCTCGATCCGGCGGATGGTGCGCAAGCCCAGGGGCAGGTAACTGTAAATGCCGGCGGCCAGCTTTCGGATCATCCCGGACCGCAGCATAAGTTGCTGGCTGACGATATCCGCATCCGCGGGCGCTTCCTTCTGGGTTCCGATCAGAAATTGCGAGACTCGCATGTACGCTTTCTTCGGCTTTCGGACCGCGACCGCGGGCCATATAATCAACCTCAAATGATATCGCTTCAGGTGATGGCATGCTGGACAAGGACGGGTACCGCCCGAATGTCGGCATCATCCTGCTCAATGAACGCAGTGAGGTGTTCTGGGGAAAGCGCGTAAAACAGCATTCTTGGCAGTTTCCGCAAGGGGGAATCAAGTTCGGCGAGTCCCCCGAGCAGGCGATGTACCGCGAGCTCTACGAGGAAATCGGCCTGCAATCGGAACATGTACGGATACTTGCGCGCACGCGCGAGTGGCTGCGTTACGAGGTTCCCGAGCAGTGGATCCGGCGCGAACTGCGGGGCAACTACCGCGGGCAAAAACAGATCTGGTATCCTGCTGCGTCTCCTTGGACGCGATTGCGACATTTGCTTGCGACGCAGCGAAAAGCCGGAATTCGATGCCTGGCGCTGGCATGACTACTGGGTGCCGTTGGACGCCGTGATCGAGTTCAAGCGCAGCGTATATGAGCGCGCGCTACAGGAACTGTCGCGCTTCGTCTTCCCGTCGAACGGGAGCGGTTGCCACCCGCGCCAGCGACCGGGCTCCTCATAGCGCAATGTCCGGCCCTGCGCCGCAGCTCTGTTAGAGCAAGACCAGGTTATCGCGGTGGATGAGTTCGGGTTCTTCGATGAAGCCGAGCACCTGAGCGATCTCGGTGCTTGAGCGGCGCGCGATCAGGCGCGTTTCCGAGCTCGAATAGTTGACCAGACCCCGGGCGAGCTCTCGGCCCTGGGCATCGACACAAGCGACTACGTCGCCCCGCTCGAATGCCCCCTGCACCTCCAGAACACCGATCGGCAGCAGGCTCTTGCCCTGGGAACACAGCGCGGCCACGGCACCGGCATCGATCAGGACCCGTCCCTTGGTCTGCAGGTGATCGGCCAGCCACTGCTTGCGCGCCGTGCGCTTGGGCACGGAAGCCACCAACAAGGTGCCAATCGACGCACCGGCCATGAGGCGCACGAGCACGTCGGGCTCTCGGCCGGAGGCAATGATGGTCGAGGCACCGCTACGAGCGGCGCGCTTTGCCGCCAACACCTTGCTCAGCATGCCGCCGCGGCCAATTGCCGAACCGGCGCCGCCCGCGTATGCCTCCAACTGGGGATCGCCGGCGGCTGCGTGCTCAATCCGGCGCGCATCAGGAACGCGCCGCGGATCGGCATCGAACAGTCCCTCCTGGTCCGTCAGGATGACGAGCAGGTCCGCCTCCACCAGGTTGGTCACCAAAGCGCCTAGCGTGTCGTTGTCGCCGAACTTGATCTCGTCGGTCACCACCGTGTCGTTCTCGTTGATCACCGGGACCACGCCCAGCTGCAGCAGCGTGAGCAAGGTGGCCCGCGCGTTGAGGTAGCGTGCGCGATCGGCCAGATCGGCGTGCGTCAGCAGGACCTGCGCGGTGCGCACGCCAAGGGCGCCAAATCTGGTCTCGTAAGCCTGTGCCAATCCCATCTGGCCGACAGCGGCGGCTGCCTGCAGCTCGTGCACCTGCTGCGGCCGCCGCGCCCAGCCCAGGCGCTGCATGCCCTCGGCAACGGCGCCGCTGGAAACCAGAAGTACGCGCTTGCCGCCCGCCCGCAAGGCCACGACCTGATCGGCCCAGCGAGCGATCGCCTGCAGGTCCAGTCCACGGCCGTCATTGGTGACCAGGCTGCTACCGACCTTGACGACCACCGTCCGCGCTTCCAGCACAACGGGGCTCATGCGATCGCTTCCCCGGCCGGGCGGTCCTCGGATTCGACTGCGCGGTCCGGCGCCGCGTGCTTTTCGAGGAAGACCTGCACGGCCCACATGAGGTCACGGCAGCCCTCACCCGTATACGCCGAGATGGCGAACATCGGCGCTTTCGTGCGCAGCCGCCGGCGCAACCGTGCCACGAGTTGCTCGCGTTCCTCCGGCGCCACCAGGTCCATTTTGTTGAGCACGTACCAGCGCGGGCGACGCTGCAGCACCGGGTCGTATTTGCGCAACTCGGCCGCAATGGCCCGCGCCTGCGCCACGGGGTCGACGTCCGCATCCAGGGGAGCGACATCCAGGACGTGCAGCAGCAGCCGCGTGCGGCTCACGTGCTTGAGAAAACGGTGACCCAGCCCGGCGCCTTCTGCGGCACCCTCGATCAGCCCGGGCAGTCGGCAACCACGAATCCCTTCCCCGCCTCCTGGCGCACGACACCCAAGTGCGGAAACATCGTCGTGAAAGGGTAATCGGCGACCTTTGGGCGCGCGTTGGACACAGCCGCCAGCAGGGTCGACTTGCCGGCATTGGGCGCGCCGAGCAAGCCGACATCGGCAAGAACCTTGAGTTCCAGGCGCAGTCGGCGCGCCTGACCGGGCTGCCCCGGCGTGCATTGGCGCGGGGCCCGATTGGTGCTGGACTTGAAGTGCAGGTTGCCCAGGCCGCCGGCACCGCCGGCGGCCAGCAAGGCGCGCTGACCATGGTGCGCGAGGTCGGCGATGACCTCCCCCGTATCGTCGTCGTAGACCACGGTTCCGACGGGCATGGCCAGTTCGATGTCATGGCCGCCGGCACCAAAGCAGTCGGACCCGCGCCCATGCTCGCCGTTGCCGGCCGAATGCTTGCGCTGGTAGCGGTACTCGATGAGCGTATTGAGATTGCGGTCGGCGACACCCCAGACACTGCCGCCGCGGCCGCCGTCGCCGCCGTCCGGGCCGCCCTTGGGAATGAATTTCTCCCGGCGAAACGACGCGCAGCCGTTGCCGCCCCGACCGCCGGAAATCTCGATACGCGCTTCGTCAACGAAATTCATGGGGACAACCGCCTGCAGTTGCCAAGCACGGCTTGCCAAGCGCGGTCGCCATCGTCGGCGCCGCCTGGCGCCAGATCCTGCCGCGCACGAGAACCTCGGTCGCGCGCGGCCAGGGGGGAAATCAGCTAGCGATGCGCCGGATCAGTTGCTGGCGACCGGGTGAATGCTGACGGAGCGGCGCTTTTTGGGGCCGCCGACGGAATAGCGGACGGTTCCGTTGACCAGCGCGAACAGCGTGAAATCGCGTCCCGTGCCAACGTTCTCGCCGGCATGGAACTGAGTGCCGCGCTGCCGCACGATGATGCTGCCCGCGTGGATGCTCTCTCCGCCGTAGACCTTGACCCCGAGTCGCTTCGCCTGCGAGTCGCGTCCGTTGCGGGATGATCCGCCTGCCTTTTTATGCGCCATGCCAACCTCTCAAACGATATGCCGATGAACCGCCCCCGAACTTTCGCCCCGACAACCCCGGCCCGACGCGCCGGTGCCGTTCAGGCGATCGAATCGATGCGCAGTTCGGTGAAGTTCTGACGATGCCCGGCATGCCGCTGGAAGTGCTTGCGCCGGCGCATCTTGAAAATCTTGACCTTGTCATGGCGTCCGTGCGACAGGACCGTGGCCACGACCGCCGCGCCGCTCAGCAGCGGAGCGCCGAAACGCACCTGAGAGCCATCGCCGACGGCCAAAACCTCGGAGAGGGTTACCTGCTGTCCGACTTCATGGGGCAAGGACTCCACCTTGACGCGGTCGCCCGCATTCACCCGATACTGCTTGCCGCCTGTCTTGATCACCGCAAACATCGCCCTGTCCTCAAAAATGCGCCGCCGCCCGCGTCTCCCATCGGCGGCCCGCGATACGCGGTCGCCGGGGTCCTCGCCTTGGCCCTTCGCCTCTGGGCCACATTGGCCCACGGAAAGCTTTGGATTATCGCAGTTTCCGGCGTCCGTCGTCAATCCGGTTGTTTTTTGCCCGCCGGTCGGACGCTGCGCCGCGGCGAGGCGGCAGACCCTCCTATAATCGGCGCTCAGCAAGCTTCCCGCTACACCGTGCAAACCGCCCCCGCCCCCTCCTCGCCCCCCGCCGCCGCCCCTGCCAACGGTGCTTCGGACCCCGGGTCCCTGGCCGCGCTGCTGGCGCCAATCGCCGGCGAAATGCGCTCGGTCGACGCAGTGATCCGCCAGCGCTTGGCCTCGGACGTGGCCCTGATTGGCGCCATCGGCGACTACATCGTCGGCGCCGGAGGCAAGCGGCTGCGCCCTGCACTCTTGTTGCTGATCGCGCGAGCGCTCGACTACCGCGGCAAGAGCCACGTGCTGCTGGCGGCCGTGATCGAGTTCATCCACACCGCGACCTTGCTGCATGACGACGTGGTCGACGAATCGGACCTGCGGCGCGGCCGCCCGACCAGCAACGCCGCCTTTGGCAACGCGGCCAGCGTGCTGGTGGGCGACTTTCTGTATTCGCGCGCCTTCCAGATGATGGTTGAGGCCGGCAGCATGCGCGTCATGCAGATCTTGGCCGACGCCACCAACCGCATCGCCGAGGGCGAAGTGCTGCAGCTGCTCAACATCCACGACCCGACCGTTGACGAGGCACGCTACCTGAGCGTGGTAGAGCGCAAGACGGCGACGCTGTTCGAAGCGGCGACGCGCGTCGGCGCGATCCTCGCCGGCACCGACGCCGCGACCGAGGATGCCTGCGCGAGATACGGCGCTGCCATCGGCACCGCATTTCAGATCATCGACGACGTGCTCGACTACGATGGCAGCGCGGAAAACATCGGCAAACGGGTCGGCGACGATCTGCGCGAAGGCAAACCGACGCTGCCGGTGATCCACGCGCTGCGCGCCGCCACGCCGGGTCAACGCACGCAGGTGGAAAACGCCATACGCGACGGCAGCGGCGATTTCACTGAGATCGCGCAGATCGTCCATGCGCACGGTTCGATCGAATACGCGCGCGGCTGCGCGCAGGCCCAATCGTCCATCGCGGCGCAGGCCGCCCTAGCGTTGCCCGCCTCGGCATTTCGCGATCGTCTGCTAGAATTGGCGAACTTCGCGATGCGTCGTGACCGCTGAATCGTCCGCTCGACGGCCCATCCGGGTTGCCGCGCGTCGGGGCTGTGATGCGACGATCGAGGATACTCGGGGTGTAGCTCAGTCTGGTAGAGTACTGCGTTCGGGACGCAGGAGTCGGAGGTTCGAATCCTCTCACCCCGACCAGGCTTTTTTCCCGTGTCTCCTTCCCTCCCGCGGCTTGGTGCACCCGGCGACCGATGGGCCAGCCGCCCGGCTCGGGCAGGCCGGTCCGATCGGGCGGCACGCGCGCAGCGGCGCGACCGGGACAGCACGAAAGCGCCGAAACCGGCCTGGTCCGCCAGCGTCGACGGCGTCTAATCACTACGATCGCACGGATGTCTAGCGTTCCTTTGTGGGTGCACCTGACGGCACTGGCCGTCCTGCTCCTGCTATCGGCGTTCTTCTCCATCGCCGAGACCGCAATGATGGCGATCAACCGCTTGCGCTTGCGCCACCTCGTGCGCCAGGGCAATCCGGCCGCGCGCCGCACGCAGACCCTGCTCGACCGGACCGACCGACTGCTGAGCGTCATCCTCATCGGTAACAACTTGGCCAACACGGCGGCAACTTCGCTGGTCGCGGCCCTATCCATCTACGACCTGGGCGCCCACCAATGGGGACTGGCCATCGCGACCATACTGATCGCCTTCTTGATCCTGGTTTTTTCCGAGATCACGCCCAAGATCATCGGCGCGACCTTCCCGGAACCCATCGCGCTGGCGTCGAGCCTGGTTCTGCGGCCGATCCTGTGGGTCGCGACCCCCCTGGTCTGGTTCGTGAACCTGTTCGTCCAGGTGATGCTACGGCTGCTGCGCGTCCCCCGATCGCAAGGCGGAGCCGAACGCCAGCGCGTCACGCCCGAAGAACTGCGCACCCTGGTACTCGAGGGCGCGAGCTTCATCCCGGTGCAGCACCGCAGCATGCTGCTCAACGTATTTGATCTCGAGGCGTTGAGCGTCGACGACGTGATGACGCCGCGCGCCAGCATCGAGGGTATTGACCTGGAGCAGTCCATCGAGGCGATTTTGGAGCAGCTCACAACCTGCTACCACAACAAGCTGCCGGTTTTCGAGGGCGACATCAGCCGCGTGGTCGGGATCCTGCACGTACGCAAGCTGCTGCCGCTGCTGGCCGAGGGTCGGCCCGGCGTCGAGGCGATGCGCGAGCTGCTGGTCGCCCCGTACTGGATTCCGACGGGCACCTCCTTGCTGCAGCAATTGCAGATGTTCCAGGAAAACCGGCAGCGCCTGGGCCTGGTCGTCGACGAATATGGCGACCTGCTCGGGCTGGTCACCGTGGACGACATCGTCGAGGAAATCGTCGGCGAATTCACCACCCAGGTTCCCGGTTCCGGCGCCGGATCGCTGGTCTGGGGCCCCAATGGCCAGCTGATCGTCGATGGCACGGTGAGCCTGCGCCAGCTCAACCGCCGCCTGGCCCTTACCCTGCCGCTGGACGGGCCCAAAACCCTCAATGGCCTGCTGCTCGAACGCCTTGAGCAGATACCGGACGGCCCTTGTTGCCTGAAACTGCCGGGCTGCAACGTCGAGATCCTGCAAATCCACGATCAGGCCGTGCGCAGCGTCCGGCTGATGCGCATTTCAGCGATGCCCGATCCGATGGAAGGGCGCTAGCGTAGACGGCACAACCCAACCGGGCGCGGCGTGCCGGCGTGCGGACCGCCGGCACGCAAATGAGGGATAATAATTTTACAAATCCATGGTTTAAACGCCCCATCTCAAAGCTTTTCATCGGCCGTTCAACGCTATAACTTGCATTCGTACGATTCAGGTCCGTACGCCCCACGTTTGTACAGTTCAAGGCAACCATGTCAGCAGCGACCCAGGCAAGCACGCCTGCCACCAGCGCATTGACCGGGCTAGCACGAGCGCTCGTGCAGCAGGGGAAGCTGCGTCCCGATCGGGCCGAGACCCTCGCACGCAAGGCGGTTCAGGGCAATACCCTCTTCATCGACGAGTTGGTCGCCGTGGGCGAAGCCATCGGTCTGACCGCATCGTCGATTGCCCGTTTTGCCGCCGAAACATTCGGGCACCCCTTGCTCGATCTTTCGGCCATCGATGTGGATCAGTTGGCCAAGGACACGATCGACCGCAAGCTGGTCAGCGCTTTGCGCGTGCTGGCGCTGCGCAAGCGCGGCAACCGCCTGGCCGTGGCGGTCTCCGACCCGACCAACGCCCAGGCACTGGACCAGGTCAAGTTCCAGACGCAACTGGTGCTCGATGTCGTGGTCGTCGAGCATGACAAGCTACTGGCCCTGATCGAAAGCCTTGCGCAGACGACGGGCAAGGCACTCGAAAAGCTCATCGACGACGACGTCAACTTCGACGACCTGCTGGCCGAGAGTCCGGAACAGGCAAGCGACGATGGCGTCAGCAGCGCGGAGGTCGACGATGCTCCGGTCGTGCGCTTCCTGCAAAAGCTGCTGCTCGACGCCATCGGCGAAGGCGCCTCGGACCTGCACTTCGAGCCCTATGAGAAGTTCTACCGCATCCGCTTTCGCGTCGACGGCGTCCTGCGCGAGGTCGCCCAGCCGCCGCTGGCGATCCGTGAGCGGCTGATCTCGCGCATCAAGGTGGTTTCGCGGCTCGACATCTCCGAGCGGCGCGTGCCGCAGGACGGGCGCATGAAGCTGTCGTTGTCCGGACAGCGGGCGATCGACTTCCGCGTCAGCACCCTGCCCACGCTGTATGGCGAAAAGATCGTCATGCGGATCCTGGACGCCTCGCAGGCCAAGCTCGGCATCGAGGCGCTGGGTACGACGCCGACCAGAAGGAAATGCTGCTCAACGCGATCCACCGCCCCTACGGCATGGTGCTGGTGACCGGGCCGACCGGCAGCGGCAAGACCGTTTCGCTCTACACCTGCCTGAACATCCTCAACCAGCCCGGCGTGAACATCTCCACCGCCGAGGATCCGGCCGAAATCCAGCTGGCCGGCATCAATCAGGTCAACGTCAACGAAAAAGCCGGGCTGACGTTCGCCAACGCGATGCGCGCCTTCCTGCGCCAGGATCCGGACATCATCATGGTCGGCGAGATCCGCGACCTGGAGACGGCGGATATCGCGATCAAGGCCGCGCAGACCGGCCACATGGTGATGTCGACGCTGCACACCAATGACGCGCCCTCGACCCTGACGCGGCTGGCCAACATGGGCGTTGCCCGGCTTCAACATCGCCTCGTCGATCAATCTCATCACGGCGCAACGCCTGGCGCGCCGCCTATGCTCCTGCAAGCAAGCCGGCCACCCTCGACGCCGACGCGCTGCTGGCGGCCGGTTTCCTCGAATCGGATCTGGACGACACGTGGACGCCCTACCGCCCGGTCGGCTGCGACTTTTGCCGGGGCAGCGGCTTCAAGGGGCGCGTGGGCATTTATGAGGTGATGCCGGTCACGGAAGCGATCCAGCACCTGATCCTAAAGAACGGCAGCACGCTGGATATTGCCCGGCAGGCCGAGCGCGAGGGTGTGCGCGCCCTGCGTCGCTCGGGGCTCTTCAAAGTCAAGCAGGGTCTGACAACCGTGGACGAGGTCCTCGGATGCACCAACGAATGAATTCACTTTCAAGCAAAGGATAGCGATGGCAACCAGCGCAGTGGCGCGGCCGCGCGAAGCGGTACGAGAGTCGATGTTTCTGTGGGAAGGGCGCGACAAGGGCGGGCGCACCGTCAAGGGCGAGATGCGCGCCGGCGGCGAATCCGTCGTAGCCGCCTCGCTGCGGCGCCGCGGGATCTTGGCAACCAAGATCAAGAAGCAGACGCTGTCCAGAGGCAAGAAGATCAGCGGCAGGGACCTGGCCGTATTCACCCGCCAGCTCTCGACCATGCTGCGCGCCGGCGTGCCGCTGCTGCAGTGCTTCGATATCGTCAGCAAGGGTAACGCCAACCCGTCAATGTCCCGGCTGCTCAACGACATCCGCTCGGACGTGGAGACCGGCACCAGCCTGAACCAGGCCTTTCGCAAGTACCCGATGCACTTCGACGGGCTGTTCTGCAATCTGGTTGCGGCGGGCGAGCAGGCAGGTATTTTGGACTCGCTGCTGGATCGCCTGGCTACCTATCAAGAGAAGACGATCGCCATCAAGGGCAAGATCAAGAAGGCGCTCTTCTACCCGGTGATGATCATCCTGGTAGCCATTTTGGTCACCGCGATCATCATGGTTTTCGTTATTCCTTCCTTCAAGCAGGTCTTCACGAGCTTCGGCGCGGATCTGCCGCTGCCGACGCTGATTGTGATTTCCATATCCGACTTCTGCCTCCAGTACTACTGGCTGCTGCTGGCCATTTTGCTGGGCGTTCCCTACTTCGTGTACCAAGCGTGGCGGCGCTCACCAAAGGTGCAGATCACCTTCGACCGGCTGCTGCTGCGGCCGCCGGTGATCGGCCCGCTGCTGCGCAAGGCGGCGATTGCGCGTTGGACCCGGACGCTGGCGACGACCTTTGCGGCGGGCGTTCCCCTGGTGGAGGCGCTCGATTCCGTGGGCCCGGCGGCAGGCAACGCGGTGTACAAGGAGGCCACAAAGCAGATCCAGACGGAGGTCAACACCGGCACGACGCTGGCACAATCCATGCAGAACTGCGGGGTGTTCCCGCCGATGGCGATCCAGATGACCTCGATCGGCGAGGAGGCCGGCTCGCTCGACTCCATGCTCAACAAGGTGGCCGACTACTTCGAGCGCGAGGTCGACGACACGGTCGATGCGCTCTCGAGCCTGCTCGAGCCGATGATCATGGTCGTGCTCGGCGTGATTGTCGGCGGCATCGTCGTGGCGATCTACCTGCCGATCTTCAAGCTCGGCGGCGTCGTCTAAGCAACACGCCCCCGTGCCTGTGCACCCTGGGCCGGCCGGCCCCGCGCGCCCGTGATGGTCGAACTGCCGGAGGGTGCGTTTGCCGCGCTGGCGGCGGCGCTGGGCCTGATCGTCGGCTCCTTCCTCGACGTCGTCATCCATCGTTTGCCAAAGATGATGGAGGCGCAGTGGGCGGCGCAGGCCGCCGAGATCGAGGGCCGCGAGCCGCCCGCGCAGCCGCGGTACAACCTCTGGACTCCGCCTTCCCAGTGCCCTGCGTGCGGCGCGCGCATCCGCGCCTGGCAGAACATCCCCGTCGTCTCCTATCTGGCGCTGCGGGGCCGCTGTGGCAGCTGCGCAAGCCCGATCTCCGTGCGCTATCCCCTGGTCGAGGCCCTGACCGGCGTCCTTTCCTTTTGGGTGGCGGCGCACTTCGGCTGGGGACTGGCCGGCGCCGGCGCATTGGTGCTCACCTGGTTTTTGATCGCCATGAGCTTCATCGATGTCGACACGACACTGCTGCCGGACAGCATGACGCTGCCGCTGCTTTGGATGGGCCTGCTGCTCAACCTCCATGGCACCTACGCCTCCTTGCACGACGCAGTGATCGGCGCCTGTGCCGGCTACCTCGTGCTGTGGCTGGTGTACTGGGGATTCAAGCTTGCGACCGGCCGAGAGGGTATGGGGTACGGCGATTTCAAGCTGCTGGCGGCCCTGGGCGCCTGGCTGGGCTGGACCATGCTGTTGCCCATCGTGCTGATTTCCTCGGTAGTGGGCGCGATCCTGGGCATCAGCCTGATGGTGTTGGCGGGGCGCGGTCGCAACGTGCCCATCCCCTTCGGCCCGTACCTGGCGATCGCCGGATTCATCGTGCTGCTGTACGGCAAACCGATCGTCACCGGCATGGGCTGGGGGTAGCAACATGGCCGTTCCCGCGCCCCGGATCGGGCTCACCGGCGGCATCGGCAGCGGCAAATCGACCGTCGCTGCCATGCTGGCCGAGCTGGGCGCAGCCATCATCGACAACGATGCCATCGCGCGTGAGTTGACGGCCGCCGGCGGCGCCGCGATCGGGCCGATACGCGCCGAGTTCGGTGATGCGATGATCGACGACCGGGGTGCCCTGGACCGGGCGCGCATGCGCGCCCTGGTCTTTCCCGATCCGGGCGCTCGCCTGCGGCTGGAGCGCATTTTGCACCCCATGATCCGCGACCGGTCCGAGCGCCTCGCCGGCGCGGCACAGCAGCGGTCCCCGGTATTGATTTTCGACATCCCGCTGCTAGCCGAAGGCGGCGGATCGCGATCCGCGCTGGGCCTTGATCGCATCTTGGTGGTCGACTGCCCGCTGTCCCGCCAGTTGTCCCACGCACGTTCACGCGCGACCATGCCGCCCGAGCAGGTCCGCGCCGTCATCGCGACCCAGGCCAGCCGGCGTGCGCGCCTGGACATCGCCGACGACATCCTGGTGAACGCCGGATCGCTGGATGCGCTGCGCGCACGCGTGGCGCGGCTCTGGGCGAAGTGGACGCGAGGCGCCACTGGGGGAGCCGTATGATATCTTTTGCTCGGCGATGAATGCGTCCGCAAAAGAATTGATCCTGTACGAGTACCCCCTCATCGAGAGGGTGCGCACCTTGTTGCGCCTAGAGGACCTTTTCGACAAGCTGCAGTTCTTCTGCAGCCAGTCCCATCCCTACTGCCACCACACGGCCCTGCTCACGCTGTTCGAGATCGTCGAAGTCACGTCGCGATCGGACCTCAAGGGGGAGTTGCTGCAGGAGCTCGAACGGCACAAACAGTCGCTGAGCGGCCTGCGCGAGAATCCGCAGGTGGCACAGGATGCGCTGCAGCAAATCTTGGCCGAAATCGATGCATCCCAGGCCGCACTCAACGCCAATTCCGGCAAGATCGGCCAACATCTGCGCGACAACGAATGGCTTATGAGCGTGCGCAGCCGTTCGATCATCCCCGGCGGAACCTGTGAATTCGATCTGCCTTCCTATCACGCTTGGCTTACGCGCAGCGAGGCGGCTCGCTCCGAGGATCTGCGTTTTTGGGTTCAGCCCATGATCCCGTTTCAGTCGGCCGTGGCCATCATCCTGCGTCTGTTGCGGGACGGTGCGATCTACTCGCGACACACGGCCGTGCAGGGCTGCTATCAGCAGATGTTGCAAGGCAAATCACACGCCCTCTTGCAGGTGCGCGTTGCTCAGGAGCTCTTGGCGATCCCGGAGATCAGCGCGAACAAGTACATGGCCTGGATCCGATTCACGCACACCGATCGCGACTTCAAGCCCAGACCGATCGAGCGCGACGTGGATTTCGAACTGACCTTCTGTTCGTTCTAGCTCGCGCGGTCAAGGCAGGGCACGCAATGCCAAGCCATGGGCGCCGGCCCGGCGCGCCCGATCCAGGGCAAGCAGGCTCAGGCGCCGCGTGAGGAATAGCGGCAACGGGCTGTCGCCGCACGGCCCGATGCCGCTCGGCGGGGCGCAAGCGCCATCGTCCTGCTGGGCCGCATCCGTTTCGACCACCGCAAAATCGCACCCCAGCAACGCTGCCCGTTCGATGTCCGCGCGCGAACTGACTCCCGCACCCAGCCAGTCGGCAGGCGGACGCATGTGCGCTGCCCGCAGATCCGCAGCGCACAGGTAAAGGTCCGGGGGCAGTGCCATGCCCGCTTTCAGTCGATGGGCACTGCGCGCATCCACGAGCAGGCGGGCGCCGTAAGCGCGCGCGCGCACCAACGCCTCGGTCAGGGCAAGCGCCAACTGCGTGTCGTTTAGCCTCGGCTCGTGCCAAACGATCTGGCGCAGGCCGCGCGCCAATGCGCCATCGAGCCAGGCCCCGGCGGAGGCCACATCGTCGAGCGTTCCGGGGGAATGTGCGCTGACGGTCGGCAATTGAATCCAGCGCAGCGCTGGGACGGCGGCGGGCAGCAACGGGGCTGGTGCGACCGCCCCCGGGGCCAAGAACTGCAGGCGCTGTCCCTCGACCGGACGCGGCGAACCTGCCCAGTCGAAGATGCGGCGAAAGTGCAGGCGCACGTAGGCGTGCGGGTAGTCGTACTCCATCACGACCCAGGGATCGGACCGACCGACGTGCACGTCGAGCTCCTCGCGCAACTCGCGGGCCAGCGTCTGGGCCACCGACTCGCCCTCCTCGATCTTTCCTCCGGGAAATTCCCAATATCCAGCGTAAGGCTTGCCGGCAGGGCGGTCGGCCAGCAGGACCGAGCCGTCGCTGCGTATCAGCACGCCGACCGCGACGCCGGTGACCGGTCGCTGGTCTGCAGCCCCGATCCGGTTCAAGGCGTGGCCAGTCCCCGCCGCCCGGCGTAGTCGCGCGCAAACTGGGTCGCTACGCGGCCCGAGCGCGACCCGCGCTGCAGGGCGAACTGCAAGGCTTCCGCGCGCGCCTGGGCGATCGCCTGGGCGTCCAGATCGTATCGGGCCAGCCAATGGGCCACAATCTGCAGGTAGTCGTCCTGGCGAAAAGAATAGAACGATAGCCAAAGGCCAAAGCGCTCGGACAGGGAAACCTTTTCCTCCGAAGTTTCGGCCGGGTGCAGGTCGCCCTGTGCATCGTACTCGGCGGCGAGGTTCTCCTGCATCGACTCGGGCATCAGGTGGCGCCGGTTGGACGTGGCGTAGATCAGCAGGTTCGAGGCGCCGGCGGCGATCGATCCGTCCAACGCCGCCTTGAGCGCCTTGTAGGAGGATTCGTTGGGCTCGAACGAAAGGTCGTCGCAAAAGACGATGTACCGTTCCGTGCGCTCGGCGATCTGGTCAGCGATTCGCGGCAGGTCCACGAGGTCGTCCTTGTCCACCTCGATCAGGCGCAACCCGCGGTCGCCGAACCGGGCCAGGCAAGCACGCACCAGCGAAGACTTTCCGGTGCCGCGCGCCCCGGTCAACAGCACGTTGTTGGCCGGAAGCGCACGCACGAACTGCTCCGTATTGCGCAGAATCGCCGCTTTTTGCTGGTCCACGCCCAGCAGGTCGTCCGGATCGATGAGTGCCACCCGGTGCACAGCCTGCAGCCTGGCCTGATCCGACCCGAGCACGCGCTGCTTGCGCCACTGGTATGCCCAGGCCGACCAGTCCGTCGGGGCGGCCGGCGGCATCCATTGTTCAAGCCACTGGACGATGCGCCTTAGTTCTTGCTCCATCGAGCACTCCCCGACTCAACTGCGGTAGTCGGCATTGATCGAAACGTACTCGTGCGACAGATCGCAGGTCCAGAGGGTCGATGCGGCCGCTCCGCGGCCAAGATCGACGCGCACCTGGATCTCGGCGCCCTGCATGACGCGGCGCCCGTCCTCCTCCCGGTACTGCGGATGACGCCCCCCGTCGCGCGCCACCGCAACCTCGTTGAGGAACAACTGCACCCGCCGACAGTCCAGATCGGCGATGCCGGCATTGCCGATCGCAGCCAAGATCCGCCCCAAGTTTGGATCCGAAGCGAAGAAGGCCGTCTTCACCAAGGGCGAGCGCGCGATCGAGTCGGCAACGGCGCGCGCTTCGGCCTCGACGTGGGCGCCCGATACGGCGATCTCGATGAACTTGGTGGCTCCCTCGCCGTCGCGCACGATGGCCTGGGCCAAGCGGCGCGCGACGTCGGTCAGCGCATCCTCGATCGGCGCCAGGCGCTCGTCCTCGGCCGACGTGATCAGCGGCATCTGGGCCTGGCCGGTGGCGATGAGGACAAAGGCGTCGTTGGTCGACGTGTCGCCATCGACGCTGATGCAGTTGAAGGAACGATCGGCGATACGCCGCACCAACGCCTGCAGCAATGCCGGCGCGATGGGTGCGTCGGTGCCGACGTAACCGAGCATCGTCGCCATGTTCGGATGGATCATGCCGGAGCCCTTGGCGATCCCGGTAACGACGACACGGCTCGCGCCGACTGGCACGCTACGCGAGCAGGCCTTGGGCACCGTATCGGTCGTCATGATCGCCTCGGCCGCTGCCAACCAGGCGTCGGGCGCGAAGCGCTGCGCCGCCGTGGCAAGGCCGGCCAGCAGCGGTTGCATGGGCAGCGGCTCCATGATGACGCCGGTGGAAAACGGCAGTACCTGCGCCTCGCGGCACCCGACAACACCCGCGGCAGCGGCGCAAGTCTGGTGCGCCGCCGCGACACCCTCGGCCCCCGTGCCGGCGTTGGCGCACCCCGTGTTGATGACCAGCAATCGGATCCCGGCGCCCTGCGCGGCCGCCTGCACCAGATGCTCGCGCGCCACCTCGACCGGCGCGGCGCAAAAGCGATTGCGGGTGAACACCGCCGCGACCTGCGCGCCCGGTGCGATGCGAATCAGCAGCAAGTCCTTGCGCCCGGGTTTGCGGATACCGGCCATGGTCCAGCCAAGATCAATCCCGGCGACCGGGAGCAGCGCCTTGGCGTCGGGGGCCTGGAGATTGACTGCCATGCGCCGGTCGTCCCTTTCTAGGTCGGTTCCACGTGCCCTGCGGGTGCGAAATCGCGCCGCCCCGCGCCTTAGCCTGCCGGGGGCATGCGCTCAGGCGATCTTACCGTGGCAAGCCTTGTACTTCTTGCCGCTACCGCAGGGGCAGGGGTCGTTGCGTCCCACCTTTTCTTGGAAACGGCGGAACGTGTGCCCGGCCGGCGGTTCGGCCAATGCCGGCGGCGGTGCCGTCGCCGGCACTTCGGCCTCGGGCGATTCGAGCGCCGCTGCCGGCGAAAAATCGGCATGCTGCGCCTGAGCCAGCTCGACCCGCCGCTCGGCCTCGCGTTCGATGCGCTCCTCGGTGCGTTCCAAATCATCGGCCGATTGGATGCGCACATTCATCAGGATGCGGACGATCTCCGAGCGTACGCGGTCGATCAACATGCCAAACAGCTCGAAGGCCTCGCGCTTGTACTCTTGCTTGGGCTGCTTTTGCGCGTAGCCACGCAGGTGGATCCCCTGGCGCAAGTGATCGAGCGCGGCCAGGTGTTCGCGCCACTGCTGGTCCAGTGTATTGAGCATGATCGAGCGCTCGAAGCCGGCGAAGGCCTCGCGATCGACCATGGCCAACTTGGTCTCGTAAGCCGCGTCCGCGGCAGCCAGCACGCGCGCCACGACGTCGGCGTCCGACAGCTGGGCCTCCTGCGCCAGCCACTGTCCCAGCGGGAGCGCGATCTGCCAATCGTCCGCCAGGGCGCGTTCCAGCCCGGCGACATCCCAGGTCTCCTCCATCGCCTCGGCAGGAATGAAACTGCGCACCAGGTCGGTGAAGACCCCGTGGCGCAGGTTGATGAGCATGTCGTCCAGCCGGGAAGCCTCGAGAATCTCGTTGCGCAGCCGGTAGATCTCCTTGCGCTGATCGTTGGACACGTCATCGTAGTCGAGCAGCTGCTTGCGAATGTCGAAGTTGCGTGCCTCGACTTTGCGCTGCGCGGTCTCGATCGAACGCGTGACCATGCCGGCCTCGATGGCCTCGCCTTCGGGCATGTTCAGCTTGTCCATGATCATGCGCATGCGGTCGCCGGCGAAGATGCGCAACAGCGGGTCTTCCATCGACAGGTAAAAGCGCGAAGCCCCCGGATCGCCCTGGCGCCCGGAGCGTCCACGCAGCTGGTTGTCGATGCGGCGCGACTCG
Organism: uncultured beta proteobacterium; assembly: GCA_963729785.1. Lineage (GTDB taxonomy): Bacteria > Pseudomonadota > Gammaproteobacteria > Burkholderiales > Burkholderiaceae_F > GJ-E10. Next base: position 363,443 of record CAVSPM010000037.1, on the reverse strand, counting down.
TGGCGTTCGGAGCCGATGATCTTCAGGCCGCCGGCGCCCACGACCTGGTCGTGCAGTTGCTGCCATTCGCCCTTGAGACGGGCCACCCGCTGCTCTTCGGCGGCCGGGTCAGTGACTTGGCCCGTGGCGTCCACTACGCGACCCAGTTCGATCTGCTTCTCGACGTTACCGCCGAGGACGATGTCGGTGCCGCGGCCGGCCATGTTGGTGGCGATGGTAATGACGCCGGGGCGTCCGGCCTGGGCGACGATCTCGGCTTCCTTGGCATGCTGCTTGGCATTGAGCACCTGGTGCGGCAGGTCCTCCGCGCGCAGCAGGTTGGAAAGCAGCTCGGAGTTTTCGATCGACGTGGTTCCGACCAACACCGGTTGCCCTCGCTTGTGGCTATCGCGGATGTCGGCCAGGATGGCGTTGTATTTCTCGCGCGAGGTACGGTAGATCTTGTCCTGCTCGTCCTTGCGCACCATCGGACGGTGGGTCGGAATGACGACGGTCTCCAGCCGGTAGATCTCCTGGAACTCGTACGCCTCGGTGTCAGCCGTGCCCGTCATGCCGGCCAGCTTGCCGTACATGCGGAAATAGTTCTGGAACGTGATCGACGCCAGCGTCTGGTTCTCCTGCTGGATCTGTACGCCCTCCTTGGCTTCGACGGCCTGATGCAGGCCCTCGGACCAGCGCCGGCCCGGCATCAGCCGGCCCGTGAATTCGTCGACGATTACGACCTGGCCGTTCTGCACCACGTACTGTTGGTCGCGGTGGAACAAATGATGGGCGCGCAGCGCGGCGTTGAGATGGTGCATGAGCATGATGTTGTGCGGGGCGTACAGACTCTCGCCCTCGGCCAGCAGCCCGCGCCGCGCCAGCACCTGCTCGATCTTTTCGTGTCCAAGCTCGGAGACGTGGATTTGATGCTGTTTCTCGTCGACCCAGAAATCTCCGGCGCCATTTTCGTCGGCCTGAGCCGTCAACAGCGGCGGGATCTCGTTGACCTTTTGGTACATCTCCGTGCTGTCCTCGGCCGGTCCGGAGATGATCAAGGGTGTGCGGGCCTCGTCGATCAGGATCGAGTCGACTTCGTCGACGATCGCATAGTTGAGCCCCCGCTGGCGTCGGTCCTCGACGCGGTATTCCATGTTGTCGCGTAGGTAATCGAAGCCAAATTCGTTGTTCGTGCCATAGGTGATGTCGGCGGCGTAGGCGGCATGCTTTTCCGCGTTCGCCTGCTGCGACAAGATGACGCCGACGCTCATGCCCAAGAACCGGTAGACCCGCCCCATCCACTCGGCATCGCGGCTGGCCAGATAGTCGTTGACCGTGACGAGGTGCACGCCCTTGCCCGTTAAGGCATTTAGGTAGACCGGCAGGGTCGCGGTAAGCGTCTTGCCTTCGCCCGTGCGCATCTCGGCAATCTTGCCGTCGTGCAGAACCATCCCGCCGACGAGTTGAACGTCGAAATGGCGCATCCCCAGCACCCGCCGCGACGCCTCGCGGACCACGGCAAAGGCCTCGGGCAGCAGTTGTTCCAGCGCTTCTCCGGCTGCGACCCGGCTGCGGAACTCGACCGTCTTGGCAGCCAGCTGCGCATCCGAGAGCGGCGTCAGGGACGCCTCGAGCTGGTTTACGCGCGCAACTTGCTGCTCGTATTGCTTGAGCAGACGCTGATTGCGACTTCCAAAAATTCGGGTAAGCAGAGCCGGAAACATCGGAGGGGGATCGCTGTGGCCAGAACGGTCTTGTGGCGCGCCAAGGCGCGCACCGTATGGAGCCGACACCTGCGCGGGCAAACCTGCAAGAGCCGCCGAAGCGGACAATGGCGGAAATTATAGTGGTCTTTTCGGGACGCGCCCTTTTCGCGTCTGTTTCGCTCCGCAGACGCATCGTTGGGCCCGGCCCTTGACCGACGCAGGCCCGGTGCGTGGGACCGCGGCTCGAACTACCGGCGCGGCGAACCGTCCGTCGCGCTCGCCGACAGAGCTACCGGGCTCGCACCACGATGCAGCGACGCGAGATACTTGGCGGGGTTCTGCGGCGCGCCGTTGACGTGGACCTCGAAGTGCAAGTGCGGTCCCGTCGACCGACCGGTCGTGCCGACCTCGGCGATCTTCTGGCCCTTGCGCACGATGTCCCCGTTCTTGACCAGCATGCGGCTGGTATGCGCATACATCGTCGAGAGGCCCTTGCCATGATCGATCTCGACCATGTTGCCAAAATCCGGATTGAGCTCGGCGGCGACGACCACCCCGCCAGCGGCGGCCAAGATCGGCGTGCCGACCGGGGCGGCAAAATCAAGTCCCGAATGCATCGACTCTGGCCAGTAAACGGATCCGTGCGCATCCCAAAGCCGGACCCGACGAAACCCTGGCTCAACGGCGTGCCATGCGGCAGCAGGGCGTCTCGGGCCTCGTCGGAGACGAGCTCGGACTCGACGACGTTCATGAAATCGGCGCGCTGTTCGACACCTCGATCGACGCGGGCCACCTGGTCCTGCAGCTCCTGCATCGACATCGCATGGGCGTCGCACGCCGAGCGGGCCGCCACGGCCGGGCAGGTCCTTGAAGTTAAATTCTTCCGGCCGGATCCCCGCGATCTTGGAAACACGCTCGCTGAGTGCATCCAGGCGCAGCATGCGCGCCTGGATGTCGCCGAGCATGCGGGCCATCGTCGAAACGTTGTTTTGCACGTACTGCTCGTTGCGCTCGACCTGGTCGCGGATGACGAAGGAGACCAGGCTCTGCACGGCGGGCACATCGGCACGGGCCGCAAGGCGGAATACGGCCGCGGCAAGGCCGGCGGCGACAGCGACAATCGCCATGACCAGCATGACCCCAGCCAAGACCATGCGCGTGCGCGTGAGCGTCACCGTGCGCGCCTGCGTCATGCGTCGATCGACAAAGATGATCTGCAACTTAACCTCCAGTACTATGCGCAAAGACGCGCACCTGCCTCGCGCTTGACCTGCAGCGCTCACCCGTCGTTCGGGCCCCCGGCGCCAAGCGCACGCCGGATAGGCCGTCTATAAAGACACATCGGCACCGACACCCGGGGGCTAAATACCCGATTCGAGCATCCACACGGACGAACCCAAGCGCGATGAACCCGAACGCCCGACGCATCGACCAGATCCTGGCCGACACACCGCTCACCGCGACACTGCTCGCACGCCTGACCGCGGCCCGACAGGCCGCCCGCGCGATCAGCCCGGTATGCACCGAAATCGCCCCGGATTTCGATGCCCGCCGGCCCGGTTCGTGCGATCTGCGTGGCGGGGTCCTGCGGATCTGGCTCAGATCCAGCGTCCAATCGACCAAGCTGCGCCAAGCCATACCGCGGCTTCTAACCGCCTTGAGAAGCAATGGCCTAGAAGTTAACGAAATTAGGATCGGCGTTCAACCCGGCAGGGTACGCGAAAACGGCCCGGGACAAGCGCGAAATACCACCCCAGACGCGCTATCGGCCCATCCAAAGGGTCTGACCGCGTATGGCCATGCTGAGAAGATGCTTTCTTTTTCAAGAAAGTTAGCGCTTACTCTTCCAGATTCCGAGTTGCGCCGGGCAATCGCTCGATTTGGCGCGGTTGTCGATGCCAAGGTCGCTCGAATGCGCGATTCAGATCAGACGTTTTATGAGCAAAACCGCGAAAAAAGCCACCCCAGCGCCCAGGCCGGCGAGAAAGATCCGGCGTGCCAGCACCAAATAGCGCACCTGCCCGCGAACCCAGTACAGGCCGACGCAAACTACGATGGCGCCTCCGAAGGCGAAAAGCAAGGCGCGAAACATGGGAAAGCGGGCGGTCCCGTGGCGACTCAGGTAAAGGCCAGAGCTTTGGAAGGCGTGCGGGAGGGCTTCCTCGGCGTCGAAGCTGACGATTTCAAAGGCCGATGCATCCGCCAGCAAAGCGCGCAGCAGCCGATTGTTCAGCGCGTGTCCGGATCGATGGGCCGCGGTAGGCGGCGATCAGCGGTCGGCCCAGCAGGTATAGGTCGCCCATGGCGTCCAGGATCTTGTGCTTGGCGAACTCGTCTCCGCTGCGCAATCCGTCGGTGTTCAGGACGCGATATTCGTCCATGACGATGGCGTTTTCGAAGCTGCCCCCAAGCGCCAGCCCCGCCGCGCGCAGCGCCTCCACCTCGTTGACGAACCCGAACGTCCGCGCCCGGGCCACGGCGGACACGTAGTTGTCATGCTCGAAGTCGACCTCGACGTCCTGGGTCGTGGAATTGATCGCCGGGTGGTCGAAATCGATCGAAAAGCGCAGCTTGAAGCCAAAATGAGGCTCCAGGCGAGCCCACTTGGCCAAACTGCCCTCGCCCTCGCGCACTTCGACCGGCCTGAGAACGCGCACGAAACGGCGCGGTGCCGCTTGCTCGACGATGCCGACCGAGCGGATCAAAAAGACGAAGCTGGCAGCGCTTCCGTCCATGATCGGGATCTCCGGCGCGTCGACGTCGACATAGCAGTTGTCGATCCCCAGTCCGGCCAACGCCGACATCAGGTGCTCGACCGTCGCGATCCGCACCCCGTCCCTTTCCAAGGTCGAGGCCATGCGCGTGTCGCCGACCGCTTGCGCCGAAGCCGGGAACTCGACCACGGGATCGAGGTCGGTACGACGAAAAACAATACCCGTGTCGACGGCGGCCGGGCGCAGACGCAGCTCGACCCTCGTCCCGCTGTGCAGGCCGATGCCGACAGTCCGGGCAATCGCTTTGAGGGTGCGTTGGTTGATCATGGTGCGCCGCCTGCGATTCTATCGTCGCCGCGGCGCGACGAGGTCGCCAGCCGGACCGAAATTGCGGCCAATCGTATCCGGGCGTAACAGGCCAGATGCCGGTCGATGGCAGAATCGGCGCTTGCCGATCCGTCAAACCCCTATTCAAGCGAGATTCCCATGTGCAGTCTGATGCTGAGCCGGCCGGCCGGTCGGTTCGTCCCTCCGAAGCGCTTGGCTGGCGCGCTGCTCGGCTGCGCCATCGCGTTGGCCCATGCCGTATTGCCGGCCGCCGAAGCCGAACCGCTGTCGCTGACGGCGACGGCACAGCTGCTGGCGGGCATCAAACCGGTCGGCAAGGACCCGACGGTGGAGCGAATTGCCGCCGGCGAGGCTTGGCGCCAACACAGCAAGGCGGCCCAGGCAGGCGACCGGCGCCTGAAGCAACGGCTGACGCACATCAACGACTGGCAGTCGCAGCACCTTGCGCAAGCCAACCACGGGGCCACCCTGCTATACCCATTCAGCGGGCCAGACTTCATCAATGCCTACGCCTTGTTTCCCGATGCGGACCGGTACGTGTTTTTCAGCCTCGAACCCATCGGCAAGGTGCCGCAGCTCGATCGGATGAGCCCGGACGAACTCAGCGGGCTGTTCGGCGATCTGCGCGCCGCGCTCAACGACCTGGTGGCGCTGAACTTCTTCATCACACCCAATATGAAGGAGAGCCTGCAAACGGACGCGTTGCAAGGCACGGTGCCGATCCTGCTCGCGATGATGGGAATCCTCGATCTGCAGGTCGACGAGGTCGCGCCGTTTGATCCGTGGCCCGAGCGAACGCGCAGCTACACCGGACCCAAGACCGCCGCTCGACGGCCGGCGCTGATCGGGGCCGGCGTGCGCATCGCATTTACCAATCCGCGCACGGCACGCCAGCAGACGCTCGAGTACCTGTCCCTGGACGTGAGCGATCACGAGCTCAAGTACTACCCGGAATTCATTCCATGGCTCAACACCCACACGCATCCGACGGTGCTGCTCAAGTCGGCCTCGTACCTGTTGCATGGCAATCATTTTCGCCAGGTGCGCCGGGCACTGCTGGACGACGCCGACGTCATCGTCCAGGACGACACCGGCATGCCCTACAAGGCCTTGCGGGATGCGGGATTTGCGGTGACGCTCTTCGGCCAGTACGAACACCCCGTCAAGCTGTTCGAGGAACGCTACCAGGAAGACCTGGAACAGGCTTTCGGGAAAGCCGGCAAATCCGCCCCGCTGCCCTTCCCGTTTGGCTACAACTGGCGCAAAGAGGGAAAATCCGGCTTGATCCTGGCGCAACGCGCCTCGGCACCGCCGCCGGCCGCCGTGCCAGCCAAGTGAGCGCCGGGGGCATTGCAAACCACGCGGCCGCGCCGCATTGCGGCCGCACTGTTTCGGAGTAGACGATTTTGCCTCTGCATCGAGCGCTCGCTGTCGTTTTGCTCCTTTCGGCGGCGCCGCCCGTCGCGGCGCAAGCAACGGGCGACCTCGCCCAGGACACGGCCACGTGGCTCGCCGGCCTGCAAAAGGATCCGGACGCCCAGTTGTCCCAGCTGCAGCAGCAAACGGAGGCGGACTGGGCAAGGTTGCGCTCGGACCGGCTGGCACCCATGGAAGCGTTCGCGCGCCGCCACTTCCCGGCCGAGCGCGCCCGGTGCGATACCCTGTTCTATCCGTTCGGCGGACCGGATCTGCTCAACGCGCTGGGCTTCTTTCCCGACTGCCGGCGCTACCTGCTGTTCGGGCTCGAGCCCATCGGCGAACTGCCGGCGCTCACACGGCTGAGTCCGGAGCGCAAGGCCTTGGTGCTGGCGGACATGCACAAGGCGCAGCAATACATCCTCAGGCGCAACTTCTTCGTCACGCAGTACATGGCCGAGCAGCTCAACACGCCCAACCTCAAGGGCGTGCTGCCCGTCCTAGCGACGACGCTGGTGCGCATGGGTTACCTGGTGATCGATGTGCAGACGGCCAATCTCGGCGGCCACGTGCCGCCGGAAGCCGGCCGACGGCCGCGTGCGCTCTATGTGCACTTTCGCAGGGCGCCGGACGGGCCGGTCCAGGAGCTGCAGTACGCCTCCTTCGACGCCTCCGACAGCGGCCTGGAGCGCCAACCCGGATTCCTTCAAATGCTGGCACCGACCGAGCCGACCGTCACGCTGATGAAGGCGGCCTCGTACCTACTCTTCGAAAAGTACTTCACCCGCATGCGCAATCTCATATTGGATCGGTCGCGTCTGATCATCCAGGACGACTCCGGACTGCCGTTTGCGGATCTACGCGCGCACGGCTTCGGCGTCGAACTGTTCGGCGATTACGTGGGTACGATCCCCCAATTCCGATACCGCTACCAAAAGGACCTGGCGACGGCCTACGCGGAGCAGTCCGTCCATGCGGTCTTGCCGTTTGAGTGGTCCTATGCCCGCAGTCCGGGCGAGGCGTCACTGCAGATGGCGCGCAAATTCTGGAGCGCATCGGCGCGCGTAGACCCCCCGCTCGGCGTCGCTGCGGAGCACGCACCCGGGACCGTGCCGCGATGACGCACAGCCGGACGCGACGCCAAGGGTTGCTGCGCATGCTGCGCTGGGGGGCCGTGCTCGCCGCCGGCGGCGCGCACGCGCGCGCCCCGGCGCTGCCGGACGCGGCAGCGCCCGAGCCCGATCCGGATCCGGGCTTGCGCCGGACCGTATACACAAGCGACGGCGTCCAGTTGAGCGTACTCGAGTGCCAGCCCGCCGGCGCCGCGACGCGCGACGGCCCGGGCGCCGACCCAGGGGACCGCGCGCTCACCATCGTCTTGCTTCCGGGATGGTGCATGCCTGCCGCGATCTGGCGCGAGCAGTTGCTCGGCCTCGGGGAGCGCTGGCGCACCCTGGCCATAGACCCGCGAGGCCAGGGCGAGTCGCAGGTACCCGCGACCGGGTACACCGCGGACCGGCGCGCCGACGACGTACACGACGTCCTGCAGAGCCTGGCCCCGAACGAGCCGGTGGTGCTGGTCGGCTGGTCTCTGGGCGTGCTCGAGGCCCTGCAATACGTCCAGCGACACGGCAGCAGCCGCCTCGCCGCCATGGCGCTGGTCGACAACTCCATCGGCGAGCCGCCCGCTCCGTCCGGGAACGGAAACTTCCTGCGTGAACTGCGCCGGGCCCGCGTGCCGACCATAGAAGTCTTTGTGCGCTCGATGTTCGCGCATCCGCCGCCGCAGACCCTGGTCGAGAAGCTGCGCGCCTCGGCACTGCGCATGCCGCTTGAAGCAAGCCTCGCGCTGCTGAACTACCCGCTGCCGCGCGAGCACTGGCGCCAACTGGTGCATGCCTTCGACCGCCCGCTGGCCTATTTCGTCACGCCGCGCTACCGTGAGCAGTCTGAGCATCTGCACTTGGCCAGGCCGCTGGCGAAAGTGGAAATCTTCGAGCACGCCGGGCACGCGCTGTTCGTCGACGAGGCACTGCGCTTCAACCGTGCGCTCGCCGATTGGATCGAGTCTCTGGCCTGACGGCCGAGCGCCTTTTCTCGTGCCGGTGGCCGACGACCCAGCCGTCGGCACCCGCGTCCGTTCAGTCCGCTTGCTTGCGCAAGAACGCCGGGATATCCAACCGGGCCTCCGGGCCATCGTCCAGGTTCGCGCGCATGCCACCGTGCTCCCGCGAGCGCCAGACGGCGGGCGTATCCAGGTGCCGATACTCGTTCTCGCTATCGGGCATAGGTGCTCCAGACGCACTGTTCGTCGGCGCGTTGTCGGTGCCGGTGCGAACGATGGCCATCGGCGACTTCTTCACGACCGCGGCCCGGCCCAGGCCGGTGGCGACCACGGTGACGCGCAGGTCATCGCCCATCACATCGTCGCAGACCGTGCCGAATATCACGGTCGCATCCTCGGCGGCGAACTCGCGGATGGTATTCATCACTTCACGCGTCTCCTTCATCTTGAGAGCGCCGCTTGCCGTGATATTGACGAGGACTCCGCGCGCTCCGGACAGATCGACGCCCTCCAACAGCGGGCTGGCCACGGCCTGCTCGGCTGCCACGCGGGCGCGGTCCGTGCCCGATGCCGTCGCGGTGCCCATCATCGCCTTTCCATGTTCGCTCATGACGGTCTTGACGTCCTCGAAATCGACATTGACCAGTCCCGGCGTATTGATGATCTCGGCGATTCCGGCGCAAGCGTTGTGCAGCACATCGTCGGCGGCCTGAAAGCAGGTGGCCATCTCGGCGTCCTCGCCCAGAACCTCCTCGAGCTTGCCATTGAGGATGACGATCAGCGAATGCACGCGCTCATGCAGCTCCGCCAAGCCGGCTTCGGCCAGCCGCATGCGCTTGGGACCCTCAAATTCGAAGGGCTTGGACACCACTGCGACGGTGAGGATGCCCATCTCCTTGGCGATTTCGGCTACCACCGGAGCGGCCCCGGTGCCCGTTCCACCACCCATGCCAGCGGTGATAAACACCATGTGCGCGCCGCGCAACGCATCGGCAATGCGGTCGCGCGCTTCCTCGGCGGCCTGGCGCCCGGCCTCGGGTCGGCTGCCGGCCCCCAACCCGGTCTTGCCCAGCTGGATCACGTTGGCCACGCTCGAGCGCGCCAGCGCCTGGTGGTCGGTATTGGCGCAGATGAATTCGACACCCTCGACACCACGCCGGACCATGTGCTCGACCGCGTTCCCGCCGGCCCCGCCCACGCCGATCACCTTGATTACCGTACCGACGGTTTCGGTCTCCAGAATTTCAAATGCCATCTCGTTCTCCCATTTCCGGTTGTGCCTGCCAACTCGCTAGCGACGTGCCTGAATCCGCGCAACGCCGTCGACGCCAAAACGAAGAAATCCCCAGCAACGCAGCCCTTTGCGACCGCAACTGCGGTCGCTAGAAATTGCCCACGATCCACTCCCTCATGCGCCGCATCGTCCCCTTGAACGAACCGCTCTGCGCCACCAGCTTGCGCCCGCGTTGGCGCTGCGCATACGCTTCGGCGACCAGCCCCATGACCGTGGCGTAACGCGGATTGCGCACCACATCGGCCAGCGACCCGGTGTAGGCCGGCCAGCCAGTGCGCGCCGGCCGCAAGAAGACGTCTTCGGCCAGTTCGGCGATGCCCGGCAGCAGCGACGTGCCGCCGGTGAGCACGATGCCGCTGGCCAGCTTGTCCTCGAAACCGGATTCGCGAATCACGCGCTGCGCCAGCGTGAATAGCTCCTCGACCCGCGGTTCGATCACTGCCGCCAGCGCCTGGCGCGACAGCAGGCGCGACGGTCGGTCGCCGATCCCGGCAATCTCGATCTTGTCGTTGGCGTCGGCCAATACCTCCTTGGCCATGCCGTGGCCCAGCTTGATCTCCTCGGCATCGGGGATTGGAGTCCGCAAGGCCATGGCGATGTCGTTGGTGATCTGGTCGCCGGCGATCGGTATCACCGCCGTGTGCCGGATCGCGCCGCCGGTGAACACCGTGATGTCCGTCGTGCCAGCTCCGATATCGATCAGGGCCACGCCCAGCTCGCGCTCGTCGGCAGTCAATACCGAAAGGGCCGAGGCCAGCGGCTGCAGGATGATGTCCTGGACCTCGAGTCCGCAACGGCGCACGCACTTGACGACGTTCTGCGCGGCACTCACCGCGCCGGTGACGATGTGCACGCGCACTTCCAGTCGCACGCCGCTCATGCCGATGGGCTCGCGAATGTCCTCCTGGCCATCAACGATGAATTCCTGCGTCAAGACGTGCAGCACCTGCTGGTCCGTCGGAATCTGTACGGCGCGCGCCGTCTCGATGACCCGATCGACATCGGCTGCGGCGACCTCACGGTCCTTGATCGCCACCATGCCGCTCGAATTGATGCCGCGGATGTGGCTGCCGGCGATGCCGATGTAGACGTCGGTGATGCGGCAAGCGGCCATGAGCTCGGCCTCCTCCAGCGCGGCCTGTATCGAGCGCACCGTCGCCTCGATGTTGACGACCACCCCTTTGCGCAATCCCTCCGAGCGCGACTGCCCCACGCCGATCACCTGAAACCCGGCGTCCGGGAGGATCTCGGCGACAGCCGCGACGACCTTGGACGTGCCAATGTCGAGGCCAACGATCAGTTCCTTGGTTTCGTTCCTCATGGTCTCGTCGCGGCAAAGCCGTTGTTGTATCGAGCATCGATGTGTAGCGGTGGCCCGCTCAGGCGCGCCAACACAATCGGGTAGCTGGCCACCACCGCCGCCAAACGGCCCTGCACGGCACCCGGCGGATCGTCGCGGCCCAAGTCAAACGTCTGGCCGGCCGACGTGTGTATCGTCCAAGAGGCGCGTTCCGAAATCTCCACGGCCGTCACCGATGCCGACAGGGCCGCCAGCACGGCCGTAAACCCGCGCAGCTTTTCGACCACCTCGGCGGCAAAGCGCGGCGGCCCGGAAACCTCGATCTGCACGCCATCGAGCTCGGCTTCGGCCGGATTGCCGTCAAACAGCTGGCCGGCGTCCGAGAGCACGCGACCGTCGCTCCACACGCCCAGGGCGCGACGCTCCACGACGTGGACGACAAGCCGGTCGGGCCAGACGCGACGCACCGAAGCTGACGCCACCCAGGGTATCGTCTCGAAGGCCGCGCGCGAATCGGTCAAACGCATGGTGAAGAAATTTCCGGTGAGGCGACCGGCAATCGCCGCGCGTACCGCTGCGCGGCTGACGTGACGCAGTTCCCCGACCACCTCGATGCGGCGAAAGTCAAAACGCGGCCGCTGCGCTACCCACACAATCGCCGCGGCGACGGCGATCAACACGGCGGCCGTCAGCACAGCGCGGGTAAGCCAGCGCAGGCGCCCCAGGGCAATGCTGCCTGCGGGCTCGCGCTGACGCCGGTCGACCGAGACGGGGCCGTGTCGATTCATGCACCGATCTCCAGTCGTGCCCCGGCCAGGATGCGCAGCACGAGCTGCGTAAAGCTGATGCCGGCGGCCCGCGCCGCCATCGGCACGAGCGAATGGTCGGTCATGCCCGGTGCGGTGTTGAGTTCCAGCAAGTAGGGCCGCTCCTGGCCATCTTCGGCGCGCAGCATCACATCGATGCGCCCCCAGCCGCGCGCGCCGATGGCCTGATAGGCGCGAACGCAAAGCGCGCTGATGTGCCGCGCCAGCTCGGGATCCAACGGCGCCGGGCAAAGGTAAACCGTGTCGTTGCTAAAGTACTTGTTGTGGTAGTCGTAGTTGGCTTCGGGGGCGCGGATCTCCACCAGTGGCAGCGCGTGCGCGCCGGCGCCTTCGCCCAGCACGGCGCAGGTTAGCTCGCGACCACGGATGCACTCCTCGATGAGCACGCGGTGGTCGTAGCCCAGCGCCTCGCGCACCGCGGTCTCCAGCGCACCCCGATCGGAGGCTCGCACCTTGCTAACGCCGAAAGTGGAGCCTTCGCTTACCGGCTTGACCACCAGGCACGGGCCCAGGCCCTCGACCTCGGGCGGCACCGGCTCGCCCCGGTCCAGTCTTGCCCACGCCGGCGTGGGCAAACCGTTGGTCTGCCAGATCTTCTTGGTCGTGATCTTGTCCATCGCGATCGCCGACGCCTGGATGCCGCTGCCCGTGTACGGGATGCGCAAGGTCTCGAGCACGCCCTGGATCGCTCCGTCCTCCCCATAACGACCATGCAAGATCAAAAAGACGCGCGCGTACCCCGCGGCCTCGAGCTGCGCCAGCGTCCCGTTCGCCGGGTCGAAGGAATGGGCATCGACCCCGGCTTCGAGCAATGCGCGCAACACCGCTTGGCCCGACCGCAGCGAGATCTCCCGCTCGGAGGATCGGCCGCCGAACAGCACCCCGACCCTGCCGAAGTCCGCCGGCGCGGGCGCCGGGTCGGACCGGTTCGAAGGTTGCTCGGCCCTGCCGGTGGGCCCCATGGAGGTCAGTGGGTCGGTCGCAAAGCGGTTCATGGCACCGCCAGTTTCTGCGCCACGGCGCCGATTGATCCGGCCCCCATGGTGATGACCACATCACCGGGCCGTGCGGTATCGAGTACCGCACGCGGCAGCGCCTCGACGCTCTCTACGAACAGAGGCTCGATGCGGTTGGTCAGGCGCAACGCACGGGCCAGACTGCGCCCGTCGGCGGCGACAATCGCCGCCTCGCCGGCGGGGTAGACCTCCGTGAGCAAAACGGCATCGGCCTGCGAGAGCACCGCGACGAAGTCCTCGAAGCAATCGCGCGTGCGCGTGTAGCGATGGGGCTGAAAGACAAGGACCACGCGCCGTCCGGGGAAGGCGCCGCGCGCCGCCGCCAGGGTGGCGGCCATCTCCACCGGATGGTGGCCATAATCGTCGATCAGGGTAAAGCTGCCGCCCGGAATCGGCACTTCGCCCATGCGCGCGAAGCGCCGACCCACGCCCTTGAAGCCCTCCAGGGCTTCGAGCACGGCCTTGTCCGGCAGGCCCAGCTCCTGCGCCACCGCAATCGCGGCAAGGGCATTGCGTACGTTGTGCTCGCCGGGCAGGTTCAGGCGCACGTCCAGTGCCGGGCGCTGGTCCCGCTCGACCGTAAACCGCATCCGCGTGCCGTCGGGCCGCACCGCGACCGCCCGCACCTGGGCATCGGCGGCAAATCCGTAGCCAAGAACGGGCTTGGAGATCAAGGGCAGAATCTCGCGCACGCGCTGGTCGTCCAGGCATAGCACCGCCCGGCCGTAGAAAGGCAGCCGCGCGAGGAATTCGACGAAGGCCTGGCGCAGGCGCGCCAGGTCGTGGCCATAGGTCTCCATGTGATCGTTGTCGATGTTGGTCACGACGGCGATCACGGGCGACAGGTGCAGGAAGCTGGCGTCGGACTCGTCGGCCTCGACGACGATGTATTCGCCCCCGCCCAGGCGCGCGTTGACGCCGGCCGAATTGAGACGGCCGCCGATGACAAAGGTCGGGTCCAGCCCTCCGGCCGCCAGCACGCTGGCCACGAGGCTGGTCGTGGTGGTCTTGCCGTGCGTTCCGGCGATGGCGATGCCCTGCTTGAGCCGCATGAGTTCGGCCAGCATTTCCGCGCGCGGAACGATCGGAATGCGGCGCGCGCGCGCCGCCAGCACCTCGGGATTGTCCTTGCCGATGGCCGACGAGACCACCAGCGCGTCGGCCTTCGCGACCTGCTCCGCGGCATGCCCATGGAACACCCGCGCACCGAGCGACTGCAGCCGCTGGGTGGCCGCATTGACGCCGGCATCGGAACCGCTCACCTCGTAGCCAAGGTTGAGCAGCACCTCGGCGATTCCGCTCATACCGGCGCCGCCGATGCCCACAAAATGCAAATGTCGTATGGCATGCTTCATCGTGTTCCCATCATGGCGCCGCAGCTGCCGGCAACAACGCTTCAATCTGGCGCACGACCTGCGCCGTGGCGCCGGGGCGTCCGAGAGCACGGGCATTGCGCGCCATCTCTGCAAGGCGGGCGCGGTCCAGGATGCGCAACTGCTGCGCCAACGCTTGGGCCGTGAATTCGGCCTGCGGCAGATGCAGCGCCGCCGCGTGCGCGACCAGGAATTCGGCGTTGGCCCGCTGGTGCACCGTCGTGCTGGCAATTAGGGGAACCAGGACCGATCCGAGGCCGGCGGCGCAAAGCTCGCTGATCGTGATCGCGCCTGCCCGGCACACGACCAGGTCGGCGGCGGCATATCGGGCGCCGATGTTGTCGATAAACGGGACCACCTCGGCTTCGACGCCCAGGCGCGCATAGGCGGCGCGCGTGGCCGCCTCGTTACCGCTGCCGCATTGGTGCACGATGACCGGACGCTCGTGCGCAGCCAACAGTGCCAGGGCCGCTGGCACCGTTTCGTTGAGCACGCGCGCACCCAAACTGCCGCCGACGACCAGCAGAACCAGAGGCCCACTGCGCCCGGCAAAGCGCTGCGCCGGATCGGGCAAGGCGGCGATCTCGGCGCGAACCGGCGCTCCGCTGATGCAGGCCTTGGATCCGGCCAGGCGCGCCGCTGCACCGTCGAAGCCGCACAACACCACACGCACGAACCGCAGCAGCAGGCGCAGCGACAGCTGGGGCGCGGCATCGGCGTTGAGAAACAGCAGGGGGCGGCGCAGCCAGGCCGCGGCCAATCCAGCGGGAACCGCCACGTAGCCCCCCGTCGTGAAGACCACTTGAGGCGCCGTACGCCGCAAAATGCGTATGCTGGTGCCGACGGCTCGCAGCAGCCGCAACGTCCCCCCAAGCAGCGCCCAGCGCCCCTTGCCTCGCATGTTGGAGAAGGCCAGCCCGTCAAATGGCAGCCCTGCGCGCTCGACCAGTTCACGCTCCATGCCCGAGACCGTGCCCAACCAGCGCACGGCCCAGCCGCGATCGCGCAGGGCCTGGGCGACGGCAAGCCCCGGCATCACGTGGCCGCCCGTGCCGGCGGCCACGATGGTCAGCCTGGGCGCACGCTCGGTGCCCGCGGCGGCGCGCGTCATGATGTCCTGCCCCCGCGCATCAGGATGCGATTTTCAACATCGATGCGCAGCAAGATAGCCAGCGCGACGAGCGAGCTCATCAGCGCCGATCCGCCGTAGCTCATCAGCGGCAGGGTCAGGCCCTTGGTCGGCAGCAGGCCGGTCGCCACGCCGATGTTGATGAAGGCCTGCAAGCCCATCCAGGTACCGATGCCCTGGGCCAGCAGGCCCGAGAACGTGCGCTCCAGGACGATGGCCTGGCGCCCGATTTCGAAGGCCCGCTTGACCAGCCAGTAAAAGGCCAGGATCACGGCCAGCACGCCCACCAGGCCGAGTTCCTCGCCGATCACCGACATGAGAAAGTCGGTGTGCGCCTCGGGCAGGTAGTGCAATTTTTCCACGCTCGCGCCCAGGCCCACGCCGAACCACTCACCACGACCAAATGCGATCAGAGAATGTGACAGCTGGTAGCCGCGCCCTAGAACGTTCTCAGTCGACCATGGATCGAGATAGGCGAAGATGCGCTCGCGCCGCCAGGGGCTCGCCCAAATCACCGCCATGAAGGCCAGCACCAGCGCACCGGCGATCGAGGCGAAAAGGCGGCCATTGACGCCGCCCAGGAACAAGATGGCCATGCTGATCGAAACCACCACGCCAAAGGCGCCCAGGTCCGGTTGCAGCAACAGCAGCACGCCGACCACGGCCATCACCCCGGCCATCGGAGCGAAGCCCTTGCGAAAGTCATGCATGAAATCTTGCTTGCGCACCGTGAAATCGGCGGCATAGACGGCGCAGGCCAGCTTCATGACCTCCGAGGGTTGCAGGTTCACGCCGCCGAATCCGATCCAGCGGCGCGCTCCCAGCGCCCCTTTGCCGACGCCCGGCACCAAGACGATCACCAGGAGCAGGCCGGCGGAGGCGAACAACCAGGGTGCCCAGCGCTGCCACGTCGCGACCGGCACAGCGTACGCCGCCGCCGCGATGATGATCGCGGCCAACATCGAAACGACGTGGTGCACCAGAAAATAGGTCGGTGTCACCTTGTAGCGAGGCGAATCGCCCAGCGCGATGGATGCGGAAAAGACCATCACTGCGCCGAACAGCAGTAACGCGGCAATCAACACCAGCAACGGCACGTCGAAGGAACGCAGGGTGACGTTGCCGCGCCGCGCCGATCCGGCCGCGCTGCCGAAGCCCGCCATGGCCAGCACCGCCCCGCCGGGCAGCGCCCGGGTCTCGCCCGCCCCGCCGCGGACACCCGTCCGGCCACGGCGCACGCCCCGCAGGAAGGCCGGCAGCTTCATGCCCGCACCTCCGGGGCCAGCTCCCGCACCGCCGCCACGAAGACCTGGGCGCGATGCGCGTAATTGCGGAACATGTCGAAGCTCGCGCAGGCCGGAGAAAGCAAGACGATGTCACCGGGTAGCGCCAGCTCCGCGCAGGCGCGCACCGCCGCAGGCAGGTCCTGCCGGTGCTCGATGGGCACGTCGATGCCGCGCAGCGCTTGCTCGATTCGCGGCGCGTCCTTGCCGATCAGGACGACTGCGCGAACCACGTCCTGCACGACCTCGGCCAGGGGTTCGAACGACTGGCCCTTGCCATCGCCGCCCAGAATGACGACGATGCTGCGCTGCCCCTGGCGGCCATCGCTGAGGCCGCGCAATGCGGCGATGGTCGCCCCTACATTGGTCCCCTTGCTGTCGTCTATGTACTCGACGCCGTCGACGACGCCGACCGATTCGGTTCGATGCGGCTCGGCGCGAAATTCGCCGAGCGCCCGCAGCGCCGGCGCCAGCGGAACATCGATGGCATGCGCCAGGGCTAGGGCCGCGAGCGCATTGAGCGCGTTATGGGTGCCGCGCACGCCCAGCGCATCCACCGGCATCAGTCGATGCACCAGCGCCGGCTCAACCTGCGGCGCGGCGGCGGCCGGCGTGTCGGCCGCAGCGACCGCGGCCTTCACATTGCGCCGCTTGCGCCGCGGCGCCTCGGCTTCGTCCGTGTAGGCCAACCACAGCAGGCCGCCATCGCGAACCAGGCCATACTGGCCCGGCTGGCTGGGCGCGCTGCGCCCGAACGAGAGCGTGCGTGCCGCCGGCTGGGCACCTTCTGCCGTGGCCGACATCGCGCGCCCGTCGCGCTCGACCACGCGCACGGTGCCCGGGGCGAAGATGCGCTCCTTGCACGCCACGTATTCGGCCATGCTCGCGTGCCAGTCCAGATGGTCTTGGGTGATATTCAGAAGCGCGGCGGCGGTGCACGCCAGCGATCGCGTACTGGCCAGCTGAAAGCTGGACAATTCCAGTACCCAGACCTGCGGCAGCTGCTGCGCATCGAGCGCTTCACGCAAGGCGTCCAGCGCGCTGGGAGAGACGTTGCCGGCCACGACAACGCTGCGCCCTGCGCGTTCGATCATCCGGCCGACCATGCGCACGGTCGTTGTCTTGCCGTTCGTGCCGGTGACCCCGATGACCTGCGGAGCGTAGCTGCGCTCCTGGCGCAGGGTCTCGAGGGCGCGCGCAAACAGCTCGATCTCGCCCACACACTCGATCGAGCGTTGTGCTGCCGCCGCGATGAGCTCGCGCACGCCTTGTTGGTGCGGCGACAATCCCGGGCTGAGCGCCAACAATTCGACACCCTCGAGCAGCGTGTCCGCAAAAGCTCCGCAGATGAACCGCGCCTGCGGCAACCGCTCGCGCAAGGCGCCGAGCATGGGTGGCTCGGCGCGCGTATCGGCGATCACCAAGTCCCAGGCCGAACGCGCCAGCCAGCGCGCCATGGCCAGGCCGCTTTCTCCACAACCGAGAATCAGGGCGCGGCGCGGCATCAGCGTATCTTCAAGGTGGACAGACCCACCAGTACAAGCATCATGCTGACGATCCAGAATCGAACCACGACCTGCGTTTCCTTCCAGCCGGAGAGTTCGAAATGGTGGTGCAACGGTGCCATGCGGAAGATGCGCTTGCCCCCGCTCCAGCGGAAGTAGACCACCTGCATCATGACCGAGACCGTTTCGGCAACGAAGACGCCTCCCATGATGAACAACACGATCTCCTGGCGCACGATCACCGCGATCGTCCCCAAGGCACCGCCCAGCGCCAAGGCACCGACGTCCCCCATGAAGACCTGCGCGGGGTAGGCGTTGAACCAGAGAAACGCCAGCCCGGCACCGGCCATCGCGCCGCAAAAGATGACCAGTTCGCCGGCTCCGGGTATATAGGGAAAGAGCAGGTAGCGCGCAAAGTCGGCGCGCCCGACCACGTACGCGAACACGCCCAGGGCCGCACCGATCATCACCGTGGGCATGATGGCCAGACCGTCCAGGCCGTCGGTCAGGTTCACCGCATTGCTCGCGCCGACGATCACGAAGTACGACAGGAAGGCAAAGCCGAGTACGCCCATCGGATAGCCCACGGTCTTGAAGAAAGGCACGATCAGGTCCGAACGCGCCGGCAGGTCGAGCACGAAGCCGTTGGCCGCCCATTGCTGCACCAACGGCCAGATTTCCTTGCTCGAAGGCGCGGCGATCGCAAAGGCCAGGTACAGCGAAGCCACGACGCCGATCAGCGACTGCCAAAGGTACTTTTGCCGGCTGGGCATGCCTTTGGGGTCGCGGTAGACGACCTTGCGGTAGTCGTCGACCCAACCGATGGCCCCAAAGCAAAGTGTGACGAGCAGCACGACCCAGATGAAGCGATTGGCCAGATCGGCCCATAGGAGCGTGGTCGCGGCGATGGAGATCAGGATCAGCGCCCCGCCCATGGTGGGCGTGCCGGACTTGCTCAAATGCGTCTGCGGCCCGTCGCTGCGCACCGCCTGGCCGATCTTCATCTGGGCGAGCCTGCGGATGACGAAGGGCCCGGCCAGCAGGCCGATTACCAGCGATGTGGCCGCCGCCAATACGGCGCGCAGCGTCAGGTAGCCGAAGACATTGAAGCTGCGAATGTCCTGTGACAGCCACTGGAACAGTTCCTTAAGCATGATTTCCCGCCTGCGCCGGCTGTTCGAGCGCGCTGATAACGCGCTCCAGGCGCATGAAGCGGGAGCCCTTTACCAGGAAAGTCAGCGGCGCTTGCGCGCCACCGGTCGAGCCCGCGGCCAGCGACAAGGCCGCGGCGCCCAGGTCCTCGACGCAGGCGAAGTGACGCGCGCCACTGCCGAAGGCCGCGGCGGCGACCCGTGCCTGCTCGCCCAGGCTCAGCAAGCGCTCTATGCCACGGTCCCGCGCGTACTGGCCGATCTCGCGATGAAATTCCTCCGAGCGCGCGCCGACCTCGCCCATGTCGCCGAACACGAGCACGCGCTGCCCCGGCTGCTGCGCCAGCAGATCGATCGCGGCGCGCACCGAATCGGGGTTGGCGTTATAGCTCTCATCGATCAAGCTGGCACCCCCCGGCAGCAGCCGCCGCGTACCGCGGCCCGCGACCGGGCGAAACGCCGCCAGCCCCGCGCCGATCGCACCGGCACCCACCCCCGCCGCCAGGCAGGCCGCGCCCGCGGCAAGCGCGTTGCGCACGCTGTGCAATCCGCCCATGGCCAGCGTGGTGGCGATCGGGCCCTGTGGCGTGAGCAGTTCCAGGTCGCACGACTGCGGCGCCAGCTGGTAGCGCGCGCGCACCGTGGCGGCGCCCTGCAGCGCAAAATCGATCACCTTGCGGCCGCCGGCCAGTTCGCGCCAAACGGCCGCGCAAGCGTCGTCGGCCGGGAAGACCGCGACGCCATCGGGCGGCAGGGCGCTGATCGCCTGCCCGTTTTCGCGCGCCGTGGCCTCGACCGATTCGAGAAACTCCTGGTGTTCGCGCTGCGCGTTGGTCACCAGGGCCACCGTAGGCCGCACCCACCGGCTGAGCCGGCCAATCTCGCCCGGGTGATTCATCCCCAGCTCGAGCACCGCGGCACGATGCCGAGCGCGCAATTCCAGCAGCATCTGCGGCACGCCGATGTCGTTGTTGCGGTTGCCGCGCGTGGCAAACCAGCACGGGCGCCCGTCGCGCGCGCCATAGGCCTGCGCCAGGATGGCAGCGATCATCTGGGTCGTGGTGGTCTTGCCGTTGCTGCCGCTGACGGCAATCAGCGGCAGTTGCCAGCGCGCGCGCCACTGGGCCGCAAGCCCGCCCAGCGCCGCGCGGGTATCGGTGACGATCAGTTGCGGCAGATCCACCGCAAGCTCGTGGTCGACGAGCAGCGCCACGGCACCGGCCTCGGCCGCCGCGGACGCGAAGGCGTGACCGTCGAAGCGAGGGCCGCGCAAGGCGACATACAGCGCACCGCGCTCGAGCGTGCGCGTGTCGGTCGACACCGAAACAAAGCAAGGCGCCGCCTCCCCGTGCAGCCGGCACGCAAGGCCGGCCTGTTCCAGCGCCAGCCGTGCCTGGTCCAGCGACATCATGATCCGCCCCTGCGCTCGCGCAAGGCCGCGCGCGCGACCGCGGCATCGGAGAAAGGCCAGCGCTGCCCGGCGATTTCCTGGTACGGCTCGTGGCCCTTTCCGGCGATCAGCACGACGTCGCGACCATCGGCCTGTTCCAGCGCCAGCCCGATGGCCCGCCCGCGATCGGCCTCGCGCAAGTAGGCGGTGCCCGTCGGCAAGCCGGTCACGATCTGGTCGATGATCGATTCGGGCGGCTCGCCGCGCGGATTGTCGCTGGTCAGGACGATGCCGTCAGCGCCGGCGGCGGCGGCGGCGGCCATCGCCGGGCGCTTGCCCGGATCGCGATCCCCTCCGGCGCCGAAAACGATGCAAAGTCTCCCGCCGCGCGTGCGCGCCAGTGGCCGCAGCGCCTGCAGCGCCTTGGCGATGGCGTCGGGCGTGTGGGCGTAGTCGACGACGACCACCGGTTCGTCCAGCGCGCCATGCGCGAGGGCATCTTGTCCCAGGCCTTGCGCCGCCTCGGCGGACACGCGCTGTAGCCGGCCCGCCGGCGCGCGCAAGCGCGCCGCCGCCGCGGCTGCCGTGCCCAGCGCAATGCCGCAGGCCCATGCCACACCGAGCACGCCCAGCAGGTTGGGCACATTGAAATCGCCGACCAGCTGCGTGTCCACCACGGCCCGCTCGTCGCGCCCCGGACTGCGGCCGACCACGCCAAAGCGCATGCCAGTCGCATGGTGCTCGACGGCCTCCGCGTGCAAGAAGGCATCCAGCGCCAACCCCTGGCCCGCAGAGGCCTCGGTGGCGACACCAATGACGCCCAGCCGCTGAACGCCGGCCCGCTCTGGCCTGGCCGCCAGCAGCTGCGCGGCAATGCGTTGGCCGAACGCGTCGTCCAGGTTCAATACGGCCGACTGCAGGGTCGGCCAGTCGAAAAGCCGGCGCTTGGCCGCGCCGTAGGCTTCCATGTCGGCGTGGAAGTCCAGATGGTCGCGCGTGAGGTTGGTAAAGAGAGCCACGTGGAAGGAAAAACAGTCGACACGCCCTTGTTGCAGGCCGATCGACGAAACTTCGGTCGCGAGCGCCTCGGCACCATCATCCAAAGCCCGCCGCGCCAGGCGCTGCAGGTTCACGGCGTCCGGAGTGGTCAGATCGTTTTGCGCCGCATCCAGTTCGTCGGGGAAGCCGTAGCCCAGCGTACCCAGCGTCGCGCACCGCTGCCCGCAATCGGTCAGCAGGCGCGCAATCCACTGGCAGCTGGAGGTCTTGCCGTTGGTGCCGGTGATGCCGATGGAGCGCAGCTGGGCACTCGGATCACGATAATGATCGGCGGCAATCGCGGCAACCGCGACGCCAAGCTCCCGGACCGGCAGTACCGGCACGGCCGGGTCTGCCCCGGCCGGCGCCGCCGTACCCGCGTTCGGAGCCCGCTTGCGCTCGGACCATGCTCGCTCGTCCACCAAGGCGGCGACGGCGCCGCGGGCCACCGCCTGGCCGATGAAGTCCAAGCCATCCCAGCGTCGGCCGGGCAGGGCGACGAACACGTCGCCGCGCTCGATCTGGCGACTATCGATGCGCAAGTCCGCGTCTTGAGCGGCATGCAGCTGCAGCCACCGGCGCACGCTGGCGCGCAATGCCGCCGACGCGCCTCTGGCGCCGACAGCAGCGGATGCGGCAGGGACATTCATCAAGGCGACTCCGCGACACGCGGTTCGGCCGTCGTTGCCGCCTGCGCGACCTGCATCGACGGCTGATCGGGTGCCACCTGCATCGCGCGCAGCGCCCCGGCCGCAATGGCGCCGAAGGCCGGCGCGGCCACGTCGGCGCCATAGAAGCGCCCCCCGCGCGGGTCGTCGATCATCACGGCCACGACGATGCGCGGATCGGAGACAGGAGCGAATCCGACAAACGAGGAGACGTACGAATCGACGTAGTGGCCGGTCGCCCGGTCGAGCTTGCGCGCGGTTCCCGTCTTGCCCGCGACGCGATAGCCCGGGATGCGCGCCGTCGGTGCCGTGCCTTCGGGGCTCGTGGCCATTTCCAACATGTGGCGCATCTTGACGACCGTCGCCGGGCTCAACACCTGCACGGACGCGGGCGGGGTACTCATGCGTAGCACCGACACCGGCACGAGGTCGCCGTCGCGAGCGAAAACGAGGTAGGCGTGCGCCAGTTGCAACAGGGAAACGGAAATCCCGTAGCCGTAGGCGATCGTCGCCTGCTCCACCGGGCGCCAGGTGCTGGCAGGGCGCAGGCGGCCGGTCACCGCGCCGGACAGCCCGGAATTCGGGATCTGTCCAAAGCCCACGGCGGTCAGCGTTTCCCAAAGGCTCTGCGCCGGCATTTGCAGCGCGATTTTGGCGGTACCGACGTTGCTCGACTTGGCCAACACCTGCTCGACCGTGAGCGGACCGTGTGGATGATCGTCGGTGATCGTGCGCCCAGTGATCGTCAGTCGGCCTGGCGTCGTATCGATGATCGTGTCCGGGCGTACGACGCCACTTTCGATGGCGGTGGCGATGGAAAACGGCTTGAGCGTAGAACCCGGCTCGAACGTGTCGGTGACCGCCCGGTCGCGGAACTGATTCGGGTCGAACTGCGCGCGTTGGGACGGGTCGAAGTCGGGCCAATTGGCCAGCGCGAGCAGTTCCCCGGTGTGCGCGTCCAGCACGACCGCGGCACCCGCCCGAGCATTGTTGGCCTCGGCGGCCTGCTTGACGGCCGCGTGCGCGATGTATTGGATGCGATCGTCGATGGCCAGAGCGATGTCCTGGCCCTGCACCGGCTCGTGCAGCCAGTCGTCCTCGATCGTATGGCCGAGGCGATCTTCGATCACGTGGCGTCGCCCGGGCTGCCCGCCTAGCGTCGCTTCGTAGGTTCGCTCCACGCCCTCGAGCCCGTGTTCGGCGACGTTGGTGAAGCCGAGCAGATGGGACGTCACGGTGCCCTCCGGATACTGCCGGCGAAACTCCTTGACGCTGTGCACGCCCGGCAGGCGCAGCGCGTCGACGCGCTGCGCGACCTCCGGATCGACCTGCCGCTTGAGGTATACGAACGCCCGGTCCTCGTTGGCCAGCCGGCGCCGCAGCTCCTCGGGCGTCATGTCCAAGGCGCGGGCCAGCTGCGCGCGTTGCTGCGCACTGGCCTCGAAATCGTCCGGGTTGACCCAGATCGCGCGCGCCGGAACCGAAGCGGCCAGAACCACGCCGTTGCGATCGAAGATCGTCCCGCGGGTCGGCGCCTCGGGGAGGGTGCGGGCATAGCGCGCCTCGCCCTGGCGCTGCAAAAACGCGGTCGACCAGCCGCCCTGAAGGTAGAACGCACGCACGGTCAGCGCGCTGAAGGCGCAAAACAGCCCAAAGAGCAACAATTTCGAGCGCCAAGCGGGCAGGTGGACCTGCAACAGCCCGCGGGGTGGATGCGTCCCGGTGGCACGCCCGCCGGCCCGTCGCGCCGCCGCCCGGCCCGCGGCGCGCAAGCCTGTCGGGTGCGCCGAACCAGCGCGGCCGCGATCGGCGCCGCCGATCCCACCACCGTCGCGCGCGCTCATCTCTTCTCCCGGGCCGGCGCAGCGGCGCCGGCGCCCTCAGCACCCAGGCCCGGCGCTGGGGCCGGCACCAGGACGATGCGGTCCGGATCGATGGCGTGCATGCCCAGGCGCCGCGCCACCGCCTCGACCATCGCCGGTTGCGCGGCTCGGACCAAGTCGCTGCGCAGACGCGCGCCCTCGGACTCCAGCGCCTTGGTCTCCTGCTGCGCTACTTCCAGCTCGGCGAACAGTTCGCGCGCACGATACTGCGAAGTCACCAACGCCAGGGCGCAGGCAACCAATAGTGCGCACAGCAGCGCACACAGCACCGGTGAGGCGAGCCGGCTCATGCGCGTGCGACCTTCATGTCGGCGGCTCCCAGGCGACGTCGGTGCGCTCGGCTACGCGCAGGTGCGCGGAACGGGCGCGCGGATTGCTGGCCACTTCGTCGGCCCCTGGCTCGATCCGCAGCAGCGCGCGCAGGCGCGCGCGTGGCAATTGCGCCTCACGCAGGGGCAGGCGTCCGAAAGCGCGCTCGGGGTGGGCGTGCTCGGCGATGAAGCGCTTGACGATGCGATCTTCCAGCGAGTGAAAGCTGATCACCACCAGGCGGCCCCCGGGACGCAGTGCGGCCAGCGCGAGGGGCAGGATCATCGCCACCTCCTCGAGTTCTTGATTGAGGAAAATCCGTATAGCCTGAAAGGTGCGCGTGGCCGGATGCTGTAGCGGGTCCTTGCGGTTTTTGACGGGGACTGCGCCGGCCACGACAGCGGCAAGTTCGGCCGTAGTGCGCACAGGCGCCCCAGCCGTGCGGCGAGCCACAATCGCCTTTGCAATCGATGCAGCAAACCGCTCGTCACCATAGTCGCGCAGCACCCGCTTGAGTTGATCCACGTCGACCTGCGCGAGCCACTGGGCCGCTGTGGGCCCGTGCTCGGTGTTCATGCGCATGTCCAGCGGGCCATCGGCGCGCAGCGAGAAGCCGCGGCGCGCGTCGTCGAACTGGGGTGAAGAAACGCCCAGGTCGATCAAGATGCCGTGGATTTGCGTAACCGAGCGCTCGGCCAGGACCGACGCCAAGCCAGAGAACTCGCCATGGACGAACTCGAAGCGCGGATCGGTCCAGGTCTGCGCGACCGCACGCGCCTCCGGATCGCGATCGAGCGCGATCAGCCGGCCGCGCGCTCCCAGGCGCTCCAGGATGCGGCGCGCATGACCGCCACGGCCGAACGTGGCGTCGACGTAGATCCCCTCGGCATCCGTGACTAGCTGCGCCACCGCCTCCTCGGCCAAAACCGGTAGGTGTACGGGCGTCTGCGCAGCGCTCGGCGCGGGCGCCGATGGCGCGACCGCAGATCCGGAAGGAACGGTCGACTTCATTGCGGCTCACTGGCGACACGGCGCGCACAGAACGGGCGGGCGCTCAGAAGGAAAAGCCTGCCGCGGCGTCGGGCAGACCGCTGGCCAGATCGCGCTCCTCGCGTTCGCGCAGCAGCTCCGGCTCCCACAACTCGAAGTGTCCGCCCATGCCGATCAGCGTTGCTTCGCGGGCCAGGTGCGCGTCTTCGCGCAGCCCGGTAGGCACCAACAACCGGCCGGCGCTGTCGAGCTCCACGTCGGTGGCGTTGCCGAGCAACAGGCGCTGCAGCGCGCGTGCCGCGTACGGCAGCACCGCCAGCTCCGCGCGTTTTCCCTCCCAGTGCGGGCGCGGGTAGACCAACAGGCAACCGTCGGGATGGCGCGTGAGCGTCAGCCGCCCTTCGCAGCTCGCAAGTAGCTGATCCCGATGCCGCGTCGGCATCGAAATGCGCCCTTTAGGGTCTAATGCCAGCTTGGATGCGCCCTGGAACACGTTTATTCTGCAGATGCGAAGTAACCAATTGAAATCAAAAAGAAAAGACAATTAGTGATTACTTACAAATCCACAAACTCCCACTTTTTTCCACCAGAATGCGACTGTAGAGCATCAATTCCGGGTGGTCAAGGTGAGAAAAAGGTGTTTTTCCCAATGGGCACAAGTACTTAGCGCATGTTTCGAAGACTCTTTCTAGGCGAGAAAACTCTCTGAAATGAAAGGGATAGGAAAGCTTATGAATGTGAACTGTGAAGATTGCCGGCGCCTGCGCCAGCCGAAAATGTTCACAACAAGTCTGACAGAGTAAAGGCTTGCGCACGCACGACCAGTGGCCTCGAAAGGTGGACCGGCGCTGGCCGCCGCAGAAGGCATTGGGCGATCGCCAAAAAACAAGGGGCAGCGCGACGCCGTCGCCACCATCCTTGGCGACAACGGCGATAACGGCAATCCGGATGCGTACACTCAAGCCGTTCGTTGCGATTTGGGGATGCCGGGGACAACTGGCCTCGATATCCCTTCGTAACGAGGGGACGCGGCGCCGATTGCTTGCGTCCGCACGACCGTGCGGCGCCTGCGCCATCGCCCGACCTTGCGCCCGAATCGGCTGCGCGCGAAGCACGATGGGTCGACCCAACGCAACATGCTTACCGAGCTCAGCGTAAACGAGTTTGCCGCGATTCCTTACCTGGAAACGTCGTCGTTGATGCTGACCCACGGGAAGAAACTCAAATTCTCGGGGGACAAACCCAACGTGCTGGTGGGCCCCAACGGCTCCGGCAAATCGGCCCTGTTGGACACCCTGGCGATACGCTTCCTGGCGTTTTTCTCCAGCCAGAGCACCTTTGACCGCAGGTATGTGCTGGACGTGGATTCGAAGGCCTGGTGGACCGGGAGCCACCCATGGCTTGACGAATATGTCTGGCTACGAGGCCTGGCCTGCGCTACCGACGAAGCACCGGCGCTCTACTACCGCCCCGGACACGTTCCCGGCAACGAACCGACGATTGCCGATGCGATGATGGGCGTCTACTGGCAGCAGGCGCAGGAGTACGCGGCCCTGGTCGAGCGCAAGTCGTCCGGAGAGCGCAACCAGGCGGTCTTGGGCAAGATCCTCGCTGGCCTCGACGGCAGGGATCTACCGGAAAAATACGGCTACGTGAACTGGGAGTTTGGCGATGCACGCAAGGACGCGCGCCGGCTGCACACCTTCGGCAGCGCAGGTGACATGCACCTCAAGGCCGAAGTGTTAAAGGCACTGTACCGTCCGCCAGCCGGCGCCGTTCCGCTGCTGCTCATGGACGAGCCCGAGCAATCGCTCGACATGAAGGCCGAGGCCCAACTTTGGGCGCACGTCGCCAAGGCGGACTGCCGCAGGATGCAGATCATCGCGGCAACGCACAGCCTGTACCCGCTGCTGCACCGGGACCGGTTCCATCTGATCGAGACCCAGCACGGTTACATCGCAGAAGTGCTCGAAATCATGGCCTGACAAGCCCCGGTCGAGCCAGAGATTCCGCAAGCGGACCAGGGTGCGCCTCGTGGGGCCTGCTTCGCTGAAGCGGCTGCGGGCATTCATCGCGTCATCGGAGCCACTGCGTCGGTGACCGCACGAAGGCAACGCGCGCCCCGGACCGGGGTGGCGGTAGGCAGCACGTACCGGCGAACTCGCGAGGCCGACGCTTGGGATCGGCGTCGCCGCAGGTCACCGACTCCCGGAGAAGTCCGCAGCGGCAAGGATGCGGTCAACCGACCCGTGGAGCGCACGCTGCACAATCCGCGAGAAAAAAAGCAAAGTCCGCCTGTACGCCGGATTCTGTGCGGCACGTCGCCGTGCCGTGACAATCATTCCTCTAGGCCGGCGCTCGCGCGCCGGCTCAAGCCACCTACCCGCAGCCTCGCCGAGCCAGGTCAACGGCTGCCTATTTGGTGTTGCTCCGCGTAGAGATTGCCCGTTTCACCCGCCGCCAGCCCGCTTGCGCGGGCCGCGCGGCGACTCGTCTCTGTTGCTCTGATCCTCACCTTTCGGTGGACAGGTGTTACCTGCTACGCCGCTCTGTGGAGTCCGGACGTTCCTCCCGCAACCAGCGGTTGCCGGCGATTGTCCGGCGGACTTTGCCTTGCGGAATGTAGCAGCAAGTGGCGGCGCCGTTCGGGCCGACGCGGGCGCCGCGCGCTACCAGCAACCGGTGGCGCTGGTCGAGTTGGTTTGATTGCCGTAGTTGTCGAGCGTGTAGTTGCCGCAGGCATCGTTGGTCTGGTCGTTTTCCGCCGTGGCCGTCAGCGTGTACGTCGACGCGGTCTGGGCCACCGTCATCGTGTAGTACGGCTTGGTGTCCAGATTGATCGGAAAGTTTGTCGTGTAGCCGAGCTGAAGCCCGGTCGCGACGTAGGTATTGTTGATCGTGTACCAGCGTTCCTCGCGCGCCGCCAGGTCGAGAAGCGCCGACTTGGCCTCCGTCCTGCGCGACTTGCGGATGCTGTTGAGATACGTGGGCACGGCGATCGAGACCAGGACGCCGAAGACCACCACCACGATGAGCATTTCGATGAGCGTGAAGCCGCGCCCGCGCGGGCCGCGCCGCCCACCGCCGCGTGCGGCGCGGCGGCACTCGAGACTTGCGCGCCGCCATTCCTGCTCTTGCCTTGCCTTGAGTTTCATCGTGCCTCCGCAGGGTGACCCGGATTTAGCGCAGTTGCGTCCACGTGATGCGATGCCCGGTGCCCGTGGGCTGGCCGATCATCGCCCCGGTAAACAGACTGCCTCCGCTAGTATCGGTCAGGAAGAAGCTCGTCGAACCGGCGGTGACCGTAGAGATCGAGCCCGTTCCGCCGGTTTGCTCTCCGGTCATCACCTGGCCGCCGGAGGTCACCATCGGGTTGCCGTTGACATCGAGGAATGACGACGTCTTGAAGGAGCCGCCGGTCGACGGGTTGATGAACATGGTATAGCCGGTGGGCAGCTCGATCTTGCAGGAAAAGACCGACGAAGTGCTCGGGATGGTCGTATTCACCAGCAGCACCCCCTGGTAGACCGTGGGGTTGTAGATCAGTTGTTCGCCGGTATTGACGGTGGGGAAGGGCGTCGTCCAGCCGAACTGCGTGTTGCTGCTGGCGCTGCTGCCGCACACCGTGCTGCCGTACCAGCACACGACATTCGACGTGTCCCATTCGGAATAGGGATTCGTATTCGTATCCACATGGACTGTCTGCGTCACCAGGAACGTGGAGCTCGCGGTGATGGAATTGCCGGCACCCAGGTGAGTCACCATCGAGGATTCGGACAGGCTGGCCAGCGACATGTGCGCCTGGGAGTTCCAGCCGGCCATGTCCCAGTCCCAGATCCCGTACAGCGCCTGCGGCCCGGCCGCGTACGACACCGCAGTCGTGGGATTGAACGGATACTCCTGGCCGGTGCCAAAATCAACGATCACCGCGTTGTTGCCGGTGCCCTGCGGCGAGATCACGATCACGGGGCGGGTCGTGATCGGCTGGCCGACCAACTGGCCGCTGACCGTCGTGGTCGGCGTGGAAAACAGCGGCGTCGGGTTGCCGGTATTGCCGTAGGTCGAGACGGCCCAGGACGACGGGCTGCTGCTCGTCAGGTCAAAGCGCCACAGGTTGCCGTACAGGTCGCCCGCGTATACGTAGTCGACGGTATTGTCGCCATCGAGGTCCACCGGCGAAGCATAGGCGATGCCATTGGGACGATTCTGATGTAGCGGGTCGGCGCTAGCACCCGTACCCGTGTCCAGATAGTAAAACGTGATGCCGCTGGTGGGACTCGGCGCGGTTGCGGCCGGGTCGACCAGCATCACGTAGATGCCGGCAGTGCCGGTGCCGCCGGAGTTGATCGCATACATGGTTTCCGACGCAATCGCGGTCGACGGCGTCGAGCTCACCGAATAGGTGCCCGGCCCGCCGCTGCCCGTCAGGAAACCGGTGATCGTGGTCCCCGCCGGGACGCCGACGCCGTAGATCGGCTGCCCGACCGCGAGGTTGGTGCCAGAGGTGACGGTCATCTGCGAATAACCGTTGGACATCGTCTCGGAGCCAACCAGCAGCGAATTGGCCACGGTATAGGTGCCGATGCCGCCGGTCGTGCCGGTGAGTTGGGCAACGATCGTCGTGCTGACCCCAGCGCCGGTGATCGTCTGGCCCACCGCCAGGCCGCCGCCGGCGGTGACCGTCATGGTCGTGCCGGCGAACTGAATGTTGGTCGACGCCGTGTACGTGCTCGACTGGTTCAGAGGATATTTGGTGTAGGTACTGGCGCCTGAAGTGACGGTTCCGGTCGATGCCCCGGTGATCGTGATCCCCGAGGATACGCCGGACCCGGTGATGGCAATCGGAAAACCGCTCGTGGGTATCGAGCTGGCACCGCTGGAAACATATAGCGTCGAGCCGGGCGCGTTCCAGCTCCAGGCCGGAGTCGTGCTGGAAAAAAATGCCGAAGTGTTCAGGGTGTAGGTGCAGGGAAAAGCAGCGCAGCTGCCGCCAGAAATCGATGAGATTCTCGCGTTCAACGTGTGCTGTCCGCTGGAGCCGTAGGTGCCGCCAACGGTCTGTCCCACGGTAAGCGGCGGCGCGCCGTTGGTCCCGGCCTGGACGACCAGCGTGGTGCCATTGATGGTCCCGGTGTACTCCTCTCCAATAATGCCGACGACCGTGGTGCCGATGCTCGCCGTGATCGACCCGGACGCGCCACCGAAGCTGGCGGTGATCGGGTTGGGGAAGCCGTTGCCAAAAACCGCACCCCACATGTTCTTGCCGCCCGAGTTGGTGGCGTGGAAGCGCCAGATCACCGGCGTGCCATAGGTATTGTTGAGCTGCGCGCCGCAGCCCGAGTTGCCGACGCAAGCCAGGGACGACGGCGTCCATTCGCCGATGACCAGGTTTTGCGCATTGGCCTCGCTAAAACTCTTGTTCGACGCGTACACGCCAGCCGGGTCGGTCACGTCCAGCGCATAGATGGCGCTGCCGCCGGCGCCCAGGCCGCCGATGAGCCAGGTGTGCCAACGGCTGTTGTAGAACAGGTCGTCGCTGTCTGGTGCGGCATCGACGCCGAAGGTGTGCGAGTAGTTGGGCGAGGAATAGTCGTACGCAGCCGTGGAACTGTGTATCGACTGCACCAGCGCGCCGGGCATGTAGGCCAGCACTTCCAGCCCATCGTTGGGATAGGTGGACGTGTCCAGCGATCCGTTCGTCAACCCGCCGGAGCGAAAGCCGTGCAACACCCCGTCGTTGGTGCCCGCGTACACGACGTTCTCGCGCCCGGCGTAGTTGCTGAAGTAGGTCGCGTAATCCTGAGCGCCGCTGGCCGTCTCGGCCGGGCTGGCGCTGGCGTTCAAATTGTCGGTCCAGACCGCCGCGTAACCGAGTTCCGCCGGCGGCCCGACGAAAACCGGGCTCGAATGGATGATGTCGCCCATCACCGCGGTGCGATCGCGGTAGATGTTGCTGCCGCTGCAGCCGGCGCTCGGGCATTCGTTGGTGCGGCTGCCGCGCAAGAAGAGGGTCCGGTTCTGGCCCGTCGAGTCACTGGCGTTGAGCGCCGTCGTCTCGGCGGTGCTCAGGTTGCCCCAGTCGAAGCCCACGCCCTGCGAGCCGTTCCAGGTCAGGATCTGGCGCCCGTTGGTCGAGTTGGCGGCGTAGGGTTGCGCACTGGCCGCGCCGCCCGGAATGGGGTTGGCAACGGACGGGCATTCGGTGTACAGCACGCTGCTGCCGGCCGCCGGCGTCCCCGTGAGCACGCAGGCGCCATCCCAGTTGATCGTCGGTGTTCCCGTGATGACGGAACCATTGCAGGTCTGCCCCACCAAGCAGAGCTGGTAGGTGGAGCTCTGGTACAACCCCTCGGCCGTCAGCTGCCCCCACCAGTTCAGGCTGTGGTAGGCGGGCAGGTAAACCTGCGCCGTCGTTACCAGCTTGTCCTGCGGCAGGTTCACGGTCGTGGACGAATTGGACTCTTCGGCCGGCCCTGCCTGGAAGCACATGATCTCGTGGACGTTGTTGTGGCCCCCCGTGGATCCGGCAAAACCGAAGAGCAGGCTGGACGGCAGCCCATACTGATTGCCAGAGGATATCGACTGGTTCGTCAGCACCGAGGTCAGGGTGCCGCCACCGTAGGAGTACGAGAGGCTCAGCAGCCCGGTACTGGTGATGTTCAGCACGTAGTAGATCGGCGTGGCCGTGCTGCGCGTCGTCGCCGTTTCGTTGGCGATCGAGAAGCCCGAGAGCGTGCTGCTGCCGTTGGTGATTGGCACGTAGTCGTACAGCGTGGCACCGGTTCCCCCGCTGGCACTCGACGTGCTCGAGGCGAGCCCGGTATTGCTCGGATTCGAGCCGCTGTAATTCCACAAGGTACCCGTCTGGCAGGTGCTTTGGACGGCGCTCTGCTTCTGGGATGTGCTCAGCGCCGACGGATACCAACCAGGATAGTTCGTGTTCAGCCATTTCCAGTTGACATTGCCGGCGCCGCGCAGGCCGATGCGGTTCCACTGGAAGTTGCCGCTGCCCCATCCGCTGGCGGCAACGCCCAAGGCCGTATTGTCATTGCCGTTTCCGCCGTTGAGGAAGTTGCCGTATTCGTCGATGCCCAGCCCGAGGTAGGCGCCCACCTGCCCTACATAGGGCGGGTTGACGTTGGAGCAGGTGTAGGCCAAGCTGCCGCCCCAGGAACCGAGCACGCCGGACCCGGACGTGTACTGGTTCTGATTCGTGCTGGTCGCATCCAGCAGGAAGAAGGAAATCCCGTCCGCGCCGTCGCCACCGGTGCCCCCGCTGTCGCCGAGGTACGTAATCGTCTTGAACGTGACATTGACCCCGGCGGTGGCGTTGAAAGGCACCGTGGATACGATGGCGCCGTTTTCATGGAAGTTGGGGTTGCCGTTGGTCAGGCGCAGCGCACCGCAGCTGGGGTAGCACGAGTCGCTGGTGTTCTGGTTGTCCGGGGTCTGGGTCGTGTTGCCGCCCGGCGCGCTGGCGCTGCCCAAATGGCCGTATTCGCCGCCCACCTGGTAGGCATCGCCGTTGCCTACGTAGTACGACAGGCCCACGCAGGCCGGAATGCCGTTGTAGGTGTTGGGTGCGCCTGCGGTCACCGAGTAGGTCCCTGCCGTCAGGCAGGCACCGTTGATCGCGGTCCAGGGATTGTTGACCGTCGTGGCCGTGAAATCCTCCGTGATGGTCTGCTGTCCCAATGCCGCGGTCGGCAAGGCAATGGCGCACGCCGCCAGCGACAGCGCCCCGGCCAGGTTTCGGATTTGCATCGACAATCGCATCATCGCCTTCTCCAACAATGTTCCATACGCCACTGGCTCCCCGCTCTCAGCAGGGTTTTGAAACGCAAACGGTGCCGCTGCTCACGGAATAAACGCTTTGCACGACCGCCACCGCGTTGGCATTGGCACCGAAGCCGATCGCCGTGACCTGGTAAAGGTTCGCCCCGGGGATGGATGGATCCTGGCCGGCGTAGTTGATGGCAAACTGCGGCAGGGTGGTCGTGACCTGCGCGGTCGTAGAGCTCGTGCTGGTCGTGAACTGAGCCTGGTTGTACGTCGTCCCGTAGGGGCTGGTGCCGCTGGAACTCCAGTTCGTCGTCGCGAAAGTGAACTGCTGCTGGGCCGGATTGGTCGGGGTGGCGCAGATCGTGGGTCCGGAGGTGGCCCCGCTGCAAAGAACCCCCGAGCCGCTGCCGTTGGAGATCAGCCAGTTCTCGCCGAATTGCAGCGCGCTTTCGGCCGCGTAAAAAGCGTGCTGCTTCTCGCGCGAGTTGCCGGTGATGCGCTCCTCGAGCCCAAAGCTGCGAAACATGCCGATCGACAGCAGGGTCAGCATCAGCAGCACGGCCAAGGCGGCGATGAGCACGACGCCGCGCTCGCGTGCACGCAACGGCACGGCGCAATGAAGGACAGACGCAGCGGTTTTCATACGCGGTTGTACAGGTCGATCGTACGGGTGAGATTCACGGCCGAGGTCGTGGAAAACACGGCGGCACCAGCGGCCGTGGCAGGAGGAACAAAAGTAAGCTGCACCTGGACGGAGACCACCGAGCTCCAGCTGGTGGTCGAGGTGCCCATGCCCGAGGCCGGCACGTACTGGCTCACGGAGTTGGCGCCGGCAGCCGGCACGCCGTAAAGAATGTTCATGCCGGTCACGCCACTGACCAGGGGCACGGGGGCGGCCATCGGGTTCTGGCACATCAACTGGTTCTTGGTCTGGTCCACGTACAGGTAGTTGACGTCCATCTGTCCGCTGCCCGACGAGTTGGTCGCCCCGGAGCAATCCATCACGCCGTCGCTGGGCCCGGTGAGGAACTGCACGTAGATCTTGTCGGCCCCCCCGCTTCCGGTGCCGGTGCCGTACAGGTACTGCCCGGAGGCCGTTTGCCCGAGGGAATAGAAAGTCCCGCTCGTGTTGGCAAAGGCGTACAGGTACGACTGGGCGGTCGGGTTGTAGAAGTAGCCGCCCGACTGGACGACATTGGTGATCAGGGTCATCGCCAGGCGCTCGTTGTCCTGCAACTGCGCAAGCTGGTACTGCGCGGTGAAGTTCTGCCGCGTGCCGTAGACCATGGTGAGCAGGCCGGCCATCATGAACGTCGAGATCAGGATCACGACCAGCAGCTCGACCAGGCCCAGGCCGGTCTGCGCGATCCTGCCGGCGCGGCGCGCAGCGCCCGCGCCCAAATGCGGTTGGCGAAGCGGCTTCACGGCTGCACCGCCAGCGTGTAGGTTTGGATCGGCTGATCCGTCGACGAGGCATTCGCGCCGCTCATGCTGATCGTGGTCTCCATCCAGCTGATCTGTATGTCGCAGGTGACCGGAGTGCCGTTGCAGCTGATCGTCGGCGCGGTCACCGTAACCGGCGCCGAAAAAATGCCGGGCGTGAGCTGCGACAGGTTATAGGCCCACTGCCCCATGTCGTACCCGGCCAGCTGCACGGCGGTCAGCGTCACCTGCTTGCAGATTCCCAGGTTCGCCGGGCAAATGGACGGGTAGGCCAGGTTCGCGTCTTGGCTCGAGCTCACCGTGGCGACCGGGGCGCTCGACGTGCCGCTGATCACGACCTTGGCGGTGTACGGTTCGCTCACGCCCTGCCAGTACGCCTGATTGGCGTGCATCGCCGAAGCGATGCTGGCGGCCTCGATGGCGATCAAGGAGCGCACGCTCGACGTACGCGTGCTGGCGATCGCCAGCGCCTGCATCTTGGCGATGCCCAACAAGCCGACGGCAACCACCACCAGCGCAACCAGCACTTCGATCAGGGTCGTGCCCCTGCTATGGATAGGCGTCTTCATGAGCATAGATTTCCGAGATTGTCGGCGGCACCGATCTTGAGTATCTGCATCTGGCCTACGGTGCTGATCGAGATGCACTTGCCGACGCCCGGCGAGGAGGCCGCCGGATGCACATAAATGAAGACGTTCTTTGCAATGCTGGAAAACCCGTTCCACGATGACGACGAGGGCGTGCCGGCAAACCCGTCCCGGTTGAACTGGATCGCGGTGACAGCGGTGGACCCCGTTACGTAGCTGCCGATGGCGGTGTCCGTTCCGGTAAAGGCCACCTGCTTGCGCAGGGCCGGCAGGGTGATCGAGATGCTCGTCGTGCCCGACGTCGATGGCGGCGGGTTGAGCGCCACCAGATGGCCATTGGCCCAATTCTTGTCCGTGGTCGAGCATGTTGGGCTCGAGCTCGACAGATTGTCCGAGACGCACATCACCACGGTCGTGCCCTGCTTGATGGCTTCCGAGCGGGCGTACTGCAGGTCGCCCAGCAGCGCGTTGACCTCCGTGTCGAGCCGGAACGTGGCGATGGTCTGCTGGTAGATCGGTATGCCGACCATGGCCAAGATGGCGGAAATCGCCACCACGGCGATCAGCTCGATCAGCGTGAAACCGCCGGGCCGGGCGCGGCCGATCGCCGGCCCGCGCAATGCGCCGGTGGTGGCCTTTGTCGAACACGGTTTCATCTGCACGCCGACTCCATCCTTGCCCGCCCAACGATCTTTGCCGCCCAAAAGCTCCAGCGGCCCGGGACCCCACTGCGCCCGCGGCTCGCCGGTAGCGACCTTACGACCGATCCGCTGCATTCTTGAAGAATGGACGATCAACGGCCGCCATTTCCGGACCAGTGGCGGCCGACGGGCCGGTTTTGACGTGCGCCGGATCCCGCCGCAACTGCGTCTGCCGCTCATTTGAGATCCTTCCGGTCAGACCCGATGGGCCACGCCGACGTGGGCCAGTTCCTGCAACAGTCGGTCCGCAATCTGCGTAACCGGCACCACCTCGTGGACGGCTCCCACGGCGATCGCCTCGCGCGGCATGCCAAACACCACGCAGGTGGCCTCGTCCTGCGCGATGTTGAAGCTGCCGGTCTCGCGCATCGTGAGCATCGCATGGGCCCCGTCCTTGCCCATTCCGGTCAACATGACCCCCATCGCATTGGCGCCGGCCACGGCGGCCACCGACCGGAACAGCACTTCGACGGACGGCCGATGGCGGTTGACCGGCTCGCTGTCGTCGAGCGCGATCACGTAGTTGGACCCGCTTTTGGCCAGCCGCATGTGCCGGTCGCCCGGGGCGATATATGCATGGCCGGGCAGCACGCGTTCGCCGTCCTTGGCCTCGCTGACGGCAATCCGACTCAAACTGTCCATCCGGGCGGCAAAGCTGCGCGTGAATCCGGGCGGCATGTGCTGGGTGATCAAGACCCCGGGAAGTCCGCCGGCAGGCGCGTGAGCACCTCGCGGATCGCCTCGGTGCCTCCGGTGGAGGAGCCGATGGCGATCACCTTCTCGGTCGACATGCGCGAATACTTGCTGGGTGCCGCCTTGTCGACCGCGCCGGCATCGGCGGACGGACGCGGCACGACGTGGCGGTGCAGTCGGGCCTTGGCAGCGATGCGGATCTTGTCGCAGATCTCGGTACTCAACTGCTGCATCCCGCTGGCGATGCCCAGCTTGGGCTTGGAAACGAAGTCGATTGCGCCCAGCTCGAGCGCGCGCATCGTCACCTCGGCCCCGCGTTCGGTCAGGGTGGATACCATCACGACCGGCATCGGGCGCAGTCGCATCAGCTTCTCCAAGAAGTCCAGTCCGTCCATGCGCGGCATCTCGACATCAAGGGTCAGCACATCGGGATTGAGCGCGCGGATCATCTCGCGCGCCACCAGCGGATCGGGAGCGACGCCGACGACCTCGAGGTCCACCTGCTTGGAAATCATCTCCGTAAGCAAGCTGCGAATCAGTGCCGAATCGTCAATGATCAGGACTCGAATCTTGGCCATACGCCATCCTTTCTCAGTTCCCCGACGGCGGATGCGACGCCTGCGGGTCTTGCCACTGTTGGCTCGTGCACGCCCATCAGAACAGCTCGATGTCCCCGGCAACCGGCGTGGTGTTGATCTTGGCGTTGTACTGCTGCTCGGCGGTCACCAGCGACGTGTCGGCCGAGGTCAGCTTCTTGCACAGCGCGCGCCCGCTCGCCGGGAAGTAGGCCACGCGGCGCGGATGCACATCGAGCAGGTCCTGCGACACGACGCGTATGCCTTCGGTCTTGAGAAACTCCAGCACGAAGGCTGCATTGCGTTCGCCGACGTTGAGCGTGGAGAATTGGCGCAGCACAGCGCCGCCGCCGAAGACCTTGGCTTCCAGACTGGACTTGCGCGCGCCGCGCTTGATCAGTTCGTTGATCAGCTGCTCCATGGCAAACACGCCGTAGCGCCCCGAAGCGGCCGTCACGCCGCCGCTGCTGGCGGCTTCCTCGCCCGGCAGCATGAAATGGTTCATGCCTCCGACCTTGGCGTTGCGGTCCCAGATGCAGGCAGCAATACAGGAACCGAGCACCGTGGAGATGACGATGTCATCCTTGGCGACGAAGAACTCACCGGGCATGATCTTGACCGCGTTGCGATCGAAATCGCGATCGAGATAGAACGTCTGGGCCTCGCCGACGGCGCCGGAGGACTCCGGCGCAGGGCGCGACGAGGGCTGCGCGACGACCACGTCATTTCCTCAGATAGACGGTCTTGCCGCGCAAGGCGAAGGCCTCGTGGCAGTCGGTGAAATTCTCGGAGTGACCGACAAACAGCAGCCCACCCGAACGAAGAACCTCGGCAATGCGGCCGAGGATCTGCTTTTGCGTCTTGCGATCAAAGTAGATCATCACATTGCGGCAAAAGACCGCATCGAGCTGGGGTCCGAAGCTGCGGACCAGCGGCCAGTCTTCATCGAGCAAGTTGAGCTGGGCAAAGCGAATCATCTGCGCTAGGTCGGGCCGCACACGCACCATGCCCTCGTTGTCTCCCCGGCCGCGCAGGAAGAAGCGGCGCAGCCGCGCCTCCCCGCAGGGCTGGGCCGCATCGAGGCGATAGGACCCCCGCGCCGCCGTGTTCAAGACATTGGTGTCGATATCGGTCGCCAGCAGGTTGCCCGGCGATCTGGAGCCGGCTGCCTCGACCATCGTCATGGCGATGCAGTAGGGCTCCTCGCCGGTCGACGCGGCGGCGCACCAGACCTTGGGCACCGCCGTCGATTCGCGCAGGAATTGTTCGAACGTCGGAAAGTGGTGCGCCTCGCGGTAGAACGAGGTCAGGTTGGTGGTCAGCGCGTTGATGAATTCCTGGGCCTCGCCAGAACCAAAGGCGGCGTCCTGCTCGATACGGTCAAGGTATTCGCGAAACGATTGCATCCCGTGCAGGCGCAGCCGCCGGGACAGGCGGCTGTAGACCATGTTTTGCTTGTTTTCGTTCAGATTGATGCCGGCCCTGCGGTAAATCAGGTCGCGAACGCGCACGAAATCCCGCTCCTGGAATTCGTACTCGCGCCCGTCGATCGCGCCGAGCTGGGGCAGCGTCGTGGTCGGTGGCAGAGGATCTCGTGCACCCATGAAATGGATTGTCCGTTGCTGTTGTGCCGATCGCCGCGCCGGCCGCCGGCCGCGGTCCCGTGCTCAGGATTCCGCCAGCGACTCGTCCTCGGCAACGATGCCCATTTCCGGGCTGGACATCAGCTTCTCGATGTCTAGCAAGATCAACATCCGGGCCCGCTCCTCGGTACCCGCCGTGCCCAAGCCGGTGATAAAGCTCGCATCGAGCAAGCAATGAAAGTCGGGCGCGGCCCGCACCTGCTCGTGGCTGAGCTCCAGCACGTCGCTGACCGAATCGACCACCGCACCGACGATGCGCCCGGCCACGTTCAAGATGATCACGACGGTGAACTCGTCATACTTGATGTCGCCAAGCTGGAACTTGATGCGCAGGTCGACGATCGGCACGATCACCCCGCGCAAATTGATGACGCCCTTGAGGAAGTCGGGCGATCCCGAGACCCGGGTCACCGCGTCGTAACCCCGGATCTCCTGGACCTTGAGGATGTCGATGCCGTATTCCTCGACGCCCAAGCGGAAGGTGAGGTACTCCCGTGGCTTGACGGCTTCTTCGGAAATCTCTTCCATCACTCGCATGACCACTCCCGCTGCCACTTAGTGCCGCGCCCGCTTGACCAGGCTGGAAACGTCGATGATCAGGGCCACCCGGCCGTCACCCAGGATGGTTGCGCCAGAGATGTCGCGCACGCGCCGATAGTTCGACTCGAGGTTCTTGACGACCACCTGATGTTGGCCCAGCAACTCGTCCACGATCGCGGCCAGTCGCTTGCCGTCGGCTTCGACGATGACCAAGATCTCGGTGCCCGGCTTGGCGCCCTCGTCGAGCGTGGGGCGGGGCACGCCAAATTCGTCAGCCAGGGAGACCACCGGCATGTACTCGTCGCGCACTTTGACCACACGACCGTTGGAGCCCACGGTCTGGACCATGCCGGGCTCGACCTGGAATGATTCGATGACCGAGGCCAGCGGCAGGATGTACGTTTCCTCGCCGATCCCGATCGACATGCCGTCCATGATCGCCAGCGTCAGCGGCAGGCGCACGCTCACGCGCGTGCCGAACCCTTCGGCCGAATCGAGCTCGACGGTCCCGCCCAGCGCCGCGATGTTGCGCCGGACCACGTCCATGCCCACGCCGCGCCCGGACACGTCGCTGACCGCGTCGGCAGTGGAAAAGCCCGGCTTCCAAGATCAGCGCCCAGACCTCGGGGTCGGTCATGTCGTCGCGCACGGCCAGGCCGCGCTCGCGCGCCTTGGCGAGGATGCGGTCGCGCCGCAATCCCTGGCCGTCGTCGCGCACTTCGATCACGATCGAGCCACCTTGGTGCGCCGCCGCCAGGGTGATGGTTCCCGTCTCGGACTTGCCGGCTTTCAAGCGTACGTCGGCCGTTTCCAGCCGTGATCGGCACTGTTGCGCACCAAGTGCGTTAGCGGATCGATGATCTTCTCGATCAAACCCTTGTCCAGTTCGGTGGCCTCACCGACCATCTTGAGCTCGATCTTCTTGTCGAGCTTGGCCGACAGGTCGCGGATCAGACGCGGGAACCGATTGAAGACGAAGGACATCGGAATCATCCGGATCGACATCACGGCTTCCTGCAGGTGCCGGGTGTTGCGCTCCAGGTCCGTCACCCCCGACAGCAATGAACGAAATTGCGCCGGATCCAGATCCTTGACTTGCTGCGTCAGCATGGCCTGCGTAATGACCAGCTCACCCACCAGATTGATCAGCTGGTCGACGCGTTCAACGGAAACGCGCAGCGTATTGGCGTCGAGATTCGCGCCGCCGCCTCTTTCCCCGCGCCCGCGCTGCTCTTGGGCCTTGCCCGGCGCCATCGGGGCGACGCCCGGATCCGTGGCCGCGGGCGGCTTGGACGCCGGCAGCGTCGCCGGATCGACGAAGAAGCCATAGCCGTTGGCGTCGTCGCTGTGCTCGGCCTTGGCGGGCGCGGCCGCCTCCGGCTTGGACGCCGGGGAGTCGCTGCGTCGAACAGGATCTGCTCACGCGCGACGTGGAACGAGAACAACTCCGTCAATTCCGAGTCGGGCGATGTGGTTGTGACGGCAAAGCGCCGGAAGCCTGCTGCATCGGCCAATCCGCCGTCCAGCGCGGTGATCGTGCCCAGCGATGGGATGTCGCGGAACAGCTCCGCAAGGTTGTCGGCCACGGAAGGGTCCTTGAGCGGACCGATGCGCACCTGTAGGCTGCGCGCCCCGGCCGGCCGCTCCGGTTCCGGCGCGCTCGCCGTTTTCGCCGAAGCAGCCGCCGACGGCTTGGCCGGCTCCAGCTTGACGCCGCTTGCCAAGACCTTGATGCGGCTGATGAGATCGCTCGTGTCCGGCGTCGCCTGTGTGCCACCCTGATGCCGAGCCAGTTGAGCGCGCAGCACGTCTCCGGCCTCGAGCAGGACATCGACCATGGTGGTCGTCAGGGCGAGTTCGTGGCGACGCACGCGGTCCAGCAAAGTCTCGAGTTCGTGGGTGAGGGTCGTGACGTCGCTGAACCCGAAGGTGGCGGCCCCGCCCTTGATCGAATGGGCCACGCGGAAGACCGCGTTCAAGTCCTCGTCGCTCGCATGCACGGGATCGATCTCGAGCAACAGCGACTCCATGTTCGAGAGGTTCTCACCGGCCTCTTCGAAGAACACAGCGTAGAACTGCGTCAGATCGAACGCGCCCTGCTGCAGTCCTTGATTGCTTACGTCGCCCATGATTGCCGTCCGCCCAGTGAGGAGGTTGTCATCCGGTTGTATGGCGCGGTGCGCCTTCAGCGAATCACTTTGCGGACGACATCGAGCAGCTTGCCCGGATCGAACGGCTTGACCAGCCAGCCGGTCGCGCCTGCGGCCTTGCCCTTGGCCTTCATTTCGTCGCTCGACTCGGTGGTGAGGATCAGGATCGGCGTCGAGGAATAGGAGGAGAGCGACCGCAGGTTCTTTACCAGCGTAATGCCGTCCATGCGCGGCATGTTCTGGTCCGTGAGCACGAGGTCGACGGATTCTCCCTTGGCCTTGTCGTAGGCCTCTTGCCCGTCGGCGGCCTCAATGACGTTGTACCCGGCGCCTTTGAGCGTGAACGCGACCATCTGTCGCATTGACGCCGAGTCGTCCACCGCAAGAATCGAATGCATTTCGTGCTCCCTAGCCTGCCGCCTGCGCGTTCGGCTGCCTGTAAAAACCCATTCAGAATAGATCCACCGAACCTGCACTCATTTCCGCTTGGCCGACCGGTTGCGGATGCGCCCGCAAGGCTTCGCCAGCGCTTTCGCCCGCGCCCTCGCCGTGCATCATGCGCAGGCAGCTTTCCAGCGCCACGAGGCGCCGCTGCGCATGTCCCGTCAACTGGGTTGCCATGTCCTGGAACTGCAGCGCCGTTACGGCCGCAGCGATTGCCTCCTGGACACGCGCACGCTCCTCCAGATTGCGCTGCGTCCGGGGCTCGAGGTTGACAAATTCGTTGAAGCTTCCCAGCAGGCGGCCGGCGGCGTCGTTGACCAACGCCTTGAGCCGCTCTAGGTCGGCCTCAATCGCCGCGCATTCCTGTGCGGCGGTTCGGCCGTCCTCCGCCAATGGGGCAGCTTTCGCTTGACTCTGCTTCATGTTCCGTCCCGATCCCCAGCCAGTGGGAATCCTTCGACGCCTAGTGTCCGTGAGGCGTCTTCGGGCCGATAGAGCAAAAAGGGGTCAATTCCGCGCGTACTTCGTATCGGTCCGCTGGGCAGGAAAATGCGTCAGAATAGATACGCCGATGCCTGCCAATTTGGACAATCCACCCATTCAGCTCCTGGTCGTCGAGGACTCGGAGATGGACTACGACCTGCTGCTCGCGCTACTGGCGCGCGCCGGGCGGCCGGTTCGCGCCCGCCGCGTTGAGGACGAGGCCGGCATGCGTGCGGTCCTGCGCGACGGCCCGGTCGACGTGGTCATCACGGACCACAACTTGCCGCATTTCGATTCGCTCGCCGCCCTCGCGGTGGCACGATCCCACGACCCGGACCTTCCCGTCATCGTGGTATCGGGGGAGATGTCCGAGGAACTGGCGGTCAGCGTGCTGCAGGCGGGGGCCGACGACTTCATCCTTAAGTCGCGCCTTTTCCGGACCGGACCGGCGATCACCCGCAGTCTGCAGGCGGCGCACGATCGGCGTGCCGGACGTGCGACCTCCACTGCGCTGGAGGAAAGCGAAGCGCGCCTGCGCGCCCTGACGCGACACCTCGAGACGATCAAAGAGGAAGAGCGCCATCGCATTGCGCGCGAGATTCACGACGACATCGGCGCGACCCTCACGGCGCTGCGCTTCGAATTGGTCAGCCTGGCGCGCCAGGGAACGGCCGGTTCGGGCCAAGCACC
Organism: uncultured beta proteobacterium; assembly: GCA_963729785.1. GTDB lineage: Bacteria > Pseudomonadota > Gammaproteobacteria > Burkholderiales > Burkholderiaceae_F > GJ-E10. Next base: position 320,328 of record CAVSPM010000037.1, on the reverse strand, counting down.
GCGCTTGGCCTCGATGTTGAGCCTGCTCGAGCAAGCGGTGGCGGCCAGCCACCGGATTCAGCACAACCTGCGGCCGCCGGTGCTCGACGCCGGTCTGGTTGCCGCGCTGCAGTGGCTGGTGCGCAGCTTCGCCTCCCGCTCCTCGATCGCAGCCAAGTTCGAGACCAATCGGGAAGACCTGCCCCTGCCGGCCGAATGTGCGGCCGCCATGTACCGGGTCGCGCAGGAGTCCTTGGCCAATATCTCCAAGTACGCTCAGGCGCAGCACGTCTCGGTGCAGTTGTTTGCCGCGGCCGACGAGGTGACGCTGGAGATCAGCGACGATGGGGTCGGCTTCGACCCGCGCATGCTGCAGGCCACGCCGGGATTCGGCCTGCGCGGCCTAATCGAACGCGCGCGCGGGTTCGGCGGCTGGGCGGAAATCAGTTCGGCGCCCGGGCGCGGCACTACGGTGATGTTCTCGGTCCCCGCCGGGGACGAGGCGGGCGCAAATCCGCAAAGCCCCCCAGGCAGCAGCCCGGACGGCGCCACCCAGGCGACGCAAACCCTGAGGCCAGGGGCGGACCGCGCTGCGGCTGCGATCGGCTCGAGGGTGCCGGCACCTCTCGACGCGCAGGCGCGCGCCGCCGCCGGGGCCGGGTCGTTGCGCCCGAACCCATAGAGACCCACCCATGGCGCTCAGAACCATCGTCGTCGATGACCACGCAATTGTGCGCCGCGGCATCGTGCAAATTCTGTCCGAACACCCGGGCATCGAACTGGTGGGCGAGGCCGGGGACTACGGCCAGCTGCGTACGCTGCTGCGCCGGGTCGGGGAAGTAGATCTGATCGTCATGGACGTCAATCTGCCCGGTAAGGACGGAATCGAGATCCTCAAGGCGCTGCTGGGCGAGACCCCACGGCTCAAGGTCCTGGTGGTCAGCATGTATCCGGAAGAGCAGTACGCCGTGCGCGCCTTCCGTGCCGGCGCCGCCGGTTATCTCAACAAGGCAGGCGCACCGGAGAAGCTGCTCGAAGCCGTCGAACAGATCGCAGCCGGCCGCAAGTACGTCACGCCGGAAATCGCCCAGGCGCTGGTCGAGAACCTCAACGCGCCCGAACAGGTGCTGCCGCATGAGCGCCTTTCGGACCGCGAGTTCCAGACCCTCAAGCTGATCGCGACCGGCCACCGGCTATCGGACATTGCAGAGGCATTGGCCCTGAGTCCCAAGACGGTGAGCGTGTATCGCGCGCGCATCCTGGAAAAGATGAGTATGGACAACAATGCCGAGCTCACGCACTACGCCATCCGGCACGGTCTTGTCGACTAGGCCCGGCCCCGCAAGGCCCGGCGGCGTGGTCCCGTCCGCAGCGGCGGTTTCGTCGGGCTGCAGCCCCTGAGGGCACCTTCGCCGCGCTAGGGCGTTCTGACCGACCGTGCCGGCTCCTCGAGAATCCGCGGGTGATGCTGCTCGCCCTCGGCGGCGAATGCGCGTTGCAGGGGGAGCGCGCTCGGACCTGCGCGCTCGTGGGGCCGGACCGCTGCGGCGCCGTGCCGCAGGGGCAGGTCGATGCAAAATGTCGATCCCCGGCCCATCTGGCTGCGGACCGTGATGCTGCCGCCCATCATTTCCGTCAATTGGCGTGCAATCGCCAGGCCCAGCCCGGTGCCGCTGTAGCGACGCGACGAGGACCCATTCGTCTGCGCGAAAACCGCAAACAGCCTCTCGACCATCTCGGCCGGGATGCCGATCCCCGTGTCGCGCACGTCGAACCGGACCCGGGTTGTGGCCGAATCGGGGGTCGACGAGGCGTCCGGCGGCAGGGGCGCGATGGTCAGGACGACCTCGCCTTGCTCGGTGAACTTGATGGCGTTGCCCAGGACGTTGATCAGCACCTGGCGCACTTGGCTCGCATCGCCGTGGACGACCGACGGAACCCCGGAGAGCAGGCGAAAGCTGATTTCGATCCGCTTTTGCCGGGCACGCGGAGCGAGCAACTCGATCAGCTCTTCGACCAGCGCCCGCAGATCGAAATCGACCGCCTGCAATTGCAGCTTGCCCGCCTCGATATTGGAAAGATCGAGGACCTCGTTGAGCCTGTCCAGCAGGGTCTGGCCGGAGCGATACAGCGATTCGATGAAGCGCAGTCGCCGCTCGTCCGGCTGGCTGCTGAGCTGCGGCCCGCCGCTGCCTGGGCCGCCCGCCAGCGGCGAGCGCAAAACCTCGCCCGCGCCCGCCGCCGCGGACGCCCACGTCGGACCCGCCTGCCCTGCCGTCTGCGGCGCTGCACTTGGCGCGAGCGCAGCGCGCGTTCGCCCGGCGTCGCGCACGACGAGAAAACAGGCGCGGCCCTGCTGTCCCGCTCCGCGGGCATCGACTGGCAGCGGCTGAATTTCGAGCTCGTAGCAACGCTGCGGCGCGGACTCGGCCGGCGCTCTTAGGACCAAACCGCTGACCGGCTCGCCGGTCTCGATGATGCGCCGGCATTGCACGGCCGATGACGCGTCGCCGGCGAACAACAGCGCCGCAACGTCTGCACCGAGGCATTGATCCGGCCGGCTGTCGAGCAAGCGGATGAGGGCTGCATTGGCCCACTCCACGCGCCCCTCGGCCCCCACCAGCAAGACGGCCTGCTCCATGTGCTCGACGATCATGGCCAAGCGCCGTGCGCGCGCTTCGCCAGAGCGCTTCGATAGCTCGCCAGCGCAACGGTCGGCGATGCGCCACAATTCGACACTGATCGCCTCGACCAGCTCCAGCATTTCCGCGCTGGCCTCGATCCGGTGGTCGGCGTAAAACTCAATCAACGCGGTGACTTCGGGTGCGGCCGCAATTGGAATGACAAAACCGGTGCGCAGCCCGCAAGCCTTGGCCGCTTCCCCCGGCATCCAGTTCTCGAGCCGACCCAGATCGGTGATCCAGTGCGACAGGCTGCTCTCGATGGCCCGGCCGATCAGTCCGGATCGCTGCCCGTGGCTGCGGGATCCATTCGATTCCTCGGCGCAGGCCTCGATGAAGGCGACAAAGCGTTGCTCGTCCGGCGCGTACCAGTGCGACTGAATCCGCTCGGTCTGAAACGGTTGCCCATGCACCACGACGACAAGTCGGCCGACAGGCCAGTCGAGGTAATCGCCGATCTGCTCGAGGCAGCTGCGCAACGCCCCTTCGAGGGAATCGCCTTCATTAACCGCCGATGCCAGGTCGCGCAACAATTGCATCAACGCATATTGGCGCTGCAGATCGATTCCGTTTTGCCTCTCGGCTTCTAGCGTTTCGCGCGTGCGCTCGATCGTCTGCAGCAAGGCCGAGGTCATCGCGTCAAACGAGCGCGCCAGTGCCGCAATTTCGCAGCGGCGCGGCGCAGGCACCTCCCCGCTATAGCGAGCCGTTACGAGGTCGGCCCCGTCCACGAGCAAGCGAAGCGGGCGGGACAAGGCGCGTTGCTGCAGACGGGCGCAACCGGCGACAATGCCCATCACCGCCAGCGACGCCAGTGCGGCGCCGGCCGGGTCCGCCCCGTGCCGGGCCAACCAGAAAAACAGCGCGCCCGACACCACCGACGGCACCAACGCCATCAGCAGCAACTGCCAAAGCACGGACATGCCGCGGTTCGCGATGGCCGGCGCCAAGGAAGGCAGGCCCGAGCCCGCCGTGGCGGGGCTCGTTCCGGCCTGCCCGGGCGTGACGCGCGCATCTAGGGCGGCCACTGCAGTGCCGCGCCAGCCGGCCCCATCTGCCGTGACGCCCGTCCCGAGTCTGCTTTGTTCCTGCTGTGCCATGGCCTGTGATTCGCCCGCGCCGCTACCCGACGATCTGCCGCCCTTCCTTCTTCGGCCTTGAGTCATCAAACTTGACGCGGAAATGGCGGGCAAATGCCGGCGGGCAATCCGGCCGTGGCGGCAGGCGACGTGCGAGCAGGCGCTTGCGCCACCCGCACCGGGCCTAATTCCAAAGCCAGGACGTACGCGCAGCAGGGCCTGCGACTGGCACAATGCGGCCTGCATTCAACGCCATCGGATTGGAGATGCTGCATATGCGTTGTCCGCCAGTTGCGGCTGCACGTCCGGACTCTTGCCGACAGGGCGGCCCATGGTCGTGACCGATTTGCTGCTCAGCGTCTTATGCGGGGGCTTGGCTGCGATCGTCGGCGTGCTGTTGGCCGCGCTCATCGCATTGCGCCGCAGCAATCAAGCCGAGTGCGCCGTGATGCGCGGCGCGCTGTCGGCGACCGCACTCTGGTGGTGGCGCGCCGACGAGCGCGCTTGCGTGCAATGGGTGCAGGCGGGTCGGCGCCGGCCAGATTGGCTGAGCACGGAGCCGATGGTGGGGCGGCCGTTCTGGCAGTTGCCCGGTATGCCGGCATCGGAACCGCCGCCGGCGCTGCGCGAGGCGGTGGCCGCGCAACGTCCCTTTTTTGACGTGGCCGTGGCCACCGGTGCCGTCGCAGGCAAGTCGACCGCGGTCTGGCTGAGCGCCGAGCCTTGCTTTGACCGCCGGGGCCAGTTCTGCGGCTACGTCGGCGCCGCGCGCCTGCCCGAAGAGCCCTCCGGGTCCGGCGCCTCGCCTCCCGAATTGCAGCAGCGCCTGGTTCAGTTCGAGCGGGAACGCCAGCAAGAGCGCGCGGAGTTGGCGCGCCAATTCGAGCTGACCGCCAAGGAGATGGAGAGCTTTTCGTACTCGGTCTCGCATGACCTGCGCGCGCCGCTGCGGGTCGTCGACGGTTTCGCCGGGATCATCCTCGAGGACTATGGCGCGCGGCTCGATGAGTTGGGCCGCGAGCATGTCAAACGCATCGTCGCCGCGGCCGGTCGCATGAACGCCATGATCGACGCCCTGCTGGCCATGTCCAGGCGCACCGCTCGCGATCTGAGCATCGAACCGCTCGACCTCTCGCGAGCAGCGCGCGAGTTGGCCGACGAGTTGCGGACCACGGACTTTAGCCGCAACGTCGAGTTTCGAATTGCGCCGGACGTGCACGCCAACGGCGACCCCGTGCTGCTGCGTCTGGTGCTGCAAAACTTGTTGGGCAACGCCTTTAAGTTCAGTGCGCAGGCGCCCTTGGCGGTGATCGAGTTCGGGCACCAGATCGTCGACGGCACGGAGACCTATTTCGTGCGCGACAACGGCGCCGGCTTTGATATGCGCTTTGCCGAGCACCTGTTTGGCCTGTTTCAGCGGCTGCACTCGCAGAGTGATTTCGCCGGTACCGGGGTTGGCCTGGCGACGGTCCAGCGCATCGTGCGCAAGCATGGCGGCCGGGTCTGGGCCGAATCCGAACCTGGCAAGGGCGCGTGTTTTTACTTCACCTTGGCACCGTCGCCCTGCTGATGCGCCACCAGCAACCGGCACCTGCCCGACGCTGCGCGACGATCAGCGGGGGATGGAGTTGAGGCGATTGGCCGCCTCGACCATGCTGGACGCCAGCGCTTCCACGCTGGCGCCCTCGAGCCTGGCCTGGTTGCGCAAAGCGTCCAGCGCACGGTCGTAGTCCATGCGCAGCCGTTCCATCAGGATGCCGACGGCAACCTGCTCGTCACGCTGCCCGCGTCCCGGCCCCGGTGCGGCCGCGATCGGGTTCGCGCTGGCAACCTGCGCCAGCGCAGCATTGACAGCCGGAACGATCTGCTTGACGTCGAGCGGCTTGACCAGATAGCCCAGTGCGCCCAGTCGTTTGGCCTCGTCGATCGTCCCCGTATCGTTGAACGCCGACAGGAACATGAATCCCGTCTGGGTGTTGGCCGAAAGATAGCGCGCAACATCCATGCCGGACTTGCCCTGCATGCGCATGTCCAAGATCGCCAGTTGCGGCTTGTGGCGCCGCGCCAGCAAGATCGCCTCGTCACCGTTGTCGGCTTCGATGACCTCGATGCCGGCCTGGCGCAGACCGGCGCACAACGTCGCCAGCACCAGCCGGTCGTCGTCCACCACCATGACCAAAGGGGTCGGCTCCATCATGCCCGCCAGCTCATTCGAGTTCCTCGCGTATCGCGGGTCCGCCCAGTTCCAGCGTCGTACGCACCAGCGAGCCGAGCTGCTCGATGCGCAGCCGGGCGCCGCGACGCGGCAGCAATGCCTTGATCAGCGAAAGGCCGGAAACCCCCGAGGACACGCGCGACAGGTCAAAGCCAGAAGGCAGCCGCCCCGCGTTGTCGATCTGCAAGGCGATGCCGTCCGGCCGGGTCTTGATCTGCACTTCGATGGCCAAGTCCCGACTGGACCGGTACTTTATCGCGTTGGTACCCAGCTCGTTGATGACCAGCGCCAACGGAACCGCCTCGTTTTCCGGCAAGCCCCAGCGCCACAAACCCGGGGCGTCTGATTCGAAGCGCACGTCCGCACCGAACATCGCGCCGAGGTTCGAGAATATCCCCTGGGCCACACCCAGCACGGGCAGCGTACCGCCGGTTCCGATCTGCAGGCCATGCACCTGGGCGATCGCCTGGATCTGGCCGGCAACCTCGTTGAGCGTCGGCGCGACCTCGGGCTTGGCACTCGCCATCTGCTGGAGCAACCCGGCAACGCCCTGCAGATTGTTCTTGATTCGGTGGTGCACCTCACGCACGAGCACGTCGCGCTGGGTCACGGCCTCCTCCAAGCGCTGCTGCTCGGCCGCCCAGCGTTGCGTCACGTCATCGGCGATGCCAAATACGCGGATCGAACCGTCATGGATGCGCGCCGGATTCAGGCGCACATTGAGCATGCGCACGCCGCTCACCGGATGGACGACGCGCAAAGAAAATTCGCAGCGCCGCAGGCGGCGCAGCTTCACCAGCAGCCTGGGCCACTGCCGCTCCAGGCCGCCCAGGTCCTCGGGATGCACATGGGCCCTGGCCGACTGCACGTCGGCGAGCAATTCGGCAGGCGGCGCACCGACCAACTGCGCGTAGCGGTCGTTGACGTAATACACCTGCGACAGGTCCGCCTTGGCGATGAACACCATCTGGTCGATATTCTCGGCAAACTGCCGGAAGCGGGTTTCCGTCTCGCGCAGCGCGGTCTCCGCGAGCACCTCCCCGGTCAAATCATCGATGATCGACATGACGTATTGCGCCGCACCATGATGACGGCCCTCCTGTTGTTCTTCGAATATCGGCACCACGCGCTGGTTGACGGTCAGAACGCGCCCGTCGGCGCGCAGCATGACGTCGCGCGGACGTTCGATTTGCTGGGCATTGGCAATCGCCTTGCGGTCCATTTCCGCATACAGCTCGGCGAACTGGCGCCCGTACAGTTCGCGCCACGTTCGCCCGATCACCTGCTCGCGCGACAAGCCGGTCAGGCTCTCGCCGGCCCGGTTGATGCTCACAAAACGACCGCTTTCGGCCTCGCGCACGGAAACCAGCACGGGCAGGCTTTCGATCACCAGATCCAGGTGGTTGCGCACCCGCCGCAGCTCGTCTTCCGAACGGCGGCGCTGGTCGACGTCCGTGAGCGCGACGATCATCCCGCGCTCCGGTGCGCCGGGCTCGATCGGCCGCACGTTGCCGGCGCACCAAAAGACAGTCCCATCGGCGCGGCGCATCGGTAGCTCGAAGCTGGCGCCGACGCCGGCACGGTCCTCGCCGCTTTCCGCAAGCAAGTCCAGCGCAGGACCGGCCACCGCGCCGCACTGGCCCTGAACGCGGCTCCAGGCGTCGGCTTCCACGAACAGCGAACTGAACGCCACCTCGTTCAGGCCGGCGCCGCCGAAGCCGAATAGTCGCTCGCCGGCGGCGTTGGCCTTGATCACCATGTCGTTGGCCACGTAGACGATCGACACCAGGGCGTTGTCGAAAATCAATTGCAGCTCGCTGACCGTGGCGCGCAGCTCGCGGTCGGAACGCTTGCGCTGATCGATGTTGACGAACGCGAAGATGTAACCCAGGTCGGGCCGTTCGGGGTTCACCGCGCGACCCTGGACGGTCACCCAGATAGGATCGCCGCGGCGCCGGTACAGGTACAACTCGAACTCGCAGGCCCCTTTGGCCTGGATTTCCGCGTAGCGCTCGCCCAATGCAGCCAGCAACAGACGGTCGGATGGGTGGGCGAACAGCTGGACCTGCTCGACCAGCGTCCCGGGCTCGCAGCCGAGCAATTCCTCCATCGCGGCGTTGACGCGCAGCACGTTGCCGTCGCGCACAAAGAGCAGTCCGACCAGCGCGGTATCGAAGATCACGCGGCTTTCCGCCAAAAGCCGCTGCAGCCGCTCCTCGTAGCGCTTGCGCTCGGTGAAGTTCTCCAACACCAACAGGTATTCGCGCTCGCCCTCGGCGCTTCCCAGGGTGCGCCACATCAGGTTGACCCAGGCGACATTGCCGTCGGGGCCGAGCAGCCGGCGATCCTCCTCCGTCACCGAGCTGCCGACGATCGCCAAGCGTCCGCGCTGGCGCAAACTGGCCTCACGGTCCTCCGGATGAAGTACGCAGGTCGGGTCCAGCCCCAGCAGTTCATTCTCGCGCTGGCCCAGCAGCGAGCAGGCAGCGCGATTGGCGCGGCGCACGTGGAAATTGGCATCCAGCAGGACAATCCCGACCGGACTTTCGTTGAAGATGGTCGAAAGGCGCTCGCCATAGTCGGCCAATGAAACCTCGATGCGCTTGCGGTCCGAAATATCGCGCACCAGCAGGAATATGAACTCGCGCTCGCCATGCTCGACGCGCTGCAAAACCACATCCACCGGGAACTCCGAACCCATCCGCGTGCGGTAGCGCGTCTCGCCCTGGAAAGCGCCCCGGCCCATCAGGGCATCGAGAATCTGCGCGAAGCGATCCTCGGTCAGATTGGCATCGATCGCCCCCAGGCGCAGGTTGGTCAGCTGCTCGCGGCTGTAACCGAGCCACGCGAGCGCCGTCTCGTTGGCATCGACAATCGCGCCGTCGCGGCGGATTTCGAGCACCATTTCGCCTGCCGAATCGAGCGCGCTACGCAAGGCCGCCAACGAGGACTCGGCGAAACGTTCCCGATCCAGCCGCTCGACGGTGATGAAGACCCCGTCGAAATGGCCCCGGGCGTCGAACAGCGGCGTGCGCCGTTCGCGGATCCACGGGAAGTCGCCAGCGCAAAACTGATATTCGACCTGATGCGCACTACGCAAGTCGTTGTCTCGCATGCGCCGCAGCGATTTCATGACGTCCGTCTGCGCACTGAGGTCGAAAGCCTCGTCTAGACGCCTCCCGAGGAGCAGACCTTGCTCGACGCCGAGCAGTTGCAGCAGATTCGCATTGCAGCGCACGTAGCGCAGGTCCCGGTCGAGCACGGCCATGCCGCTGCGCGCGCTCGATAGCAGCGTCGAAACCATGGCGTCCGCGGTTCGCGTCGCCTGCAGGGCGTGGCGCGGCACGGTGATATCACGCGCGATGGCGGTGACGTGCGTTGCCTCGCCGGTCCCGCTGCGCTCCAAGTACAGGCGCACATCAAAACTGCGCACGCCGCTCGGGTGCGGATAGGTGAACTTGAAGGCGCGGCTTTCCAGCGAGTCGAAAACCGCCCCGAGCTTGGCTTCCCACAGCGGGGCAAACTCACGCAGCGGCTCGATCGCGCCCAGCCGCCGTCCCGCGCATTCGTCCCAGGACACCGCCGTGGCCATGATCATCGCCGGATTGGCATAGACGATCGCCAATTGGCGGTCAAAGCGCCATACCCCGTCCTGGATCTGATCAAAAAGGTCCGAAACCGGCGGCCGCGGCAGTTGGCGCCCTGCCCCACCGAGCGTGTCGCCGGCCGGTGGCACGGCGGCCAGAATGAAGGACGGCTCCGGGCTCGTGCTAGAGACCAGCGTGGCGACGCCGGCAGCCCCGTCGGCGCCGGCCGCGCAAGAGAGCGCACCCGTCCTGCGATCGAAAGTCATCGAATCCGCCACGTCCGATCGTTCCCCGTGCTGCCGTATTCCCGCGCCGCCCCGGGTCACAGGCCATGACCGGGCGGTCCCAGACGAAGAATACCGGAAGCCGAGGACGGCTAGCCAACATAGTTGAAGAGCGAGAGCTTGGAAATGGCGGCGTAACTTTGCAAGGCCGCCTGGTACTGGGTCTGCTGCTGGGTCAGCTGGGACACGCCCTGGGCGTAGTTCAAGTCGACGATCGCCGAGACCTGGGTCTGGTCCTGCAGATTCTGGTCGCTGTTGATGGTGCTGTAGGTCTGGAGTTCGGCCAGCTGCGCGCCCATCGCGGCCTGCGTCGTCGAGAAGCTGGTGATGGCCTGACCAACGCCGCTCAAGGCGCTATTAAGGGCCGACGAGCTGGCCGCCGCCTGCGCCGGCGTGCCCGTGGGCGCCTGCAACGCGTTAATCGCCCCGGCGATCATGCTAAAGACTGATTGGTTGGTCGATGGCGCGATGGTAAAAGTGTCGCCCACGTTCGGGGCGCCGCTCAGGTCAAATTGCATGCCGTCGAACTGGACGGTCGTGGGGCTCGTCGTGTAGCTATTGCTGGGCACGTTCACGGTCGTCGGCGGGACCGTACTCGTATTCGTCACCGTAAACGACGTCGCGGGAGTGCCGGGTGCCCCCCCGGTCATGGTGATCGTGTAGGTGTCCCCGGTCAGGTTGGTGGGTAACGTCACCGTTCCCGCGCTGATCGACCCGGTGCCCGTATTGCCGGTTCCCGTTGTGCCGGTTCCCGCCGCGGTCACGAAGGTGCCGTTTCCCGTCGGGATCTGCAGGAACACCGCAGACCCGGAATACTTCACCTGCTCGCTGCGCGTCTGCGAAATCTGCACGCTCGATTCCAGATGGTCGCCGGTGTAGACCACATTGTTGCCGTTCTGCACGAAAGGCGGGCCCGACGTGACGGAACCACCGAACAGATAGCCGCCCTCGTTGTCGCTGGTGTTGGCCAGTCCGACGAGCTGATTGAGGTCCTGCTGCAGTTGCGCGGCAATGGCACCGCGGTCGGTCGAATTCAAATTGCTGTTGCCCGCCTGGACCAAGGAGGTGTTGACCGACTGCAGGACGTTGATCGCCTGGGTCATCGTCGACGAGGAATTGTTGAGAAACTGCGTCGCCTGGGCCTGATTGCTGGCGTACTGCCCCAGTTGGGTTTCGCTGCTTTGCAGCAAAGTTGCCTGGGCCGCGCCCACCGGGTTGTCCGCAGGGGAGTTGATCTGCTTGCCGCTGGACAGCTCGGCCTCCGTCGTCATCATCGCCGACTGGTCGGAGTTGATGCGCGAAACGCCGGTCAGGTAAATGTTGGCGGTAGAAACGCGGATCATGGTCGTATCCTAGGAGGCAGTCAGCCGTCGGTGGCAAGAGCCCATATCAGGCAGCGTTCACGTCCGCCAGCAACGCATTGAAGATGGTATTGGCCGCTGTGATCATCTGGGCGGCCGCCTGGTACATCTGCTGGAACCGCAGCAGGTTCGAGGCCTCCTCGTCCAGATTGACACCGGACACCGAGCTTTCCGCGGTCGTGGCACTTTGCAATATCGCGGCCGCAGAGCTCTGGTTCGTCGTCGCGGTCGAGGCCAGCGTACCGACGTTGGCCACGACGCCGGCGTACGCCTGATCCAGCGTCGCGCCGTTGACGATGTACTGGCCCTGCAGCTGGGCCATCAGATCGGCGTTGCGGGCGTCGTTCGGCCCGGGAAAATTGGCCGCGCCGGCGGTTGCAGGAGCAACGGTCACCGTGTCGCCGCTGGCCGGCGTACCCGTCAAGGCCAGTGACCAGCCATTGACATTGATCGAACCGCCGGCGGTGTAGGTTTGCGGCGCGGAGGTAACCCCGGTCGTCGAGTCGGTGTACGTGTACTGCGTCGGACTGGTGAAGTTGAGCGTGACGGGGTCGTTCAGACCGGCGAACTGGTTCGGATTGGGCTGGGTCGGCAGCGGCTGCAGGCTCAGGTTGCCCACCGCCAAAGAGCCGGTCGTCGCCACCGAGGCCTGCAGGGGACTGGCCGCCGCGATCTGCGAGCCGTCCGTCAGGGCGACACTCATATTGGCCGCGCCGAACTGTACCGGCTGAATGAGGAAGGTGTCGCCGTTGGCCGGGGTTCCGGTGAGGCTCAAGGTCATGCCGTCAGCGGAGATCGGCAGCGACGAGAACGTGGTCTGCGCGCCGGTGGAAAGCTGGGTGAGCGTGTAGCTGGCGCTGCCCACCGTGCCGTTGTTGACGACCGTCAATTTATAGTTCGAGGCCTGCAGCTGGGTAACGTCGCTGTAACTGGCGCTCAGCGAAACCGTCGTCGAATCGGGGTTCGTGGACGCGGCCGAAGCGGTGATCGTCGGCGTGGAAAAGAATTGGCCCCCCTTGGCTCCGTTCAGATCCGTCCCCTGCGTCTGTACGGCGTTCATCTGCGACGACAGCGTGACGGCCAACAGGCCGATCTGGTTCTCCACGCTGGGTATCGTCTGAGTCCGAAATTGCAGCAGCGCACCGATCGCGCCGCCGCCGGCGTTGTTCGGGTCGAGCGCGTTGATGTTGCTGCCGCTGCTCGTTCCGACGACGATGTTCTGCGGATTGGCCGGGTCCTGGCCCATGGTGAGCGCGTACGTCTGGTCGCCGACCAATAGGGGCTGGCCATTGGCCAGGTACAGGTCGATCGCCCCGTTGCTTTGCGTGGTGGTCGTAACCCCGATGGACTTGTTCAGCGTCAGAATGTCCTGGTTGCGCTGGTCCAGCAGCGAGTTGGGCGTCTGGCCGCTGGCCGTGGCCAGGGCGATTTGGTCGTTGAGGCCGGCGATCTGCGCCACCGTCCCATTGACGGTCGTGATCTGCCCGCCGATCTGCGCCTGGGTGGACTGGCTCATCGACTGCAGCTGCGAGTAGTAGTTGTTGAACTGGCTCGCCATCTGCTGCGCCGCCGCCAGCGTCGTCACCCGCGTGGCCGAACTGCTGGCGTTCGAGGTCAGCGCCTGGATCTGCTTGAAGAAATTGTCGATCGATGCGCCCAGACCGGTCGCGTTGTCGGAGAACAGGCCGTTGATTTGTCCGGTCAAGCTGGCGGCCGAATCGGCTTGGCTGGCCGAGGCCTGCGCCACGTTCGTTTGCTGTCCCAGAAAGCTGCTGTAGACGCGGGAGATGGCATTGACCTGCACTCCGCTGCCAAGGTACATGCCGCCGATGCTCGACGAAAGCTCCGGCGTGAAACTCGTCACCTCGCGCGAATAGCCCGGCGTATTGGCGTTGGCGATGTTGTTGCCCGTGGTCTGCAGCGCCGTGTATGCGGCGTCCAGCGCACTAGCTCCGATCGACAATATCCCCGTGGTCATTTTCGTTCACCTCACCGTAACTGGATATCGGCGCGCCGTGGCCATGCTTGAGCTGTCGTCGCGATGGCACGCCTTTGCTGGCCCTTCCGGACCGACGGATCTCGCCCGAGCGAGCGCTGCCCAGCGGCGACGGCGGGTCATTTGGCGTTACGCAGAAACTGCGCTGCCCGAATGGACTGCACCAGGGCGCCGGTCGGTCGGCCCGTGCTGGCCACTGCGATGGCCTCAGCAGCGCCCGGCGGCGTCGGTCCCACTACCGGCGGGGACGCGGCGGCTGTCGCGGCCGCGTCGGTCGTCTGCGGCAGATTGCGGCTCAATTGGCGGGCGATCACATCGCCCAAACCGGTACCGCCGGCGGCGATTTTTTGCGCCATCTGTTCGTCGAGCATGCCGATATAGGTTTGCTGCTCGGCCGAATCGAGCAAACCCGACTTGAGGCTTGCCTCGCGCATGGTTTTGAGCACCATTTGCATGAACATGGCCTCGAACTGCGTGGCCACCTGTTTGACGGCCTTGGCCGGTTCCTTGTTCGCCAGCATCTTCAACTGGTCCAGCGAATGCGAGTCCGCCGCCACCGAATTGGTGGCGACGGCCGTCTGCGAGCTCGCGGTCGATGAGGTCATGTCCGGCGGCTCAGATGACCTCGACCTCGGCACGCAAAGCGCCCGAGGCCTTGAGCGCCTGCAGGATCGAAACCAGATCCCCGGGATTGGCGCCCAGCGAGTTGAGCGCCTTGACCAGGTCCGCCAGGTTGGTGGCGGCCGGCAGCTTCATGAGCACGCCGCCGTCTTGCTTGATCGAGATATCCGTCTTCTGGGTCACCGTGGTCTGACCGCCGGACAGCGGTCCGGGTTGCGACACCATCGGCGTGGACGTGATCGTCACCGACAGGTTGCCGTGCGCCACCGCCGCCGGCTCGAGCGTGACCGTGCGATTCATCGCGATCGAGCCGGTGCGGGCGTTGATCACCACGCGCGCGGCCGGCTCCTCGGTCGTGACTTCGATATTTTCCAGATCCGCGACAAACCGCACCCGGGCGTTGGAGGACGTCGGCGCCTTGACCTCGATCACCCGGCCATCGCGCGCCGAGGCCGTACCCTCCCCCATCGCGGCGTTGATCGCATCGGTCACGGCGCCCGCGGTCGCGAAGTCGCTGGTATGGAGTTCGAGCCGCAAATGATCCCCGAGCTGAAACGGCGAGGGCACGGCGCGCTCGACGGTAGCCCCGTCGGGGATCCGGCCCGCGGACAACTGATTGATCTTGACCTTGGAGCCGCCGGCCGAGGCGCCGGCGCCGCCCACCAGAATATTGCCCTGGGCCACCGCATAGGTCAGCCCGTCGGCTCCCTTCAGGGGCGTCATGAGCAGCGTGCCCCCCTTGAGGCTTTTGGCATTGCCCATCGACGACACGGTCACGTCCAAGGGCTGGCCCGGCTGCGCAAACGGCGGCAGCACGGCGGTAACCATCACGGCCGCCACGTTGCTCAGCATCGGGTTCGTCCCCGCCGGCAGCGTGATGCCCAGCTGCTGCAACATGGTCTGCAGGGTCTGGATGGTGAACGGGGTCTGCGTCGTCTGATCGCCGGTGCTGTCCAGACCAACGACCAAGCCGTAGCCGATGAGCGGGTTGCTGCGCACGCCCTGTATCGCGGCCAAGTCGCGCAGGTGTTCGGCCCGCGCCGCCGGCAGCCAGCACAGCGCGATGAGCGCCAGCGCCCAGGCGATCCGCACGGCTGCACGCCATGCACCCCGCTCGCCGGCGCCGCCGCGCCAAGTCAACTCATATCGCTGCATGACCAACTTCCCGTTTCGATGGGTACTTGCCGTTGACGATCAAAATGGCATCCAGGAGTTGAAGAACCGGCCCAGCCAGCCCTGGATCTGGGCCTCCTCGATGGATCCGCCGCCGCGATAATCGAGGCGTACGTCGGCCAGCTGCGTCGAACTGATCATGTTGCCCGGCTGGATGAAGGCCGGGTCGATCACGCCGCTCAGCTTCAAGACCTCGGAGTTTTGGCGAATGCCGATCTGTTTTTCCCCCGCGATCACCAGGTTGCCGTTGGCCAGAACTTCGACCACCGTCACGGTGATCGTGCCGGCAAATGCGCCGCTCGAAGCGGTCTGTCCAGTGCCATCGAAGGCGTTGTCCCCGGCCGCGCTGAGGTTGAGCCCATTGATGCCGTGCCCCAGCACACCCGAGATCGCCGGCAGTTTCATCGTGGTCGATGTCTTCTTCTCGGTGCTCGAATTGGCCGTCTGGCTGGCATTGAGGTTCTCGTTGATTTGCACCGTCAGCAGATCACCCACCGTGCGCGGCTTGCGGTCCTCAAAGAGAAACATGTTGTTATTGGTGCGAAAGATGCCCCCGGTCGGCGCGGTAGCCAGCGGATCGTAGGGCAGCGGCTTTGCGGTGGTCGGTGCATTCGTCGCCACCGGAGCGCGTGGCGCGGCGCACGAGCAAAGCAGCACGGCCAGCGCGCAGCAGGCCCACAGCGCCCCGCCGCGCCTGGTTCGTTGCAAGACGGATTTCATGGCGTTTCTGTCGGGCCTACAGATCGCTCAGCTTGGCCAGCATCTGATCGACCGTCTGCACGGACTTGGAGTTCATTTCATAGGCGCGCTGCGTCTGGATCATGTTGACCAGCTCCGCGACCACGTTGACATTGCTGGTCTCGATGAAGCCCTGCTGCACGGTTCCCAGCCCGTTGGTTCCCGGCGTGTTGACGCTGGGGGTTCCCGACGAGGCCGTCTCCATGTAAAGGTTCTGGCCGTTGGCCTGCAGGCCCGGCGGGTTGATGAAATTCGCCAGCTGTATCGTGCCGACCGTTTGCGGAGCCGACTTACCCTGCAACGTGACGGTCACCGTGCCGTCCTGCCCGACAGTGACCGTCTGCGCCCCGGCCGGGATCGTGATGGCCGGCGTCACCGGGAACCCGGACGCCGTGACCAGCTGTCCGGTTGAATTCACCTGGAACGAGCCGTCGCGCGTGAACTGCGTCGTGCCGTCGGGCATTTGCACCTGGAAAAAGCCCTGGCCATTGATGGCCAGATCGAACTGGTTGCTCGTCTGCTGCAGATTGCCCTGGGAAAACATGGTTTCCGTGGCGACCGGAGCAACCCCGGTACCGACCGTGAGGCCGGTCGGCAACTCCGTGTTCTGCGTCGAATTGGCACCCGATTGGCGCAGGTTCTGGTACAGAAGATCCTGGAACGCCACGCGAGAAGACTTAAATCCCGTCGTGCTGACGTTGGCCAGGTTGTTGGAGATCACGTCCAGTTGGGTTTGCTGGGCGTCCATCCCGGTCTTGGCTATCGACAAGCTTCGCATCATGATGCTCGATCTCCGCAGTGCCCGCCAGGCAAAGCCCGGCAAAAAGGTACCGCCTAGTGTGTTTCAGGTTCCTCGGTCCGGCGCGCCCGTCAGGTGCTCAAGACCGTACCGGCCTTCTGCTCGTTCTGTTCGGCCGTGCTCAACATCTTTAACTGCATCTCGTACTGGCGTGCCGCGCCGATCATGTCGACCATCGACCCGATGATGTTGACGTTGCTACCCTCCAGGGTTCCGCCGATCACGTGCACGGCCGGGTCGGCATCGGCCGTATCCCCGCTCTTGAGTCGGAACATTCCATCGAGTCCCTTGGTCAGATCGGTCACCGGCGGATTGACCAGCTTGAGCTGACCGATTGTCGTCGGCAGCGTTGAACTCGCGCTCTTGACGCTCACGGTGCCGTCCGATCCCACCTGGACCGACTGGGCGTCGGCCGGCATCGTGATCGGGCCGCCGGTACCGACGATCTGCATCCCGCTGGACAATTGCAGCGTGCCATCGGACCCGACCTGCAGGCCGCCGGCGCGCGTGTACGCTTCGGTGCCGTCCGTGCCCTGCACGACAAACCAGCCCTGGCCCTGTATCGCCACGTCCAGGTTGCGGCTTGTGGACGTCAGCTGCCCGGGCGTGAAATCCGACCCGGTCGTCGTTTCGACCGCGAACACGCGCGTGCCCGCCTGGGGACCGCTGATCGGCACGGCGCGCATACCCATCGTATCGGCACGAAAACCGGTCGTACTGGCGTTGGCCAAATTGTTCGCCAGCGTTGCCTGGCGATCGAACACGTATTTGGCGCCGGTCATGGCGGTATAGATCAGGCGGTCCACGGCTGTATCCGGTTGGCTTCGTGCATCGGTGCGCTAGGAAACTTAGCGCAGGCTCATCAGCGTCTGTTGGACCTGATCGACCGTCTTCACCGTCTCGGCGTTCGCTTGATAGGCACGCTGCGCGGTGATCAAGTTCACCAGCTCGGTGGTGATGTCCACGGTGGAGCTTTCGAGCGCGCCCGACTGCACCGTCCCCAGCGATCCGGCGCCCGGTGCGCCAACGATCGGCGCACCGGAGGCCTGGCTCTGCTGGAACTGGTTGCCACCCAAGGCGATCAGTCCCTGCGGATCGGAGAAGTTGGCCAAGGCGATCTGGCCCAGAGCAAGCGTCTTGCCGTTGGTGTACTCGCCGGAGATGATTCCGTCGTTGGAGATCGAAAAGCCCGATAGCTGACCGGTGGTGTTTCCGTTCTGCGTGTTCGCGCTGACGGCGAAGGCCGAGCCGTACTGGCTGGTCGACGCGTAGGGAAAGTCCAGCGTGATCGACATGGGCGTTGCCGCCCCGGTAGCGTCGGGGATCGACAGCGTCGTGGTGGCATCGGTTCCGGCGGTCAAGGCGCCGGCGGCGTCGGCCGACAATTGACCGGCGGAGTTAAATGTCAAGGTCTGGACCGGATTGCCGGCGAGCGCGGTACCGTCGACGCTTGCGTTCACGCTCCATTGGTCGGCGGCGGTCTGGGTGAAATACAGTGACATCGTATGCGGGTCGCCAAGCGAGTCGTAGACGGTCATCGAGGTGGACGAGTTGTACGTCGTACTGTCGGCCATGTTGAAGGCCGAGGTAATCACCGGGCTCGAAGAGTTCAGGTTCAGCGAGAAGCTCGCCTTGGTCGTCTGCACCGGAGGGATCGGGGCATTGGAGAGGCTAAGCGGCCCTGCGGCGCCATTGGCGATCGTGCCGTTTGCCGTGGCTTGGTAGCCGAGCAACTGCTGCCCGGCCGCATTGACGATGTACCCGGCACTGTTGAGCGAAAATTCGCCGTCGCGCGAGTACGTCGTGACGCCGTTGCTCTGCATCTGGAAGAATCCGGAACCATTGATGGCAATGTTCAGCGGATTGCTGGTCGTCGTGATGTTGCCCTGGGTGAACTGCGGCGTCACGGCGGCGACCTGAACGCCGATGCCGACCTGATTGGACGTGGTGCCCCAGACAGACGACGCGTACACATCGGCGAAATCCGTCTTCACGTCCTTGAATCCGATGGTCGATGCGTTGGCAATGTTGTTGCCGATGTTGTCGAGCGACGCGGACGCGGCCTGCAATCCGGACAATGCTTGTGCAAAACCCATGTCTTTCTCCTGAAAATGGTGCTAACCCTGCTTGGCCCAGCCGCGGAGGTCGTGGCCGCGTGCCTGCCAATACCCAATCAAATGATCTGTGCGATGGCGCTGTATGGCACCTGCTTGCCGTTGCTCAACATCAGGTCGACCCCTCCGCCGCTCTGCGGCACCGCTCCGATGATGGACATGACGTTGTAGAGGGTGGCCGCGACCGGTGCGCCCGAGCTCGAAGTGGCTTGGACCTGGAATGTGTACCGGCCCGCTGCCGCCGTGCCGCCGGCGGTGGTCGATCCGTCCCAGGTGAAATCCTGTAGCCCCGCCCCCAGCGCCCCAAGCTGCATCGTGTCCACCGTCTGCCCGGATGAGTTGAGGACGTTGACCGTCACATTGCTGGCGGGGCTGGCCAGGCTGAATCCGCCCACGGCGCTTACGCCGGTGGAACTGCTCGAGTTGTTGTTTAGCGTGAGGGCCGAGCCGGCAACCAGCGCCGAATGCCCCGTCAATTGGGCCGACTGGATCGTCGCGCTTTGCTGCAGCTGCGACAGCAGTCCCTGGACGCTCGTATCTAGTTTGTTGATCCCGGTCACCGTGCTGATCTGCGCCATCTGGGTAGTCAACTGGTTGTTGTCCACCGGATTGAGCGGATCCTGGTTGTTCATCTGCGCAACCAAGAGGGTAAGAAAGGTTTGCGCCAGATCCTGCGAGGAACCCAGAACACCGGTGCTCGCGCTGCCGGCGGCCGTCGCCGACGTGCTGGAGGAGGCGGTAATCGCGCTGTTGGCGAGCAGCGCGCTGTAGGGATTGGAACTCGCGCTGGCACCCGTAACGCTGTTGGTGGTCATTTGGCTGTTGCTCCTATGAACCGAGCTGCAGTACCTTCTGCAGCAGTCCTTTTGCGGTGTTCATCACGTCGACATTGGTCTGGTAGCCGCGTGAAGCCGAAATCATGTTCACCATCTCCTCGATCGGATTGACGTTGGACATGGTGACGTTGCCCTCGCTGTCGGCCGCTGGGTTTTGCGGATCGTGTACCTTGCGCGGCGCCGAATCGTCCTCGACCACCTGCGATACGCCGACGCCGGCCGACGCCGGATCGTTGCCGA
Organism: uncultured beta proteobacterium; assembly: GCA_963729785.1. Classification (GTDB taxonomy): domain Bacteria; phylum Pseudomonadota; class Gammaproteobacteria; order Burkholderiales; family Burkholderiaceae_F; genus GJ-E10. The sequence goes on along the minus strand of CAVSPM010000037.1, from coordinate 300,625 downwards.
GCATCTGCGTCTGGAATACCACTTGGCGCGCCTTGTACGGCTTGCCGTCGGGACCGGCGACCGACTCCGCATTGGCCAGATTGCTGGCCACGACGTTCAAGCGCTGGCTCTGGGCGGAGATCGCCGAGGCGGAAACATCGAAAACCTGGAAGAGCGACATGGACGACCTCTTGCTTTCTGTTGCTGTTGCCGGACTCGCTTGGGGCTCTTTATTGCACGTCGTTGGTCCGCGGTACCGCCGTTGCCGGCACTACCCGCGGGGAGCGGCTACTGACCATTGATCGCCGTCATCATCTGTTTGATCTGACCGTTGAGAAAGCGCAACGTGGCCTCGTACCGCACCGAATTCTGGGCAAAGTTGGCCCGTTCGACGTCCAGATCGACGGTGTTGCCGTCGATGGAACTCTGCAAAGGCGCGCGGTACAGTAGCGCCGGACTGGCCGCGCTCGCGCCCGGGCCAGCCAAGTGCCCGGCATTGGTGCGCGTCGCGCTCAAGCGCCCCGTCGCTGCGCTATTGCTCGTGGCCGCCGCCAGCGCCTGCGCAAAGTCGAAATCGCGCGCCTTGTAATTCGGCGTGTCCGCATTGGCGATGTTCGACGCCAGCACCCGGCCGCGCTGGGCCTGCAGCTCGAGCGCCTGCGACTGAAATGCGATCGGATCGATGAGGCCACCGGCCATGATGCTTGTCCTCCAAGGTTCGAGCTCAGCTAAAGTTTCTCGCTGTGGTGCCGATTATTGGTTCGAGGCGCGATACTGATCGGCGGAAAAGTTCTCCGGCCGACGATCTTCTTCTCCGACTGCTGTCGCCCTCAATCGATTGGACTGGTACGACCCCCCTTTTCAGACGATTCCCGGGGGGCGCCGAGTCTATTGTTGCCAGCATGATGCGTTGGCCCCTCTTTGCGCTGTTGGCATGTCTGGTTCTGGCGTCGGCGACCGTCGCGGCGCAGGAATCGGCCGCGCCACCTGTCGAAACCGGCAAAAGCGTCGCCGAACGCGTACGCGAGTTCGTTGGTGCCGAGTTGGTGCGGACCCGGCCGCAACTGCGTGCGGAAGTCTCCGTCGGCGACGTGGATTCGCGCCTGCGTCTTGCCGCTTGCGAACACACCGAGGTTTTTCTTCGACCCGGGTCGCGATTGTGGGGCAATAGCTTCGTCGGCTATCGCTGTCTGCAACGCCCGGGCTGGTCGATATCCATTCCGGTGATGGTGCGTCTTTACGGTCCGGCATTGATCGCCGTCCAGCCTCTGCCGGCGATGCAACCCATCTCGGCCACCGCGCTGCGCTTGGCTGAAGCCGACCTGACCGGGGAGCCTGGAGGAGTGGTCAAGGACCCCGAGGAATTGCAAGACAAGGTTTGTGTGCGTGCCCTTGAAGTGGGCCAGGCGATCCCGCTCAACGCCTTGCGCAGGCTGCCAGCGGTCAGCCAGGGCGAATCGGTAAAGCTCGTTGGTATCGGCAGCGGGTTCTCGATCACCACCGAAGGCACCGCCCTGGCAACCGCCGCTCCCGGGGAAATGGTACGGGTACGCACCGAATCTGGGCGTACGATTGCGGGGATCGCCCAAAAGGGGCGCGTCGTCGAAGTCAGTTTCTAGAATCCGTCGATGAATGTCCCTTGAGGTTTGAGATCGCTTCGGATGGCTATAAGTGGCATGATGGGCCTCAAGTTTCACCCGAGGAGGCCGATTCGATGTCAAGGCCAAGCAATTGCAGGAGTCGGGCGCCATGAAGATCGTGAATACGGCAACACCCAAGCCGGCAACGGCCACGGCGCCGAGCCGAGCCGGGGCCAAGGGTGCGCCATCGACCGCGACGGCGAACACCTCGAGCACGACGGCGGCACCGGCCGCTGACCCGGCGACGCGTCTGAGCCAGCTAGAGGCGCAGTTTTCCCAGTCGGACTTCGATGTCGCGAAGGTCAATGAAGTGACCGCTGCCATCTCCTCGGGTCAATACCAGGTGAATGCCGGCGCAGTTGCCGACAAGCTGCTCGAAAGCGCAGCGACACTGGCCGGCAAGTCCGGCGGCAACGGCTGATCCGCCAACCGCGACGCAACCGATGACCTGGAACGATCCAGCCGCTGCTGAAAGCCTTCTGGAGTTGCTCGACTGCTTGCAGGCCGAGTACCAGGCGCTGCTGGATCAGGACGCCGTACGAATCGAAAGCGCGCTTGCGCGCAAAAAGCAGCTGCTTGCGCGCCTAGCGTCCCATTCCGACCAGATCGTGAGCCAAGAACCCGGCGGGCGCCGCGAGCTTCCGCCGGCCTGGACGCAAGCCTTGGCGCGCGCGCGTGAGCTCAACCGGCGCAATGCCATCGTACTGAGCCCGCGCGTGCTCTTCAACCGCGCACGTCTGCGTTGCCTTCAGGGCGCACTGGGCGGATTTGGTCTGTATGGCGCCGATGGCCTGGCGACCGCCGGCCGTCTGGCGGCCGCACCCCCCCGCAGCGCCTGATTTTCGCGCGCCCGCCCACCCAACCTTGCCGGTTTGCTGAAAACGACCGCGGACGCGCCTGCGTCCGCAAAGGGGCCCGGTGCCGCGGTCGTTGAATCTTCGCGCCCGGGCGCTTGGGTTCGACCGATGCCGGCCTAGAACTCCTCCCAATCGTCGCTCTTTGCTGGCGACGGGGGCGGGGGCGCGCCGCGCTGCGGCCCAGGAGGCCCTTTGGCCGGCCCCGAGGGGGCCGGGCCCGAAGACGGCGAACCCGACGATCCGTCTGCACTCTTGGAGGATGGCGGGGGCACGGGGCTGGTCACCGCGATACGGTCGCGCGATGTCGCCTGGGCCGAAGCAATGGCCCGGGTCGATTCGTGCCGGCCGAGTTTGAAAATTGCAACGGCCTGGGCCAACTGCTCTGCCTGCTTGCGCAAGCTCGCCGCGGCGGCCGCGCTCTGCTCAACCAAGGCTGCGTTTTGCTGAGTCATCTGATCGAGCTGGGTGACAGAATTGTTCACCAGCCCGATGCCCGAACTTTGCTCGACCGTCGCCGAGGCAATTTCGCCGAGCAGGTCCGTCACCCGACGCACCTGCAACACGAGGTCCTGCATGGTCTTGCCCGCCTCGGTGACTTGGCGTGAGCCGCTTTCAACCTTGGTCACCGAGTCGGCGATGAGGCTCTTGATTTCGCGCGCCGCCTGTGCGCTGCGTTGCGCGAGGTTGCGCACCTCGCCGGCGACCACCGCGAATCCTCGCCCCTGCTCGCCGGCGCGCGCTGCCTCGACCGCCGCGTTGAGCGCCAAGATATTGGTCTGGAAGGCGATCCCATCGATGACGCCAATGATTTCCGCGATCTTGCGGCTGCTCGCCTGAATCTGGCCCATCGTGTCGACCACCTGGCCGACCGCTTCGCCGCCACGACCGGCAACCTCCGAAGCCGCGGCAGCCAGCTGGTTAGCCTGACGGGCCGATTCGGTGTTCTGCTTTACCGCGCTGGACAACTGCTCCATCGAAGAGGCGGTTTGCTCCAGGCTGCTCGCCTGCTGCTCGGTACGCGTCGATAGGTCCTGGTTGCCCGAGGCAATCTGCCCGGACGCGATCGCGAACGAGTCGACGCCAGATCGCACCGACGATACGAGCTTGCGCAGGTTCAGCACCATATCGCGCAGCGACCGCTGGAGGTGGGCCAGTTCGTCGGTCCCCTCCGGTTCGATTTCCGCGCTCAGGTCACCGGCTGCGACGGCATCGGCCAGCGCGATCGCCTGCCTCAGGGGATTGGCGATCGAGCGTGCAAGCGCGATACCCAGGCCCAGCGCGGCAAGGATCCCCGCAAGCGTCAGGCCCAAGACGGTCGCCGTGCTCGATTGAAACGCGACCGCGGTGTCGTCGGCATTTTGCTTGGAACCGGAAATCTTCCACTCTGTCAGGGCATGGCTGGACGACGTCAATGCACCGAGTGCGTCGGAGAATGGGCCGAGCAGCAGGGCCTCCGATTGCGCATGTTCGCCGGCCTTCTCGCGTTCCACGCTGCTCGCCAGCTTGGCCAAAGCATCGTCGTACTGTTCAAGAAGAGCGTGCGTCAGCGCCATCAGGTCGCGGCCCTGTTCGTTGTCAAACAATGGCGCCGCCTTGTCAAGACGCGCCCTGGCATCGTCGCGATAGCGCCGCGCATCGGACAGCAGTTGCGAACGCGTTGCTTCGTCCGGCGCGAGGATGGCTGACCCGATGGCGTGCCCCGAATTGACGATCGCGGTTTCCGCGCCAGTCGTTAACTTCAACCCCATCACGTCCTGATCGAAGGTGAGCTGGGCACGGCCGTTCATGCGCGCCGTGCTCATCACCCCAACGGTGCCGATGGCTGCACCGATCAACGCCAGCAAGACGAAGGATAGGACCAGCCGCCAGAAGATCGAGATGCGCTTGAACATCAGCGTCCCTCGGAATTGGCTGCAGCACGGCCGGCTGCGCGCTCGGCACCCTGAGCGACGAGCGCGATGTCCGAACTGGCCATCAATTTGTCGATATCGAGCAGAATCAACATGCGAGCATCCTCCCCGGTCCCTATGCTGCCCAAGCCAGTAATGTAGTCCGAATCGAGCATCGTCTGGAATTCCGGCACGGCCTTGATCTGCTCTGGCTCGAGCTCCAGCACGTCGCTAACCGAATCGACCACCGCGCCGACCGTGCGGCCGGTCAGATTAAGTATGATGGCGACGGTAAAGTCGTCGAACTTGGCGTCGGCCAGTTTGAATTTCATGCGCAGGTCTATGATGGGAACGATCACGCCGCGCAGGTTGATCACCCCGCGAACGTAGGGTGGCGCACCGGCGATCTTGGTCACGTTCTCGTAGCCGCGAATCTCCTGCACCTTCAGGATGTCGATGCCGTACTCTTCCGTGTCGAGCCGGAAGGTCAGGTATTCGCGTGCGTGCACCGCAAGCTTCGGCTCGAACCGCTCCATTACACCCATCATGAGGCTCCAGAAACGCGATCCGTGATCGGATACCCCGGGTCGCACTCCTTGATTTCGACGGATTCCAATCGAAGTTGATGACCTCGATTGAAGAAAGTCGACTTGCATTCACCTTGTATTTTGCGCACCGGCACAACGGCATCCGTCCGTCAAAAACCGCCGTGCGGCGCTACCAGCTCTTGAGCTTGGCGCGCAGGCGCGATACGGCCTGGCTGTGGAGCTGGCAGACCCGCGATTCGGTCACGCCCATGACAGCGCCGATCTCGCGCAGGTTCATGTCCTGTTCGTAATACATGCTCATCAGCAGCTTTTCGCGGTCCGGGAGGTCCTCGATCGCGGCCACCAAGGCGGTGCGAAAACGCTTGTCGCGCAGCACTTCCAGCGGTTCGCCACCGGTCTGCGCGACATGGCGTTCCAAATAGTCGTCGCTGTCGTTGCTGCCGCCCAGATCGTCGAAGTACACCAGTTGCGCGCCCCTGGCGTCGCCCAGCAGTTCCTGGTAGTCCGGACACCGACATCTGCAGTTCCTTGGCGATTTCGCTCTCCTGGGGCGCGCGCTGCAGGCGCTGTTCCAGGCGGTGGATGGCATTCTCGATATCGCGCTGGCTCTTGCGCGCCGACCGCGGCAGCCAATCGCCCGCACGCAGTTCGTCGAGCATCGCGCCGCGTATCCGGCTGGCCGCATAAACCTCGAATTGCGTTCCCTGTGACTCCTCGAAACGCTGCATCGCATCCATCAGGCCGATCATTCCTGCCTGGATCATGTCATCGAGTTCGACGTTCGCCGGCAACTTCGCGATCATCTGGTGCGCGATGCGCCGCACCAGCGGGGCGTACTGCTTGGCGTAATCCTGCCGCCGCTCGATCGAACCGCGTGCGTTGTAAAGGAAAGCGTCGTTTTTCAAAACACCCTCTCCACGGGTCGGTGCAATTCATGCGCCGGGCGGGCCCCGGCACGCGCCCCGGGTTCTTCGGCCAACGGTTTTGCGGGCAGCAATGTCGCGCCAAAGTGGCGTCGAGCAATTGCCGCCATTGCAGCCAACAGCCTACCGGCCGTGGCTTCCCCCATACCAAGAAAAAGAAGGTGAAAAGTGCCGATCTCCAACTCGCTCACCGCCTGCCGAATCGTGGTCAGCACCGCCGTGCCCGTTTCCGCGCTGCCGAAGACAGGGATCACCGCCTCGCCGATTCCCCTGAGCGCCGGACAATGGCGCACCCAGGCCATGCGGGCCGCGGGCAGCACGAGGATGACTTCGCGCATGCCCAGGGCCAGCGATTGGAGCACGTCGGCGACCCTCTTGGCATGCTGCTCGTCCACCACGGCAAGGTCCATGGCCCGGGCCGCGGGCAAGACCCAAAGGGAGCCCCCGGCACCGGCGCAGGCCTCTGCAATCTCACAATCGCCGGCCAAAGCGTGTTCCAGGTCGTACCGCAGGCGCAGGCCGAGCGCGGCTGCAACCTGGGTGCGCGAGGCGTCGATCACCAGGGTCGCTCCCTTGCGCAAGGCCAGCAGCCGCGCGCGCGCGGCCAGGGATTCGGCCGTCGTGCCGGAGCGCAGGGGCGGCTGCAGGACCAAGGTCCAGTTGGCGGGGATCCGCTCAAACAAGCGGCGCAGACCGCTCGCCTGATCCTCGTCGACGCCGGCCATTACATCTGTGGGTTGTAGTTCAGACAAGGGCCGCTCCCGCGCTGGTCATCGATTGGATCTCGGCGTTGTCCAGGCAAAACGCGGCGCCGAAGGGCTTGAGTGCAATGTGGGCGAGCAGCCCGGCATTGCCCGGGTGCCAGTCCTCGGGCACGCGCTGGCCGTTGGTTAGGCCCAACAGAGGCAGCTGGTAACGGATCAGGGCATCCAGACCGCCTCCGATGCGGGCCGCCTCGTCAATCTTCGTCAATATCGCGCCGTGCGTTCCGGACACGCGCCATGCGCGCGCCACTTCGTCCAGTGTCTCCGCGTGCGACGCGGCGTTGACCAGCAGGACCCGGCTGACTTCCTGGTCGGTGAAGCGAGCCTCGGCGAGCATGGCCAGCATCTCGCCCAGACGCTGATCGCGCTGCGACATGCCGCAAGTATCGATCAGGACCTTGCGTTTGCCGTGCATGGAGCGCAGCAGATCACGCAGACTCGCCGCGTCGTGGGCAACCTGCGCCGGAACTCCCAGAATGCGGCCGTAGCTGCGCAGCTGCTCGTGTGCACCCATGCGGTACGAATCGAGCGTGATCAGCCCCAAGGCACCAGCGCCATGGCGTACGACGAAGCGCGCGGCGAGCTTAGCCACCGTGGTCGTCTTGCCCACGCCCGTCGGTCCGACCAACGCCACCGCGCCTGGCATGAAGAGCGCGTTGTCGGCCTCGACCGCACAGTGGATCTGCTGTGCCAGGCTGTTCTGCAGCCATGGCTCGGTCTCCTTGCCGTCCAAGTTCGGCGGGACGGATTCGGCGAGGCGGCGCGCCAATTCCGGTGAGAAGCCGGACATGAGTAGGCGCGTCATGGCCTGACGCTTGAGCGCCAGCGCGTGCGCGCCGGCATCCGGACGCGGGGGCGTCGCGATCGGCGTGACCTGCTTTTCCAAATGGGAAATCCGCTCCGTCAGCGTCGAACGCAGCGACTGCAACTCGGCCATCACGCCCGGATCGGAGACAGGTTTCGTCGCTACAGGCGACACGGTCGCGGAGGGCGCAGGGCTCGCGTCGACCGAGGCGATCGATTGGCTCACATCGGAAACCGGAGTTGGGGCCGCCCCGCCGCTGGCCACGGCCAGGTCGGATTGGGTCGCTTGGGTCACCGCAGCAACGGCCGGCGCGGAAGCGGCCGCGGCGGGCACGCCGTCGAGTCGCGATGGGCGACGGCGAAAGACCGCCGGCGCATCTGCCTCGACACGCGCCGGCGGACGAACCTCCCGTTGCCTTACCGACTCGTGGACGGCATCCGAGAGCGGCTCCTGCGAGACCGCCTCATACATCGCCACAGCTCCCGCACGCGCGGACTGCGGTGTCTGCCGACGGATGAACTCCTGGAACGATTCAGGGGCCGCCTGCGCCGGCGCCCGCGCACGTGCCGAAGCCAGGACCGGGCTGTCGCGCAAGGCCAATGCCGGCTCGCGTTGCGCCTCAGGCGCTACGGCCGGAGCGAAGTCCTCGACCAGTGCGCGCATTTCTCCCGGAGCCGCAGCAATGATTTCGACGCGGCCGGTCTTGTTCGAGCGCCGATTCGACAGGATCACCGCGTCCGGGCCCAATTCCTTGCGGATCCGGTCCATCGCCTCGCGCGCGCTCGCCGCCACATACCGTCGAAAACCCATGGTGTACCTCCAACGATTGCCTGAGGAAAAAAACCCGTCACATCACTGCTTTGCATCACCGCTTTGCATCACCGGTTCGAAACTTGCCGGCCCTACCCGCTGGCGCCCAACACGTTGCTCACCCGGATGGAACTCGTCTCCGGAACCTCGGCATGCCCAAGCACGCGCAGACGCGGGGCCGAGCGCTTGAGCAGTTTGGCCAGCGGCACGCGCAAGCGGTCCGGTACCAGAAGGGTCGGGGACAAGCCCGCATCCTCCTGTCGCTTGGCCGCAGCTGCGGCTCCACGCTGCAGCAGATCCACAAGACCGGGCTCGAATGCCGGCGCGTCACCCGGTCCACCGAGCGACTGGGTCAATACCTTTTCCAGGTTCTGGTCCAAGGCAATCACGGGCAATTCCCGGGTCGAACCAAAGAGCGTCTGCGCGATCGATGCACGCAAGGCAGCGCGCACCTGGGCGGTCAATTCGGCCGCATCGGTCGTGCGTGCGGCCCCGTCGGCCAGGGTCTCGACGATCGTGCGGAGGTCGCGAATGTGGACGCCTTCGTCGAGCAGGTTGGCCAGGACCTTCTGCAGGGTCGACAGCGGAATGAGCTTCGGGACCAGGTCGTCCATCATCTTGGGGTACAAGCGGCCGAAATGATCGATCAAGGCCTGCGTTTCAACGCGGCCGAGCAGCTGCCCGGCGTGCGTCAGCAGCAGGTGGTTGATGTGCGTCGCGACCACCGTGGCACAGTCAACGACCGTGTACCCCAGGACCTGCGCCGATTCGCGATTGCGCCCCTCGATCCAGATGGCCGGAAGGCCAAAAGCCGGATCTTTCGTGGGTGTACCCGGGACCGTCTGCGTGACGCCGCCCGGATTGATCGCCAGCCACAAACCAGTGAACGCCTCGCCTTCCCCGATCGCCACGCCTTTGAGCAGCACGCGGTACTGGCCCGGCTTGAGTTCGAGGTTGTCGCGGATGTGCACCGATGGCGGCAGGAAGCCGATTTCCTGGGCAAACTTCTTGCGAATTGCGCGGATGCGCTTGAGCAGTTCGCCGTCGGCCGCGGCATCGACCAGTGGAATGAGCCGATAACCGACTTCCAGTCCGAGCACGTCGACCGGTGTGATGTCTTCCCAACTGGCCTCCTGCGGAGTCGACGGCGCCGGCACGGCCGCCGCAGCCGCCGCCTGCTCGCCGGCTTTGTTGCTACGCGATATCAATACCCACGCCAAATACCCGCATCCGCCAGCCAGCAGCAGGAACACCACCGTGGGCATGCCCGGGATGATTCCCAGCAGGAACAGGATCGCCGACGTAATGGCCAGAGCGCGCGGCGTGGCAAACATCTGGTGGATGATCTGCGAGCCGACATCGCCCTCATCCTTGCCGACCCGGGAAACGATCAAACCGGCGGCAATCGAGATCACCAGAGCCGGAATCTGCGCCACCAAACCATCGCCGATGGTCAGAAGCACGTAGTTGTCCACCGCGGTCGATACGTCCAGGCCGTGCTGCAGTACCCCGATGGCGAGCCCGCCGATTACGTTGATGAACAGCACCAAAATGCCGGCGACCGCATCGCCGCGCACGAATTTGCTCGCGCCGTCCATGGCCCCGTAAAAATCAGCCTCAAGGGCGATCTCGGCGCGCCGGCGCCGGGCCTCCTTGTCGTCGATCAGACCGGTGTTCATGTCGGCATCGATGGCCATCTGCTTGCCGGGCATCGCATCCAGGGTGAAGCGCGCCGCAACCTCGGCGATGCGCCCGGCGCCCTTGGTGACGACCATGAAGTTGATGACCACCAGGATCGCGAAGACGATCAGGCCCGACGGCAAAGTTGCCGCCGATCACGAAGTGGCCGAAAGACTCGATGACCTTGCCCGCGGCGCCCGGTCCAGTATGGCCGGACGTGAGCACGACCCGCGTCGAGGCCACGTTCAGCGACAGGCGCATCAGGGTGGTCAGCAGCAGCACCGTCGGGAAGGCGGCAAAATCGAGCGGCCTTTTCGTATACGTCGATACCATCAGCACGATCAGAGCCAACGCAATATTGAATGTGAACAGCAGGTCCAGCGCGAATGCCGGCAGCGGCAGGACCATCATCGCCAGGATCAGGAACACGATCAGCGGAATGGCCAGGGAACGCCACGGGATGGCGCGCACCAGCGGATGGGAGAGGATTGCATTCATGCGCGTGCCCTAGGCGCCAGCGGGTCCAGGCCCTCGGGTACCTCGATGTCCGTCGGTTCGACGGGTCGCGGCGCCAGCCCCTGCGCATGACGCTTGAGCTGGAAGATGTAAGCCAATACCTGGGCCACGGCGGTGTACAGCGCCGCCGGAATCTCGGCACCGATCTCCACGTGCTGATATAGGGCGCGCGCCAGCGGCGGAACCTCCAATTGCGGCACCCCGGCCTCGCGCGCAATTTCGCGGATGCGCGTGGCCACCGCGTCCATACCCTTGGCCACGACCACCGGGGCCCGGTGCCGGTCCTCCAAGTACTTGATCGCAATGGCGAAATGGGTTGGATTGGTGATGACAACGTCGGCCTTGGGGACGGCCGCCATCATGCGCCGGCGCGCCATCTCCCGCTGCACCTTGCGCACCTGCTGCTTCAGGCGCGGATCGCCCTGCATTTCGCGCTCTTCCTCGCGCAGTTCCTGCACCGACATCTTCAGCCGGTTGCGAAACTGTATGAGCTGGTAGGGCACATCGATGGCCGCCATGGCCGCAAGGGTCAGCGTCATCAGTGCGAAGGCGCTCAATATCAACGTGAACATTTGCGCCAGTGCCGCCGGCAACGCGTCCGAAGCCAAGGCTGCGAAGTCCTGCATATGGCCAACGATGTAGGTGGCACCGACGGCTGCCAGCAGGATCGTCAACAGCAGGTTCTTGCCCAGCCCGACTGCCGAGCGCAGGGAAAGCAGGCGCCCCAAACCCGCCGTCGGATCGAGTCGCTGGAAATTTGGCAGCAGCACCGTCGGCGCAAAGATCCAACCGCCGATCAGCAGGGGGGATGCAATCGCGGCGATGACCATGACCGCAAATACCGGCGCCAGCGCCAAAAGGGCATCGCCAACCAAGGAGCCAAGGCGCTCGACCATACGCGCAGGCTCCGTGGCCGAGACGGCGTCAAAGCGCATCCCACGCACGAGTAACGCCCGGCTGGCGGTGGCCACCGAACCGCCCGCCAGGCCCAGCACGACCACCGAGGAGCCAATGACGAAGAAGTGCGCCAAATCCCGCGAACGCGGAACCTGGCCTTCCTTGCGTGCGTCTTCGTACCGCTTGGCTGTCGGGTCTAAGGTGCGGTCTTGACCGCTTTCAGTCTCTTCAGCCATGGAAGCCTGCTCGGCGCAGAACGTGCTGCGTCCGCCGTTTTGCAATGGCTTCGATTATTCGGCCGCGGCGCTTGCCGAAAGGGCCGAATATCGGCAAAACAACCGGGCACTTTAGGGCTGTAGGAAAAAAATTGTCGGCTTTTTCAAGCCCGGAACTGAATATTCTTCAACTCTCAATCTTCAGTTTCAATTTCCGGTGCCGATTTAAGTTTCCAAAGCGCTCGTATTTCGCGAGATCGCAGCAACGGAAGCCCAACCATGAATCGATCGGCACTTTTGCGGCAAATGGTAGAGAACGCGACCCGGCCGCTGAGCGAACTGGTAGAGCCGCAGGGCCGCAGTCGGACCGAGGCGAGCCCCAGCCAGGACCAGGATCTTTTCGTCTGGTTCGAAGACACGTCGGCGCGGCAGCAAGACGGCACGCGCGGAATCGCCGGTCTGCCCGAGTCGCTGTTCCCGGTGGCCTACGGCATGAAAGTGGTGGAACGCCACTATGCCCCCGGCCATCCGCATCTGCTGACCGCGTTGCGCGTGCGCTGCCGCGAGCGCTGCGCCGAGCGCATCGCCGCCATCTACACGGCGGCCTTAGCGGTGGGAACGGTGGCTTGGATCGGCACCGGCAACCAATACGAGATCGCCTGGAACGCCCTGTATTCGACCCGCATCGACGCCGCCGATCTGGCCTAGACCGGGACCATGCGCGAGCCCTGCGCCGGAGGGCGAGGGCATCGGCGGGCCGCGCTACCGCCTCGGCGCCAGCTAAGAGGCGTCGCTCGCCTTGTGCTGTTCGGCTTCCACGCGATTGACATAGCGCTGCACCATCATCCGTGCCTGGGGGGTCAGATCAACGAATTGGCAACCGAACCGGCGCACCGCACCCTCTGCGTCGGCTTCGTATAGATTGACCACTCGGAAAGAGATCTGGATCGGCCCGATGCCCGGCAGGTCAAGGTAGCAATTGTGCACGACCTGTCCCAGCGGCATCTCGAATTGGCTGGGGTACGTCATCACCGCCAAGCCGCCGATACTGATATTTACTAGTTGCAAGGATTCGTACTTCGAATCGCCCTCCCGCTGCGGCACCAGGCAAGTTGGCCGGGCCACGATCGGCGTACGTACGCGGAAGAACTCGCGCCGCTGCAAGCGCAGCATATCCGTGGGTAGACGCACACGAAATGCAGGGCGATTCTCGAAGCGCGTCGGCTTGGCGAACTGCGCCCGGAACTGTAGCTTGACGTTTTCAAAAAAGATCACGAAAACGAGCTCGCTCGCCGCCAGTACCCGTGCCTGCGCCTCCGGATGGGCCGGCATATCGAAGTCGACTTCCTCGAAGTCCGGGTCGACCTGCAGCACCATCGAAACGGCGAACTCCCCATCGCCGCCCGTATAGACCGTCACCAGGGTCCGCTCCTGAGCGAGGCGGCGCAGTATGGCGACGATTTCGGCGCGCGAATACAGCATGAAGCTTTCCAGCTCGGGACTGTCGGGTTCGGGAAATGGATGCAGTTGCATGGGAGCTGACCGAAAGAATTTGGGCGCGGTGGTGCAGTCGTAGTTCAACACAGAAGGTGATCAATCCACGCGAGAAACTGCGGCCGGTTCCAGCCGCAATTCCGCCAACCGCCGCCGCCGGACCAACCCTACAGTTGGTCATGGCGTTGCGGCAAGCCGCCGCTTGCCTTTTTTGGACAATCGGCGAATTCGATGCACAGTGCCCTAGCCAAACCGCCGCCCAGGGGGTCCGCGCCCGTTGCGCGTGCCCTCAAACGCCATCCGAGAGCCGAATCGGAGTACCGGCGCGGCCTAGATCTCGCAAAGACGGAGAACTGGGAGCAGGCGGCGCTCGCCTTCGCCCGCGCCACGCAGAAGAACCCCGATGATGCCGTCTTTTGGCTCAACCTAGCGCATGCGCGTGTCAAGCTTGGCGAATTGAATCTGGCGGCGGACGCGGCACGCAGCGCCGTCGCAATCGATCCGCATTCCGAACTGGCGATTTGCATCGCGACGCAATGCTTTGCAGCAGGTAACCGGCACGAAGAAACCATCCAGATGCTGCGGAGCCTGGACCTCGAAAGGGTGGAAGACCCTTTGACGCATCTGGCGCTGGGCGACGCACTGGCTGCGCTGCATCGTTGGCAGGAGGCCATCGATGCCTTCTTGGCGGCACTCAAACGCAAGCCGGACTTTCTGCCTGCGCACGTCCGACTGGGCAATGTCTTCGAACGTCTGAAATTGCACGTCGAGGCGCGCGAGTGCCTGCAAACGGCAATGGCCCTCGGGGCGACACCTTCGGGTGCCCTTTCTGCGATGGCCTACCACTCCCAGCATGCCTGTCGATGGGACCTGTTCGAACAGGACCTGGTCAATCTGCGTCTGGACGCGGAAATGGGGACCGGGCAGGCCGTCCCGTTTCACCTGCTGACCATGCCTTCGACGCGTACACAGCAACGCGCCGCTGGCTACGCCTACTGGGCCGAACGCTGCGCCGATATCGTGCCGCTGGACAAACCCGAACCACGTCGCAAGGGCGCGCGCATCAGGCTCGGCTACGTGACCAACGACCTCTTCCGTCACGCCACCGCGTACCTGATTGCCGATCTGATCGAAACCCATGACCGCTCGCGCTTCGAGGTGTATGTCTATTCCTATGGCCACGATGATGGGTCGCCGATCCGCAAACGTATCATTGCCGCCGCCGCAACCGGATACGTCGAGGCCGGCGAAATGTCCGACTTGCAACTTGCACAGCGGATACGCAGCGACGATGTCGACATCCTGCTCGACCTCAAGGGCTACACGCTTGGCACCCGCCTGCCGGTATTTGCGTCGCACCCCGCCCGCGTGCAAGTGAATTACCTGGGATACCCGGGCACGATGGGCGCGCCTGGCTACGAGTACATCATCGGCGACCCCATCGTCACGCCTTTGGAGCACGAAGCCGACTACAGCGAAAAGATCGCCCAGCTGCCGCACTGTTACCAGCCCAATGACCGGCGCCGCCCCATCGGGCCGCGCCCGACGCGGGCGCAGTGCGGCTTGCCGGAGCAGGCTTTCGTATTTTGCTGCTTCAATAACTGCTACAAGATCACCGCACCCGTCTTTGATCGTTGGTGCCGCATCCTGCAGCAGGTCGAAGGCAGTGTGTTGTGGCTATACGAGGCCAACGAGCAGGCCCGGCCCAATTTGCTGCGCGAGGCAAGTCGGCGCGGCATTGGAGCTGAGCGGATCTTCTGGGCTCCCACCGTGGACCTGCCGGCGCATCTGGCGCGCCTGCAGCTGGCCGACTTGGTGCTCGACACGCTTCCCGTGAACGCACATACCACCGCAAGCGATGCGCTCTGGGCGGGCGTGCCCGTGCTAACGACCCCCGGCGATAGCTTCGTCTCCCGGGTGGCGAGCAGCATCCTGCATGCCGCCGGTCTGCCGGAGCTGGTTGCCGCGGACGGCGACAGTTACGAGCGCCTTGCACTCGAGCTGGCACGCAGCCCCGATCGGCTGCTTCAAATTCGCGGCCGGCTTGCCGCCAATCGGGACCGCTGCGCCCTGTTTGACAGTGAAACCTACACGCGGGACCTCGAGACCTTGTTCGCGACCATGGTGGATGTCTGGGAACGCGGCGAAGCCCCGAAGCACATCCCCGCAAGGGGCACCTCATGACGCTTGCCGATCCCGCCATCGACGTGGCTCCGAATGCGGCGCCGCATGGAGCCGGGCAACATGCACTCGCTAGGTCCGACTTTCGTCGAGGAACGAACCACGCGCGAGCGGGGCGCTGGTCCAAGGCCGCTAAGGCGTTTGAATCTGCCACCGCAAATGCTCCCCACGATTCCGTCCTGTGGCTGAATTTGGCGCGCGCCCGACTCAAGCTCGACGACCTCGATCGTGGTGCCGACGCGGCCTGCCGGGCTGTTGCGCTGGACCCCAAGTGTGAACCCGGGTTGGATATCGCCGCGCAATGCTTCGAACGGGCCGGGCGTGAACGTGATCTGGTTGATCTTTTTCTCTCGGTCGACATGGAGGCGATCGGTGACGCGAACCTGCATCTGCGCCTCGGCATTGCGCTTTCAAGATTGGGACGCTTCCCCGAAGCCATCAAGGCGATCTTTGACGTATTGAAGCGTGATCCCTGTCGCGCCACGGCCTTCGGCCAGCTGGGCAACGTGTTCCAGCTCGTCAAGATGCCGGAGGAGGCGCGCGAGAGTTTTCGCAACGCCCTCGCGCTGGGCTACGCTCCAGTGGAGATGGCAGCGGCCGTCGTGTTCAATTCGCTGGAGGCGTCCAGTTGGACGAACCTCGAGGCGGACCTGGCTGCGCTCAACGACTTGATCGCGCTGGGGCGGGGCCAGCCGGTGCCGTTCTTCTGCCTGAACTTTCCCTGGACACGGCAACAACAGCTCACGGCGTTTCGCGCGAAGGGTGCGCGACTATTCAGAAACATCACGCCGTTGCCAGGGCGTGCGCGGCGCCCCGTCGGCAGCCGCATCCGGCTAGGTTACGTCTCCGGCGACTTGCACGAACATGCAACCGCATACCTGATTGCCGAATTGTTCGAGCATCACGACCGTGCCCGGTACGACATTTTCGCGTACTCCTATGGCGAGAACGACAAGTCTGCGATGCGTACCCGTATCGAAAGGGCGTTCGGCGGGAACTTCGTCGAGGCCCGGGAGATGGCCACGGAAGCCCTGGCACAACGGATCCGTGACGACGCCATCGACGTGCTGATCGATCTCAAGGGCTATACGCTGTATGCTCGCAACGAGGTCTTCGCTTACCGCGCCGCGCCCATTCAGGTCAACTTTCTCGGGTTTCCTGGCTCCTTGGGGTCCGAGCACTATGACTACATCATCGGCGATCCCGTGGTTACACCGGTCGAGCACGCCGACGGCTACGCCGAGAAGATCGCGCAGCTTCCTCACTGCTATCAGCCCAACGATCGGCAGCGACCGATAGGCGCGCCCGTCAGCCGCGCCGATTGCGGTCTGCCGTCAGCAGCGTTCGTATTTTGCTGCCTCAACGCAAATTACAAAATTACCCCGCAGGTCTTCGATCGATGGTGCTCCTTGCTGCGCCAGGTCGACGATGCCGTTCTTTGGCTTTTCGTGGCCAATTCGCAGGCACGCAAGAATCTGCTTGCGGAGGCTCAGCTGCGCGGCATTGATCCGCAGCGGATGTTTTGGGCTACCAGCCAGCCGATGCCGCAGCACCTGGCACGCATGCAGGTTGCCGATCTTTTTCTCGATACGCTACCCGTGAATGCCCACACAACCGCCAGCGATGCGCTTTGGGCTGGCCTGCCCGTGTTGACGATACTCGGCGAAAGCTTCGCATCGCGGGTCGCCGCCAGCATTTTGGTCGCGGCAGGCTTGTCCGAACTCGTCGCGCGCGATCTCGACGAATACGAACGCATTGCGCTCGACTTGGCGCGGGACCGCAAGCGACTGATCGCTTTGCGCAACAGGCTCGCCTCCGGGCGCGATACCTGCGCGCTCTTCGACAGCGCCCGGTATACAACGGAACTTGAAGCGCTGCTTGGGCGCATGGTCGAGCGCTACGACCTGGGATTTCGCCCGGACCATCTGCTGGCGCACAACGCCAGCCTGCCCGGGCGGGGCTAGCTGCAGCGGCAGCTGCAGAGACGCCCGGCGAAATCGCCGACCGAGCCCGGGTGATCGCACCATGAATGCCCCGCTGCCGCTCTCCGTATGCATGATTGCAAGGGATGAGGAAGCGAATCTGGCGGTCGCCATCGGTTCGGTGAAAGCAGTAGCACAAGAAGTGATCGTCGTCGATACCGGTAGTCGCGACCAAACCATGCAGATCGCCACGGATCTGGGTGCGCGGGTGCTTTCCGTGGCATGGCAGAACGATTTTTCCCTGGCGCGAAATGTCGCCTTGGGGGCGGCGCGGGGCGACTGGATCTTGTCGCTGGATGCGGACCAGCAGCTTGACGCCAACTGCCTGCCCGCATTAAGGCGCGCGATGGCCAGTCCCGCCAAGGCCCAGTTGCTGCACATCGATCTGATGGGAGAGGATGCGACCCAAGCGCCCGTAAGCTCCTTCCCGACGCTGCGGCTATTCCGGCGCGATGAACGGATACGCTTTCGCGGCCGCGTTCACGAGGACGTATCCGGTTCGTTGGTCGATATGGGTTGTGGGGATTGGCCAGACTCCGGTGTCCGCTTGCGTGACACGGGTTACATCGACGCCGGGGAGCGCCGCAGAAAGCGGGAACGCAATCTTTCGCTGCTTGAGCAAGCCCGGACCGAAGCTCCCGGCGATCTGTTTGTGGCATATAAGCTGGCGACGACGCTGCCCGCAAGCCGGTACCTGGAGCGGCGCGCCATCCTCGCCCAGGCGATGCAGGTGGCGCTGACGCTGCACGCCGAGGCGCTTTGCAACATGACGTTCATGGCGCGCCTGATCTCGGCAGCCGTGGACGAGTTGGTCGACCAGGGCCGTCTTTGCGATGCGGCCACGCTGTGCCAGAACCTATCTCCCAAGGTGGGTCCGGCCATTGACTTTGCTGCGGGACGGGCCTTGGCACGCGCCGGATGCATGGCACCGGCGGCCGACCTGCTGACCCGCTACCTCGACTCCTCCGCGCAGGAACTACGCAATTTGGGCATGGACGACGCTGCCGCAAGCCCGGCCGAGGCCTGCCGATGGCTCGGCTGGATGATGCTCGTCGCTGGAAACATCACGCAGTCGCGATCGTGGCTCGATCGGGCATTGAGCCTCGCGCGCGAGGATCAAGCGATCGGCGCGGGATGCGACGCGATTCGCTTGAGCCTGGCAGCTGGCGATATTCAGCAGGCTGCGGAGAAGCTGCAGGACCTGCAGCTGCATGCTGCCAACTCCCCTAAGGCCTTGGCGGAGATCATGCTCACTGCCGCCGAGATCTCGGTCGCGATCGGGGATCTCGTCGGTGCGATACCGCTGGCGCAAGCGGCTCGGACTCCGGGCGACGACCGGGCGGCCGCACTGCTCGCAGCGATTGAGCTGTCGGACGACGAACCTAGCCAAGCATGCCTGCAGGAGCTCTACCCGGCAGTCATCGGCCGGCGCTTCGACACACTGGCGACACGCGCGAAGATTGCGCGACGACTCGGATATGAGCTTGGATTTGAAATCCCCGCGGCGACGCGCCGTCTTGTCGATCCGCCGTAACGCGGGCACTTTGTTCGGTGCGAGCGGGCCCGCGCTGATTGCCTGATGCCCGGGCCGCCAAGCCACAAAATGGCAGGCAGGCGTTTTGCTTTTCGGGCGAACCCGGTGTGTGTTCGCCGCTACAGTTTGGCCAACTGCAGCCGAAGGGCGGTCGCCAATGAATGCCTTTACCAAGCCATCCGTACACCTCATGATCGTCCAGCCCGCGGGGTACGTCCACTCGATGGGCTTGCTTGACGCCGCGCTGTATTTCCGCCATCAGTTTCGAGAACTGGGCGTGGACGTAACGATCGCCAAGAATCGCCCGCGGATCGATGCCCCGAACCTCATCTTCGGAGCCCACCTTGGCCTGGATCCGGGCCTGATGAACACGTTCTGCTGCATCCTGGTAAATCTCGAGCAGCTCGGCCCGGGCGGCAGTCGGATGCCGGCGCCGTATCTTAACCTCTTGCGGACATCGCCCGTGATCGACTACGACGTCGGCAACCTTGAAGCCTATGGCCGAAGCGAAGGCGACACTCCGCGAATTTCCTTTGGGTTTGCACCCTACCTCGCATCGCCGGCAACCTCGTTGCCGTTGGATCAGCGGCCGTTGGACCTGCTGTTCTTCGGCTCGATGAACGAGCGCCGCAAGAATCTGCTCCAGCGGATCGAACGGACAGGGCGCACTGTAGTGTCCTTCGATACCCCGGTGTACGGTCCGGAGCGTGACGCGTTCGTGGCAAGGTCCCGTGCCGTGCTCAACTGCCACCACTACGACAGCGCCGTCTTCGAACAGGTTCGCGCATTCCATGTTCTTTCGCTGGGCACGCCGATGGTGTCAGAACGCACTGCGCGCACGCGCCCGGCAAGCGCCTATGAAGATGCCGTGAGTTGGTTCACGGATGAGACTCTGGAAAGCTTCTTCTCGAACGAATACGCACAGCGCGAATTTGCGCAGCGCGCGGAAAGGCAGCTCAGGGAATTCCGCGACTTCAATCCCCGGGACCAATATGCGGCCGCCCTGGACTACGTGCTCGCCACCTTCGGCGCAGCGCCAAGCCATCGACAGGCACCCGTGTGCGCGCAGCGCTTGTTGCACATTGGCTCCGGCACGGATTACCGGGCCGGTTGGCTAAACCTGGGCGACCGGGAAGCGGCCCAATCCGACATTTGTGTGGATCTTGGGCGACGCCATTCGTGGCCCATAACATGCGGCTCGCCATTCTGGGGCTCGGTGCAGCTTCAAGCGGGAGCTAGCGAGCTGATCTTCGTGACCAACATCCTGGAGCATATGAAGGATTTGCGTTGCTTCATGCGCAATTGCCTCGATTTGCTCCGCGTCGACGGACGCATGGTCGTCCAAGTCCCCTGCAATGCTGGCCTCGAACTCGGGCAGCAAACAGGGCAGGTGCAAGCGGCCCGCGTCGCTTCGTGGCGCAACTACACGGACCGGTTCTGGTCCCTGGGCTGGCACGAGTACCGATTCAAGATTCAAGAGTGCCGGTGGCTCAACGACAAGAATCAACCCTGCGAAGAGAGCACCGCCGCGCTGATGCTTCTCACATTCGGGAAGTGCCCCATCACGGTTGCTGAAAGCATGGCCGCACGCACGATGCTGCCGGATTTTGGGGCGCTCATCGATCCGGTCTTGCTGGTACCAGCCCGGCAGCGGCCAAACACGCACGGCGAGCGCGAAGACCGGCAGATTCCGATTGCCTCTGCGGTTTGATAGCCGATGTCTACTTGCGCAGCCCCGATTACGGTCACAGAAGCCCCCTTGAAGGCGGCCTCGAAGCCTCTGCCGGCCGACAGCAACGCGCTGCGCGGTATCGTCGACGCCACGGCCGCTCAGGTCTTGGTCGTTGGCAGCGGAGCCGATGCGTGGGTGCCCTTGCTTCGGGAATTGTTGCCAAGGGCGACCCTGACACACGTTGACGCCGGCACAATCGGCACGCAAAGGATTTCCTGCGATCTCGTGGTGGTTGCCGACTTGCTGGCAACCCAGACCGATCCGCGCGGATTTCTGCGGTCGTTGCATCAGGTGACGCCGGACCACGCTCGGCTCTTGTTGACGATCCCCAACCAGGCGAACGTTCAATCGCTTGCGGCAATGCTCGCTGGGGAGCTGCCGTACGCTGGAACGGCGCCTTTCGTATACGGGCCAGGGGCGACAGTTGGCAGCTGCTTCAAGCTCTTATTGGATTGCGGATGGCTGCCGAACCTCCACGATGAAGCTCCCGAGCGGGTGGACGCTAGGTTGCTTGACTCGCTCATTGCCGCCGCTCAAAGTGCCGGCATACCTCCGTATCCGTCGCAGCGCAGTCTGTTGGCGCGCAATCCGCTTGTGGACTGCACGAAGCATGTTGGTCATTCGCAGTTGCCGGGGCGATGCAAACCCTTCACCGTCATCGTTCCCGTGAATAACACCGCCCAGTTCGCCATCAACGTGGGAAATTCGCCTGGACTCAGTGAGGTGGGCGCACAGGTACTTGTTTCCCGAGGCGCGCCGAGCGCTGCCGCGGCCTACGAATCGGCTCGACCAAAGGCCTTGTACGACTGGGTCATCTATTGCCATCAGGACGTCTATTTTCCCGCCGGCGCCGGGTTTGCAATTTCCGAGCTCTTGCAGACGATCGAGGACGGCAAGGCGCGCCAGGTCATCATAGGATTTGCCGGCATCGGGCTGGACTCTAAAGGAAATTTATCCAAATGTGGGCTGGTAATTGATCGACGCAACCGTCTGGACTTCCCCGAGGGCTCTGCGCAGGCCATCTCCATCGACGAGCTGGCTGTCGTCATGCACCGGGATTGCCGATTCCAGATCAATCCGGCGCTGGGTTGGCACCTCTGGGCCACGGACCTTTGTCTGCAATCACTGCGGGCTGCAGCCGATCCCGCACCGGTGATCGTGAAGATTCCACTGCTGCACAATTCTTACAGCAACTACGAGCTACCGCCAGCGTTTCACGTCAGCGCGAAGATCCTGCGCGAGGCCAACCCGGACTTGCGCCTGATCCCAACGCTGTGCGGGGCAATTTCGTAGCCCTGGCAACGATGGCTCGCGCCGGCGCGGGAACACCTCCCACGTCAGCGCTGGGCCGCCGCGCGTCAACGCGGCGCATGCGGCGCGAGCGCACGAAAATGCGCCGCCCGGACGCCGTTGCCCTGGAGATCATGAAAAACCGCCAGGTTGTGCGCCGCGAGGTAACTCCCTCGCCCCTCGATGGCGCCATCCAGCTCAGGGGTCTCGCCGATTTCCAAGCAGCGCATCCAGCTGGCCTCCATCAGCGGCAAGAGCTGCCCAGCGCGCTGCGGCTCTGCAAGCGAATAATCGAGCAGCAAATCGCCCAGCGCGAAGTGAAAGTCCGGCGAATGCTGCCACCAGATTCGATCTGCCTGACATAGGGCGAGCGCTTCAGCAAACTGCCGGGTCCGCTTCAGGCAATACATGTGGCGCACGACGAGGTCGTGCAACCACGGATACCGCGCCTGTGTCGCCGCCGCCTCCGCGGAACTGGCGGGCGGCCAACGGAGCGAATCGCGCGCGACCTGGTATTGCGCACAGGCGTCCGCGAAATTTCCGTGGTGTTCCAGTTCCCGGCCCAGCTGGTAGTGCAGGTAGGCATTGCCCGGATTCTCCTGCAGCGCCATCCGCAGCAGCCTTTCGTTGCGATCTCCCTTGACGCCTTGCTGGGCGCGCTGGTAGCCGTCATGTCGAACCGTGATGGGCAGCTTGCGAACCGGCAGGCGATGCACGACCTGTTCGTGTATCCGCCCAGAAAAGAGGATCCCCTTTGGCAAGAGGCGCGCCAACCAGGCAGGGGGCAGACGCACCGCATCGCCGCCCTGAAATTCCTCCAGGATCTTGACCCAGCCGACAAAAGGCTCTTGCACTGCCGACGTTGCCTGCCGCAGGCATTCGCCGCCGCTTTCGATCCACTCGTCGGCGTCCAGGACCAGTTGCCAGTCGGCCTGGGTCTGGCCGAGCGCGAAGTTTCGGGCTGCAGAGAAATCGTCCACCCAGGTGAAATTGGCAACCCGGGCACCGCAGTCGATGGCAATTTCCCGCGTATCGTCCGTCGAGCCGGTATCGACAACCAGCATTTCGTCGACGTATGGGGCCGCGCTGTTCAAGCAACGTGCGAGACAGCGCGATTCGTTGCGCACGATCATCGTCAAGCAGATCACGATTGCCTCGAGTTCTTATGTCCGTCGATGGAATCGCTCGCCCGTGGCACCGGAATCGAGTGCATGCTCCAAGCGATAAACCCAGGCGAGCAGTTCGGCAACCGCAACATAGAGCGCCGGCGGAATACGCTGATCCAGGTCGAAGTTCATCAGCGCTGCCACAAGCTCCCGCGACTCATGCACGGGGACACCGGCTTCGCGCGCGCGCGCGATGATGGCCTCTGCGATTGCCGCCTGCCCGGTGGCAACGACCCTGGGCGCAAGTCCATCGGCTGCGTCCTTGTTGTCATACGAAAGTGCCACCGCGCGCATCAGTCGATCCGCCGCGGTTGTGTCCGCAGCCATTAACTCACCCCCGCGGGCGCACCGCTCGAATCGATCGGCGCCAAGTCCAGAGCCGCCACCTGCAGCCCGCGCGTCGACAAGGCCGCGGTCAACTGCGGCAGCTCGGGCGCGAGCGCCGAGGCAAACCCGGCCTCGATGTGTACGCCGACGGTGGTGTCTATGACGCGGATGCACGCACGCACCGCTCCCAGATGCGGCAGGTTCAAATGCAAGGTCGCCAAGAACAACCCGGTCGCATCCCCGAGGTTGGCTGCTTCCCGGTTGCGCTCCCGGTCGCACTCGATTTCCAGCTGTATTGGCTGGCCCGCCCAGGCCTCGCCTGTCAGTTGGATCGTCTGGTGCTGCAAGGCATCGAGCTGCGCCGAGGCCCGCCGGTCCGGCGCTGCGTCGGCCTCGGCGAGCGAACCGAAGGCACCCGCAAGCTCAGCCATCTGATCCGACTCCTCTTGGACCAGCTCAAACGAGCGCTCGCCCCGCAACCACTGGGCCACATGCGCCTCGAGAAATAGGCCGCTCGAGCTAACCGCGCGCCTGAGCATTTGCGCCGCTTCTTCGACACCCAGCCCGGACAGCAGCGGAGAACGCACCGCGATCGATGGCTGCGCTGATGGCTCGCTTTGGGCTGAACCCATGTCACGCCCGGCTTTGGAGCGCGATTCTTGCACTTGTGCTTGGATCGACGCGGCACGCGCGTTCGTTGATGAGTCGGGGTACGCCGTCGCCAGGACCTTGGGCGCCGTCGTGCCAGCCAACCGCGCCGGATCTGGCGGTGCACCCAGCAAAGTCAAGGCCGCATCGCGCGCCGAGCCCGTCAGCGTGACGCGCCGGCCGCCAAGGACAATCTGCACCCACCCCCGGTCCGCGCCCAAGAACAGATCAACCGCCGCACCAGAAGCCGCCAAGGCGCGCAACGCATCTAGAAGTCCGGTCGATACGGGCACTTCTTCCAGCGCGCCAAGCAAGGCCCCCGCAGCCAAAGAAAGCCGCTCCATCGCAGGCGCGGATCCCCAATTGGCATTGGGCAAGGGATCGCCACCCAAGGGGGGAATCTCTAGCGCCACGCCCCCCTCCTTTCCCAGAAGGTGTGCTGGAACCGGCAGTTTATGCCAGAAATTCGTCCAAATCACGCATCCAGGGTTCGGCGTGCGCCCGGATGCGGGCGTCATCCTTGAGGATCCCGCGCAGCAATGCCAAGCGGCGCTCTTGCTCGGCGTCACTGAGGACTGCGTTCGCCGAAGCCTCCCGCAGGGTCGCAATAAGCCCCTGGCACTGTGCCAAGATGCTCTCGAACTGGCACCAATCGCCCGCGTAGGCCGCCTCTAGCATGCTGTGGCTCGCGTGTGCGATCTTCTCGTAATGGCCGATCAAGCCGCGGTCTTGCGCTTCAGAAATGACGCCGGCGACGGTACGTGCGCGCTTGGTGTTTTTGGCCGACATGAGAACTCCGCGTTCCGATGTCTGCTCATACCTGGTAAGCCGCGAGCTCGCGCCGCAACGGCTTGGGCAGGGCTTGGTCCTTGGCCGCCGCCAATGGCGGCTCGCCGCCGGGGGCCGCCGTCGAACGCTGCGGCGCGATTTGAATCCAGGCTCCGCGAAGATCGCCCAGCAGCTTGGCGGCCTCGTCCAAGGCGACGACATCGTTGCGCAAATTGCCCTGCAATAGACGCATCACGATGTATTGGTAGAGCGAGACCAGTCGGCCGGCAAAGACCGGGTCGGCCGACGGGTCGACACTGACGCGTAGCGTATCGACGATCTCGATTGCCGAGCCAATCGCCCTGCCCTTGTCCGCAATCCGCTTTTGTTCCATGAAGCTCTTGGCGCGCTGGATCGACAGCAGCGCTCCGTCAAATAGCATCAGCACCAACTGATGTGGATCCGCCGTGATGACGCCTGTTTCCAAACCCAGCTTGCTGTAGGCCTTCGCACCGAAACCGCTCAAGATCGCCTCCCGACGTTGGACTTGACTACAGAGACAATATCGGCAGGCACCCCGCGAGGTTGAGCGCCGTCAAGGCTGGAATTACGGCGCCAGGCCGGTTTTTAGCCAGGCAGACCAGCAAGTTCGCTGGCCAGCGAAGTCTGCTGGGCCTGCGCATTCGAGATCTCGGCGTTGAGCGCGCTGTACTCCTGCGTCAAGGTCGCCTGCGTCTGCGACAGCTGCGCCTGCATCAGCGCCTGCTGGCTGTTCATGTACGTGATTTGCGACTGCAGACTCTGCTCCGCGGCGCCCAGCGCCCCGGTCGGATTGAGTATTTGTTGCGCGGCGTTTTCCATCTGCACGGCAAACCCCCGCTGCGTCCCGGTTCCCGTCGCGGCGGTGAACATGCTCGTGACCGCGCCCGGGTTCGCCGCCAGCGCCGACTGGAACTGGGTCGAATTCAGCGCTAGCGTGCCGTCGGTGTTGACCGATACGCCGATCTGCGCCAACCAGGACGGCCCGGTCCCCGTCGTGCTCCATTGACTGCCCAGAATCGACTGGAGCGTCCCGACGATATTGCGGGTTGCCGAGTCCCCGGTGAGGACCGAAGCCGTATTGGTGCTCGTGTCGTAGTTCGTCAGACTGTTGGTGAGCGTGATCAGCGAGTTGTAGGCAGAAATGAAGCCGTTCACGGAAGCCGTGACCGCCGTGGGGTCGGTCGCGATTTGAACCTGGGCCGTCGCGGAGGCCTGGGTCAGATTGAGCGTAACGCCGCTGATGGCTGTGCTCACCGAGTTCGAAGCCGATGTCATCTGGACGCCATTGACGGAGAAGGCGGCGTCCAGCGGCGGCTGTGCCTGCCGCATAGCGCTGGCGAGGCCGGAAAGCGCCGTCCCCGTCGTGTCCGTTGCCGAGAAGGTGAAAGCATTGGCGACGCCCGTGTTGGCAGAACTGAGCACGAGCTGGCTGCTGCCGTTGGCATTGGTCACGATCGATGCGTTGACCAGGCCATTGTTGCTGGCGTTGCTGTTGATCGCCGCGGCGATGCCATCGAGCGTGTTGTTGGTTGAGTCGACATTGACAACAATATTGGTGGAGCCTTGCGTGATGGTGATGGTTCCGGCGGCGGCGTTGCCACTGCCATCGACCAGCGTGCCGGTCGGGCTCGCGGCAACCGGGCCCGCGGTTCCGCTGGTAGGCACGGCGGCCGCAAGGGTTTCGGCTTGTGCCAGGTTCGTCACGGCGATCGAATAGCTACCGTTGGCCGGTGTTCCGGTGACGGTGGCGGACGCACCGCTGCCGGTCACGGTGGCACCGGGCGCCTGGAATGCCGATGGCAGCGCCAATGCGGCCGCTGCACTTTGCAGGGACGAGAGCGCGCTTTGCTCCTTGCCGTAGGCGCTCAGCGTGGACTGCACGCCGGCCTCCTGCTTCTGCAGTTGCGTCAGCGGCTGGGACTGAATGACCATCAACTCGGACACGAGCTGACTAACATTGATTTGACCGGTGGTGATCAGCGGCCCGGAAGACGATGTCGATGAGGCGCTCGAGTTGGTGCTGTTGTTCGTGCTGTTGTTCGTCAGGTTCCCGAGTATGCTCGTCAGGGCCGAGTTGGTCGTTGAGGAGGTTGTCATCCGCTTCTTTCGGCTTGCTATGGTTATGCCTTGGTATCGACCAGTGCCCCGCTGGATGAGGTCCCGGCAAGCGCGCCGGCTGTGTCCAGCATCGCCTTGGGCAATACGCTTTGCACAACCTTCTGGGTTTGGATATCCACCAGTTTGACTTCCATGTGTTGCGCTTGATCGTCAAATACGAACTTCAATTGCGTGCCAATCGCGGCTAAGGCCTGATTGGCTTCGTCAATGGCCGATTTGACTTGCGCCTTTTCTTGGGGCGCCGATGTCGCTGCGCCGCCGTTTACCTTGATGGCCTGCGCACTGGCTGGCTGCGCACCTTCCAGCACAGCCCCGGCCGCGGCACTTGCCGATGCGACGGAGGCCTTACCGCCCGACGCGCTTTGCGTAGTGATTCCTGTCAGTTGCAGGTCCGCCATGCTGGTCTCCCGGCGAAAATCCCAGAAAAAAGGGACTTGCGGCTTACGAGGAGAATTACGGCATATTTCCGGTGGACTTTAGGAGTACCCGGGGCCGCGACAAGGTCGCCTGACACCCAAAAAGCAGCAGGCCCGGCGGCTTTCGCCACCGGGCCTTTTTGCGCGGGAACTTGACCTAGTACCGCGTACCCGTGCCGATTACGGCAACTTTTGCAGCAGCGACAAGACGGTTTGCGGGATGCTGTTCGCCTGCGTCAACATCGCCGCGCCCGCTTGCTGGACGATCTGCGCCTGGGTCAGGTTCGAGGTCGCCTGAGCGTAGTTCGTATCCATGATCTGCGACTCGGCCGCGGCGGTGTTCTGCGAATTGACCTGCAGCGTGTTCACCACTTGCTGGAACTGGATTTCGAAAGCGCCGTTTTGCGCACGTGCCGTATTCACGTCCCCCAGCGCCGTATCGATCGCGGCGATCGCGGTACTGGCATTGGCGCCGCTGGTGATCGATCCCAGGCCCGAGGTGAGGTTCGTGTCCGAGGAGAGCGTGTTGCCACCCGATCCCTGCGCCACAGCAATCGTGTCCGTTGCGTTAGCGCCCACTTGGTACGTGATGGGCCCTGCCGCGGAAAACACCGCCGTGCCGTTGAACTGGGTGCTGGTAAGCGTGTTCGAGATCTGGCTCGCCAGTTGCTGGTATTCCGAGTTCAGGTCATTTAGGGACGACGTGCTGTTGGTTCCGTTGGCAGCTTCCACGGCCAGGGTACGCATCTGCTGCAGCATGTTGGTGATCGACCCCATGGCGCCGTCGGAAACCTGAGCCTCGGAGATCGCCTGGTTCGCGTTGATCACGGCCTGATTCATGCCGTTCACTTGCGACTGCATTGCGGTGCCGATCGCAAGGCCCGCCGGGTCGTCCATCGCGCTGTTGATGCGCAGCCCGGAGGACAGCTGCGTGATCGCGCTGTTCAACTTGCTTTGCGTGTTGTTCAAGTTGGTTTGGGCAACCAGCGACATCACATTAGTGTTTACGACCATACTCATTTTCGTTTTCCTTTCAAAGTCTCTGAGAGTGGCAGCCAGATTCGAGGCTGGTTCAACCTGTTACCCAGGCGGCTGCCATCAAACGAGAGAGGCGCCTACCGGTCCCGCCGCGCTTCGCACCTTGCGCACCACCTAATCTCTGGCGGCCTTGCGATTCGCGTCGTGTTAGATCGCTTATCGGTGCATCCGCGCTTGAACTTTAGGAAGCCGATGCATTCGTCCATCCTTCGCGCATCGAAGGATCGACGCAATAACACGCACATTCAGGCTCATTTCAATTGTGTCAGCGAGGCGCCATTGCGCGGTCGCAGTGCTGCAGCTTGCGCGAGCCAGTCGCAGTGTCGTTCGAATGCACACCGATCACGCGACAGCGTAGAGACGGTGCGAAGGCCGACGATCGACTCGGTGTGCATGCCATCGCATCAGCTTTCGCCGTAGCGCGTCGCGCTGGTGTTTTGCAACCCACGTGGATGCGCGGCGCAAGGAGCGCCGAACCCATTCCACTTAGCCGGCGACAAAAAAATTGCGCGCTGGTGACTGGGGGGTCAGCGCAGCGCGCGAGGCGGGGGAGGAAATGGTCTTGCAGTCAGATTTTCGGCGGCGATTCGCTGAACTTTAGCGTTGCCGCATTCTTTTTTTTGACACCTGGCACGATCCGCAGAAAAGAACCGGAAATCTGTAGGGCAAATTCCTACACCTTCTCGTCCGAAGAACTGACGCGGGAAATGGCGTATTCCCGCTATCGCGTCCCCCACCCCAAACCCAAAATGGCACCACTTCGCAACGTAATCCGGGCATTCGAAAAGCCCACCCACTGGAGGAACTCATGAGCAACGGAACCATCGTCAACGAACAACTGCTTCAGGAAGTCAGGGAAGTCAATCTTGCCTATTTGGTTTTGGCGCAGCACATGATCCGCGCCGACAAAGCCCAAGCCCGCTACCGCCTGGGAGTGTCCGATGAGGTCGCCGCCATCGTCGAGCAGTTGACGCCCTCCCAATTGATGAAGATCGCCGGCAGCAACCAACTCATCCTGCGCTTCCGATTCGACGACGACGTCGTTTGGAACCTGTTGACCAGCCATTCGCGCGCCAAGCTGGCACCGGGAGCCGCCGTCGCCGGTCTGCACGCCAATATCGTCATGGCCGGCCATTTCGCCGAAGCCAATTAAACCTCACCTTCGGGGATTGCCATGCGCATCAAGAGCATCGTTACCGAAAGCCGACAGATCCAGCGCGCAATCGCGCTGATCAAGCTCGGGGCCCGCTTGCAGGTCCTGGAATCGGAGACCGATTTGTCCTACGAGCGCCTGTTGCGCCTGTACAAGGAGGTTCAGGGTGAATCGCCCGCTCGAGGCATGTTGCCGTTCTCGACCGACTGGTTCATGACCTGGCAGCCGAATATTCATTCTTCGCTTTTTCTCAACATCTACGAGTACCTGAACAAGACCACGGATCTCGAGGAGATCGACGCCATCATTAAGGCGTATGAGCTATATATCGAGCAGATCAGGGCGCAGAACCTGGATCCGCTGCTGTCGGTGACGCGCGCCTGGCGCCTGGTGAAATTCGTCGACGCCGGCATGGTGACGTTGACGCCCTGCTGTCGCTGCAACGGCAAGTTTGTGACTCACACCTACGAGTTGACCAAGAACTACATCTGCGGCCTATGCGAACCGCCGGCGCGCGCCGGCAAGGGCCGCGGCAACGTCCGCGCCGAAGAGACCATCGAGGCCGCCTGAGGCCGCGACGGACGGCGGTAGACGCTCAAGACCCCCCTCCCTTCTTCTCCGATCTCGACCCGGATCCATCCGGGTCTTTTTTTGCCCTCGCGGACTCGGCGCCGGCCGATCTGCCGAATTGCCCCGCACCAACCGGCGTTTTCGCGGGTTTGCGGGGAGAGCGTGGCGGCGAATGAAAATTGCTCCTTAAGTCCCCGGGCCGCGATGCCGAAACGAAGCATGCGCACCATCCACTCGCGGCAGGCGGGCGGCAGGAGGAGCCTGCGCGGGGTTGGCACCTACCGGGGTAAAGGTCGAGCAGCATGTTTGTAATCATTGGATACGTGATCGTCCTGGGTGCGGTCTTTGGCGGTTACGCACTCGAGGGCGGCAGTTTCGCGGTGCTGATACAGCCCATCGAACTGCTCACCATCGGCGGCGCCGCGGGCGGCGCCTTCATCACGACGAATCCGCCCAAGGTTTTGAGCGCGACGATCAAGGCGCTGCCCAAGCTGTTGCAAGGCTCCAAGTACACCAAGGCGCGCTACCTTGCGCTTATGGCGCTGCTGTTCGATATCCTGACCAAGATCCGCAAGGAAGGGATGATGGCCATCGAGTCGGACGTGGAAGAGCCGCACAAGAGCGCGCTGTTCTTGAAGCACCCGGTGATCTCCTCCGACCACCACCTGGTGGAGTTCATCACGGACTACCTGCGCATGATGGTCTCGGGCAACATGAACCCCATCGAGATCGAGAGCCTCATGGAGCAGGAAATCGATACGCACCATCACGAAGCCATGGCGCCGTCGCACGCACTGCAAAAGTCCGCCGACGGGTTGCCCGCCTTCGGCATCGTCGCCGCGGTGATGGGTGTCGTTAAGACCATGGCATCGGTCGGCAAGCCGCCCGCCGTGCTCGGCGAGATGATCGCCGCCGCCCTGGTCGGCACCTTCCTGGGCATCTTGCTGTCCTACGGATTCGTCGGACCGCTGGCGGGCGTGCTCGAACAGAAGGTCGACGAGTCGACGAAGGAGCTCAACTGCATCAAGGCCACCTTGCTGGCGAACCTGCAAGGCTACGCGCCCGCACTGGCCGTCGAATTCGGCCGCAAGATCCTTTACTCGACGGAACGGCCAACCTTCCTAGAGCTAGAAAAGCATGTCAAGCAGAAGCGCTGAGCGCAACCTGGGGACCGAGGCATCATGACGACGGGCAGCGAAAAGGCCAAATCGACCATTGTCATCAAGCGCATCAAGAAGGGCGGGCACGGCGCGCACGGCGCGGCCTGGAAGATCGCCTACGCCGACTTTGTCACGGCCATGATGGCCTTCTTCTTGCTGATGTGGCTGCTCGGGTCGACGACCAAGGGCGACCTGAAGGGCATTTCCGAGTACTTCCAGTCGCCACTGCAGGTCTCCTTGTCGGGCGGCGACGGCTCCGGCGATTCCAACTCTGTGGTCACCGGCGGCGGCGACGATCTGACCAAGTCCGCCGGACAAGTCAAGCGCGGCGAGATCGAAGCCAAGAAGCACCGCATCAACGAGATTGTGAAGAAGGAGCGCGTTCGCATGGAGGACCTGGCCAAGGTACTCAACCAGGCGGTCAACAGCAACGCGTCGCTGTCCCAATTCAAGGACCAGATCCGGGTGGAAATCACGCCCGACGGGCTGCGCATCCAGATCGTCGATGACTTCAAGCGGCCGATGTTCGACATTGGCAGCGCTCACGTTAAGGACTACATGCGCGATATCCTGCGCGAATTCGGCAAGGTACTCAACGAGGTCGACAGCAAGATCGTGTTGACCGGCCATACGGACTCGGCGCAGTACGCTTCCGGGGATAAGGCGTACTCCAACTGGGAACTGTCCGCGGACCGCGCCAACGCGTCGCGCCGCGAACTGATCGCCGGTGGCATCGACCCGCAGAAGATTTCGCGCGTTGTCGGCTTGGCGGACTCGAGCCTGCTGGACAAGTCCAACCCCATGAATCCGCTCAACCGGCGGATCTCCATCATTGTCCTGAACAAGCTGGCCGAGGACCGAATGCAGATGGCCAACGGCGAGATCGAAGCCGGTGACGCGCAAAGCCTGGGGCGCTCCGTGGAGCAGGCCCCGGAAGGGGTCGCGGCGCCCGCGATCGCCACTCCGGCGCCGTGATCGGCCGGCTAAAGCCGACAGCGACATGCATCCGACCAGCACAGTCATTCACCCGTCTTTTCCCTCATTTGGACTCGGAACCCCTAACCGAGAATCCGAATGCCCGGGAAGCATGCAGCCGAGGCTGCGCCCTGGCGCGTCCGGGGTCGACCGTCGGATGCGAGCGCCCGGGTCGCCCCGTGGCGAGCACGTTGAGCAGGAGCGAGTATGAGCGCCGACCCGAGATTTCTGATCGTTGATGACTTTTCCACCATGCGGCGGATCGTCCGCAACCTCCTCAAGGAAATTGGGTTCGCCAATGCCGAGGAAGCCGAGGATGGCGTTGCCGCCCTGGGTATGCTGCGGTCCGGCAAATTCGACTTCATCGTCTCGGACATCAATATGCCGAACATGGACGGTTTCGCGCTGCTCAAGAATGTGCGCTCCGACGAAAACCTGAAGGGAATCCCGTTTCTGATGGTGACCGCCGAGGCAAAGAAAGAGGACATCGTCAACGCGGCGCAGAACGGCGCCAACGGATACATCGTGAAGCCGTTCACGAAGGCGACCCTCGAAGAGAAGGTCCAGAAGATCATGAAGATGCATGCCTGAGTTACGGGGAAAATATGGGTCATAGCGAAATACTTCCCCTGATCCAGCTCCTGGAAGCCGGCGCCGAGGGCAAACCGCCCGAGGCCGCGGTCCAGGTCTGGGGCGACACGGCGACGTTTTCTTTTTCCAGCGCTCTGGTGAGCCAGCCCGATGAGGCCGACGCCGACGGCGCCGGAACCACGGGCGATAGTGCCGACGAATCGGGCGCGCCGCAGTTGTACCAGCGCGTCGGTCACTTGACCCGTACGCTGCACAACGCACTGCGCGAACTTGGCTATCACGATTCCCTCGCGGACGCGCGCGACGATCTGCCCGACGCCCGCGAGCGACTGGCCTACATCGCCCGCCTCACGGGCGACGCGGCCGAGAAGGTGCTCAACTCCGTCGACCGGGCACGCGCTGTCCAGGAAGACATTTCCGCCCGGGCCGAGGGTCTGCGATCGCGCTGGGGCGCGGTTGCCTCCTATGCCGCCGCAGGCCAGCGAGCGACGCCCGCCGGTCAGGCCTTGCTCGAGGAAACCTGCGCTTTCCTCGCAGGCCTTAGCGAGCAAGCGGCGCAGACCAACGCCATCCTGACCGACATCATGATGGCCCAGGACTTCCACGATCTGACCGGGCAGGTGATCCGCAAGGTGGTCAATTTGTCCCAGGACCTGGAAGAACAACTGGTGAAGCTGTTGATTGAAACCAAGCCCGCGGAACAGCGGCTCAAGCGCGAAAGTGTCGCGCTCGATGGCCCGGTCGTAAACGCGTCGGACCGCACGGACGTGGTGACAGACCAGGCGGGCGTCGACGATCTGCTGGCCAGCCTGGGCTTTTAGCAGCGCCTGGGCAAAGCGGTACCGGGACACGGCGCCCGTACCAGCACCGCGCGGCGGGCGTGCCGGCGTGCGCGTGCCCCGAGCCCGCCGGTGCGTGCCTTCTCAGACCTGCATGTTCATGATCTGGTCGTAGGCCTGGACGAGCCGGTTGCGCACCTGCACCGCCGCCGAGAAATTCAACGCCGAAGTGTTCATCGCAACCATGGTCTGCTCGAGGCTGACGTTGGGGTTTTCCATCTGGAACTGCTTTTGAAGCTCGGTCGCCTGACTCTGGCTCTGGCTCACCGACTTGAGGGCCGAATCGAGCGTTGCGGCAAAGTTAAAGCCGGTGCCGCCGTTGGCGGCGGCGCCAGACACGCCGGGCAGCGCCGTTGCGCCCTTGATATTGGCAACCGCGCTTGCGATCTGAGTATTGATGCTGGCCAACTCCATCTCTTGCCCCACGGACCAAGCTCTGCGATTTCATCGAACCGCCGATTGACGGGTCGACACCGCTGATGCATAGGGTCGCAGCCTAGTTGGAACTTTAGAAAGTCGATCCGCATACGAGCGCAGATTTTCCGGGCCAATTCGGGCGCGCCGAGCACCGCCGACGGGCGGCTCGCGCGGACCGCCTGGCGCCGCCGAAACGGTCGTCATTTACGCGGCTTATCGATGCTTTCCGGTCCTCAAGTCCCCGAATAATGGGAACGCCGCCGTCTGACCCAACCCGGTGACTCGGGCGGCGATGAAAACCAATATGAGCAATCCAGCCCTCGCATCCAACGCATTGACGATTCCCGCCCCGGGTATCTTCGGCCGGCTCTCGCCGCGCGCGCGCGCGCTCTTTCTACTCGGCGCTGCCGGGCTGATCGCGGTCGTGACCGCCGCCTGGCTCTGGAGCACATCGCCGAACTACGGCGTGCTATTCACCAATGTCTCCGATCGCGACGGTGGCGCCATCTTGGCGCAGTTGTCGCAGATGAACATCCCTTATCGCAGCTCCGACGGTGGGACGATCCTGGTTCCGGCCGACAAGGTGCACGAAGCGAGGCTAAAGCTGGCCTCCCAGGGACTGCCCAAAGGGTCGATCGTCGGGTTCGAATTGCTGGAAAACCAGAAGTTCGGTCTTACGCAGTTCCAGGAGCAGCTCAATTACCAGCGCGGACTCGAGGGCGAACTGGCGCGCTCCATCCAGACGCTTGCACCGGTCGCCGCGGCACGCGTGCACTTGGCCCTGCCCAAGGCATCCGGCTTTCTGCGCGACAAGGAGCCGCCGACCGCATCGGTTTTGCTACAAATGCACCCCGGTCAGACTCTGGACCGTGCGCAGGTGGCGGGCATCGTCCATCTGGTGGCCTCGTCGGTGCCGGAGCTCAACCCGAAAAACGTGTCCATCGTCGATCAGCACGGCGATCTGCTGGCCAGCCAGGCTGACGGCGTCGTTGGGCTCAATTCCTCCCAGCTCGACTACCTCTCGCAGATCGAGGCAACGACCATCAAGCGCATCGAAGACATCCTCGAGCCGATCGTCGGGCGCGGCAACGTGCGTGCGCAGGTCACGGCAGACGTGGACTTTTCGAACATTGATACCGAGGACGAGACCTACAAACCCAACCAAGGCGCCGATCGGGCCTCGATCCGCTCCCAATCGAGCACCGAGAGTTCGCAGGCCGCCTCTGACAAGGCGCAGGGCATACCGGGAGCGCTGTCGAATCAGCCGCCCGTACCCGCGACCGCGCCGATCAACGGTCCAGCACCGCCGCTTAACCCGCCTGCCGCCGGCAACACCGCCACCAGCGGTAACACGCACCACGAACAGACGATCAACTACGAGGTCGACAAGAACATCCGCCATATGCACAGCGCCAGCGGCCAGATCAAGAGACTCACGGCAGCGGTGGTCGTGAACAACAAGGCCGCCGAGGGGGGCCAGGGTGCGGGCACGCCGTGGGACGCCAAGGAAATCGAGAATCTGCAGGCGCTGGTGCGCCAGGCGATGGGCTACGATGAAAAGCGCGGCGACTCGCTCAATTTGGTCAACGCAGCCTTCAGCCAGCCCGAACTGGCAGCCGTCGAACCCGTGCCCTTCTTGCAACGGCCGGACGTGATCGCGCTGGCCAAGGAGGGCGGCAAGGCGGTCTTGTTCCTCGTACTGACGGCCATCGTTGTCTTCGGCGTTTTGCGCCCGGCCGTCAAAGCAATCGGCACGACGCCCAAAGTCATCGCCGAGATGGTTCCGGACGGCGCCGGCAAGCCGGCCCTGGAAGCGCCGGTGGTAAGCGGCGTGCCGGCCTCGCTGGAAGGCGTGCGGCAGATTGCCAAGAGTGATCCGGCCGCCGTGGCCAATGTCGTCAAGACCTGGGTTGGCGAGTCCAAAGGCTGAACGAAAATGGCCGACGAATCAGGCATCGAAAGCGCTGCCATCCTCCTCATGAGCGTCGGGGAGGAAGGTGCCGCGGAGGTATTCAAGTACCTGACCCCAAAGGAAGTGCAAAAGGTCGGCGAAAGTATGGCGCGCATCAACTCGGTGCCGCGCGAGCGGATCGAGGAGATCGTCAAGCGCTTCCATGTGGCGCGCGAAGGCAGCGTGTCCTTGGTGCGCGACACCGACGAGTACGTCAGCCAGGTGCTGCGCAAGGCGCTGGGCGAGGACAAGGCGAAGATTCTGATCGAACGGATCCTGCAGGGTGACGACGTATCCGGCATCGAAGCCATGAAGTGGATGGACCCGGGCGCCGTAGCCGAGCTGGTGAAGAACGAGCACCCGCAAATCGTCGCCTCGATCCTGGTCCACCTCGAGAGGGATCATGCCTCGGCAATACTCAAGGATCTGCCCGAGCGGATGCGCAACGACGTTTTGCTGCGCGTGGCCACGCTCGACGGCATCCAGCCGCAGGCCCTGCTCGAGCTCAACCAGGTGCTCTCGCGCGTGCTGGCCGGCGGCGAGAAGGTAAAGAAGGCGTCGCTGGGAGGAGCGAAGGCGGCGGCGGAGATTCTAAACTTCCTCGGCGGCACGGTGGAGACGTCGGTCATCGAATCGATCCGTGAGCACGACGCGGAACTGGCGCAGAAGGTGCTGGACCAGATGTTCACCTTCGAGAACGTCAATGATTTGGACGACAAGGCCATTCAAACCCTGTTGCGCGAGGTGCAGTCCGAGTCGCTGATCGTGGCACTCAAGGGCGCCGACCAGGCGCTGCGCGAGCGCATCTTTAAGAACATGTCGACGCGCGCGGCCGAAACGATGCGCGAGGATCTCGAATCCAAGGGTCCGGTTCGTCTGTCGGAGGTCGAAGCCGAACAGCGCGAGATTCTCAAAATCGTGCGCCGACTCGCCGACGAGGGCACGATTCAACTCGGCGGCGCTGGAGCTGAAGATGAATTCGTCTAATCTGCGCGCTGGACGGCGCAATACCCGCTGACATGGGTGCAAGCGACCGGTTTTCACGCACGATCCCCAAGGATCAACTCGGGGACACCGCCCAATGGGAACTGCGTCCGCTGGCCAGTGGCAGGCGGGTGGGCGATTCGACGCCGCTGTCTGCGCGACCCAGCGACGCCGACCGCCGCAGGGATGGCTATGAAGCGGGCAAGGCGCAGGGCTATGCCGAGGCCATGCGAAGCGCACAGCAAGCACGGGCGGCCGACCTGCAGCGACTCGAAAGCCTGCTCGCGGCACTGCGGTCCGAGTTCGAGGGCCTTTCGGTGCGTACGGCCGACGCTCTCCTGGATCTGGCCATCGAGATAGCCGCTCAGGTACTGCGCCAGGAAGTGCGAACGCATCGAGAGGTGATTCTGCCCGTCGTGCACGAGGCGCTGGGCTTGCTTGAAGCCGCGCGTGTGCACCCGACCGTCCGCTTGGCGCCGATCGATCTTGATCTGGTGCGCACGGCCGCGCAGGCCGACGGGCAAATTCAAGGCTGCCGCTTCGTGGCAGACGCGTCAATCGCCCCGGGTGGCTGCCGCGTCGATTCGGCTAGCGGTGAAATCGATGCGACCCTGCCCACGCGCTGGCGGCGCGTCCTGCAGACGCTCGGCACCGAAGCCGTGATGCCCGAAGTCGCCCTGGAGGCGACGGCACGCGTCGCGCCGGACGCAGCGAACCGATCCGCAGCGGTGCACCCGGCCGGCCGCGCGGAGGGGCAATGAGCGCCCAAGGCGCGCCGCAGCCGCCCAGCCGGTTTACCCGCTTTCTGGGCGAATGTCGGACCATCGCCGCGAGCGCCGAACCCATCGAGATACGCGGCCGCCTCACGCGTGCTGCCGGTCTGGTCATGGAAGTGGTCGGCCTCAAGTTGCCCCTGGGCGCTCGCGTCGCGGTCGTACAAGCCGACAGCGTCCGCCTGGACGCCGAAGTTGTCGGGTTCTCCGGTGAGCACCTATTCCTGATGCCCATCACCGAACCCGAAGGTGTCCGCCCGGGCGCCTTGGCGGTCCTTTATGACTCGCCTGCCGCACGGCCGCGCCTGAACAAGACCAATCATCCCCTGCGCCGCGCCGAGGACCGCACACGCCATCTGCCGATGGGCGCTGCGTTGCTCGGGCGCGTCGTGGATGCCAACGGCATCCCGCTGGATCGACGCGGCGCCCTGATCGCTCCCGATGGCAGCGCGAGCGCGCTGCGCCCGCTGGCCCGACGCCCGATCAACTCCATGGACCGGGCGCCGGTGCGCAGCCCTCTGGACGTGGGCGTGCGTGCGATCAACGGCCTGCTAACCATCGGCCGCGGCCAGCGCATCGGGCTGTTTGCCGGTTCGGGCGTTGGCAAGAGCGTCCTGATGGGCATGATGGCGCGCTATACCTCGGCCGACGTCATCGTCGTGGGACTCATCGGCGAGCGCGGCCGCGAGGTCAAGGAATTCATCGAGGACATTCTCGGGACCGACGGTCTGCGCCGCGCGGTGGTTGTCGCAGCGCCGGCCGACACGACGCCGATCGTGCGTATGCAAGGCGCCGCCTACGCCACCGCGATCGCCGAAGATTTCCGTGACCAAGGCCTGCACGTTCTGTTGCTCATGGATTCGCTGACTCGCTATGCCATGGCCGCACGCGAGATCGCGCTGGCCGTCGGCGAACCTCCGGCGACCAAGGGTTACCCGCCCTCCGTTTTTGCCAAGTTGCCGCAACTGGTCGAGCGGGCTGGCAATGCAACGGCCGGCGGCGGCTCCATCACCGGGTTTTATACCGTCCTCACCGAAGGCGACGACCCGCAGGATCCGATCGCCGATGCGGCACGAGCCATCCTCGATGGACACGTCGTGCTCTCCCGGCAGTTGGCCGAGGCCGGACATTTTCCGGCGATCGACGTCGAGACCTCAATTTCGCGCGTCATGCCAGCCGTCTGCACTTCACCCCAAATCGAATCGGCCCGGCGATTCAAGGCGCTGTTCTCGCGCTACCAGCGCAATCGTGACCTGTTGGCCGTGGGCGCCTACGTGGCCGGCGCCGACCCGTCTTTGGACGCGGCGATCGCCGCCTATCCGCGAATGGAGCGCTACTTGCAGCAGACCATGACCGAGCCGGCGGAACTGGCGTCGTCGCAGCGCGAACTGGGCGAACTCGTCCAAGCGGCCGGAGCCACCCTCGCCTGATCCTGCGCGCAAACTCAACGAACTCCAAGCTGACGCACATGAATCCCGAAACCCTCGCGCTGCTCATCGAGCAAGCCAAGGAGCGCACCGATGCGGCACAGATGCGCCTTGCTAATGCGCAGCGTCAGGTCGAGCAGGCGCGGTCGCATTTGGAGGTCCTGCGCCAATACGCGCGGGAATATGCAGAGCGTGCCGCTTGCCGTCCGGGCGACCTGCGCGACCCCAGCGCCCAGCAAAACCAGCTCGTCTTCCTCGATCGCCTGCAGCAGGCTGCCGACACGCAGGTGCGCGAAGTGAGCCAACGCGAGGCCAGCGCCGGGGTCGCTGCGGCGGAGCTAGCACAATGTCGCAAGAAACAAAAAAGCTTGGAAACCCTGCTCCAGCGCCAAGCCGAGAGTCTGCGACTCGCGCAAGCGCGCCGTGATCAGAAAAACACGGATGAATTCGCGCAACGTGCGCACGATCGCACGGCGCTTGCCCGCCGGCAAGAAACAGAACTCAACATCAAAGGGTGTCATGATGCGTAACAGCGCCGCCGTAAGCGTCACGAGCAACCCCGCCTTGGCCGGCCCCGCCGACGGCGCGGCCAGCCCGCTTGCCGCGACGACCGACGACGTGTCGTTTTCCTCGCACATGGCCCAGGCCGCAGCCCATGCCCATGCGGGCACGGCACCGGCTGCGCCCGCACCCGCGGCCAAGTCGGGCTCGGCCGGCCGTGCCGCGTCCGTGGCCGCGGCGCCGAACAGGCCAGCCAAACCTACCGCACCAGCCCATACGCCCGCCGCATCCGCCAAGGCGGCTGCACCGACGCCGGCGCCCGCCGCATCCGCCAAATCGGCCGCACCGACCGGTGCACCCGCCGCGCCGGCGACGGCGGCAACGCGCGCGACGCCTGCAGCGCCCACCGCTTCGGACATGCCCGCGCGGCGCGCTGTGCCGGGCGCGTCAGTTCCCCGGGCGCTTGCAAAGATTGCAGGCGCGCCCAACACAAAGCTGCCGGCTTCAGCGCCAAGGCCGTCTGCGACGCTGGCACCCATGCAAGCGACAGGTTATCTAGCCGAGCAGGTGCCCGCCGCCCCATCCATCACATCGGGCCCGAACCATACCAGTTGGTCGGCGCCAGCGCAGGCTGGTTCGGACACGGTACCCGATCCGGTGCCCGCGCTAAGCCTCAAGGCCGATGTATCCGCAGGCGACACGCTTGCGCAAAAGCCCGGCGGCCCGGTTGGCGCGAAGTCGCAATCGGACCTTGCCGCACCGACGATCCGAGCTGGCGCGATACCGCGACCGGCGCTGACGTCCCAATCCCCGGACGGCCCGGCAGCGACGGCCGCAGCGCGTGGCGATGGCGCCACTGGTGCCGGCATCGAAATGGCAAGCTCCCAGTTGATTGGGGCGCTCGCGCCCGTGGCGGCCACCTCGTCGGGGCCGGCACGAGCGAGCCTGAGCGCTGCCGCGGCCGACACAGGCGTGGCAAACAGCCTGCCGGTCGGTCAGGCTGCACCGGATGTGACCGTTCCGGCGGGGCCAGACCCAGCGGCCCAAGCAGGCGCCGCCGGCATACTGCCGATAACCAAGACGGCAGACAAGACCGGGTTTGCCGCGCTATTTGCCAACGCTGCGCCGCGCACATCGGCCCCGATCGATGCGGCCACCACGCAATCCGACGCCCCGACCGGTTCAGCGCCATCGTCCAGCGCGGCCGCACCGGGCACCGGTTCGACCTGGCTGTCGGTCACCGGCGGACTGCCGCTTACGGCTCCAAGCGCACCGAGCGGCAGCGTAAGCTTTTCGATCGGAACGCCGGTCGGCGAACCGGGATTCGGTCAGGACTTGGCCCGCGGCATGGTCTATCTGGCTCGCAGCGGTTCGCAATCGGCCCAACTTACGCTGGACCCGGCGCACCTGGGACCGGTACGAGTCGAAGTGCAGATGAACGGACAACAGGCGTCGTTGATCATTTCCGCAAGCCAAGAAGCCACGCGCACCGCAATGCACGAGTCGCTACCGCAGTTGCATGCGCTGTTTGAGCAAAGCGGTCTACGTCTGACCGGAGCGCAGATCGGTGACGGGTCGCAAGCCAATAGTGGCGGCCAATCCGGCCACCGACCAGACCGCTCCAGCGCATCGGCGAGCAACCTTGCGACGGGCCCAGGAACGGGCGACGCGCCGGCTTCCGACGCGATTGCATTGCCGGCGTCGCGTCGCATCGGTCTGGTCGATACGTTTGCGTAAGCGTTGCCGGGCGCAGTGCGCTCGTCGGAATTGCACGCCAAATGCCGCGGTTCCCGCGCTTTCAAGCATCGGCCTTTTCGGCGTTCCCGCGGCGACAACGAAGAACCTTCAAAAGGCGCACATATTCGGCTGATTGACGGGTCGTCGAACCTCAATA
The DNA here is from genome assembly GCA_963729785.1 of uncultured beta proteobacterium. Taxonomy (GTDB): domain Bacteria; phylum Pseudomonadota; class Gammaproteobacteria; order Burkholderiales; family Burkholderiaceae_F; genus GJ-E10. The sequence goes on along the minus strand of CAVSPM010000037.1, from coordinate 259,131 downwards.
ATGGCTAAAGGATTTCCGTTCGTTGCCGAGGTGCGGCCGAACGCGAGGCGAGCCATCTGGGGAAGAAATGTCCGACGACAAGACTGCTGCGAAAGGCAAGGATGCGCCTGCTGCCGCCAAAGGCAAGGACGCACAAAAGCCAGCTCCCGCCGAAGGCGACAAGTCGGCCGGGAAGAAAAGAAATCCCAAACGCCTGATCATCATCGTCGCCGCGGCCTTGGTGTTGCTCGGCGGCGCCGCTACGGCCTTCTTCTTGCTTCGCCCGGCGCCGAGCGCCAGCGAGGATGTTGCCAAGACGGGCGGCGCCGAAAAGACGCAGGTGGACAAGAACGGAAAATCCAAGGAGAAAAAGGGGGACAACAAAAAGCCCTACTTCGTCGATCTCGAGACGTTCACGGTCAACCTGAAAGATCCAGAAAAGTTCCTGCAGATCAAGCTGACGTTTCAGGTAAAGACCGTCGAGGCCGCCGAAACATTGAAGGACCTGATGCCCATCGTGCGCAGTTCGATCATCCCGGTGCTCGGCGCGCAGGAGCCGGCTGCGCTGATGACACCCGAAGGCAAGGAAAAACTCTCGAACGAAGTGGTCGAGGCCGCCAACAAGGCACTGGCCGGAGGCGAGCTCGCCGACACCATCGACGCGGTGCTCATCACGCACATGATCATCCAATGACGAACGCAATGCCCAACGACGACGAAACCGGCGCACACGATCATGCCTGAACAGTTTCTCTCCCAAGACGAGGTCGACGCCCTGCTCGAGGGCGTGACCGGTGAGCCGCAGAAGCTCGAGAAGGAGGAGCCCAAGGAGGGCGTGCGCGATTACGACATCGCCAGCCAGGAGCGCATCGTCCGCGGCCGCATGCCGACGATGGAGATCATTAACGAGCGCTTTGCGCGCAACCTGCGCATCGGCCTGTTCAACTTCATGCGGCGCAGCCCGGAGATTTCGGTGGGTCCGGTGCGCGTGATCAAGTATTCGGCTTTCCTTCGCGACATCGTGGTGCCGACCAACATCAACATCATTTCCTTGACCCCGCTGCGCGGACAGGGCTTGGTGATCTTCGACCCCAAGTTGGTGTTTTGCACCATCGACACATTGTTCGGCGGTACCGGCAAACAGCACTTTCGGATCGAGGGCCGCGATTTCTCTCCCACGGAGCAGCGGATCATCCAGCGCCTCATGGAAGTGACGCTTGCCGAATACACCAAGGCGTGGGGAGCGCTGCACAAGTTTCGCTTCCAGCACCAGCGCTCCGAGATGCACACGCAGTTCGCCAACATTGCGTCGCCGTCGGAAATCGTCGTAGCGACCACCTTCAACGTCGAGATCGGCGATACCGGCGGCGAGGTTCACTTTTGCTTTCCCTACGCGTCCCTGGAACCGATCCGCGACATCCTGTACTCGTCGCTGCAGGCCGATGGCCAGGAGCCGGATCGTCGTTGGCTGCGCCAGCTGACACAGCAGGTGCAGATCGCCGAGGTGGAGCTTGCGGCCGAGCTGGCCAATACGGAAATCACCGTCGGCCAGCTGATGCGACTCCAGGTCGGCGATTTCATTGCGTTGTCGATCCGGGACATCATCCCGGTCAAGGTCGATGGCGTGACTGTCATGGAGTGCCGTTTCGGGTCCGTCAACGGACACACGGCAATACGAGCAGAACGGATGGTCAAGTATTCGCATTTCAGCGAGAACTTCACCATTGAGGAGAACGGAGCATGAGCGATTCGGGCAGCAACGCACCCGTGAGCGCTGAAGACGATTGGGCCGCGGCTCTCAGGGAGCAGGCCGCGACGACCGGCGGAACGAATATCGAACCGAGTTCGGCGGTCGAGTCCGTGGCCCAGCCGGCCAACATCTTCCCGCGCCTCGCGCCCGGTGCGCCGGCCGAAGGAGCGCAGGACCTGGACCTGATCTTGGACATTCCGGTCCATCTGACCGTGGAGTTGGGTCGCACGCGCATTCCCATCAAGAACATCTTGCAGCTTGCGCAAGGATCCGTGGTCGAGCTCGACGCCCTTGCGGGCGAACCGATGGACGTACTCGTCAACGGCTGCCTGATCGCTCAGGGTGAAGTGGTCGTAGTGAATGAGAAGTTCGGCATCCGACTGACCGACATCGTCACGCCCAGCGAACGCGTGCGTCGCCTGCACAAGTAGGGAAGAACGCCGCACATGAATCTCCCGTCAAGCCGTTGGCTCCTGCTGCGCTGCGCCGCTTCGCTGGCTATTCTGACCCTGCAGGCCCCCGCGCACGCCCAGGCCGCGCAGCCGCCGGCGATGCCGTCGCCGGCGACGGGGCAGACGCTGCCGGCATCGACCGCCGCGCTCTCCCCGGGATTGACGCCAGCGCCGGCAACCGCGGCGGCGCCCCAGGCGGCCAACGCCGCGATCGCTGCGGCGCACTCGACGGAGGGCCCGTCCTTCGCGCCGATGGGACTGGCGTTGCTGGCGGTCCTGGCTCTGATGGCGGCGGTGCTATGGGCCCTGCGACGCGCCGGGCTGGCACCGCGCGCGGGCGGGGCCAATTTGCTGCGCCTCGTCAGCCAACTGTCGCTGGGTCCGCGTGAGCGAGTGGTTATCGTCGAAGCTGGCGACCGCTGGTTGCTGCTTGGCGTGGGAACGGGCGGCATCGCGCGCCTGGGATCGCTGCCCAAGGGCGAGTACGCCAACGCGCAGCTGCCCGTCGCCTCGTTTGGCACGCTGCTCGACAAGCTGCGCAAGGGCAAGACCTGATGCGCTCCAGCCCGGATACGCTAAGGTACCTGCCGCGCTTGCTCCTGGCCGGCATGCTGCTGGCGCTGTGCCTCGCTCCTGCATGGGGTCAGGCGAGCCCGCTCACCCTGACGGCCACGCCAAGCGCCGGAGGCGGCACGCAGTACTCCGTGCCCGTCCAGACCCTGCTGTTCCTGACGGCACTGGGCTTTTTGCCCGCGCTGCTGCTGCTGACGACCTCCTTCACGCGCATCGTCATCGTGCTCTCGCTGCTGCGCATGGCCCTTGGCACGCAGACCGCGCCGCCCAACCAGGTCATCATCGGCCTGTCCCTGTTTCTGACCTTCTTCATCATGGGGCCGACCTTCGATCGAATGTACGACCAGGCCTACGTTCCTTACAGCCAGCAGAAGATCTCCTTCGAGCAGGCGGCAGACGCCGCCGGGGTACCCATGAAGGAATTCATGCTCAAGCACACCCGGGCCAACGACCTGGATCTGTTCGTGCGCATGGCGCGTCTGGACAAGACGGCGCAGGCCAATTCAAAGCCGACCGATCTGCCGATCCGCGTCGTCATCCCGGCCTTCGCCACCAGCGAACTTAAGACGGCGTTCCAGATCGGGTTCATGGTCTTCATCCCGTTTCTCGTCATCGACATGGTCGTGGCCAGCGTACTGATGTCGATGGGCATGATGATGCTTTCGCCGGTGCTCGTGTCGCTGCCCTTCAAGCTGATGCTGTTTGTGCTGGCCGACGGCTGGAACCTGCTGATCGGTTCGCTTGTCGCAAGCTTTTCCCCCTAGCGCCGACTCCGCAATTGCCCCCCCAACTTTCCCTACGTATAGCCAAGGACGGTCATGGATCCACAAGGCGTCATCACCCTGGCCCAGCAGGCGCTTTATACGGCGGTGCTGCTTTCCGCACCCATGCTGCTGGCATCGCTGGTTGTCGGCCTTGCGGTGTCGATTCTGCAAGCCGCGACGCAGATCAACGAAATGACCCTGACTTTCATCCCGAAATTACTGGCGATGGTGCTCATGATGGTGGTCGCCGGCCCATGGATGATTACCTATTTCGTGGATTTCCTGCGCCGGTTGTACGAGTCCATTCCGTCGACGATCGGTTGAACGAGGTCCGTCGTCATGGACGTCGTGCACCTCAACAGTAGCCAGCTTGCCGCCTGGGCCGGCTACGTGTTCTGGCCTCTGGTTCGTGTGCTGGCGCTCATTGGCACAGCGCCAGTGCTCTCTCACCGGGCTTTCCCGCTCCGCTCGAAGGTTGCCTTGGGCGTTGGCGTCGCCTTGATCCTGGCGCCGCAGGTCCAGGCGCCACCCCTGAGCGACTCCTTGGACGCCGCGTTTTTCGCGATGCTGGTGCGCAACATTATCGTCGGCGCCTCGATGGGCTTTGCAATCCGCATTCTGTTCTCCGGTATCGAACTGGCCGGCCAGATGATCGGCCTGCAGATCGGCTTGTCGTTCAGCGGCTTCTTCGATCCGGAGGCGGCCGATACGAACAACCCGGTGGCCAATGTCCTCTCTTTGCTGGTGCTGATGCTGTTTCTTGGCATCGACGGCCACCTGATGATGCTATATGGTATGCGTCAGAGCTTCGAAATGTTTCCCATCACCGGAACCGGTGCGCCGCCTCTGGCCTACGACGCCATCGCCGGACTTGGCGCGCAGCTATTCGCCATCGCGCTGTCGATCTCCTTGCCCATTCTGGCGGTCATGTTGCTGATCAACATTGTTCTGGGCGTCATGGCACGCGTCTCGCCGCAACTCAACTTGTTTGCCGTGGGATTTCCCATTACCTTGTGTGCCGGGATGATCGTGCTCCTGCTCTTCGTTCCGCACTTGGAGGCACCCATACGCGCAGCCTTGGAACGCGGCATGTCTCTTTGGCCCGGGGGTTGACAGCGGATCGCCAGGGCCGCGATTCTTCCGGTTGAAAACCGCACGGTGCGCAAGCCGCCGCGCGTCTTCGCAAAGCGTAGGTGAACATGGACAATGCCCGCACGGGTGCCCGTATCCTGGTCGATCAGTTGCTGCTCCAGGGCGTGAACCATCTTTTTTGCGTTCCCGGCGAGAGCTACATTGCGGTGCTCGATGCCCTCTTGGATGCGCCCAGCCTGAGGCTGGTCGTCAACCGCCACGAGTCAGGTTCGACCTTCATGGCATGCGGGTATGCGCGCCTTACCGGCCAGCCGGGCGTGGCCTTCGCCACCCGAGGGCCTGGCGCGTGCAATGCGGCCGTCGGCATCCACCACGCACATCAAGACTCGCTGCCGCTGGTGCTGTTCATCGGCCAGACGCCTACCGCTTTCCAGGGGCGCGAAGCATTTCAGGAGATCGAACCTGCGCGCCTATTCGGCGGCATGACCAAGTGGGCGGCGCAGATCGATCGCGTCGACCGGATTCCGGAGCTCGTGGCGCGCGCCTTTCAGACCGCCACCAGTGGAAGGCCCGGCCCGGTCGTGTTGGCCGTTCCCGAAGACCTGCTCGCACAAGCGGCCCAGGTGCGCGACGCGCGCTGTCACCAAGCCCTGCAATCGGCACCGAGCGATACACAGATCGCGGCCCTGCGGCGCCTGCTGGGCCAGGCCCAACGCCCGATTGCGATCGTCGGCGGCCCCGGTTGGAGCGCCGCGGCCTGCGAAAACCTGCGCGGGTTTGCGGAGGCCAACCAGATTCCGTTGGCCGCTGCCTTTCGCTTTCAGGACGTCGTTGACAACAGCCATCGCAACTATGTCGGGGACGTCGGCCTGGGCATCAACCCCAAGTTGGCCGAGCGCATCCGCTCGGCCGACCTGATCCTTGCCCTGGGCGTGCGCCTCGGCGAGGCCACGACGAGCGGGTACACCCTGATCGAGGCGCCCGTACCGGGACAGAAGCTGATTCATGTCCACGCCGGGATCGAGGAGCTGGGGCGCGTCTACCAAGCCGATCTGATGATCAACGCAGGGATGCCTCAGCTGGCCGCGCGGCTGGCGATGATGACACCCGTGGACGGCCAGGCGTGGGCGCCCAGCGTCGTCCAGGCCCGCGCCGAGTACGACGCCTGGCACCAACCGGCAGCCAGTGCAGGCGGTGGCGCGCCGCAACTCGATCTGCGGCGTGTGTTGCTCGAACTGCGCAAGGCGCTGCCACGCGACGCCGTTGTTTGCAATGGGGCTGGTAACTTCGCCGCTTGGCTGCACCGCCATTTCCCGTTCTACCAACCCGGCACGCAACTGGCGCCGGCAAGCGGCTGCATGGGTTTTGCCGTTCCAGCGGCCATCGCCGCCAAGGTCAGCGCTCCGGAGAGGACCGTGGTCTGCTACAGCGGCGACGGCGACTTTCTCATGAGCGCGCAGGAACTGGCCACGGCGGCCCAATGCAATGCCGGCGTGCTGTTCCTGGTGTGCAACAACGGCATGTACGGCACCATCCGCACGCACCAGGAACGGCGTTTCCCCGGCCGGGTCAACGGCACCGGGCTGACCAACCCCGACTTCGCGCAACTGGCACACGCCTATGGGGGGCTGGGCCTGCGGGTGACGCGCACGGACGAGTTCCCCGGCGCACTCGCCCAAGCGCTGGGGAGCGTGCGTGAGCGCCGCCTGCCTGCGCTGATCGAGCTGGTATGCGACCCGGAGCAGCTGCTGCCCTCCGTTCGTCTCGGCGACCTGCGCGCCGCGCCGCCCGCCGGTCCCTAGGCGCAGGACTAATCCGGCGCCGCAAAGGCCCGGCGCAAAGCGCAGGCGCACAGTTCCAGCGCCGTACTCGCCTCGCGCAGCACCCGGCCCATCGTGATGAAGCCGTGGATCTGCCGCTCGAAGCAAACGTATTCGCTGGCAACGCCGGCGCGAGAGAGTGCGTCGGCGTATTGCAGTCCTTCATCGCGCAAGGGATCGAAACCCGCGGTGAGGATCAGGGCGGAGGGCAGTCCGGCATGCGACCTTGCGAGCAAGGGCGATGCGCGCCAATCCAAATAGTCGTTCGCGTCGGGCAGGTAGTTGCTGCGGTACCAGCGGACGGACTCGCTGGTCAGCAGATAGCCCTGCCCGTTGCTCAGATGGGAGGGGGCGGTCGCCCGCTGGTCGACCGCCGGATAGATGAGCAGCTGCAAGCTGGGCTGCAACGCTTGCTCGAGCAGCCCCAGGCAAACGGCCGCGGCGAGATTCCCGCCCGCGCTATCGCCGCCGATGGCGAGCCTGCGCACATCGATGCCCAGCCCGACCCAATTCTCGCCCACCCACCGAAACGCCGCCAATCCGTCGTCGTAAGCGGCGGGGAACGGCACCTCGGGGGCCAGCCGGTAGTCGACCGAAAACACCACGCACCGGGCGCTATTGCACAGGATGCGACAAACAACGTCGTGGCTATCGGGGCTGCCGATCGTCCAGCCGCCACCGTGCAGGTAGACCAGCGCTGGCAGCAACGGCGCCAGGCCAGGGCCGCCAGGCCGATACTCGCGTATCTTGATCCTTGCGCCGCCACTCGGAATTTCGTGATTGCGAACAACTTGCACCGCCGGCGCCTCCGGCTGGGTCAGGCTGAGTCGCTTGAGGTAGGCCTCCCGGGCCACTTGGGGGGTCAGCGTATGCATTGGCTGGGCCCCGCTGGACATCAGCAGATCAAGTAGCGCCCGTGCCTGCGGGTCGAGCATGCTGCACCTTCGTCATCGTCGCGTTGGCGGACATTTTATCGGCCCGCCGGCAGTTCGGCTAAGATCGCGCGAAAAGCCAGGAACCGCGGCTGACACCATCCGCGCGATCGGCAAGAAGAGACCTTGAAATGTCGCAGTCAACCTGTCATCCGCGCCATCGACGCAGGCCGCCAGCGCGCCGCAAACCAGATGCTGGTAAGCGCAGCACGCTGGATGCGCGATGCCCTCGAAGGCAGCGCCGGCGGGCAAATCGCGGTTCCGGGGGAAGAAGACCGCGGCGCCAAACTAGCCGCCGCCAGCGACAACGTCGGCACTTCCATGGCAATCGGTGGGCCAGCGGCTGCGCACGTCGGCGGCTCGGCCGTCGCGGTCGCACGGCCAGTGTCGCTGCGCAACCCCGCCCTGGACCGGAATCCGATCCGGGCCTTGCGGCCTGGTAGACGGTCTTGACCGACGCCAACCGGCCCGAGGTCGAGCGCATCTTCGGCCGTGCCCCGTTCATCACTGAGCTAGGCCTGCAATTGGCTGGGCTGGCGCCCGGCGAATGCCGCTCATTGCTGATGCTTGCCCCTCGCCACCTTCAGCAGGATGGATACGTCCATGCCGGCGTGCAGGCGACCGTTGCTGACCACACGGCGGGCGCCGCGGCGGCAACCCTGATCGGCCCGGGTCAAAGCGTCCTGACCGCAGAGTTCAAGATCAACCTGCTGCGCGCCGCCGGAGGCGACCGGCTCACGTGCGTTGCCACCGTGCTCAAGCCGGGCAGAACCTTGTGCTTCGTCGAATCCGAGGTGTATTGCTCCAGCGACGGCACAAGCCGCCTGGTTGCCAAGGCGAGCGTGACACTTTGCGTCATCGGCGCGCGCGCGGCGGTTTGAGGTTGGCGCGACGCCGCCCGCGTCGCGGCCTACCCGCCGATGGGCTGCGCGATGGCGTCGCCGTCCACCTCGAGAATTTGCACCGACGCAGGGGCGCCGGGCAGTTCATGGGCCTGCAGCAGCGCGTCAGCTGCGCAGGCCGCCATCGATGCCGGCGTCGCCACGCCTGCCGGCAGGCGCAGTCGTACGCTGCGCAAATCGATAAGTCCGCGACGCGCGGCCTCGACGAGCAAGGACTCGCAGATATCGATGCACACTTCATCGGTGGTCTGTGGCACCGCGGCGGCGGTCGATCGCAGGTCCCGCAGACCGGCGTAGACCACGCGGGGCGCATGCGCCTGTAGCCGGCAGGCGTGGATGAGGGCACGGGTGGCATCGACGCTGCGCTGAAGCGCCAGTTCCAGGCCATCGGCGCCGGCGTCGCCGCCAAGGCTGGCGTCGCGCGCCGCCAGGTGGAACACGCTGTCCGTGGCCGCGCCCATCACGCGCGCCAGAAACCGCGGTTGCTCGAAGTCGCCGCGGACGTACTCAACGCGATCCTCCAGGAATAGCGCCGGCGGCTGTTTGCGGTCCACCCCAAGGATGCGCCGCACCGGCGCCAACGAGCCGTCCCGCCGCTGCAGCGCAGCTCTCGCGACGACTGCGCGCAACACCGCCTGTCCCAATTCCGAACCCGCCCCGGTGACAAGGATCTGCATTGCTAGGCACCCCGATCCACATCGCCCTCGCTCCGCGCCTTGAGCGCAGCACCGCCGAAGGCAAACGACGGAGCCGCCAACAAGCCCAGTATGACGCCGACCACGCCGTACAGCGCGCTGGCCGCCAGGCCCAGGTCCGGGGTCATGCCCGCCAGCGGGAAAGCGATCAGCGCCGCAAGTTCGCGCGCCCCGAATCCTCCGTAGCTCAGCGGCAGGGCCCCGGCGATGAAAACCGGGGCCGCCACGGCCTGCACCTGCCAGTATCCGACCTGCCCGCCGGCCGCCACGGCGCACAACCACAGGGTCAGCGCACACAGCAGTTGCACCAGTAGCGAGCTCCAAAGCGATCGGCCCAGCGGCCCGCGCTCGGCGACCGCCAGATCGTGCAACTGGCACAGGCGGTTCCACATGCGCCGGCCCAAACCAAGAGCACGCCAAGCGTATCCAGCGGCGACGGCCGATGAGGGGGCCACGGACGCGCTGCCGGTTTCAGCTACCCCGCCCAGGATGCGCGGGCGCAGCGGCAACCACGGGATTAGGCACAGCAGCGCCAGGCCCGTCAGGTACAGCATCACGCCACCGGTTCCGAGCACGTGCGCGACCTCGGGCCTGGCCGAAACCAGCGCCGGCGCGCCAAGGTGGGCGCTGCCCGCCGGCCCCGACGACAGGACGACAGCGGCGGCCATGCCGACTGCCGTCAGCAAGGACAGCACGCACAGCACCCAAAGTCCGCTGAGCCGGTCCAGCAGCACCGTGAGCGCCGAAACGCCCAGGGGATTGCCCAGCGACTGCAGGCGCACGCTGCGCAAGGCGTCGCCGCCGAGCGTCGCGCCCGGCAGGAGCACGTTCAGCGTCATGCCCTGCGCGTAGGCAATGGCCAAAGCGCGCGTCTGCACGCGCAGCCCGAAGATGCGCGCGATCGTTTCCCAACGATGTACCGACACCCACTGCGCAACGCCCGCCGACAGCACCGCGGCTCCGAGCCAGGCTTGGTTGACCTGCAGCATTTGCTGGCGCAGGCGCTCAAAACCGACCAGCCATACGGCCAGCGCCATCAAGGCGAGAGCTGCCGCCAAGCGCAGGACCAAGCGTGCGGTTCCGGTATTCAGGACGGACTCCCGCCTCGGCGCATGCCGCTACCGCGCGCGCTCGTCACGCAGCAGCACATACTGGCGACGGCCCTGGGGCTCGTGGTAGATGCGCGTGAGCAGCTCACTGAGCACGCCCGTCGCCAGCAGCTGAACCCCGATGAGCGTAAGCAAGGCTCCGAGCAGCAGCAGGGGTCGCCCGCCGATATCGAGGCCAAAGACCAGTTTTTCCACGGTCAGGTACAGCAAGGCGGCGCCGCCGAGGCCGATGAACGTGAAGCCGACGCCGCCGAAGGCGTGCAGGGGTCGATGCAAGAAACGCATCGAGAACTTGATCCACAAAAGATCCAGCAGCACGCGGAATACGCGATCGATGCCGTACTTGGACTGGCCGCGCATGCGGGCATGGTGCAGGACCGGAACCTCGATCATGTGCGCCCCCGCCTCGACCGCCAGCGCGGCGATAAAGCGGTGCGTTTCGCCATACAGGCGCACGTTCTCCAAGATAGCGCGCCGGTAGACCTTCAAAGCGCAACCATAGTCGTGCAGCCGCACGCCCGTCACCGTGGAAATAAGGCGATTAGCGATCCAGGACGGCAGCTTGCGCGACCAGGTCCGGTCCTGCCGCTGTTTGCGCCATCCGGAGACCACGTCGACCTCGGGGCGCTCGTCCATGAGTGCGAGCAGCCGGGGAATCTCCACCGGATCGTTTTGCAAGTCGCCATCGAGCGTCACGATCAGTTCGCCCCGTGCATGATCAAACCCGGCTTGCAGGGCGGTCGACTGGCCGTAATTGCGTACGAGCTTCAGCGGACGCAACCAGGGATGGCCGGCGGCCAGCGAGCTCAAGATCCGGCGCGAGCCATCTTTGGAGCCGTCGTCGATCAGTACCAGCTCGTAGCGCCGGCCGGTCGGCGCCAGCGCCTGCCCCACGCGGTCGACCAGCTCGGGCAGGTTCTCGGCCTCGTTGTAGACGGGGATCACCACCGAAACGTCGACGGCTCCGCCAGCCTGATCCGCCGAAACCGGCGCAGTGGGCTGCGCCGGTTCACGTGCCGGGCCAGGGAGGTCTGCCGCAATCTTTGCCGCCGCTTCGGTCATGAATTCGCGCACCCAAATCCGCCCACGCCAAGGGCGGCGCGGCGCACAGGCGCAATAATAGGCGCTAACCGTGGCAGGTATGCCCGCCACGATACAATCCGCGCGATCGCCTGCGGGGCCGTTGGCGCATCCTGCAGACCCTGCGATGGGGGGATTTTCGGCAGCGACCCGCGTTTCGGCCCCGATTTCGAATCCAGGACAGCAGAGCATGAAACTTACGGTCATCGGTACCGGATACGTCGGCCTGGTCACGGGTGCCTGCCTTGCCGACGTCGGCAACCGCGTGCTTTGCGTCGACATCGACAGGAGCAAAGTGGCCCGACTGAACGCGGGCGATGTGCCGATCCACGAACCCGGCCTGGACGAGGTCGTAGCGCGCAACCGCCAAGCCGGGCGCATGGAATTTACCTCCGACTACGACCTGGCGGTGGCGCACGGGGACCTGTTCTTCATTGCCGTCGGAACACCCACGGACGAGGATGGGTCGGCCGATGTGCGTCACGTCGAGAGCGCGGCGCGGGAGCTCGGGCGGCGACTGACGCGCAAGTCCCTGGTGGTCGTGAAGTCGACCGTACCCGTGGGCACGCATGACCTCGTCGCCCGCGCCTTGCGCGAAGAGATCGAAGCGCGCAGGGTCGCCGTCGACTTTTGCGTGGCTTCCAACCCGGAATTCCTCAAGGAAGGAGCCGCCGTCCCGGACTTCATGCATCCGGACCGCATCGTCATCGGCACCGATGATCCGGGAGCGATCGACACCCTGACGACGCTGTACGCCCCGTTCAACCGCAACCGCGACCGCTTGATCGTGCTCGACGCCCGCTCCTCGGAGCTGGCCAAGTACGCAGCCAACGCGATGTTGGCGACGCGCATTTCGTTTATGAACGAATTGGCGCGCCTAGCCGAGAAACTCGGGGCCGACGTCGAGCGGGTACGCCATGCGATGGGAGCTGATCCGCGCATAGGCCCGAGTTTTCTGTACGCCGGGGCCGGCTACGGCGGATCGTGTTTCCCCAAGGACGTGCGCGCTCTGCTCGCGATGGCGCGCGAGAACGTTCTTTCGGCACGCGTGCTTTCGGCAGTGCACGAAGTCAACGAAGAGCAAAAGCATGTCTTGACGACGAAGCTGCGCCACGCGCTCGGTGGCGAGCTGCGCGATCGCGTCATCGCCGTCTGGGGGCTGGCCTTCAAGCCCAACACGGACGACGTACGCGAAGCGCCGAGCCTGGTTTTGATCCGCAACGCGATCGGCGCCGGCGCCTCGATCCGTGCCTACGACCCGCAGGCGTGCGCAACGGCGCGGCGCGAGCTGGCCGACGAGGCGCGCAAGATCACCTTCTGTGCGAGCGCCGCCGAAGCCTGCGACGGCGCCGATGCGCTGGTTGTCGTCACCGAATGGCTGGAGTTTCGCAGCCCGGACTTTGCCGCCCTGGCCAAGAAGCTGCGTGCCCGCGTGCTGGTGGACGGTCGTAACCTGTACGAGCCCAAAGCAGTGCGCGCGGCCGGCCTGCATTACGAGGGCATAGGTCGAGGGCTCTAGCCGGATGGCAGATCGCAGCAGGAGTAGCGTCCCTTGATCCTGGTTACCGGTTGCGCGGGGTTCATCGGCCATGGCGTGGTTCGAGCGCTACTCGAGCGCGGCGAGACCATCGTCGGTCTGGACAATTTGAACGACTACTACGAACCGCGCCTAAAGCAGGACCGCCTGGCGCGGTGCGCCGCGGAGCGTTTTTCCTTCTGTCGACTGGACTTGAGCGACGCCCCGGGTCTGGCCGAGCTGTTTCGCGCGTACCAGCCCACACGCGTCGTGCACCTGGCGGCCCAGGCCGGCGTGCGCTATTCCTTCGCAAATCCCCAGGCCTACGTCGCGAGCAACGTTGCCGGTTTCGTCAACCTGCTCGAATGCGCGCGCGCTTCGGGTGCGACCGAACACTTCGTGTATGCGTCCTCCTCGAGCGTCTACGGCGGCAATACCAAGCAACCGTTCGCCGTCACCGACCCGGTCGATCGGCCGGTCAGCCTGTACGCCGCAACCAAGCGCGCCGACGAGTTGATCGCACAGGTATACGCGCTGCAATTTGGCCTGCGCTTGACCGGATTACGCTACTTCACGGTGTACGGTCCCTGGGGGCGTCCGGATATGGCGCCGCTCAAATTCGCGCGCGCGATTTTCGAGGACCAACCCATCGATGTCTATGGACAAGGCCAGATGCGCCGTGACTTCACCTACATCGACGACGTCGTCCAGGGCACGCTGAGCGCACTCGATGAAACGACGCGTTTTGATGCCGTGCCGCACCGGCTCTACAACCTGGGCAACGATCACCCCGAGGACTTATTGCATTTCATAGATGTGCTGGAAGCGGCGATCGGCAAGAAGACGCAGCACCGCATGCAGCCGATGCAGCCCGGCGACGTGCGCTCCACGGCCGCGGACATCGGGGCCACCACCCGCGACCTGAACTGGAAGCCCACGACCCGCATCGAGCAGGGCCTCCCGCGGCTGGTGCAATGGGTGCGCGAATACTATGGATACGGCTGAGAACATTTGCCCGGCGCGCGCTGCCACGCCGTCGCGCGCAACGACGGGCTCCCTTTGCGCAACGCTTCAGTCAGCCAGAGACCAGGAAGCGGCGGCGCCCAACGCCACGAGCTCCACCCCGTGGGCCACGATCGATGGTGGTAGCGCCAGCGGCTGGCGCACCAGCGTGAGCGTACCGGCGTTGCGCGGTAGTCCGTAGAAGTCCGCCCCAAATTGGCTGGCAAATCCTTCCAATCGATCCAGACACCCTGCCTGTTCAAACACCTCCGCATACAGGGGCATGGCCAGCGGCGCCGTAAAACATCCGGCACAACCACAGGCCGCTTCCTTGGCGCTGCGGGCGTGTGGCGCGCTGTCCGTTCCCAGGAAGAAGCGCGGATCGCCGCTCGTCGCCGCCTGGACCAATGCGCGCCGATGCTCCTCGCGCTTGAGGATCGGCAGGCAGTAAAAGTGCGGACGGATGCCCGCCGAGCCGTCCGCGCCCAGGAATATCGCGCTGCGGTTGAAGTGCAGATGGTGTGCGGTGATGGTTGCCGCGGTGGGACCGGGCGCGGCGCGTACGAACTGCACCGCCTCGGCCGTCGTCACGTGCTCCAGGACAATCTTCAGACCCGGAAAGCGGCGCCGCAGCGGAGCCAATATCTCGTCGAGAAAGACGCGCTCCCGGTCGAAAACATCGACGTCCGGGCGGGCCACCTCACCGTGCACGAGCAGCGGAACGCCCCGCCGCTGCATGCGCTCCAGCACCGCGTTGCAGTCTTCAATGGACTGAACGCCGGCATCGGAATTGGTCGTCGCGCGCGACGGATAGAGCTTGACGCCATGAATCAGCCCACTGGCGTGGGCATGGTCGATCTGCGCCGGTGTCGTCGCACTGGTCAGATACAGGGTCATCAAGGGCTCGAAACCAGCGCAGCCGGGCTCCGCCTCCGCCAATGCCGCCAGAATGCGCGAACGGTAGGCCAGCGCCCGCTCGACCGTGGTCACGGGCGCGGCCAGGTTGGGCATGACGATGGCGCGCGCGAAGCTGCGCGCTGTGAACGGCAGCACCGCCGCCAAGGTCGGGCCATCGCGCAGGTGCAAGTGCCAGTCGTCGGGGCGCTGGATGGTCAAAACTTGCGGCGGGTCGGCTCGGTTCATGGACGCTGGAAGAAAGGATCTATGGGATGCAAGCTGGCGCAAAGCCAGGAGTCTAGCCGGCCCTCATGCCGCGGCCAGCCGCGCCACTCCGCCGTGCGCCTCGGGCTGCTCCTGCTGCGCCTGCTGCAGAGTCCACATGCGAGCATAGCTGCCGCCGCGTGCCAGCAGTTCGGTGTGGCGCCCGCTCTCGACAATCCGGCCGTGCTCCATGACCAGGATCTGATCGGCGGCCACGACCGTGGACAGACGGTGGGCGATCATCAGGGTCGTGCGCTGCGCGCTGGCTGCGTTGAGCTCCTCCTGGATGGCCTGCTCGGTACGCGTGTCCAGCGCCGATGTGGCCTCGTCGAAGATCATCAGCGCCGGATCCTTGAGCAGCGTGCGGGCGATGGCAACGCGCTGCTTTTCCCCGCCCGACAATTTGAGCCCACGCTCGCCGACGACGGTGCCGTAGCCGTCGGGCAGGGAAAGGATGAAATCGTGGATGTGCGCCGCCCGGGCGACGGCTTCAATTTCATCTTGACTCGCCCGTGGGCGCCCGTAGGCGATGTTGTAACCGATGGACTCGTTGAACAGCACCGTGTCCTGGGGCACGATGCCGATGATGGAGCGCAGCGAACTCTGAGTCAGTTCGCGCACGTCCTGCCCGTTGAGCAGCACCGCGCCCGACTGGACGTCGTAGAAACGAAAGAGCAGGCGCGCCAGGGTCGACTTGCCCGCCCCGGTGGGTCCGACCACGGCACAAGAAGTGCACGGCGCGATCGTGAAGTCGACGCCATGCAGGATCTTGCGCCGCGGATCATAGCCAAACTGCACTTGGGAGAAGCGCACCTCGACAGAATGGTCCGACTTGGAGGGGAACCACAGCGGATGCGCACTGGGGCTGTCGGCGATCTCCCGATTTTGCTGCAGCAACCGGAACATGCGGTCCATGTCCGCCAGCGCCTGACGGATCTCCCGATAGATCACCCCCAGGAAATTGAGCGGAACGTAGAGCTGCAGCAAGAAGGCATTGACCAGCACCAGGTCGCCAATGGACATCGTCCCGTTGTGAACGCCCAGCGCAGCCCGCCACAGGATGAACGTCAGTCCCACCGCGATGATGGTCTGCTGCCCGCCATTGAGTAGGTTGAGCGAGCGCTGCACGCGCAGGGCCGCGCGTTCCTGCTGCGCCAGCGTGGTGTCGTAGCGCTGCGCCTCAAATTCCTCGTTGTTGAAGTACTTGACCGTCTCGTAGTTGAGTAGGGAATCGACCGCATTGGACGAGGCCTTGGCGTCGAGCTCGTTGACCTCGCGCCGGTAGCGCGTGCGCCAATTGGTGACCGCCAGCGTGAAGGCGATGTAGACCGTCAGGCTCGCGGCAACGATCAGGGCAAACCAGATCTCATAATGCAGCAACAAGTAGCCGAAAACGAGGCTGATCTCGATCAGCGTGGGGAGAATCGAATACAGCGTGAAGCTAACCAGGGAGCTGACCCCCCGCATGCCGTGGTCGATCTCCCGAGTGACGGAACCGGTACGCCGCTCCAAGTGAAAGCGCAGCGAAAGGCCGTGCAGGTGCCGGAACGTCTTCAGGGCCAGCGTGCGCACGGTCGACTGTGTCACCCTGGCGAAGAAGAACTCGCGCAGCTCGTTGAACAGCGAGGAAGCCAGGCGCAATGCGCCGTAGGCGACCACCAGAGCGATCGGCACGACGGCGACGCTGGCCGTGGCAGGCAGGGAAAGGGCATCGACGATGCGCTTGAGCAAGAGCGGCACGCCGACCACGGCAACCTTGCCCAGTATCAGGCAAACGACCGCGGCGCCGACGCGCCCCGGGTAGGTCCAAAGGTACGGCACCAGCAGATGCAGCGTGCGTAGGTCCTCGCGCCTGTGCCCTGGCTCTTGCGGTGCGGACGGTTCGTGTCTTAAGCCCCACTTGGCCCCGCGCATGCGATCGCTCCAATCTTGTTGACGGTGCGCCTAACTTGACAATCGGGGGACCTGGGCCCAAATTCCCCGGCGGCGGCTCGCACCTGCCGCCTGGTCAACCCGCGCACAGGCGCCTGCGGCATTATCGCCCTTGCGCGGGGATCTCGCGCCGGGGCCGGATTTGCCCCGGACTTGCTGCTTGTGCGCTGCCACGGTTGGCGTGGCCCCAACCAAGGATTTGGAGAAAATGCCGCCGATGCGCTTACCCAACGAGGATCCGGTGCTGCGCGTCGTCCCCATGCCCGGCGACGCCAACGCCCACGGCGACGTTTTTGGCGGCTGGATCATGTCGCAGGTGGACATCGCCGGCGGCATCCTGGCCGCACGCCGCGCCAACGGGCGCGTGGCAACTGTGGCCGTAACCAGCTTTCTGTTCAAGGAACCGGTATTTGTCGGCGACGTGCTTTCGCTATACGGGCACATCGTGCGCAGCGGGCGCACCTCCGTGACGGTCGACGTGGCGGCCTATGCGGAGCGCTCGCGCCTGCCCTGCGACGTGGTGAAGGTGACCGAAGCTACGCTGGTCTACGTTGCTACCGACGCACAGCGCCGCCCGCGCGAGCTGCCGCCCTTGCCCCCCACGCCACCGCCAGAGCTGCGCTAGGAGGTTTCCGTCGTGCGCGCTGCCAACCCAGACCAGACCGAAGCCGCGCCGGCGCCGGACGCTGCCAGCGCCCCCGTCGGGGACCTTGCCGCAGCCGTGCCGCGTCAGGAGTGGCGCCACCGGGAGGGAACCTGGCACGACCGGCTTGCCGACCTGGCCGTGGAAGCGCCGATCGCGCTGCAGTTCAATGGCATCGCCCACGCCGTGATGCTGGCCACGCCGCGCGAC
Organism: uncultured beta proteobacterium; assembly: GCA_963729785.1. Classification (GTDB taxonomy): domain Bacteria; phylum Pseudomonadota; class Gammaproteobacteria; order Burkholderiales; family Burkholderiaceae_F; genus GJ-E10. The sequence continues at coordinate 241,519 of CAVSPM010000037.1, read as the reverse complement.
CTCGAAGACTTCGCGCTGGGATTTGCGCTCAGCGAGGGCATTCTGGAGGATGCCGCCGAGCTCTATCAGGTCGAGGTCGAGCGCACCGCCCCGGGCTATACGATCGCTCTTGAGGTCGGATCAGCGGCCTTCGCCCGGCTAAAGCAGCGCCGACGCACCCTAGCGGGGCGCACCGGATGCGGAATTTGCGGCACGGAAAGCCTTGAGCAGGTCCTGCGGCCGATCCCGCCGTTGGCTCTGGTTGCCGAGCTGCTGGCGCCAGCGGCCCTGGCGCGCGCGGCCGGCGACCTGCCGCGCGCGCAAGTGCTGCAGCGGCAAACCGGTGCCACCCACGGAGCCGCCTGGTGTTCGCTCGATGGCACGCTACAGTTGGTGCGCGAGGACGTGGGGCGCCACAATGCCCTGGACAAACTGATTGGCGCCCTGGTTCGGGCGCGCATCGACCGCAGCGTCGGGTTTGCCTTGATTACGAGCCGCGCCAGCGTGGAAATGGTGCAAAAGGCCGCCAGCGCCGGCATGACCGTCCTCGCCGCGGTATCGGCGCCGACTTCGCTGGCGCTGGAGGTGGCCGAGCGCTGCGGCCTCACGCTGGTCGGCTTTGCACGCGGCGCCAACTTCTCGGTCTATTGCCATCGCGCACGCCTGGCCGGCGCGCCTGCCTGAAGGCCGTTTGCGCCTTTGGCCGGGATCTGCTCCCTGGGATCCCAAGCGGCTTCTGCTCCTGCCGACAGGCTCGACGCGGGTGCGCGCCGGGATCCGGCGCCGCGCGCGCTAAACTTTGCCTGCCCCGAAGCGGACCGGCGACGCATCCATGCGCCGCCGTTGAGCCCGCAAGGCGGCCTGGCACCTTTCAACCGTCAACGCAGAGTCGAGCCATTCCGTGACACAGATACCCCCGCCCGCGATTGTCCATCTCGAAAGCATCCTGCCCGAGGAACCGCTCCTGATGATGGGTGCCGGCCCGGTGCCTATCCCCCATCGCGTGGCGTATGCCAATTCGATCGTGATCAATCACCTGGGTGACACCATGGGCAAGGTCATTCGCCAGGTCAAGGATATGGGAAGGTACGTGTTCCAGACGGCCTCCCCGCACGTCCTGGGCGTTGCCGGTCCCGGATCCGCCGCGATGGAAATGGCTATCACGAACCTCGTGGCGCGTGGCACCAGGGTCCTGTGTGTGGTCAACGGCTACTTCAGCGAACGCATGGCGGAAATGGCGCGCCGCGTCGGCGGTCAAGTCGAATCGCTCGAAATCCTTGACAACGAGAGCGCCACGGCCGAGCAGGTCGAACAGCGGTTGCGCGGAGCGAAGTTCGAGGTATTGACGATCGTCCAGGGGGAGACCTCGAACACGGTCTGCAACGTCGATCTGCATGCCATCGCGAAGACGGCGAAGTCTCACGGCTGCCTGGTCATCGTCGACGCCGTGTGCACGCTCAGCACGATGCCCTTGGACATGGACGACTGGCAGATCGATGCGGTCATCACGGGCGGGCAGAAGGGGCTGTCCTCCATTCCCGGCGTGTCTTTGCTCGCTTTCTCGCAGGATGCCTGGGCGGCCATTGAGCGCCGGCGCGACGTCATGCCGCACTGGTGCCTGGACGCGAAGTTGGCGGACAAATTCTGGAACCAGAACTCCTATCACTACACCGCACCCGTATCGGGGATCCTCGCCCTGCACGAAGCCTTGCGCCTGGTCTGCGAGGAGACGCTCGCGCGGCGCTTCGGCCGGCATCGCGGCTGCTCGGAAGCCCTGCAGGAGGGGATCGAGGCCCTCGGGCTAAAGCTGTTCATCCCCAAGCGCACCCGCCTCAATTCAGTGGTCGGCATCAGCGTGCCGGAACACGTGTCGCCCGACCGCGTCCGCACGCACATGTCCGATGTGCACAAGGTGGAGATCTCCGGATCCTTCGGTCTGAACATCCTGCGCATCGGCCAGATGGGGGAGCAATGCCGCGAACATCACCTGTTCCGCACCTTGCATGCTTTGGGCCAGAGCCTGGAGGCCAGCGGGCTGCATCTGGACCTGCCGGCCGGCATGGCGGCACTCGAAAAGAAGCTTTCCGCACGAGCGCTGACGCTGTAGGGTGCGGGCGGGGCCGCGTTTTCACCCGCGCCGGCTCGTAGCCGCATATTCGCTCAATTCCTGGGCCAGATGGTCGTAGACGAGGCGCACCCGCCGGTTGGCGCGTTGGTCCTCGTGCATCACGAGCCACATCTGCAGTGAAAGCGTCAGCTCCCGCTCCAGCAGCGGAACCAAACCGCGGTCGCGCCGGGCGACGCCCAGCTGGCAACCGCCAATGCCCATTCCGGCGCGTACAGCCGCCAGCTGCGCCAGATCGCTGTCGCTTCGAAAGACGAACTCGTTGCGCGATAGCCGCAGACCCCAGCGTTCCAGCAGCCGAGCCGTGATCGGATCACGATCGAAACCCACCAGGCAATGCTGGCGCACCTGCTCAAGCTGCCTGGGTGTGCCGTGCGATCTGAGGTAGCGTCGGTGTGCAAACAAGCCGATGTCGACTCGGCCGATCAGCTTTGCGATCAACGCTTGCTGCGTCGGACGCCCCATGCGCACGGCGATGTCCGCATCGCCTCGGAGCAGGTCCTCGTTGCGGTTGGTCAGCGCAAGCTCGATCACAATCCCGGGATGGCGTTCGCGAAATCGCGCCAGAACCGCCGGCAGCACCTCCCCGCCCATGATCTCGCTCGCCGTGATTCGCACGGTGCCGCGTTCCTCGCCGCTCGCACCCGAAATAGCACGCAGCGCCGCCTCGGAGGCGGCGTTCATGGCCTCGACCGCCGGCACCAAGCGCAGGGCCGCCTCGGTCGGGATCAGGCCCTCGAGGGAGCGGGCGAACAGGCGCACACCCAACGCCGATTCCAGCGCGTCAACATGACGTCCCAGTGTCGGCTGGGTAACCTGCAGCGAGCGCGCCGCCGCCGATAGGCTGCCCTCGCGGATCACGGCCAGGAAGGAGCGGTACAGATGCCAGTGCGGGATGGGAGTTGCCATACGAAAATGTATAACAGTAGTTGATAAATAGGCAATTGCCGGTTATCGGTCGTATCCCTACGATGGGCTTGGAATTCAGCCGGGGAGCAGGTCTTGGACGTCCAAGGAGCAGGAGAGGGTCGAGCGCGGGTCGCGCTGGTGTTGGGCGCCACGGGTGGCCTCGGCGGCGCGGTCGCGCGCGCGCTGCTCGCTGCCGGCTGGCAGGTTCGCGCGCTGACGCGCGATGCTCAAAGGGCGCGGCAGCAACGGCCCGACCTCGCGGCCATCGAATGGCGCTCGGGCGATGCCACGCGCGCCGAGGACGTGATCGCGGCCGCCCAGGGCGCGAGGCTGATATTGCATGGCGTGAATCCGCCGCGCTACCAGCGGTGGCGTGAACTGGCCATTCCGATGCTGGCCAATTCGATCCGCGCCGCAGGCCGCAGCGGCGCGCGCCTGATCTTTCCCGGAAATGTCTACAACTATGGCCCGGACGCGTGGCCGCTCGTGGATGAATCGGCGCCACAGCATCCGCCCAGCGACAAGGGTGCGGTTCGGGTCGCAATGGAGCAAATGTTGCGCGAAGGAGCCACGGCGGGTGCGCGGGCGCTGGTCGTGCGCGCGGGCGACTTTTTCGGGGGCTATGCCCCGAGTTCCTGGTTCGCCTCGGCGATCGTCAAGCCGGGACAAGCCGTGCGTTCGGTTCGCTTTCCCGGCACCGGTCAAGCGGGACATGCCTGGGCCTATCTGCCCGATTTGGCGCAGGCGATCGTGCAACTGGGCGAGCGCGAAGGCTCGCTTCCGGACTTTGATACGTTCCACTTTGGCGGGCACTGGACGAAGCGCGGCATTGAGATGGCCGAGGCAATCGGGCGCGCGGCCGGCCGGCCGGGGATCGCCGTCCGGCACCTTCCCTGGGGCCCCTTGCGGCTCGGCGCGCCGTTTTCCGGCTTTGCCCGCGAGATCCTGGAAATGCGCTATCTGTGGGAAGTTGGCATCCGCCTGGACAACCGCAAGCTGGTTTCGACGCTGGGCGCCGAGCCGCATACGCCCATGGACGCGGCCGTCCGCCAAAGCCTGCGCGACCTGGGATGCGTCAAGGAGTGAACCGGCTGCGCGAGGCTGGTTCGGTTGCTAGGCCCGCCGACTCGACGTAGACGCTCCAGCTGATGTACCGCGTCCGTCCTCGGGGATCACGCTGCGACACCATGAGCACGGGCGAGGTCACGCGCCAAGGTATCGGCTGCCCCAGGACCTGCAAGCGTATGCCGGCAGCCTGACGCAGCAAGGTCACGTGGGCGACGAAGGCCTTGCGATCATAGGATACGGCCTGCTTGTCGAGCACGGCGCGCACGGCCTGCGCCAGTTCATCCAGGCGGGCCTCCGGCGGACCGCCGGCCCATGCCACACGGGCGCGTTCGAAGCCGGCAACATGATCGATCATCCAGTCGAATTCGGACGCCGGGAATGCGGCCAAGTCCGCGATGACCCGCGATGCCGCAGGGGCGTCAAGCTGGCCAATGAAGGCCAGGGTCAGGTGCAGATTCTCGCGCCCGACGCGGCGCGATCCAGGACAGTTACGTTGCTGTGCACGCGCCAGCGCGTCCAGTTGCACGCGCGCCCGATCATCGGGCCGCAGCGCCACGAAACACCTGGGCCGCGGAGCGAACGCTGCGTTCGTTGACGTCGTCATCCGGCCTGGAGCGGGCTTGAATCCGGGGTTGCCCAAAGACTTCCTACTTCTTGAGCGATGATCCGAGGGCATCGAGCAGGGCGTTCGAGCCGCGCTCGCGCGAACCGGCGTCATCGTAGCCGTCGAGAAATGCGCCTTGCTCGGTCATTACCAGCCGGGTGCCCGCTCCCGCAGGCTGCAGTTCTAAGGTCGCCAGGGACGCTGAGATCTTGCGCTCGTCCAGGTGCATCGTGTAGGCATAAACGAGACGCTCGGCCGGCACGACGTCCAGATAGACCGCATCGAAGGTCGATACCATTCCGGTCGGCCAGCGCGCTTTCAAATGTTCGCGCCCGCCGTTTCGCACTTCCATGGCCCGGGCCAGGACGGCGACGCCTGCTCCCACGCCGAACCATTTCGCCTTGGCTGCGGGATCCGAAAGCGCCTGGTAAACGCGGGCCGGGGTTGCGTCGAACCTGCGCTCGAGGCAAAAGCTGGCGTGCGTGACCGAGCGCTGACCCGAGGCCAGGCCTCGATCGCGCGCCACCTCCCGCTCCAGGCGCTCCAGGGTCTGTGCCCAGCCTTGCGGCGCGCCCTCGATCATGCGCGCCGCCTGGGGCTCGTATAGCGTGAAGCGCTGCGCAACCTCCATGCGGGTGACGCCCCCGTCCTGCTCGGCGAAGGTCACGACCAGGTGCGCGCCAAACAACGGCACGTTGCCGCCTGCGTCCACCTGCATGTCGATGACCAAGCGGACATTGGGTACGACCTCGACGAATGCGCCCCGGGTCCAGTGATCCAGACCTTCGGGCGAGCGCATGCAAACATCAAAAGCACCGCCGACGCGCAGGTCGACCTTGGCCTGCGGCACGCTGTAGCCGGCCGGACAGAACCAGCGCTTGACCTGGTCGGCCGAGCTCCACGCGCCGAATACGACGTCTCGCGTCGCCGGCAAGGTGCGTGAAATCACCAGCGGCGGGAATTCGAGCGCTGCATTCTCATGCACTGTCATCTTGGTTCGCTCCTCGTGTCTCGATGGTCTCGATGGTCTCGATGGTCTCGATGGTCTCGATGGTCTCGATGGTCTCGATGGTCTCGATGGTCTCGATGCTCTCGAGGTAATCGCCGAGCCGGTCCAGGCGCTGTTCCCACTCGGTCCGCCGCTCCTGGAGCCACGACTGCGCATGGTTCATCGCCGCGGGTTCAAGCCGGCAGGTACGCACCCGGCCGACCTTTCTCGACCGCACCAAGCCCGAACCCTCGAGCACGGCCAGATGCTGCATCACCGCCGGCAGCGACATCGACAAAGGCCGCGCCAGCTCGATGACCGAGCTTGGCCCGCGCGCCAAACGCGCCAGAATCGATCGCCGGGCCGGGTTGGCCAGCGCCTGGAAGGTCCGGTCCAATGCGGCACTTTTGTTAAGCATGATATTAACTATAGCGAGTGCTCCGATGACGTCAAGCGGGCCGCCGCCACGCCCCGTTCGCGCGGCGCCGAACCCTGTCGCCCGCCCGGGCGCAACGCGTCGGACTTCCGGCAAGACCCGCCGGCCGCTGGTCGACTAGAATCGAGGCGGAAGGATCCAAGACATGCCCAATCGCCTGACGCGCTTTTTGATCCACTGGATCACCATATCCCTTTCGCTGTGGGTGGCGAGCCGGGTCTTTTCCGGCATCCAATTCGCCGACGCGAGCTCACTCATCCTTGCGGCGTTGGTGCTCGGGTTCGTCAACGCCGTCGTGCGACCCCTGCTCGTTATCCTCACGCTGCCGCTCACCTTGGTGACGCTGGGACTGTTCCTGTTGGTGCTCAACGCACTCATGCTGCTGCTGGTTTCCGCACTGGTGAGCGGCTTCACGGTTTCGGGTTTCCTCACCGCCTTCGTCGCCAGCATCTTCATCTCCATCGTCAGCTACATCATCGGGGCGATTCTGGGTGTCGGCACCAAGTCGAACTAGCGCCCGCCGGCGCGGCACGCGGACGCTCGGGAGGCGCTGGCCGGATTTGACCGGTGCCTTCGGTGTGCGCGGATGACACCAAGCGGGGAAAGCGGCGAAAACGCCGCGCAAATCGCCTACTGGAATGGCCCCGGCGGGCAACGCTGGCTCGAGCGCCAGCGGATGCAGGACGCCGTGCTCGCGCCGGTCTCGAGCGCCTTGCTCGAGCGCGCAGCCGCGCGTCCGGGCGAGTTTGTGATCGACGTCGGTTGCGGCTGCGGCGCCACGTCGATCGAGTTGGCGCGGCAGGTCTCACCGTCCGGCCATGTCCTGGGCATCGACGTTTCAGCTCCCATGCTCGAGCGGGCACACCAGCGCAAACCGGCAGGACTATCCGTCGAGTTCGCCCTGGCCGACGCCGCAACGTACGACTTCGCTGCCGGCCGCGCGCATCTGCTCTTCTCGCGATTTGGCGTGATGTTCTTCGCGAACCCCGTGCGCGCGTTCTCCCGGCTGCGGCTGGGCCTGCGCAGGGGCGCCCGCGTGGTGTTTGCGTGCTGGCGAACGCCTCGGGAAAATCCCTGGCTGATGCTGCCGCTGCAAGAAGCCTACCGGCACGTACCGCGTTTGCCCGAGGTCAAAGCGGAAGACCCTGGACCGTTTTCTTTCGCGAGCGAGCCGCGTGTTCGCCACATCCTCCAATCGTCCGGCTACGATGCGATCGGCTTTGACGCCGTTGATCTGACCCTGGACCTGGCCGATGGCCAGGGATTGGCGGCCGCCGTCGATGCAGCCCTGGACATTGGGCCCGCAAGCAGCGCCCTTGAAGGCCAGCCACCGGCTTTGCGCGCAGCGGCCCGTGAGTCCATTCGGGCGGCCCTCGCCCGTTACCAGGTCGGCGAAACCGTGCCGCTACCCAGCGGCGTGTGGATCGTCACGGCGCAAAACACGTGAACCGCGGCGACCAAGACGAGCCCATGCGCGCCACGGCGCAACAGCACCCGACCCGAGGCTGCGCATGAGGGTCATTGCCGCGCTCGCCACGGTTGGTTTCGTCGCCGCCTGCTCGATCCTCCCCAACAGCCACTATTTCGCTCCCGAGGTGACGGGCGTGATCCTGCAGGCGGGGCGTCCGCTCGCCCATGTGCGCGTGCGGCTGACGGCCGAGCTCACCAACGAGACCCAGGTCGCCACGACGGATGACACCGGGCGCTTCACCATTGGGCCGCTCACCAACTACCAGATCACGGTCAAGCAGTTCGGGGCCGCCTATTACGGATACGCCATTCACGTCACCGTCGAGGGCCATGCCGTCCGGGCATTTTCTGCCGAAGGCGATGGTGACGCGCCGCGCAAGCAGCAGCTGCACTGCGATCTACCCGCGACGGCGCTGATCGAGCGCGCTCAGCAGTATTGCTCCGTCGATCGCTAGGGTCCAGGCCGCGCGCGGCCCTTCTCTTGGCTTGTTTGCGGTCTTCAGATCAAGCCGGCGCCACGGGCCCACTGGAACTTTGCGCCCAGGACGGCAACCGGTATCTCGGTCGAGTAGGCATAGGACGGCACTCCGTGCTGGTAAAGGTAGTCTGCCGCTTCCTCGACCTGCACGTCCCCGGCGAGCGACGCGACGATGGGCTTGTGGATTCCCTTGGCCTTCATCTCTTCGACCACTTCGACGACGAGCCTTGCAAAGACCATGGGCGGCGTAATGATCGTATGCCAATAGCCGAGAATCAAAGCGTGGATGCGCGGGTCTTCGAGTCCGAGGCGAATCGTGTTCTGATAGGTCTTGGGTGGTTCTCCCCCGGTAATGTCGACTGGATTGCCCGCGGCGCCGAATGGGGGAATGAATTTTCGGAAAGCGGCATCGAGGTCGGGCGGCATCGCCATCAGCGAAAGCTTGTTGTCGACACAGGCGTCGGAAAGCAACACGCCCGAGCCGCCTGCGCCGGTGATGATGACCACGTTCTCCCCCTTGGGCGTCGCAAGCAAGGGGATGCCGCGCGCGAAATCGAGGAGGTCGCGCAGTGTTTTTGCGCGAATCACGCCGGACTGGCGCAGCACGTCGTCGTAGATCTTGTCATTGCCAGCCAATGCTCCGGTATGCGAGCTGGCGGCTCGTGCGCCCAGGCTCGTGCGCCCCGCCTTGAGCATGACGACTGGCTTCTTCTTGGACACGCGTTTGGCGACTTCCGCAAAATTGCGCCCGTCCTTCAGATCCTCACAGTGCTGGGCAATGATCTGCGTGTTGTCGTCTTGCTCGAAGAACGTCAGCAGATCGTCTTCGTCGATGTCCGATTTGTTGCCCAGGCCAACGATCGCCGAGACCCCCATCTTGGCCGAGCGCGAGAATCCGATGATCGCCATGCCGATGCCGCCCGACTGGGACGAGAGGGCAGCCTTGCCCTTGACGTCGTACGGAGTGCAAAAGGTGGCGCACAGGTCCTTGGGCGTGTAGTAGTAGCCGTAGATGTTGGGGCCCATCAGCCGCACGTCGTACTTGCGGGCAATGTCGACCAGTTCCTGCTGCCCCGCTACGTTCCCGGTCTCGGCAAAGCCTGAAGGGATGAGTATGGCTCCGGGAATCTTTTTTTCGCCAACCTCGACCAACGCCTGGGCGACGAGCTTCGCCGGGATCGCAAACACGGCCACATCGATGGTGCCTGGAACGTCCTTGACGCTCTTGTAGGCCCGCCGCCCCATGATCTCGCTGGCCTTCGGGTGGATAGGATAGATCTCCCCTCGATACCCGCCGTTGATCAGATTCTTCATGACGGAGTTGCCGATCTTGCCATCCTCGGCCGAAGCGCCGATCACCGCCACGGCATCGGGCTTCATGATTCGGTTCATCTGGCGGACGATCGTCTCTTGGCTCGGTCGGTAGCGAACCGGCGGCGGCGTGAAGTCGACCACGATGCGCACATCGGCCGCGACGGCCCCGCTCTTTGTCGCAAAGACGGGGTTCAGATCCATTTCGACGATCTCCGGGAAGTCGTCTACCAATTGCGAGACCTTTTGTATGATCGCCGCAAGGGCGGCGCGGTCGACCGGGTCGGCGCCTCGAACGCCACGCAATATCGGCGCCGCGGCAATGCCGTCGAGCATCGACAGCGCGTCCTCCTGTGTCGCGGGCGCCAGTCGGAACGTCACGTCCTTGAGCACTTCGACCAACACCCCGCCCAGCCCGAACGCAACAAGCTTGCCAAAAGCCGGATCGTTCACCGCACCGACGATGACCTCTTGGCCGCCGGCGAGCATCTGCTGCACTTGGACGCCCAGGAGCGTCGCCTTGGGGTCATATTTGCGCGCATTTGCCATGATCTTGGCAAATCCATCCTCCACCGCGGCCGCGCTATGCAAGCCGACGAGAACACCGCCAGCTTCGGTCTTGTGCAGGATTTCCGGCGACACGATCTTCAGCACGACGGGAAGACCCATTTGCGTCGCAAGCCGCGCCGCCTCCGGCGCTGAGGACGCGACGCCTTCCTTGGGCACGGGAATGCCGTAGGCGTCGCATACAAGCTTTCCCTCCGGCGCCGTCAGCGACGAGCGCCCTTCGGTCTTGACTTTATCCAATAGGCGGCGGACTTCGGTCACGTGATCCTTCATTGCTCTTTCCCCTCGGGCGTTTTCGCTGCCTGCGGCGCTCGGCTCAATGCGAGCGCCGAGACGTTTTCTCGGATCTAGACGACGCGCTCGGCCCGAAGTGCCGCAATCTCATCGTGGCCGTAGCCAAGCTCGGTCAGAATCTCGTCGGTGTGCTCACCCAAGAGCGGCGAGCGCGTCACTTCGGTCGGGCTGTCGGACATCTTGATCGGGTTGCCGACCGTCAGGTACTTTCCTCGGGTCGGATGGTCGACTTCCACGACGGTGCCCGTCTTGCGCAGCGACGGCTCTTCGGCGATTTCCTTCATGGAAAGAATCGGTCCGCACGGAATGTCGTGCTTGTTCAAAATGTCCATTGCCTCGAACTTGGTCTTCGTCTTCGTCCAGACTTCGATGTGCCCGAATATCTCCATGAGGTGCGGCAGCCGCGCCTTGGGCGTTGCATAGCGAGGATCTGTCAACCACTCCGGCTTGCCGATCACCTCGCATATGTCCTTCCACACTGGCGCCTGCGCAATGAAATAGATGTAGGCATTGGGATCCGTCTCCCATCCTTTGCACTTGAGAATCCACCCGGGCTGGCCGCCTCCGGAAGCATTGCCGGCGCGCGGAACCGCGTCACCGAACTTTCCCGCCGGAAACTGCGGGTATTCATGCATTACCCCCGTCCGCGCCAAGCGCTGCTGGTCGCGCAGCTTGACGCGGCACAAGTTGAGCACCCCATCTTGCATGGCAGCCAGCACTTTTTGCCCGCGGCCGGTGCTATTGCGCTGGTAAAGCGCCGCGACGATGCCCAAAGCAAGATGCAGCCCCGTACCCGAATCGCCGATCTGGGCGCCGGTAACCAGCGGCGGCCCGTCGTCAAAACCGGTCGTCGAGGCCGATCCACCGGCGCATTGCGCGACGTTCTCGTAGACTTTGCAGTCCTCGTAAGGTCCGGGGCCGAAGCCCTTGACGGAAGCGACGATCATCCGAGGATTGAGTTCGTTAATGCGTTCCCAAGTAAAGCCCATGCGGTCGAGCGCGCCGGGCGCGAAATTTTCGACGAGCACGTCGCACTTCCTGATCAGGGTCTCGAGGATCTCCTTGCCCTTTGCATGCTTGGCGTCGACCGTGATCGACCGCTTGTTGTGATTGAGCATCGTGAAATAGAGGCTGTCCACGTCAGGGATGTCGCGCAGCTGCGAGCGCGTGACGTCCCCTTCGCCGGCGCGCTCGACCTTGATGACGTCGGCACCGAGCCACGCTAGAAGCTGCGTGCACGTCGGACCGGACTGAACGTGCGTGAAATCCAGGACGCGAACCCCGTCGAGCGCCTTGGTCGTCGTCATGCCTGCACCCCTCCCATCATTTGTACATCGTCTGCGCCATCGTCCCGGGCGCGTACACGGTCGGATCGACCCAGATGTTGATCACCGCCGACATGCGGCTCTTTCGCACCGATTCGCGCGCGCGCTGAAGGGCCGGCCCAATCTGTGCGGGATCGCGCACTTCCTCGCCGTATCCGCCCAGCATCTGCGCGAACGTTCCAAACGGCACGTTGCCCAGCAGGTTCCCGACGTTGCCGCGCTCGGGTCCGTACTTGGCAATCTGCCCGTACCGTATCTGATTCATGGCCGAGTTGTTGCCGACCACCGCGATGTAGGGCACCTTGAAGCGGTTGGCGGTCTCCATGTCGAAGGCGGTCATCGCAAACGCGCCATCGCCGTAGTAGCACAAGACTTCCTTGTGTGGACTGGCCAGGCCGGCAGCGATGGCAAAGCCCGTACCCACTCCCAGCGAACCCAAGGCTCCGGGGTCCATCCACTGGCCCGGCCGGCGGGGCCGCACGGCCTGCGCGGAGATGGTCACGACGTCACCGCCGTCCCCGATGTAGACCGTGTCATCGGCGAGAAACTCGTTGATCTCGTAAGCGACGCGGTACGGGTGAATCAGGGCGTTGTTGGATTTAAATAGCGGCATCAGCTTCTCGGTCGCCACCTGCTCGGCCGCTCTCAGTTCCCGCATCCAGGCCTGGCGCATCTGGCGTCTTTCGTTGCGAATCCGTCCGGAAGCCGCCTGCGTTACGGCGGCCAGAATCGCCCCGGGATGGCCGGTCAATCCCAGATCGATATCGCGGTTCTTGCCGACCGTGGCGTAGTTCATGTCGATCTGCACGAGCTTCAGATTTCGCCCGATGCGCTTACCGTAACCCATGCGGAAGTCAAACGGCGTGCCAACGATGACGATCACGTCGGCCTTGGCAAACGCCTGCGAACGCGTGCGGTCGAAGTGATGAGGGTCGTCCGGCGGCAGCAGACCCCGGCTGGCGCCGTTGAAGTAGCCGGGGATATCCAGCGCGCGTAGCACTGCGGCCGCCTCCTCGTGCCCGCGCGCAGTCCATACCTGCTGGCCGAAGAGGATCGCCGGACGCTCCGCATTCACCAACAAGTCAGCCAGCGTTTCGATGTCGCGCGGATCGCCGATCGAGCGAATTGAGCCGCGATAGCGTCCGGGCGCAGGAATCACCGCCGTTTTGACATCGATTTCGCGATCCAGGATGTCGCGCGGAATCTCCAGATAGGAGGGGCCCGGAGCGCCGTTAAACGCCTCGCGGATCGCCATGGAGACCATGTCCGCCACGCGCTCGGTTGAGCGGACCCCAGCGGCGAACTTGGTGATCGGCCGCATCATTTCGACGTGCGGCAAGTCTTGCAGGGAACCCATCATATGTTGGGTCATGCCGCCCTGTCCACCAATGTGCAACACTGGCGTCTCGGAGCGGAAGGCCGTGGCCACGCCGGTCATGGCGTTGGTGCAACCCGGTCCCGCCGTCGTGACAACAACGCCGAGCCCACCCGTTTGTCGGGCATAGCCATCGGCGGCATGCGCCGCAACCTGCTCGTGCCGCACATCGATGATGCGGATACCCTCGTCTACACAGCCATCGTAGATGTCGATGATGTGGCCACCGCACAGCGTGAAGATCGTGTCCACGCCCTCGTTCTTGAGCGCCCGCGCCACGAGGTGACCGCCGGAGATCACGTTTGCGTCACGGCTCTTTTGCTTGAGCGTGTCATCGGCGGTGGTCGAGGCCGGGTCTTTCATGACGGTAGACATGTCGCTTTCCTTCCCTTTCAGAATCGGCGCTCGCACGGCGCTCCCAGCGGGGCGGGCCCCCGCATGGCCGCGCGTTCCGGGAGCATCGGCGCCATGATGGATCCATCGCGCCTCCGGCGCCAATGACCGCGGTCAAGAATCGCGTGGCATTGATTCGGACCGGTGCCCTTTCTGAGGCGTAGCGGTCGCAGAAGCACAACTCAATGGAACGCCTGAGTATTTATATAGTTGATATAGCGCCTGCGCATCGGCGAGAGGAAGAACTTGGCGGCAAGGCCGGCCACGATCGAGATGGACGCGGACACGACAAAGACGCGGTCCCAGTTGCCGCCCGCCGAAATTACCGAGGTCAGCGGCACCAGCAGAGACGCGGTGCCCTTGGCCGTGTACATCGTCCCGGCGTTGGCCGCTGCGTTCTTCGCGCCAAACGTATCGGCGACCAGGGCAGGAAAGATCGAGAAGATTTCGCCCCAGAAAAGAAAGATCAAGGCGGCGAACACCATGAACGCGTACGGGTCGTGGCCGTAGTTCATCAGCCCGAGCAGGGCAAACCCCTCGCCAATGAAGACAATCATCATCGTGTTCTCTCGCCCGATGCGGTCCGAAATGAAGCCGCAAAGTGGCCGCGTGAATCCGTTGGCGAGGTTGTCGATCATCAGTGTCAAGGTAAGCAGAGGCAATTGGGCGAACCCCAACAAGCTCACTGGAATCATGCCCAGACCGTAGTCCTTGGCGATTGGGCCGATCTGCGCAGTGGCCATTAGACCGCCCGCGGCAACCGCGACGAACAGCACGTACGTCAACCAAAACACGGGGGTGCGCACCATCTGGCCCGTCGTGTAGTCGCCCTTGGCCTGGACCAGGCGCGAGGCCGCGATCACGCCTTTCGGTGGCGTCGGCTTGACCATGAAAAGCGCTATCAAGAAGATGCACGCACCCTGGAAGATGCCAAAGAAGAAGAACGTCTGCTGATAGCCTGAAGACTGGATCATGGCGGCGATGGGCAGCACGGTGACCGCGGCGCCGGCGCCGAACCCGGCAGCCGTCAGGCCGGCGGCCAAACCGCGCCTGTCCGGGAACCATTTCAGCGCATTACCCACGCAAGTGCCATAGACGCAACCGGCGCCCACCCCCGCGATGACCGCCGCAGCGTACAGCTCCGGCAGCGTCGTGGCGTACGAATCGATGACCCAACCGGCGGCCGCAAGAACGCCACCCAGGGCAATCACCGGTCGGGGGCCGAACTTGTCGACCAGCCAGCCCTCCACTGGCACGAGCCAAGTCTCCACCAGCACGAAGATCGAGAAGGAAAGCTGGATTGCCGGCAAGCCCCAGTGATTCCGCGTCTCGATCGGGTTGACGAACAGCGTCCAGCCGTACTGCAGATTGGCGATCAACGCCATGCAGACGATCCCCATCACGAGTTGAATCCATCGGAAAGCGGGGTGCTGGACAAACTTGCCTACGTCGCCTGCGCCACCCGCAAGCGGTACGGTTTCCTGCTTCGAGCTCATCGAGTCTGTCTCCTTGGAAGCTCTGGACACCGAGCGATATCTGCGCCTAGCCTGGAGGCGCCCGACGCGCATCGCCCGTTGGGCGAGAACGACGCGGCCGGCGATCTTTCGCGCGTCTTGTGCCGTCGTCTCCAAGCTCTCTTACCCTGAACACAAGCGCCGGGCGGGCCGGTTCTTCCGGTCTTCGGCCGACAGCCTGCCGCGAAATGCATCGGCAGGCGTCACTTTCCGTCAAGTCGGGCCAAAAACTCTTGACCACAGTCAATTTTGAAAAAATGGGGGACCGGCACGCGCCTGGGTTGCCGGTCTCATTGTGCAATGCACCGCGAAATCGGAATCTGCCGCGATCGGATCGGGCCTGCCGAATCAGAGGATCAGGATCGCGCGAAAGTCGTTGACGTTCGTCCGCGTGGGGCCCGTGACCACCGAGTCGCCCAATGCCTCGAAGAAGCGGTGCGCATCGTTGCGCACGAGCGAGTCCGTGGGTGCCATGCCCAAGGCCCAAGCGCGCTTGAGGGAGTCGGGCTCGATTAAGGCACCGGCAATCTCCTCCAGGCCATCGACGCCGTCGGTATCCGCAGCCAGGGCATAGACGCCCGGAGCCCCGTCCAGGGCGATCGCCAGCGCGAGCAAGAACTCGACGTTGCGTCCGCCGCGCCCATCCCCGGTCACCGTCACGGTGGTTTCTCCGCCCGAAAGCAATACGCAGGGGCGGGCAAAGGGTTGCCCATGACGACATACCTGCGAGACGATGGCTGCCATGACCTTGCCGACATCGCGCGCTTCGCCTTCAATGGCATCGCCAAGGATGTGTGCGTCCAGCCCAGCCTCGCGCGCCACGCGCGCCGCCGATTCGAGCGCCATCTGCGGCGTGGCAACCATGCGCCACTGGGCCCGGGCAAGAAGCGGATCTCCTGGCTTGACGGTTTCGCCACGACCGCTTTTCAGGACCTCCCACACCTCGGGCGGCAACTCGACGCGGTAGCGGCGCACAATGTCGATGGCGTCCGCGCAGGTGCTGGGGTCGCCGACTGTCGGCCCGGACGCGATGTCGCATGGGAGGTCACCCGGCACGTCGGAAATCAGGAGCGTGACCACGCCGGCCGGATAGCACGCCGCGGCCAACCGCCCGCCCTTGATCGCCGACAGGTGGCGGCGTACGCAGTTCATCTCGCCGATCGTCGCGCCGGACTGAAGCAAGGCACGGTTGACGGCCTGCTTGTGCGCCAGTGTCAAGCCGGCAATCGGCGCGGGCAACAGCGCCGATCCGCCCCCGGACATCAGGCAGATCACCAAGTCCTCCGGTTGCAGCCCGCGGACCAGCTCGAGCATCCGCCCTGCCGCCGCCAGCCCGGCCGCATCGGGCACCGGATGGGCCGCCTCGACGATCTCGATGCGGGCGCATGGCACCTGGTAGCCGTAGCGCGTGACCACCAGCCCCGACAGCGGACCCGGCCAGTGATCCTCGAGCGCGCGCGCCATGGCCGCCGAGGCCTTGCCGGCGCCCACGACGACCGTCCGGCCACGAGGGGCCGGCGGCAGATGCGCGGGCACGCAGACCGAGGGCTGGGCCGAGGCGATGGCCGCGTCCAGCAGGCAGCGCAAGAGCTCTCGCGGGGACGCATTCATGTTTGCACCATACCAATGATCGGAGCGGCGAGCACCGATCGATTCAGTCTACCTTTTGACCGATCTCGAAATTGGCCAGGGCCTCTAGCGCACGCACCATCGCCGAATGATCCCAGGATTTGCCGCCGCGCGCCGTACAGGCGTTGAACAGTTCCTGCGCCAGGGCGGTATTGGGCAGGCTAAGGCCCAGCGCACGCGCGCTCGACAGTGCCAGGTTCAGATCCTTTTGATGCAGCTCGATGCGAAATCCCGGATCAAACGTGCGCTTGACCATGCGTTCACCGTGCACCTCGAGGATCCTCGAGGAGGCGAACCCGCCCATCAATGCGGCGCGCACCTTGGCCGGGTCGGCGCCCGCCTTGGCGGCGAAGAGCAAGGCTTCGCCGACCGCCTCGATGTTGAGCGCGACGATGATTTGATTTGCTACCTTGGCCGTCTGCCCATCGCCGTTCTTGCCCACGAGCGTAATGTTCTTGCCCATGAGCGCGAACAAGGGCTTGATCCTTTCGAACGCGGCTTCGCCGCCCCCCACCATGATCGACAAGGTCGCGTTCCTGGCGCCGACTTCCCCGCCGGAAACGGGAGCGTCCAAGTAATCGCAGCCCAGGTCGTTGATCCGCTTGGCAAACTCCTTGGTGGCGATCGGCGAGATCGAGCTCATGTCGACCACGGTCTTGCCGCCGGCGAGCCCCTCGGCGATGCCGCCGGCGTCGAACAGCGCCGCCTGCACGTGCGGCGTGTCCGGCACCATGGTGATGATGACGTCCGCGCTCTGCGCGACGGACTTGCCATTGGTGCAGGCCTTGCCGCCGGCATCGATCAGCGACCGCGGAACCGCGGACCTGCTGTGCAAAAACACCTCATGGCCCGCATTGATCAGGTGGCCTGCCATGGGCGTGCCCATGATGCCCAGCCCCACAAAACCCACTTTGCTCATCGTCGTCTCCCGGTCCTGAGGACCCTTCGTTACATCGTCGCGTCACCGCCTCGACGGTGGGCCACACCGGGACCCCCGTCGACGGTGCACCGCCGTTGCCGCCCTACGCGCGGGGCCCGCTGCGCCCTTGCTACGCCAGCGGCGCGGTGAGCGCCGACATCCATCCGAGCCCCTGTGCGGTGGTCGTGCGCGGCTTGTATTCGCAACCGATCCAGCCGCGGTAGCCGATGCGGTCGAGCAGCGCAAAAAGGAAGGCGAAGTTTATTTCCCCCGTGCCCGGCTCGTTGCCGCCCGGGATTGTCGGCCAACTGGATGTGGGCGATGCGCGCCAATTGCTTTTGCATCGTCGCGGCCAATTCGCCCTCCATCCGCTGCATGTGGTAGATGTCGTACTGCACGTAGATGTTGTCGCTTCCCGTCGCGGCGATCAGATCCAAGGATTGTTGGGTGCCGCACACGTAGAAGCCGGGGATGTCGCGGGTATTGATGGCCTCGACCAGCAGGCGGATGCCGGCAGCGCCGAGCTTGTCGGCGGCAAACCGCAGATTGGAAACCAGAGTTTCGTGCAGCTTGTCCTCCGGCACGCCGGCGGGGCGGATTCCGGACAGGCAATTGAGCTGCGTGCAGCCGAGCGCACGCGCGTACTCGATCGCCTTGCCCACGCCATCCTGGAACTCGCCGATGCGGTCGGGCAGGACCGCAATGCCGCGCTCTCCCTTGGCCCAGTCGCCCGCCGGCAGGTTGTGCAGCACCTGCACCAGGGAGAACTGCCGCAGCTTGTCGGCGAGCTGTTCCTTGGGATAGGCGTATGGAAACAAGTATTCGACGCCACGGAACCCGGCCTTGGCGGCGGCTTCGAAGCGTTCCGTGAACTCCACCTCGTTGAAGAGCATGGTCAGGTTGGCAGCAAATCTTGGCATGTTCGGCCTCGGTCTAGACGGTTTCGTTGTGGTCAGCGGCCTGGGTCTCCGAATTCAAGAATCGGGGGCGCGGCCTGCCCAGGGTTGCGGGCCATCAGGCCCGGTTCGCCGTCAGCACTTCGCACTCCTCGGTTTCTGCCCGTGGTGCGTGCGCAAAGGACGAGGGGGCGTCGGCAATGCTATGGGCGAGCTCCTCAAATTCGTTGATGTTATCGATTTCCGTGCCCATCGCGATATTGGTGACGCGTTCCAAGATGAATTCAATCACCACGGGCACGCGAAATTCGGTCATGTACTGTTCAGCCAAGGCGATCGCGGCCGGCATTTCGTTCGGTCGACGCACACGTATCGCCTTGCAACCAAGGCCCTCGACCACTTTGGAATGGTCGACGCCGTACTCCTCGAGGTCTGGCGAATTGATGTTCTCGAACGACAGCTGCACGCTGTAGTCCATGTGGAAGTTGCGTTGCGCCTGGCGGATCAGGCCCAGGTAGGAGTTGTTGACCAGGATGTGGAGATAGGGCAGCTTGAACTGCGCCCCGACCGCGAGCTCCTCGACCATGAACTGGAAGTCGTAGTCGCCGGAAAGCGCGACGATCTTGCGCTTGGGGTCGGCCGCGCGCACGCCGAGCGCCGCCGGGATGGTCCAGCCCAGCGGGCCGGCCTGGCCGCAGTTGATCCAGTGGCGCGGCTTGTACACGTGGAGAAACTGCGCACCGGCGATCTGCGACAAGCCGATCGTGCTCACGTAGCACACGTCCTTGCCGAAGGCGAGGTTCATGCCCTCGTAGACGCGCTGCGGCTTCATCGGCACATTGTCGAAATGGGTCTTGCGCTGCAATTCGACGGCACCCTTGCGAGCCGCGCATTCCGCCGCCCAGCCGCGGAAATCCTTGCAGCGGCCAGCGGCCTTCCAAACTTCGCCACCTGGACAAACAGTTCGAGCGCCGCCGCCGCATCCGAGACGATGCCCAGATCCGGCCCGAAGACCCGGCCGATCTGCGTCGGCTCGATGTCGACGTGGACGAACTTGCGGCCCTTGGTATAGACCTCGACCGAACCGGTATGGCGGTTGGCCCAGCGGTTGCCGATGCCCAGCACGAAATCGGAGGCCAGCATCGTGGCGTTGCCATAGCGGTGCGATGTCTGCAGGCCGACCATGCCGGCCATCAGGGGGTGATCGTCCGGGATCGATCCCCAGCCCATCAACGTCGGGATGACGGGCACGCCGACGATCTGCGCGAATTCGACCAGCAGGTCGGAGGCATCTGCATTGATGACGCCCCCGCCCGCGACGATCAACGGGCGCTCGGACGCAAGGAGCATCTCCAAAGCCTTCTCCACTTGGGCCCGGCTGGCCCTGGGTTTGTGCACGGCCAAGGGCTCGTAGGTCGCCGGGTCAAATTCGATCTCGGCCGTCTGCACGTCGATCGGCAAGTCGATGAGCACCGGCCCGGGTCGGCCCGAGCGCATCAGGTGAAAGGCCTGCTGGAATGCCCGCGGCACCTGGGCCGGCTCCATCACGGTCATCGCCATCTTGCACAGGGGCTTGGCGATCGAGGCGATGTCGACCGCCTGGAAGTCTTCCTTGTGCAATCGTGCACGTGGCGCCTGGCCGGTGATGCAAAGGATCGGAATCGAGTCGGCCGCGGCCGAGTACAAGCCGGTGATCATGTCCGTGCCCGCCGGTCCCGAGGTGCCGATGCAAACCCCGATGTTGCCCGGCACCGCGCGGGTATAGCCCTCGGCCATGTGCGACGCCCCCTCGACGTGACGCGCCAGCAGGTGGTTGATGCCGCCGACCCGGCGCATGGCAGCGTAAAACGGGTTGATTGCCGCGCCCGGCACTCCGAAAGCCGTGTCCACGCCCTCGCACCGCAACACGTGTATCGCAGCCTCCGCTGCCGTCATCCTCGCCATCGCCGTTCTCCTTGGAAATTTCAATTCGATCCTATGTCTCATAAATCATTTATGCAATATCATCAAACGTTGACGCACTCGATATAAAACATATCTACCGAACGAGCCCATGGACCGTTTCAAACAGCTCGAAGCATTTGTCTACGCAGTGGAAAACGGCAGCCTGGCCAAGGCGGCGCGCGCGGTCGGCGTCACGCCGGCGATGCTGGGTCGGCACGTCGACGCGCTTGGAGCGGCGCTTGGGCGTGAAGCTGCTGCGCCGGACGACGCGCCAGCTGCTCGTCACGGAAGAGGGCGCGGTTTTCGTCGATCAATGCAAGCGCGCGCTGGGCGAACTCAAAGCGGCTGAGGACCTTGTGCGCTCGGGACGTCACACGGCGATTGGCCACCTGCGACTGACCGCGCCCGCCGGATTCGGCCGGCGTCACGTCGCGCCGCATGCGCCAGCATTTCTCGCCCTGCATCCGCAGGTGACGATGTCCTGCGACCTAACGGACCGGGTAGTCTCTCTCGAGCGCGAGGGCTTCGACCTGGGAATACGCATCGGCAGCACGCTGGACCCGAACCTGGTCGCCATCCGCCTGGCGCGCAATCGGCGCGTCGTCTGCGCGGCGCCCGCCTATCTGGAACGCCACGGCACGCCGAAGAACCTCGAGGACCTCTCGCGACATGAATGCCTGGTCATCACGCCGAGCACCGGACAGTCCGCGCACTGGTCCTTCCAGTGCCAGGACCGAGCCGTGCAGGTAACGGTCCACGGCAAACTCGACTGCAACGACGGCGAGCTCTTGCATCGCTGGGCCTGCGAGGGCTTAGGGCTGGCCTGGCGCTCAACCTGGGAAATCGAGGCCGAACTCGCTCGCGGCGAGCTGGTCACGGTCCTGGACGATTTCGCCCTGCCCGACTACGACATCCGCGCGTTCTATCCACAGCAAACGTACCTGCCGGCACGCGTGCGGCTCTTTGTCGAGCATCTGCGGCGGATCTATGCCTCCGCGAACTACTGGACGCGCCGGCCCGGCAAACCATGACCGCACTGGCGCCCATCCTCGACAATTGGCCCGCCTGGACGCTGTGCGCGATGGTGGCAGCGACGGTCATTGCCGCCGTTGCACACGGCGCGATGGGCTTCGGCTTTCCGCTGCTGTCGACACCGCTGATCGCGCTCTTTACCGACGTGCGCACGGCGGTGCTGATCACGCTGCTGCCCAACGTCCTGCTGAACCTCATCAGCATCATGCGCGGGAGCCAATGGCGCGAGACCCTGCGCCAGTACTGGCCCGTGGCCGCCTATGTCCTGGCCGGAACACTCGTCGGCACGCAGGTGCTGGCATACGCCGACACGCGCTACCTCAAGCTGCTGCTGGCGGCGATGATCGTTGTCTATCTGGCGCAGGCGCGCAAGCGCGGTCCGGGTCCGGGCGTCGCGCCACCCGCGCCTGGCTGCCTGGTCTACGGCTGGCTCGGGGGCTTTTTCGCCGGCACGGTGAATGTCGCGCTGCCACCGCTGCTCATATATTTCTCATCGCTCGCGCTGGAGCCGGTGGTGATGACCCAGGCGCTGAATCTGTCTTTCCTCGTGGGGCGCGCGACGCAGGCCATCGCCGTCGCCTCGGCCGGCCGCTGGAGCGCGGCCCTGGTCTGGCTGAGCTTGCCACTGTGCCTGGTCGCCGTGCTGGCGTTGGCGGTCGGCTTCCGCCTGCAGCGCCATATCCGCCCCAACACCTTTCGTCCACTGCTGCGCATCGTTCTGTGGTCGCTGGCCGCCATCCTCGCCGGCCAGGCGTTGATAAGCTACTTGAGTTGAATCTTGCCGCGGTGGCTCAGCCGGCTGAGGGTTTCGGCGCACAAGTTCAGGTAGGAGGCCAGTTCCTTCTTTGGCAGGACCTCCTCGAACTGCGGTAGTTTGCGCTGGAAACGGCGCACCCGACCCGGCGCATCGAGCAAATGCAGGGTGATGATGTGGCCCATGATGTCGCTCATGTGGCGCATGACTTCGAGCTCGAAGACCGATTTGATGTGCGGATGCCGCTCCATAAACGCCACCCACTGGGGCAGCGGCAGTTTGGCCACCCGAGCCTTGGTCACGGCAACAATGCTGTAGGGCGCCGGCGTGTGCAAGCGCCACGCCGCGTAACTCGTTTCCATGTCCCCGGTGCGCGTGAAGCGCAGGATCATCTCCTTGCCAGCCGCATTGGTCACCACGCGCTTCATCACGCCATCGAGCAGGAAATACTGCTCCATCTCCTTGGTGCCCTGGAGCAACAGGTGCTCCCCCTTGCGGCTGTCGACGACCGTCAAATGTGGCTCAAGCTGGCGCATGCCCTCTTCTCCGAGCAGCGTCAAGACGACGTTGCCGGCCAACTGCGATCGGATGGCGACTTGTTGCGGGTGCGTGGCGAGACGGTTCATCATGTCAGTCATGTAACGATACACCTCGGGTCCTGGGCCTATCCCGCCTGCCCGGGAAATTGACCGTGTCATTGCAGCGCTGCAACACGGTGGCCAAGGTATCGGCCCCGAACGGACCGGACGCTGCCAACTCGAGTGCGGGCTTTGGGTGGCGGGATCAGCGACGAAATCCATCGCATAATCCACGGCTATGCCGGCGACGTCAATGGGCCGACAGGGCGGACAGAAGAGAGGACACGACGGACAGGGCGCTTTGCGGAATCCGCATACTCGACATGACGCACGTGCACGCCGGGCCCACCGCGCCGCAAGTGCTGGCCTGGCTGGGCGCCGGCCTCATCAAGCTCGAACCGCCCAGCGCAGATGTGACGCGGGCAGTTGCGCGACATACCAGGGGCCGACAGCCTGTACTTCGCGACGCTCAATCGCAACAAACGCTCGATGACGGTGAATACGAAGAACCCGGTGGGCAAGGAGGTCTTCGTCGAGCTGCTGAAAAAGGGTGACGTCGTCACGGAGAATTTCGGCCCCGGCGTTCTCGACCGTCTGGGACTCTCCTGGGAGTCGGTCCACCAGATCAATCCGGCCATCATCATGGCGTCCATCAAGGGTTTTGGCAGCCGCGGCCCCTATGCCGATTTCAAGGGCTACGAAGACGTCGCCCAGGCCATGGGCGGCTCCATGGGCGCGACCGGCTTCGACGACGGCCCGCCTCTGCCGAGCAGCGCCCAGATTGGCGATTCGGGAACCGGCCTGCATTTGGCCGTCGGCATTCTGGCCGCACTCCGGCATCGGCACCGCGCCGGTAAGGGCCAGTATGTCGAAGCGGCCATGTTCGACGGGGTGATGAACCTGTGCCGGGTCAAATTCGGCGATCGCCAGCGCCTGAGGCGCGGACGGCTGCCCGAGTTCTCGGTACCTACCGAGGGCATCAAGGACACGCCCCGCTCCAGCAATGATTCGGGCGGCGGGCAACTGGGCAATGCGCTCAAGTGCAAACCGGGCGGCCCCAACGATTACATCTACATCCTCGTTCAGGAGGCGGTGGGAACCGCGCTGGCACAGCGCGTGGGCCGAGACGCACTGGTAAAGGACGAGCGCTTTAGCACGATTTAGGCCCGGCGCAAGCACCCGCAGCAGATGTGGCGCATCCTCAACGCCTTCACCGCCGGCTACACCAAGCGGGAGCTGATGGCGCTGCTCAACGAGATCGACGTTCCCTGCGGTCCCATCATGAGTACCGATGACCTGACGAACGACGAGCACGTAAAGCTGCGCGAGATGGTCGTGGCGCTCGACCACCCGCAGCGCGGCAAGTGGTACAAGATCGGCATGCCGATCAAGCTGTCGGGTTCGCCCGTGAGCATCGAGCGCTCGCCCGCTGCTGGGCAAGCACGCCGAAGAGATACTCGTTGATGTCCCGGGCTACGAGCCGGCGAAGATCGCATCGATCAAGCAGGGCGGCGCGTTCGTCAAGCAGGCTCCCAGGCAAGAGTCGTGTCGTGGCTGCGTCCGGCGCCGGGAGCTTGCCTCTGGACACCGGTGTCACTGCGCCGGGGCACCGGCCGGCATGACTACTTGGCCGCCGCCAGGCGGCAGCTATTGCCGGCGCGCCGGCAGGAGAGGATCTGGCGCTGCAAGTCGACGCGCACAGCGTCGTTGGCGATCATCGCGAGACTGTCGAGCTGCATCAGTTGCTCGGCCGTGGGCTGAACCGGCGTGACGACAGTGCCGAATATGGCGGCAAAAGCGCTCGCATCGATCGCGATGCTCTTCAATGTCGCAGCAGCAGCCGGCGTGCCGGCAGCGTCGCCTCCCTTCGGTGTAGCGCCGACCGGTTGCGGCGGCGCCGCGGGCGCCGATTTCGGCCCGGCCGGCGCCACTTTGCCGTTTGCTTGTTCGTCCTCGCGCCCCGTCGGCGCAAGGGCATCAAACTCATTGCCCCCGGCCACGCCACGGACCGTGTCGAAGCCGGTCTTCGCATCGACGTTGCCATACGAAGTGCCCGCGCAGGCGCTCAGAAGCAACAAAGTCACCATGAGCACAGCGGCGTTTTGTAAAGTGTTCATCGTCATCCCCCTTTTTTCTCTTGTCCGGTGCGCGCCCGTCGCGGCCCTGTGCCCGACGGAATGATACGGCCCCGATGCCCTCAGGGATGGCGATGGACTCTTGCCACGGGGGCCCGGTGCCCGTAGCACCGCCGAACTCGGGGTCGGCCGCCGTTGCGGATAGCGTGAATCTTGACCGCGGTCAAGGACCGCTCCGCGAGGCGGTAAATATCCTCGAGGGGTACTTGGCGAAGGCACCCGTACCGCCCCCGAAGGATAACTTGTTGCGGATGCAACGAATTTGGCCCGTGCGGCATTCGCGGCGCTGGCGCGGCAGCCTAGAATTTTTACCGGCGACAAAGTGGCCTGCCGTGCCGCGGATTTGCGGGTTGTCCTAAGACTACAACACCCAAGGAGAAGCAACAAATGATGAACATGAGATTGCCCAAGTCTCGCGCCGTGGCGCTTGCGGTGGCACTTGCCGTCTGCGGTTTTTCCGCGGCTGCGCGCGCGGCCGACGGGGCGATGGACCACGCGGCGCTCGATGCCGCCCTGGAGAGCCTCGTGAAGGGGTTCTACGGAACGTTCGACGTTTCCATAGACGATTCGACCAAAGGCATGGGCGGAATGAAGGCGTACCACATAAACGCCGCCGGTACCGGACTCGACTACACAAACCCCAAGGGCGCCTTCGTGCCGTTTGGGCCCGTCGGATACCAGGCGGCGATCTCGACCAACGCCTCCGGCCTGGGTTGGCGGGGCACGCACGCGATTCCGGGCACCGCCGATACGCAATTCCTCATCCAGATCGAGGCCGCCGTGGGAATCACCGCCTCCCCCGGTGTCGTGACCTCCTACACGGCGCAGACCAATGGCGTGAGCGGGGCCATCGGCTTGGGCACCACCTACGTCGGCTTCGGCAGCAAGGAATGGGGCGCGATCAAGGTCGGGCACGGCACGACGCCCTACAAGAAGTCGACGGACCGCCTGGATCCTTTCGCCGGCATGGTCGGCGACATGCCCGTCATCATGGGCAATACCGGCGGCGACAATCGGGTCGAGTTCAATGCGACGATGGATCACGCGATCTGGTTCGAGTCGGCCAAGTACTCGGGCTTTAGCTTCGACGCCATGTTCTCGCCCGGACAAAACCGCACGCCCGACAGCGTGGGCATCTCGGCCGGATCCTCCAACTGCAACGGCGGTAACGTGCCCGGCAGCGGCAACCTGCTGCTGGACTGCGACGACGGCGGTTTTGACAATGCCTACAGCCTGGCCTTCAAGTTCGAGACCAAGCAGTTGTACCTGGTGGCGGCGTACGAATTGCACAAAAACGTCAACCGCAACAGCGACGGGATAGGCTCCAACGCCCCGGCTTATGGCACGATGATGGGGCTGGGCGATCCGGCGGCGGGTTCTCCCGGGTCCCCGTATCTCAATTGGGCCTTGTACGATTTCGTCGGCACGGCCTACGGCGCGACCGGTTCGTGCGCCACGGCGCCCAGTTCGTCGACCTACTACTGCGCCAACGCCACCCCGGAATTCGTCGGCGACATCGGCGATGAGGCGGCGTACAAGTTCGGCGCGCAATACCTGTCCGACTTTGGCCTGACCGTGAGCGCCATCGTCGAGCGCATGACGCGCAAGATCCCGGCGGCACTGGCATTCCAGAACGAGCGCCAGCGCAACGGCTGGTGGCTGGCGCTCACGCAGGAACTCGGCCCCAATGACAACGTCAACTTCGGCTGGGCGCATGCCGGGAAGACCCCGGGCGACCCAGGGGGCCAGCACAACTTTGATCCCGGCCAGCTCAAACGACACCGCCGACATGTTCACGTTCGCCGGTCAAGCACCGGCTCGACAAGCAACTGTACGTGTACGCCAACGTGGCGGAGACCATCAACCACGGCAATGCGCACTACGACCTGGGCGGCGGAGGGCACGGCGTCAAGACCGACTGCCACGACGGCACGACCTCGCCGATCATCGACTACACGAGCGCGGGCAACACCACCTGGGGCGGGTGCCATCCGAAGGCGCTGTCGGTCGGCGTGAACTACAAGTTCTAAGCCAGCACGGCATTCCGGCTGGGCCGATTGACCGCAGGGCTGGCGAGCGAAAGCTCGCCGGCCCTGCGGCGCTTCAGACTCGCTGGCTGCGAGGAAGACCCTCGCGGCGCAAGAGTTCCTGGCAGAAAACGGATCTTCCGTGGAGAGTAGAGAGGGCTGTTCATGAAAATCGCGATCATTGGCGCCGGAGCGATCGGCGGGTACCTTGGCGTCAAGCTTGCCCTGGCTGGGGAGGACGTCACGTTCATGGTGCGTGGCGCCAACTTGGAGGCCATCCGCGACAATGGCATCAAGCTCATCATGCAGGACGGCACCGAACACCTTGCGCGCAACGTCAAGGCGAGCAACGATTACGACGCCGCGGGTCCCGCAAGACGTCGTCATCCTGGCGATGAAGGCGCACCAGGTACCCGACGTGGTCTACCAGGTGCCCAAGCTCTTCGGCCCGGAGACTGTGGTCGTGCCCATGCAAAACGGCATCCCCTACTGGTACTTTCACAAACACGGCGGTGAACTCGAAGGCAAAATCATCAACAGCGTCGATCCCCACGGCCTCGTGGCCACGCACATTCCGGGCAAGCGGGTCATCGGCTGCGTCGTGTACCCGGCGTCCGAACTGGTCGCCCCAGGCGTGGTCCATCACGTCGAAGGCGACCGCTTCCCGATCGGCGAACCCGACGGCTCGACCAGCGAGCGCGTGACCCGCGTATCGGAGTGCTTCACGCGCGCCGGCTTCAAGTCGCCGATACTCGACAACATCCGCGCCGAGATCTGGCTCAAGCTTTGGGGCAACCTGACGTTCAATCCGATCAGCGCGCTCGCGCGTTCCACCCTGGTCGACATCTGCCAATACCCGCTCTCGCGCAGCCTCGCCGCAGCCATGATGACCGAAGCGCAGACCATGGCCAATCGCCTGGGAATCACCTTCCGCGTGTCCTTGGAAAAGCGCATCGCCGGCGCCGAGAAGGTCGGTCGACACAAGACCTCGATGCTGCAGGATGTCGAGGCCGGCCGCGCACCGGAGGTCGACGCGCTGGTGGGCTCGGTGATCGAGTTGGGCCGCCTAACCGACACTCCCACGCCCCATATCGACACCGTCTATGCGCTCACCAAACTCCTGGCCAAGACCATGGAGGAAGAGCGCGCCGCCGCGCAATCGGCATTACCGCCCCACTGAGCGGTTCACCGGGGATTCGCCATGTCCAAATGGGTACGCTTTGCTCCAACCGGCGAAAGCCTCGCCTTCGGCACGCTCGACGGCGACCGCATCAGCGAATACGCGGGAGAATTTTTCGGGGACAAGCGCCCGACGGGGCGCACGTTCACGTTGGCGCAGGTCCGGCTCGGAAGCCCATGCGCACCGTCCAAGGTCATCGCCTTGTGGAACAATTTTCACGCGCTCAGCCAAAAGCTGGGCAAGGCGGCACCGTCGCATCCGCTGTTCCTGATCAAGCCGGCGACTTCCGTCACCGGGACGGACACCGTGATCCGCCGCCCCTCGCATTACGACGGCAAGATCGTCTTCGAGGGTGAGCTGGGCATCGTCATCGGCCGCACCTGCCGCGACGTTAGTCTTGTGGAGGCGCCGCAGTTCATCTTCGGCTACACCTGCGTCAACGACATCACTGCCGTGCAGCTGTTGGATGCCGACCCAAACTTCGCCCAATGGACGCGGGCCAAATGCTCGGATACCTTCAGCTGCGTTGGGCCGGCGATCTCGACAGAACTCGATTGGAAATCCGCCCACGTCGTGACGATCGTTGACGGCGTGGAACGACAAAACTATCCACTGTCCGACATGATCATCTCGCCGCACGAGGTGGTCAGCCGGATTTCCGCCGACATGACTCTTTGTCCGGGCGATGTCATTGCCTGTGGAACCTCCATCGGCGTCGGGTCGTTGAAGGATGGTGCCGCGGTCTGCGTCCGCATCGAGGGCATCGGCGAACTTCATAACCGGCTCGGCGCCTAGAGCGCCTTAGGGGCGCTGGCCCGCCGCCTCGGCGGCGCCTGGAACCACTGCGAGATCAGACGCGCACCGTCGCGAAGAAGAAACTCCTTGAATGCCAACGCGACCGCCGGCAAATGCTTGTTGCGCCGGTGCACCACGAACCAGTCGAACATCACCGGGAAACCGACCACGTCCAGTACGGCGAGCTGACCCAGGCGCCGCTCGGTGGCAATCGTGTGCGCTGACAGGAACGCCACGCCCAGCCCGGCGATCACCGCCTGCTTTATGGTCTCGGTGCTCTTGATCTCCATGGCAATGCGCATTTGGCCAAATTGGCCGCCGAACGCTTCGCGCATGGAGTTCCAGGTATCGGAACCGCGCTCGCGCACCAAGAACGGTTCCCCAGCCAGGGCGGACAGGCCGATGCGCCGCTTGCCGGCCAGCGGGTGATCCAGAGGCGCAACGATCACGTACGGATGCGGCGCGAAGGAATCGTGGATGGTGTCCAGCGCATCGGGAGGACGCACCATCACGGCCAGATCCGTCAGATTGTTGGTCAGTTGCTGCAACAGCTCGGCGCGGTTGTGCACCGCCAGGTTGAGCTTGACCCCCGGGTTGCGCCGCTGGAATTCGGCCAGCAGGCGGGTAAAAAAGTAGTCCCCGGCGCTGATCACGGCAACGTTGAGCGTACCTCCGGATACGCCCTTGAGTTGCGCCATGGCGTCCTCGGCCTCGCGCAGCTGGCCGATGATGGCGCGGGCGTGGCGCAGCATCTCGGTTCCCGCCGGCGTCAAATAGACCTTCTTGCCCAGTTGCTCGAACAGCGCGAGACCGGCGTGGCCTTCGAGCTGTCGGACCAGCGTCGAAACGGCCGGCTGCGACAGGTGCAGCTCCTCGGCCGCGCGAGAGAAACTCAAGTGGCGCGCGACCGCCTCGAACACCCGCAGTTGCCGCTGCGTGGCGTGCTTCATCGTTTTCCTCGGCTGCAGCGCATCCTGGGCTCCTCAATGTATATGGTTTTTGCTATGAACAGCATCATGAACTTTAATTGGATTTTATGGTTTTGCGGGCCTAACCTGCGAACATCGATACGCCGTGCCGTTGCCCCGGTGCGGATTCGCCAAGTCACGGAGCAAACACCATGCGCAGCGAGAACACGGTTTCGGAGCCGCCGGTCCATCAACAAGAGGTGGAGCGCAATGCACTGAATGTCGCCTTCAGCGAACTCGACCTGTGCTGGCATTGGGACGAGCAGACCTGGTCTGAGCTGCAAGCCATCCCGAGCGAAGAGGAGCGTTTGCGGGCCTATGTGCGCACGCGCCACGAGCATCTGCTCAAAGCCTACGACGCCGACTTCCTGGTCGATGCGATCCGCACCACCAAATTGCGCTGCGCCGGCGCGGTGTCGGGCCGGCAAGCCCCTGCCGGCTGGAGTTGCTAGCGCTTGTCGATGCCCGCGTCGGCGTTGACGGCGGACCCAGTCCGCATCAGCAGGATTTGCTCAGGCACGCGATAATCGCGACGTCGACTTCGCATGGCGTGTCCGCAAGCTGGCCTGTTGCCAGCCCAGCGGCCGCATAGGACGACGGCGGGAGCAAACGCGTGGGAGCAGAGGCGGGAAATCCATACAAGGACGAGGTCATCATCTCCTGGCCGGAGCTGCATCGGGACGCACGCTACTTGGCCCGCCGGCTGGACGAAACCGGGGATTGGAAGGGCATCATCGCGATCACCCGTGGCGGCCTGGTTCCCTCGGCGTTGGTCGCGCGCGAGCTCGATCTACGCCTGATCGACACGGTCTGCGTGGTCAGTTACGCCACAAAGGGAAGCGGCGCCGAGGACGACGCCAAGGTCCAGGGCGAGCTCAAATGGCTCAAGGGCGTCGAAGGCGACGGTGAGGGCTGGCTATTGATCGACGACCTGGTGGACACCGGCAAGACGGCCCGGGCGGTGCGCGCACGGCTGCCGAAAGCGCATTTCGCCACGCTCTATGCAAAGCCGCTAGGACGGCCGCTGGTGGACACCTTCGTGCGGGAAATCGAACAGCAAAAATGGGTCTATTTTCCTTGGGACATCGATTACC
The DNA here is from genome assembly GCA_963729785.1 of uncultured beta proteobacterium. Lineage (GTDB taxonomy): Bacteria > Pseudomonadota > Gammaproteobacteria > Burkholderiales > Burkholderiaceae_F > GJ-E10. Next base: position 210,732 of record CAVSPM010000037.1, on the reverse strand, counting down.
GATTCGTCTCGCCGCTCCGTAATCGGGCCCGGCCCGCTTGAAGGACGTAGCACGCTTCTAGCGTACGCCCAGCACCTTGTGCAGTTGCAGGCAAAGGCGCCAGCGAGGATTTTGCTCGCAATAGGCCAGCGCGGCCGCTGTGTTTTGCTCCCTCGCCGGGCCGTCCATGGGTTGCAGCAGAAAATGATCGAACGCCAGTTGCTCAACCGAGTCCGGCGGCAGACCCTCCTGTGGGAAAACCAATTTGAGCTCGTCGCCGTGGGTCTGAAGGAGGTGGGCGCCCGCCTTGGGGCTAACGCATATCCAGTCCACGCCAGGCGGTACCGCGATCGTGCCATTGGTTTCCACGGCGATCTCGAACCCTTCGCCGTGCAAAGCATCGAGCAGCGGACCGTCGAGCTGCAACATCGGCTCACCTCCGGTCAGCACGGCAAACCGATGTGCGCGACCCCGCGGCCAAGAGGCGGCAATCCGGGCTGCCAGGACCAATGCATCCGGGTACCTGCCGCCATCGCTGCCGTCGGTGCCGACGAAATCCGTGTCGCAAAAGCGGCATACCGCCCGGGCCCGGTCCTCCTCCCGCCCGGACCACAGATTGCAGCCGGCAAAACGGCAAAATACCGCGGGCCTACCGCTGTTTAGGCCCTCGCCCTGCAGCGTATAGAAGATCTCCTTGACGGCGTAGGACATGGGCTAGACCGGCAGGTGCGGGCCGTCGGCATCGACCGACAAGAGCACGCCCGCACCGGTCGTCTCGTAAAGTTCGACGCGGGTTAGCTGCGGCAGATCCCGTTGCACGGATCGGAAGATCCAATGAGCCACACTGGCCGTATCGGCATCGTCGAGCCCGGGAATCTCGTACAGGGGGCGGTGATCGAGCGCTTCGAAAGCGGGGTCAAAGACCGCCTTGAGATCGCCAAAATCCATGGTCCAGCCCAGCACCGTATCGATCGGGGCGCACAGGTGCAAGCGCAGCTGAAAGGTGTGCCCATGGATGCCAGCCTGCCGGCTGCCCGGCGGCGCACGCCGCAGCCGAACGGCGCTGTCCAGAGTGAATTGCTTCCAAATTCGGTAGTTGCGCCCGTCAAAATTGGCCCCGCAAGTACCTGTCTCAAATACCGTCACCCAGGACAGTTCCGGCAGGTCTGGAACCATTCGCCGCCACAGCCAGGCGGCAAGGACCTCGCTCGTCGGGTTGTCCAAGCCCTCGATATCATTGAGGCAGCATCGATCGAGCTGAGGCTGCCAAGGAGCCCAGGCCCGATCCAGGCGGTCGAAGTCGACGCTAGGTCGCGCCGCACCGGTATCGGCACTGGCGTGCAGCAGCACCTCGAAACCGTGGCCATGCATCCGACCGCATTTGTGGCCGGCTGGCACATTGGGCAGACGGTGCGCCGCCTGGAACTCGTAGCGCCGCCAAAGGTGCGCGACGCCGCCGCGGTCCAAGTCGACCCCCTGTTGCGGCGTGCTTTGCACCGCCACCCGGTTGAGCCCCGGCACAGCAAGGCGCCCGCCGATCCAGCGTGCAAGATTTTCGTCCGTCGGTTGCGCGATGATCTCGTTCAAATCCGCGTATTGCAGCGGCAGCAGGCAATCGCGCAGGCGCTCGCCCAGTGCCTGGACCTCGCCGCCCGGAAAGGGAGCCCAATGTTGGGGCACCTGCGCGAAGACGCTGGCTTGAAAGTTGTGCCCGTGCAGCCTGCCGCACGGATGCCCGGCGGGCAGCAAGCCGACCCGCCGAGCCGCCGCGAACCGGCCGGTCGCGGCGGTCAGGTTCAGCAGGGACATGGGCTCTCCGGCACGACGACAAACCGCGATTTTAGCGTCCCGCGCAAGCCCGTGCCGGTCACCCAGCCGTTTGTTTCCGCCGCACGCGCGTCCGGGCTGACTCGCATAAGATGCTGCCCTGGCCTGCGCATACCCAATCCAAGGGAAGGATATCCGTGCTCACGATCGAATTCGCGCTGCGGGGTGAAGCCATAGCGCTATGCGATCTGCTCAAATGCGCTGGTATCGTCGGCTCCTCCGGCGCCGGCAAGCATCTGGTCGCCTTGGGGCGTGTACGAGTCGATGGCCAGCCCGAAGGCCGCAAGTCGGCCAAGATCCGCGCCGGACAGGTGGTCGAATGCGAAGGCACCAAGGTGCTCGTGGCTGGCGCGAGAGGGCCCGAATGAGCACCCAGCCCGTCGAGCCCCTCGATCCGGCCCAGGCCAGCAGCGCGCGCCTGGACGAAATCGAAGTCAAGATCGCCTACCTCGACGACCTGGTCGACGCACTCAATCGCACGGTGTTCCGCCAGCAGCAGCAAATCGACCAGCTCGGACAGGCGCTGGCGGCGCTGCGCGCCCGGGCCAGTGTATCGTCCGAGCCGACGCGGCTCAATCCCCGCGATGAGATCCCTCCGCACTATTGATCGGCACATGAAAACACCCAAGCGGCTGCAACCACTGGTGACCGAAGGCCTCGTCGATTCGGTCGAACGCCAGCTGATGAGCGGCAAAGAAGCAACCGTCTACGTCGTGCGCTGCGCCGGTGAAGCCCGCTGCGCGAAGGTCTATAAGGAAGCCACGCAGCGCAGTTTCCGACAGGCGGTCGACTACACCGAGAATCGCAAGGTCAGGAACACGCGCCAAGCGCGGGCCATGACCAAAGGCACGCGCTACGGTCGCCAGGCGCAGGAGGTGGCATGGCAGCGCGCCGAAGTCGATGCCCTCCATCGACTGTGCGCCGCCGGCGTACGCGTACCCAAACCCTACAACTTTTGTGATGGCGTCCTGCTCATGGAACTGGTCGTCGACGACAACGGCAGGGCCGCCCCGCGCCTGAATGATGTCGAGTTCACTTCGGGGCAGGCCAGCGCGCATCATGCGACGCTGCTGGCGGACGTCGTGCGCATGCTCTGCGCCGGTGTCATACACGGCGACCTGTCCGAGTTCAACATCCTGCTGGGGGCTGACGGCCCGGTGATCATCGACCTACCCCAGGCGGTGGACGCAGCGGGCAACCATCATGCCGGCCGCATGCTGGTGCGCGATGTGGAAAACCTGCGCGCCTTCTTCGGTCGCTTTGCGCCCGAACTGCTGAGCACCGAGTTCGGGCCGGAGATCTGGAACCTGTATCAACGGGGCCTGCTGCAGCCGCAGACGTCGCTCACGGGGCGCTTCGAGCGCGTGCTGCCCAATTTGGACCTGGGCATCGTATTGCGGGAGATCGAGGGCGCGGCCGCAGACGAGGCCTTGCGCCTCCTGAAACTGGGAAGCTAGCCGCAGCCCGCGGGCGCGGCGCGAACTTGCCTTCCCCGAGAAAGACACGCAATGAGCCCCGACTTGAAGCCCGGCCTGCGCCATGTGCAGACGATTCGTGTGGACGAATCGTTGACCGTCCCCGGTCTTTCCAAGGTATTCCGACGCATAGACGATATGCCGCGGGTGTTTGCCACCGCGTACATGATCGGTTTCATCGAGTGGACCTGCCTCGATGCATTGCGCCCCTACCTGGATGCATCAGAACGGACGCTCGGCACCCACGTGGAGATGAGCCACCTGGCGGCCACGCCCGTGGGTATGACCCTTACCGCGCAAGTCGAACTCGTCGAAATCGACGGCCGCCGGTTGCGGTTCAAGGTGTCGTGCCATGACAGCGTCGACCTGATCGGCGCCGGATTCCACGAACGAACCTTGATTGACCAGCGCCGCTTCCTGGCCCGCCTCGCGGACAAGCAAGGCAAGGCCCCTGCCGCTTGAACAACCCGGCGCTGTTCAGATCGACGATCGGCGGTTACGGATTGCCGAGAAAATCGCGCTTGCCCAACTCGACGCCGTTGTGCCGAAGAATGTTGTACGTCGTCACCACGTGGAAGTAGAAGTTGGGCAAGACATAACCCATCAGGTATTGGAGACCCGAAAAACCGATTTCCTCGCCACGCAGTGTCAGGACGATGCGGCGCTCCTCGGATCCGTCGATCTTTTCCGCGGGAATCGACTCGATGAACGCAACCACCCTGGCAATGCGCTGCTGCAGCTCCGCGAACGTCGTCTCGATGTCTTCGTGTTTTGGCACTTCAATACCGGCCAATCGAGCCGCACCGCCCTTGACGCCGTCGCAGGCAATCTGCACCTGGCGCGTCAGGGGAAACATGTCCGGGAACAACCGCGCGCCAAGCAAGACCGCAGGATCGAACTTGCGGTCGATGGCGTATCTCTCGCCCTTGGTCAGGATCTCCGACAGGTTCTTCAGGACGTTGGCAAAGCGCGGCACGCTGGCCGTATACATCGATATCGTCATCGCACTGTCTCCTTCGTAATCTTCCTGCGGCCAGGCGGCCGCGCACTGTGTCTTAAGGTCCCTTGCCGGATGGACCGCTACGCCCACGGGCGACGACGCAGGCTACAACGCCAAGGGCCGGTCCGGCAGTTCATTGGTTCGCGACTGCCCCGGGGCCAAGGGGAAGTTCTGCGTCATCAGCGCACCCAGCGCCCGCACCGTCGACACCGCCCCGGCCTCGTATTGACCCTGCCGGCAGTGGTCCCGTAGATCGAGGCACAGCTGTTGCCAGACCTGCGCCTCGACCCGCCCGGCCAGGGCGCGATCGGCGACGATCTCGACGGCTCGATCGGCAAGCCCGACGTAGACCAGCACACCGTTATTGTGCTCTGTATCCCAGACACGCAGTTCGGAAAACAGCGCGATCGCCCGTTGACGCACGGAGGCGTTGCGCCAGAGAAATGACCACGGCAGGCTTCCTTCGACAACAAATGCAATTTCTCCCGTGTGCCCAGCCTCGGCCAGCTCGATGGCGGCGCCAATGGAATTGAGCGCCGGGCGCGGGAAAACGCGCCGGACCGTCAGCGGCGTTGTCAGCACATGCGCAAGGCAACGTCGCCACCAGGACGGCAGGCGCGACGCGGCCGAATCGATCGACTCGACGGCAGTGATCATGAAGCTGCAATCATGGAAAAGTCACCAGTTTCCCGAGGCGCCGCCGCCCGAAAAGTCGCCACCACCACCGCTGCGAAACCCGCCCCCCAAGCCGCCAAGACCACCCCCGCGGCCTCCCAAAACCTGGGTCGCAATCATCAGCGGAGCGCCGAAGACCGTCAAAACGAATACGACGATGGCGACGACCCCCCCGAGTAACAACGAGGAAAACAGGTAGGCCACGATGGCCAATGCGCCGCCCGCCGCCAGCATGGCACCCAGTACGCCGAGCAGACGCCGCAGTAGTGCGCCCACGAGTAAGCCGCCGACGATGAATGGGATCAGCGCCCGTATCCGGGCATCGGCGTTGACCTCGGAGCCATCCCTGGCGTTGCGGACCGCACCGGTGTCGGACCCGCCTGGCCCCGGCGCCAGGCCTTCGCCGCCGATGCGCGCAAACAAGACGTCGAGCGCCTCGTTCAGACCGCCAGCGTAGTCCTTTCTGGCGAAGTGCGGTGCCATGTTGGCGGCGATGATGCGGCTGGCAACAACGTCGGGGATGGCCCCTTCCAAGCTGCGTGCTACGTCGATGCGGGCCGTTCGATCCTGTATCGCGACGATCACCAGGACGCCATCGCCGATGCCCTTGCGCCCAATCTTCCAGGTGTCGCCAACGCGATGGGCAAAATCCTCGATGGGTTCGGGCTTGGTCGATGGTACGAGCAAGATCGCGATCTGCGAGCCTTGCTTTGCCTCGAACGCGGCCAGCTTGCTTTCCAGCGCGGCGCGGTCGCCCGGCGACAGGACCGCGCTGTTGTCAGAAACGCGCGCCAGCGGCGGGACCGGCAGCAAGCGGTCGGATCCCGGATCCGCGTTCGCGCCCGCGAGCGCCGGGACACCCAGCGCGAACAGCGCAGCGAAGCTAAGTAGCCAGTGCCGCATGGGGTGCGCCGAACGCTTGCCTATCGCGGCGTGAAGGCCCGAACCATGGGGCCGTCCGCTTCACTTTTTGGCGCCGCCAAAGTCGACCGTCGGCGGCGTCGCCAGAGCCTTCTCGTTGTCCACCGCGAACTGCGGCTTTTCCTTGTAGCCCAAGGCCATCGCCGTTAGGTTCTGCGGAAGCTGGCGGATAAAGACGTTGTAGGCTTCGACGGACTTGATGTACCGATTCCGTGCGATCGCGATCCGGTTTTCAGTGCCTTCGAGCTCGACCCGCAGTTCCTGGAACCCCTGATTGGTCTTGAGGCTGGGGTAGTTCTCCGAGACAACCAAAAGACGCGACAGCGCGGAACTGAGTTCGCCCTGCGCTTGCTGGAATTTTTGCAGCGCCACGGGATCGTTGGCCAACTCGGGCGTCACCTGGATGGACGTGGCCTTGGCGCGGGCCTCGATCACTTTCGTCAGGGTGTCCTGTTCGAAACTGGCCTCCCCTTTGACCGCATTGACGATGTTGGGGATCAGGTCGGCGCGGCGCTGATACTGAGATAGCACTTCGGCCCAGGCCGCCTTGACGGCCTGATCCTGGGTCTGGATCTCGTTATATCCGCATCCGGACAAGACGCTGGCCGCCATCGCCGCCAGAAAGATCGATCGTAAAATTCGCATGAACTCCTCCAAGATGACCCGCAGTCAAGGCTCGCAGAGCCGGCACCTTGCAACAAGGTGCCACACGGGGTAAGCGTAGCGCAATCGGGCCACGGGGGCCTGACATCTAGCTAGGTCTCTTTCTCGGCCAGCAAGATGATCTTGCCCACGTGCTCGCTGCTCTCCATTAATGCATGCGCCGCCGCGGCCTGCGCGAAGGGAAAGCTGCGGTAGATCACCGGCCTGATCTTGCCGACCTCGAACAGCGGCCATACGTGCTGGCGCAGTTTTCGAGCAATCTCCGCCTTTACCGCGACAGGCCGTGCGCGCAGCGTGGAACCTGTGATGGTGAGTCGCTTCACCATCACCTCGCGCAAATCCACTGTCGTCTTGGCACCGCCCATGGTGTTGATGAAGACCAGCCGGCCGTCCTCGGCCAGGGCGGAAGTCTCGCGCAAGAGGTAGTCGCCTCCGACCATGTCGAGAATGACATCGACGCCGCGACCGCCGGTCTCGGCCTTGATCACCGCGACGAAATCCTCGTTGCGGTAGTTGATCGCACGCTGCGCGCCCAGCCGCACGCAGGCCGCGCATTTTTCTTGGCTGCCGGCAGTGGCAAACACGCGCGAACCGAGCGCATGCGCCAGCTGGATGGCCGCGACGCCGATTCCGCTCGTTCCGCCCTGGACGAGGAAGCTCTCGCCCGGTCGCAGCCCGGCCCGGTCGTAGACATTGCTCCAGACCGTGAAGAACGTCTCGGGCAGCGAAGCGGCCTCGACGTCCGTCAGGCTGACCGGTACCGGCAAGCACTGGACAGCCGGAGCCACGCAATACTCGGCGTAGCCGCCGCCCGAGACCAGCGCGCAGACGTGGTCGCCGATGGCCATGCCCTGGACCCCTTCGCCGATTTCGACGACCGTACCGGCCACCTCGAGCCCGGGAATGTCGGACGCACCCGCCGGCGGCGGATAAAAGCCCTTGCGCTGCATGACGTCCGGACGATTGACGCCGGCTGCCGCGACCTGGATCAATACCTCGCCGTTGCCGGGCTTGGGACGAGGGCGCTCGCCCAGGCGCAACACTTCCGGACCACCGGGGGCGCTGATTTCGACGACATGCATGGTGCATCTTCCCCTTATTCTTCGGCCGCAGGGCCGATCCGCCTCGTCGAGGTTCCCGGCATCACCCGGTATTGCGCAAGCCGGCGGCGATGCCGTTTATCGAGATATGGATGGCGCGGCGCGCACGATCGTCGATTCCCTCGGGACCGGCCGCCCGAAAACGCCGGATCAGTTCCACTTGCAGGTGGTTGAGGGGGTCAATATACGGAAAACGGGCACGTATGGAATTGGCCAGAACGGGATTGCGCTGCAGCCCGGACGACTGCCCGAGGATGGCCAGCAGATGCCGGAGGGTGAGCGCATGCTCGGCCTCGATCGCGCCGAACACGGTCCTGCGCAGCCGCGCGTCCGCCACCAATCCGGCGTAGCGCGAGCCGACGCCGAGGTCGGTCTTGGCCAGCACCATGTCCATGTTCGACAGCAAGGTGGCGAAGAAAGGCCACTCGCGCGCCATGCGCCGCAACAGTGCCAGCCGCTTGGTTGGCGTCATCCGTGGCTGGGGCGCTGGCGGCGATCCGGCCGGCGTCTTGGGCCCGGTTTCGTTGAGCCAGGCCTCGATCGCGCTGCCAAAGCCATACCAGCCCGGCAACAGCAGCCGACATTGGCCCCAGGAGAAACCCCAGGGGATCGCGCGCAGATCCTCGATGCGGCGTGCAGATTTGTCTCCACGCGGACGACTTGCCGGACGGCTGCCGATGTTGAGTTCGGCGATCTCAGCAATTGGCGTGGCCGAAAAGAAGTAGTCGGCAAAACCCGGCGTCTCGTAGACCAAGCCCCGGTAGGCGCGATAGGCCAGCGCGCTCAGCGCGTCCATCGTCGATTCGAACTCGCGCTGCAATGCACCCGCGGCGGCTGTGTTCTTGAGCGATGGCGCAAAACTCGCCTCGAGCGTCGCGGCCACCAGGGTTTCCAGGTTGCGCCGCCCGGTCTGGGGGCTGGAAAACTTGTTGGCAATCGTCTCGCCCTGTTCCGTGATACGTATCTGTCCGTCGACAGTTCCCGGCGGCTGCGCCAAGATCGCGTCGTACGTCGGACCGCCGCCGCGGCCAACCGTTCCGCCGCGGCCGTGGAAGAGGCGCAGGCGGATACCGGCCTGACGGAACAGCTCGACCAGGGCGACTTCAGCCTTGTACAGCTCCCAATTGGAAGTGAGAAATCCACCGTCCTTGTTACTGTCCGAGTAGCCCAGCATAATCTCCTGGGCGGCGTTATCGGCCAGCGGATAAAAACGCACCAGCCCTTTGAGGGCCAGCGCCGACTGCATGATTTGCGGCGCGTTGCGCAAATCGCCTATGGTTTCAAACAGTGGAATGACGTGCAGATCCACTTCCGCGGCGGCGCCGGGCCGGGCCTGGCGCGCCAGGCCCGCTTCTTTGAGCAGCACGACGACCTCGAGCAGGTCGGACAAGGTTTCGGTGTGCGAAATGATGGTATTGCGCACGGCCTGCGTGCCGTAACGCTGGCGTGCCTTGCGCGCCGCGACGAACACGTTCAGCTCCCTGCGGGTCTCATCCGAATACTGCGCATAGGGAGAGTGCAACAGGCGCGGCTGGCTCATCTCGGCCGTCAACAGCGTCATCCGCTCGGACTCGGCGAGCGCGCTGTAATCGCGGCACACGCCGGCAGCGCGCAACAACTCGCAGATCGTGCGCTCATGAACGTCCGAGCTCTGGCGCAGGTCAACAGAGGCCAAGTGGAAGCCGAACACATCCACGGCGCGGCGCACGCGCCGAAGTCTCGGCTGTATCAGCGCGGCACTGCCATTGTCGACCAGCGACTGAACGACGATGTCCAGGTCGTCGGCAAACTCGCGCGCCGTGGGGTAGGGTTCGGCGCGACCGATCTCCTGACGCTGCACGGCCGCGTGACCCAGAGCACGCGCACTGGCGGCCAAGCGCGAATAGAAGCCCACGAGGGCGCGCCGGTACGGCTCGCCTTCGCGGTGCGGCGATCGGTCCGGCGACCGGTCCGCCAATTCCAACAGCGCCGGATTGGCCGACGCCAGCAGCGAAGAGACCGACAGTTCGCTGCCCAGCAAATGCACTTCTTCCAGGTAATACTGCAGGATCACACCCGCCTGGCGATCGAGCGCGAGTTCCAAGGTTTGGGCGTCAACATTTGGGTTGCCATCGCGGTCGCCCCCGATCCAGGACCCCATCTGTAGAAAGGACGGCAGCAAGGCGGCGCCGTAGGGCCGCCGATCAGCCGTTCGCGCCTTCGCCGACCCCAAACGCTCCTCCAGGTCCCGGTAAAGCCGAGGAATCTCGCGCAGGAACGTCAAGCGGTAGTACGAGAGCATGTTTTCAATCTCGTCGGCCACCGTAAGTCGTGAGTCGCGCAGCATCCGGGTCTGCCATAGCGTCGTCACGCAGGAGCGGATCAGCTCGGCATTGGCCTCGCGCTCGCGCTCGGTCAGCGGCGTGCCGCGCTCGGCCAGCAGGCGCTCGATCTCCCGCTCCGTGTCCAGGATGCTCTTGCGCTGCACTTCGGTCGGATGTGCGGTTAGTACCGGGACGATCAGCGCTCGATGGAAGAACTCGACGATGCGCTCGTGCGGAATGCGCGCACCTTGCAGACGACCCAAGGCGAACTCCGCGCTGCCGGGGCCGGGCGGCGCACCGGCAAGCTCCTGTGCCCGTTGCGTGCGGATTAGGTGCTGGTCCTCGGCAATGTTGGCCAAGTGGGAAAAATAGCTGAACGCGCGCACCACCGTGTTAGCCTGTAGCGGCGTCAAGCGATTGAGCAGCCGATACATCTTCGTCCCAGCGGTCGAATCGGTTCCCCGGCGGAACTGCACGGCCAGCCGGCGCACCGTCTCCACGACGTCGAAAACCTTGGGTCCGGCGTCTTCGCGAATCACCTCGCCGAGGATGCGCCCCAAAAAGCGAATGTCTTCGCGCAGGGCATCCTGCCTACCGGATCCGTGCGTCGCGCCGGTGTCACTCATACAAGGCCTTCCAGCGAATATGGTCGCGCGCGGCGCGCCCCCGGGACCCGGCGCAGTGCCGTTGCCCGGAAGCAAGAATATCAGTCGAAAGGGATGCTGCGGCCGACGCGACGCGATCGAAGCCCGCGATCTTACTTGCGCCGCGCAGCGCCCCGGCTCGTGGCAGCCCTCGCCGGATCGCCGTACCGGCTATGCGCTCCGACGGTGGTGCAATTGGCGCACGGCGTCGGCCACCGTATCGAGCAATCCTTCGGCCCCGCTGTCGACATGTTGCTCTATGGCGAGCAACATCCGCGGCTCCCAAAAACGCTTCAAGTGATCGGCGATGCCGGCCACGGCCTGCTCGCGCGTCCCCTGGGAGTTGAAGAACGCACCAATTTGGTTCGCCATAGCGACCAGGCGCTCGACGTTCATGTCAGCACCGGCCGGCGCGATGCAACCAGTCGAATCTGCTCTTCCGAGAATCGCTGGTAGCGTTCCTGCCATTCGGACGGATGCGAGACGAGGCTTACCTGGACTGCCGTCACCTTGTACTCCGGGCAGTTCGTCGCCCAGTCCGAATTCTCCGTTGTGATCACATTGGCGCCGGAGCCCGGGAAGTGGAAGGTGGTGTACACCACGCCAGGCTGCATGCGCGCGCTGATGCGCGCGCGCAGCACAGTCTCGCCGGCGCGGCTGGCAATCCCTACCCAGTCGTCGTCGCGAATGCCGCGCTCCTCGGCATCGTGCGGATGGATTTCGAGCCGGTCTTCGTCGTGCCACGTGACGTTGGCCGTACGGCGCGTCTGGGCGCCAACGTTGTATTGCGACAGGATGCGGCCCGTGGTCAGGATCAACGGATAGCGCGCGTTGACGCGTTCCTCCGTGGGCACAAACTGCGTTACCACGAAGTTGCCCTTGCCGCGAACAAACTGGTCGATATGCATGACCGGCGTGCCGCTGGGCGCGCGCTCGTTGCACGGCCACTGGACGCTGCCCAGCCGATCGATGGACTCGAAGCTGACGCCGGCGAAGGTCGGGGTCAAGCGGGCAATTTCATCGAGGATCTGCCCCGGGTGTTCATATTGCATCGGGTAACCCAGGGCCTGGGCGAGCGCCACGGTCACCTCCCAGTCCGCCTTGCCGGAGAGTGGCGGCATGACTTTGCGCACGCGCGAAATGCGCCGTTCGGCATTGGTGAAGGTGCCGTCCTTTTCAAGGAAGGAGGCGCCGGGAAAGAAGACATGGGCGAACTTGGCGGTCTCGTTGAGAAACAGGTCCTGGACGATCAGGCACTCGAGCGCGCCCAGGGCGGCGGTCACGTGCTGGGTACCGGGGTCGGACTGGGCGATGTCCTCGCCCTGCACATACAATGCCTTGAAGCTGCCGTCGAGCGCGGCGTCGAACATGTTGGGGATGCGCAAACCCGGCTCGGCAGCCAGCGAAACGCCCCAATCGCTCTCGAAGAGCCCGCGCGTGGCCACGTCGGAGACGTGACGGTACCCGGGAAACTCGTGCGGAAAGGAGCCCATGTCGCACGAGCCTTGGACGTTGTTCTGGCCGCGCAAGGGATTGACACCGACGCCCTCGCGGCCGATGTTGCCCGTCGCCATGGCCAGATTCGCGATGCCGATCACGGCGGTGGAACCTTGGCTGTGCTCGGTCACGCCCAGACCGTAATAGATCGCCGCATTGCCGCCGGTGGCGTACAGGCGGGCTGCGCCCCGCACCAACGCCGCGGGCACGCCGGTCAGCGCCTCGGTCGCCTCGGGCGAGTTGTAGGGCTCCAGCACGAAGCGCTTCCAATTGGCAAACGCCTCGGGTTCGCAGCGCGCCGCGACGAAATCTTCTCGCAGCAGGCCTTCCTCGGCGATCACGTGCGCCAGGGCGTTGAGCACGGCCACGTTGGTGCCGGGACGAAGCTGCAGGTGAAAATCGGCCTGCACGTGCGGGCCGCCGACCAGGTCGATGGCGCGCGGATCGATGACGATCAATCGCGCACCCTCGCGCAGGCGCCGTTTCATCGCCGACGCGAACACCGGGTGCCCATCGGTAGGATTGGCGCCCATGACCAAAATCACGTCCGCTGCACGGACCGAATCAAAATCCTGCGTGCCGGCCGATTCTCCCAGCGTCGTCTTCAGGCCGTAACCGGTAGGTGAATGGCACACGCGCGCACAGGTGTCCACGTTATTGTTGCCGAAGGCGGCGCGCACGAGTTTTTGCACGAGATAGGTCTCCTCGTTCGTGCAGCGCGAAGAGGTAATGCCACCGATCGAATCGCGGCCATAGGTTGCCTGGATGCGGCGCAGTTCGGATGCCGCGTGGGCGATGGCCGCGTCCCACGAAACCTCTTGCCATGGCTCGGTGATGGTCCTGCGTATCATCGGCGTGCGGATTCTGTCCCGGTGCGTGGCGTAGCCCCAGGCGAAGCGACCCTTGACGCACGAGTGGCCGTGGTTGGCACGGCCGTTTTCGTCGGGCACCATGCGCACAACCTCGTTGCCCTTCATCTCGGCACGAAAGGAGCACCCTACGCCGCAATAAGCACAGGTGGTTATGGCCGAGTGCTCGGGCTGGCCTTGCTCGACGACGGTCTTCTCTATCAGGGTTGCCGTCGGACAGGCCTGGACGCAGGCACCACAGGAGACGCACTCGGAGTCCAGGAAGGAGCTATTGGCGCCGGCGGAAACCGCCGAGGCGAAGCCACGCGCGTCGATGGTCAGCGCGAAAGTTCCCTGAACTTCCTCGCAGGCCCGGACGCAGCGCGAACAGACGATGCATTTGGCCGGATCGAAGCTGAAGTAGGGATTGCTCTGATCCTTCTGCGCCCGCAGATGGTTGGCCCCCTCCATTCCATAGCGCACCTCGCGCAGCCCGACGACGCCGGCCATGTCCTGCAGCTCGCAGTTGCCGTTGGCGCTACAGGTCAAGCAATCGAGAGGATGGTCGGAAATGTACAACTCCATCACGTTGCGACGCAGACGGGCCAATGCTGCAATTTGCGTGCGCACCTTCATGCCCGGTTCGACCAACGTAGTGCAGGACGCCGGATAGCCCTTGCGCCCCTCGATCTCGACGAGGCACAGGCGGCAGGAACCGAAGGGTTCGAGCGAATCGGTAGCGCACAACTTAGGCACGTTGCTGCCCGCTTCGATGCTAGCGCGCATCACCGACGTCCCGGCCGGGACCGAGACGCTTACGCCATCGACCTCGAGAACGATCTGCTCGACCGAGCGACGCTTCGGCGTGCCGAAATCAAGCGTTCTGAGCGTAGGCATATGTGCAACTCCTGACTGGTTGCGCGCCGCACCTGCGGTTCGCGCGTCGATCGTTCATGGGCAAGGCGTCCGGCGCGAAATGTGCCGCCGCGCTGCGGTTTTCAGGCGGCCCGCGCCGGGGTGGCCGCCAGGCCCAGGTCTTCGGGGAAATGCTTCAGTATGCTCAGCACCGGGAACGGCGCCATGCCGCCCAGCCCGCACAGCGAACCGGCGACCATGGTGTCGCACAACTCCCGCAGCAAGGTCACATTGGCCTCGGTCGCCGCGTCTCCGCCCGAACGCGCCCGAATGCGATCGATCACCTCGACGCCCCGGGTCGAACCGATGCGGCATGGCGTGCATTTGCCACAAGACTCGATGGCGCAAAATTCCATCGCGTAGCGGGCCATCTCACCCAGATCCGCCGTATCGTCGAACGCGACGATGCCGCCATGCCCGATCATGCCGCCGACCGCTGCGATGGATTCGTAATCCAGGGGGGTGTCGAACTGCGATTCGGGGATGTAGGCGCCGAGCGGGCCGCCCATTTGGACGGCACGAATCGGCCGCCCGGACGCCGAGCCGCCTCCGAAGTCGTACAGCAGCTCGCGCAGGGTCAAGCCGAAGGCTTTTTCCACCAACCCGCCGTGGCGAATGTTGCCGGCCAGCTGGAAGGCCAGCGTGCCGCGCGATCGGCCGACGCCCAATTCGCAATAGGCCTGGGCGCCGCCGGCGAAGATCGTCGGTACGCTGGCCAGCGAGACCACGTTGTTGATGACGGTGGGCTTGCCGAACAGCCCCTGGACCGCTGGCAGGGGGGGGCGATAGCGCACCATGCCACGCTTGCCCTCGAGGCTTTCCAACAGCGCCGTCTCTTCTCCGCAAATGTAAGCGCCCGCGCCGCGCCGCACCTCCAGCTCGAAAGCCCGCCCGGAGCCCAGAACGTCCGTGCCCAGGTAACCACCACCGCGCGCGGCTTCGATGGCACGCAACAATGCGGCCTCGGCGTGCGGGTACTCCGAACGCAGGTAGATGTAACCCTGGCGCGCACCGACCGTAACCCCGGCGATGGTCATGCCCTCGATCAGCACGAAGGGATCTCCCTCCATCACCATGCGATCGGAGAAGGTACCCGAGTCCCCCTCGTCGGCATTGCAGACGACGTACTTTTCCGAGCCGGACGCGGCCAGCACCGTGCGCCACTTGATCCCCGTGGGAAACGCCGCACCGCCCCGGCCACGCAGGCCGGAATCGATCAGCGCCTGCACCGCGGCTTCTGGCGCCATTTCCAAAGCGCGAGCCAACCCGCGGTAGCCGTCGTGGCGCAGGTAGTCCTGGAGCGACGACGGCTCGACGACACCCACGCGCGCAAAGGTCCGACGTTCCTGCCTGGCAAGGTACGGTATGCGCTCGGTCAGGCCGTGTCCCAAGGCATGCCGCCCGCCCGTCAGCAGCCCGGCATCCAACAGGCCGCCGACGTCGCACGCTTGCACCGGGCCGTAAGCCACCCGGCCGTCGGCCGTTTCCACCTCGACAAGGGGCTCGAGCCACAACAGGCCACGCGAACCGGTGCGCACGATCTGCACGGGCTGAGCCCGCTCCTGAGCTTCCCGGACGATCGCCGCGGCGACTGCGTCGGCGCCGACCGAGACGGCACACGCGTCGCGCGCGACAAAAACGCGCACGCTCATACCGGCCTCCGGCACTGCTCGACGATGGCATCAAACCGCGGCCCATCGACCCGCCCCACCAAGTCGGCCTCATCGACCATCACCGCGGGCGAGCAGGCACAATTGCCCAGGCAATATACGGGCTCGAGCGTGAGCGCACCGTCGCTGGTGGTCTGATGCAGATCGATGCCCAGGGAATTGCGGGCATGTTCGAGCAGCTTTTTCGCGCCCATCGATTGACAGGCTTCGGCAACGCAAACGCGCACCACGTGGCGGCCGGGCGGCGCTTGGCGGAAGTGATGGTAGAAGCTGATCACGCCATGGACCTCGGCCAGCGACCGGTGCATTGCCACGGCGATCCGCGGCAGAGCCTGCGGCGGCACATACCCTAGGTTGTCCTGAATCGCATGCAACAACGGCAGCATGGCGCCAGGCCGCCCCGCATGGTCGCTGATCGCCCGCTCGACCACGCGCTGTACGTCAACCTGCTCCATAGTTTCTCCGATGCCCCGCGGCCAGATCCACGCGAGACTTGCTGCGTGTCCTCGCGTGTCGCTTTTCTTCAAAAAGTCACATATGAACAATTACGCATATACTGCGCAAAAGCACTCGAGGCTGAGTCGCAAACTAGCATTTATCCGGCAAGCGATAAATATGCCTTTTTTCGCATATTTGCGTTGAAGCGAACGACCCCGGCGTACCGCGGAGAGCCCTGCAGCGGAGCAACATGCGCAAGATCCTGATCCAGCCGTCCTGGACCTTTTCAAGCGAAACCGGGGAAACCGTCGATCCACAGCTTTTTGTCCTGCTGCGCGCGATTCACGAAGCGGGCAAGCTGACCGAGGCAGCACGCCAAGCCCGGCTCTCCTATCGCTATGCGTGGGACCTGCTGGCCAAGTGGGGCCGCTTTTTCGGCACCCCGGTGGTAAAGATGGAGCGGGGCAAGGGCGCAACGCTGACCGCACTTGGCGCCAAGCTGCTCTGGGCCGAACAGCGCAGCGGCGCGAGCCTATTCCCGCAGTTGGAAAACATCGCGTCCGAATTGAACCTGGCCATCGGCCAAGCCACCAAGGCATCACAGACCGTGCTGCGCATTCACGCCAGTTATGGCTACGCCGTTGAAAAACTGCCCGCGCTGATGAACAGCCAGGCAAATGCCAGCGTCGATATACAGTACATGGCCAGTGCGGCGGCGCTGGCGTCGCTGTCGCACGGCCACTGCGATCTTGCCGGTTTTCACGTTCCGCAAGGCGACTTGGGCCTCACCCTGTGGCAGCACTATGAGAAATGGATCAAGCCGCGTCAGCAGCGCATCATCCGCCTGGTAACGCGCACCCAGGGCCTGATCGTTCCGCGAGGCAACCCGCGAGGCATCGCCTCCTTGCAGGATCTGCGTCAGCCGGGCGTGCGCTTCGTCAACCGCCAGTCGGGCTCGGGCACGCGCATCTTGCTCGACGGCCTGCTGCAAGACCACTCGATCGACCCGCGGCACATCAACGGCTACGACAGCGGCGAGTTCACGCATGCGGCGGTGGCGGCCTTCGTCGCCAGCGGCATGGCCGACATCGCCTTTGGCATCGAGCCGGCAGCGCGCCAGTTCCGGCTCGACTTCGTGCCGGTCATCAAGGAGCGTTATATGTTGGCCTGCCATAAGGACAGTCTGCGCCTTGCGCCGGTGCGCCAGCTCATCGCCCTCGTGCAGCAACCGTCCTTCTGCGAACTGATCGCCCAGGTGCCGGGCTACCTGCCGGACGAGCCGGGCACAGTCGCCACGGTGCAGGAGATTTCTCCCTGGGCGCGCGCCTAAGCGCACCGGGCCGCAGCGGGCAATTTCGCCGCCATCATCGAAGCCTGCACGCCGGAGAAGCCGTCGCATGAAGCCAGCTCAAGAAAACGCCCTGTCCCTGCTCGATCTGGTCGCCGTGCGCGAAGGCGGTACGGTTGCCGAGGCGATCGCGATTGCACTGCGCACCGCGCAGCACGTCGAATCGCTCGGCTTCCGGCGCTATTGGCTGGCCGAACACCACAACATGCCGGGCATTGCAAGTTCGGCAACCGCGGTGCTGGTCGGTCACGTCGCCGCCGGCACCCGCCGCATCCGCGTCGGCTCGGGCGGCATCATGCTGCCCAACCATGCGCCGCTGGTGGTTGCTGAAGCTTTCGGCACGCTGGCCGAGCTATACCCGGGCCGCATCGATCTGGGCTTGGGCCGCGCGCCCGGCACCGATCCGACGACGATGCGCGCCCTGCGGCGCAATCGCGTCGAGAGCGAGGAGGATTTCCCGCGCGACGTCGCCGAATTGCAGCGGTTGCTCGCTCCCGTCCAGCCCGGCCAACGCGTGGTCGCGGTGCCGGGCGCCGGGACCAACGTACCGATCTGGCTGCTGGGTTCGAGCCTATATTCCGCGCAACTGGCCGCCGAACGCGGCCTGCCCTACGCTTTTGCTTCCCACTTCGCACCGCGCCTGCTGCACCAGGCCATCGACCTGTACCGCGACCGTTTCCGTCCTTCGGCGGCATCGGCCCGACCCTACGTCATGATCGGCGTGCCGCTCGTCGCCGCGCCGACCGACGCGGAGGCCCAATTCTTGGCCAGCAGCATCTACCAGCGTGTCGTCGGCATCGTGCGCGGCGAGCGCGGCCGCCTGCGGCCGCCGGTCGAGGATTTTTCCTCGCAGCTGGGGGCGTCCGAGCGCGACGCGATCGCCGAGTTCCTTGGCGCCGCCGTGATCGGCGGGCCGGCGAAAGTGCGCGCGGGTCTGCAAGAGCTGCAGCAAGCGACACGCGCCGATGAGTTGATGCTGGTCTGCGACATCTTCGACCCCGCGCTGCGCCTGCGATCGCTTGATATCGCCGCCGCGGCCTCGGGCGCGTAGCCCGCGCGTCTTTTCTTCCGGGTCCAAGTGGCTGCAGGCTGCCCGAACCAGAGGGGCGGCCCGGCGTCAGCTCTTGAACGCCACGCCGCCCTTCATGACAAAGGCTGCGTTCTGCAGGACAGCGATACCGTCGAGCGGATTGCCGGCGACCGCTATGAGATCGGCATGGCGGCCGACGGCCATCGCGCCTAGGTCGCTGCTGCGACCCAGCGCCTCGGCGGCCGTTAGCGTTGCGGAGCGGATCGCCTGCAGCGGCCGCATGCCCCAGGTAACCATGGTGACGAACTGGCGCGCATTGTCCCCGTTGGGATACACGCCGCCGGTGGCACAGAACTTGATCCCCTCCGCGCCGTGCTTGCGCACGGCCGCGCATATCGCCTCGGTTCCGTCCGCGACGGCCAGCCCGGGCACCATGACCGACGGCGGCATCTCGGTCGTATCGCAATGCCCGCCGGCGGCCCCGATCGCATACGTTGCGGACGCAATGCGCGGACCTGGGATGTGGCCGCCCTCGATCCGCGGCTTGATGGCGGCGTCGCTGTGGTTCTTCGAGCCAACATTGCGTACGTTCGTGGAAGCGGTGCCCGCTGAGGCTCGGATCTGACGTGAGGTGCACATGCATGTCGATCAGGCCGGTCAGCAGCGTGCGCCCTGGCAGGTCGATGCGTTGCGCGCTATCGGCGACCGGCGCGCCTCGCCACGGCGACGATACGTCCGCCATGGGCCGTGGTTTGTGGGTCCTCGACCATACGCCCCGCGATCACTTCTTGCATGCGATCGGCCGTAATCGCGACCGTGTCGTCCGCCGCCGCGGCGACGCTCCACGAACGCGCGATCGCGGCAACCATGGCCCGTCCGACTGGCAGTTTGCATCGGCCTGGCGCTGCCGCAAAAGTCGCGGTCGCCGGCCGGCACGGCCCGCGGCGCCCCCATGGGACCTAGAGGAATAAGTCGGGCAGCAGCGCCGTGCTGCCGGGCACCACCGAATACCGGGCAAAGTCGCGCACGCCCGTCTGCGCCAGCACGTCCTCGTCGAGGAAGAAATTGCCCGTCGTAGCGGCGGCATCGCGTTCGAGCACCGCCATCGCGGCATCGGCCATGATGAGCGGCGAGCGGCAATGCTCCGGACGTATGCCCGGGATCATCTGCAGCGCGGCCGTCTGGATCACGGTGCGCGGCCACAAGGCATTGACTGCGATGCCGTAGGACCGAAACTCCTCGGCGTGGCCGAGCACGCACATGCTCATGCCGTACTTGGCCATCGTGTAGGCCGGGTGCGGCGCGAACCAGTGCGCCTTCATGTTCAGCGGCGGCGACGAGCGTCAGGATGTGCGGATTGCGGCGCTGCGTCGCCGCGTGCTTCAAGTACGGCAGGCAGGCCTGGGTGCACAGGAACGTGCCGCGCACATTCACGCCGAACATCAGGTCGAAGCGCTTCATCGGCGTGGCTTCGGCGTCGGCGTGAGACTGATTGCACTGGCGTTGTTGACCAGGACGTCGATGCCGCCGAAGCGCTCGGCCACATGCTGCACCGCGGCGACCACCTGCGCCTCCTCGCGGATGTCCACTTGCAACGGCAGGCAGCGCCCTCCCCGGCGCTTCGATCTCCGCGGCCGCGGTGTAGATCGTTCCCGGCAGCTTGGGATTGGCCTCGACCGTCTTGGCGGCGATCGCCACGTTGGCGCCTGCGCGCGCGGCGTGCTTGGCGATCTCCAGGCCGATGCCGCGCGAGCCGCCGGAGATGAACAGCGTCTTGCCTTGCAGGGACATGTTGCTTCTCCTAGCGGGTCAGGGAGGTGCCTGCGGCGCCCGCCACCCGTGCAAAGTCGGGCTTGCGCCGTTCCAAAAACGCGCTCAGCGCCTCGTGCGACTCCGGGCTTTGCAGCAGACGCGCGAACGACTCGAATTCAGCGCCCATCGTCTGTTGTACCGCCGCGCGAACGCCCGCCTTCAGCAGACGCTTGGTCTCGCGCACCGCTTCGGGCGGCAAGCCGCAAAAGCGTCGCGCCTGGTGCAGCGCGTACTCGAGCACCTGGTCCGGCGGCACCAGGCGGTTGACGCATGCCCCATCTCCACGGCCTCCTCGGCCGAGATCGGCTCGCCCAAAAGCAGCTTCTCGGCCGCCTTGTGGTAACCGGCGGACATCGGCAGCAGCAACGAGGAGGCGAATTCCGGGCAAAGGCCCAGGCTCACAAAGGGCATTGAGAACTTGGCGTCATCGGCGGCATAGACCAGATCGCAGTGCAATAGCAGTGTGGTGCCTATGCCGACGGCCACGCCGTTGACCGCCGCGATGACCGGCTGCTCGTGAGCGCTCAGACGCGTTCATGAAGCGCACCGTGTTCGATCCGCCGTTGGGAGCCGGGCTGCTGCAAGAAATCGTTGATGTCGTTGCCGGCGGAAAACACGTCCGGCGCACCATGCAGGACGACGGCATCGCACGCTCGCGTCGGCCGCGGCCGCCGTCAGTGCATCGGCCATCTGGCCGTACATCTGGCCGGTGATTGCGTTCTTGCGTTCCGCGCGCGCGATCTCGATGCGCGCGATCGCCGTCGGCTACCTCGGTGCGTATGGTCACGATGACTGCTCCCTTGCAAAGCCCACTTCTTGCGGGGACGCAGTCAGGTGCCGGCGGCGGGCGCCGGACCTACGACGAGCCCGGTTGAACGCCCTCACACTCTCTCGAAAATGCCGGCCGCGCCCATGCCGGTGCCCACGCACATGGTCACCATGCCGTAGCCTGGTTCGCGCCGCCGCAGGCCGTGGATGACGGTGGCCGCGCGGATCGCGCCGGTGGCGCCCAGCGGGTGGCCCAGGGCGATCGCGCCGCCCATCGGATTGACCCGGTCCCGGATCCAGGCCCAGCGAGTCCGATCACCGCCAGCGCCTGCGCGGCGAAGGCCTCGTTGAGCTCGATCCAGGACAGGTCGATCTTGCTGCAAGCCCGCGCTGCGCAAGGCGGCCGGAATCGCCTCTTTGGGACCGATGCCCATGATCTCGGGCGGCACGCCGCGCACGGCGAACGACACGAAGCGCGCCAGCGGCGTCAGATTGAAGCGGCTTCAGGGCCGTCTCGCTCACCAGGATCAGCGCGCCGGCGCCGTCGGACGTCTGCGAACTGTTGCCCGCGGTCACGCTGCCCTTGGGGGCGAACACCGGCCGCAGCTTGGCCAGCGCCTCCAGGTTGGTGTCGGCGCGCGGGCCCTCGTCCAGCTTACATGCGGCGCTTGCGCACGACGATTTCCCCCGTGGCGAGGTTGGGCGAGCGCTCGACGATCTCGACCGGAGTGATCTCGTCGTTGAATTCGCCGTGCGCTGCGCCGCGATGGCGCGCTCGTGCGACGCCAGCGCGAACCGGTCCTGCGCCTCGCGGCCGACCTTCCATTGCGCGGCGACCTTCTCGGCGGTCATGCCCATGCCATAGGCGATGCCGATGTTCTCGTCGGCGTCGAAGAGTCGCGCATTGATCGATGGCTTGTTGCCCATCATCGGCACCATGCTCATCGATTCGGCACCGCCGGCGATCATCACGTCGGCCTCGCCGACGCGGATGCGGTCGGCCGCCATCGCCACCGCAGTGAGGCCGGAGGAGCAGTAGCGATTGACCGTCACGCCGCCGACCGTCTTCGGGCAGGCCGGCATAGCAGCAGCGCCATGCGCGCCATGTTCATGCCTTGTTCGGCCTCCGGGAAAGCGCAGCCGACGATCGCGTCCTCGATCGGCTTCCGGATCGAGGCTGGGCACGGCTGCCAGCGCGCCGCGCATCGCGCCACCAGCAGGTCGTCGGGGCGCGTGTTGCGCAGGCTGCCCTTAGGCGCCTTGCCGACGGGCGTGCGGGTGGCCGCGACGATGTAGGCTTCCTGGACTTGATGGCTCATGGGGACTCCTTCCTGTTTGACGAACCGGCCGCGTCTGCCTAAACATCGGCGGGCGCACGGCCGGTTCAAATATGTTCTGAGATTGCACCCTAGTTGCGTACCGGCTTGCCGGTCTGCATCATGCCCATCATGCGTTCCTGGGACTTGGGGTGGTGCAACGAGTTGCTCGAAACGCTTGCGCTCCAGGTCGAGGAACCATTGCTCGTCGACCAGGCGTGCCCGCCTCGACGTCGCCGCCGCACAGCACGTCGGCGATGCACGTGGCGAGGTGCTAGTCGTGCGCGCTGATGAAGCCGCCGTCGCGCATGTTGACCAGCTGCCCCCGGATCGTCGCGCTTGCGGAGCGCCCGGCCACCGGCACCTGGCGCGGCCGATGCGGCGGCCGGTAGCCCGCGCGTGAAGCGCGTAGGTCTCGCCGATGGCCGCCTAGAGCAATTCGTGGCGATGGAACACGACGGTATCGGTCGGCAGCAGGTAGCCCATGCGCTGGCTTCCAGCGCCGATGTCGAGACCTTGGCCATGGCGGCGTTCTCGAACCAGCCTCGCAGGAAGGGCAGCAGGTCGTGGCACCGATCGCACCGGCCGCGGCCGCGGCGCGCAGCGCGCCTTCCTTCAGGCCGCCGCCGCCGGGAATCAGGCCGACGCCGACCTCGACCAGACCGATATAGGACTCGAGAGTGGCGACGCGCTTGGCGCATGCAGCGCAAGTTCGCAGCCGCCGCCCAGCGCCATGCCGCGAATCGCCGCCACCACCGGCACCTGGCGTATTTCATCGCGCAGCATGGCGCTTGCTGCAGCTCGCGCTCGGCCTGGCTCGATCGCCTTCGGACCGCCGCTGCATGAACAGCGGCATCATCGCCTGCAGGTCGGCGCCGGCCGAGAACGGCCCGTCGGCCGGACCAGATCACCAGATCCCTTGTAGTCTTCCTCGGCCAGGTCGATGGCCTTCATCAGACCCGCGACACGCCGGGACCGATCGCATGCATCTTGGTCTTCATGGACAACACCAGCACCTCGTCGGCCATACCCGATCCCAGTGCCAGATGCGGCACGAGTCGTCCTCGAACACGGTGCGTGCCCGCTGTTGCTCCGTCGGCGTCGGTACCGTCGCCAACGAGCGGGGCGCGGAACAGCTGACGCTGCATACACCGGCAGCGTCGGACGCGGCACGAAGGCCTTGCGCGCGGCGGGCTACAGGAGCCCGTCGGGCGCGTGCACGCCGCCGGCCTTGGCCACCGGCCGTCGAAGCACCCAGGCCGGCAGCGGCGCCTTGCACAGCGCCTTGCCGGCATCTATGTCTTCCTTGACCCAGCTCGGCGACCTGCTTGCCAGCCGGCGGCCTGCCAGGTCTCGAACGGGCCGTGCTCCTGGCCGAAGCCCCAGCGCATGCGCGAAATCGACGTCGCGCGCGTTGTCGGCGATCGATTCCAGATGGACGGCGATGTAATGGAAGGCGTCGCGGAAGATCGCCCACAGGAACTTGCGCCTGCGGATTGTTCGATTCGCGCAGCAGGCCTTCATGCGCTTGGCGCGGATCCTTCTTCTTCAGGATGCGCGCGACGAGCTCGTCGGCCTTGCCGCCGCCGGCGACGTATTCGCCCTTGCGCGAAATCCAGGCGCTGGATGTCCTTGCCGACCTTCTTGTAGAAGCCGGCGCCGCTCTTCTGGCCCAGCGCGCCCTCCTGCGACCAGCTCTGGTCAGCACCGCCGGCGTCTTGTAGACCGCGAAAAACGGATCGTCGGGCGAGGTTGTCCTGCATGGTCTTGATCACATGGCGCCATGGTGTCCAGACCCACCACGTCGGCGGTGCGGAAGGTGCCGGACTTGGCGCGGCCGAGCTTGGCGCCGGTGAGGTCGTCGACCACGTCGCAGGAGAGGCCGAATTTTTCCGCCTCGTGCATGGTCGCGAGCATGCCGAAGATGCCGACGCGGTTGGCGATGAAGTTGGGCGTGTCCTTCGCGCGCACCACGCCCTTGCCCAGCGTGGTGGTGAGGAAGCCCTCGAGCTGGTCGAGGATCTGCGCCGAGGTCGCGGCGGTCGGGATCAGCTCCACCAGATGCATGTAGCGCGGCGGATTGAAGAAATGCACGCCGCAGAAGCGCGCCTTGCAGCTGCGCATCGAAGCCCTCCGACAGCGCGGTGATCGACAGGCCGGAGGTGTTGGACGCGAAAATCGCGTTCGGCGCGATGAACGGCGCGACCTTCTTGTACAGGTCGTGCTTCCAGTCCATGCGCTCGGCGATCGCCTCGATCATCGAGGTCGCAGCCCCTGAGCGCTTCGAGGTGGTCGTCGTAGTTGGCCACTTCGATATAAGCCGCCTCGTCCTTGTTGCCCAGCGGCGCGGGGTTCAGCTTCTTCAGGTTTTCGATGGCGCGCAGCACGATGCCGTCCTTCGGGCCGTCCTTGGCCGGCAGGTCGAACAGCACCACGGGCACGCGCGCGTTGACGCAGTGGGCGGCGATCTGCGCGCCCATCACGCCGGCGCCGAGGACGGCGACTTTCCTGACGATGAAATTACTCATGGGATTCCTTTCCTGTTTTGGTTAACGCGCTCAGAACCAGTCTCGGCCTCGAGATTCGCATGCAGGATTCTTCGCACCGGAGCGAGCCAGGCAGCGGATGCGAGCAAGGCGGTCTCCGGCAGCAGGCGCTGGCGAGATCAGAATGCGCGCCGTCGGCAGCAGCTTGGCGCGGTAGAAGCGGCGTGCGAGCTTGGCCTTATCGAAGCCGTCGGCATCCAGCTTCGCCAGCGCGATCTTCGCCATGCGCGCCGAAGAAGTAGGCGAAGACCAGATGGCCGACCACGCGCAGGTAGTGCGACCGCGGCGGCGCCGACCTCGTCCTGGTTCTGGAACGCCTTCATGCCGATTTCCATGGTCAGCTTGGTGCACCTTGTCGCCCAGATCGGCCAGCGGCGTGACGAATTCGCTCATCGCCTCGTCGGTGCCGTTCTCCTCGACGAAGGCCTGCACCAGCGCGCCGAACTTCCTCAGCTTGGCGCCGTTGTCCATCAGCACCTTGCGGCCGAGCAGGTCGAGCGACTGGATCGTGTTGGTGCCCTCGTAGATCATGTTGATGCGCGCATCGCGCACATACTGCTCCATGCCCCACTCCGCGGATGTAGCCGTGGCCGCCGAACACCTGCATGCACTCGGAAGTGGCGATCCAGCCGTTGTCGGTGATGAAGGCCTTGACGATCGGCGTCAGCAGCGCCACCAGGTCGGCGCGCGATCCTTGCGCACGTCTTCGTCCGGATGGTTGAGTTCGCTGGTCGATCTGCAGCGCGATCCAATGAGGCGAAGGCGCGGCCGCCCTCGGCGTAGGCCGTGGCCGTGAGCAGCATGCGGCGCACGTCCGGATGCACGATGATCGGGTCGGCCGGCCGTTCGGGCGCCTTGGCCCCGGAGAGGCTGCGCATCTGCATGCCGCTCCTTGGCATAGGCCAGCGCGTTCTGGTAGGCCGACTTCGGTCTGGCCCAGCCCCTGCATGCCCACGCCCAGGCGCGCGGCGTTCATCATCACGAACATCGCGTTCAGGCCCTTGTTCGGCTGCCCGACCAGCCAGCCGGTGGCCGCGTCCAAGCACCATCTGGCAGGTGGAATTGCCGTGGATGCCCATCTTGTGCTCGATCGCGCCGCAGGTAATGCCGTTGCGCGCGCCGCACGCGCTGCCATCGGCCGCTCGGGAACGAACTTGGGCACGATGAACAGCGAGATGCCCTTGGTGCCCGGCCGGCGCATCCGGCAGGCGCGCGAGCACCAGGTGGACGATGTTGGCCGCCATGTCGTGCTCGCCGGCGGAGATGAAGATCTTGCTGCCGGTGATCTTGTAGGTGCCGTCGGCCTGCGGCTCGGCCTTGGTGCGCAGCAGGCCCAGGTCGGTGCCGCAATGCGGTTCGGTCAGGCACATGGTGCCGGTCCATTCGCCCGAGACCAGCTTGGGCAGGTAGAGCGCCTTCTGCTCGGCGCTGCCGTGCTGGGCAGTGCATTCGTAGGCGCCGAGCGTCAGGCCCGGGTACATGGCCCAGGCCTGGTTGGTGGCGCAGCGCATTTCGTCGAAAGCGATCTGCAGCAGGTGCGGCAATGCCTGGCCGCCGAACTCCTCTTCTGCCGTCAGCCCCTGCCAGCCCGCCTCCCGGAATTTCTCGTAAGCGGCGGCGAAGCCGGCGGGCGTGCGCACTTCATGCGTCTTTGGATCGTAACGACAGCCTTCCTCGTCACCCGATTGATTGAGCGGCAGCAGCACTTCCTGTGCAAAGCGGCCGGCCTCTTCGACCACCTGGTTGACCGTATCGGAATCGAGATCGACGTAGCGCGGCATGGTGCGCAGCGCCTCGACGGCCTGCAGCAACTCATGAATGACGAATTGCTGGTCGCGCAAAGGGGCCTTGAATTGTGGCATACCAATCTCCAATCCTGCTCAGTGTTTGCTGCCGTTCTGCTTTAGGGCGTTTCTTTTTTGGCTCTTGGGTCCGCCACCGTCCTGCCGGTCCTGCTCTAACACCACCGAGCGCCGCGGTCGCACGCGTGAGGGCACCTTGCCGCACGCCGGATCGGCGGGAAGGCCGCCGTCGCCGCTACGCGTGGCGTTGATGAGCCGCTGCAAGCCGCAACGGGCGCGATGCACGCTGTCCTTGCCGTGGAGCAGACGCGCGTCCTGATGCAGCATCAGCATCAGCCCGTAGATCTCGAACACCATCTGCTCGCAGTCGATGTCCGCGCGCAGGTGACCGCAGTCACGCGCCTGCTCCAGCGCTCGAACCAGTTCGCTCTTCCACGAGGTTACGATCGCCGCCAGCGTATCGTGCAGCGGTCCGGGCCGGTCGTCGTACTCCGAAGCGCCGCCGATCAGGATGCAGCCGGCCTCGATCTCTTCGGCCAGCAAGGACAACCAGCGGTCGACAATGGCCTGTAGGCGCGGCAGGCCGCGCTGCGCGCGCACGGCTGGTCGCAGCACGCGCTCGACAAAGCGCAAGGCGTATTCGCGCAGGACCGCCAGCTGCAAGTCTTCCCGCGAACCGAAATGGGCAAACACGCCACTCTTGCTCATGCCCAGGCGTTCGGCCAGCAGGCCGATGGTCAAGCCCTCCAGGCCATCGCGCCGCGCAAAGGCCATCGCGGTTTCCACGATCGCGGCTCGGGTAACGTCGCCTTTGCGCCCGCGCGCAATCGGATGGGGCGCGCCGGCGGAATCTCTGCGCGTGGAGGAGGGGTGCATTTGCTGGGGTCGGCGCATCGCTAAAAAAACGAACGATCGTACTTTTTTCGCGGACTGTCAAGTCCTTCGATCCGACCGTGACCGCAAAGACAAAGTCCGGCGGTAAAAATGAAGTTCGTCGGGGAATTTTCAGATCGCGAAAGGACGGGCGACTCGAGCACGTCCGCCATGGAAACCGGCGCATCCGGTCAGCATCGGATAGCGGACCAGGGAATGCGGTTTGCTCTACGCGAGCTTTCGACCCGTTTCGGACTTCCGCCCCGCCGAAAAGCGGTCCTCTCAATATCTGTTCACTAACCGAGTTTTCACACGACCGGGCCCCATGGCGGTCGCGGTGTGCACGGCGAAACGGACTTTCTTAAATCGAAGATCCCGAAGGTGCAAGAGATACATAGCCGGCTTGCAGGCGTCGATTCTCGGTCCCACATGTCAATGCAGAGGCGGGATCGTTCTGAGCCATGCGACGATGTTCGATAGGTCCTCGTCTGTCATGCGGGCGTAGACGCTGTAGGCCATTGGCGGCCCGAGCCGCCGTCCGTCGCGCGAAATTCCCTGCGTGATAGCGCGCTTGATCTCCGCGTCGGTCCAAGCGCCGATCCCGGCAACGGGATCTGAAGTGATATTGCTGACGGTGGACGACTTCCATTCAGCCGGATAGCCTCTGATCACACCAGAATCGAGCACCCATCCGCCCTTGCCTAGGCTGTGCTTGTGATCCGAGACCGGACCGGCCCGCCCCGAATGGCAGGCCATGCAGTGCGAGATAGTGCTGAGGTACCTACCGTGCTGAATCGGATCCTTCAGATCTGCCTCTGAGTAGACCTTGCCGGCGTCGGGTGAAGGAGCCGAAGGCGCGATGGCCAGATAAATCGGAGCTGGCACAACATGCCTGACGGCAGGCACGGCACGCAGGTACGCCACGATTGCATCGAGGTCGCGTGGCAGCAGCACCTGGAAATAGTTCTTGTACATCACCGGTGCGAGCGGCGCATTCGGCAACCGATCGTGGGCCGGTCTGACCCCTTCCAGTAGAGCGCGCTTGATGTCCTCGTCCGTCCACGAACCTATGCCTGTCTCGAGGTCCGGCGTGAGGTTCGAAGGAGAGACGGTGAACGCAGGAGAGACAAACCAGACTCCGCCGGGCCCACCTCCGGAAAGCGAATTCTCCTGCATTGGTCGCCCCTGGTCATCCTTTGGCGAGTGGCAATTTACGCAGCCGGCGACGGCGTTGACTAGATAGGAACCGCGGGTCACCAAGTCAGGACTGACGGTCCCTCGTACGGCCTGCGAATGCGCCAGCGCAGGAAGGCATGCCAGAAGAAGGGCGAAAATTGAATTGCGCACTTCGTCTCCGTAGTGAAAAATGTCTCGAAGACTTTGGCCCCTTACGACCGCAATTGATGTGATCTTCATGAAAAACCTCGGCCTACAAAGAGGCTGTAGTGGTTGGTCTGATCAAGAGTGGGGGCCAGGACGAATCGAGCCTAGTGACTCGATCCGTGCTACGTAAGCGAAAGAAGTTCGGCCAGCGAAACTCTTATCGTCGTTACGGTTGAAGTGCATCCCCGAGGGGGATGACTGGCTTCAACGAAGGCTTCCGGGGAATCCCAGATATGAACCCTGTTCGTTCGCACGAACCGCGGATACAGCCTGCAGAATGCTCTCACGATTGTCAAATAGCAATGGGAATAGTAGTGAAGGCGCTAATTGAAGGCTGATCATGGCCGTCGTCTGATCGTGGCCTACACGAACGGAATCGGCAGCCGTGTCCTGCAATCAGGTTTTGTGCCGCCATGCCGGCTTATGGCCGATAGCGCGCCTGGCTCCCAATACAGCGCGGCGGCAGGTTTGGGCCGCATAGCAGGCGGTCTCGACGGACTAATCTTCGCGACAGTACACCGTCCGCGGCAATTCCTGAAGCCCGAGGCACTTTCTGTCTTCTCGGAACTCATTGATTTCGAACCGAATGCAGCGGCGACACGGCGACGGATTGCACTTTTCCGATCTGCCGCCTGGGGGGTGCAATTGATTCCGTCAGCCAAAATTTGGTCCACCGGGGTTTTCCCCGGGTGGGCAATCCGGGCCTCGAGCGCGCCAGCCAGGCGCCAAACTAGCGATTGCCGGTTAAGGACACGAGGCGGACGAGTACGGGACCGCAGCAAGCCAGCGTGCTGTCGATTCCCCGCGGCCAAGGGTAGCTATCGAAGCGTGTCGTCATGCCGTTACTTGCTCTTGGTGACCTCGGCGGGCGAGGCGCGCAGTGGACAAAGGGCCAAAGGGCGATGCCAAGGCCGCCGGGCACGGCCGGTGACTTAAGTCTCATCGATCCAGTAATCGATGTTGTCGCTCGCGCGCGTCATGTGGCGAACACCGCCGCCAAAGGCGCCGATCTTCTTCGAGTCAGGATATTCGCAAACTTCAGCAGGGTACATCGTGCTGACAGAAAGATAGGCAAGTTCGCTATCCGAGTCGTTGACAATCTGATGTGCCGTTTCCGGACCACCGGTTGGGCAGCAGATGACGTCACCCGCGCGGATCTGCCGAGTCTCGCTGCCGTAGCGCAGCGTGCCCGTTCCTTTGACGATGAAGAACATCTCCTCTTCCCCCCGATGGCTATGAAACGGGCAGGACCGCTTCCCGGGCGGAACAACATCGTAGGAGTAGCCGAGATCCCTCGCGCCCAGAAGCGGTCCGATGCGTGTCGCCCTGCACTCGAAGCTGTCACCCTTGGCGAAATGCTCGAGTTTCAATTGCTCAATGTTCACAACTCTCGAATCGATGACGCCCATTTGTCAGAGTCTCCAAGGTAAGCCCTGCCGGCCGAATCTCGCAGCAATAGCGAGCCATAGCGGCCGACTCCTTCTGGCCGGATGCGCCGGCCTGCCTCAACCGCTGCGCCATGTTGCCAACGCCCGCTTCGAAGCGCAATGCCGACTTGACCGGCCTCGATGACCGGTCCCGGTGCGCTGCGGACCTGCCCGGCCTGACCGGTGACCGGAGATTTCCCGGCGGGGCCGGCCCTTGGCAGGCATGCCGATCTGCGCAAGGCAGCCGGCAAAATTGCGCAAACCGGCCACGGCCAAATTGCGGCGTTTTCACAAACCCGTGGTTGCTTGGAGAGTCGCCTATTTCGACAAGGGTCGGCAAAATCGAAAGAGCAGGTCACGCCAAAGTTTCCGGGAAATCGGCAGGGCCACAGTACAGAGGATCACGGCAAGTCCGATTTCGGCTGGCTAATCCGCAAAACCCTTTTCTTGGGCTCGCTAAAACACATTGGCAGAAGAAAAATCGACCTGGATCGTCGTCGCACCGCTGACGAAAACCGATGCCAAGAGGTCGTTAACGTACCAAACTGTGCGCCCTTCACCCGCCGGGAGCGCCGTTGCGGAGGGCGCGGTGTAGATGGAACTGGGCGCTTGCAACGGCGGGGGCTCTTGCTGCGCCTGCAATGGGCTGATCGACATCTCAAATCCAAGTCGGCATGGCTCGTCACTTCCTGAGCCGGTGCGCGGGCCATGGAGGTTTGGCACCGCTCGATCTGGCGAACGCCGGATCGGGAACTGCGGGCACGGCTTCGTCGGCTGGAGGTCGGACGCAGCCAGGACGCGGAATGTAACGCCCTTGTCGGCAAGTACGTCGGGATCGTTGCGCTCAGCGGTGACACAGCAAGCGTGAGCAAACGAGGCATATTCGGCGGACCGCCATTAAGAACACCGGTAACGAGCTTCAGGATTGCGCAGGTCGGCGCGACCGCGAGGCTCATGCGACGTGCAGGGGCTGCAGCGCGCGACGCGCTACCGCCGCCGCGCCAACTCGTCGGTGTGGCGTGCCAACTCCTTTTGCGCAGCGGCAAACCCAAACCGCCCCGGGTGGCCATTCGCTACGAATTCGGATCCTGTGTGGAGCCGTCGATGTTTTCGACGTAGCGGGAATTTGCAAGGCGGCCGCCTCGGCCGGCGGCACGGCTCCTAGTTCAAAACGAGCTGCCCGGTTTCGAGCAGCGACTTGAGATTGGAGAGGATGCGCGGCCAGCCTCCGGACACGGCCTCGATCAACTTCGAGTCGCGCCGATCGATCGTATGGCGGATCGTCAGCTTCACCGCACCGTCTAGCGGTTCAAGCTCGATGGAGCAGCCCGCATCGCCCTCGGCCGCCAGTTCCGGCCGAAGCTCGTGTCGCCACTTGAGCACGATCCGTCGCGGACGTTCGATCTCGACGATTTCACCGGTATCGGCAATCCGGCCATCGGGGAAAGCCAGCTTCCAAGGCGACCCCGCCTTCCAATCGGTTTCGAAGCTCATCGCAAACCAGTACTTCTTCATGAACTCCGAGGTCGTTAGAGCAGCCCACAATTCTTCCGGCGTTGTGCGGATGTAGGTTACGTAGACGAAACCGCTCTTCCCGTCAGCCACGATCTTTTCCTTCTAGGGTCCTTTTGAGTTCACAAAGCGCTTTCAGGCGTGGCGCCTCGAACTTTGCGATCCAACGCTGCGCGATGTCGTTGATCGGAACGGGGTTGATGAAATGCAGCTTTTCGCGGCCATCGCGGCGCACCGAAACCAGGTTTGCCTCTTCCAGGATGAAAAGATGCTTCGCTACCGCTTGGCGGCTCATTGCCATGCCCCGACACAACTCGCCCACGTTCTGGCCACTTCTGGCGTACAGCCGATCGAGGAGGTGGCGCCGATTCGCGTCGGCGAGGGCGCGAAACACACTGTCGTCATCCACCGAATTAATATACAACCATCTGGTTGCATGTCAAGAGGATCAACGGAGAAAGAAGCGGCTGTCCGGGCTGGCGCGCGCCGCTTTCAAGGAGCCAGAGCCGTGCCGCCGGCGAGCGGCGGGCGACTTCATCCAGGTAGCAAAAACACGGACGGGCCCGTTCACCCGAGCTCTTTTGCAAGATCGTCCACTTGGGCTTCTCATCCGCTGCGACCGGTGGGCGCTAGCGCGCGAACGCGGCCAACGCGTGCCGCAATGCCCCGCTCTTGGCCTCGGGCGAGCATCCCACACGGGGTGCGTCGGCTGTCGGCTGTTGCCCGGATTTCCCGATGCGCAAATCCTGCGACGACTTTCATCTTTCCGACGAACGCTATTCTTCTAGACAGCCTGGGCAGGCGTTGCTTTTCTCAAGCCCATGCGTAGCTGGCGGGCTGCCGCAAGCACCGGCAAGGCTTGGTCACGGCGAGGGAACTTGCTGCTCGTGACGACCTGGTCCGGTGCGTCCATTCCCGGATTTCAATAGCGACGGGCCGGACCGACCGCCGATCGCGATGGCCAGCGCCTATTTCACGCAACCGGGCGCGCTTCAAGACGCAGCGCACGCCCCCGCAACGGACCTGGACAGACGGCCATTACCCGCAAGGGTCTGGTCAAGACCTGCCGAGCGCGCAGATGGCGCCACGCTCGCCGTTGCCCGGCACCCCGCGCGACAGGCGAGGCGGCCGCGCACGTGCCGGGCCCTGTGTCTCGGCCATCGCACCGATCGGCACGCCGCCGCGGTCGACGACAGATGAAAAACGCACGTCTTACGGACCGTTGCTCGCCGCCTGCGGCCGGCTAGGTCGGCAGCAAGGGCAGGCGGAAATTGATCACACCCACGTCTTCCGGATCGCGTTCGGCCACATAGCCGCGCGCTACCATCATCCCGCGCATCGAATCGTTCTCGGCCAGTACATATCCGTGGATCTGGCTGATCTGGCGCTCGCGGGCGCACGACTCGATGGCCTCCATCATCGAAAAACCCAGGCCGCGACCCTGCCAGCTATCTTCGACAGCGATACCGAACTCGGCTTCGTCGCCGCCGAATATGCGGTTGTATTGCGCAAAGCCACGAATCTCCTCCGCCTCCCCGGAGGCATCGATCGCAACGAAGGCCATCTCGCGGTCATAGTCGATCTGCGTGAAACGCACGAGTCGATCCAGGGACAGCTCGCGCACCGGCGCATGGAATCGCCGGTACAGCGTCAGGTCCGAAAGGCGCGCGACGAAGCGCTTTTGCGCCTCGGCATCTTCAGGGCGCACCGGCCGCAGCAGCACGGTCGCCCCGTCGCTAAGCTGCAGCTGGCGCTCGAGCGCCTTGGGATAGGGATGGATCGCCAGGTGCGAGTAGACCGGATCGGGTGACAGCGCACCCTGATCGATCAGTACCCGGGCATCGAGTGCGACGACGCCGTTCTCGTCGACCAGCAAGGGATTGATATCGAGCTCGGCAAGGCACGGAAACTCGCAGGCCAGTTCGGAGACGCGCAGTAGCGTATCGATGAGGGCATCGATGTCCACGCCAGGCATGCCGCGAAACGGTTTGAGCATCGTCGCAACCCGGGTGCGATCAATCAAGTCGCCCGCCAGCATCCGGTTCAGCGGCGGCAAGGCCAACGCCGAGTCGCGCACGATCTCCACGGCGATCCCCCCCATACCGAAGCTGATGACCGGGCCGAAAGAAGGATCGCGAGCGATGCCCACGATCAGTTCCCGGCCGGATCGACGCGACACCATTTGCTGGACCAGAACGCCGCGGAACTTCGCGTTCGGCGCCCGCTGCATCACGCGCTCGTGGATCAGCTCGAAGCCGAAACCAACCTCCTCCGGCGTCTTGAGTCCGAGCAGCACCCCGCCGACATCGCTTTTGTGGGTCACGCCCTCGGCCCGCACCTTGAGCACCACCGGATAACCGATCTCGGCGGCCAGCGTTTGCGCCGTCATGGCGCTGGTCGCCAACCGACCCTGAGCCACCTCGATGCCGCAGGCGGCGAGCACCGACTTGGCCTCGTCTTCGGCTAGCAACATCCGCCCCTGCTTCTGCGCCTGCGCCAAAATTGCCCGCACGGTGTCGATCTGCAGCGGTTTGCTCGCCTCGGGTTCGGGCACGATGGGCGGGGGCAATTGCAAGCGCAGCTCACGGTGCTGGACAAACTGCGCAAGAAAGGAAAACGACTCGACCCCTTGCTCCGGGCTGCGCATCGCGGCATAGCCGGCCTGTTTGAACAAGGATCGGCCCTGGGCGGCTTCGGCCTCGCCCAGCCAGGCCGACACCACCGGCTTGTTGCTCTTGGCCGCCGCCGGGAGCAAGGCCTTTGCGGTCTCGGCCGCACCCAAGCGCATGCTGGGCACGAACAGGACCAGCACACCGTCGTTGGCCTGGTCGGCCATCAGCAGTTCAAAGGAGCGCGCGAACCTTGCACAGTCGGCATCCCCAATGATGTCGACTGGATTGCCCTTGGACCATGTCGAGGGCAGCAGCTCGTCGAGCTGGCGCTTGGTATCCGGGCTGACCGGGGCCAGCGTCAGTCCTGCATCCGATGCTGCATCGGCGGCCAACACCCCAGGCCCGCCGCCATTGGTCAAGATCGCCAGGCGCGAGCCGCGCGGCAGGCGGCCGCTCAGCAGCGCCTCGGAGGCGGAGAACAGTTGCGCATACTTGGAAATGCGAATCGCACCGGTGCGCCGCAGCGCCGTATCGAATACCGCATCGTTGCCGGTCATCGCGCCGCTGTGACTCATCGCTGCCAGGGAACCGCTGGAGCGGCGCCCGGCCTTAAGCACGATCACCGGCTTCATGCTCGCGGCGGCGCGCAGGCTCGAGAGAAACTGGCGCGGACGGCGCACCCCCTCGACATACATGACGATGCTGCGGGTCTGCGCGTCCAGGGCAAGAAAATCGAGCAGATCGGAGAACTCCACATCGGCGCCGTCACCAGATGAGATCACCGAAGAAAAGCCGAATCCGGCCGACCATGCGTAATCGAGCAGGGCGGCCGCGACCGCGCCGGACTGGGAGATCATGCCGATGTTGCCGGCGCGCGCAGGGGTGCGCGAGAACGTGGCATTGAGGCCGATCGAAGGTCTCATCAAACCCAGGCAATTGGGGCCGATGATGCGCAGCCCCGACCGGCGCGCTTGCTCCAGCGTGACCTGCTGCAGAGCCTTGCCTTCGGCGCCGACCTCGGCGAAGCCCGCCGACATCACCAGCACGCCGACGACACCGCGCTCGGCCGCCTGCTGGACGATCTGCGGCACGGTCGCCGCAGGCGTCACCACAACCACCAGGTCGGGCGTGGAAGGCAATTCTGCAAGGTTGGCGTAGCAGATCCGCTCGCCGATCCGCTTGTGCTTCGGATTGACGGCGAACAATTCGCCCTGAAATCCGCCTTGCGCCAGATTGTCCAGCACATCGCGGCCGAGCGACTCCGGGCGGTCGGTCGCCCCGACCAAGGCCACCGAACGCGGGATCAAGGCCGTACGTATGCTGTGCGCGGATGGTTTCATGATTTTCTGCGGTGCAACATTACTCTGTTTTTGACCGGTTTTGCGAAAGTTTTGCATCCGATCCGACGCTGCCGCGCTACGCTGCGAGCAGCTGGCTCGAGGGTAGGAAACCCCGACCCGCTATCCCAATTTGCTGGGGGCGCCGGGAGTGGCGGGAAACGGTATTGTCAGCGCCATGCGAACCTTCCGACGCCCCGCCGCGCGAACCCGGCCTGCGACCATCCAGCCTGCCGCCGCCTGCCGCGCGCTGCAGTCGGGCGGCGTACTCGGCGCGCGAACCAAGCCATGTCCTCGATAACGCCGGCGCACCGGTGGCCGGCAAGCTCGGTGTGTGGCGAGGCCGGCTCGGTTGACGGCGCCCAGGTGTGCGCAACGATGTGGCCCACACGGCACTTGCACGGGCCGACACGTTGGTTCGACGAGCTGTACATCTGGACCGAGGGGTTTCAGCCATCGCCCAACCAGCGATCGCGGATACAGCTGCTTGGGCTGGAGCGCGCACTGGTCGCGCTGGCGCGCGAGCAAACCGAGCACGTTGGCATCACGCTTTCGTACCACACGGTGCAGGCCTTCGACGAGCAGATCGATGCACTGCTCCAGGCGCATGCTTTGGTGGCCCATCGCTTGGCCGTGCTGTTGCGCGGAACCATAGACAAGACCAGCTCGCGCTACCGTATCCGGGCCTTTGTCGATTACCTGCGTGCGCAGCAGATCCTGGTCGGCCTGCGTGTGACCACACCCCGCCTGGCGATGGAGCTCGACGCGTTTAACCTGGTGCAACCGGAATTTGCAAAGATCCTGGCGCCCGGCGCGGCGCAAACGGGGTCCTGGGACGCGCTGGCACTCGAAGCACGGTTCAGCGGGATCACCGAGCACTGGCTGATCGTCGCGGGGCTTCAGACCGCCGAACAAATCAAGCGCGCCGCCCAGGTGGGTATCGGTTTCGGCCAGGGAACGGCCGTGCGCCCGGCGCACCGACCCAGCAGCGCGGCAGCTGATGCACCGGTTGCTCGCCCTGACGCGTCGTTGAAACTAGGCTGATTCGCCTTCCGACTGCCGGTCCGGTCCGGCAGCGGACCCAGGCACATCACCACTTCTGGATCTCGGCGGCGAGCCGCTTGGCCTTATCCAGCCCGATGCGCCTTTGTTCCCGCGTCCAATCCGCGATCTGCCGATGCAGGAGACTCGATTTCGTCAGGCGCCGCAGTGCCGATTCGGCCAGGGCCAGATCGCGCGCCGAGCCGGCCGCGTCCTGAAACCGACCCAAGGTTCTCAGCTGACTGCCGGGCATGGCGCCGGGCACGACCCCGCGCAAGGTGACGACGGCATAGCGCAGGCTCTTGGCCTGCAGGCGGATTTTGTGCTGCCGGGCCGTCGAAGCGCCGGCGAAGCTGCGCGCTGCCTTGGTCAGCCGGCGGCGGTGCTGGCGCAGCGCCTTGCGCGCGAACTCGTCCAGGCGCCGGCCCTCGTGCGCGGGATCGGTCGCGCTCCAGCGCAGCACGCGAAGCGCGAATTCGGCAAATGCGGGGCCCTCCAACAGACGGCGCAATCGTGCCCGCGCCTTCTGCTGACGGCCGCCCGCGGCCTGGCGCACGCGCTCCCAGCGCGCCTGCTCGCTCCGGCCTGCAGCTCGGCAAAGGGACGGCAACACCTGGCTGCACAAGACGTCCCAATCGCGCACGGCGCCAAATTCCTTGGCCCAGGCCCGCAATGCGCGCGCATGCATGCCGGCCAGTTCGGCGCTGGACACCAGAAACTCCATGCCAACGCGCATATGGCGCAGTGCAACGCGCGCCTGATGCACGAATTCGGGGTGGTCGCTGAGCATGGCCCCCTGCGCATTGGCCAGTAGCGATTCCATGCCCAGTTCTAGCCATTGCCGTGCCGCCCGAGCCAGGGGCTGTGACGCAGTGAAGGTCCTGGCGGCCGCGCGCCCCTTGGGCAGGCCTGGCACGGGCGGCGCCGGCCCCTCGCCGTGTGCCAGCTGAACGCCGCGCGCCGCCTTGGACGCGCCATACGGCAACAAACAAAGGTCGGCGCCAGTTTGCCCGGATGGCCGCGCCCCGGCCAAGTCCAGCGCCAGATCGAAAAGTGCGACCGGATCCCCGGAAGCCAGTTCGAGTTCAAGCTCCAGAATCGGTTCGACACGCCCGCCCGCCTGTATTTCACCGGTATCGATCGCCGCTTCGATGTGCGCCCCGCCCGCCTTCAGGTCCCACGTCGTCCGATCGAAAACCGTCCGGAAAAGCGGCACCAGTTCCGCCAGTCGGTCGGAGCCGCCCAGCAGTTGCGCCAGCGGCGTATGCGCCAGACGCGCAGCGTCCATGCGCCCTCCCGGCGCCGGCGTCTCCCATTCGCCACGGACCGACAGCGCCGCCGGCCGCATCTCTGTCTTGAAGGTCTGCACCCACAAGCGCCGGTGCCCACGCTCGATGCTGCGCAAGCGCAGGGCTGCCCTTGCCTGGGCCAGCCGCAGGTCCGGTGTGTCGTAGTAGGTATTGTCGATCCGCCCGCAATGCGACCCACCCATTCGATCCAAGCGCGCGCGCAGCATCGGCAGATCCTGGGCGCGCAGCTTCAGCTTAAGTTCGACCTCGCGCCCCGTGGCCGTGGGCCGGATCGATTGGACCGGTGAGGCCGGTGGGGCCAGTCGCCGATGAGCCATGCAAAACCTGTCCCGAAGTGGCAATATGCGCGGATGCGCGGAATCGAAGACCCACCTCGCATTTTGATCGTCGACTCGCACGGGCAACCCGTGCGCTGGGCCGCACTTACGCGTGCGGCCAGATACTACGCCTCTGGCAAGGTGGTCAACGATCTGGGCGCATGCCAGTTCTCGATGAGCGGCGGGTTGCAGGAGTCCTCGGGCGAGCGCTCCTGCGTCGTCAGCAGTTCCATCGTGATGATCCGCGGGCGCCACCGCAGCCCGTTCGGACGCGGTCGCGTGGGCTTGAGCAAACACCGGTTATTTGCCCGCGATCGCCATGTATGCGCCTATTGCGGCGCCCATTGCGCGGAATCGGACCTGACTGTCGAGCACATCGTCCCGGTCTCCCGCGGCGGCCGACACGAGTGGACGAACGTCGTCACGGCCTGCCGCTCCTGCAACACGCGCAAGGGTAACCGGCGTCCGGAAGAGGCGAATATGCCCCTGCTCTACGTGCCCTACGCGGTTTGTCGCAACGAAGGATTCATCCTCAGCAACCGACGCATCCTGGCCGACCAGATGGCCTTCTTGCAGGTTTCGCTGCCAAGGTATTCGCGCTGGGCGCTGGATTGACAATCGGCATGTCGTTCCCGACGCTGAGCGGCGCCGCGGAAGAAAAAACCCGTCAAGCGCACGCTTGACGGGTTGCGCCCGCAGCACGCCGGCCAGAGGCCGGCGCCGCGAGCCGACTACTTCAGGTTCTTGCTGACGTACTTGGTCAGGTCGAACATCGAGACTTGAGCCTTGCCGCCGAACAGGGGCTTGAGCTTGTCATCGGCATTGATGTTGCGGCGGTTGACGGAGTCTTGCAGCTTGTTCTTCTTGATGTATGCCCAGATCTTGCTGGTGACCTCGGTGCGCGGCAACGGCGCCGAACCGATCACTGCGGCCAGAGGGCCGACCGGGGTCAGCGGCTTCATGAATGCCGCGTTGGGCTTGCGTGCGACCTTCTTTGCCGGGGCCTTCTTGGCGGCCTTCTTGGCCGGGGCCTTCTTGGCAGCGGCCTTCTTGGCCGGAGCCTTCTTCGCCGCGACCTTCTTGGCCGGGGCCTTCTTTGCTGCTTTCTTTGCCTTCTTGGCAGTAGCCATCAACAATCTCCTGGTTGGAAATGAGAAGCACAGCGACAGCGTTCTTGATGCTTCCTGCGATGTTCAAAGAGCGCTCTCGTTGCGTGACCGCAATACTAGGCGATCCACGAGGAGAATCAAGCATTTTCAGAGGGAAAAATTCGATTTTCTATGGTTCGCGCAACAGCTCTCCGAGGGAAATCGGGCAAAGTCGCCAGGCTGATGCGGGATTGAGCAAGCACAACGGGCCCAAGATCTAGGGCAAATGACGGGAAACGAACAACATCTTGTGGAAAATCTGCGCGACGGGCGGGCAGCGACGCCACGAAGACGCGATTGGTGCACGTGTCGGCGAGCGCCGGTCGGACCGCTCGGCCGGAGACGACTGCAAACCCCCAGTAGAATTCCGCACCCATGCCGCCCACACCTCTCACTTACCTCATCCGCTGGAGTCTGGGCTGCGCCGCGTTGTGCGCGGTCGCCGCGGCGATCATCAGCGGCGGCGGCTTCGACCCAACCATCTTTCTTGCCGTCAATTCGGCCGGCGCGCGATATCTTCCGCTCTGGCTGCCAAGTTGTCTGACCTTGCTGGGAAACGGCCTGGTCGCAGTTATGTTGGTAGCGCCCTTCCTGCACCGCGCGCCTTGGGTGCCGGCGGCGGCACTGCTGGCGGCGCTTCCCGGCGGCCTTTTCTCCCGTCTGGGGAAAATCCTGGCGGCGCGCCCGCGGCCGGCGGCGGTGCTCGACCCCTCGCAGTTTCACATCCAGGGTACGGTGCTCAGCGGACACAGCAGCTTTCCGTCGGGTCATTCGATCACCATATTCCTCCTGGTGACGGTGGTTTTGCTCGGGACCGGCCCCGCGCGCCCCGGCGGAACCGCGGCACCGGCGGCGGGGTCAAGCCTCTTCGCGGCAACCGCCTGGCCCGCCCTGGCGCTGTTCGCGCTGGGCTTGGTGGTGGCCACATCGCGGGTGCTGGTTGGGGCGCACTGGCCCTCCGATACCCTGGGCGGGGCTGCGCTGGGCATCGTGGCCGGTGTGCTAGGCACTTGGTGCTGCCGTCGGTGGCCGTGGTGGCAGCGATCCCAGGCGCCCCTGCTGATGGGCATTGGCGTGCTCATCTGCGCCGCTACCCTGGCCTGGGCTGATACGGGCTACCCTCTGGCGCGTCCGGTGCAGTGGGCCGCGGCGCTGCTCGGCCTGGTCTTCGGGGGCGCGCAGGTCGGCCGTGCGATCGCGACGCCCAAACCCAGCTGAGCCCGCCCGTGAAACAGCACGCAAGGAGCGCAACCATCGCTCCGCCGCAACCAGCAACGACGACCTGGCGCCTGGATGCGAACAAGGGGCTGTGGTTGCTCGTCGGCACCAGTGCGCTGCTGCTGCTTTCGGGGCTGGGCCTATACCCCCTATTCAACGACGATGAAGGCGCTTTTTCCGAGGCGACCCGGGAGATCCTGCAAAGCGGAGACTGGCTGTCGACCACGCTCAATGGCGCTCCGCGCTACGACAAGCCGATCTTGATCTATTGGCTTCAGGCCCTGAGCGTTTCGGCTTTGGGGCTCAACGAGTTCGCGCTGCGCTTGCCCTCGGCGCTCGCCGCGCTGGCCTGGGTCGTTGCCATTGCTCGCTTTGCGATGCCCCGCCTGGGGGTGGCCAGCGGGCTGCTCGGTGGCTGGATCTGTGTCACCAGCCTGGGCGTACTGGCGATGGGGCGTGCGGCGACTGCGGATGCACTGCTGAACGCGCTCATCGTGGCCACGATGTTCGACCTGTGGCGTCACTTGGAAAGCCTGGAGCGCGGCGCCGGCCCGGACTTGGTTGCGCTGCGCCGGACCTACCTGTGGATGGCCTTGGGGCTGCTGACCAAGGGCCCCATCGCCGTGCTCATCCCCACCGCGGTCAGCCTGGGGTACTGCCTTTCCATGCGCCGCTGGCGCGACTGGGTGCGGGCGGTATCGAACCCGCTAGGCTGGGCGATCCTGCTGGCGATAGCCGCCCCCTGGTACTTGGTCCAGTGGCATCTGCATGGCCGCGAATTCATCGACGGTTTCTTCATCCGGCACAACCTCGCCCGATTCCACGGCACCCTGGAGGGACACAGCGGCAGCCTTTTTTACTACGTCGTGCTGGCGCCGGTGCTGCTGTTGCCCTGGTCTGGGTTGCTCTGGCAGGCGGCGCGCCGCCTGCCGCAGGACTGGTCCGCACCACTGACCCGCTACTTGATTCTTTGGTTTGCATTCGTCTTCGTGTTCTTCTCCCTTTCGGGGACGAAACTACCGCATTACGTCCTATATGGACTGACCCCGGTGTTTCTCCTGATGGCGCAACCGATGCGTGGCGCCGGCTCCGCGCCCAATCTGCTGCTGCTGCCGTGCCTGCTGCTGTTGGCGCTGCTCGCCCTGCCCCGCGGTCTCGACTGGTGGATCGCAGCCCACCTGGACCGCATACCGCCGATGTACGCGGCTCAAGGCCAACGCGCCGCGGCCTTGGCCACGACGACCTACTACCTGGTGTGCGCAGCTTGCGCCCTCGTAGCACTTGGCGCCAGCGCCTACCGGCGCTGGCCCATCTGGGGCCGGGCCATCGTCGCCAGCGGCGCGCTGGCCGCAGCGCTGTGTTTTGCCCTGACGCCGTGGATCGGGGCCGTGCTCCAGGGTCCCGTCAAGGACGCGGCCGGCGTCGCTCGCCAACGCACCGAGCCGGCCGTCCAGTGGCAGTTTTCCGCGCCCAGCTTCAGCGTCTACCGGGACCAGATCACGCCGTCCCGCCCGCCCAGGCCCGGCGAACTGGCGATCACGCGGATCGACCGCATCGACCCCAATTTGCCGGCGGACGTACTGTTCGAAGAAGGCGGCATCGCACTCGTGCTGCGCCGCGAGGACTAGGACACGTCAAAGGCCCGCTCAATAGTCGCTACCGCGAACCAAAATGACGGTCGCGGCGCGCACCAGTGCGTAGGCGATCCAATCGATCTTGCGCTGGATCCACGAGCGGCGCGTATCGTCGCCGACGCCGAGCCGGCGCGAATCGCCAGCAATTGCCGTCTCAATGGCGCCGCGCAGCTGCACGCAAAAGGCGCGATCGCGCACCATGACATTGGCCTCCCTGGCCAGCAGCAAACTGATCGGATCGATGTTGCTCGACCCGACGGTTGCCCAATCGTCGTCCACCACGGCAACCTTGGCGTGCAGGTAGCTGCAACGGTACTCATGGATTTCGATGCCCGCCTTCAGCAACTGGCCATAGAGAGCACGCTGCGCGTAATGCTGCAGCCGGTATTCGACGCGGCCCTGCAGTAGCAGCCGGACCCGGACTCCGCGCCGCGCCACCTGCACCAAGGCGCGCCGGATCCGGCGCCCCGGCAAGAAGTAGGCGCACGCGATGTGGATTTGTTGGCGCGCCGCGCGTATCGCGCTCAAGTAGCTACGCTCGATGTTGTGCCGATTGCGTAGGTTGTCGCGCAGCACGAGGGCCGCGCGCACGCCCGCGCTTAGCGGCTGGCTGGAACGCGTCCGGCGCGGCACGGGCTCCACCGACTCGCCGCCGATGGCCACGCCCACGGCCCACCAGAGCCGGCGAACAGCCAAGGAAATTTCCGCCACGATCGGGCCCTCGCAGGCAACAGCAAAATCAAATCGCGGCCCGATCGGCTCTCCGGTGGTCTCGTCGCGCACCGGCTCGTCGTTCACGTTGATGCCGCCGACGAACGCGATCCGCTCGTCGATCACCACGATCTTGCGATGCAGCCGGCGCAATAGTCTCCGCCACGGCCACCACCAGCGCTGATGGCGATAGATGCGCACCCGCGCCGTACCCGCGGGAAGGGACGCACCGATACGACGCGCAAACTCGCCGCCGCCAAAACCGTCGATCATCAACCGTACTTCGACCCCGCGCCGTGCTGCCTGGACGAGCGCGGACAGCACCGCCCGACCCGTCTCATCGTCGGCGAAGATGTAGGCTTCCAGATGAACCGAATGCCGCGCTACGGTGATTGCCTCGAGCAGCGCCGGAAAATACTGCTGCCCGGACGCGAGCAGGCGGATGCGATTACCCTCCATGGCGCGCGGCAGGCGGTGGGCGTCGAGAGCTGCAGCGATCCTCTCGGCGACAGCCCGCGTGGCGCGCATTACATCTCCAAGTCTGCGATCAACGGGGCATGGTCCGAGCACTGCGCCCAGACCTTGCCGCGCGGCACGCGCGAGCCGCGTGCCCGCAGGCCGCGCAGGTAGATGCGATCCAGCGTAAGGCAGGGAACCAGGCTGGGGAAGGTCCGCGCCACCTGAACCGGGCGGCGCCACGGCAGCAGCCGGTCCATCCAGCCGCCGGCCGAAACCGGTTCAAAAACCTCCTGCAAGCCCAGGCGCTGGCGCAGCTGCACGTCTACGCGCCGCTGCCAGTCATTGAAGTCGCCCGCCAGGATCAGCGGCGCCTCCGGAGGGATCTCGCGCTCGATGAAGTGCGCCACCCAATCGGCCTGACGCGTGCGGCTGCGCCTGGCCAGGCCGAAGTGCGCACAGATCAGGTGGATCCGCTCCCCGGCCGGCATGCGTGCGACTGCGTGCAGCATGCCGCGACGTTCGAGCACATGGTCGGAAATGTCATGATTGGCGAAGTGCTCGATGCACAGCCGGGAGAGGATCGCATTGCCGTGATGCCCGTGCGGATAGATCGCATTGACGCCATAGGCACGGTGTTCGTAGCCGCTGGAGGCGAGCACGTCGAGCTGGCTCGATCGCGACAGCTCGCCGGATCCTCCCATCTGGCGGCGCGCCATGCGTTCGTTGCGATCCTGCACCTCCTGCAAGAAGACGATGTCGGCAT
The DNA here is from genome assembly GCA_963729785.1 of uncultured beta proteobacterium. Lineage (GTDB taxonomy): Bacteria > Pseudomonadota > Gammaproteobacteria > Burkholderiales > Burkholderiaceae_F > GJ-E10. The sequence goes on along the minus strand of CAVSPM010000037.1, from coordinate 166,410 downwards.
CAATTCGATGCAGCGCCATGCGCAGCTCGGCCACACGCGAGCGACGACCAAAGGCCGTGAGCCCCTTGTGGATGTTGTAGGTGGCAACCCGCAGCATCGATGTCTTCATCGGATGGGCTTTCGAGTGCACCTGGGTGGCAGGTGAAGGCGACACTGCGTCAGTGTTCCGGGCAGGCTTTCTTCAAACGGTCTTGGGATCGGCGCGGCGGATCCGGATGTGGAGTTCGCGCAACTGTTGTTCGTCCACTGGCGACGGCGCCTGCGTCAGCAGACATTGGGCACGCTGTGTCTTGGGAAAAGCGATGACATCGCGAATCGACTCGGCCCCGGCCATCATGGTGACGATTCGGTCCAGCCCGAACGCGAGCCCACCGTGCGGAGGCGCGCCATACTGCAAGGCGTCGAGCAAGAATCCGAACTTGGCGCGCGCCTCTTCGGGACCGATCTTTAGGGCGCGGAATACCTTGCTCTGCACGTCCTCGCGATGGATCCGCACCGAACCGCCACCGATTTCCCAGCCATTGAGCGCCAGATCGTATGCCTTGGCCACACACCGCCCCGGATCGGCCTCCAGGAAGTCCTCATGCCCGTCCTTGGGCGCGGTGAACGGGTGGTGAGCCGCAACCCAACGCAGTTCCTGCTCGTCGAACTCAAACATCGGGAAGTCGATCACCCAGAGCGGCTTCCAGCCGGCCTCGAATAGACCGCTGGCGCGGCCAAACTCCGAATGACCGATGCGCACGCGCAGCGCGCCCAGGCTGTCGGCGACCACCTTGGCACGATCGGCGCCGAAGAAGATCAGGTCGCCGTCCTGCGCGCCGGTACGCTCCAAGACCGTCGCCAAGGCGGCGTCGTGCAGGCTCTTGACGATGGGCGACTGAAGCCCGCCGCGACCTTGCGCGCGCTGGTTGACCTTGATGTAGGCCAGCCCCTTGGCTCCGTAGATGCCAACGAACTGCGTGTAGGCGTCGATCTCCGAGCGCGCCATCGCACCGCCGCCCGGCACACGAAGGGCCGCCACGCGTCCATCCTTGAGCTCCGTGGCGGCGCGGAAGATCTTGAACTCGACATCGCGCATGGCATCCGTCAGATCGGTCAATTGCAGGCCCACGCGCAAGTCGGGTTTGTCCGACCCGTACAGCGTCATGGCCTCGGCATAACGCATCACCGGGAACGGATCGGGCAGTTTCACATCCAGTACCTCGAGGAACACGTCCCGAATCATGGTTTCCATCAGGTCGCGTATCTGTTGCTCGCCAAGGAACGAGGTTTCGATATCGATCTGCGTAAATTCCGGCTGACGGTCGGCGCGCAAGTCCTCGTCGCGAAAGCACTTCACAATCTGGTAGTAGCGGTCGTATCCAGCGACCATCAGCAGTTGCTTGAACAACTGCGGCGACTGGGGCAATGCGAAGAACATGCCCTCATGTACCCGTGATGGAACCAGGTAGTCACGCGCGCCCTCGGGCGTGCTCTTGGTGAGCATCGGTGTCTCGATATCGAGAAAGCCCTCGGCGTCAAGAAAACGGCGCACGGCCATCGCCACCCGGTAACGCAGTCGCAGGTTCTTTTGCATGGCCGGCCGACGCAGATCGAGAACGCGATGCGTCAACCGCGTGGTTTCAGATAGATCGTCGTCGTCAAGCTGAAATGGCGGCGGCACCGACGCGTTGAGCACCACCAGTTCGCGGCACAGTACCTCGACCGCACCCGAGGTCAGGCTGGCGTTTGCGGTGCCCTGCGGTCGGGGGCGCACCAGGCCGCGGACCTGCACGCAATATTCGCTGCGCAGTCCTTCGGCGCGCGCGAACACCTCCGGCAGGTCAGGGTCGCAAACGACCTGGAGTATGCCCTCGCGGTCGCGCAGGTCGATGAAGATCACCCCGCCATGGTCGCGGCGCCGATGCACCCAGCCGTACAGGCTCACCTCGCGCCCGACGTACCGATCGTCCACCAAGCCGCAATACTCCGTACGCATAAATTCTCCATCCACTGCAGTTAGGGGCCAGCGCCGGCCGCGATGCGCGCCCGACGCCGGAAGATCATTCGATTCAGGCTTTGCCGCCTGCGGTCGAGGACGAAATGCCCTGCCCCCCCGGATGGTTTGCGCTGGGCGCGACCACACCCATCGATATGACGAATTTGAGAGCGTCATCCACGCTCATGTCCACGTCGCGCACCTCGTCGGGCCGCAGAATCAAGGTATAGCCCGAAGTGGGATTGGGCGCCGTCGGGACATATACCGTCAAAGAGTCCGGCGCCAAGTGGTGCGAAAGCTGGGGGCTGGTAACGCCAACCACAAAACCCACGGTCCACTGTCCACGCTGGGGAAACTCGACCAGCACGGCACGCCGAAAGGAATGCCCGTCTTGCGCCAGCAGCGTGTCGGACACCTGCTTGACGCTGCGGTAGATGTTGGAGACGATCGGGATGCGACCCAGGATGGACTCCCACCAGATCACCAGTCGCTGTCCAATGATGTTGGCCGCCAACACACCGGTGGCCAGCACGATCACCAGGGTCAGCACGAGGCCGGCTCCGGGCAGATGAAAGCCCAGCCATTGCTCGGGCCGCCAGGCCGGCGGCAATACCAGCAGGGTCTGGTCCATAAAGGCCAGGATGAAATTGAGCACCCAGATCGTGAGCGCAAGCGGGATCCATACCAGCAGACCCGTCATCAGATAGCGCTTGAACATGGTTCGTCCTGGCTCGCGCGCGATCTTGTTCAGCTGGAGGCGCCGCCAGCGCCCGACGCGGCGGGCGCCGCGGGCGCGGCGGCCGTTGCGGCCGGCGCAGCCGGCGCCGGTTCGACGGGTTTGGCCTCGGCAGGCTTGGAGTCGTCAGGCTTGCCGTCGGCGGGCTTGACCTCCGGCTTGGCGGCGCCGTTCTTGAAATCCGTGGCGTACCAGCCGCTGCCTTTGAGCTGAAAGCCGGCCGCGGTCAACTGCTTGGCGAGCCTGGCCGCCCCGCACTTCGGGCACACCGTCAGAGGATCCTCCGACATCTTCTGCAGGACATCAAATTCGTGCTCGCAGGCAGAACACTTGTACGCATAAATCGGCATCGCGGGCTCGCAAAAAAACGCAACTATCTGAATTATAAGGGCCGCGACTTTCTGGCGGGGCGATGGGCCGTGCGCTACTCAAAACCCGTCTGCGCCGTGGCCGTCGGCACGTCGCGTCCGTGGCCGCCCCTCGGGAGGGCAAACCAGCGCAAATCGGCCTCAGACGGCACGTATCGTCGATAGGCCTACGGGCAAGAGCGCAACGGTCGCGGTGGTCGCCCGCAACTGCCGTACGGCTAGGCTAGCACCGGGCGTCTTGTGATCGACAAGGCCGCCCGACACGTCCCGAGCCGGCGGCGGACACCAGCGCGCCCCTGGCTGGCGCCCAGGCCCCGGCCAGCGATCGACGATCCGTGCAATTTGCCAAACGGCTGGCCGGCGACGAGCCGCGGTGAGCCAGTCGCCCGCTTGCTATCACGGTCATAGCTCGATGCGCGCACCGAGCTCGACAATTCGGTTACGCGGGATACGGAAAAACTCCGTGGCGTCGGTGGCGTTGCGATGCATCCAGACAAAAAGTCGTCGGCCCAGCCCCTGCAGCCGCCGGCGAGCGCCAACGCCCACCGTTTCGCGCGACAGAAAGAACGTCGTGCGCATCATGTCGAAACCTTCGCCATCGAGGGTGCAATGGGCCAGCGCCGCGGGCAAATCGGGCGACTCCATAAAGCCGTAACGCAGCAGGACACGGTAAAAACCAGGCCCCAGCGGACTGGTCTCGATGCGATCGCGTGGCGACACGCGCGGAACCTGCTCGGTGATCACGTGCAAGATCACGTTGCGTTCATGCATCACCGCATAGTGCTTCAGACTGTGCAACAGAGCCAGGGGCACGATGTCGAGCCGACGGGCCAGGTAGATCGCCGTACCCGGTACGCGACTGATCTCTGCCATCGACCCGAGGAACACCGACAGCGGCAGCGTCTCGCGTTCGAGCTGGCGCAGCATCTCCCGCCGTCCCGAGCGCCATGCCTGCATGATCGCGAAGACGACGGCGGCGGCCACCAGCGGTACCCATCCGCCTTCGCGCACCTTCGTGAGATTGGCCAAGGCGAAACACATGTCCACGACGAACAGCGGACCGGCGACGGCAAGCACCAGGGCCAGGCTCCAGCGCCATTGCTCGTGCATCACGCGAAACATCAGCATCGTGGTCAGGAGCATCGTGATCGAAACCGCGACGCCGTAGGCTGCCGACAAATTGTCGGACGAACCGAACCCGAGCGTCAGACCGAGGGTGAACAGCATCAACATCCAGTTGACCGAACCGATGTAGATCTGCCCGTAACCCACGGCCGAGGTCTGCGTTACGCTCAGCCGCGGGCACAAGTCCAGCTGGATCGCTTGGCGCGTCATGGAATAGACGCCGCTGATGATGGCCTGGCTGGCGATGACAGTGGCCACCGTCGCCAAGGCCACCATGGGCAGCTGGGCCCAGCCAGGCGCCAGCAGGAAGAATGGATTCTCGTCGCCGGTAACACCCTTATCCAGCGCGTAGGCGGTCTGGCCGGCATAGCTCAGTACCAGGGCAGGAAACACGAAGCCATACCAGCCCACACGTATCGGTTTGGCCCCGAAGTGCCCCATATCGGCGTAGAGCGCTTCGGCACCCGTGGCGCACAAGAAGACCGAGCCCAGGATGGAGAAGCCGGCGAATCCGTGCGTCGCCAGATACTGGATGCCATAGCCCGGCCATATGGCCCGCAGGACGCCAGGATGCGCGGCTATGGCAATAACGCCCAGGAGCGCAATGGTCAGGAACCACACGACCATCACCGGCCCGAACAGCGTGCCGATAGCTGAAGTGCCGTGGTGTTGGAAAGCGAACAAGGCCAGCAGGACCAACACGGCCAGCGGCAGAATGTAGGGAGCCACCAGGGGCGCGGGCGTCTTCAGGCCCTCCAAAGCGCTCAACACCGAAATCGCCGGCGTGATGGCACCGTCGCCGTACAGCAGTGCCGCCCCCAGGATACCGATGGCCACGACAGTCGGGCGCTCGCGACCCTTAAGAGCCAGGTGTGCCATCAGCGCCAAAATGCCGCCCTCGCCATCGTTGTCGGCACGCATGACCAAGGCCACGTACTTGATCGAGGTCACGATGATGAGCGTCCACACAATCAGCGAGAGCAGGCCCAGTCCCACTTCCTGGGAAAACCCGCCGACCGACTGGTAGGCCGTCTTGAGCGTATACAAGGGACTGGTGCCGATGTCCCCATAGACGACCCCCAGGGCGCCCAACACCAGGGCACTTTGCGCGGCCCCCATGGCTGGCGTCCGCCGCGCGCTGCGCGGCGCCACTTCCGCTTCCTGCGCATCCGGACCGATGCTCTCGGTCGATTGCGCCCCGCTATCCGTCGTCATTGCCTGTGCACCACTTGCATCCTGTACGGGAAACGCGCGCACAAATGGAAAATGTTACCGCGAATTTTTTTGCGCCGTCGAGTGTAAGCCTGTTGACCCGTCGGCGGTACGCTCCATTTACATCACAAAACGACGCCGGAGGAACCAAAATGCACACCGGTTGTCCACGACGGCCCGCGCCCGCGGGCCGGGCGGACCAACCCTATCGGGTCGATGGCGTGCACAATTGGATCCTGGAGGGTGCCAATACCGTGGAATACCCGCATTTCAGCGCCGAACTGCATCCGCAGGAAGAAGGCGATTTCGTCCCTTTTATGCACCAACTGATCGGCTGCGCCTTTGCCGTAATCCAACCGCTATTTCTCAACGACATTGCCGTGCAGCGCAAGGCCGACGCCACGCCGGTCACGGCCGCCGACCGCGGCGCCGAACTGGCGCTGCGCCGGCTCATCGAAGCGCGCTATCCGGAGCACGGCATCGTGGGCGAGGAGTTTGGCGTGCGTCCGGGAACAGGTTACCGGTGGATACTCGACCCGGTCGATGGTACCAAGGCTTTCGTCAGCAACTGCTTCTTGTTTGGCACGCTGATCGCTCTCGAGCGCGATGACGGCCATGGATTTCGTCCGGTACTCGGCTGCATAGCGCACGCCGCCGTGGGGATGGCCCTGATCGGACACCGCCAACGTACAAGGCTCTATCGTAGCGACGGCAGCGTGCGTACGGTGCGCGTACGCAGCGAGCGTACCCTGAACCAGGCCACCGTGCTGAGCACGGTGCCACCCGGCTCGACAGAGCACGGTGCCGATCCGGCCATTGCACGCGTCCAGCAAGGCGCCGCCTTGGCGCGCACCTGGGGCGACTGTTTCGGCTACTTTTCCCTGGCAACCGGCGGCGCGGACGTCATGCTCGATCCCGTGCTGGCCTACTGGGATGTGGCTGCGGTCGTGCCCGTCGCCGAAGGCGCAGGCGCCTGCCTCAGTAGCTGGCGCGGCGGCAACCCCCTGCTCGATCTGTCCCTGGTTGCAACCAGTGGTCCCGCGCTGCATCGGGAAGTGCTCCACCGGATCGGCCTGCCTGGCAACGCGGCGGGGAACAGCTCGCAAGGTTGAAGACGCGACCCAGGGCATAGCCGCGGCGCGCCCTCCCGCCATACCGGCCCCGGCGCCCAGCGGGCGGTACGTTTCGGCAGAGCCATCTCCACGCAACCAACGGCGCGCACAACGGTTAGCCATGGCGTCCCTGGGTAACGAGCGATACGACGCGCATCGGGCGCTGCAAACCATACCTGCAGTCGACGTGGTGCCGTCCGACGACGGCCCGGCGAGCCTAGAACGGAATGTCGTCGTCCAGGTCTGCCACGCTGCCTCCCGGGGGCTCCTTGGCCGCAGACTTGCCTGTGGCTCCGGCCGGACTCGAGCGCGGAGCAGTGTTGCGCGCCGGTCGCGATTCCTCGTCGGCCGGCCCCGCGCCACCCGGACGCGAGCCGAGCATCTGCATGACGTCCGCGACGATTTCAGTTGAGAAGCGATCCTGACCCGTATCCTTGTCCTGCCATTTGCGCGTGCGCAATCGACCCTCGATGTAGACCGACGAACCCTTTTTCAGGTATTCGCCCGCAATCTCCGCCAGGCGACCGAAGAAGGCCACGCGATGCCATTCGGTTTCTTCGCGCTTTTCGCCTGTGTTCTTGTCTTTCCACTGCGAAGTGGTCGCGACCGAGATATTCGTCATGGCCGCGCCATCGGGGCTGTAGCGCGTCTCCGGATCCCGACCGAGATTGCCGATCAATATCACCTTGTTAATAGAAGCCATCGTGTCTCCCTTTGAATCTTTGTCGAAGTCGCATCGAAGCCGTGCTGAATCTGTTCCGAATCCCCGCCCAGCTTGCGCGCAAGCAGTCTTCCAAACGGCGCTTGCGCAGCTCGCGGCCAAACCGCAGCGGTCCGCGGCCGAGGATCCGTCCGGCAGCCATTCGGGGATAATACATATTGGGTAGGATCGCATATTCGGACTGCGGCGATGCCACCGGCGACGGTAGTCGCGGTGCAAATTCCGAGCCTTGATGCCTTGTGCCCTGGCTTTTTTCGGATCGGGGAGCCAACGTCACTTATGAATCCCGAAACAACTGCGCTGGTGCTGTTTGCCCACGGAGCCCGAGACGCACGCTGGGCACAACCTCTGGCCCTGCTCAAGGCCGAGTTGAAACGGCTGCAACCACACCTGCGCGTGGAGGTCGCCTTCCTGGAACTGCAGTCTCCGGGGCTGCCGGAGACCCTGACCGAGATCCACGCACAAGGTGCGACGCGGATCCATATTGCGCCGGTCTTCTGGTCCTTGGGCGGACACGTAGCCAGGGACCTGCCCGCCTTGATCGACGCCTTCCGATTGCAGCACCCGGGCAGCCGGATCGAAGTCTTGCCCGTGCTCGCTGAGCTGCCAGGAATGAACGATTTTCTGGCGCGCGCGATGCTTGCCCAATCCAGGCTCGCAACGGACGCGCGGCCTTGACCGCCCGTGGATGAACCCGGTCGGCACCGGGCAATGCCTGCCGATCGGTCCGTGCTGGCGCAAAATCGGTCGCCGCAAGCGCGGGGCGCCAAGCTTGGCGCAGGGCACGGCATGCGGTTTGATATCCGCCACCCTGGCCGGACAGTCAGCAACCTTTCGCTCGGCGCGTTCCTTCCGGCGTTGCCCATGAAGGGTGAGGCGCAGCCAAAGATCCCGGGCCGCCTTGCCGCGATCGAACCGCATCCGGCGTGCGTTCCGGCTCGATCCCCTGCCTGAGTTGTCATTTCCAGCCACCACGGCACGCGTTCGATCGTCCATCCTCTTGTATTGTTGCTGGCGCTACTGCTAGCGTGGCAACCAGTCGGCGCTGGTTCTTGGCCAACCTTCTGAGGCCAACGCCAGCGCTCGGCGGCGAGCCACGAGTGCGACCATCCTCGACGACCTGCGTATCCGCGCTTGCGCGAGCCTGACACAGGACGCGCACTGCGCGAATGCACAAGTCAAACCGCCAACGCGACCTTGTCGACGTTTGCACCCGAGCTATTGCGCCCGCTCTATCACACCTCTTGGTTGCGGCTTTCTTGGCTTTACCCATGCCGGCTCCAACCTGGCCGAGCTGCCGGGTCCGGCCCAAGGGTCGGCGTTCCCGGTCGCAAGCCGCACCCGCGCAAATTTCGCGCGGCCGCCGGCCGCGGTGTTCCGAACCTGGCGCATGCAACGACGAACCCGCCGCCACGGCCGGCGAGGCGATGCTCAGCGCGCGGCGCATCCCAGCGATGGAGGATGGGCGCGACGGGCGATGCCGCACGGTACGGGCCGCACAAAGAGTTGCTCCAGCTCAAGCGGCACCGCCCGATACGAACGCGACCGGCACCGCTGCCTGGATCCCCGCGTCTGGCCGGCACACGCTCGGTGTCGTCGACATCGCAGCAGCCGGTGGATGCAATCCGCGCCACAGTGAAGCACCGAGGTTGAAGGCCGGTCGCGCGAAGCCCTTATATCGTTAGTTCATACGCGCATAGCGAAGTCTTCGTTCCTGAGCCAGGTTACACGCCCGTATATTCGCCGGCTCCTGGGAGTCTTCGTCGTGATCGTGCAATTCATTGTCAGTGGGGCCTTGGTCGGATTCATCGTGGGCGCAACCGGCGTTGGTGGTGGCTCGCTGATGACGCCGCTTTTGACATTGGTGTTCGGGGTCCCCGCGCAAGTTGCCGTTGGCACGGATCTGCTATTTGCCGCCGTCACGAAGACGGGCGGAGCCTTCGCGTATGCCCGCCGAGGTCAGATTCCGTGGTCCATCGTCCTGCGCCTGGCCCTGGGCTCGGTCCCGGCCACGGTTTGCACCTTGTTGGCGCTCCATCTGTGGCAACCGGATACGGCGCAGTTCGGTGCGCTTGTGCGCCCCGCCCTGGGATTTGCCTTGCTTCTGACCGCCAGCGCTCTGGCGTTCCGAACCCAGATCCAGACCCTGGGCCGCCGGCCTTCGCTGAGCGGCTCGCTTCTTGCCGCGGCCGGTGCGGATGCGACCGCAGTGGGTCTTGCGCCGGACGCCGCCGGCCTGCATCCGGCCAGAACCATTGCCACCGGCGCTGTGATCGGCTGCCTGGTGACGCTGACGTCAGTGGGTGCCGGGGCGATCGGTGTGGTGGCGTTGTTTTTTCTCTACCCGGGCCTGGCGGCCCGCAAGCTGGTCGGTGCCGACATCGTGCATGCGGTGCCGCTGACGCTGGTCGCGGGGCTGGGACATGCGGCGCTCGGCACCGTGGACTGGACCATGCTGCTGGGACTGCTGGTCGGCTCGCTCCCGGCGATTCACCTGGGAGCTGCGCTCGCCGGGCGTCTGCCCGAAAAGACGCTGCGCACGGCGCTTGCGACGATGCTGGTGCTCGTTGGCGCCCGCCTCATTTTGGCTTGATCAGGAGACGACGATGTATCGCTACACGGAATTCGATCAACGCCTGGTCAACGAACGGGTCGCGCAGTTTCGCGACCAGATTGCGCGCTGGCAAGCGCGGTGCGCTAAGCGATGATGAATTCCGACCCCTGCGCCTGCAGAACGGCCTGTACATCCAGCGCCATGCGCCGATGCTGCGCGTGGCCATCCCCTATGGCCTGCTGTCGTCGCGCGCAACTGCGCATGCTGGCGCACATCGCGCGCACTTAGGACCGAGGCTACGGACACTTCAGCACGCGCCAGAACATCCAGTTCAACTGGATCAAGCTGGAGGACGCGCCGGACGTCCTGGCGGCACTGGCCACGGTGCAGATGCATGCCATCCAGACCTCGGGCAACTGCATCCGCAACATCACGACCGACCCACTTCGCCGGCGTCGCGCCCGACGAGAGTCGCCGACCCGCGGCCGTATTGCGAGCTGCTGCGCCAGTGGAGCACGTTCCACCCGGAGTTCAGCTTCCTGCCGCGCAAGTTCAAGATCGCCTTTAGCGCCTCGGCGATCGCAAGACCGCGCCGCTGTCGCGATGCACGACATCGGGCTTTACCTGCACCGCGATGCGGCCGGTGCGGTCGTGGTTCGACGTGCTGGTCGGCGGCGGCATCGGACGCACGCCGATCATCGGCTCGGTGGTGCGCGAGATTCCTGCCCTGGCAGCATCTGCTCACCTACACTCGAGGCTATTGCTGCGCGTATACAACCGCTACGGCCGACGCGACAACGCCTACAAGGCGCGCATCAAGATCCTCGTGCGAGCCCTGGGCGCTGAGGCCTTCGCTTGCGAGGTCGAAGAAGAATGCGCTCACCTGAAGGACGGCCCGGCACCGCTCGACCGAGGCCGAGATCGACGCGCGTGCCGGCGGCTTTCGTGCCACCGCCATACCGGCAGCTCTGGCCGATCCGATGCCGCTGCGCGATCAACTCGCCGCGAGACGCGGCCTTTGCGCGCTGGCACGGGCGCAACGTGCGCGCGCACAAGATGCCCGGCTACGCGTCGGTCACCCTCTCGCTGAAGGCAGCCGGCGATCGCGCCCGGGCGACATCGACGCCACGGCAGATGGATGCCGTGGCCGACCTGGCCGACCGATTCAGCTTCGGCGAGCTGCGCGTCACCACAGGAGCAGAACCTGGTGCTCGCCGACGTCGCGCCAGCCCGATCTCTACATGCCTCTGGCAGTGCCGGCGCGCGAACCGGCCTGGCCACGCCCAACATCGGCCTGCTGACCGACATCATCTGCTGCCCCGGGCGGCGATTTCTGCGCCCTTGCCAACGCCAGCTCGATTCCGATCGCGCAGGCAATCCAGGAACGCTTCGACGATCTGGACTACCTGCACGACCTCGGCGAAATCAGCCTCAACATTTCAGGCTGCATGAACTCCTGCGGCCACCATCACGTGGGCAACATCGGCATCCTGGGCGTGGACAAGCAGGGCGAGGAGTTCTACCAGGTGACGCTGGGCGGCGCGATCGGCCCGGGTCCGGGCACGACGGCGATCGGTGGCGTCATCGGGCGCGCCTTCGCCGCGGCCGAAGTTCCGACCGTTGTGGCCACCATATTGGACATCTACGTGGCGTTGCGCGATCCGGGCGAACGCTTCATCGACACGTTGGCACGCGTCGGCACGACACCCTTCAAATCGACGGTCTATCCCGCGCAGGGCCAGTCGCTGGAGACCGCGAATGTCTGAGGCTCGCGCTGCCGCCCGCATCATTCGTTTGATCGACGGCGCGCCGCAGCTGTTCGACGATCGCTGGCAAATTGTCGACACGGGGGCGCAGTGGGACCAGCTGCGTGGCGGGCGAGCCAATGGCCTGCACGCGGACAGCGACATGGGCGTCTTGCTGCCACTGGAATTGGCGCTAGCGCACCCGGAATGCCTGCGCACCCGCGGCCCGGCGGGCATCTGGCTGGCGCCAGCCGATGACCCGGCACGTGCGGTCGGCGTTGTTCCCGTCGATATCCCGTGATCGGCGATCCAGATTTCCCGGTGTTCACGGACGGGCGCGGTTATTCCAGTGCGCGTGCTATTGCGCACGCGTCTTGGCTGGCGAGGAGAGTTGCGTGCCCTGGGCGACGTCCTGCAGGACCAGTTGTACGCACTTGCGTCGGGTCGGTTTTGACAGCTTCGCCGTGCGTGCCGACCGCGATCCGGAGATCGCCATGCATGGCCTCGCAGATTTTTCCGATGCCTATCAGGGCTCGGTCGACCAGCCGCTGCCGGCCTTTCGCCGGTCCGCGCCGAACTTGGAGGCGCAGGCAGGACATGCACATGAACCAAAGGCACGAGGACCCCGCTGCAAGCGCCGGCAGCGTCCAAAAGCGAACGCGGCGCGCGCCGCTGCTGCGCGAACCGCCGCCGAGGCGCCCGGCGGCGTTCTCGACCAGCCTCGGCGCCGAGGACATGGTGGTGACTCGACCTGATCGTCCGGGACGAGCTGGCCATCGGGATCTTCACGCTCGATACCGGCCGCCTGCCCGAGGAGACCTACGCCCTGATGCAGCAGGTCGAGGAGCATTACGGCCCAGCTCTGGTGGCGCGCTTCGATACGTTGTACCCGGACGCCGGCGTGTCGAGGAGCTTAGTCGCACGCGCACGGCATCAACGGCTTTTACGATTCGGTCGACAATGCGCAAGGCGCTGCTGCGCCGCGCGCAAGGTCGAGCCGCTGCAACGCGCGCTGCAGGCAAGCGGCCTGGATCACCGGCCTGCGCGCGCAGCAGTCGGCGACGCGCGCTCGGCTTGCCGCTGCAGGCTGCTCGATGCAGGAGCACGGCCTGAACAAATTCAACCCGCTCGCCGACTGGACCGAAGCCGAAGTGTGGGACTACCTGCGCAGCCACGACGTGCCGTACAACGCCCTGCACGACCGATCCTATCCGAGCATCGGCTGCGCTGCCCTGCACCCGCGCGATTGCGGTGGGCGAAGACGTCCACGCCGGGCGCTGGTGGTGGGAGCACGCCGAAACCAAGGAGTGCGGGCTGCATCCGAGCAACGCCAGCATCATTCGGCTCCGGGCAGGTTTCATGAAGCGTCGACGCTGGCGGCCGACAAGCGTCCGCCGGCTCAGCCACCTCGACTGGCTCGAAGCCGAGGCCATCCACATCCTGCGCGAAGTCGCCGGCCAATGCGCCAACCCGGCCCTGCTGTTTTCCGGCGGCAAGGATTCGATCGTGCTGCTGCGCCTCGCCGAGAAGGCGTTCCGCCCGGCCGCTTCCCGTTCCCGCTGCTGCACGTCGATACCGGACACAACTTTCCCGAGGTCATCGCCTTTCGCGACCGCCGCGCGGCCGAACTGGGCGAGCGGCTGATCGTGCGCTCGGTCGAAGATTCGATGGCCAGCGGCACGGTCGTGCTGCGCATCGCCGGACGAGTCGCGCAACAAGCACCAGTCGGTGACCCTGCTCGACGCCATCGCCGAATTCGGCTTCGACGCCTGCATCGGCGGCGCGCGGCGCGACGAGGAAAAGGCGCGTGCCAAGGAACGCGTCTTCTCGCTTCCGCGACGAGTTCGGGCCAGTGGGACCCGAAGAACCAGCGCCCCGAGCTGTGGAATCTTTACAACGCGCGCGTCGCACCAGGGCGAGAACATGCGCGTGTTTCCCATCTGCAACTGGACCGAAACTCGATGTCTGGCAATACATCGCGCGCGAAGCCCTCGAGCTGCCCGTCCATCTACTTCGCCCACATGCGGGCCGTCGTCCGGCGCAATGGGTGCCCTCGTGCCGGTTACCGAGCTGACACCGGCGCGGGCCGGCGAATTGGTCGAGCAGGTCAGTGTGCGCTTTCGCACCGTGGGCGACATTTCCTGTACCTGCGCCGGTGGAATCGACGGCCGGCACGACTGCGAACAGATCATCCGCGAAACCGCCGGCACGACGCTCACCGAACGCGGCGCCACGCGCATGGACGACCAGACCTCGGAAGCCTCGATGGAGCAGCGCAAGAGCGAGGGCTACTTCTGATCGACGCCGGCGCGGCAGCTGCTGACGAGAACCACGGAAGATTTGATAGGTGCACACGTGAAACGCGACGATTTCCCTTACACCGCGGCGGCCGATCTGGGCGTGCTGCGCTTTCTCGACCTGCGGCAGCGTCGACGACGGCAAGAGCACGCTGATCGGGCGCCTGCTGTTCGACACCAAGGCTCTGCTCGACGACACGCTGGCGACGCTAGCAGCGCAATCGCACAGCGGCGCGGCCTGGCCGCCTTGGATCTGTCGCTGCTCACCGACGGCCTGCATGGCCGAGCGCGAACAGGGCATCACCATCGACGTCGCCTACCGCTACTTCGCCACCGGCACGGCGCAAGTTCATCATCGCCGACGCCCCGGCCATGAGCAGTACACGCGCAACATGGTTACTGCCGCGTCGACCGCCGACGCTGCGGTGCTCCTGGTCGATGCGCGCCGCGGCATCCTGGACCAGACGCGCCGGCATGCGACCATCGCCGGCCTTGTTGGCGTGCGCCACCTGATCGTTGCCGTCAACAAGATGGACCAGGTGAATTATGACGCAGGTCGCTTCGACGAGATTGTCGGCCAGTTTCGTACCTGGCTGGAGCGTCAACCCGCATTGCATGTTCAGGTCGACTACCTGCCGCTGTCGGCTCTGGAGGGCGCAAACGTCGTCGACCGCGACGAACGCCTGTCCTGGTTTTGCGGCCCGACGCTGATCGAGCTGCTCGAACAGGCGCCGGCGCGCGAAGCCGATGCCGGGGCAGGACTGCGCCTTCCCGTACAGTGGATATGCCGGCCATCTCAATCGGATTTCCGCGGTTACGCAGGCCGCGTCGAATCAGGCAGCATCGCCGTCGGCGACGAACTGGTCGTCTTTCCGTCGGGACGGCGCTCGCGTGTGCAGGGCCTGCGTATCGGCGCGCAAGAGCGTCAACAAGCTGGCGCCGGCGAGTCGATTCTGGTAACCCTGGTCGACGATATCGACGTCTCCCGCGGCGACCTGTTCGCGCACGCGGACGGCAGCGCGCCAATCGCCACGCAAGGAATCGAAGCCAAGGTCTGTTGGCTCAGCCAGCATGCGCTGGAGCCGCGCCGCGAATACCTTCTGCGCCAGGCGACACGGGAGACGCGCGTGCGCGTGAACGCCATTTGCTCCCGCCTTGATGTTCAGACGCTGCAGTGGCACTCCGACGAGTCCGGCGTGCAGGCCAATGACATCGTTCGCCTGCAACTGAACACGCAAAACCCGATCGCCGGCGACGCCTACCAGCGTAATCGTTCGCTGGGTAGTTTCATCCTGATCGATCCCGCCAACAATGACACGGTGGCCGCGGGGATGATCGACGCGGATCCGCCAACCCCATAGCTGCCGGTGCCGGCGCGGCCGAGCGCCGATCACCCGGCGTGGGCCGCCTGGGAGCTGCGGGCCGCGCCAGCACCTGTGATCGCGTCGGGTTTTGGTGTGCACGAGATGCCCGCCGCCCTGAGCAATACTTGCCGCAATGACCGCCGCCCCGGGCTGGCCCGTCAGATGATTTCTTCCGCCGGCCCGGGCCCGTCGTAGCGCGGCAGGGCGTCCCCGAGGCGCAACCAAGGAATGGCGCTTTCGCAATGAATGTGCATCTGCGGCACGTAGCGCGCCGGATCGTCCATCGCACCGACGTTCAAATCGACGATGTCCGGCTCGCGCGTTGTGCGGAACAAGACCTGCGTGCCGCAAATCGAGCAAAACTCACGCAACCCGTGGCTCGATGAGGCAAATTGCGCTGGCGCGCCGCGCGTATAGCGGAAATTGCTCTCGCAAAACGTGACCCAGACCAGAACCGGCGCTCCGCTGGAACGCTGGCACAGCCGGCAATGGCAATAGGCGACCCCTGCGGGATCGCCAGCGGCGGCAAACCGCAGCGCTCCGCACAGGCAACCGCCGGCGTGTTGCGAATCCATGGACCTCTTCTTCGGCCAAAACTCGATTGGCGTATTCACGCGCAGTTTCGCCCAGCGGGTACGTATTGCGCAAGTCGCGGCAGGCATATCCACGGTGTCCGTAAGGTGGCCGCGGCCCCCCGTCAAAATGGTCGACGAAAGACGCGCTTTTCTCCGGATGGCGACCACTCGGTTAGCCTGCACTATCAGCATTCAGCGCAAAAAATGCAGGACAGGCGGCAACACTTGATGGACGCGTCCGGACGTTCTTCGCACGTCTACGGCAAGACGCAGGCCGGGACCAACGCGCTCAATGCCACGCGCGGCACGATGTCGTCCTCTGTGCGCCAGTTGCTGATCCTGATTGACGGGCAGCGCAGTGTCGGCGAACTGTCGAAGATCTTTCCCCAAAAGACTCTTGCCTCGTCGCTAGCTCACCTAGAGTCGCAGGGGCTGATCGAATGCTTGCAGCACTTCCCGGATGCCGAAGCCCAGGCAAGTTCGGCCCCGAATGCATTGCCGCCAGCGGCGCCCGCCGCCCCTGCAGCCGAGGCAAGCGCCCCGTCCGCTGCGCCGATGACCAGGCAAGCGCCGGAGACGACGTCCCGCGGGGCAAGGCAAGACCCCGGGCCAGCGCGCGCGGCTCCGCGCCGGACTGCCGCGATCGCAATCGGCGCGTGCTGTATCGCCGTCCTCGGCGTTGGTGGCTACGGGTTCTGGTCAAGGCGCGATGCGCCGGGCGAGACTTCCGGCGCCGCTGCTGATAGCGACAAGGGCCCCGCATCGCAATTCGCCACCAAACGGGCACCGGCGCCGGATCGCGTAAACGCCGAACGGGAGAGCGCGATCCCGCCGGCCGCCAAAGTTAGCGTCCCCGCCGCGGGCCGCGAACAGGCGGCAGATGCGACCCGCCCGCTCGAAAAAGACGTCAGCACCGCCGCTGCGCGGGCGGGTACGGACGCGCATGCGCCAGCAAGCGAGGCGACGTCGGGGCCAACGCTGCACGTGCGCAACCAGGTCATGCCTCAATTGCCGCGATTGGCCGAGGCGTTGGGCATCGTCACTGGGCATGTCGTCGTCGTACTTCGCGTGAATCCCCACGGGACCGTTGATCGAGTTGAACTCGTCAGCGCCACTCCGCCCCAGGTTTATGACCAGGCGATGGAGGAGGCATTCCGCCAATGGACCTTCGACGCGCTGGGCGTTCCGGGGCGAATGACCGTGGAAATCGAGGTCAAACCACCTGCAGCACCTCCCTGACCGTCCGCGGGCGTCTCTGGGTCAGCGCGCCGCTGCAAGACGGCGGCGATCGCCGCTACCTCCACCGGGCTGGCGCAGCCCAATGCGGACAAGGTCGGCGAATGCCCTTCTGGGTTGAGCGAGATAACCGAGCGGGCGCGGCAGCTAGCGCAGCGTCCAGGCCCGTTGCCGAACCGACCGGTCGCCTAGATCGAGAACGCCTGCCCGTACTCCGGCATCTGTACTTGGGTATCCGTCAGCAATGGAGCAAAGGCGTTCATCGCCTGCTCCTCGCCGTGCACGAGAAAGGTCCGGCGGGGGCGCACGTGACGGTGCCATGCGAGCAGTTCATCGCGATCGGCGTGCGCCGAAAAACCGTTGATGGTGTGGATGGTCGCGCGTACCGGCATGGCGGCGTCGAAGATGTGCACGCTCGTCGCGCCATCGATGATGCGCCGTGCCAGCGTCCCGAGCGCGGCAAAGCCGACGAATATGACCCCGCTTTCCGACCGGCCCAGATTCTGTTGCAGGTGGTAGCGAACGCGCCCGCCATTGCACATGCCGGCGCCGGCAAGAATGACGGCGCCGCTGCGATATCGGCTGATCGCCTTGCTCTGGCTGGCGACGCGCGTAAACACGAGCTCGGGCAAAGCGAATGGGTCGATGCCGACCTTGAAACACCGAGCCACGGGCGCGTCGAAGCATTCCGGATGGCGCTCAAAAATTTGCGTTGCGGAAATGGCCATCGGTGAATCAAGGAAGACCTGTTTGAGCCCGGGCAGGCGTCCGGCCTCGCGCCCCTGGCGCAGGAACCAAAGGATCTCCTGTGCGCGCTCCAGGGCAAAAGTCGGGATGACGACGTTGCCGCCACGCGCGAACGCAGCATCCAGCGCGTCGTAGAGCTCCTCGATGGACGGGCCGATAGGCTTGTGCAGGCGATCTCCGTAGGTCGTTTCCATCACCGCCAGGTCTGCGCGTGGCGGCACCTGCGGCGGCCGCAGGAGCGGTCGGCCCTGGTTGCCCAGATCACCGCTGAACATGACCGTCCGGCGGTGACCCGATTCCTCCAGCTCGAAGAACAGGCCGGCCGAACCCAGGATGTGCCCGGCATCGACAAACCGAACCTGCACGCCCGGTCCCAGTTGCAGGACCTGGCCGTATTGGGCTGTCCGGCCGAAGCGGTCCAAGCTGTCGAGCGTGTCCAGGATGGAATACAGAGGCTCCGCGGCCACTTGCCCGGCGCGCGCTCTGCGCCGTCGCTGCCGCCGCAACTCCTCCTCGAGCACGTGGGCCGAGTCCAGCATCACCACGCGCGCCAAGTCCCTGGTCGCGGCAGTCGCTATGATTTCTCCGCGAAAACCGCGCTTCACCAGCAGTGGCAAACGACCACAATGATCCAAGTGGGCGTGCGTCAGCAACACGAAGTCGATGTCCGCCGGGGTGAACCCGAACGGAGCGCGGTTGCGTTCCTCCGTTTCGTGGCCACCCTGGGCCATCCCGCAATCGATCAACAGTTTCAGCCTGCCACACTCCACGAGATGGCAAGATCCGGTGACGGTGCGGTCGGCGCCGTGAAACGAGATCCTCACCCACCGTCCCCTGCGCCGGAGCCACCGTCTTGGCCGGGTGGGAGCGACGGCGGTGCCGATGACGCTGACGGATTCAGCAGCAGCGGCCGCCCCCGGTCCCGGTACCAGTCGAGAATGCTGCTCCAAGTCTCGGCCGCGCTTTCGGCATACCAGAACAGGTCGCGATCCTCCTGCGCGATCACTCCTTCGTCGACGAGAAAATCGACATCGAAGGCGCGCTTCCAGTAGGCCTTGCCCACCAGGACGACCGGCACCGGATCGATCTTGCGCGTCTGGATCAGCGTTAGGGTCTCGAATAACTCGTCGAAAGTGCCGTAACCCCCGGGAAAGGCAACCAAAGCGCGCGCGCGCATAACGAAATGCAGCTTGCGCAGCGCAAAATAGTGGAAACGCAAACACAGTTCCGGCGTTACATAGGGGTTCGGATACTGCTCATTCGGCAGCGCGATGTTCAGTCCTACCGACTCGGCGCCCACGTCAAAAGCGCCGCGGTTGGCCCCTTCCATGATGCCCGGCCCCCCGCCCGTCATGATCACCATGCGCGCGGTCCGATCCTTGCCGCAGGCAGCGCGGGACGTCTCGCAGATCAGCCGTCCCAGATCACGCGCGACTTCGTAGTAATGGCTCTTGGCCAAGATACGTTCGGCAACAGCGATTTCGCGACGACGTTGTTGGGCCAAGTGCGGGTGGCTCGTGCGCTCCTGCTCGGCTTGCGCGCGCAGTTGGCGCAGGACGCGCTGCGCCGCAGCCGGCTCGCAGATGCGCGTGCCGCCGAAAACCACGATGGTGTGTGCGACACCGTGCTTTTCCAGGTGCAACTGGGCCTTGGCATAATCGAGATGCAGCCGCAAGCCGCGCAGGTCGGGGCGTGCCAGAAAGTCCACATCCTCGTCGGCCAGGCGGTAGCCCGGATCGCGCAAGATCGCTTGAACGCGCTCCTGTGCCAGAGGATCATCCTCGGTCGACTTGGGCTGATGCCAGGGCCGGTGCGGCAAGCTGGCCGGTGCCGCAGGCGCTGCAGACACCCGCGGCTCGCGCGCCGGATCGATCGGCTGATCGGCGTCAGGTTTTGGTCGACCTTGCTGCATAAGAACTCGATGCTACTCGCCGCGGAGGTTGTGCCGTTGTCCGCGTTCCCGGCGGGCCGCAGGTTGATACCCGTAGCGCCCCGACGCGCGGCAAGGAGACCAATGGTTGCACGATCCCGACGCCGACCATTGACGCTGCGCAAACGAAACCGCGCTCGGCGCCTCCAGCGAGTCAGATTTGCGCTCCGGTCGGTCCGCCCAAAAAATGCCGCCCTCGTCCGGGAGCGATGGGGAGGCGCCGGCCATAAGCTCGTCGCAACCACTAGAATACGCGGTACGGTCGACACCGACCGGCGTAGCCACGCGCCCGCCGGAGTGCCGCTGGAGATCCGATGAAACCGCTACGCAATCCGGAAGTGGAAGTTCTGCATTTTCGCCAGCGGCTGCTGGCCGCTTCCGTCGTCGTGGTGGTTTGCTTCCTGCTGCTGTTTATGCGCTTTGTCTGGCTGCAAGTCGTCCGCCACAGCGAGTTCCAGGCGCGCGCCGAGCAAAACCGCATCGCCTTGGTGCCGGTCACGGCCAACCGTGGCCTGATCAAGGATCGCAACGGCGTGATCATCGCGAAGAACTACTCGGCCTACACGCTGGAGATCGAGCCGGCGAAGGTCGAGAACGTGGACGCGACGATCGACGAACTGGCGAAGGTGGTCGAGGTCCCTTCTCGCGACCGGCGTCGCTTTCACAAGACGCTCGACGACTACAAGCATCTGGACTCGGTGCCGATCCGCACACGCTTGAGCGACGAGGAAGTGGCGCGTTTTGCCGCGCAGCACTTCCGCTTCCCTGGGGTGGAGCTACGTGCGCGCCTTTTCCGCCAGTACCCGCTCGGGGAGACCGCGTCGCACCTGCTAGGCTACATTGGCCGCGTAAGCGCCAAGGACGAGGAACGCATCGACAGCTTCGCGCAGCCGGCCAACTACAACGGCACAGACTACATCGGCAAGATCGGCGTCGAATCCAGTTACGAGGAGCAGTTGCATGGAACGACCGGTTTCGAACAGGTCGAAATCACGGCCGGGGGCCGGCCGGTGCGCACGCTGTCGCGCACACCCTCTGACCCTGGGGAAAATTTGATTCTTTCCGTTGACATCAAACTGCAACAGATCGTCGAGCGCGCCTTCGGCAACCGCCGCGGCGCGCTGATCGCCATCGAGCCGGCGACGGGCGACGTCCTGGCCTTCGTTTCGAAGCCCACCTTCGACCCGAACCTGTTCGTCGAGGGCATCGATCCGGTCAACTGGGACGCGCTCAACAGCTCCATCGACAAGCCGCTGCTAAACCGCGCCTTGCGCGGCACCTATCCGATCGGCTCGACCTACAAACCCTTCCTCGCTCTCGCAGCGCTGGAGTTGGGCAAGCGCCGCCCCGACAGCATCACGATGGATCCGGGCTACTACTCCTACGGCGGCCGCCTGTTTCGCGAGGGCGGAACCCAGGGCGGTCACGGCGCGGTCGACCTGCACAAGTCGATTGTCGTTTCCAGCGACGTGTATTACTACGCGCTGGCCAATGACCTGGGCGTCGACGCGATCCACGATTTCATGAAGCCCTTTGGGTTCGGCGAGATTACCGGCATCGACATGGAAGGCGAGCTGGCCGGCGTCCTGCCATCGACCGAATGGAACGAGCGCCGGTTCCATCAGAAGTGGTACGGCGGGGAAACCATCTCGATCGGCATCGGTCAGGGCAAGAACGCGTTCACGCTGCTGCAGCTGGCGCACGCCACCGCTACGCTGGCCAACGGCGGCGTCGTCATGAAGCCGCACCTCGTCAAGGCGATCGAGGATCCGCGAACCGGTGCACGCACGCCGACTGTCAGTTCCGAGTCGGGACGCATTCCGCTGCATCCGGAGAATCTCACGCTCGTACGCGCGGCCATGACGGACGTTACCGTGGACCGCGCCGGCACGGCCTACGCCGCATTCGTCGGCGCCCCATACAGCACGGCCGGCAAGACGGGAACGGCGCAAGTGGTTGGGATCGGGCAGAACGAGAAATACAATGAGCACCGCATAGAGGAGCGCCATCGCGACCATTCCCTGTTCATCGCCTTTGCCCCGGCCGAGCCCGGCGCGCAGCCGCGCATCGCGCTAGCGCTTCTGGTGGAGAATGGCGGGTGGGGCGCCCTGGCAGCGGCGCCGATCGCGCGCACCGTCATGGACTATTACTTGTTGGGCAAGGAGCTACCCGTCGGGCCATCCGTTCACACGGGCACCGCTGACCCGGACAACATGCCGCAGAGCGGCCTCCACTGAGGCCGAGACGTAACATGGAATCGATCGTCTTCAGCCTGCGTCAGCGCCTCACGTCCTTCCTGCGATCGCTCGACCCGACTTTGCTCGCGGTCCTTGGCGCGCTATCGCTCGTGGGATTGATCACCCTCTATTCTGCTGCCTCAGACCACCCGGGCAACTTCGGTGCGCAACTGCGCAACTTTCTTCTGGCGGCTGCGGTGATGCTGCTCTTCGCCAGCCTGTCGCCCCGGGTCCTGATCCGCATGGCCGTCCCGGTCTATCTGCTGGGCATGGCGAGTCTGCTGGCCGTGCTGGTGGCGGGCGTTTCGGTCAAGGGAGCGCAGCGCTGGCTCGACATTGGTTTTACGCGCGTCCAGCCGGCAGAAATAATGAAGCTCGGCGTGCCGTTGATGCTGGCATGGTATTTTGACCGCCGGGCTGGCAGCCTGCGGTCGGCCGACTTCCTGCTCGCCTTCGCCCTCGTCCTCGTGCCGGTCGGCCTCATCGCCAAGCAGCCCGACCTGGGCACCGCCCTGCTCGTATTGGCCGCCGGCTTCTTCGTTATCTTCTTTGCCGGCATGCCCTGGCGCTGGCTAATCAGCCTGGTTGCCGGGACGCTGGCCGCCATGCCGATCGTGTGGACCTTTCTGCATGATTATCAGCGCAACCGCATCTTCACCCTGCTTGACCCGATGTCGGATCCGCTGGGCAAGGGCTTTCACACGCTGCAATCGATGATTGCCATCGGTTCGGGCGGCTTCTTCGGCAAGGGCTGGATGCAGGGTACGCAGACCCACCTCGAATTCATTCCGGAACGTACGACCGATTTCATCTTTGCGGTGTACTCGGAGGAATTCGGTCTGATCGGCAACGTGGTGCTGGTGCTGCTGTTCCTCGTGCTCGTGGCGCGAGCGTTGGCCATCTCCGGCAACGCACCGACACCGTTCGCGCGCTTGCTGGCCGCTTCGATCGCCATGATCTTGTTCACTTACGCCTTCGTAAACATGGCCATGGTGAGCGGCATATTGCCGGTCGTGGGCGTGCCTCTGCCCCTGATCAGTTACGGTGGTACGGCGCTGGTCACGGTCGGCATGGCCTGCGGCATGCTGATGACGATACAACGCCATCGCAAGCTGGTGCAAAGTTGAAGCCCGGAGACGAAATGCGCGCTGACTCGCGTGCCCTCTTCAGAGCCGGCCTACCCTTTTTGATCGCGCTGGCGCTTGGCGCCTGTGCCAGTCATCCGGGACACTACTACGCCAGCGATGGACCGCCCGACCACGTACCGCCGGGCCTGGCCTCCGTACCGGATGCCGAGCCGCGCATCGAACCCGTCAACCCGAACGCCAACCGCCCCTATGTCGCGCTCGGGCGCAGCTACACGCCGGACACGAGCGATACGCCCTTCGAGCAGCGCGGCATGGCCTCCTGGTATGGTCGCCAGTACCACGGCGGCCGCACGGCTAGCGGCGAACCTTACGACATGTTCGCCATGAGTGCGGCACATCCGACGCTGCCGATCCCGAGCTACGCCCGTGTCACCAGCGTACGGGATGGCCGAAGCGTCGTGGTACGCGTCAATGACCGCGGTCCCTTCGTGCAGGACCGCATCATCGATCTTTCCTATGCCGCGGCGGTGCGATTGGGCATCGCCAGCCCGGGCAGCGGCGAGGTGATCGTAAAAAAGCTCACGGCCCGGGACATCGCTGGGCCGGCAGCGCCGCTGGCAAGTCCGACGCCCGCTCCGGTAACGACCGCAGCTGCCGCCGCGGTGACCACCCCGGCTGCGCTTGCGCCGCCAGCGCCTCTGGAACCGATCGCCGCTGCGCCGACGGCGCTGCCGGCCGCAAGCGCCGTGTACAAGAGCGAGCAGCCGCCAGCAACGACGACACTCGCCGCCGACGCGCCGGCGGCAACGGACTCGCTGGCCGCCCCGGCCGACCCGGCGGATTTGGCAGGCTGGTCCGTGCAACTTGGCGCCTTCTCGGTCGCAGCCAATGCCAATGCGCTGCGCGACCAGGTCGCCCAACGGCTGGCCGCCCCGGATGCCGAGGCCTTGCCGCCCGAGGCGCGCGCCGTGCGCATCCTGCAAACGGGCAGGCTCAGCCGCGTCTTGGTCGGCCAGCTGACCGATCGCAAGGCAGCGATGTCCCTGGCGCGGAAGCTGCAAGAGCTGCTCGCGCGGGAAACGACCCTGTATCAGCATTGAGGCGTCACCTCGAACGATGCGCACTCGATCGGCCACACGCAGGAAAGCCATTGCCTTTGCGCACAACGCAACGTTGCGTTCGTCGAAGCGCTATCGGCCAGCACAGATCCGCAGCGGGCGTCACCGCAGCGCTAGACCATGAAGAATCGCAGAGCCTTTCTTGCCCTCGGCGCACTTAGCTTCACCCTCGCAGCGCTGCGCGCCGCGCCTTCTGCGCGTGCCGCCCAGGGCATGCGCCTTGGGGAGCCAGTGCCGTTTTCCTTCGAGGCGCTGGTGGCACTGGCCAGCACCAAGGCCGGCCAGCCGCACGTGCCGCCAACGACGCCCTCGAGGGACTTGTTGGAGCGCATCGACTACGAGGCGCACGGCAAGATCCACTTCAAGCCGGAATATGCGTTGTTCGCCGATGGACCGGGACGGTTTCCGATCACCTTTTTCCACCTGGGTCGCTACTTTCATTCGCCGGTGCAGATGTACCTAGTCGACGGCGCCGCGGCGCGGGAGCTTAACTACGATCCGGCCTATTTCGATATGCCGCCGGACAGCCCGGCGCTTGGCCTGCCGCGGGATGCTGGCTATGCGGGCTTTCGCCTGCAGGAAAGCCGGTTGGAAAGCCCGGGAAAGCTCGACTGGCGCAAGAATGACTGGGTGGCTTTTCTCGGCGCCTCCTATTTCCGGGCCATCGGCGAGTTGTATCAGTATGGACTCTCCGCGCGCGCGGTTGCCGTCAACGTCGCAGCGGTGAACCGTGCCGAGGAGTTTCCGAATTTCACCCAGTTCTACTTCGAAACGCCGTCGGACAACAGCAATACGATGACGGTCTGCGCCTTCTTGGACGGACCCAGCCTGACCGGTGCATACCGTTTCCTCCTGCGCCGGGACAAGGCCGTCATCATGGACGTGGAGGTCGCACTGTTTCTGCGCGAGGACATCGAGCGGCTGGGACTTGCCCCGCTAACGTCGATGTATTGGTTTTCCGAAACCATCAAGGACAAGGGCGTGGACTGGCGCCCTGAGGTGCACGACTCTGATGGACTCGCGGTATGGAGCGGTCAAGGCGAGCATATCTGGCGCCCGCTCAACGATCCGGCGCGAACCACGGCCAGCGCCTTCGTCGATGTCGACCCACGCGGCTACGGCCTGCTGCAACGCGACCGCAACTTCGATCACTACCTCGACGGGGTGTATTACGACCGGCGTCCGAGTCTCTGGGTCGAACCGCTGCAAGGATGGGGCGCTGGCGCCGTGCAATTGGTCGAGATCCCCACGGACGATGAAATCAACGACAACATTGTCGCCATGTGGGTGCCACGGGAGCCCGCGCGCGCAGGTGCCAGCTATCGCCTGCGTTACCGCCTGCATTGGAGCGCCGACGAACCCTATCCTACGCCGCTGGCGCGCTGTGTGGCGACTCGCCTAGGTCGCGGCGGCCAGCCAGGCCAAGCGCGCCCAGCGGGCGCGGAAAAGTTTGTCGTGGAATTTCTCGGTGGCCCGTTGACCGACTTGCCCTTCGGCGTGAAGCCAGAGCCGGTGCTCAGCAGTCCCCGCGGCCAGTTTTCCGACGTATTTGCCGAACCGGTGCCCGACGGCGTGGCGGGCCATTGGCGCGTCCAATTCGACCTTGCCGTCGAGGGCCAGGACCCGGTTGACCTGCGCCTCTACCTTAGGTCAGGCGATCAGCCGCTATCCGAGACTTGGCTGTACCAATATCGTCCCAGTTGAGCCCCGGGCGAGCGTCGAAGCCAGACGAGACCGGGCCACGGCCAAACTCAACCGAATACCCCGTACTCCGCCTGCAAGATCTCCCCCGTGACGATGTTCACCAGCAACGCGTCGGGGCCGGCGCGTACCCATTCATAGCCCGCAGGCGGAACTTCAAGGCCGAACAGCCAGTAGTCGGCCAGAACGTATTGCGAAACCCAATAGGCGCGCGGCAGGATCTGGCCGTACACCCAGTGGCGTTCCACCCAGCCCGGCGGACGGTGGTACGGTCCGATGCGGTAGCTTCGTGCCGCTTGAAAGTTGTGCTGATAGGCGCCGCGATCGACGACGCCGGGGCGGGCGTCCCAGCCGCGCGGCTCGACCGGGCGTTCATACCCTCTTGGGCCGGGGTGAGGTTCCACTTGACGTCCTTCGGGCCGACCGCCACCGCCGTGCTCGCGCTCCTGGGCCGAAGTGGCGCCTCCCAGCAAGATTAGAGCCGCGGCCAGAGCAAGGCCGGTTTTTCGTCCAAGTGTCATGGAAATTCTCCCTCTGTCCGGATTGAAAAAGACTATCAAATCGAATCCCAAGGATGCACCCAGCACAACCGGCCGCAAAGCTTTTGTTGGCAACAATTCAGCAAGAGGTGTAACAAAGCATGCTGTCAGGTCCAGGGATCAGGCCGCGCCCGCCCCCCTCATCCCCGGGTTCAGTTTGACTCTTCCCGTCCGCCGGATCGCAAATCGGGCACTGCGTCGTGCAAATTCGGCGCGGGTCTGTTGATTTTGCGCCAGCCTTATCATGGCAACGCTTCGATCGTGTCTTGGTCACGACACGGTTGCTCCGCCGTGGCTGGCGAGGCGCCGCCTTGATCCCGGGGGCGGCGATCTGGCCCGGGATAATCTGCGATCCGACGTTCTCGTCGATCGGATGGGCTGGCCAGGCCGACTTTGGCTGCGCGCCAACGCGGTTGCCAAAATGGGCTGACAATCTGCATCCAACATGGGAGAAGGCCGGGTACGAATATGGGATACCAGATAGCGACGCTCGGTCTAGCGCCGATCCTCGTCGCGCAGGGGCGCTACGTCCGGCGTGTGACCCCCCGATTGCCGGAAGCCTCGGGCGCGAGGTCCGGCACGCAAGGTCTCGGGCCGCGGCTGCGCCTGTTGATCGCAGGAGATTCCGCGGCGGCCGGCGTGGGCGTCTTGACCCAGGCGGATGCGCTCTGCGGCAATCTGGTTTCGGAACTTAGCCGAGATTTCCGGGTCAGTTGGCAGCTGCGCGCGCAGACGGGCCTCGCAGCGCGCGATCTGGTTGAACAGCTTGAACGTGCCGCGGCCGAGACGTTCGACGTGGTCCTGCTCTCCGTCGGCGTAAACGACGCGACCGGGCGAACCGCGATCCGGGACTGGCGGATGGATCTTGCGCGCATGGTCGTCTTGTTGCGGGTGAAGTTTGGCGCGCGCCACATCCTGCTCACCAGCCTGCCGCCCATGCATCTATTTCCGGCATTGCCGCAGCCACTGCGCTGGTATTTGGGAACGCGCGCCAGGCAATTGGACCTCGAGCTGCGCAAAGTCGCGCAGGCAGATGCCCAGTGCTTATGGCTGGCGCCGCAATTGCCGGTCACCGGCGACGCGATCGCGGCCGACGGGTTTCATCCGGGCGCACCAGCGTATGCGGCGTGGGCGCGCACGGCGGCGGCCGCGATCCGCGATCGGTGCCCGCCAGGTCACGGACAGACCGGGCGCCAATCCGCATCAAGGCGCTAGCGTCATCGTGGCAGCCACCCGCGCACATCCTTGGTCAGAGCCACCGAAACGATGTAGGCGAACGTGACCAGAGCGCATAGCCAGGCACTCGCGCGTGTGACCCGGTTGCGCCCAAAACGCAGCGCCCACAGTCCCAGGCCGACGTAAACGAACACGCCCAGGACCTTGGCCGCAAGCCAAGCGTGCGTCAGCGGCGACACACCCAGCATCCAAGCCAGCGTGCATGCCGAGGCAAGCAAGACGGTATCGACCAAGTGCGAAGCAAGGCGGACGGGCCGCGACTGCACCCAGTTCGCCCCGGCCAGCAGGGCGAGTCCGCGCGTGAAAAACCCCGTAACGGACAATGCGACCGCCCCGACGTGAATTGCCTTGAGCGACACAAACAGGCCCACCATCGACGCGCGCCTCTTAGCTGATCCGCCGGACCGGAATCCGCTTGGTTTTTGCCAGGGAGAACATGCCGCTTAGATCCCCACCAAGAACGTCTTGCAGGTTATGGCGGTCCAGCGCGGCCAGGAAGCTGCGGCTCGCTTCGCTCAAAATCGACTTGAGCGTGCACGCCGGCAGCAGCGGGCAGTCCTGGTGCTCTTCATTGAAGCACTCGACAATGTCAAAACGCTCCTCCATGTCGCGGACCACCCCGCCGATATGAATCAGCCGCGGCGCGCGCGCCAGCCGCATGCCACCTCCCTTGCCGCGCACAGTCTCGATATAGCCGCGCGCGGACAATCGATTCACGACTTTCATCAGGTGATTTTCCGATATGCCGTAAGACTCGGCGATCTCGGAAATCGTGCAGAGGCGTTCAGGATGGGCGCCTAGAAAAACGAGGACGCGCAGCGAGTAATCGGTGAAGTGGGTGAGCTGCATGGATCGTCCTTGCAACGGTAAGCAATGCCGTCGACGGGCCCCTGCGTTCGGCGAGGGATCGCGACCAATGGTTGAGCATTCTACTCAATCACTTCCACCCAGGCTGCTACCGCACTGTAAAGAAACGACTGCGGTACATCTTTCGACAGATTCCGGACCTGCGCTTTGACTTGCGTCAGTCAGGTTCTTTTGAAGTGAAAAGCAACGTCGGACCCCTGCTTTCGATATTGACACGAACGACACGTCTTCATAATATTCATTTGCGATGCATGTTTTGAATCCGCCCGGTTAAATCGGCTGACAGGCATCGGGACGCACACCAAACCGGCGCCGGGCATCCGGGTACGAATTCCGAATCGACTGAGAGGAACGAAATGGGACTTTTTGAAGAAATCGGCGGCGCTCCCGCCGTCGATGCCGCCGTGGACATCTTCTACCGCAAGGTGCTAAAGGATGACCGCATCAAGCGCTTTTTCAGCGGCGTCGACATGAGCAGGCAGGCAGCCAAGCAAAAGGCCTTCTTGACAATGGCCTTCGGCGGCCCGAACAACTACACCCACAAGGACATGCGTACCGGCCACGCCCACCTGGTCAAGGACGGACTCAATGACTCCCACTTCGATGCGGTCCTCGAGAACCTGGTCGCTACGCTCAAGGAACTTAAGGTGCCCGACAACCTGATCGCGCAAGCAGGTGCGATCGCGGAAAGCACCCGCACCGACGTTCTCGGGCGCTGAGGCCCGCGCCCATGCCCCGGGTCGTTTTTCAGGGCTCGTCCTACGAGACCGACGGGCAGTCGGTGCTCGACTGCCTGACGACCCGGGGTCACTCCGTTCCAAGCTCCTGCCGCGCAGGCGTCTGCCAATCTTGCCTGATGCGCGCAGTCCGAGGCACAGTGCCCGAGAAGGCGCAAGCCGGGTTGACCCCGACCATGAAGGCGCGCGGGCTGTTTCTTGCGTGCCAATGCACCCCGGCAGAAGACCTCGAGGTGGCGCTTGCCGACGATGTGATCGAGCGCATCGAAGCAAAAGTAACGGCAATTGAGCGCCTGAATGACGAAATTCGCGCGGTGCGTCTGCGACCGGCGGGCCGCTTCGATTACCGCGCCGGGCAGTTTCTGCGCTTGTTCATGAACCCCCGTACCGCACGCAACTATTCGCTTGCCAGCGTACCCTCGCTCGACGACGACTTGATGTTGCACGTACGTAGGTTCTCCGGTGGACTGGTGAGCGGATGGATCTTCGAGCGCTTAGAGCCCGGAGACATCGTAACGATCTCCGAAGCTTTCGGCGACTGCTTCTACGCTCCCGGCGCGCCCCAGCAAGACATACTGCTACTCGGCACCGGGTGCGGATTGGCACCCTTATACGGCATCGCACGCGACGCCCTTAACAGCGGGCATCGCGGGCGCATCCATCTGTACCACGGCAGTCGGGACGCCAGGGGTCTTTACCTGATGGACCAATTGCGCCACATGGCCACTACGCGTCCAAATTTCCAATACCAACCCTGCATCTCCGCGAATCCTTCGCTCGACGGGCATTGGACTGGAACGCCACTCGAACAGGCGCTAAAGGACACGCCGGACTTGACCGGCTGGCGCGTATATCTGTGCGGCAATCCGCAGATGGTCAACGCCGCCCGCATCGAAACGTTCCTCGCCGGAGCCGCGAGCTCGCAGATCTTCGCCGACCCCTTCCTGCCGAATGGGAACACCCCGGCTGCGGACAAAAGCGTCCTATAGTTCGCACGGTTTGGCTCCGGCGACGCACGCCGCATGCCGAATTCGATGGCATTGGTCTGCCCTTGCAGGATCTCGTCTCTCGCGCCATGGCCCCGCCCGAACCATTTCCAGCTAAAGGCGACCCAGCGCCGCAAAGTCCGGCACAGCGCCTGCTGGACTGGATGCGCTCTTTTGCTCCCGCCCCGTTCCCGGTGGATCGGCGGGAGCGCCTGCGGGTCGTCGCTGGCGCGTTCGCCGGCATCTTGTTGACGGCCAGCGTTGGTCGCCTGCTCGCGGGAACGCCCCTGGCCAGTGCCTGGCTCATGGCGCCGTTGGGGGCCAGCGCCGTGCTCGTGTTTGCCGCGCCCGCCAGCCCGCTGGCACAACCCTGGGCGGTCGTCGGCGGGAATGTGTCCTCGGCCCTGATTGGCCTGACGTGCGCGATCTGGGTGCCCGACGTGGCGCTCGCCGCCGCGCTGGCCGTGGCCACGGCGATCGCCGCGATGTTCGCCATGCGTTGCCTGCATCCGCCGGGAGGTGCGACGGCCCTGCTCGCCGTCCTCACGCATCAGAGCGCCGCGCCGTTCTCCCCGGCCACCGTCCTGACGAGTTCCCTGCTGCTCGTGGGCGCAGGCCTGGTCTATAACTCCCTCACCGGCCGGCGCTATCCGCATGCACAACGGGTACCGGCACCGACCCAATCCGACGTCCGCGCGCTTTTCGACGCTGCGGACTTGGACGCGGTCCTGACGCGCTATAACCAGATCCTGGACGTCAGCCGCGACGACCTCGAGGCGCTATTGCTGGCGGCCGAACTGGAAGGGTATCGGCGCCACCTCGGAGACATACATTGCGCGGAGGTGATGTCGCGGGATCTGGTCTGGGTCGGCCGCGATTCGACGCTGGAAGAAGCTTGGGCGCGAATGAAATCGCATCGGATCAAGGCCCTTCCGGTCATCGACCGGGAGCGGCGTATCGTCGGCATCCTTACCATGGCCGATTTCCTCCGCGCCGCGCAAATCGACGGACGGCCGGACTTTCGCGCCAAGCTCAGGACGCTCCTCAAGCCCGGCGGGCCCGCGCGGCCGGACAAAGCGGCATTCGTCGGCCAAATCATGAGCCGCGATGTGCGCGTTGCCAACGTCCAGCAGCACGTGATGGAGTTGCTGCCCATTTTCACTCAGTCGGGGCACCACCATTTGCCGATCGTCGATGCCGATCAACGCGTCGTGGGCATCATCACGCAATCGGACTTCGTACGGTTCCTGTATCAGGGCAACTACTTGACGGGAACGCGGTAGAGGCGAAGAGCGCCGTTTTAGACCAGCGGCGGCTGCTTGGCGCCACGCACATCGGCCATCGTACAGCGATGATTGAGACCGTTGCGCCCGGCCTGCTACGAGGCCGGCTGCCCACGAGGGGAACCTGCGCTCGCGCAAGCCGGTACCGAGGCGAGCTGGATCCCGCACCCTGTCAGCGCGGTTTCGTGTCGCGGCTGGCGATCGCGTCATACAAGAGGGCTCGCGGCAATCCGCTGGCCCTGGCGGCGACGGCTGCGGCACGCGGCGCGGGCAATTCCTTGGCTAGTTCCGTGAGCCACTTAGCCGTCGTGGCGTCGATCGTTTCGGCCGGCTCCGAGGCCGGCGCCCCTGGGGTTGGTCCAACTTGGGACGCATCGATGACCAGAACATATTCGCCGCGCGGTACCGTGCGCTCGATCAGACGTGGCAGATCGGCCACGGTGGTTTCGACGATCGACTCGAATTTCTTTGTCAATTCGCGTGCAATCACGACTCGGCGCTCTGGTGCAAATACCACGTGCAACTCGCGCGCCGTGTTCGCGACCCGGTGGGGAGCCTCGAAGATTACGACGGCGCCGTCGACCTGCGCCAACATGCTCCAGTGGCGCTGTCGCGCCGCCCCGCGCGACGGCGCAAAGCCAGCGAAATGCACTGTGCCCGCGCGCACCCCGGCAACACATAGGGCCGCCGTTAAGCTGCTCGCGCCCGGCACCGGAATCACCCGCACACCGGCCGCCAGGCAGGCCTGGACGAGAAGCGCTCCCGGATCCGAAATCGCCGGCGTGCCCGCGTCGCTGACCAGGGCCACGCGCTCGCCACGCGCCAGCTGTTCGAGAATCGACTCCGTTGTGCCAGCCTCATTGTGCTGGTGCAGCGACTGCAGGCGGCGGTGGATCCCGAACCGAGCCAGCAGCGGAGCGGTCGTGCGCGTGTCCTCGCAGGCGATGCTGTCGACCAATCGCATGACCCACAATGCGCGCAACGTCACATCCGCCGCGTTCCCCAGCGGCGTGGCGACCACATACAATCCGACGGGAAATTCCTGCTGGGCAAGGCCCGACTCGACCCAGGGCGACTGTTCCGGCCAGGGTGCTGTAGAGTCATCCGAACTGGGTTTCGTCATGGTGTTTCGCCCCGCACGGCATATTGGGTCCGTCAAGAATTCGCTGGCTGGGTGCGCAAGCCTGCCGGCAGCATAGCCTGACGGCGCTCGCCTTTCGACAAGGTGGCGCAAAGTGTTCCTACGGCCCGGGCGAAAGCTTGGCAAAATACGGCGCACGGTCCTGGTCGAGCGCCCGGCAATACGGCGTCTGCGGTACGCTTTTGCAACGAGTGAGGAGTGATCATGCGTGAACTGGTTTCTGTGCTTCGCTGGGCTTGTCTGATCGCGGCAAGCGCCACCGCGATGAACGGTTGTGTCGTGGCGGTAGGGGGCGCCGCGCTCGGCGGTGCGCTTGTCTATGCCGACCGGCGTTCCACCGGCATCCAGCTCGCGGACACCCAGATCGAGAACCGCGTCAATTCTGGCCTGAACGATCGCTTTGCGCGTGAGTCGGTACGCATCGACGTCACTTCCTACGACCAGCACGTATTACTGGCCGGACAGGTTCCCCAGGAAAAGGATCGACAGGACGCCGAGGCGCTTGCCGCATCCAGTGAAGAGGTGCGCGGCGTAACCAACGAGCTGACCATCGGCTCGCTGGCCGGTCTCAGCAGCCAGGCCGATGATGCGTTCCTTGCCGGCAAGGTTCGAGAGGCGCTGATTGAGGTCAAGGGTCTGCCGGCAGGCGTTGTGAAAACGAGCGCCACCCTTGGGTCAATATACCTTTTCGGCAAGGTCAGCGCGGAAGAGGCGGAACTCGCCAAACAGGCGGCCAGCCGCGTCAGCGGCGTCAAGCGCGTCGTGGTGCTGTTTGAGATCCTCAGTCCCGAGGAGTATGCGCGGTTCGTAAAGAAATCATCTTGACGGACGGGTCGAGCGCGGTCCGCTCGTCGTCGGATCGTGCTCGGGGATGGCGCCCCATCGGAGTTCGATGCAAGCCGCAGTCTCTTGACCGGTGTTGAGGGCGCGACGGGTCCTTGGCGAACGCCGGTACCAAGCAGCGCCAAGCTTCACGCAAGTCGGCGCCAGCGCTCCCGCCGCGGGCGTTGACCGTGGGGCGATCGCCTTTGCCGCGTCTCCCACCTGGTCCATCGCCGCCGACGGCCCGATGCATGCGGTCCGTCTCCCCGGGTTCAACACGCCCGCGCTGGCGCCGATCGAATCGATCGGCGGTTGCGCGCAGCGATCCCGTCGCCCGGCTATATGGCAGGTCAGATCCCCGCCGCGCCTGCCGAAGCTTGCGTCGAGTGAAACAAGCGACCCTTCTCTGTCACCAAGACGATAGCCAAGGAGATTAAGCCGAGAACAGTGAACCCAAGCGTCATGGGGATGACGCTGCCGTCGAACCGCTGCCCGATCGAAAGACCAAGCAAGGCGCCACCCACGATGGTGACGAAGCCCTGCACGGAAGAGGCCGTCCCGGCGATATGGCCGAGCGGCTCCATCGCCATGGCGCCGAAGTTGGACACCACCAGCCCAAAGCAAAAGAGCATCAGCGACTGACAGAGCGCAAAGACCCACAGGGTTTCCATTCCGCTCCACGCCAGCGCCGCGTGCACAGCACCAACCACAACATGACCGAGCAAGGCGCTGTGCGATACGCGATGCATGCCGATCCGACCAACGACGCGTGCATTGAGCAGCGACGCTGCCGCCATGAACAACGCCGAGAGCCCAAAGATCAGCGGGAACAGCGAGGCCGCGTGAAACACGTCGGCGAAGATCTGCTGAACGGAATTGATGTAGCCGAACAAGGCGCCGATCATCGTCGTCATGGCCAGCGTGTAGCCCACGGCCATACGTTCACTCAGAACCCAACGAAAGGCACCCCAGATGCGCGTGGCGGATATCGGCAGCCGATCCTCGTCGTGCAAGGTCTCGGGCAATCGCAATGCGGTCCAAACCAGCACCGTTGCACCGAAGGCGGCAAGCGCGAAGAAGATCGCCGGCCAGGGCGCAACCCGCATGATCAGCTGGCCGAGCGAAGGCGCGGCGATGGGAACTGCCAGAAAGACGATGAAGGTAAGCGACATCACGCGCGCCATCTGCCGCCCGGCAAAGCGGTCGCGGACGATGGACACCGCCAGCACGCGCGTTCCCGCGGCGCCGATCCCCTGTAGAACCCGGGCGACGACCATCACCCCAGGCGCGTTCGCGAAGCCCGCCACGGCACTGAACAGGGCATACAGCGCTAGCGCGGCCAGCAGCACGGGCCGGCGCCCGAAGCGGTCGGCAATGGTGCCATAGACGATCTGCGCCGCGCCAAATCCCAGCAGATAAGCCGTCACGATCCACTGCCGGTCGTTGTCCGACGAAATACCCAATGCCTGCCCGATCACCGGCAGGGCCGGCAACATCGTGTCGATGGCTAGGGCATTGGTTGCCATGACAGCCGCGACAAATGCGACAAACTGCTTGAACCCCATGGCGGGGCGGATCGGACCGGCGGAGCTTGCTGGGGCGCGCATGCCTGATGAGGCTCCGAAGGGGCGCGCAGGTTAGCGCCCGCAAAACGGGAGGTAGAAGACAACCCAAAAGCGTCGGATCGTACGTGTTTCCCGGATGCCATGCCAAGAGGCGCCGATCCAGCGGGCCGGGAGAGGCGCGTCGCCCGCGCGCGGCGACCACGCGTGCAGGGGCAAAGACCGCGCTCGGCGCGCTGCGCGGGCCTGCCCGCGGCGTGTAGCATCCCGGCCAACCCTTCGCAGCCCGTTCGCAGTCAACATGCCGGCCCTTTCAGCGCAAGTGCACAGCAAGCGCCAGACCCCGTGGCCGCTGATTTTCACCTCAGCTGCGATTCTGATGGTCACGACGGGGGCGCGCCAATCGCTGGGCCTCTACGTCGCTCCCATTGATCGCAGCACCGGCCTCGGATTGGCCGACATCAGCCTGGCACTGGCGGTCGGCCAGTTCGTCTGGGGCGCTTCCCAACCGCTCTTTGGCGCGCTGGCCGACCGCTATGGTCCCGTTCGGGTGCTCCTGGCCGGCGCCGTTTTGCTCGCGTTGGGTTTTGGTCTGACACCTTTCGTGCACACGACGCTGGGTCTGGTCTGGACGCTGGGTGTCCTGAGCGCGGCCGGCGCAGGCGCGGGCAGCTTTTCCATTCTCATCGGCGCCACCGCCGGCCGACTCGCACCCGAACAGCGCGGCTTGGCCGCAGGCGCAATCAACGCGGGAGCCAGCTTCGGGCAATTTGTGTTTGCGCCGCTGAACCTGGCCTTGATTGGCTATTTGGGCTGGACCGGCGCGATATCGACGATGGCGGTGTTGATGCTATCGACGCTGCCCCTGGCTTGGGTCCTGCGTACGCGCGAATCCACGAGCGGGGCGCCCGCGAAGGCGGACCTGCCCGCCACGGACTCGGGACTGAAGGCGCAACTGCGGCAGGCGGCGCGAGATAAGAGCTACTGGTGCCTGCACCTAGGGTTCTTCACCTGCGGGTTTCACGTCGCTTTCTTGGTGACGCACCTGCCCACGGAGGTCGCCCTGTGCGGATTAAGCGCTAGCGTGGCCGCCAATGCACTTGCCGTCATCGGCCTGAGCAATATCGCCGGCAGCTTGGGCGTCG
The DNA here is from genome assembly GCA_963729785.1 of uncultured beta proteobacterium. Taxonomy (GTDB): domain Bacteria; phylum Pseudomonadota; class Gammaproteobacteria; order Burkholderiales; family Burkholderiaceae_F; genus GJ-E10. The sequence continues at coordinate 130,248 of CAVSPM010000037.1, read as the reverse complement.
GCGTGCTGGGCAACCGGATCCGTCTCAAATGGCTGCTCTACTGGGTGTATTTTGTCCGCGCAATCGCGATCGCGGTTTACCTGCTCGCGCCCCGTACGTCGCTGACGTTCTATGTCTTCGCCACAGTCCTCGGGTTGACGTGGCTTTCGACCGTGCCCCCGACCGCGGGCCTGGTGGGCAAGCTGTTCGGCACGCGCTACCTCTCCACGCTTTTTGGCCTGACCCTACTGTCGCACCAGATTGGGGGGTTTTTCGGCGCCTGGCTAGGCGGCGTCGCGATGACACATTTTGGCAATTACTCTTGGATGTGGGTCGCGGATATTGCATTGGCCTTGGGGGCCGCAGCCATCAATCTGCCGATCCGCGAGGATCGCCCGACGACGCAGTTCGTCCAAGTGCGGCCCTAGGCCGGCAGACGCGGCGACGCCTGCGCCCCTGCCCAGGCGTCCGGTTTGTGGTTACGATCGCCACATGACACCGATCGAGCAAACTGTACCCGTCCGGCCGCCGGTACCCATCCTGCGCGTCGCGAAACTGACCAAGACCTATTCCTCCGGTCTGCAGGCGCTCAAGAACGTCGACCTAGAGATTCAAAAGGGGGAGATCTTTGCGCTGCTCGGACCCAATGGCGCCGGCAAGACCACGCTCATCAGCATCATCTGCGGCATCGTCACGCCCACTTCCGGCTCGGTAACAGCCGACGGCTACGACATCGTACGGGACTACCGTCAAGCGCGCCGCTTGATCGGTCTGGTTCCCCAGGAATTGACGACCTACGCTTTTGACACCGTGTTGGCGACCGTCACCTTCAGCCGCGGTCTATACGGCCGCGCACCGGACCCGGCCTTCGTCGAACGGATCCTGCGCGAACTGTCGCTCTGGGACAAGCGCGCAGAAAGAATCCTTGCCTTGTCCGGCGGCATGAAGCGGCGCGTGCTGATCGCCAAGGCGCTGGCGCACGAGCCGCAGATCCTGTTCCTCGACGAGCCGACGGCGGGCGTCGACGTGGAATTGCGCTTGGACATGTGGGAGCTGGTGCGCCGGCTGCGCGATAGTGGCGTGACCATCATCCTGACAACGCATTACATCCACGAAGCCGAAGAGATGGCCGATCGGGTCGGAGTGATCAACAAGGGCGAACTCATTCTCGTCGAACAGAAGGATCGATTGATGCAGAAGTTGGGACAGAAGGTATTGAGCCTGCACCTGCGCGAGCCGCTCGCCGCGATTCCGCCGGATCTAAGCGCCTGGGCGCTGAGTCTGAAGGACCAGGGGCGGGAACTCGAATTCCGCTTCGACTCGGCCGTGGAGGGGGCTAGCGTTGCGGCGCTGCTCCAGCGCATGGGCGAACTCGATATCGGCTTCCACGACCTGAACACCCGACAAAGCTCGCTCGAGGACATCTTTGTGCGCCTCGTCAGCGAGCGCGTGGCGGCCAGGACATGATCCGCCTTGGCTTCAACCGGCATGGCGTCTGGGCCCTGTACCGCCTGGAGATGGGCCGCGCGCTGCGTACGGTGTTTCAGAGCCTGCTCACACCGGTCATAACGACCTCGCTCTATTTCGTGGTCTTTGGCGCCGCCATCGGTTCGCGCATGCGTGAGGTGCACGATGTTCCCTACGGAGCCTTCATCGTCCCCGGTCTCATCATGCTTTCGCTGTTCACCGAGAGCCTGTCGAATGCCTCCTTCGGCATCTACCTGCCCAAATTCACCGGCACGATCTTCGAGGTCCTGGCGGCGCCTGTCTCCTCGATGGAAATCGTGCTGGCCTACGTTGGTGCTGCAGCCACCAAATCGATTGTGCTGGGTCTGATCATCCTCGGAACCGCCGCCTGCTACATCCCCATTCGCATCCAACACCCGGTGTGGATGATGGGCTTCCTGGTGCTGACCGCGACGACCTTCAGTCTGTTCGGTTTCATCATTGGCGTTTGGGCTAAGAGTTTCGAACAATTGCAGTTCATTCCGATGTTGATCGTCACGCCGTTGACGTTTCTTGGCGGCGCCTTCTACTCGATCGACATGCTGCCGCCTGCCTGGCGCACAGTGACGCTGTTCAACCCGGTGGTGTATCTGATCAGCGGATTTCGCTGGAGCTTTTATGACACGGCCGATGTCGGCGTTGGCATCAGCCTGGCGACAACGCTTGGATTCTTCTTGGCTGGACTTGCCGTGGTCGTCTGGATCTTTCGAACCGGCTATCGCCTCAAAGCCTGAAGCGCCTCGCGCCCCATGCTCGCAAACCGGCGACTAGGCGACCGAGGCCTGCCGATCGGCATGCGCGCAGGCGTAGCGGAAAAATTCGTCCGATGGCAGGGCCGGGTAGCAAAGGAAGCCCTGGCCGCATTCGCAGCCGAGCTCCACCAGACGCTGCAAGGTCGCGTGATCTTCGATACCCTCGGCGACGGCCTCGAGCTCTAGGCTGTGTGCCATCTCGATGATGGCTCGAACGATCCCTGCGTTGTTTCGGTCCTCTGTCATGCGCTGGACAAACGAGCGTTCGATCTTCCGGCGCGCCAGTTCAACGCGCTTCCGGTACGCCAGATTGGAATAGCCGGTCCCAAAATCGTCGATCGAGAGCCGGATACCCAGGGATCGCAGACGACCCAGCAGTTTGCGCAGCTGGCTTGAGTCAGCGAGCAGCAAGGATACCGTCAGCTCCAGTTCGATGCAGCCCGGTGGTAGTCCGGACTCGGCGATGGCTTCCAGGATGTCGCGCTCGATGTCGTCACGCCGGAACCGGACGGGGACAATTTGACGGCAATCCGCATTTGCGTCATGCCTCGATCGCGCCACGACTTGGCTCGGCAAAAGGCCTCCTTCAGAACCCAGGCGCCGACATCGTCGATAAGCCCCGAACGTTCGCCCACCGGGATGCATTTTGCCGGGGGAATGGCCCCGATCCCGGGATGTGTCCGGCGCAGAAGCGCCTCGGCGCCGATGATCTTGCCCGTGCACAGATGGAATATCGGCTGGTAGTGCAATTTGAACTCCTGCTTCGCAAGCGCAGTCCGGATGCCAGAGATCCGGTGCATCGCCTCGATCACGCTCGTGTTCATCGCGGCGTGGAAAAAACGGAAGGCATTTCGGCCGGCATCCTTGGCCCGGTACATGGCCATGTCGGCGCATTTGGGCGGGGGTTCGCAGTGACGGCCGTCCCTCGGATAGAAGGCGATCCCGAGAGAAGATGTTGCCGTGATCTCAGTTCCACTGAGCTTGAACGGCTCCGCAAGCATTTCGTTGATCTTGATGGCCACCGCGACGACGGCCGACTCGTCCGGAACGCCACCCACGACGATCGCGAACCCGTCACCACCTTGCCTGCTGACGGTGTCGCTGATGCGTAGCACGCCCACCTTGCGTTTGGCCATTTCGCAGAGCAACAGGTCGCCGGCAGTGTGGCCGAGGCTGTCGTTGATCGCCTTGAAATGGTCTAGATCGAGAGAGACGAGGGCAACGGGCTGGTGCGCACGCTCGGCCCGGGCGATGGCCTGTTCGAGCCGATCGCGCGCCAGCAGGCGATTGGGCAGACCGGTCAGCGCATGATGGTGAGCTAGAACGTGGATGCGGGCATGCGACTCTCGAATCCGCTCGTTATCAGCCTCCAGCTTGCTCAGGGCCCGGCGCAGGTCACTTGCCGTCAGCCAGACAAAGAGGGCGGTCAGGACGAGGATGACCGCCAGGACGGAGAGCGTCTCAAAGGAGGACGGGTCGACGACGTTCGTATGCCAGCCCAGCACGCTGGCAGTGACGACGAAGGTCAGCACGCCGAGCATCGTCGCCAGCACCGCGAGAAAGAGGCGGCGGCTTCCGAGCATGCTGGTGAAAGCGAGCATGCCCGGGAACGCGGTTTCCGCCTCGTCATGGACGCCCTCGGAGCTGTAGATCAGCAGGCCCACGCCTAGCGTGAGGGTAATCAGTGCCAAGGCGGTTGCCGTTTCCGCGCGACCGCTGTTGGCGAGTCGAAGCGCAAGAAAGCAACAGCGCCGTCGTGCCCATCAGCGGGGCGGTGAATTTCCAGCCCGGACCATGCGAGACGGTCAACGCCCCTCCCAGCAGGAAGCACGCCGTCGCCGCCCAGAGCAGTTGTCTGAAGCGACGAGGCTCCAAGACAACGCGGGCGATAGGCGCGCCAGGCGCGCTGGGCGGCTGGCCACGACTCATGTTGGCAGGACGCTAGAGGTGATGAGGTCGAGTTGGGGGCGTCCGGCCGCCTTTTACCGGGCCGGGCCACGGGCAACACCTTGCAGGCCCATTTTCCGGCTGCCCCATCGCCCAAAGTGCCCAGATATGAGGATTTTTCCCGGCCCTGCTGTCGGTCGGCAAGATCCCGGCGGAGCACACGGGTCTTCCGAAAAGGTCGTGCGGAATTGCCGCGCAATTGGGCGTCAACTAGGCCATTCAGCCACGATGGCTTTACCGGAAACTCGGATCCACTCCGGTCAGCACCGTTTCTGGCGGCAGACCCGGGTGCCGGGTCGGGATCCCTGCTTGGGCAAGAACTCTTGCGCGAGGGCAATCCGGCAGCGCACACCGCTCTTCGCAATTCGAAAGGTTGATGATGTTTCCCACTGAATGCAAAAACCAGGAATCGAACTCGCCCCTGGCCGCAACCGCTGTCGTTCCGACAGCCTCGGGCTCACGTGACCCACGTCACGCACGCAATCACGAGCCACGCACCATCGCCGACATCGTATTTTCCGAGACCGCACTTCGCTGCCTGGTCGAAAACGGTCAACTCGTGCTGGTAGCGCTGGTCGGCGGGCAAATCGCGTACGCGTCGCCCGGCCTATGGGAATTGGTAAATCGGTCATGCCCCGAATTGCAAGGCTGCAGCGAATTCGTCGACCTGCTGGACGAATCGGATCGTCCACGCATCGCCGAATTGATCCGCGCCGCCGAGGATGGGGAGACGGGCTTCGTGGCCGACTGCGCGCTGTCCCATCGCGGACGCGAAACGGTGGTCGTGCGGCTGGCAGCCCATCGGATCGATTGTGAGGATCTTGCGGCGTTGGCGCTGATCGTCACGGATATCAGCGTCCAGACGCGCCAGCGTTCGCGCCTCGAATTTCTTGATTCGCACGACCCGGTGACTGGACTGAAGAACCGAGTTGCGCTGTTGGAGTCGGCCAAGCAGGCCATCATCGGGGCCCAGGTGCGGGAGGAATCCCTTGCCGTCCTACTGGTCGACTTGGATCAGTTCGGCAAGCTCAATGACACCTTCGGTCCTACCGTCGGCGACGCCGCACTGCGGGTCGTCGGCGAACGCCTGGAGCGCAGTGTGCGGGCCACCGGAGACTTGCTGGGTCGGTACGGTGGCGACGAGTTCTTGCTGGTGCTTCGCAACGTCGACCATCGCGACACCGCGGCACTGATCGCGGGGCACATCATCGAGTCTCTGAAACTGCCGATGTCCGCTGGGGGCCGTCAGTGCCAGATTGGCGCCAGCATCGGCATCGCCCTGTTCCCGCGCGATGGTTCAGATCTGGCTGCGCTGCTGTCCCATGCCAATGCGGCGCTGCACATTGCCAAGGGCACCGGCCGAGGCCGCTTTGCCTTCGCCCAGGCATCGGACGACATCATCCTGGCCATCGAGCCGATGAAATGGCGCGAGGACTTCGACGTCGGAGCAACGCAGATCGACCTGCAGCACCATCAACTCAACGATGACATCAATGCACTCGGGCGTGATCTACTGGCCGGCGTCGAAACCGCGGCGCTACGCGAGCAGCTCGATAAGATCGTGCAAGTGTTGCGCACGCAATTCGCGACCGAGGAGCGGCACCTGGACCGTCATCCCCGACCGCAGAACGCCGAGCACAAGGCCCAACACCGGCGCCTGCTCGCCGACGTTCCGTACCTGCTCAACGGAGGCGAGCGAAGCAACATTGCCCTGGCGACGCGCCACATCTACGACTGGCTCGGGCGGCATATCGAGGCCTTTGACCGCCGTCTGTTCGAGCCGCGCAACGACTCGCGCCAGACTGCCGTCGCTTAACGCCCTCGGGTAGCCAGCCCAGATCGCCGTTCGCCCCGGGCCAAGAGGCGGTCGACGCTCGCGCCGATGAAGACGGATGCCCGCAGGATCGAGTTTCCCTTCGTTCTCGACGAGCGAACTTTTCCAGGCCGGCCCCAAGACGTGGCCACGTCAATACCCGCGCCGAACCGGCCTTACGCCGGGTGCGTCGGGTCCACCCAGGCAACGCTCTCCGGCGGCTCGGCTGGCTCGATGTCCAGGTTGACGGCCACCGCCTGCCCGTCGCTGCGCACAAGCACGCATTCGAGCGTCTCCGTGGGGCTGGCATTGATCTCTTGGTGCGGAACGTAGGGTGGCACGTAGATGAAATCGCCGGGTCCGGCCTCGGCTGTGAATTCGAGCCGTTCGCCCCAGCGCATGCGAGCCCGTCCCTTGACCACGTAGATCACGCTCTCGAGCGGTCCGTGATGGTGCGCGCCGGTCTTGGCATTGGCGTGGATATGCACCGTACCCGCCCACAGCCTCCGCGCACCCACACGGGCAAATGTGATCGCCGCCTTGCGATCCATCCCCGGCGTCTGCGCCGTGTTGGGGTCCAGATTGTTGGCCGGCACAACCCGCACGCCCTCGTGCTTCCAATCGGCGGCGCCCGGCAAGTCGCTCATGGAATGCGCTCCTGTTGCGGCCCACCCAGCGGGTCCATGTCCACGGCAGGGGCCGCCGCATGACCCGCCGCGTGCGCCTGGCGATCGGCGTGATAGGAACTGCGCACCAGCGGTGCGCTTGCAGCGTGCACAAAACCCATCGCCTGCGCCTCACGCGCGTAGCCCTCGAATACCTCCGGCGCGACATAGCGCTGCACGGGCAGGTGGTGCGCGCTCGGCGCCAAGTATTGACCGATCGTCAGCATCTCGACGCCGTGGCTCCTCAAGTCGCGCATCACCTGCAGGATCTCCTCGTCCGTTTCGCCGAGCCCGACCATCAACCCGCTCTTGGTCGGCACGGTGGTCACCAACTCCCGAAAACGCCGCAGCAGCAAGAGGGAGTGCGCATAGTCGGCGCCGGGCCGGGCCTTGCGGTACAGGCGTGGCACCGTCTCCAAGTTGTGGTTCAACACGTCCGGCGGCGACGTTGCCAGTATCTCCAGCGCACGATCGAGCCGGCCGCGAAAGTCCGGCACCAGGATTTCGATCCGCGTGTCCGGCGAGCGCCGGCGCACCGCGCGGATGCAATCAACGAAATGCTGCGCGCCGCCGTCACGCAGATCATCGCGATCAACCGAAGTGATCACCACATAGCGCAGCTTTAGGGCAGCGATGGTTTGCGCCAGCTGCTCGGGTTCATTCGCATCCAGGGCGTCGGGGCGACCATGCCCAACGTCGCAAAAGGGGCAGCGGCGCGTGCACTTGTCGCCCATGATCATGAAAGTCGCCGTCCCGTTGCCGAAACACTCGCCGATATTCGGGCAGGTGGCTTCCTCGCAGACCGTATGCAGGCGATGGTCGCGCAGGATCTGCTTGACCTCGTTGAAGCGCGAGGACGTCTGGCCAAGCTTGACGCGTATCCATTCGGGCTTTCGCAGCCGTTCGCCAGCCGCTTCGATCTTGATCGGAATGCGCGCGGTCTTGTCGGCGCCCTTTTGCTTTTCGTGCCTGGCAAGTGCCGGCGCCGCGACGCCGGATGCGCCCGGATCGCCGCCTGACCGGACAGGCTGGGTAGGATGGTTCAATTCGACTCCACGCTCAGATGCGCCCGCAACCGCTCAACCAACCGCGCGCCAGCGGTGCGCGGTTCGATATGCACGCCCAGTGTAGCCAAGTCGACCGCGCTGAGCCCACGATAGCCGCAGGGGTCAATGGCCAGGAATGGGGCCAAGTCCATGGCCACGTTCAACGCCACGCCGTGATACGCGCACCCGCGATGCACCTTGATTCCCAAGGCGGCGATCTTCGCCTTGCCGGAAAATCGCGCTTCCACTTCCTGCCCCTGCACGAAGCGCGCGCCGGTCTCTGGCGCCGGCACGTAGACCCCCGGCGCACCAGCGATCCGCTCTCCAGCGATTTCCAGCGAATCGAGTACCTGGATCACCGATTGCTCGATTCGGTACACGAGCTCGCGCACGAAGAAACCCGCGCGCCGCAGATCGATCAACGTATAGACCACGACCTGGCCCGGACCATGGTAGGTGATCTGACCGCCGCGATCAGTGGCCACGACCGGGATAACGCCGGGATCGCGCAGGTGCTCGCGCCGGCCGGCCAGGCCCAAGGTGAACACCGGCGGATGCTCCACGACCCAAAGCTCATCGGCCGTTGCAGCGCCGCGCCCGGCAGTGAAGTCGCGCATCGCCTGCCAGGACTGCTGATACTCGACCCGCCCCAAGTCGCGCACCTGAATCACAGGACGACCTTCACCAGCGGATGCGCCGTCAGTGCGTGGTAGATCGCATCGAGTTGCGCGCGCGATTTTGCCCGTATCGTCACCGTTAGGGACAGGTACTTGCCGGCCCTAGACTGGCGCACCTCCACGGTGTTCAAGTCCAGGTCGGGGGCGTGCGTACGCACGAGTTCGACCACCTGCAATTCAAACTCCAGGTGATTCAACCCCAGTATCTTTATCGGAAAGTCCGTTGGAAATACCAGCGGACTCGCAGCCGGCTCTGATGCCGAGGGCTTGGCCGGCTCAGTCATCCGCGCCTCGAGCGCCTGCGCCCCGCGCAAGTTGCGCGGCGCCCAGCAAATGGCGCTGGACCAGCAGCTTGAGCTGCGGGAGCCGGCGATGAAAGAAATGGTCAGCGCCGGGCAGCACCACCACCGGCACGTTTGAGGCGCGCGCCCAGGTGAATACGTCGGCCAGGGGAATTGTCTCGTCGATTTCGCCGTGGATGACAAGGGATGCCGCGTCGACGCTGGGAACCGGCCATTTGCCTGCTGCCGTGCCGATCAGCACCAGTGCAGACGCCGGCCGTCCCTGGGCGGCCAGCGCCAGGGCGGCGCCCGCCGCCACGTAGCTGCCAAAGGAAAAGCCGGCCAAAGCTAGCGGTGGCAACGGGGGCAGGACAGCGGCGCATTGGGGCATGGCAGCAAGGGCATCCGCGAGGAAGACAAGATCCTCGGTTTCGCCATGGCCCTGATCGTGAACGCCCTCACTGGCACCCACGCCCCGAAAATTGGGGCGCGCGGTGATCCAGCCGAGCGAAAGAAACGCGCGCGCCACGGTGGCGACCACCTTGTTTTCCATCGTACCCCCGTACAAGGGATGCGGATGGCCGATCAGGGCCAAGCCCTGCGCCGGGCCTTGGGGGAACTCCAGCACCGATTCGATGCGCCCGGCCGGGCCGGGCACCAGACAACGCTCGCTGCGCGGTTTCAACGTTCTATCCCAAATTTCCAATTCGATTCGGATCCATCGTTCACGCCGATATTGCCGACGCAATTTCGTCGGTGAAACGGCGCAGCTCTCGACCGTCCCGCCTCGCTTACGGCAGCCGCAGGCGCTCGACCACCTTGCCGCCGACCAGATGGGATCGGACGATCTCGTCGATATCGTGCTGGTCGACGTAGGTGTACCAGACTGCCTCCGGATAGACCACGAGGCAGGGACCGGCCTCGCAACGATCAAGACAGCCGGCCTTGTTGATCCGCACCTTGCCAGGACCGCTCATCCCGAGCTTCTTCACCAGATCCTTGGCGTAGGACTGCATTTGCACACTGTCGTGATTTGCGCAGCACGCGTCGGGCGGCCTGCGCTCGTTCGTGCAGAAGAAGACATGCCGTTGAAAATAGCCCATTTCCATAACCACCGACCGTTTCGGACATCAACGCGATAACGCGAGTGTATGCCGTCCGCTGCCGGGATTGGCTGCAATGCAAACTGGGCTACAAGCCAAGGCGAATGCAACCCAGGCGATTGCCGAGTAGATCGACCGCCTAGCGAAACCCGACCCATGAAACGAAGCGAAAAGGGGCCGTCAAAGCGCGGCCGTAAGACCCGCAGTCGTCGCGAACTTTGTCCCTGGTCGGCACGATGCCCATCAATGGATAGTTCCTACCCGTGTACGACACGACGGGCGGTTCGGAATGCATTTCCGGCACCGTGCAGGCTGCGCCCGGCCGTACAACGAGTTGATGCGGGCCTCGGTGCCAACCATCGGTTCGGCGCAAACCGACCCGCACGCGACGCGGCTGCGCTCGGCCACAGGGCTGCGCGCTCTAGCTGCCCTGTCGGCGGCGAGGGCTTCGACCTGCGCTGCGCCCGATGAACGCACGGCTCCGATCCTGGAAACGCAGGCACACATTGCGGCCAGCGGCCCGTTCGCTGGCCCTGAACAGGCGGCATAGGGTTGAAGCTTGCGCGACATCATGACGCTCCCAGGGAGCGTCCGATCGCACCGGAGCAGGCGTTGCCTGGTATGACAGCGACCGCAAGCGCGGGTCGATGCTAAATTCCCGGTTTCCCGGATGCGCAATTTGCGCAGATGACCTCCACCTGATCCATGTCAGGACCTGCCTGCAAGCTCTCGGCCGCATCGCTGGACCGCCATTTGCGCGGTGTCGATCTGGACTGGGAAATCGTCGCTCGCACGGCCTCCACCAACGCCGACTTGGTCGCCCGTGCGCGCGCCCAGGCGCCGCGCCGCCCGATCGTACTTGCCGCCGACGAGCAGACCGCCGGGCGCGGCCGCCTAGGTCGGACCTGGCAGGCCACTCCGGGGGGGACCCTGCTGCTCTCGGTGGCTCTGCCATGGAGTCGGGCACCGGCGGCGAGTACGGCCGTGACGCTAGCCTGCGGAACCGCGGTCGCCCAATGCTTGGAACAGGATGGCATTCACGTTGCCCTCAAGTGGCCCAACGATGTGCTGCTGGACGGGCGCAAGCTGGCTGGCATACTAACGGAGTTGACGGAGGATCGCTGCGCGGGGCGGACACTGGTGGTCGGGCTGGGCCTGAACCTCTTCGTCGACGAGGTGCAACGCCGGTCGATCGGGCAACCCGTGGCGGAACTGGCCGAGCGCCTAGGTCGGCAGTCAGTCATCGCCGAACGGGAACGTTGGCTGGCACGCCTGGCACTCGCTTTGCTCGATGCCGCCAGACGGTTCGAAACCCAGGGTTTTGCTGGCAGCCATGCCGTCTTCAACCGCTATTGCGCTTATCTGGGCCAAACCGTTACCCTGCATGGCGCAGGACAGGCGGAACATCGGGGCACCGTGCAGGGCGTCGATGAACAAGGACGATTGTTATTGGCATGCGAGGGTCGAGTCCTTCCGATGATCGGCGGCGAGCTGAGCCTGCGTGCGCTAGTACCGGATCGAAACCACCAGGGAGAGCGACCATGAGATGGTTGCTGATCGATGCCGGCAACACCGCCCTCAAGTGGGAGGTGTTTACGGCGGCCACCTTGCAATGGCCTAACGGCACCCCCAATGGACCAGCGGCCACGCGCTGGCATGGCACCGTGCCGATCGACTCGCCGGAGCTGGCTGAGGAACTGGCACGCGCCTGCGCCGCCGCCAGCGCACTTACTGGGACGCCGGTGCCGACTGCGGTGCTCGGGTGCGCCGTGACCTCCGACGAACGCGTGCGAACGATCGAAGCGGCGATCCGCGCAGTCAATGCGCCTGCGATGCGTTGGCTCAAGGCCGGGAGCCAGTTCGACCACGACGGCATCCTGGTGCAAAATTCCTACGCAGATCCGGAGCAGCTGGGCGCCGATCGCTGGCATGCCCTTATCGGGGCACGCTCACGCTACCCCCGCGGCGTGCTGGCCGTGATCGCGGCAGGAACGGCAACCACCGTCGACGGCCTCGCGGCCGATGGCAGGTTCCTCGGCGGCGTGATCGCCCCTGGTTGGGACATGATGCGCGCGAGCTTGGCGCAGGGTACGGCGCGCCTGCCCCTGGCCGAGGGCAAATACGTATTGCAACCGGACAATACCGATGATGCCATCCATACCGGTATCGTCGACGCCCAGATCGGCCTGATCGAGCGCCGGGTGCGTCGCATCCGCGAAGTCGCGGGCGGGTCGGTTCAGGTGGTGCTTTCCGGTGGCAAGGCGGCGCCGCTGTTTGGGCTGCTGCAATCGCACAGCAGCTTCGCCAAGCTGGCGCACGAGCCGGACCTCGTTTTGCGCGGACTGTGGCACCATGCGCGCGCGCTAGCGACCCAGGCGCTTACCCATCCGGCTGCATGAAGACACTTTTTGCCACGCTCCTGGCGCTCAATCTGTCGGTCGGCGGCTGGTTGCTGCTGTACGGGCCCGTCAACATCGTGCGCGAGCCGGGCCGGATCGGCATGCAAGTCGTCCCGGAGCAGTTTCGCTTGCTTTCGGATGCCGACGTCGCCCGACTGCGCAGCCAGGCCGACAAGGAGGCCGCCGCGATGGCCAATGGAACGGCCCCCGCGCCAACCGTCGATCTGCCCCAAACCGATTGCGTACTGATACCCAACCTCTCGCCAGCCACGGCCCGCAAGCTGCGCGCGCGGCTCGCCGAGGCGGGTCTGAGCAACCGGATCACGGGTGAGTCGGAGAACCAGAAGGACCGCCTGCGGATTACCGGCATCGATGAGGCCACCGAGCAACGGATACACCAGGTACTCAAGGAGTTTCCCAAGCTCAATCTGGAGCACTGCATCGGAGCCGCGGGTGCACACTGACGATTGCGCCGATGAGGCCGAATCTCCTAGAAGCGGTAGATGACTTTCCCATAGATTGCGCCAGAACCGGAACGGAAACCGGTGCTCGCCGCCGTGAGCTCCACGCGCATCGAACCGATGTTGGCCAACGGCAAAGTCGGCATGGCATGAAACGCGTTGTCCGGGGCTAGCAGCCAGGGAATGGCGTAGCGCCTGGGGCCCAGCAGCATATCCGCACCGTCCTCGCGCCAGAACCAGGTCCGCCAACGCGCGCGTTCGCTTTCCCCCCAATTGCAACCCTGCGGTGCCGGTGCAAGCTCGCGCTGATCCATCGACTGGATCCAACCGGTCCCCCCTGCACCCGCACCGGCAATTCTTACCTGCCATGCACTAGCGGCGGGCCGCAAGAACTCGGCCAAGCTGGCGTAAACCGGGGCAAGCGCGTCCTGCATTGCCGTGCGGATGATGCCAGCCCAAGCCGCCGCCGAAGGGATGCCCGGACCGGCCGGCGCAGGAGACTCGACCGGCTCGGACGTTGCGGCACCTTGCGCGTTCCCCGCGCACATCGCCTGCCATGCGCCCCAGCAGATCGACAGCGCCCAGCGCTGCCAGCCGGCTAAAGAGCGCGGGCCTGGTCCAAAAACGGTCCGTGCGGCCAAGGCCCAGCACGTTTTCACGAGGGTATCGTCCACGACGTCGGGTGGGTGCCTGCCAAAAACCAAGCGCAATCGCCGGGCGCGGTTCAACGCTCAGTAGCGGCGTCGACCATCCAATCCGAACCCATCCGCAGAGCTTCGACATCTTGCGCGCGTCCTGGAGACGCTTATGCGGGAGCGCAGGCTCGTCCGATCGGCACGCTGCGCACCGGAAGCGCTCAAACCGCCGTCTTCGGAGCGCAACCCGGGGCTTGTGCTGCCCCCGACCCGCTCGCATCGGCGCGGGCAGATCCGGATGGGAGAGAACGGGGCGACGATCGATCTTCCAGAAGCTTGACGAGCGTATGCAGCACCCGATTGACCGGCGTGGCCAATCCCAGGGCCTCGCCCCGGCGCACCACGTATCCGTTGAGATGATCGATTTCGCTTTGCTTACCGCGTGCCAGGTCCTGAGCGGTCGACGAATACTGCGACGGCATCGTGCGGGCGATGCGCAGCACGTCCTCCCAGGCATCCCCGGGGATGGTAACGCCATCGCCACGGGCAACCGCAAGGCACTCCTGCACCACGGCATGCAGCACCGTCTGAACGCCCTGCCCCTGGATAAGACGACCGTATGGCAAACCCGTGATGGCCGACAAGGCGTTGTAAGCGCAGTTGATGACCAGCTTGGCCCACAGCGCACCGGCCACGTCGTCGCAGACCTGCACCGGAATGCCGGCATCGGCAAACAGCGCCGCTACCCGATCAGCGCCGGGCGACCGACCGACGACCAGCTCTCCTCGGCCATGGTGCCGAACGTGACCCGGTCCGGCCATCTCCGCGGCGACATAGACCACCGCCGCCATGACGTCGTGCGCCAGCCTTGCCCTTAGCCGGTCGGCATTGTCCACGCCGTTTTGCAGGCTCAATACCACGGCATCGGGCGCCAGATGCGGCGCCATGTCGGCGGCGGCGCGCTCCGTGTCGTTGGACTTGACACAGCAGAGCACGAGCCCGGCGCCACGCAGGGCACCGGCGTCCGTGCTGGCCTGCACCGGCACGCGTGCCTGGAACGATTGCGCCTCCAGGAACAATCCCCAGCGCCGTATCGCGTCCACGTGCGGGGCCCGGCCAATTAGCGTCACCGAGTGGCCGGCGCGCGCGAGCATGCCGCCGTAGTAGCAGCCCACGGCACCTGCTCCCAATACGGCAATCTGGATATCGCTGGCCACAGGGTCCTCGATTGGTCAGACGGCTGTGCAGGAGCGCGCGCGTTCCCGACCCAGGCGGTCCGCTCCCAAGCAGACCTGCCGACGAGGGACCAGCCCGCTTGCGCGCGCAGTCAATGGCGCCGACTGGCCGTCCAACCGCACCTGTGCCGGTAAGCCGACTAAGGAGAGCGTCGCTTTGCAATGATCTCCTTGATCTTGCGCTCCTCCCATTCCGCCCCCCAGAGGCGACCGACCCCGAAGACGGCAATTCCATGCGCGGCCAGCCCGATGCCCCAACCCAACAGCGGCCAGAAGAACCATCGCGCACCGGGCAAGGTCAAAAAGTTGAGGACCACCAGCAAGGCGTTGACCAAGACGTAGACCAGCGCGTGAATGTAAAAGCCGCGGATGCGCCGAACTTGCCGCTTGGCCTGGTCGTAGCTCTCTTGTTCGTCCAAGAACGGCTCTCCCTCGAGGGCCAGCAAATCGCAGGTCGGCGGGCGCCGGCCCGATCGCGCCCACTCCTGTAGCGTACCGCCAGAGAGCGAGCGGTGTGCGACCGACAGCGCTTCTGCGCGACAATCCCCCCTTCGGCCCGTCCTCCGATGGGCGATCGCACTTGATCGAAGAACCCATGCCACCGACTCCCGCAACCACCCATGCGCCGTCCGCTTGCCTTGAGGACTTCCCCCTGCGCAGCTACGACAAGCTGCGTTATGGCGATACCGACCGGCAAGGCCATGTCAACAACGCCGTCTTCACGACCCTGCTCGAAACCGGACGCGTCGAATTATTTCATCAAGGCGAAACCTCGCTGATGGATCCGGGCTGCTCCTTCGTCATCGCCCATCTGAGCCTGGATTACCTAGGCGAATTGCACTGGCCGGGCCGGGTCGACATCGGCACAAGGGTGCTTGGTCCAGGGCGCAGCTCGATCCGCTTGGAACAGGGCCTGTTCCAAAACGGCCGCCTGGTCGCAAGGGCCGAGAGCGTCATCGTCCAGGTCAATAACTCGACGCGGCGCGGGCACCCGCTTTCACAGCAGCTGCTGGCGCGCTTGACGCCGTTTCTCAAGCCCTCGGAAGACGCGGGCCCCCGTTCCTGAATTGCCTCACCCGACCAGCGGATAGCCCGTGCGCAAGGCATTGTGCCACTCCACCCGGCCGAGCCGGCGCGCCAACTCGGCCATCGGTTCGAAATCGTAATTCACCGCGATCAAGGACGAGATCCAGACGCCCCGGCAGCGCTCGACGATGGCATAGCGCGCATCCGGCGAGCCGTTTTCCACCACATGGCGCTGCGGCGAGTGGGCGACGAACCCGGGCAGGCCGACGCTACCCGGATTGACCAGGAGCTGCCCGCGCGCCGAGCGCAAGCTGCGCGGCACATGGCTGTGTCCGCAAACCACCAGCGCGGCGGTCACGGCGCCAAGGCGTTCATCGAGCTCCCGCGCGGTGGCGACGCGCAGGCGACCCGGCTCAACGGTCTCGAGCAGGTAATCCAGATCGCTCGAGGGCGTTCCGTGGCACAGCAGCACCTCTTCCGAGAACTCGGCACAAGGCCGCAAGCCGGTCAACCATTGCAATTCCTGCTCGCCCAGCTGAGCGCGGGCGTATTCGTCCGAGGCGCCCCGCGGCACCGTCTCGTCCAGGATCTGGCGTTCATGATTGCCGGCCAGGTGCACCCAATCCTGAGCCATCAGGTACTGCGCCGTTTCCCGCACCATCAACGGGCCGGACAGGCTATCGCCCAAGTTCACCACGGCGTCGACGCCCCGGCGCCTGAAGTCGGCGACAACCGCCTCGAGCGCAGGCAAATTGCCGTGGATGTCCGATACGACCGCCAGCCTCATCGGACTAGGCCGAATCCGCGCCCAGGGACCGGGACAAGGCCGGACCGAGCAAGGTGGTGAGGCGCGCGGCGGCGACTCGGCGCTGGGCCAATACCTGGGCCGGACACTCGCGCTGGCGCACGCCCCAGATCGGCTGGGGAAAGTGCGCGTCGTCGACAAAGCGCGGAATTACGTGCCAATGCAGGTGGGGCACGACATTGCCCAGGCTCGCCAGGTTGACCTTGTGCGGCCGCAGCACCTGGCGCACAGACTGCTCGACAAGAAACAGAACCTGCAGCAGGTGCGCGCGCGCGTCGGGCGGCAGATCGCTCCACTCGCGCACATGGTCGCCCCAGATCACCCGCGTGAAGCCCGGATAATCCGCGTCACCGACGGCCACGACGCGTAGCTGCGCATCGCGCCAGAGCACGCTGCCGCCTTCCCCGGCGCACAACTCGCACGCGCCGCGTGCCGTCCCCGTCATAGCAACACCCGCTCGATGCCACCGGCATTGGCGCTCGCAACAAAGTCGGCCATCCAGTTCTCGCCCAGCGTGCGCCTTGCCAACTCGACGACGATGTAATCAGCCTCCAGCGGCACATCATCGCGATAGCGCTGCAGCCCCTGCAAACAGGCCGGGCACGACGTGAGAACCTTGGCGGTGCCTGCAAAGCCGTCGGCACGAATCCGCGCGTCGTCGGCCATCAATTCCCCTTGCTTGCGAAAACGCACCTGGGTGGCGATGTCCGGTCGGGACGCGGCCAGCGTACCCGCTTCGCCGCAGCATCGGTCGCTCTTGGCGATACGGAACCCGTCCTTGGCCTGCAGCAACGCGTTGACCGTCTTGATCGGATCTTGCTGTTTCATGGGGCTATGGCACGGGTCGTGGTAGAGGTAGCGCGTGCCCGCCACGCCCTCGACGCGTACGCCCTTTTCCAGCAGGTACTCGTGGATGTCCAGGATCCGGCAACCCGGAAAGATGGACTCGAAGCTGTAATCCTGCAGCTGGTCAAAGCAGGTCCCACAGCTCACGACCACGGTCTTGATATCAAGGTAGTTGAGCGTGTTGGCCAGCCGATGCAGCAGCACGCGGTTGTCTGTAATGATCCGCTGGGCCCGGTCGAACTGTCCACCACCGCGTTGCGGATAGCCGCAGCACAGGTAGCCCGGGGGCATCACGGTCTGCACGTCGCAATGCCAGAGCATTGCCTGCGTGGCCAGCCCTACCTGCGAGAACAGGCGCTCGGAGCCGCAGCCGGGAAAGTAGAACACCGCTTCGGCATCGGCGCGCGTGCGCCGCGGATGGCGCAAAATCGGCACCACGCGCATGTCCTCGATGCCCAGCAGGCTGCGCGCCGTCCGGCTCGGCAGCCCGCTCGGCAACCGCTTGTTGATGAAGTGCACTACCTGCACGGCCACCGGGCTGGCGCCGGTACTGGCCGGCGGGTGCCGCGTCTGCTGATGCGCCAGCAAGGAGAACATCTGGTGAGCCGTGCGCTGCGCCCAGTATCCACCGCGCAGCACCGTCGCGCGAAGCAGCTTGATGGTGCGCGGGCGCGTCGTGTTGAGGAACCACATGGAAAGACGCGTGCCCGGTCGCGGACGTGCCCTGCCGGAGCGGCGCAACAGATCGCGCATCACCATGGACACCTCGCCAAAATCGATATCCACCGGACAAGGCGTCGCGCACTTGTGACACAGGGTGCAATGGTCACCGATATCCCCAAACGCGTCCCAGTGTCGGCGCGAAACGCCTCGGCGCGTCTGTTCCTCGTACAAGAACGCCTCGACCAGCAGTGAAGCAGCCAATATCTTGTTGCGTGGCGAGTACAGCAGGTTGGCACGGGGAACGTGGGTGGCGCACACGGGCTTGCATTTGCCGCAGCGCAGGCAGTCCTTGATCGCGTCCGAAACGCTTTCAGGTCGCTGTGCTGCAAGATCAAGGACTCGTGCCCCAGCAAGCTAAAGCTGGGCGTATAGGCGCGCGTCAGATCGGCCCCCGGCAACAGCTTGCCGCCATTGAAATGCCCATGCGGATCGATGCGCTTCTTGAAGGCGCGAAACTCCTGCATCTCGCCCTCGTTCAGGTATTCGAGCTTCGTGATGCCGATGCCGTGTTCGCCGGAAATGACGCCGCCCAGCGCCCGGGCCACGCCCATGATGCGCGCCACCGCACGGCCGGCGCTGTGCAGCATCTCGTAGTTGTCGGAATTGACGGGAATGTTGGTGTGCACGTTGCCGTCGCCGGCATGCATATGCAAGGCAACGAACACACGCCCCTTGAGTATACGTTGGTGGATCGCGTCACATTGGTCAAGCACCGGAGCGAACGGGCGCCGCCAAAAAGCGCGCCAACGGCGCTCGCACCTCCGCCTTCCAGGAAACACGCTCGCGACCCTCCTGCAAATCCCGAAAATCGGCCTGGTCGCGCAGGCCGCACCAGCGCACCGCGGGCGGCGGTGATTACCTCGCGCGCACGCTGCACGCGGTCGCCCAAGAGTTCAGCGCGACCCAGGGGCTGCGATTCCTCATCTTCGCCGCGCGCCCAGTTCAAACGGCGGTCGAGCAGCCCCTCGAGCGCATCGAGCAGTTGCAGCTTGTTGGCAATCGACAATTCGATGTTGATGCGCTCGATGGCATCGGTGTACTCGCCCATGCGCTCGAGCGGGATGACGACGTCCTCGTTGATCTTGAACGCGTTGGTATGCCGCGCGATGGCCGCCGTGCGGGCCCGATCGGCCCAGAAACTTGCGCGCCTCTACGCTGGCAGCAAGGAAGCCCTCGCCACCGCGCGCGTTGGCCAGGCGCACGACCTCCGCCGCGGCGCGCGCTACCGCGGCCTCATCGTCGCCGACAATGTCGCCCAACAAGATCATCCGCGGCAACCCCCCGCGGGGCGAACGCGTCGCATAGCCGACGGCCTTCAGGTAGCGGGCGTCCAGGTGTTCCAGGCCGGCGAGGACCGCACCGCCCGGAGCGCCACCGAGGAAGGACTTGATCTCGACGATGCTCGGAATCGCATCACGCACCGGCCGAAGAACTCCAGGCAGAACGTGCGCACGTGTGTCGGCATGCGGTGCACGATCCAGCGCGCGCAGGTAATCAGCCCATCGCACCCCTCTTTCTGCACGCCCGGCAGGCCGCCAAGGAACTTGTCGGTGACGTCCTTGCCCAGACCGAGTTTGCGAAAGCGCGCGCCCGGAATATCGAGTTGTTCGCGCCGCAGCTCGCGTGCCGATTCCGGAGGCCGACTGCCGTCCTTCCAGACGAGTTCGAAACGGGCCAATTTCACATCGTGGATCTTGCCCAGGTTGTGATCGATCCGGCTGACCTCAAGCCAGTTGCCTTGCGGATCGACCATGCGCCACCAGGCCAGGTTGTCGACAGCGGTTCCCCAGAGAACTGCCTTCTTGCCGCCGGCGTTCATGGCGATGTTGCCGCCGATGCATGAGGCGTCGGCCGATGTCGGGTCCACCGCAAAGACGAAGCCGGCCCGCTCAGCCGCGTCGGCTACCCGCCGCGTCACCACACCCGCCTGGGACAAGACCGTCGGCACCTTGCGCGGCAGGCCAGGCAGGGCGACCTCCTCGACCTCGCCGCAACGCTCGAGCTTTTCCGTATTGATCACGGCCGAACGTGCGCTCAAAGGCACGGCTCCACCGGTGTAGCCCGTGCCGCCGCCGCGGGCGATGATGGTAAGACCCAGCTCGATGCAATCGCGGACCAAGCGCGGAATCTCCTCCTCGCGATCCGGGTGCAGCACCAGAAACGGGTACTCGACGCGCCAATCCGTGGCATCGGTCACGTGGGCAACACGTGCATAGGCATCGAAGCGGACATTGTCGGCACGGGTATGCCGCGCCAGCAGGCGGCGCGCACGTCGGCGCAGGTCCCGCGTTTGATCGAAGGCGTGGGCGAATTCGCGCACTGCCACCCGCGCCGCGTCGAGCAATATGCCGACCTTGCGATCGCGATCCGGATCCGCCGGCTCACGGCGCAACTCGATTTCGTGCAGGCGATGTTGCAGGGTCTGAACCAGGGAGTCCAGGCGCTTGGGATTGTCCAGCAGGTCATCCTGCAGGTAGGGGTTGCGCTGCACGACCCAGATCTCGCCCAGCACTTCGTAGAGCATGCGAGCACTGCGACCCGTGCGGCGCTCGCCGCGCAGCGCGTCCAAAGCATCCCAGGCGCTTGTTCCCAGCAAGCGGATCACGACTTCGCGATCGGCAAAGGACGTGTAGTTGTAGGGAATTTCCCGCAGACGAGCCGGCGGCTCCAGGTCGGCGGCCTGATGTGACAGGGTCTGGGGATCCAACGGCGCGTTCATGAGTGGCGGATTCGGGCGCAGGCGGCGGTGCCCCCCAAATGGCGGAGGACAGGGGCCGAGCGCGGCGGCTAAACTCGGTGCACAAAGCGCAAGTGTATCCGTTGCTTTGCAGCAAGAACCAAGCCGGGAGCACGGGAATTGGCTCGTGCGACGGCAGGCGATGGCCACTTGCAGATAAGCTGTGTATTGTCGCCCCGGGCAGGGGCCGGGCGATATCGGGACGACGGCGCGTTGGATTCCAAGCAAGGTCTGATATGGTCCTGCGAAACAGTTGGGTCGGCTTACTTTGCTGCCTGCTCCTGGCCGCCCGCCCATCCACTGTCACGGCAGCGCAGGCGGCGCCGAGCGAGCCGGGGACATCTGTGGAGGCTATCGCCGACGTGCCCGCCGCCGAAAGCCCTTCAGCTGGGAGTCACGCCCATGCCCTGCGCCCCCCGGGTGTCGACTGGTTCGAAGGGGAAGTTAGCGACGCTTTTGCCGAGGCCCGCACGTCCGGGCGGCAAGTCTTCCTTTACTGGGGCGCGGTTTGGTGCCCGCCCTGCCAGGAGCTCAAGGCGACGATCTTCAAGCGCCGGGATTTTCTCGATCGCCTGAAGCTGTTCGTGCCGGTTTACCTTGACGGCGACGCCGCCGGGGCCCAGGCATGGGGCGAACGTTTCCGTATCAGCGGATATCCCACGGTGCTCGTGCTGCGCGCCGACCAGACCGAATTGGAGCGGGTTTCGGGCGGCATGGATCTGGCGCGCTACGCCGAAGTGCTGGATCTGGCGCTAGGCCAGGGCCGCCCCGTCCAAGAATTGCTCGCCGCGATCGGCTCACCGGCCGGCGACAGCCACTCGGAGCAGTCCTCGGCCGACGATTGCCGACGCTTGGCCTACAACGCCTGGATGCTCGACGAAGATTGGACCCAGCATCCGGAGTCCCTGGGCAAGCTCGCCGCGCAACTGGGGCGTGCCGCGCAGCGCTGTCCCAAAGCCCAGGCGGCGGAGCGAGCCCGGCTACAGGTGACCGCGATCCATGCATTCCTCGTTGCCGAAGCCAAGGAGCTACGGGGCGGTATGGCGCCCAGTGCACCGCTGCACGCTCTGCTCGAATCGGTGCCCGCCCTGCTCGCGGACCGTGCGCTGGCGCTGTCCATTGGCGATGCGCTGTGGTACCTGCCTGCCGACTTCTTTGCCGCCGCGGCGTCCGAATTCTCCGTGCGGGGCGGGCAGGGGCGCGCCACCTTGCAGGAGCGCTGGTTTTCCGTCATGGACACACTGTCCCAGGACGCGCGCTATTCGTCGGCCGACCGGCTCGACGCCGTGCGCAGCAAGGTGCTCGCCGCCAAGGCGCTTTCCGCCGACGGCAAGGTCCCCGCGCCGCTTGCGGCGGCAGTCACCCGGCGCATCGATGAAGCGCTGGCTCGCGAACACGAACCGTATGCGCGTGCCTCGCTGGTCAACTCGGCGCTCAACGTGCTGGACGTTCTCGATGACGCACAGCGTGCGCACGACATCCTCGCAGGCGAGATCAGGACCTCGGCTTACGCCTACTACTACATGGCGGACCTGGGCGAGCTCGAGGAAAGGCGCGGTCACACCGATCTGGCGATCGAATGGCTGGCGCGCTCTTACCAAGCCGCGCAGGGTCCGGCGACGCGTTTTCAATGGGGCGTTGGCTACGTAAGCGGGCTGGTGCGCATGCGCCCGCAGGACGACACGGCGATACGCGATGCCACCTTGGCAATCCTCTCCGACCTGGACGCGGCCGGTGACCTGCATGGCCGGACGCTGCGTTCGCTGCGACGGCTCGAAGTGCGCCTGCGCGATTGGGGCAAGGACGCGAGCCACGCGGCGGCGATCGGTGCCATGCGCCGGCGCATGCATGCGATCTGCGACCGCATACCGGCGGCGGATTCCGCCCAACCGGCCTGCGCGCAATTCCTGGATGTCACCTGAGCGCGGCGCACCACCTTGCCGGCGGTTTGCTTCCGTCGCGGTCGGCGCGTAACGTCGCGCGCTGGCACACCCATCTGCAATGGTTATTTTGAGGGAAACGCAAGATGATCCGAATGACCGTGGCCACGCTGGCTCGAGGCGCTGCGCTCGCCGTGCTGCTGGGGTGGTCCACGATCTTCCTAGGCGCCCTGGCCGCAGACCTGTCGCCGGCCGAACCAAGAGCAGGCGCCGCGAAGGTGGGCGCAGCAGCGCGCGCGGACGACGCCGGGAGCAGAATCTCCGAGCGCGTTGAGGGCGCGGTGGTGAAGATCTTTGCCACGACGCGCAATCCGGACTTGAGCCGCCCCTGGACACGGCAAGCACCGGCGGAAGTGACCGGTTCGGGCGTGGTGATCGATGGACACCGCATCTTGACGAACGCCCACGTGGTGGCCTACGCGGGGCAGCTGCAGGTGCAGGCCAACCGAGAGGGCGACAAGTTCAGCGCCAAGGTCGTTGCCACGGCGCCGGGCATCGATCTGGCCGTGCTGGCGCTCGACGATGACTCGTTTTTCGTGCGCCACGCGCCGCTCGAGCGCTCGGGCACGCTGCCCGACATCAAGGACGCGGTGCTCGCCTACGGATTCCCTGTCGGCGGCACTTCGCTGTCCATCACCAAGGGCATCGTGTCGCGCATCGAGTTCACGGGTTACGGAGCCAATGCCGCCGGCCTGCGGGTACAGATCGACGCCGCGATCAATCCGGGCAACAGCGGCGGGCCCGCCACCGTCGGCGACAAGATGATCGGACTGGCCTTCAGCACATTGGGAGGCGCCCAGAATATCGGCTACATCATTCCGAACGAGGAAATCGAAATATTCCTGAAGGACATCGCCGACGGTCATTACGACGGCAAACCCAATTTGCAGGATGAACTGCAAACGCTGGAGAACCCGGCGTTGCGCAGCTTTCTCAAGCTCGACGCCAATGTGCACGGGGTTGTGGTCCATCGTCCATTTCGCAAGGATGCCGGTTATCCGCTGCGCGAATGGGACGTCATCACCGCCGTCGCCGGCGTAGCGGTGGACGACGAGGGCATGATCCTTGTCGGTCAAAATCTGCGCCTGGGTCTGCGCTACGAAATCCAGCGGTCGGCGCACAACGGTGCCATCGCCCTAACCGTCGTACGCGCTGGCAGGACGATGGCCGTGGATCTGCCGGTCCCGATAGAGCGCCCCAGCCTCCTGAAACCGCTCGATGGAACCTATCCGTCGTATTTCATCTATGGGCCTATCGTCTTCTCCCGAGCCACGCTGGACCTGGTTGGCAGTCTGCGCAACGGCCACGCCTTTGGGGGTCTGAACGTGATGTCCAGCCCTCTTTTGACGCAGCTGTTCGATGCACCGACGCCGGAACGCGAGGAGCTCGTGGTCATTCCGGCACCGCTTTTTCCGCACGACTCGTCCAAGGGCTACGGCAACGTCGTCGACTCGGTCGTCGAATCCGTCAATGGCGTGCATGTGCGCAGCCTGCGCCACCTCGTCGAACTGCTGCGCGACCTGCGCGACGATTTCGTTGTCATCTCCCTGGAGAGCAAGCGCGGCGGTGAAGGTTTGGTCTTTCGCCGCGCCGAATTGGCGGCTGCGACCGAGGAGATACTCTCCGACAACGGCGTACGTGCACAAGGTTCGCCCGACATGATGAGCGTCTGGCAGGCGACGGCGGGTAGCGATGTCGGGGCCAAAGCCCGCGGGCGCGCAAGCCGCGATTGATGAAGCCACAGTTAGCTCAACGGACGATCTACCCTTGGAAGCCTTTTTCGTATCGCTCGGCGTCGTCGCCCTCGGCGAGATGGGGGACAAGACGCAGTTGCTCGCCTTCTTGCTGGCAGCAAAATTCAAGCGACCCCTACCCATCATTTTCGGGATCGTGGTCTCAACCCTGGTAAATCACCTGTTCGCCGGCTTGGTGGGGCAATGGTTGGCGGTGCAACTCGGGCCGACCCTGCTGCGCTGGGTTGTCGGCATCGGCTTTCTGGCCATGGCCGGATGGGTCCTGGTACCGGACAAATTCGACGGTAAGGCCATTGGCAACGCGACGCGCCTGGGTATCTTCGGGACGACCGTCGTGACCTTCTTCCTGGCCGAAATGGGCGACAAGACCCAGATCGCAACGGCCGCGCTCGCGGCCCGCTATCACGACCTGCTTCCGGTGGTGGCCGGCACCACGATCGGCTTATTGGTGTCGGATGTTCCTGCGGTATACCTGGGCCAGAAGTTCGCCCAGAAGATTCCGATGCATCTGGTCCATGCGATCGCCGCCCTCATCTTCGCCGTCCTCGGCCTGCTGGCGCTTTTCAACGTCGGCAACGCGTTCGCGGGTTAAGCGGCACTGGCGCTAGGGCCCCAGCGGATGCCGTAGCGCCGGGCAAGGGGCCGGCGGGGCCGCGCCTCAAAGCTCCAGCGGGGCCTCCTGCATGGCGGCCAGCTGCTCGCGTAACTCGAGAATGCGCGCCTCCCAATAGCGCGGTTCGGGAAACCAGGGAAATGCGGCAGGAAAGGCCGGATCGGCCCAGCGCCGCGCAATCCAGGCGGCGTAGTGGATGAGGCGCAGAGTTCGCAGCGGCTCAATCAGCAGCAACTGACGGCGATCGAACGGCGCGAAAATCTCGTATCCGTGAAGTACGTCGCGCATCTGCGCCGCCATCTCGTGGCGATCGCCCGACAGCAACATCCAAAGATCCTGCACCGCCGGCGCCATGGCGCTGTCGTCAAAATCCACAAAATGCGGTCCGGGCTCCGGGCCCGATTCGCTCCAAAGCAGGTTGCCCGGATGGCAATCGCCGTGGACGCGCTGAAGGCGCACCGGGCCGGCCACGGTAAAGGCGCCGCGGATCTGCGCCAGGGCCTGTTCGACCAGGTCACGGTAGTTGTTCACCAGTTCCGGCGGGAGCCAGCCGTGCTCCAGCAGATAGGCGCTGGGCTCGCGGCCGAAGCTTTCACTGTCCAGATGCTGCCGCACCACAAAGTGTGAGCGGGCGCCGACCATGTGCAAGCGGCCCAGAAAGCGGCCGATGCGCTCGCGCACCGCCGGATCGAACAGCTCGGGAGTGCGCCCTCCGCGCCGTTCAAAGAGCGCTACGCGAAAGCCCTGAACCGCGTGCAGTGTCCTGCCGCCGATGTCCATGGCAGCGACGGCCGGAACCTCGGCGTCGGCCAACTCCCGCAAGAAGGCATGTTCCTCGAGTATCTGCGCGTCCGTCCAGCGACCCGGACGATAGAACTTGGCAACCAGGGGTTGCGGCGCGCTGGCGGACGCCACGGCCAGCGAGGACTCGACGGTCTCGATACCAACCTGGAACACGCGGTTTTCGTAGCTATTCAGCGCCAGCACCTGACCGGACGTGCGTCGTCCAGCGGCGAATTCGGGGCCGCCCAGAATCTCGTCGATGGCGTTGAGAATGAGGTCTGGCGACAGGGTCGCGAACGGCTCGTCGGCGTGGCCGGCATCGGGCGTTCCCGCGCGATGATGCGCGGCAAAGGTGGGGTCGGGCGGCTCTATCGGCATAGTTTGCAGATTATGACCTGGCTGTCATCAAACGCTTCGGACTGGCATGTTAAAAGCGCGGGTCGCTTTGCGGCCGGTCGCTCCGGCGGAGCCGGCGTTTGCGGCCTGCGCACCGCGGCGGTCCGAGCCTTGCAACCGGGCCGAGAACCCGGGCCATTTCGGCCAAGCATCCGGCACGAAGAACGCATGGCGAATCAAGGAACGATGGCAACGACCCGCCGACAAAAGACCAAAACACGATGAACTTTCGATTCCTGAGCGAACTGTACGCGGGCTTCTTGCGCGGGCGGGGAATTTCGCACCATTTCTCGCGTTTTCCGCTACTGGAGACGCTGCTGCGCGGGAACGTGCCGCGCGAACTGCCCACGACGATGGTGGCCGTGCTGTCCGAGGCCTCGCGCAGCAGCATTGCGGATCTGATCCAATCCCTTGGATCGCATGCCAACGGACTGACGGAGGCGCAGGCCTCGGAGCGGCGCGAGGTCCACGGCTGGAACGAGATCGGCCACGAACAGCCGCTGCGCTGGTGGTCGCACTTGTGGCAGTGCTACCGCAATCCTTTCAACCTGCTGCTCACCCTGTTGGCCGCCGTGTCCTACTGGACGGAGGACATGAGTTCGACCGTCGTCATTGGTTCCATGGTGCTGCTGTCGACGATGATCCGCTTCGTTCAAGAATCGCGCTCCAACAAAGCGGCTGAAAAGCTCAAGGAAATGGTCAGTACGACCGCCACGGTCCTGCGGCGCGACCCGGCGGAAATCGCCGCCGAAGAGGCGCGCAAGTATTTCAACGCGACCTTGCACCCCAAGCCCCCGCGGCGCATGGAAATCCCGATCAAACGCCTGGTCCCGGGAGACATCATCGCCCTTTCGGCCGGGGATATGCTCCCGGCCGACGTGCGCCTGCTCGGCGCCAAGGACCTGTTCGTCAGCCAGTCCGCGATGACCGGCGAATCCCTGCCGGTGGAGAAATTTGCCGAGCACCACGGACCGGCCAGCGACAACCCGCTGGAGATGGATAACCTGGCCTTCATGGGCACAAACGTCGTCAGCGGCTCGGCTCTGGCCATCGTCGTGTCGACCGGCGATCGCACCTACTTCGGTTCCTTGGCGCAGCGCGTGACGGCGACCGACCGCACGCCCACCGCCTTTCAAGCGGGTGTCAACCAAGTCAGCTGGCTGTTGATCCGCTTCATGCTGGTGATGACCCCCATCGTGCTGTTCATCAACGGGCTGACCAAGGGCAATTGGACCGAGGCGTTTCTTATTTGCCCTTTCGGTGGCCGTCGGCCTGACCCCCGAGATGCTGCCCATGATCGTGACCTCGACACTGGCCAAGGGGGCCGTCTTCCTGTCGCGCAAGAAGGTCATCGTCAAACGTCTGGACGCCATCCAGAACTTCGGTGCCATGGACGTGCTGTGCACTGACAAGACCGGCACGTTGACCCAGGACCGAATCTTCCTTTCCCGTCACCTGGACGCCTTCGGTGCGGACTCCGAGACGGTCCTGGAGTACGCCTACCTCAACAGCTACCACCAAACCGGGTTGAAGAACCTGCTAGACGTGGCTGTGCTCGAACACGCCGAGATGCGCAGCCAAGGGGCCGTCGCTGCGCCTTTCGCAAGATCGACGAGATTCCCTTCGACTTTACGCGCCGGCGCATGTCGGTCGTGGTTGCCGTGCCCGAGCCGCCGGGTACCGCCGGACCGGGCGGTGGCGGCCAGGACGGCGCCGTCGGCCACCGCCTGATCTGCAAGGGCGCGGTCGAGGAAATCCTTGCCGTTTGCACCCGGGTGCAGCAGGGCGACCAAACCACGATGCTGACGCCCGAGACTGCTGGCCGAGGTGCGCGCCGTAACCGCCGAGCTCAATGCCGAGGGCCTGCGCGTCGTGGCGGTGGCGGCGCGCGACTCGTCGGTCCCCGCAGGGGACGTACGGGCTGCCCGACGAACGCGACCTCACGCTCATCGGATACATCGCATTTCTGGACCCGCCAAAGGAATCAACCAAGCCGGCGCTGGATGCGCTGGCCGCACACGGGATCGCGGTCAAGGTCCTCACCGGCGACAACGATCTGGTAACGCGCAAGATCTGCCGCGAGGTTGGTATCGAAGCCGATCACATCTTGCTCGGATCGCAAATCGAGAAGATGGGCGACGAAGAACTGTCGCTTGCCGCCGAGAGCCACGGCGTATTTGCGCGCCTGACGCCCGCGCACAAGGAGCGCATCGTACGCGCGTTGCGCGCGCGCGGGCACGTGACGGGGTTCATGGGTGACGGCATCAACGATGCACCCGCGCTGCGCGCGGCCGACATCGGCATTTCGGTCGACAGCGCCGTTGACATCGCCAAGGAGGCTGCCGACATCATCCTGCTGGAAAAGAGCCTGATTGGTGCTGGAGGAAGGCGTGATCGAGGGTAGGCGGACCTTCGCCAACATGCTCAAGTACATCAAGATGACCGCCAGCTCGAACTTCGGCAACGTGTTCTCCGTGTTGATCGCCAGCGCCTTCCTGCCGTTTCTGCCCATGCTGCCGCTGCAACTGCTCACGCAGAATCTGCTCTACGACATCTCGCAGATTGCGATTCCCTTTGACAATGTCGACCCCGAGCAGGTGCAGTTGCCCCAGCGCTGGAGCCCGCAGGAGATTGGCAGGTTCATGGTCGTGTTCGGACCGGTCAGTTCGGTTTTCGACGTCTGCACCTTTGCATTGATGTGGTGGGTGTATGGTGCCACGACCGACGCCAGCCAGTCTCTCTTCCAGGCCGGTTGGTTCGTCGAGGGGCTGGCGACCCAGACCCTGATCGTGCACATGATCCGCACCGCGAAGATTCCCTTCTTGCAGAGCCGCGCGGCAGCGCCCCTGATGTTCACGACGGTGGCCGTGATCCTCGTGGGCGTGTTCCTCGTCATGGGTCCGCCAGCGCCGCTGTTCAAGTTCGCGACGCTGCCGCCGTCCTACTACTTCTGGGCCGTTGCCATCGTCCTGGGCTACGTCTTCCTTACGCAGGTGGTCAAGCGCGCCTATCTGAAGCGCTACGCTTGGCAATAGCGGCGGATAGCTACCGCTCGGCGCGCAAAACTGGATTGCGAGGCACGCCGCGATGTCGGCCAGCAGACCGTCGCGACTCGGATGCGCCCAAGAGCGCGTTCGGCCTCCGGCGGTCACGTGGATCTCTTGGAGATCATCCATTCGATCGTCGCAAGACTTCCAGCACACCGGCGTCCGATAGGCACTCAATGAACGGGACGTCGACGATAAACGGCGGGAGTAGCTCTCGGGGCCGTTATGGGTCCCAAACCGCCGTATGAACGGGCTCCAAGATCGGGACGAGAATTCGCGGCGCGCAGCCAGGAAGAGACATCGCACGGTTTGACAGGCTCCTCCAAACCGTATGCTGATTCATCATTGGCCTTCTGTGGTCGGACACCTGCATGGCGGACCAAGCGCCTCCGAATGAGGGCACAAGTCGCCCACTTCGAAAACGCCGCACGTCAGCGCTAAGATGGGTACTCATGGGGTTTGCCTTTTTAGGTGTACCCGCACTGGTTGCACTTTCGGCATCCTTTCTTAGTGCCCTGAAGGTCTGGCTCGTTTCGGAAGATGCCCCTCTTTACACGCTGTTAGTTGTTCTGGCTTCGGTTGGTTTGCAATGGTCTGCTAGATGGGACGAACAGGACATGGAAGGGGGTCGTCTTCAATCTTGGTGAGTTTGCCTTGACAGCTTGCCAGCCCCGCAGCCGAAAATTTGGCAAAGGAGGAGCCTCACGATGACCATCACCATTACCGCCTTTGAACGGTCACCCGATGGCGGCAAGGGACTGGCACGTGATACGCGCGTTCGCTGGGCGCTTGAAGAAGTGGGCCAACCCTACGAGGTTCGCCTTGTTTCATTCCGTGCGATGAAGGAACCCGCGCATCGGGCGCTTCATCCTTTCGGCCAGATTCCGACCTATGAGGAAGGCGATCTCGCCTTGTTCGAGACAGGGGCGATCGTGTTCCATATCGCCGAGCGCCATGCGGGCCTGCTGCCGGACGATGCCAATGCCCGGGCGCGCACGATCGCATGGATGTTTGCCGCGCTCAACACGGTGGAACCGCCGATCCTTGAACTGCAAACCGCGAGGCTCCTGGAGCGCGACAAAACCTGGTATGAGGAGCGCCTGCCTCTGGTCGAGGATCGCGTCCGCGACCGGCTGGACCAACTTTCCAGTCGCCTGGGCGATGCCGACTGGCTCGATGGTCCGTTCAGCGCGGGCGACCTGATGATGGTGTCGGTGCTGCTCAGGTCGAAATCATCGGGCATTCTGAACGAATATCCGAACCTTGCCGCCTACGTCGCCCGCGGCGAAGCGCGGCCCGCGTACAAGCGGGCTTTCGACGCTCAATTGGCGGTTTACACCGGCAAGCCACCGACCGGCTGATTGAGGTCCGTCTTGGGCTCGAGGTCGTCATCCGAGTTCTTCGTTCAGTTCATGGGTCCTGACCCTAGACATTGGTCAAATCACGACCACTGCGTCTGACGGGCATTGCGCGCTTACCCGGACAGCCAGATAGCGCACTTCATTGGATAGCCGCTTCGGGTCAAATGGGTCATGCCCGCTGACCTTATAACCGACGGTCCCGTGTCGAGCCGGCGAAGGGCCCCCAAAGCGGTCACGGTACACTCGGCTGCAATCGATACGGATCCTTAAACTTATCCCATTAGCTATGTCCTCCAATGAATATCTACGCCGCATTCTCAACGCGCGCGTTTATGACGTTGCCACTGAGACTGCCCTCGAACCCACGCCGCGCCTATCGGCGCGCCTGGACAATCGCCTGCTGCTCAAGCGGGAGGACCTGCAGGCGATCTTTAGCTTCAAGTTGCGCGGCGCCTACAACAAGATGGTCGGCCTGAGCCGTGCCGAGCGCGAACGCGGGGTGATTGCGGCCTCGGCCGGCAACCACGCCCAGGGCGTCGCGCTGGCGGCGCAGCGCCTGGGCGGACGCGCCGTCATCGTCATGCCGGTGACCACCCCTCAAGTCAAGATCGATGCGGTGCAGGCGCGCGGGGCCGAGGTGGTGCTGATCGGCGACTCATACTCCGACGCCTACTCCCACGCGATCAAGCTCCAGGCCAAGCGCCGCCTGACCTTCGTGCATCCCTTCGACGATCCGGACGTGATTGCCGGCCAGGGTACGGTCGGCATGGAGATCCTGCGACAGCATCACACCCAAGACGAAGGACCAATCCACGCCATCTTCGTACCGATCGGCGGCGGCGGACTGATCGCAGGCATTGGCACCTACGTCAAGTGCGTGCAGCCCGATGTCAAGATCATCGGCGTGCAAACGACCGAGTCCGACGCCATGGCCCGGTCGCTCGCGGCCGGCCGACGCGTTACGCTGTCGGAGGTCGGGCTCTTCTCCGACGGTACCGCCGTGCGCACCGTCGGCAAGCACACCTTCGCGCTTTGCCGCCGCTGCGTCGACGAGGTCGTCACAGTCGATACCGACGCATTGTGCGCCGCAATCAAGGACGTATTCCAGGACACGCGTGCCGTGCTGGAGCCGGCTGGCGCGCTGGCGGTCGCCGGGTGCAAGCAGTACGTTGAACGGGAGGGTCTGCGCGGGCGCAATCTGGTGGCGATTGCCAGCGGCGCGAACATGAACTTCGACCGGCTGCGCTTCGTCTCCGAGCGCGCCGAGGTCGGCGAACAGCGCGAAGCCCTGTTTGCCGTCACCCTGCCCGAGGAACGGGGCTCATTCCGGCGTTTTTGTTCGCTGCTGGGGACGCGCAGCGTCACCGAATTCAACTACCGGATCAGCGACAGCACGACGGCGCACATCTTTGTCGGCATCCAGACTGATGGACGAAAAGACGCCCGCACGCTGGCGCGCGAGTTCGAGCGGGCCGGTTTCGCGACGCTGGACCTGACGGACGATGAGCTGGCCAAACTGCATCTGCGTCACTTGGTCGGGGGCCGCTCAGCCTTAGCGGTGGACGAGCGCGTCTTGCGCTTCACCTTTCCTGAGCGGCCCGGAGCGCTGATGCGCTTTCTGACCTCGATGTCACCCAACTGGAACATCTCCTTGTTTCACTATCGCAACCAGGGCTCCGACTACGGGCGCATCCTCGTTGGCCTGCAGGTGCCCAAGCGCGAAGCGGGGGCGCTCAAGCGTTTCCTCGCCGAACTCGGCTACCCGCACCAGGACGAAACCGCGAGCAGCGCCTACCGGCTCTTCTTGGGCACGAGCTGAGGCGTCTGCCGGACCCCCGGCGCGATCGATCGGCCGACCTCCCCAACTCGCTGCGCGCGACCGGCATCGAGCGGGCATCGCCGGGCGTTAGCTCACGGCGCGCGCCAGCAGGAATGCAACCGTCGCGGCGGCACCGCCGATGGTCAGCGTCTGCACCGCGGAACGCAGAGCCGACGCACCGGTGAAGTGGCCCTTGACGAAGCCGAAGGCGGCCAGCGCGACCAAGGTGACCGCAGCCGACCAGGGCAGCGCAAGCGTCACTGAATGCAGTATCAGGTAAGGCGTCAGCGGAATCGCACCGCCGACCACGTAGCTTGCGCCGATCGTCAGCGCGGAGCGCTGCGCGCGCGCCGGGTCGGGTTTTTCCAGGCCAAGCTCAAAGCGCATCATGAAATCGCGCCAGGCGGTGGGCCGTTCCCGCAGGGCCTCGATGACCCCGCTGTAGTGCTCGCGTTTGAGGCCGTAGTGCTCGAAGATCTCGGCAACCTCCCGCGCTTCAGCTTCCGGCTTTTCGAGTATCTCGAATTCCTCCCGGGACAGTTCCGCCGCGTAGTGATCGCACTCGCCGCGCACGGCCAAGTAGCCGCCCAGGCCCATGGCCACCGCGCCGGCAGCGATCTCGGCGACGCCGGCCGTGATCACGATATCGGTCGAGGCGGCAGCGCCGCTGATGCCGGCCGCCAGCGCGAACGGGACCGTCAGGCCATCGGCCATTCCGATGACGATGTCGCGCACCAGATCGCTGGCCTGAAAATGACTCTCCCGGTGCAAGTGGGCGTCCATGGCGGATAAAACTCCTGGGCTGGTAGATCCTGGTGACGGCGTCTTGGCGCTGGCGCAAGGCAAGGTTAGCAGTCGCGTGGCGGTGCGGTCGACCGGCACCGTGGCGCCTGCGGTACCCTCCGTTGGCGGGCCGGCAAGTGTGCCATGGGAGCGCCCGTACCGGCACCGCCTCCCGGCAGTCCCGGAAGCAGCGCCCTTTCGGTCTACTTCACTGGCTAAGGATCCGCACCATGCCCCAGCATCCCGTCCACGCGAAAAACAGCGGCCATGCCCAGCAACCGGCAGCAGCGGCAGCCGGCTTTGCCGAATTCCTGCATCGGGATTCGAAAACGACGGCGCGCGGTTCGGCCTTCTCCCCGGCGATCGTTCCCACTTCGATCTACGCGCTGCCCGACGTGCCGGAGGGTCCCTATCAGTACGCGCGCTGGTCCAATCCCGGCTGGACGGCCCTGGAAGAAGCGTTGGGCGCGCTCGAAGGGGCTCGCAGTGCCATCTTCCCATCCGGATCGGCCGCGATCGCGGCGGTTTTGGCTTCCTGCCTGCGCCCGGGGGACCGTGTCTTGTTCCAGTCCGACGGCTACATGGGCACACGGACGACGGCCAGCCGGCTCTTTGCGCCCGGCGGCATTTTGGTGGAGACCTGCCCCACGGTGGAAGTGGCCCTGCGGTCGTTCGAAGGCGTGCGCCTGGTCCTTCTGGAGACCCCCTCGAATCCCGGCTTGGATCTGGTTGACATCTGCGCCTGCGCGCAGCGCGTACACGCGAGCGGTGGTCTGCTCGTGATCGACAACACCTTGATGACGCCGCTGGGACAGCGCCCGCTGGATCTGGGTGCCGATGCGACCGTCTACTCGGACACCAAGCTGCTCAACGGCCATTCGGATGTGGTTTTCGGCCACGTCAGCTCGCGCAATTCGGACCTGGTCGACAAGGTCCTGGAGTGGCGGCGCATCTGCGGGGCCATTCCCGGGCCCTTCGAGACCTGGCAAGTGCAGCGCGGACTCGAGACGCTGGAAGTGCGCCTGTCGCGCATGCACGCCAATGCGCTGGCGCTGGCCAGCGCGCTGCAGCAGCATGGCGGCGCGCAGACGGTCTGTTACCCGGGACTTGCCAGCCATGCGCAACACGCCCTTGCCAGCGCGCAGATGAACGGCTACGGCTGCCTGGTCGGCTTGACCCTGCCGGACAAGGGCGCGGCCGAACGCCTGCTGCGGGAGTGTCGCTACCTGCGCCCCTGCACGAGCTTCGGCGGCGTGCACTCCTCTGCGGAACGGCGGGCCCGATGGGGCGATGCGGTCGCCGACGGCTACCTGCGCGTTGCCGTCGGATGCGAGCCGACCGAGGAGCTGTGCAGGGAATTTCTGCGCGCGCTCGTTGCCACCGAAGACTAGGCCGACCACATCAAAGCGCCAGCGACCGCGGTGCCGATTAGGGTTCCAGGGGGGGGTCGTCGAACGCCACATCGCCATCGGGATCTGCCGTCCCGGTGGCGCGCAACCCGGAAAAATCGAACAAACTGCGGTCGAGCAAGTGCGACGGGGTCACGCGTGCCAGCGCATTGAAGGTGTTTTCGGTTCTTCCCGGAAAGCGCCGCTCCCACTCGGCCATCATTTCCTTGACCTGCTTGCGCTTGAGATTTTCTTGAGAACCGCACAGGTTGCATGGGATGATTGGAAAGCGCCTCATCTGTGCAAAGCGTGCCAGGTCGTGCTCTGGAATGTAGGCCAACGGACGGATCACGACGTGCCTGCCATCATCGGAAGCCAGTTTGGGCGGCATCGCCTTGATGCGACCGCCGTAGAACAGGTTCAGATAGAAGGTGCCGAGAATGTCATCGCGATGATGGCCAAGTGCAATCTTGGTTGCGCCCAATTCAGCGGCCACGCGATAGAGCACGCCGCGGCGCAGGCGCGAACATAGCGAACAGGTCGTCTTTCCTTCCGGGATCAGCCGACGGACGATCGCGTAGGTATCCTGGGTTTCGATGTGAAAGGGCACGCCCAGCGATCGCAGGTAGTCGGGCAGGACATGGGCCGGAAAGCCGGGCTGTTTCTGGTCGAGATTGACGGCGATTACATCGAAAGACAGCGGAGCCCGGGCCTGCAAGATCCGCAGCAGATCGAGCATGGCGTAGCTGTCCTTGCCGCCCGACAAGCAGACCATCACCCGGTCGCCCTGCTCGATCATGGCGTAATCCGCGACCGCTTGGCCTGTAAGGCGCACCAGGCGCTTTTCCAACTTGCGCCCTTCCAACGCTGCGCGGCGCGCCCGGCGCAGGGCGTCGCCGCCTTCGGTAATGCCAGCGGCATCTTGGGCCGGCGCCACGGTTGGCACCGCGCTCGTCTCGCGGCCCGCCGGTGTCGCGTGCGACGGGCCGCCCATCGGCGACCAGGGCGTCATACGTCGTCCTCGCGAAAGCGCAGGATCTCGATCCCGATCCCGGCAATGTCCGGGTAGATCTCGACCTTCTCGCTGGAGACGCGCACCGCCACGACACCGGGCCGGCGCAGCAGTTCCGTGGCCACATCGTCGACCAGGGTTTCCTGCAGATTGATGTGCCCCCGGGCAATGCGCTGGCGCACGACATCGTGCACGAAATCGTAATCGATCACCTCTTGCAACTCGTCGTGCAACGGCGTGGATGCCTCCAAGCTCACGAAGACGTCCAGATTCAGCACCAGGGGCTGCGAACCCTGGCGTTCGGCCGAGTAGACGCCGATATTGGCGTGGACGGACCAGCCGCGCAGGTAAATGCGCCGGCATCCAGCCAGGCGCGGATCGCTGAGTAACGTTTGCATGGGTGGTTGCGTCCGTCGACGGAGGCGAGCGTTCAACTCTTGAGAAACATGATGTCGCGCTGCGTCGGCACCAGGTGCTGGCCACCATCGACCAGCAGGGTTGTCCCGGTGATCGATGGCGCGCCGGCCAGAAAGACCACGGCGTGCGCAATGTCCTCGGGCGTACTGGCGTGGCCCAAGGGCGTTGCGCGGTGCGCTGCCTCGAACCCGGCCTGACTCTGGCCGCGCGCCGGCAAAGATATCCCGGGCGCCACGCCGACGACGCGTGTGCGTGGCGCCAGCGCGCGCGCCAGCAGCCCGGTGGCCGCCTCGAGCGCCGCCTTGGATAGCGTGTACGTGAAGAAATCCGGGTTAGGATTCCAAAGCTTCTGATCCAGCAGATTGACGACCACGCCGGCCAATTCCGCGGGAAGGCGCGCATGCAGGGCACGCGCCAGCAACAGGGGCGCAGCGACGTTGATCCGCATATGAGCTTCGAATCCGTCCAGCGAAAAGTCGGTTGCCGTATCCGGAACGAATTGCGAGGCGTTATTGACCAAACATTGCACCGGGCCCAGCGCCTTTTCGCAGGATTCGAATAGCGTGCCGACGAGCACCGCGTCGGCCAGGTCCAGTTCTACCGTGTGCGCCCGCCGGCCCAGCGCGCGGATCTGCGCTGCAGTAGCCTGCGCCAACTCGCCCGAGCGGTGAAAATGAATTGCCACATCCCATCCATCCTGCGCCAGGCCCAAGGCGACGGCCCGCCCGATACGCTGCGCGCCGCCGGTTACCAGCGCCACCCGGCCCTGCGGACTCCGCTGACTCAAAGATGCCTCTTGCGCCATAGAATATTCCGTTGCACCGGCGGGCCGTTTGGGGCCGTTTTGCCTTGCGTCCCGCACCGGTGCACAACCCCGAACCAGGCGAA
Source organism: uncultured beta proteobacterium (assembly GCA_963729785.1). Taxonomy (GTDB): domain Bacteria; phylum Pseudomonadota; class Gammaproteobacteria; order Burkholderiales; family Burkholderiaceae_F; genus GJ-E10. The sequence continues at coordinate 93,411 of CAVSPM010000037.1, read as the reverse complement.
GTGTATCCGGCCGGCTACGGCCGCGGCCGGGTACCATCGCAGCCATTGCGGACCCCCGCGCGCGCCCGGCTGGTGTCCCCCCTGATCCGCCCACAAAGATGATTCATCGACCCGAGCCCAACCGGCCGGCTACCGCCGCTGCCGGGCCAGCGCGCCAGATGCAGCTGCCGCGGCCCGATCCCGACGCACTTTCCCGCAGCCATCAGCTGCAGGAACGCATCGCCGCGCACATCGCCCAGAGCGGGGGCTGGCTATCCTTCGCCGACTACATGCAGATGGCCCTGTACGCGCACGGCCTAGGTTACTACGATGCCGCGGGAAGCAAGTTCGGCGCGCACGGCGACTTCGTCACCGCGCCCGAAATCTCCCCGCTGTTTGCGCGCGCCGTGGCCGCGCAGGTCAGCGACGTCTTTGTCCGACTGCCGCATCGGATACTCGAATTTGGCGCCGGCACGGGAGCGCTGGCGCAAGATCTGATCCTGGATCTGCAGCGCCGCGGCCAACCCGTCGAGGAGTATTTCATCGTCGAAGTTTCCGCCGACCTTCGCGCCCGTCAGCGACAGCGGCTGACCGGCTTGCCCGTGACCTGGCTCGACCGGCTGCCCGCCTCGTTCGAAGGCGTCGTTCTGGCCAACGAAGTGCTGGACGTGCTGCCGGTGCACCTGTTCGTGCGCACCGGCCAGGACGTGCTCGAACGCGGCGTGGCCGTAGAGCAGGGCGCGTTGCGTTTCGCCGGGCGACCGGCGGCCTCGGCCTTGGCGCAGGAAGTCGCAAGCATTGAATCGCTGGTCGGTCCCTGGCCCGATGGCTATGGCTCCGAAATTTGCCTACTGGCCGGCGACTGGATCCGTGCGGTGGCCAGCTGCCTGCGGCGTGGCCTGGTGCTGCTCGTGGACTACGGGTTCCCGCGTCACGAGTACTACCACGCGCAACGCGCGATGGGTACGCTGATGTGCCACTACCGCCAGCACGCACATGCCGACCCGCTGTGGCTGCCGGGCCTTAACGACATCACGGCCCACGTCGATTTCTCCGCCTGCGCACAGGCAGCGCAAGTTGCCGGTCTGGAAGTGCTGGGCTACACCTCGCAGGCGCGCTTCTTGCTCAACTGCGGCCTGCTTGACCTGCTGGCACGGCCCGGAGAGGCGCCCGATCCGGCGCACGCCAGTGCCGTGCAACGCCTGCTGTCGGAGGCTGAAATGGGTGAACTTGTCAAAGTGCTGGCTCTGGGCTGCGGGCTAGAACCGGAACCGCTCGCCGGCTTTGCTCACGGGGATCGGCGCCACCGCCTCTGAGGTCTGGTGCACTCGCCGGCAAAATGCGCTTACACCGCGCGCACAACGAGGCCTACTGGTGAAGACGCTGCTCGTCGTATATCACTCCCGGACCGGGGGCACGGCGCAGATGGCCCACGCTGCCGCCGCCGGCGCCAACGGCGCGGTTGGACAAGACCCTTCGAGCGGGTTGAGCGTGCGCTGCCTGAACGCGGTCGATGCAGTGCCGGAGGATGTGCTGGGCGCGGACGGCTACGTCTTTGCGACCCCGGAAAACCTGGCATCCATGTCCGGGCCGATGAAGGACTTCTTTGACCGGTGCTACTACGGCGCGCTGGATCGGATCAATGGCCGACCCTACGCGATCCTCGTCTGCGCCGGCAGCGACGGTAACGGGGCTGCGCGGCAGGTCGAACGAATCGCGACCGGGTGGCGCCTGAAACTCGTCGCCCTTCCGTTGATCGTCTGCACCCATGCGCAGACCCCCGAACAGATCCTGCGCACCAAGCAGATCGGGGCCGAAGACCTTCGGCGCTGCGAGGAGCTGGGCGCCGCCCTGGCCCAGGGTTTGCAGCTGGGGATCTTCTAGGCCCAGCGAACCACCAAAGACCGAAACCTGTATCTTTTCGCGGCTTCAGGTACGCCACCCCTTGCCGATGATGTATCCGATGGGCGTCCGTCGCCAGCGTGGTGCGTCGCGGGCCTGCCCCGCCGGAGCAGTGATGGGGAATTCGAGCAGCGAGCGGTCGAAGATGGAGTTTCCGCTCCTGGCCTGGCGAAGCACGACCGGCCTGCGCATCATCGCCCAGGTTCTGCTGCTGGCGGGCATGGCCATTTGGCTTGATGGCCGTCTTGCTGCAGACGCAAGCCCTGCTCACCCCGGTTTTGACCGAAACCCTGGAAACGGCGGCTGCCGCGGCGCTCGCCGCGGCGGTGGTCTGGGGCACCGTCCAAGGAGGGCTTGCCGTCAGGCGCCTGCAGTACCTAACCGACTCGACCCGCCGCATCGCGCGCCAGGACTTCAGCGAAACGGTGCAGATCAAGGGCAGCGGCGAAGCGGCAGCGCTGGCCCGCGCCCTCAACGACATGGCGCTGCATCTTGGCGCAACGTTGTCGGTGCAGCAGGTCTTAGCCCAGATGGACGACGCAATCTTGACCAAGCTCGACATGCGCACGCTCATCCGCAGCGCGCTGCGCTGCCTGCGCATGGTGACCAACGCCGAGGTCGTGATCCTGGGGCTGTTCGACGCGGACGAGCACGACGTGCTGCACCTGTTTGCGATCCGCAAGGGCAGTCACAACGCCATCAGCAATAAGAAAGTGAAAATGAGCGCCGAGCTGCGTCGGCTCGTCCCGGCGACCGCCCAGGCAAGCACGGTGCCTGACTCGCCGCTGCCAAAGGACTACGAGGAATCGCTGCGCACGGAATGCGGGGTGGCGCAGTTTCTCGTTCTGCCGATTGCGCAGGAAAGCCGCATCTGGGGACTGATGATCACCTGCCACAAGACCCCCGCGGAGTTTACCGAGGACCAGCTCAGACTCCTGGGCGGCATCTCCGCCCGTATGGTCGCCGGCTTCAGCGGATCCGAACGCGATCGCAAGCTGCACTCCCTGGCCTACGTTGACCCGCTTACGGGCCTTCCCAACCGCATGGCGCTGCAGTCGCTGCTCACCGCCGAAGTGGGTAATGCACAGCGCGCCGGCACCAAAACGGCCGTCTTGTTCATCGATCTGGACCGGTTCAAGCAGGCCAACGATACGTACGGGCACGCGATCGGCGACCGCCTGCTGGTCCAAGCATCCAATCGGATCCGCAACAGCGTACGCGAGGATGACCTGGTCGCCCGCAGCGGTGGCGATGAGTTCACCGTGATCCTGGGCAACATCCAGTCCTCGCGCGACGCGGCCTCGGTCACTCGCAAGCTGATCCAGTCGCTGTCGCGCCGATTCGAGGTCGAAGGAAAAACCATCTATACCGGGGCGAGCGTGGGCATCTCGCTCTATCCGGACGACAGCACCGACGGTGCGGAGCTGCTCAAGATGGCCGACACGGCGATGTACCGCGCCAAGACCGAAGGCCGCAGCCGATTCGTCTTCTTCGAAGAACCCATGAACGTCGAAAGCCAGAGACGCTCGACGCTCGACAGCGAACTGCGCCAGGCTCTCATGAAGAGCGAATTCGTGCTGCATTATCAGCCGCAGATCGATCTGCGCACGGGTGCGCTGTTCGGAGTTGAGGCCCTGGTCCGCTGGCAGCATCCAACACGCGGGCTGCTCTACCCGCAAGGATTTCATCGAATTCGCCGAAGAGGTCGGCTTGATTCCGGAGATCGGCACCTGGGTCATGTATATGGCCTGCCGGCAGCATGAGCAGTGGCGCAGCGAGGGTGCTCGCGTGCCGCGAGTATCCGTTAACGTGTCCAACGGCCAGTTGCCGCGGAGCAATTTCATTTCCACCGTGCGCAAGATCATCGCCGACACGGGAATGCCGCGCCGGGGCGTTGGAGATCGAGGTCACCGAGTCCATGCTGGTCGAGGGCGGCAAGGCAGCCGCCGAGGCGATCGAACAACTGGCCGCCGACGGCGTGCTCATCGCCATCGATGATTTTGGTACCGGCTATTCGTCGTTCAGTTACCTGAAGACGATGCCGGCCAAGGTGCTCAAGCTCGATATCAGTTTCCTCGTCGGCGCCACCTCCGACAACGGCTCCGGCAAGATCGTCGCGGCCATCATCAATATGGCGCACGCCTTGCACAAGGAAGTCGTTGCTGAGGGCGTGGAAAACATCGAGCAGCTCAAACTCCTCAAGCAACTCGGCTGTGAACGCGGGCAGGGTTATCTATTTGGCAAACCAGTGCCGCCCGATCATATCCAGCGCATCTTCCGCGGCGGCCTGCAAGCCGAACACCACGCCGATGCGGCACCGGCCGTCCAGCCGCTGGCGCCGCCCATGCCCGCGCAGCGTGTACCGGTGTCGTCGAGCGCCGGCGCCGATCGGGACAACCGGTATGAGCCGGCCACCGTACCGCTGCCGTTGGCCGACATCGAGGAAATGGTCAGGCTCGATCAGTTGCGCCCAGGAAAGTGAGCCTGCGACGGGGCCGCGTCGAGACAACCCGAAGAAGGTCGCACGCGCGCTCTGAGCGGGTGGCCGTGACCCGCCGGACCGAGGGTGACCAGCCCGGTGACGCGGTTACCACGCAAGACGTGGGCAAAATGAAGGCCCAAGCCCGCCACCCGCGCGCCGGAGCGCCAATTTGCCGGCGGCAAGGCCCATCGCCACGGCATGAGCGCCCCAATTTGGCCGCGGTCGCCGCCGGCCCGCGGTCCTTCAGGACGGGGGCAGTGCCTGGCTGTGCCACCACAGGCGGCACTCGGCGCACCGGTCGTCGGCGAATCGGGCCTCCAGCACTCCATCGAGCACCATGCGAGGCAGAGGATCGCCGGGCTTGCGGTCGACCAGATTTGTGCCGGCGGATGCCGCCCAGATCCGAAAAAGTTCCTCGGAGGCAACCTGATATGTGACATGCCAATGGGCGATCCCACTCGTGCCGGTCGATGCCAGCACGGTGTAGCTTACCCGCACGTCTTCTTGCAGCTTGACGCGCCGCCAATACGCAGACAACTGCTCATAACCGCGCTGCATGGCAAACGGCGTGTTCCGATAAACGCCATCGGGCGTGAAGAGCGCGCAGAACATCTCTTCGTCGCGCGCTTCCCAGGCGGCCTTGTAGCCTTGCATGAATCGATGAATGTCCATCGTGTCGACACCGGCCTTGACCACAGTCCAACGACCCATTTGACCTCGCGCCGGACGCCGCCAGCGGCTCGTCGTCGCCAGCGGCCCGAGGCAGCTCTACTCGAAGTCCCCGTCAGAACCTCAGGCCGCAGGGTCGCCGACGAGGATCGTTGCCGCTTGGCCGCGGACACGGTACCGCGGACCCTATTCAGCGCCCAACCCGAATCGCGTCGACGCGCCGCCCCCGGGGGCCCGCCTGAACCAACCGCGCGCAACGCCCCCCTGGCTTTCCGGCAAGCGTCGGGTGAAACTTTACACCTCGTGCGGTAAGCTCGCAAAAAAGGAGCTGCTCGATCCTCATCTTGCGGTCTGCGTCGGGCGACCAGGGAGCGAGCAGGCGGCCGTAGCTCGCACGAGATTGGCGTGAAGCGTGCCAGCGCGATGCGGGTTCCCCCATGCGCTGTACGGTTCGCTTGAAATTGCCTCGTGGAAGGTGTGCTGCCATGGCTAATGTGGTCCCAATTCCGGTGTTGACGGACCGGTTTGCAAAGGCCTTCGCGTTCGCCAGCGTCGTCCACGCGGGCCAAACACGCAAGGGAACCGCCATTCCTCTTGTCGCGCACGTCATCGCGGTAGCATCCTTCGTCATCGAACATGCCGCCGACGAGGACACGGCGATCGCGGCATTGCTGCACGACGCGCCCGCGAACCAGGGAGGCTATGCGATGCTGGCGCAAATCCGTGCGCGCTTCGGCGATCGCGTCGCGCAAATCGTCGCCGCTTGCACAGATTCCCTCGAGTTGCCCAAGCCCGAGTGGGTAACGCGCAAGGAGACATTCCTGGCGCGATTGGCCGATCCTGAGAGCGGCGCGGACCGCGCCGCTTGCATCGTTACGGTGGCCGACAAGCTGCACAATGCGCGCTCGATTCTGCATGACCTGCGCAACCTTGGCGTCGAGGCGTTCGACCGATTCCCGGCGACACAGGAGCAGTTGGGGTGGTATTACGGCAACCTGGCGCAGATTCTGCACCGGCGCCTTTCCGGAGAGCAGGCCCTTGCCCTTGCCGTGGCGCTGTTGCACGTCTTGGACGAAATCAGCGCCCACAAGGGCTGTGAAGGATTCGGCGCCAGCGTCGAGCTGGGTTTTCGTGGCAGCCCGTGTCCAGCGACCGGCGACTGACGCGAGACGAATGCCCCGCCCGCAATGCCAGGCGTCGCGGCCGCGGGTCGCTGCGGTCCGAGGTTGGCCGCTAGATGGCTGGGACCAACTTGCGCAGCCGGCTTTGTTTGATCGCGGGCGGCATCTTGCTCGCGGGCTTGGCGAGCGGCGCGTCGGTCTATGTGACGGCAACCGATGCTGATGCCGATGCGGTCGCCTACGAGATCATCGACGGCAGCACCGTTCCCATCTTTCAGGACGACACCCAGCGCCATCTGCGCGATGTCGAACTCTACGGTGGAAGGGCGGCGGTGCTGGCGAACGATTTCAACCGCTGGTTCATCGGACTCCGGCATGGTCGAATGCTGGCGTACACGCTGGGCGCGCTCACCATCGGGTGCGCCCTCGCGTGCTTTTGGGCAGGCAGCTTGCTGTCCGATTAGCCGCGAGGCTCGCCGCGTGGACACGGCAGAAGCGCGCCTGGCACGAGGATTTCATCCGCCGGTCGGCTCGCTGCCGCGGTTACCCGACGCATCGTCGTCCGGCTCGGCGCCGAGGCGGCCATTACGTGGAGGAGCGCGCCATGCCACGCCTTGACTGCAGCATCGAGACTCCGGACGGGCGCTGCCCGGCTTCGATCATCACCCCCACGCGCACTCCGGGGCCTTGGCCCGCGGTGATCTTCTTCATGGACGGGCCGGGAATCCGCCCGGCGCTCTGGCAGATGGGACAGAAGCTGGCCGACGGCGGTTTTCTCGTTTTGCTGCCGGATCTCTTTTACCGCCTTGGGCCCTATGTCCCTAAGGATCCGTCTGTGATTCTGGCCGACCCGAACCTGCGCGAGCAGATGAAGGCGCGCGTGGCCAGTCTGGATCGCGACCGCAAGGTCTCCGACGCCGGTGCCTTCATCAAATTCCTTTGCTCCCGACACGACGTGAAAGGCAGCCGATTCGGCTGCACCGGCTATTGCATGGGGGGAAACTTCTCTCTGACCGCCGCCGGCGCCTTCCCGGACCGATTTGCCGCAATCGCGTCGTTTCACGGAGGCAATCTGGCCACGGAGCAACCGGACAGTCCGCACCGTTTCTTGGCAAACGTGCACGGTCGGGTTTACGTCGGCGGCGCCATCGAGGACGCCACCTTCCCGGAAGAACAAAAGATTCGCCTTGATCAGGCACTGACTCAAGCCGGCATCGACCACTTGGTCGAGACCTACGACGGCGCACTCCATGGCTTCGCCGTCCCGGACCATCCACGTTTTCACCCTGCCGCCGCAGCGCGTCACTGGGAGGCCTTGTTCAAACTCTTGCGGCAGATCTTGGGGGCCTGAGGCGGCAAGCGCCGTCGCTGCGACGCGGCAACCGCGCTAATTTGGCGCAGTCCTGGGCGACGCGACGGCACCGACGCCCGGCGTCGGCGCTTGCGCCCCCGCCGCTCCCGCAGATGCCCACCGGCGCACGCTTTCGGTCCAGGCGCGCAGGTAGGCCGCCAGCTCGTCCTCGGTCGAGAACGCTTCGGCGGCGATGGCTCCGACGCGGTTGTCGCGGGACAGCAGTTGGATCGGCAGCCGCAGCTCCGGGAGGTAAACCATTCTCACCGACACTTGGATCTTGGCAAGCTCTGCGGCGGCCGTGCGGTACGCGGCGAGCGTGGCAGGAGCGAAGGCAAAGTTCTGGACGAAAACCCGACCCGTCGGATCGACCTGCCGCATGCCGGGCTCGCCGCGCTTTGGCGCATGCACACGCGCGTGCCACGAAAAATCGGCGATGTAATTGTCGCCGACGCATGGCAGGGCCAGCTGAATGTCGCTTTGTCCGCTGGCGCTCGTGACGCACAGTTCGCCGGCAAAGATGCTGCTGTCCACCGACTCCCGCTCGCGCGTCGAAGTCGAAATTTGGCCGCGCTCGGCGAGGGCGCTTTGGACCGATTTGTCTTTCTGCCGTAGCTGGCCCATTTCGCCCGCGTCGAACGTAACGTGATGCTGGCCCACGTCGTCGATCGCCTTTTTCTGCAGCTCGTCTTGCAATTGCGCCCACTGCCTGGAGAATTCCGCCGCGTCGCGATCCGACAGTCTTGTGCGCCCTTCGGGCTCGCCATTTCTTTGCGCCCGGGGCGATTGGACCGGCATCTTCTGCGGCGCCAGTTGCGTGATCGTCTCCAAGGATCGCGCCAAGAGCGCCCTGACCTTGGCGGCGACCTCTTCATCGACGGCCGTCGGCGCGACCTCGGGCGCTTGCGAATCGGCATACCTGGCCGAGCGTCGCTGCGTCGCCGCCATCGGCGAGAGCTGCATCTCGAACACGCCTTGCGCCATTCCGAAGTGTCTGCGGGGATTCTCGACATGGCTTTGCTGCACCCATACGAGAAGCAGGGCGACCTGCACCAAAAAGGAGAGAACCGCACTGGCAGCGCGCTCGCGTTTGCCCAATAGCGCAAATGAGTCCCCCGCCGGGCGCGGGGACGTCGTCGGCCGGGCATGGTTACGCTTGGGCAATGCCCGTTCCAAATTTCACCCCACATCGGTCCATGTAACCGCGCTGCCGCGGCGTCCCGGGCCGCGTGCGACGATCGCGGCAGGGCGCCCCGGATGGGGGGCACAAGGGAGCCCGCCAACAGCAATCGGCGATGGTTGCCGGCCCCGACGACGGCCGAGCGCGCCGACCATCGAATGGCCGCGACACGCCGCTCAGACTGGGGCGCCCTTGCCTGCGCCTTCGATGGCCTGCACGACGGCGGCCCGGCGCGCTGCGCCGATGGCCTGCGCAATAGCGGCCGGATCCGGGCCTGCGCCTGCGGCAATCGCCCCGGCATCGATGTGCCCGGCCGCGGCCGCCGCCGCGCTCCAGGCCTCGACCCCGCGCGCACCCTCGAGCAGGGCAAAGGCCTGCAGCAATTGCGCAAATCTTCCCGGCCGGCGCCAGGCGTCAGCGCGCTCGAGCACCCCGACCCGCTGTTCCGCTGCGCAGGCTTCGCGCAATTGCGGTCGCAACGCGAGCAGGAGCCTGGCCAGCTGCGCCGATTCGCCGTCGGCGCGCGAACGATCGAGCCAGGAATTGAGCCCCGCCGCCGAGCTTGCGCCAGCGCATAGCACCGCGAAGCGCACCGCCAACGGAGCCGACGCCTGTGCGGCGCGGTTCAAGGCCTCCAGCAGAGCTGGTGTCACCGATAGTTCCGGCGCGAGGCGCAGGAGCAAGCCGGTAGCGACCAGCACCTCGAGAGCGCGGGCCGGGTGCTGTTCCATCAGACCGCGCGCCAGTTCCTGCCAGACACGCTCGGGCACCAAGGCATCGGCCTCGCCGGTATCGACCATCTGACGCGCCAAAGCAAGCGTCGCCGGCGCCACCGTGAAGTCGGGGAAGCGGGCGGCAAACCGCGCCAGGCGCAAGATGCGCACCGGATCCTCGACGAAAGCCGGTCCGACATGGCGCAAGACGCGCTGCCGCAGATCCGCCATGCCCCCATGGGGATCGATGAGTCTCCCATCCTCATCCATGGCCATCGCGTTGATGGTCAGATCGCGACGCTGCAGATCCTGCTCCAGGGTCACATCGGGCGCCGCATGTACGACGAACCCCCGATACCCGGGCGCGGTCTTGCGCTCGGTACGCGCCAGCGCGTATTCCTCCCGAGTCTGCGGATGCAGGAACACTGGAAAATCACGCCCCACCGGGCGATAGCCCAGCGCTTGCATCTCTTGCGGGGTCGAACCGACCACGACCCAGTCGCGATCGCCGCCACCGGCAATCGCCCGGCCCTCGCGTTCGAGCATTCGATCGCGAACCCAACCGCCGACGATATAGGTCTTCATGGCTTTGGCGGATCGGCGCTGTCAAGGCAGATGGGCCGCGTCATTCCAGTCGAGCAAGTGAATGCCAGCCGGATCCGCGGCCAACGTCCTAGGGCAGTTCCGTGGCCGGCTGCGCCTTGGGCGTGACCGGACCCAGCAGCGCCTGCAGCGAAGCTGCCGGGCGCTGCAACAGCGCTGCGTACACGACGGTGTTGAACAACACGCGTTTCACATAGTCGCGGGTTTCATTGATCGGTATCGTCTCGACGAAAATCGCACCGTCGAGCGGCCGGGCGAGCGCCGCGCGCCACCTGCGCACGCGGTGCGGGCCGGCGTTGTAGGCCGCCGACGCCAGCAGCGCCTGCCCGTCCTGGTCGTCGAACACCATCTTCAGATACTCGGTGCCCAAGCGTAAGTTGACACCAACCTCGGCGATCCGGTCGTTGCGGTAGTTCTCGAAACCGATGCGATGGGCCACGTAGCTAGCGGTCCTGGGCATCAGTTGCATCAGCCCGATGGCGCCGGCGTTGGAACGCACGTCTTCCATAAAGCGCGACTCCTGCCGGATGAGCCCGTAGATCCATGCCGGGTCCATGCCCAGCGGAGCGCTCGTGGCCGACATCAAGTCCGGATAGGGCATGGGATAGCGTTGCGCCAGATCGACCATGCCGCGCATGCGTTCCGACGAAACGATCATCCGATCGAGCAAGCCCAAGCGCCGCCCCAGCTCGGCCGCCGCGTGCAAGCTCGCGTCATCCATGCCGCGCAGTTCCCAGGCCCACTCGCGCATCGCTTCGTCGCGCATCCCCAAGTCAAAGAGCCGGCGTGCACGCTCGAAGCCGGGGCGTTGCGCCAACTCGTCGACCAGGGTCGGGTCCGGGCCCTGCGGCAGCGCAGCCAGTTCCTGCGGCAGATTCAGCTGCTCGGCCGCCAAGCGGCCGTAATAGCTGAAGCGCCCGGCGATGGTTCGCAGCGCTGCGCGGCCTTCATCGGCCCGCCCCTGCGCCAGCAAGGCCTGCGCATTCCAGTAGACCCAGGTGCTGTCGGACTGCATTTCCGGCGGCATCTGGGCGATGGTCAGGCGCAGATCGCCCCAGTCGGGTCCCGAGCCCGGATCCGACGAAGCCGCGGGTGTCCCGTCTCGGTCGTTCGCACCGGCCGACGGCAGGGGTCCGTTGAGCGTGCTGCCGCGACGCAAAGCGGCGCGTGCGCGCGCCTCCAGGACTTCATTGGCGCGCGCATAATCGACACCGGCGCCGACCAATGAGCCACCGCGCAAGAACCAGTCGTGCGCCTGCGGCAACAACTTGAGTTGAGCACTGCGGCCTATCCTTCCCCAAACCAGTGCCCGCTCCTCCGCGCTGAGCGCCGGTTCCAGGATGCGCGCGTACTCCGCGGCCTCCTCGGGCGCATCCCGCCCCAGGGCAATCATGGCCAGCAAGGCCCGGTCATGCTCGGACGGGGCTGCGGCCGTCACGTTGCGCTTGAGCCACTGTGCTGGCTTGGCCAGCAAGCGTGCGACTTCGGCCACGTCGGCGGCGGGCAGCCGCAGCGCGGTCTTCTCCGCGGCCGTGATTTGGCCGCGCTCGACCAAAACGCGCAGTCGCGCCCAGATCGGCAAGGCGCCGTCATCGAGCAGGCGATCGGCCAGTGCCGAACAACCGTCACCCGCCGGTTCGTTCGCCAGGGCAAGGTAGCGGCGCGCCTCGCGCACGAGCGACTCGCGTCGACGCCCGTCGTCAAGGGCGTAGCGCGCCAACAGCGTGTAGCAGGCCAATTGCGCATCGTCCCCGCTCATCACCAGGTGCCTACGCTCGCTGTCAAAGGTGGCCAGATCGCCCCTGGCACCAAGCACCAGCAGCCAGTCGGCGCGCAGGCGGTCGGCCAGCACGGTGCCGGAATACCGCTCCAGGAATGGCCGCACCAGCGTGTCGTCGGCAACGGCGGCGTGCAGCCGCGCGGATGCCTGCCAATAGGCGACGTACGATTCGAGCGGGTGGCCCACCAATTGCGGCGCCAGCGCAGCGAGCTGATCGACGTCGCCGCCCAGGGCTGCCGCGCGCGCCGCGCGCAAGGCCGGGTCGCCCCTCGCGGCAACGGCCTCGCCCGGGGCGTCAACCCCGGACTTGGACTCGAGCGCCGGCGCCGCCACGCCGGTCGCGCCAAAAGATAGCCACAGGCAACAAAGCACGAGCCGCGCCCCGGCGCGGCCGCGCCGGGACGATGGGATTCGATGCTGTCGATTGGTTCTCATGGAGGGGTGGGCAGGCCCGCGCGGCGCCAGATCTCCAGTGTAGGCCCAGCCATGTTCATCGTGTAAAAGTGCAACCCAGGCGCGCCGTGCGCCAACAAGCGCTGGCAAAGGGCGGCAACCACCTCGGCGCCGAAAGCGCCGATCGATTGGCGGTCGTCGCCGTAGCTCTCCAGACGCCGGCGGATCCAGCGCGGGATCTCCGCGCCGCAGTTGTCCGAAAACCGCGCCAACTGCGTGAAGTTCGTGATGGGCATGATGCCCGGGACGATGGGCACGGCACATCCCAGCCGCGCGCACCTCGTCGACGAAGCGAAAGTAGGCGTCGCCGTTGTAAAAATACTGGGTGATCGCCGAATCCGCGCCGGCTTGGACCTTGCGCACGAAATTGCGCACATCCTCCTGCGGCGAGCGCGCCTGCGGATGGGTCTCCGGATAGGCGGCCACCTCGATGCGGAACCAGTCGCCGAACTCCGCTCGCACCAGCGCCACCAGATCCGCGGCATAGCGAAACTCCCCGGCGCTGCCCGACATGCCCGAAGGAGCGTCGCCGCGCAGCACCACCAGGTGGCGGATGCCGGCGCCGCGATAGGTTTGCAGCAGTTCGCGCACCGATGAGCGGGTACTGGCCACGCAAGAGATGTGCGGCACCGCGTGCAGCCCGGCCGCGTGGATCTCCAGGGCGGCACTCAGCGTGCCTTCGCGCGTTGATCCGCCCGCGCCAAAAGTTACCGAATAAAGGCCGGCGCTACCCGTGTCAGATGCGATCCGGGTGGCGCGCAGCTTCTCGACCGCCTCCGCGGTGCGCGGCGGCGAAAACTCGACGCTGAGAACGGGAGGCGAAGTCACGTGGCAGGCTTTCGGGCCGCGGCCTCAATATCGGTAGTGTTCCGGCTTGTACGGACCGGACTTGTCCACGCCGATGTACCGCGCCTGCGCGTCGGTAAGTTCGGTCAGCGTCGCCGCGAGCTTTTCGCAACTGCAGCCGCGCCACCTTCTCGTCCAGGTGCTTGGGCAGCACGTAGACGCCGATCGGATATTGCGCCGTGTTGCTGAACAGCTCGATCTGCGCCAGCACCTGGTTGGCGAACGATGAACTCATCACGTAGCTCGGATGCCCGGTGCCGCAGCCCAGATTCACCAGACGCCCCTGCGCCAGCAGGATGATGCGCTTGCCGTCCGGGAAGATGACGTGGTCGACCTGCGGCTTGATGTTCTCCCAGGGGTACTGGCGCAGCCCGGCGATGTCGATTTCGTTGTCGAAGTGGCCGATGTTGCACACGATCGCCTGGTGCTTCATGCGCTTCATGTGGTCGTGCGTGATGACGTGGAAATTGCCGGTCGCGGTGACGAATATGTCGGCCTTGTCGGCCGCCTAGTCCATGGTGACGACGCGGTAGCCTTCCATCGCCGCCTGCAGCGCGCAGATCGGGTCGATCTCGGTGACCCAGACCTGCGCCGACAGCGCGCGCAGCGCCTGCGCCGAGCCCTTGCCCACGTCGCCGTAGCCGCAGACCACGGCGATCTTGCCGGCGACCATCACGTCGGTGGCGCGCTTGATCCCGTCGACCAGCGACTCGCGGCAGCCGTACAGGTTGTCGAACTTGCTCTTGGTGACCGAGTCGTTGACGTTGATCGCCGGGAAGCGCAGCGCGCCTTCCTTGGCCATCTGGTACAGGCGCTTGACGCCGGTCGTCGTCTCCTCGGTCACGCCCTTGATATGCGCCAGCCGCGTCGAGTACCAGTTGGGGTAGCGCTTGAGCGTGCGCCCCGATCGCGGCAAACAGCGCGGTCTCCTCCTCGCTGGACGGATGCGCCAGCAGGCTCGGCATCGGATTCGGCGCGCGCGCCCAGGTGCAACAGCAGCGTCGCGTCGCCGCCGTCGTCGAGGATCATGTTGCTGTAGCCGCCGTCCGGCCACTCGAAGATCCGGTGGGTGTAATCCCAGTACTCCTCCAGCGATTCGCCCTTCTTGGCGAACACCGGCGTGCCGGCGGCGGCGATGGCGGCGGCCGCGTGGTCCTGCGTCGAATAGATGTTGCACGAGGCCCAGCGCACCTGAGCGCCAAGCGCCTGCAAGCGTTTCGATCAGCACGGCGGTCTGGATCGTCATGTGCAGCGAGCCGGTGATGCGCGCGCCGCGCAGCGGCTGCTGGCTGGTGTACTCGTCGCGGATCGCGATCAGGCCGGGCATCTCGGTCTCGGCGATGCGAAATTTCCTTGCGCCCCCAGTCGGCTAGGCCAAGGTCGGTGACGACGAAGTCACATGCGGGATTGGGTACGGCGCTCATCTCGCGCCCTCCTTTCACGAAAGGCAGGTTCGCGAGCGCCGTTGCCACCACGCCGCGGGGATGCGGCGCGTGCCTCGAGCCTGGCTCGCCCACCGGAAGGCGGCGAAGTCGCAACGCTCCTCGAAGCAGAGCGTGATTATACGGTGCTCGCCAATATTTGCGACCCCGGGGAATAGGGGCCAAATGGTTGGCTGATCGCGCGATCGGCGATCGACGGGTCGACGGCGCCCGACCGTTCACGCGCCGAACTTGCCCCTGAACATGCCGCCTCTTGCTCGGCCGGCGGCAGCCTTGCGATCGGGAAGAGGCGCCAGACGACGAAGAGCCGGCGCGGGCACCCATCATCCGGCAGATGCCCGCCCGACGCGGCATCCAAGTGCAGTGGGCGGTCAGGAAAACCTTGCTGGCGCCAATTCGAAGAACCAGCCGCGCGCGATTACGCGCGAGCTTGCCTTACGCCGCCGCCTTGAATCCCGCTGCGTCGCGCAATACGGCGGCGCGGTCAATGCGCTCCCAGGTGAACTCGGGCTCGTCGCGGCCGAAGTGGCCGTAGGCCGCGGTCTTGCCGTAGATCGGGCGCAGCAAGTCGAGCATCTGCACGATGCCCTTGGGGCGCAGGTCGAAATGCTGCTCGACCAGCGCGGCCAGCATCTCGTCGCCGATCTTGCCGGTGCCGAAGGTTTCGACGGTGACATTGATCGGCTTGGAGTAGCCGATGGCGTAGCTCACCTGGACCTGGCAGCGCGTCGCCAGGCCGGCGGCGACGATGTTCTTGGCGACATAGCGCGCCGCATAGGCGGCGGAGCGGTCGACCTTGGACGGGTCCTTGCCGGAGAAGGCGCCGCCGCCGTGCGGGCAGGCGCCGCCGTAGGTATCGACGATGATCTTGCGGCCGGTCAGGCCGGCGTCGCCATGCGGACCGCCGATGACGAAGCGGCCGGTCGGGTTGATCAGGTAGCGCGTGTTCTGCAACCAAGGCCTTGGGCAGCACCGGCTTGACGATCTCCTCGATCACGGCCTGCTCCAGCGTCGACGTGACTCGACGTCCGGGTGATGCTGCGTCGACAGCACCACGGTGTCGATCGATGGGGCTTGCCGTCGACGTAGCGCAGCGTGACCTGGGACTTGGCGTCGGGGCGCAGCCAAGGCAGGCGCCCGTCCCGGCGCAGCTCGGCCTGGCGCTCCACCAGGCGATGGGCGTAGATAGATCGGCAGCCGGCATCAGCTCGGGCGTCTCGTCGCAGGCATAGCCGAACATCAGGCCCTGGTCGCCGGCGCCCTGGTCCAGGTCCAGGCCCTTGCCTTCGTCGACGCCCTGCGCGATGTCCGGGCTCTGCCTGCCGTAGCAGACCAGGACCGCACAACCCTTGTAATCGATGCCGAGTCGCTGTTGTCGTAGCCGATGCGCTTGATGACTTCGCGCGCCACGTTCGAAGTACTCGACGTTCGCCGACGGTGGTGATTTCGCCGGCCAGCACGACCAGCCCGGTGGTGACCAGCGTTTCGGCGGCGACCCGCGCATGCGGGTCCTGCTCGAGAATCGCGTCCAGCACGCCGTCCGAGATCTGGTCGGCCACCTTGTCCGGATGTCCTTCGGATACCGATTCGGAAGTGAAGAGGTAATCGCCCGCCATGTTCGCTCCTTCGTCTAACCGAGCGCCAAGACCGCTTTGCGGGTGACGCTTTAGCAGATATTGCCACCGGCAGCTCATGCACCCGGCCCGGACTACCCTGCAAGTTGACCATTAAACCGGCAGTCCTTCGTTCCAGTATAAACGATACAAACATAAACGATACGCACGCGATCGATGAGGGCGTCAATCCTCAGTAATATCCCGCTCTTCCATGCCAAATCATCTGATCAGCCGGCACCATGCCCAAGCGGCTTGCGGTCTTGGAAGCATGCGATGCTGATGTTGGCCTTCCGAGCGCTGGCGCTGCTGCCGCTGCGCGCCCTGCACGCTTTGGGTTGCGCCGTCGGCTGGGTCGCCTACCTCGTGTCCCCCCGGCTGCGCGAGCGCGTACACGCGAATCTGCCGGCGCAACTGCCCGGGCGCCGGCATCTGTTGCGCCGGACCATCGTCGAAAGCGGCAAGCAACTGCTGGAACTGGCCTGGGTCTGGTCGCGGCCAATGGATCAGATACTGGCGCGCGTCCAGACGGCAAATCCCGAAGTGCTCGATGCCATCTTGAGACAGGATCGGGCCATTTTCATGCTCACACCGCACCTGGGCTGCTTCGAAGTCATCGCCCAAAGCTACATGGCAGGCCCGGCCGGACGGGTCCGACCGATGCTGGCCCTGTACCGGGAGCCGCGCAAGGCGGTATTGCGGCCACTTTTCGCGCAGGCGCGCGCGCGCAGCGGCTTGCTGCTGGCGCCGGCCGATCTGCACGGCGTGCGCCTGATGCTGCGGGCCATGCGCAACCGGCAGATTGTTGGCCTGCTGCCCGATCAAGTACCGTCCCGAGGCGAGGGCGTCTGGGCGCCGTTTTTCGGCCGGCCGGCATTCACGATGACCCTGCCGGCTCGCCTGGCACGCACGCACGACGCCATCGTGGTTTTGGTCTACGCGCAGCGCCTGCCGCAGGGGCGCCGGGTTTCGCATCCACTGGGAGCCGCTGACGCAGGCTCTCTCGGGCGATCCGCAGCAGGACGCCGCGTGCATCAACCACGCCATGGAACAGCTCATCCTGCGCTGCCCGGAGCAGTATCTGTGGAGCTACAACCGCTACAAGGTCCCGGCGGGGGCCGATGCCGGTCAACTCGGCGCTGCCCCGCCCGCCGAGGGAACGTTGCCTTGAACGCGGCCATCGCGCGGTTCTGGATTGCCCTGGTCAATGCCAGCGCGCGCTGGTCCACGCGCACGCGGGAGCGGATCGCCACCGTCCTCGGCGACATGCTCTGGCTGGTCGTCGTGCACCGACGGCGCATCGCCTACGCAAACTTGCGCGCCTGCTTTCCCGAAATGCCCGAATCGGAACGCGTCGCGCTCACGCGCCGACTCTTTCGCAAGATGGCGCGTGGCGTACTCGATTACGGCGTGCTGTGGAATGCGAGCCGGCAGGACCTCGGCGCCTTTGTTCGCGTCGAGGGCCTCGGACATTTGCTCGAGCGCGGCGCGCAACCGCTCATCATGCTGGCGCCGCATTTTGTGGGACTGGACGCTGGCGGCATCCGTATCGCCAGCGAATTCAAGGCGGTGACCATCTATGCGCGCCAGTCCAACCCGGTCTGGGACGCTTGCTTGCAGCGCGGGCGCGCGCGCTTTAACGAACCGGTGCTGATCGCGCGTCGCGGCTCCGACTTGCGTGCGGTATTGCGCGCCATGCGTGCAGGACTGCCGTTTTATTACCTTCCGGACATGGACAACGGCGACCAAAATTCGATTTTCGTGCCGTTCTTCGGCGAGCCAGCAGCCACCTTGCCCATGGTTTCCCGCTTGGCGCGCAGTCTCGGCGCCAAGGTAGTCATGGCCGTCACCGAACAAACTGCCGCAGGATACGTGTTGCATGTCGAGGCTCCCTGGGAGGATTTTCCGGGCGCGTCGGTCGAGGCGGACACGCTGCGCATGAATCGCGAGATCGAGCGCTGGGTGCGGCGCATGCCGGACCAGTACCTGTGGACGCACCGGCGCTTCAAGACACGACCGCCCGGGGCGGCGTCGATCTATTGAAAGGAAATGTGCCGCCGCCCCGCTGTGACACAGTCGCTCGAGGCGTGCCATGCCCTGACCGTGCCGGCGGGACGTCGAGGGCGCCTCGTTTGGCTGCGGTCGAGCCGCTTGGGTGATAATCGAGCCATGAATCTGCGCTTCACCAAGATGCAGGGATCTGGCAACGATTTCGTGATGCTCGACGGAATCGGGCAGCAGTTGGACCTGACACCCGATCGCCTGCGCCGTCTCGCCGACCGCCGCTACGGCATAGGCGCGGACCAGATTCTCGTGGTCGAGGCGCCACCCGACGCCGAGCGTGGATTTTCGCTACCGCATCTTCAATGCCGACGGCGGCGAAGTTGAGCAATGCGGCAATGGCGCGCGCTGCTTCGTGAAATTCGTGCATCAGCTCGGCTTGACCCAAAAGCGCTCGATTCGCGTGCTGACGGCCGGCGGGCGCATCGAGCCTCGGCTGGAAGACGACGGCCGGGTGAGTGTCGATATGGGTGCGCCGGATTTCGATCCCGCCGCCGTTGGCCTGCGCACCGATGGCCTCGAGGCGGTGGCTTGCGGGCGCGCCCTGCTCTGGCCATTGACGCTCAACGACGTGGAAGTGAACGTCTGCGTGGTCTCGATGGGCAATCCACACGCCGTGCAAGTCGTTGCGGACACCGATCACGCGCCGGTCGAGCCCCTGGGTCGGCGCTTGGAACACCACGAGCGCTTTGCACGCGGCGTCAACGCGGGTTTCCTGCAGGTGTTGGACCGGTCAAATATCCGCCTGCGCGTCTGGGAACGCGGCACGGGGGAGACGCTGGCCTGCGGAACGGGCGCCTGCGCTGCCACCGTCGCCGGGATCCGCATGGGTTTGCTTGACTCACCGGTGCGGGTGCATGCGCGCGGCGGCCTGCTGGACGTGTCCTGGGAAGAGCAGCAGCAGCCTTCCGTTGGGCCGGGTGCAGCCGCAACCTACGCGGGCCGGGTCTTGCTGACC
Source organism: uncultured beta proteobacterium (assembly GCA_963729785.1). GTDB lineage: Bacteria > Pseudomonadota > Gammaproteobacteria > Burkholderiales > Burkholderiaceae_F > GJ-E10. The sequence continues at coordinate 74,258 of CAVSPM010000037.1, read as the reverse complement.
GGACCGGCGGAAAAGATCTTTGACGGACAGATTGAGCTGACATGACCGCCGACGACGTTGCGCAGTACCTGAAGGAAAACCCCGGTTTCTTCCAGCAGCGCGCCGGGCTCTTCACGGAACTGTTGCTGCCCAATCCGCACGAAGGCAACGCGGTGTCACTGGCCGAGCGCCAGGTGCTGTTGCTGCGCGAGCGGGTTCACGCGCTGGAGACACGCCTGGCCGAGCTGCTGCAGATCGGGCGCGATAACGATAACCTGGCGCGGGTCCTGGTGGATTGGACGCGGGCCTTGCTGGCCGAGCCTGAGTGCGAACGCCGCAGGCAGGTCGCGAGCCGGGAACTGCAACGCCTGTTTGGCGTGCCTTTGGTCGAAATCCGCATCTGGAACCAGCCGCCCTCGGAGAACCAGGTGGAGGTCGCCCGCTTCGTCAGCGCGATGGCCGCGCCGACCTGCGGCACCGACGTCGACCTCAGGCCGATACCGGGGTTGGGCCCCGCCTGGTCCGTCGTGCGCAGCGCCGCGATGGTCCCTCTTCGGGGCACGCAATGTCCGGGTGCCTTCGGGCTGATTTTGCTCGGTTCTGCGGACCCGGATCGCTTCCAAGCGAGCCTGGGGACGGCGCTCCTGTCGCGCATCGGCGAACTGGCCAGCGCCGCCCTGGCGCCCCGGATCGTAGACGCCGCGGGCCGCGATCATCAACCGTCGGCGCCGCCAGCCCGGTAGTTCCCGAGCCATGTCGGCCGTAGCCACGCTGCTCCTCAAGGCCGGCAAGGAACGCGCGCTGGCGCACCGCCATCCCTGGGTCTATGCGGCAGCGGTGGCGCGCGTCGAGGGCGACCCGGCGCCGGGTGCGTTGGTCGCCGTGCGGGCCAGCGACCGGAGTTTTCTGGCGTGGGCCGCCTATTCGCCCGGCTCCCTGCTGCGTGCGCGCTGCTGGAGCTACGACGAGGCCGATCGGATCGACGAAGCCTGGCTGCGCGCGCGCGTGCAACAGGCGGTTGCAAGACGCGGGCACCTACGCAGCGCGAGCAACGCGCTGCGACTGGTGTTCGGGGAGGCCGACGGGCTGCCCGGGCTGGTGGTCGATCAGTATGGCGAGTTCCTCGTCGTCCAGATTCAGGCCGCCGGGGTCGATCGCCAACGCGAGCTGCTGCTCGACGCGCTCTGCGGCGCTTGCGGCTGCGCCAACGTCTTTGACCGCTCCGACGCGGCCTTGCGCGACCGCGAGGGGCTTGCGCCGAGCGGCGGCGTCATCCGCGGCAAAGCCCCGCCAGTGCATATCCGCATACGCGAGCACGGCATTCAATTCCAGGTCGACGTGCGGCGCGGGCACAAGACCGGCTTTTATATCGACCAGCGCGACAACCGCCATGCCTTGGCCGAACTCGTCAAGGAACTGGGCCAACGCCAGGGCAGGGCCCCGCGCGTGCTCAATTGCTTTTGTTACACCGGTGGCTTCAGCATCGCCGCCGCCTGTGCCGGCGCCGCGTTGGTGCATTCGGTCGACTCCTCAGCCGACGCCCTCGCCCTGGCGCGAGATAACGCCACGATCAACGGCCTGGCTTCGGCGCAGGACACGCAAGCCGGCGGATCCGCGACGCTTCAATGGCATTGCGCCGACGTCTTCGAGCACCTGCGCGCCCTACGCGCGCAGGGCATGCGCTATGACCTGATCGTGCTCGATCCGCCGAAGTTCGCGACCAACCAACACCAGGTCGAACGGGCAGCGCGCGCCTACAAAGATATCAATCTGAGCGCCCTGCGTCTGCTGGAACCGGGCGGGTGGCTATGGAGCTTCTCCTGCTCCGGAGCGATCGGCGCCGATCTTTTCCAAAAAATCGTAGCCGGCGCCGTCTTCGACGGTGGAATCGACTGCTACCTGCGTGGCCGCCTCGCGGCCGGCGCCGACCATCCCGCCCTAATGACCTATCCGGAAGGCGAGTACCTCAAGGGGCTGATGCTCGAGCGTGTTTGATGCCACGCCGCACCAGAGCTGCGCTCAGCGCCGGGCCCGGACAATGCCGGCGCGCGGCGATCGCGTCAGGTATTGATCCCGCTAAGCCTCGCGTGGGCATCGTACCCCATGAGGGCGAGAAATCCTGACAGTCCCAGGTACCACAGACCGTAACGCCATCGAGCGGCAGCGCCGACCTCGAAATAGGCACGGACCTCGGGCGCCGCGGGGTCGTGCCGCCACGCGGCCAGCAGCCGCGGCGCCGCCAGTATGGCCATCAGCAACAGCAGCGGGCTGGGCCGGTAAAGGAAAAGCGCAACCATGATCGGCACCCCGAAAAACCAAACCCTGGGGCCGAGCACGGCGGTGATGCGACCGCCGTCAAAAGGCGGCAGGGGGATGAGATTGAACAAGTTGAGCATAAAACCCGCGTAGGCGATGGCCACCAGCACCGGGGCGTCGCGGTCCAGCCCCAGGTAATACACCGCGGTGGCCGCAATGGTACCCAGCAGGGGTCCGCCGAGGCCGACGTAGGCCTCCGTTTCCGCATCGTGCGGCAGATCCTTGAGTTGCACCCACGCACCGACAAACGGAATGAAGGTCGGCAGGCCCACGGCGAGCCCGCGACGACGTGCTGCGATGTAATGGCCCATCTCATGCAAGAGCAGCAGCAGCACGAGACCGATGGCATACCACCAGCCGTAGATGAGCGCGTAAACGAATACCGACAGCAACATCGTGCCGCCGGTCAGCGCCAGCTTGCCGAACTTGGCGCTGGTCAGCAGCAGGGCCAGTATCTTCAGCATCAGCTGGCGGTTCCCGAAACGAGACGGACTCCCGGGCGCCGGCACCCGGCCCCGCATTCGTCCATGCTGGCCGACTGCCGGCATTGCGCGGCCCTTCCCGGGCGTTTGGCCCCCATTGTATCGGTGCCGCCCCCGGCTTCGGGATTGCCCCGCGGCCGCGGATCGGCCGATCCCATCCGGTCCGCGGATTTTGGACTACACTTCGCGCCCTCCAATCGCCCGGCTGCGCCTTGTGCCCGCCGGTCCCGCTCTTTCCCGGGAACCGCCCCAAGCCGCGTCGAAGCGCGCTATGGTCCCGGCCTGGCGCCGGCAGGGCGGCGGCAGACGAAGTCAAGCGAGCCAATCCGGGCAGATCACGGCAGAGGGCTAGAGGTACCCAGTGAATACGCCAGACAAGCACGATCAAATACCGGTCACGATCCTGACGGGCTTTCTCGGAGCCGGCAAGACCACGTTGTTGAACCGCATCCTGGCCGAACCGCACGGTCACCGGATCGCCGTCATCGAGAACGAGTTCGGACCGACCGGCGTCGACAACGACCTGCTGGTGCACGAGGCCGAGGAACAGATCGTGGAAATGAACAACGGCTGCGTCTGCTGCACCGTGCGCGGCGATCTGGCGCGCATTCTTGGGGAGCTGCGCATCAAACGCGATGATGGGCGGGTCTACTTCGACCGTGTCGTCATCGAGACGACGGGCATGGCCAATCCGGGACCAGTCACCCAGACGTTCTTCGTCGACGAGAACATCGGCCGCCATTACAAGATCGACGGCGTCGTCACCGTAGTCGACGCCAAGCACGGGCACGCGACCCTGGACCGCCAGCCAGAGGCGCAGGGACAGGTCGGGTTTGCGGACCGCATTCTGCTGTCCAAGACCGACCTGGTGGACTCCGAAGAGGTCCGCTCATTGCGTGAACGCCTGGTCCGCATGAACCCGCGCGCGCCGATCAAGAGCGTGCACATGGGCCAGATCGCCGTGAGCGAAGTCTTCGACATCGGCGGCTTTAACCTGGATGCCGCGCTCGAGCTCGACGCGGATTTCCTGGCCGCCGAGGATCACGGCCATGGGTCGACCCAGCACGCAGACCATGGCCATGATCACGCACACGACCACGATGACGAGAACTGCGCGGTTTGCGAAGCCGAGGCCGGGCACGATCACCGGCGAGACCACGGGCCCGCGCGCCGGGCGCACGACGACGCCATCAAGGCTTTCGTTTTCCAGTCCGGCCGGCCCTTTGACGCGGCGCTACTCGAGGAGACGATGAGTGCGCTGGTGCAGGTTTACGGACCGGACATGCTTCGGTATAAAGGCGTGCTTTTCGTGCGCGGCTCCGGCCGGCGCATGATCCTGCAGGGCGTGCACATGCTGATGGGCGTGGAACGCGGCCGCAGCTGGGAGCGGAACGAAGCGCCTGGGAGCAAGCTGGTATTCATCGGGCGCAATCTTCCGCAGGAAATCTTCGTGCAGGGGTTGCAATCCTGCCTGATACGCTGATGAGGTTGCAAGGGTAGCGATCCGCCGACGCAACGACGCGGTTCGCCAATGCACTACGACAACGCTTTTCGCTCTCGCAGCACGAAAGGTTGATTCATGGCTACGAAATCCAAGGTTCTGGCAAAGTCGTCGGGAACCCACAAGGCACCGGGGAAGACCTCCGCCAAGACCGCCCCCAAAGCGGGCGCCAAGACGGCACATAAGACACCGCAAAAGTCGGCGAGCAAATCGGTCAAAAAGCCCGCGGCCAAGCCGTCCGCCTCGCGCAAGACCTCAAAGGCTGCGCCCGCCGCCAAGGGCTCAGCCAAGACTGTCGCCAAGACCGTCGCCAAGACGGCACCCAAGCCGAGCGCGCAAAAGCCGGCGGCGAGCAAAGTGCCAGCCGCTGGCGCCAGCAAGACGGCAGCGAGTAAACCGGTACCCGCGAAAACGAACCCGAAGGCAAAGCCCAAAGCGGTAGGTGCCGCCCTCACGGGTCCGAAGGTCGTCGCCAGCGCTTCGGCGGAGATCGGCCCGCCGCCGCCCAAACCCCCGCTGCGCACGGTCCAGCCGGTCAGCCCCAAGGATCTGGCGTCGGCGCACGAGTACCTGTTGACGCGCTCGGCCAGCCGCAGTGGCGAGCCGGTCATCGTCGACGGCAAACCCCTGCTGACCGAAGAGCAACTGCTGGCGATGCCCGAATCGAGTACATGAACGGTGCCCAGTTGGCGTTCTTTCGCTACCGGCTGCAGCAGATCGAGCGCGAGTTGCTGAGCAATGCCGACGAGACCACCGAACACCTGCGCGAGACCGTGATCGTTCCGGACCCGGCCGACCGGGCGACGATCGAAGAGGAGCATGCGCTGGAGCTGCGAACGCGCGACCGGGAGCGCAAACTGTTGAAGAAGGTGCAAGGCTCCCTTGCGCAGATCGAGGCAGGCGAATACGGCTATTGCGAGGAGACCGGCGAGCCCGATCGGCATTCCTCGCCTGCTCGCCCGCCCAACGGCGACCCTGAGCCTGGAAGCGCAACAGCGGCGGGAAATCAAGCAAAAGCTCTTCGGCGACTGAGCGCGCCCTCTTCGGGAATGCGCCTGCGGGAACGGGGCGAGGACGCGCCGCCGCGTTTTGCTCGGTCACCGGAATCCGGACACCGACGCCCGCCGCCGTTCGCAACTACAGGCAAACCCCCGGCGACCCTTGCCGCACCGGTCACCGTTGGCCCTTGAGGCCCGTCAGCACCGCCAGGCGCGGGGCCCGTCGTATCAGTGCTTCGCCTCGGTCTTTGGCGTTTCCTTCTTGGGCTCTTCCGTCGCGGCGATCTTGTCGTGGGTCTTGGCCGTTTCCACCGGCGCCCCCATCAGAAAGTTCATCGCCTGCTTGAGCTGGTAATCGTCGGCGCTGCCAAACTCGTAGCGGCGCGCGGCGATCGGCGCATGATCGGAGCCCGGCTCGCCGCCGTTCTTGTCCGGCTTTGCTGCTCCCTTCGCGCTGGGCTTGTTCGCGGCCTTGTTCTCGGGCTCCGGCGGTACCGTGGTGTTGACCAGGTGGTTGGCCAGGTCGGCTTCGCGCACGTTCCAGCCCGCAAAATTGCCCTCCGACGTGTCCTCGACCAGCAGATCCGGGGTGATGCCCTTGGCCTGGATCGAGCGGCCGCTGGGCGTGAAGTACCGCGCCGTCGTCAACTTGATGGCGGCTGGATTCTCGCGGTCGGCGCTGATCTGGATCACGCTCTGCACCGAACCCTTGCCGAATGTCTGCGTGCCAATGAGCTGCGCGCGCTTGTGGTCCTGCAGCGCGCCGGCGACGATCTCGGAGGCCGAGGCGCTGGCCGCCGTTGACCAGCACCACCATCGGCACCGTCTTGATCCCCGCCGGCAGGCGCGGTCAGCGGATCGTCGGAGCCGCCGCGCAAGTAGTCGCTAGGCGCGGCGACGAAGCGGCGGTGCGCGTCCTCGGTGCGGCCCTCGGTCGTGACCACGACGGCATCGGTCGGCAAAAACACCGCCGACAACGCCGACGGCGCCGTTGAACACGCCGCCCGGGTCGTTGCGCAGGTCGAGCACCAGGCCCTTGAGCGGACCGGACTTGTACAGCTCGCCGATCTGCTTGACCAGGTCCTCCGTCGTGCGGTCCTGGAACTGGGAGATGCGCACGAAGCCGTAGCCGGGCTCAATCAGATGCGCCTTGACGGATTGCACGCGGATGACGTCGCGAATGATCTTGACCTCGATCGGCAGCGCCTCGCCCTTGCGCGCGAGGGTCAGATCGATCGGAGTTTGCGGCTTGCCGCGCATGAGCTTGATGGCGTCGCCCAGGTCATGCCGCGCGTCACCTTGTCGTCGATCTTGATGATCAGGTCGCCGGCGCGGATGCCGGCCCGCGCCGCCGGCGTATCGTCGATCGGGGCGATCACCTTGATCGCGCCGTCCTCGGAGCCGACCTCGATCCCCAGGCCGCCGAACTCGCCCTGCGTGCTGATCTGCAGATCGCGGTAGCTTTCGCCGTCGATAAACGCCGAATGCGGATCCAGGCCGGCGAGCATGCCGGAGATCGCTTCCTGCATGAGTTTCTTGTCCTCGACCGGCTCGACGTAGTTGGCCTTGATGGCGCCAAAGACGTCGGTGAATTCGCGGATCTCCTCGACCGGGATGGGCGAACGGGTTTCGCGGAAGGCATAGGCCGTCACGCCATAGCTGACCGACACGCCGGCGATCAGGCCAACACCCACCAATCCCCAACTGCGCAAACGCCCGCTCATCCTGCCTCCGTGAACTACTGCCCAGCCTAGTTTCCTGCAATAACTCGATTTGCCCGCCAAAATCCCAAGCGTCCAGCGGCTCGCCAAGAAAATCGACGCGCGCGCGCCACCGGCGCGCACCCGCGCTTACGATTGACCACGCCCAGCATCACCGAGCAACAGCCCAGAATAGGGGGTCAAATGGACGCCCTTGGTACCTCATTTCGAAGTATAGGCCCGATTGCGCATTGCCCCCGGTATTGCCAACCGCGGCAATGACGTCGTCGGCAGCAATTTCATCGCCCAGTCCGCGCAGCAGGGTCTCGTTGTTGGCGTAGACCGACAGAAAACCCTCGCCGTGATCCAGGATGACGAGGTTGCCAAAGCCGCGCAGCCAATCGGCGAAGACGACCCGGCCGGCCGCCACCGCATGTACGGGACTGCCCTCGGCCGCCCGGATGAACAGTCCCTTCCAAGCCGGCGCGCCCGCTTGCGGTCGCCCATCGTCGGTCAGGCGCGCCGAGCCAAAACGCGAACCGATCGGTCCTTGTACCGGCAGGACCAGCTTGCCGCGCAGGCGGGCAAAACGGGTCGCCGATGGGGGCTCGAAATGGTCCGCGCCTGCCGTCGCCGGCGCGGTTTCCTCCGATCGGCCCGCAGCCCCCTCCTTGGGAGTCTTGCCGCGGGCTGCCGGGTTGGACCGTCGATGCGCCTGTTCGGCCAGGAGTCGGGCAATTTGGTCTATCAAACTACCCAGCCGTGCATCGTCGCGCTCCAGGCTGGCGACGGACTGGCGCTGGCTGGCGATCTGCCGGGCGAGCCGCGCCAGCGTGTTCTTGCGTACTGCCTCCTGGCGGAGCAACTGGGCACGGCTGGCGCGCTCGTCGGCATCGATCTTGGCCAACTCCTCACTGCGCTGGCGCGTCTCGGCTTCGAGCGCGGCCAACTGCGCGCGCCGGTCATCGAGTTCACCGATGCGGCGCAAGCGCTCGCGCACGACCAGGTCCAGGTAAGCGCTGTCGCGCTGGTCCTGGTCAAATTGGGCGGGATCCAACAGACCCAGCGCCTGGGGCGGATGCTGCAAGCCGAATTCCTTGCGGGCCGCCAATCCCAGACGCTGGGCGTGACTGCTTTGCACGTTGGCCACTTCGCGCTGGCTCTGCTGCAACTCGCCTATCCGCTGCTCGATCTGGCGCCGGGTCGCCGCCAGTTTTTGCAGGTGGCGGTTGACCGATGAGATCGCCGTCTCGGAGGCGGCCAGCGCATCGGCCGCCTCTGAATGCGCAGATTCGGTAGCCGCCAGCGATTTCTTGAGTTGCGCCAGGCGATTCTTCAGTTCGCGCTGTTCGCCTTGCAATTCGCGACGGCGTTGCAACGGCGGCGGCGCGCTGTCGGCCGCCTTGACGCCCGCACTCGGGCGCTCGGTGGCGTCGGTGGCAGCGGTCTGCTGCGCGGCCACCCCTGGGCAGGCACAGAGGGCGAGGAGGGTGCCGGCCGATGCCAGGCCGGTAGCGAGGCGGCTGCGTGTCCGAGGGACGTTCAACGCGGGGCGGCCCGCCCCTGTGCTGCCACCGCCGCTTCGGCGCGGGCAATCTCTTCGGCATCGCCCAGGTAGTAGCGGCGCAAGGGCTTGAGCGCGGCATCCAATTCGTAAACCAGCGGGCGGCCGGTAGGAATGTTCAGGCCGACGATCTCGTCGTCGGAGATCCCTTCGAGGTGCTTGATGAAGGCGCGCAGCGAGTTGCCGTGGGCGACGACGATGGGGCGGCGCCCACGCTCCAGTGCCAGGGCGATCGAATCGGCCCAAAACGGCACGACGCGCGCGACCGTGTCCTTCAGACTCTCGGTGCGCGGGATCTGCTCCGGCTGCAGATGGTGGTAGCGCGGATCATGCCCGGGCCAGCGCGGGTCGTCGGTTTCCAGTGCATCGGGCGCAACGGCGTACGCGCGCCGCCACAACAGGACCTGGTGCTCGCCGTACTGGGCCGCCGTCTGCGCCTTGTCCAGACCCTGCAGGGCGCCGTAGTGGCGTTCGTTCAGGCGCCAGCTGTGCACCGTCGGCAACCACATCTGGTCCAGGACATCGAGCGTCAGCCACAAAGTACGAATGGCGCGGCGCAAGACCGAGGTATAGGCCAGATCAAAGACATATCCCTCGCGCTTGAGCAGTTCTCCGGCCGCTCGCGCCTCGGCGCAACCGGTGTCCGTCAGATCCACGTCGGTCCAGCCGGTGAACCGGTTCTCCCGATTCCACTGGCTCTCTCCATGGCGCAATAGCACCAGCTTGTGCATGACCCATTTCCTCATCCTGCAGCGCGAATTCGCGCTGAACTGCGATTCCCGGGGGTTTTCCGCCGCCATTCTATAATCCCCGCCTCGGCATGCCCAGATCGCACGCGCTCGGCGCGCGCTTACCGGCCTGCAGCAGTGCGGGGCTATCCCGTCAATTCTGGGGGTCTCGCACCCGTTACAAGATGAATTTCCTCGTTGACAACCTGCTTCTCATCGCCATCGCCGTGGCCAGTGGCGCGATGGCCATCTGGCCGCTGCTGCGGGCGCGCGCCGGCGGACCGAGCCTCGGGACCCTGGCGGCCACGCAATTGATGAACTCGCGCGACGTACAGATCGTCGACGTGCGATCGGCCGCGGAATTTGGCAGCGGGACCCTGCGCCACGCACGCAACATCCCGCTTCCGGACGTGGCTGAACAGGCGCCGAATCTGCCCAAGGACAAGCCGGCCATCGTCGTGTGCGAAACCGGACGCCGCGCGTCTCGGCGGCCGTCAAGCTGCGCTCGGCGGGGATCAAGGAGGTCTTCATACTGGCGGGCGGACTTCAGGCCTGGCGTGCTGCCGGGCTGCCGGTCAACAAGTAGTCGATACGAAAGGGGCAACACCATGAGCGCGCGCGTTCGCATGTACAGCACCGCGTATTGTGGATACTGCAGGCGAGCTGAAGCACTGCTTCTGGCGCGCGGGGTCAAGGACATCGAAAAGCTGGCGGTCGACCAAGACCCGCAGTTGTTGGCCGAGATGGTGCAGAAGACCGGTCGGCGCACCGTTCCGCAGATCTTCATCAACGAACACCACGTGGGCGGTTACGACGAACTGGCCGCGATTGACCGCAAGGGCACGTTGCAGGAACTGCTGGCCGGTTATCGGCACCGCGCTCGGCAGACCGGCACACAGGTACTTCGCCACGGGTCGGGAACCCCGGCATACCGGGAATTGCAGTATCGGACCTGCTGCGGCGCACGCAGCGCCTGTTCACCGCATCGAGGCAATCTATGACAAACAATCCCAACCATCGGCAACCCCGGCCGGCACACCGCAGGCCGCGGTTTTCCAATTGCAACGCGTGTACCTGAAGGATGCGTCGCTGGAGATGCCGCATGCGCCGCAGATCTTCCTGGAAAGCGGCACGCCGCAGGTCGAGGTGCAGCTGGATGTGACCGACGAGCGGGTCGGCGACAGCTCCGTCGAGGTCGTCGTGCGCGTCACCGCCACCGCACGCTTCGGCGACAGGGTCCTGTTCCTGGTGGAGGCCAAGCAAGCGGGCATCTTCGAGTTGCGCGGCATCCCCGACGGGCAGCTGGCGCCGGTACTGGGCATCGTTTGTCCCGGCATCATCTACCCGTACCTGCGCGCCAACGTCGCCGATCTGCTTACGCGCACTGGCCTGCCGCCGATCCATCTGGCAGAAATCAATTTCGAAGCGCTGTTTCAGCAGCGGGCCGCAGCGAACGCGCAAGCCGCCGCGGAGCTGGCCACGCCGCCGGCGACGCAGACGCGCCAGTAGCCCAAGCCATCGCACCCGGACCCGGGCCGGAACAGATCATGCGCATCGCCGTACTCGGAGCCGGGGCATGGGGTAGCGCGCTGGCAAGCGCACTTGCGCCGCGGCATCCGACCATGCTCTGGGCGCGCGACGCCGCCCAGGCCGCAAAGATCGAACAGTCCCGGCGCAACGAGCGCTACTTGCCGGGGATAACCCTGGCAGCGCAGCTGGCAGTGGTCGCGCGGCTCGACGAGGCGCTGGCGCACGCGGCAGGCGGCCTGGTGCTGCTGGCGGTACCGATCGCCTCGCTGCGGCCGGTACTGCGGCAGATGCGGGAGCGTCGTTTCCGGGATAGCTGGGCTTGGCTTTGCAAGGGCCTGGAGCGCGATACCGGGTTGCTGGCGCACCAGATCGCGTCCAGCGAGTTGCCCGGCGTCGCCGCCGGCCCACTCTCGGGACCGAGCTTTGCCGAGGAGGTCGCCCGCGGCCTGCCGACTGCGCTGGTCGTGGCCGGCACGCCCGAGCTATGCGCGGTGGTAACCGCCGCCGTGCACGGTGGCGCTCTGCGCGTGTACTCCAGTGACGACGTCATCGGGGTCGAAATCGGCGGCGCGGTGAAGAACGTCATGGCGATCGCCGCGGGCATGGCCGATGCCATGGCGCTGGGCCACAACGCACGCGCGGCGCTGGTCACGCGCGCGCTGAGCGAGACACGCCGCTTCGGCGAGGCGCTGGGTGCCCGCGGAGAAACCTTCACCGGGCTGACCGGCCTGGGCGATTTGCTGCTCACGTGCACGGGCGACTTGTCGCGCAACCGCCGGGTGGGCTTGGCGCTGGGCCGGGGCATCGCCCTCGAACCGACGCTTGCCGAGCTCGGGCACGTGGCCGAGGGTGTCTGGTGCGCGCCGGCCATCGTCGAGCGGGCCCGCGCGGTCGCGGTGGAAATGCCGATCGCCGAAGCAGTCTGCGCGGTACTCGAAGGAAGAATCAGTGCCCGTGCCGCGGTCGAACAACTGCTGTCGCGCGACCCGCGCGCCGAGCACCGCTGAGCCCCCGCGCCGCCGCGCACCGGCCCAAGAACGTCTAGGCCCCATGGACGCCGCCCGCAAGAAACGTCGCATCGCCGCAGTGGCCGCATGCCTGGCGATCCTGGTCGCCACGGGCGGCGCCTTGTTCTACCGCTATGTCGGCTCCGGCACGGTCATTGCGCTTCCGCAGGGTAAATCGCTGGAGGTAGCCCAGCTCGAGGAGTTGCACCGGCTGCCGGGGTTCTCGCTGGACCGAGTCGGCGCGCGCCTGACCCCGGCGGATCTGCGCGGACGCTGGTCCTTCCTCTTCTTCGGCTATACCAATTGCCCCGACGCCTGTCCGGAAACGCTCGGTTTGTTGAGCCACGTCCAGGAATCGCTCAAGGCGCAGGACCTGGAGCCGCCGCGCATCGTGTTCGTCTCGCTCGATCCGCAGCGCGATACACCGCAACTGTTGCACGACTACCTGGCGGCCTTCGACGCGGATGCCTTGGGCGCCACCGGCAGCGACGCCGATCTGCACGATCTGCTCGCATTCTTCGGCGTGTCCTATGAGCGCCATGCAGGGGCGGACAAGAACTCCTACACGCTGGACCACACGACCAACTTCTTCCTGATCACGCCCGACGGACGCTGGCTGGCAACCTTCGCCCCGGCCGACGACCCGGACGCCGTCCTCACCGACACGCTGACGCTGCTGGGTCTGCATTTGTGACGAGCCGGGGCCACGAGTCGCAGCCGCCGATGGACACCAGCGTCGATAACCGGCCGCGGCAGCGTGGACAAAGGCAACCCGGGCTGGAACGGACGGATTTGCGCCTCCGGGGATATGCGCAGCCAAGAAGGCCTGGGTGCGCCGAAACGGCCGATGGACAGCGGTTGTCTACGCGCGCCGATGCTGCGCCGCAGCATACGCGCCAACATGCGCGCCTTCTGTGCCAACGGGAAGCGACGAAAATTGGTCTTGATCGTCCCCTGCGTAAATGCGGTCGCCTTCGAGTATGCGATCGACACTTCCACGATGACGACTTCGTTTTGCGCGGCCAAGCCGCGCGCTTGGGCAATGCCGTTGGCCAGGTGGGCGTCGTCTGCGATGCGGACGTAGGCAGCGCCGACTCCGGCTGCCAGCGAGGCAAGATCGGCACTGCCGATCCGGCTGCAGGGTGCTCGCCGATAGGGCAGGCGCTGCGCCTGCGCGATCTGTGCCAGCTCGCCATCGCAAAAAACGTAATACACGAGACCCAACTCCAGCGTGACCGCGCTGACGATTTCCATGCAGGTCATCAGGAAGCCGCCATCGCCGACGATGGCGATCGTTTCGCGATCCGGGCGCGCCAGCCGAGCGCCGATGGCAGCGGGCACGGCGTAGCCCATCGCATTGAAATCGGTCGGCACGATGAGTTGGCCCCCGGCGGGGATGCTAAATAGCTCCGCCGTCAAGTAGGTATGGTTGCCGTCGTCGACCACGACGATCGCCTGGCTGGCGGTCTGGCGACGCAGTTCGGTGAAAAAGCGCGCCGGATTCACGCGCCCGCCACAATCGTGCTCCAACCAGGTCTGCACGTAAGCCGCCTTGTCGGCGGCAATTTGCGCCGCCACCGCGCGCGACCTGGTCGGCCGGTTGGTGACTGGCGCCAGCCGCTGCTGGCCCTGGCATCGCTGCAGCAGCTGCTCGACAATCACCGAGGCATCACCGGCCAGCGTGACCGCCGCCGGATAGTTGGCGTTGAAGACGGCCGGATTGATGTCGACGTGAATGAGGTTTGCCGGCACGTCAACGCCATAGCTGCCGGTGGCGATCTCGGCAAAGCGTGTGCCCACCGCCAGCAGGCAATCGCACCCGGCAAATGCGTTTCGCGCCGCGGGCACCGAAGAGCGGCCAAAACCGAAACCGACGTGCAACGGGTGATCGTGCGGGAAACTCGCCTGGCCCTGCAATGTCGTCGCCACGGGAGCTTCGAGCAACTCGGCCAGCCGCACCAGAGCCGGCGCCGCGGCACGGCCGCCCCAGCCGACAAAAATCCCTGGCCGGTCGGCGGCCAACAAGCGCGCCGCCGCATCGGCGATTGCGCGCTCATCGCTGAAAGCCGGCCGCTCCGGTGCCACCCAGACCGGCAGTTCGTCCACCGGCCCCGGAAAAAGCAGTACGTCCAGCGGCAATTCAACCAGCACGGGACCGGGTTCGCCGCTAAGCGCCAGGTGGACCGCGGCGAAGATCGTGGGCACGACGTCCTGCTGGCGCAGCACGCGGTAGGCGCCTTTCGTGATCGCCTGGGCGATCGCCATCTGGTCGATGTCGTGCAACTGGTAGCTGCGGTTCGAATCGCGCCGCACGCCGCCCGTCAGGATGAGCATGGGGATCCCGCCCAACATGGCTTCGCCGATACCCGAGGCGGCATGCGTCAGCCCGGCAGCCGGCACCAGCGCCAGCGTGCCGATCGCGGCACCCTCGGATACCCGGCTGACCGCGTCGGCGGCGAACGCTCCCCCACCCTCGTGGGTCACGAGGATCGGCGTAATCGTCTCCGACTCGTTGAGCTCGTCGTACAGCTCGGTGTTGTGCACCCCCGGTATGCCGAAGGTCCAGCGCACGCCGATCTGCTCGAGTGCGTAGCGTGCGAGCCAGGCGCCAGTCTTCTTCATGATGCGTATTCCATAAAAAAAGGGGACCGTCTGTCTAGCCGGTCCGGTGGTCGTCCCGCTTCTGCGCCAGGCGCGACAGCTCGTCAACGATACCCCCGCGGCGCGGCGTGCCGAATAGATGCACCCTCCCAGAAAAGTGCCCTCGAGCGCACGCCGGCCGTTCATGCCGCCGCCGCCAAAGCCCGACGCCTCCCCAGCGGCATACAGCCCGGCGACCGCCCGATCCTGTTCGTCGAGCACGCGCCCAGACAGATCCGTGACGATGCCGCCCAGGGTCTTGCGGCTGATGATGCGCTCGCGAATGGCAATCAGCGGCCCCCCGGAAGAGTCGAGGATGCGGCCGGGTTTTGCGGTCCGCAAGCGGTCGCCCTTCCACTGGCGCACGGCACGGATGTACTGCCTCTGCGGATCGTCCCCGGCGACGGTGTCGTCGAAATCGCGCAGCGCCTTGAGCAAAGCGGACGCATCGATAACCGGCCCCTGCGTGCCTTGCAGCGCATTCATCCGCTGCGCCAGCTGCTCGGGCGTATCGGCGAGGATCACGTCCGGGCAGTTGGCCCCGAGCGTGTCGACCAGCCACCGATTGCCCAGCAACAGCTCGCGCGCAAACGCCAGCGCACGGCGCTTGCGAACCGACGGATTGAATTCGGCGCCCGACACGGCCAACTCGCGCAGCGCGATGCGCCGGTTCATGACCTGCCAGGAGATTGCGCCGTGGGTGCCGATGCGCTCGACGGCCTCACTCGTATCCCACCCGGCAAGCAGCGGCGGGACGAAGCGCTGACCGCCGGCGTCCAGCCACAGCGCGCTGCGCGGCGGAACCACCGACAAGCCGTGATCGGGCTGACGCGGCTGCCAGTGCCGAATGCCGGCCGCGTAGTTCCACATGCGCCCGAGATGACGCACTTGCCCTCCCACCGCCTGGCACGCGCGGTGCATGCGTCCGTCGCCAAAGCGATGCGCACCGACGAGCAGTTCGCGCGGGGCCGGTCCGACCTCCGGTGGCCAGTGTGCGCGCACGAGCTGTGGGTCGCCGGTGATGCCGCCGGCGGCGATCAACACGACCGACGCGCGATGCTCGAACGGCGCGCCAGCGTCTTCGCGCCCATGCCCATCGGCGAATTCACACGCGCCGGCCACGCCGACGACGCGGCCGTCCTCGACCAAGAATCGATCGACGCGATGGCCAAAGCGCAAGGTCAGACGTTCGTCCGAGGCCCGGTGCAGCCCTTGCAGCAACCGAAGGACCAAGGTCTCGCCGGTCCCCCAGACGATGTGCCAACGCGGCACGCTGTTGCCGCGCCGCTCTGGCCATTGCGGCATCGGCAGGAAGCCAACGCCCAACGCCCGCAGCCAATCGTAGACCTGAGCGCGGCAGTCGCGCACGTAGGCCTGCGCCCACTGGTAGGACCATCCGTCGCCCGGCGTCAGCTCGCCAAAGCGCAGCCAGTCGGCCAAGGCCAGCTCGACGCTGTCGCGCACGCCATGGCGTCGTTGCAACGGCGTGTCGACCACGAGGATGCCGCCGAAGCTCTCCCTGGCCTGGCCGCCGATCAGCCCCTCGACGTCGCGATCGAGCATGAGCACCCGCCGGCCCTGACGCAGCAATTCCAGCGCCGCGACCATGCCGGTGATGCCGGCGCCGACGATCAGCACGTCATCGCGCATCGCCATGATCGTCCCCGCGCTCGCGGATCTGGGTGGGCAACATGCCGGACCAGCGCTTGAAAGCGCGCCGAAAATTTCGCGCATCGGTAAATCCGATGGCTGCGGCGATGCCCTGCAGCGGCAACTGCGTACGCCGCAACAAGTCTAGCGCCGCTTCGTAGCGGATCCGATCGAGCAGCACCTGGTAAGAAACGCCGAGCTCGCGCAGGCGCCGGCGCAACGTGCGTTCGCTGTGGTTGAGCCCCGCGGCGATCTTTGCAAGGCTGGGCAGCTCGGGCAAGGCCGTGCGGATCCGGTGGCAAACGATCTCGATGAAGTCGTGCTGTGGCGTTTCAGAGCTCAAGGCCCGGTCGATCTGCCGCTGAATACTGCCGCAGATGAGTTCGTCGTACATCGGCAGCGTCTTCTCGCACCAGTGGCGTTCGGCCACCAGCCGATTCACCGAAGCTCCATATTCGACCGGGCAAGCGAAAAAGCGGCGCAGCGCCGTTGCATAAACCGGCTTCGGGTAGCACAACTCCACGTGCAAGGGACGAAAGTCCGCGCCGATCAGCCAGCGGCCCAGCGCCACGGCGCCCACCAGCATCTCCTCCATGAAGAAGGGTTCGAGCTCGGGTTCGGCAAAGCGTGTCGATCCCTCGATGGTGAAATGCCGATCGGTGAAACTGGCCGAAACCCTCGTCAGCGTGCCGGCCTCGCGTTGGTACCGTATGCCGTACTCGATGGCCGCGCCCAGGTTCGCACACGTCAGCATGCCCAGCCCGGGCAAGCCCCAGCTGACCGGCGTCTGGCGCGCGCCGGTTGCCAGGCCCAAAGCGGGGTCACCGAGCGCGCGCATGGCGCGCTGCACGATCCAGCGCGTCTGGCGGTAAGAAACGCGAAAGTCGGTCTGCATCAGGTCCTGCACGGTAAATCCCACGCCGTTGCACAGCCGGGCCGGCGACAGGCCGCGCTCCTGCACGACGTGCAGCAGTTGCCGAACCACGTGGGGGGGGTATGTCGGCGCGATTCTGCTGCGCCGCCGCACCGGCGATCTCCTCGGCGCGCCGCGGCTGCACGCATGCGACATTGCGCGTCTTTCTCATGGAAGGAGACCCTACCGCATGGAAGCCGAGCCGCCAAGTGCGCCCGACCCCGCGGGTGCTGGTCCGGCCCATGCTGTCCGCATCGGCCTCCCCAATGGCCGCGAAGGATCCCATCGGAACGGGGCCGATCCCGTACGCTGCGCCGTGCGCATCCATGGATCCCCGGTAGACGCCGCGATGACCCAAGTCGACTCCAGCAAGCGATTTTGCCCCCCCGTCCGCATGCGGCGGATCGCTGCGCCGCGCTTCGTGACTTGGCTGGCGGTGGGCCTCGCATGGATCGGCGCCTTGTCACCGGTGCAGGCCCGCGGCGCCCCCAGCGAAGGCCAGCGTCTGTACGCACTTTGTGCCACCTGCCATGGAGACCACGGTCAGGGCGATCCGGGGCAGGGCGCACCCAACATCGGCGGGCTGGACGCGGCCTACGTCGAGCGCCAGCTGCATGCCTTCGGGCAAGGCTCGCGCGGTAGCAAGGCCGAGGATGATTATGGGCTGCGCATGCGCGCCGCGGCGCAGGCGCTGCCCGAGGCCGACCGGCGCAAGGCGGTGGCGGCCTACGTCGCCGCACTGCCGCTGACGCCAGCTCCCGTCAGCGGCTCCGCCGCACCCAAGGCCAGGCTGGCCAGCGGGCGCAACTACTTCAACGCGATCTGCAGCGGCTGCCACAACAGCAGTGGCATGGGTAGCGCGTCGCTCGGCGCGCCGCGGCTCGCCGGCACCGACCCGAGCTACTTGATGCGCCAGCTGGCGGCGTTTCGCAGCGGAGCGCGCGGCGCCGATCCGGCCGACACCTATGGAGCCCAGATGCGCCGCATCCTGCAAACGCTGCCCGGTCCCGCGACGGACCGCGACATCGTCGCCTACGCGGCGACTTTGCCGACGAGAGCAGGCGCCGCCCCGGGTGCAAAACCTTGAGCGCCGGCCGTCTAGTGCCGGCAACGCGTCGGCACGCGCGCCTACGCCGCTGTTTTTGGGCCGGCGCGGTTTTCGCGCTGACGGCGCTGCCGGCGCATGCGGCGGGTGCGGCGGCGGATTTGTCCGCCGATGCGCCGGCGAACCGGATCGTCCTGTCGTCCCAGTGCGCCGCGGGCTTCGAGATTCGCCAGGGCCTGTGCCGCCTGCGCACGCCGTACCTCGAATTTGCGTCGTTGCAAGGCGCCGGCGTCGGTGGCCTGAAGGCTGGCCTGCCACCAGTGCGCGATGGCTTCACGCCACAACAAATTGACCTGGGGCGTTACCTGTTCTTCGATCCCGTGCTCTCGGCCGACGGCACGATCGCCTGCGCCAGCTGCCACGACCCCGAGCACGGATTCGCCGATCGGAGTGCTCTCAGCCGGGGCGTCGGGGGACGAGAGACCAGGCGCAACGCCCCCGGCCTGTGGAACGTCGCATTCTTGCAGCGCTTCTTTTGGGATGCTCGCGCGCGCTCGCTCGAGGAGCAGATGCAAGGGCCGCTGTACGGCGCTCGCGAGATGGGCAATTCGCCCCAACGCCTGGTCGGGCGACTGAACTCGATCGCCGCGTACCGGCGCTTGTTCGCCACGGCATTTACCGACGCCGGCCCGGGTATCCGCGCCGAGCACGTCTACCGCGCATTGGCGGCCTTCGAGGCTTCGCTCATCTCGCTCAACAGCCGCTACGATTTGTACGCGCTGGGCATGGCCGACGCCCTAACACCCGCCGAATTGGAAGGGCTGAACGTGTTTCGCTCCTTTGTCGCCCGCTGCACCGAGTGCCATACGCCGCCGCTGTTCACCAACCAGCAGCTGGCGGTGATCGGCACGCCTGAACCGCCCGGCCGGGCCTTTGATGCTGGGGCCCAAGCCATCACCGGGGAGCCTCGCCTGCGCGGCGGTTTCAAGGTTCCGAGCCTGCGCAACGTTATGCTGACCGCACCCTATGAGCATTCCGGGGGCTTTGCGAATCTGCGCGATGCGGTCGCTTTCTACACCCTGGGCCGCGGCCATGCCGTGCCCCCGGGGGAGAAGCTGGCCATCCACTGGCACATCAGCGAACCCAGGCTGTCGGAGCGGGAGATCGACCGTCTGGTGGACTTTCTGGGCTCGCTCACCGACGAATCCTTCAAGCCGCAGCCCCCACCCGCGCTACCCTCCGGGTTGCGGCCCGCCCGCTAATTCAAAGAAGAATGCGTCACGAGGAGACCTCATGAAAGTGAAAACCCTGATCATCGCGGTCGCGTTGGTGGTCGCCGCCGGCCTCGGCGGGTACTGGGTCGCGCGCCTTTCCTCCAACGCGGCCAACACGGCGGCACCCGACCTGGGCGTCTCCGCGGAGGCAACCCTGCGGGCGGCGCGCGGCGGCTCCGGCGGCCATGTCGGCGCCTCACTGACCCAGGACCGACGGGGCAAGGTCTGGGTCGTCAAGGAAGGGCAGTCGATCCAGGACGCCATTCTCAAGGCGCAACCGGGCGACACCGTGCAGGTGATGCCCGGCACGTACCGGGAGACGACCTACATCGACAAGGACGACATCACCCTGCTGGGCGTGATCCAGGGCCAGGCCTGGCCCACGCTGGATGGCGAAGGCAAGCGCAACGACGCCGTCCTGTATTCGGGCAACGGCGTCCGCGTCGAGAACCTCAAGGTCATCGGCTACAAGGGCAACGCGATCATGGGTCAGGCGGGGAATAATTTTGTTATCCGGCACAACTGGATCGCCAACACGGGCGTCTACGGAATATTTCCCGAGCTGGGCAAGAACGGCCTCGTCGAGTACAACATTCTTACCGGCATCGAAGACGCCGCCATCTACGTCGGCATGTCGGACAACATCCACGTCGCCCACAACGAGGTCTACGGCAACGTCGCCGGTATCGAGATCGAGAACTCGCGCCACGCCATCGTCGAAAACAACATGGTGACGGACAACGCGGGCGGCATTCTCACGTTCATCACGCCAGGGCTGCCGATCAAGACGGCCTTCGACGTCATCATCCGCAACAACTTCGTCGTGGCCAACAACCACAGGAACTTCGCTGCCGTCGGCTCGATCGTCTCTGGCGTGCCCTCGGGAACCGGCGTCGTCATCATGGCCGCCGACGACGTGATCGTCGAAAACAACGTCATCCGTGACAACAAGAACGCCGGCATCATCGTCGCCGACCATCAATCGTTCCCCAACGTCACGCTCGACCCCGAATCCGATCCGTATCCCGACCGCATCCAGATACTGCGCAATTTCTTTGCCAACAACGGCACCGAGCCGATGAAGGAGATCCAGGCGTTGATGGTGACGGCGCTGACCCGGCAAGGACCGGACGTGGTTGCGGTCGGCGGCGGTCACGACAGCTGCGCGGTAGACAAGGCCAGCTTCAAGTCGCTGGGACTGGGCGGCTACGTACCCTGCAAACGCACGACCAGCGCGGACGTGGCCACCTACCTGCTCGACCAGCCTTCGGAGCCGCGCTCGCTCGCCGCCGCGGACAAGGGCAAGCTGCTGTACTCGGCGATCTGTTCGGGCTGCCACGCCTACAACCTGCGCATGATCGGCCCGCCGACACAGGTGATCCAGGCGCTGTACGCCGGCAACCCCCAGGGCATCGCCGATTACATCGCCAAACCGGTGAAAAAGCGCGATGATTTCCCACCGATGCCGCCGCAGGACCATTTGAGCCCGCAGATGCGGCTGGCCGTGGCTCAGTACCTGCTGACGGTGAAGTAACACCCGAGGGCGCGCTTCTATTGCGGGCCGCGCGTCGGCCGGCAAATGGGTGGTGAACGGCTTGCGTTGGCAATAAAACAACAAATAAACGTGGTTCGTGCAAGGAGCAGAAGAATGCAACCAAAGCGTACGCTCGCCAGCCGTCGGGCCGTCCTGGCAACGGCTGCCGCCGCCACCCTGGCCGGCCTGTCTTTGCCGGCCTACGGCGAAGAGGATCAGCTCGAGAACATCGTCGTCACCGCGCAGGCGCGGACGCAGGCAGAGCGCGACGTGCCCATCGCGATGCAAGTGGTCACGGTCAAGCAGATCGAGGACCTGGGGGCGGCCAATCTTGGCGACCTCAACGGTTACCTGCCGGGCTTGCAGGTGGACGGCTCGCAGCCGACCCAGCCCAACTTCTCGCTGCGCGGCATCGGCACCGGCGACTTCGGCATCGGCACCGACGCGGCCGTGGGCGTCTACATGGACGGCGTGTACACCGGCAAGACCGGCGGCTCGCTGATGGACTTCAACGACGTGCAGCGCGTGGAGGTGCTCAAGGGCCCGCAGGGCACGCTCTTCGGGCGCAACAGCGCGGCCGGCGCCATCGCCATCGTCTCCAACGAACCCGACCGGACCTTGGACGCCGATGCGCTGCTGCGCTACGGCCGGTTCGACACGGTAGAGTTCAAGGGCATGGTCAACGTGCCGGTCGCCGACACGATGGCGGTGCGCGTGGCCGTGGCGAGCAAGAACGGCAACGGCTGGTTGACCGATCAGACCACCGGCGAGAAGTTCGGCGGCGACGGCGAATGGGGCACGCGCGCCTCCTTCAAGTGGAACCCGACCAACGACAGCAAGCTGCTGACCACCTGGGAGCACGAGTCGCTGGACCAGCCGGCACGGGCGGTCTACTCGCTGGTCAGCGTCCCGCCGGGCGCGCCGCCGCCGCCGTTTCCGCCCAACCCGGCCACGTCCAGCTTCATCAATCCGCTCACCGCCGCGCTGCAAAACGACGCTCCCAACCGGGAAACACGCACCTTCGACGGCTTGACGGTGCGCTACGAGAAGGATTTGTCCGGCGTGCAGTTCTCCTCGCTCACCGCCTACCGGCACTTTCGTTCCTACAATGCCGAGGACAACGACGGCACGTCCAACGCCGCGACCTACCTGAGCACGATCAACGAGGAAGGCAACTCGAGCATCCAGCAGGACTTCAAGTTCGCATCCAAGAACGACCGGCTCGACTGGGTCGCGGGCGCCAGCTTCTACCACGTCGATGCCAGCCAGGTGTCGGTCGTCGACTCGACCAGCGACACGATCAACACGCTCACGAACAACCTCCAAGGCACGCCGCTGCTGCTGGCGGTCAATTCCGCACTCGGCTTGCCCGCCAATTTCGGGTTCGGCAACCCCTGGCAGGAGCGGATGATCAACTTCGACCGCACCAATTCGTATTCGCTGTATGGCGACGCGATATGGCACCTGGACGGCGCGACCAACCTGACGGCCGGACTGCGCTGGACCCGTGACCACAAGGACGTGAGCTGGTACGTTCCCCCGTACGCTGCGCCCTCGCTCGACGCCGCCTATGCCGGCGTGACCGGCCTCACCTTCGGGCAGCTCGTCTCGTCGGCCACCGGTGCGCCGTTCTCCAACGTCGCGTTCTCCAGCGCGGCCCAAGCCGCGTCGCATCCGGTCTCGGCGGGGCGCAGCTGGGGCGACCTCAGCCCACGGCTGGTGCTCGACCACAAGTACGGCGCCAATACCATGGTGTTCGCCTCGGTGTCGCGCGGCTTCCAGTCGGGCGGCTACGATGTGTTCAATCCGCTGGCCAGCTTCGAGCCCGAGCACATGCTCAACTACGAGATCGGGATCAAGTCGACGCTGCCCGCGATCCACGCCAGCTACGAGGCTTCGGTCTTTCACTTCAAGTTCAGCAACCTGCAGAACATCACGCTGGTGGCCCAGCAAGGTTCGCTGCCGGTCTACGACGTGACGACCAGCGACCAGCATGCGACCGGCCTGGACCTGAGCGGCACCATCGAGGCTGTCCGCGGCCTGTCGTTCTTCGGTTCGGCCGAGTACATGCGCCAGGACTACGGTACCTACACGATCTCCGACCTGGGCACACCCGCGAACCTGGACGGGCAGCCGGTCGGCACGCCGCTGCTCACGTTCGCGCTGGGCATGCGCCTGAACTGGTCCCTCGCCTCGGGCAAGGCCGAATTCCTACTGCAGGGAACGCATACCGGCGCCGAGCGCTGCAACGCCCACCTGGTCTACAGTTTCCAGTGCCTGGACACGGGAACCATCCAGACCGGCAACGCCCAGACCAAGGTGGACCTGCGCCTGGGCTGGAGCGCGCCCGATCACCGTTTCGGCGTGGCCCTGCTGGTCAACAACGCGCTCAACAAGCAGTACGTCAGCGTCCCCGACGGGGGCGGCGAATCGGGCTACACCCTGGGCACGCCATACGGGTCGGTATCGCCGCCGCGCACCTACTCGGTGGAGATCAGCGCGAGCCTGTAAACCCGTTCTGCCGCCAGGCCTCGTACACCGCCACGGCAACGGCGTTGGACAGGTTCAAGCTGCGATTGCCGGGCCGCATCGGCAGGGCCAGGCGCTGCTCGGGGGCAAGGCCATCGAGCCATTCCGATGGCAGCCCCCGGGTCTCCGAGCCGAACACGAGCCAATCGCCTGGAAGGTATTGCGCCTGTGCATAAGAGCGCGCGGCCTTCGTGGTAAATGCGAATACGCGTGCCGGATCGGGATTCTCGGTCGTGCGCCAGGCGTGGATCCCGGCGTGAACGCGAACGCTCGCAAACTCGCGGTAGTCAAGGCCAGCGCGGCGCATCTTGGCGTGGTCGATCGGAAATCCCATGGGTTCGACCAAGTGCAGCTGTGCACCCGCATTGGCGCAAAGCCGGATGACATTGCCGGTATTGGGCGGGATCTGGGGCTCGACAAGCACGACATGGAACATGGGCGCAATTATCGCGTGCCCCCGGCCCGGGCGGGTCGAGACCCTTGCGTCGGCTGCTTGGCGACCGCTCCCATCGGACCAGCGCCAGAGGGCCTGCGGCGCAAGCCGGGCCAACCCTGCGCCGGCCTATACTCGCTGCCTCTCTAGCGCACTACAGGTGGCGGTGGCCTCCCTCCCAGAGCGTGTCGACGCCAGTACCGCGACGGTTCGGCGCCAATTCGAACAGCGCGCCGCGCGCTTTGGCGGGCACGATGCGCTCGCACGCGTAGTGGCGGCGCGCATGTTCGAACGGCTCGCCGTCATGCGCCACCCGGTGCAGCGCATCCTGGATCTGGGCTGCGGGCCGGGAGCGTCCCGGGCGGCGCTCCAGTTGCGGTTCGCACACGCCCAGTGGCTGGGCGTCGACCTGAGCCCGGCGATGTTGCGCGCGGATGCGCGCGCGACCTCCTGGCGGCGACGCCTGACACGCTGGCTGCCCGGCCGTGCTGCCGCCGCGCTCGGCCCCGGTCTGCGCGTCTGCGCCAGTGCCGAACGCCTGCCACTGGCCGACGCTTCGGTCGACATGGTGTTTTCCAACCTTATGCTGCACTGGCATCCGGCCCCGCACGAAGCGATCCAGGAGACCGCGCGCGTGCTGCGCGCCGGCGGCCTGGTACTGTTTAGCAGCTATGGACCCGACACCCTGCAGCAATTGCGTCGTGTCTGCCGTCAGGCCCTGCCCGATGCAATGCCGATGCCGTTTGTGGACATGCACGATCTGGGCGATATGCTGGTCGCCGCAGGCTTCGAAGCGCCGGTGATGGAGGTCGAGACCCTAACCTTGACCTATGCCGACCCGCACCAGCTCATCAACGAGGTGCGGGCGCTTGGCGGGAACCCGCGCGCCGACCGGCCGCGCAGCCTACCGTCCGGACGACGGGCCCGTTTGCTGATGCAACTGCTGCGCGACAGCGCAGATCCCCACGGGCGCATCCCGCTGAGCTTCGAGATCGTGATCGGGCATGGATGGAGGGCGCGGCCGCGCGTGCCAGGCATGCACACGATTGCGATGCCACGGGCCCGCGGGAAGTAGCCGAGCCGCTGTCCTCAGGTCCGGTGGATCTTCAGACGGTTGCCGTCGCTGTCGACCTCTTCGAGCACCACGTCGAATTTCCACAACCGCTTGATGTAACCGAGTACCGTCTCGGCACTCTTGGAATCGAGCATCCGACCGTGCTCGACGCGATGCTGCAGCAGCAGCGCGCGTTCGGCGTCGTCATTGGCGCGGGCCACGACGATCGTCGGCATGTAGGCCTCGCTGCGGTACTGCGCCGCCAGGGTCTGGCGCACCCGCAAGTAGCCCGCCTCGTTGTGTATCGCCTCGATGCGATAGTGCTGCCGGTCCTCTTCGCCGTCGTGCATCATGAACAGGCGCATGTCGCGCATGACCTTGGGGGAAAGGTACTGCTCGATCAGGCTGTCGTCCTTGAAATTGCTCATGGCGAACTGGATTGCGTCCTGCCAGCGTGAACCGGCCAGGCCGGGGAACCACTCGCGATCCTCCTTCGTCGGCTCCTCGCAAATGCGCCGTATATCGCGGAAGATGGAAAAGCCCAGCGCATACGGATTGAGGCCGCGGTAGGCGCGCGAATCGAAAGCCGGCTGCGCAACGACGTCGCCATGATTGCTCAGCCACTCCAGCATGAATCCGTCGTCGACCTCGCCCGAGTCGTACAGCTCGTTGAGCAAGGTGTAGTGCCAGAACGTGGCCGCGCCCTCGTTGGCGACCTTGGTCAGGCGTTGTGGATAGAAATACTGAGATACCTTGCGCACGATGCGCACCAGCTCGCGCTGCCAGGCTTGCAGCTTGGGTGCATGCTTCTCGATGAAGTAGAGCAAGTTCTCCTGCGGATCGAAGCTGGGCGAGCCGGCGGTGTCGGCCTCGGCAGGTTCGTCGACGTGCAGGTGCGCGAAGTCCGGGTTGTAGTGCTTCTCGGCAAACCTGAGCCGCTCCTTCATGCGCACCCGCTCGCGCTTGACCGACAGCCGTTGAGGACGCCGGTAACGATCGACGCCATACGGCGCCAGAGCGTGGCAGCAGTCGAGCACGGCTTCCACTTCGCGCCAGCCGTACTGCTCCTCGCACTCCTGGACGAACGTGCGGGCGAACTGCAGGTAGTCAAGGATCGCGTCGGCCTGGGTGAACTGACGGAACAGGTAGTTGGACTTAAAGAAAGCATTGTGCCCATAGCCGGCATGCGCCATCACCAGAACCTGCAGAGCCAGGGTGTTGGTCTCCATGAGGTAGGCGATCGACGGGCTGGTGTTGATCACGATCTCGTAGGCCAGGCCGGTCATTCCCTTGCGGTAGCTCTGTTCCTGGGAAAGCAGCTGCTTGCCAAAACTCCAGTGGGCGTAGTGGACCGGCATGCCGACCGTCGAACACAGGTCGAGCATTTGGCTGGCGGTGATTAGCTCATACTGAATCGGGTAGGTATCTAGGCCGAACTCGCGCGCGTGCGCGCCGATGGCCCGGTCGAACTTCTCCAGCGTACCCAATGTCCACTCGCTGCCGCTGGCAATCGGCTCGGCGCGCCGCGTGCGCCCGGGCCGGGGCATCGGCACGGTGGGCTTGGCCAGCAGCTTGGGCCAGGGGCGCTGCTTGGCGACCTCGGGCGCGCCATCTTGCTCGGCACTGTCCTTGGAGATATCCATCGTGTCCATTTCCCGGCTCAGGCCGTCTGCTTGCGTGCAAACAGCTCGCGGAAAACCGGCCAGATGTCGCTGCGCTCATGCACCGCCCGGCGCGCGAACGCCGGACCCTCGATGACATCGTAACTCGTCCACAGGTCCGACGGCCGGTTGAACCAGCCGCTGGTGCTGGGAATGTCGACATAGGCGAAGTAGCGCACGGTGGGCAGCAGTTCCTGGACGATGAAAGCCGCGCTGCGCCGTCCGTCTTCGCTCGTGCAATCGCCGTCAGAAGCCTGGGCGATGTAGACGTTCCAGTCCGGTCCCGCAAAGCGCGCTTGGATGATGCGGTGCGCCAGCTCGAGCGCCGGGTAGACCAGCGTGCCGCCAGTTTGCGGGTCATGGAAGAAATGCTCCTCGTCCACTTCCTCGGCGGTTTCGGTGTGACGCACGAAGACGACTTCCACGTGGCCGTATTTGCGCTCGAGGAACAGATACAGCAAGGCAAAAAAGCGCTTGCCCAGATCCTTCTTGCGCTCGTCCATGGATCCGGACACGTCCATCAGGCACAGCATGACGGCCCGGGTCGCCGGGGCCGCGGTCGGTACGCGCGACCGGTATCGGCGGTCCACGTCCTCGAGGAAGGGCAGCGCGCCCCGGCGCTCGCGCAAGCGCTCGACCTCGGCCAGCAGCGCAAGGCGCGCATCGCCTTCGACCGTCTGCGCCTCGGCTTCCAGAGCGACCATACGCTCCAGCAAAGCGCCGCGCAACGCGATGCGACGCGCGATGCCCATACGCACCGTCATGCCCGGCAGCAGATTGGACGGCAGTCCCTCGCGGCTGTAACCGCCACGGCGCATGCGCTCCATCGACATCTCGCCGAAACGCGTGCGTTCCAGGTTGGGCAATTCCAGGTCGTCGAAGAACAGGGCGAGAAACTCCTCGCGCGACAGGGCGAAGGCGAAAGAATCGCTTCCCTCTCCCGAGCCGGCCTCGTTGCCGCCTTCGCCGTCGCCCTCGCCGCTGGGCGGCCGCTCAATCTGGTCGCCCGGCAGGTATTGGCGGTTTCCGGGCAGGACGAAGTCGCGATCGCCGCTGTCGCCGTCATGCGTGAGGTGCGGCTCGGCCAGGCCGCGGCCGGGGATCGATATGCGCCCGCCCTTGCCCACGTCCTTGATCGAGCGCTTGCCGAATTCCTCGTCGGCGGCGCGCTTGATATCGTCCTTGAAGCGGCGGATGAACCGCTCGCGATTGACCGCGCCGCGTCCCGGCGGATCGGCCCGCCGATCGACGATGCGCAGCAGGTCCAGTGTCGGTGCACTCATCGGCTTGTCCGTGGTTCCCTAGGTCCCTCGGCCGTGGCGCGCGGTCAGGACTGTGCGCTCTTCTTGTAGTGCAGGTACCAGTCGACCAGCCGGCGCACCTGCTTCTCGGTGTAGCCGCGCGCGGCCAACCGGTCAACGAAGGAGCGATGGCGCTCATCGAGCTCGGCCGAACCCTTGGCCTCGAAGGAGATCACCGGCAGAATGTCTTCGGTCTTGCTGAACATGCGCTTTTCGATGACCACGCGCAGCTTCTCGTAGCTGGTCCAGGCCGGATTCTTGCCGTGGGCACGGGCGCGCAACACGAAGTTCACGACCTCGTTGCGAAAGTCCTTCGGGTTGGAGATCCCCGCCGGCTTTTCGATTTTCTCGAGTTCCGAGTTCAAGGCGTCGCGCGAGTACTGCATACCGGTGTCCTGGTCCCGCCAGTCCTCGTCGAGCAGCCACTTGTCGGCGTAGGTCACGTAGCGATCGAACAGGTTCTGACCGTACTCGGAGTAGGCGTCCAAGTAGCTCATCTGCAGTTCCTTCTCGAGGAATTCGGCAAAGCGCGGAATCACCCATTCCTTGATATGCGAACGCAGGCGCCGCTTGTATTCCTCGGGCAAATCGTCCTTGTTCAAGCGCTCCTCGAGCACAACCAGCAGGTTCACCGGGTCGGCCGCGATCTCGCTCGGGTCCCGGTTGAACGCCGCCGATATGGTCTTGAACGCCCAGCGGGTGGACAGTCCCGAGAAACCTTCGCCGGGGCCCGCGTCGTCGCGGTATTCCTTGACGCTCTTGGCGCGGGGATCCAGATCCTTGAGATTTTCCCCGTTGTAGGCGCGCAGCTTGGAAAACACCGACGAGTTTTCCGGCACGACAAGGCGCGACAGCACCGTGAATTCGGCCAAGGTGCGCAGCGTCTGCGGCGCGCAGGGCGAATTGGCGAGCGTCGAGGCCTTCAGCATCTTGTCGTAGATCAGGATTTCCTCGTCAGTGCGCAGGCAGTAGGGCACCTTCACGAGGTAGACGCGATCGATGAAGGCCTCGTTGTCCTTGTTGTTGCGGAATTTGAGCCATTCGGCCTCGTTGCTGTGGGCCATGATGAAGCCGTTGAAGGGCATGGCCGGCAGCGCCTCGGTGCCCTTGAAATTGCCCTCCTGCGTCGCGGTCAGGATCGGGTTGAGCACCTTGAGCGGGGCCTTGAACATCTCGACGAACTCGACACCGCGCGCCGATCCGAGGCACAGCGCCCCGGAATAGCTATAGGCATCGGGGTCGTCCTGGGCGTAGCGCTCCAACATGCGCAGATCGATCTTGCCCACCAGCGTGGAGATATCCTGCGTGTTCTCGTCACCGGGTTCGGTCTTGACGATGCCGACCTGATTGAGAACCGAGGGGATAACGCGCACCACGCGAAACTGCGAGATGTCGCCAGAATATTCGCGCAGTCGCTTGAGCGCCCAAGGACTGGCGATGCCCGTCAAGGCGCGCCGCGGAATGCCGTAGCGGTCTTCGAGCATGGAGCCGAATTTTTCGCGCTCGAACAAACAAAGAGGGTGTTCGAGCAGAGGTGAAACGCGGCCGCTGCGAGGATCCTTGAGAGCATAAATCGGGAACTTCTCGGCCAGCTTCTTGATCTTCTCGGCCAGCGAAGACTTGCCGCCGCCCACCGGTCCGAGCAAGTAGAGCACCTGCTTGCGCTCCTCCAGGCCTTGCGCCGCATGCAGAAAGTAGGCATACAGCTGCATCAGGGTCTCCTCCATCCCGTGGAATTCGGAGAACGTGTCCCACGCCTGGATCGCGCGGTTCTGGAAGATGCGCGACAGGCGCGGATCCTCTGCCGTATTCAGGAGCTTGGGCTTGCCGATCGCCTCGAGGACGCACTCGTGCGCTGACGCGTAGGCCATGCGATCGGACTTGCAATACTGGAGGAATTCCTCCAGACCCATCTCTTCGTCTAGCGCCCGGACAAAATCGCTCTTGAATGCCGAGACCAGTTCGGTTGAATCGCTCATGTCTTCTCCCCAACACCACGGCCTGTCGACCGCAATTTCAAACAACGCGCTGCCGGATATCCGCGTTGACCACCCCGAAGGCGGAGCAGCATCCGATTTGTCGCCCCCCAACAAGAGAAGTCTGGAACGCTGCGGCGATGAACAAACTTTAGGCTCGCGTCACTCCTAGGATAGCGGCATAAGAGGAACGTTTGTGCGGCAATTTCACGGCACCCGACGGTGCCTCGCCACCTTGCTGGCAGCATGCATCAGCAAGTGCCAACAGCGCAGTGCGCGCGGTGAGCGAGCGTGTAGGAAGTTCATGCAATCCGCGTGTAAGGCAAATTCCGCCTGCCCCATGCTTCGTTCGACCGCAAGAAAATACACCCATGCTGCTTGCCGCGGTGGCATCGCAAGCGGCGCAGGTCCATCGAGACGCCGCTCATGCGCTGAGTTTGCCGCATCGAGTTCGCGATGTGGAACGCGCAAGATCTCCGGCAGCAACGTGGATCCGGCCGCGCGGACGCAAATCGGCAGAGGCACGTTCATGGTAACGCTGGGCCATCGCCTGCGCGGCGCACGTCGGATGTGCGCCGATGGTCCGCGATCGACTCGACGCCCGTCAACCGCGCTGCGATCCTATCCGCGCACAGCCGGCTCCTCGAACCGCAACCACGGCGGTCTCCAAGCAAGGGCAAAGAAAAGCCCCGCGTTGGAACGCGGGGCCGAAAATTCCGCCTCCTCGGAGGAGAGGGGGGGGAGAGGAGCGGAAACCACGAAATCGTCAAAGCCAAGGCACCTGCGACGATGCGGACGGAAACAGCCCGCGCTAAACGAAGGAAACCGTCTCCTTCAACTGCTCGCGCATCTTCGATAAAGCTTTGGCCTCGATTTGCCGAATTCGTTCCGCAGAAACTCCAAATTCTTTTGCCAGATCGTGCAAGGTCGCGTTGCCGACGGATCCGTCGGCATCTTCGTCGAGCCACCGCGCCTCGACGATGCGCCGGCTGCGCTCGTCCAGGCAGGCGAGCGCGCGGCCAATCCCCTCGCCTTTGAGCGCGTCGATGCCCCGACGCTCCAGCACCTGCGTAGGTTCGGCGCCCGGATCCTCCAAGTAGGTGATCGGCGCATAGGGATCGCCATCCTCGTCGGCACGCCCCTCGAGCGTCAGGTCGCACCCGGCCAAGCGGGTCTCCATCTCGGCGACCTCCTCGGGCTTGACATTGAGCTCGCGCGCGACCCCTTCGATCTCATCGCGCGACATGGAGCCGTGCGTCTTCTTCAGGCTGCGCAGATTGAAGAAGAGCTTGCGCTGCGACTTGGTTGTGGCAACCTTGACCAGCCGCCAGTTGCGCAGCACATACTCATGGATTTCAGCTTTGATCCAATGCAGCGCGAATGACACAAGACGCACGCCGCGATCCGGATCAAAGCGCTTGACGGCCTTCATCAAGCCGATATTGCCCTCCTGCACCAGATCCGCATGGGGCAATCCGTACCCCAGGTAATTGCGCGCCACCGACACAACCAGGCGCAGATGCGAAAGAACGAGTCGACCCGCCGAGTCCAGGTCGCCGCGCTCACGATACTGATGCGCCAAGCGCTTTTCCTCTTCGGGGTGCAACATCGGAATGCGATTGACAGCCGCAACGTAGGCATCAAAATTGCCCAGGCTGCCGGGCAATAGCGACAGTGCAGCTTGCACGTCACCAGCCGGCATCAATCTCAGATCCGTTGAGCCCATCGTTTCCCTTTCTTCGGCGGAAGTCCTGCGCCAGGCGCTTCCAAGCCGCTATACCTGGCGCCGGCCCTATGCCTCAGATCCGCCACCGGTCCGCCAACACAGTTCGAATTTTAGCACTCGACCATCGAGAGTGCTATTCGAGCGATGCCAAGAAAAAAAGTTCCTCCGGCTACCGAATTTGCCGGACTAGAGCCGGCTTTCTGGCTGGACTCGGCACACCCCGACACGCCGGATCGTTGCGAGATGGTCCCGATATGTATTTGATTATTTTGTATTTTACCCACGCCGGCAGGGTTGACGGCGCGCCATCCGGCCCTTGCTGCCAGCCGGAACGGCCGATCCGGCACGGCGCAGGGGGATACCGCCGATGGGCGCGGCCGATCGCCCCATCGCCTGGGCCAACCCGGATCTCGTGTCGGCGGCTGCCGGCCGAGCGGCGCACCGGGAGCCGGGGGAATCTTCCGGCGTTGCCTGGCGGACCCACCGGTATCAAGCCAGGGCGAGCCGGCGCACGCGCCACGGTTGCAATGAATCTGGCCTTCTGCGCCTGCGAGACGGTGGGGCCGGCGCGGCCGCCGGACCGACGCACCTATGCGCGCAGGGTGAACACCGCGACCGCTTCCACGAGCTGTTGCGACTGGTCCTTTAGGCTGCCGGCGGCGGCGGAAATCTGTTCGACCAGTGCGGCGTTGTGCTGCGTCGCCTGGTCCATGTGGCTGACCGCCTCGCTGACCTGCAACACGCTTCGGCTTTGTTCCGAACTGGCGACATTGATCTCGCCAACGATTTCGCTCACCCGACGGATCGCCTCAACCACCTCCACCATGGTCGCGCCGGCCTGATCGGCAACGCGCGATCCGACCTCCACCTGCTCCACGCTGGACCCGATCAGATCCTTGATCTCCTTGGCGGCCATTGCCGAGCGCTGGGCCAGCATGCGCACCTCGCTAGCGACCACCGCGAACCCGCGACCCTGCTCGCCGGCGCGCGCGGCTTCAACCGCCGCATTCAGCGCCAGGATGTTGGTCTGGAAGGCGATGCCGTCGATGACGCCAATGATGTCGGAGATGCGACGCGCACTCGCATGGATACCCCGCATCGTGTCGACGACGTCGTGTACCGCCCCGCCACCCTTGGTCGCCACTTCCGACGCCGCACGCGCCAGCTGGTTCGCTTGCTCGGCGCTCGACGCGTTGCTGCGCACCGTCGCCCCCAACTCCGCGGCCGTGGCCGCCGTCTGCTGCAAGGCATTGGCCTGCTGTTCGGTTCGGTCCGACAGGTCCTGGTTACCCTGGGCGATCTGTGCGCTGGCTGCCGCCACCAGATCGGCGTTGCTGCGCACCGCGCTGACGACCCGTCCGAGAGATTCTTGCATGGCACGCAGGCACGCCATCAGACTTTCGGCATCGCCGCCGGCGACTTCGACCTCGCTTGTCAGGTCGCCTGCGGCCACGGCACGCGCCACTTTGGCGGCCACGTCGGGCTGCCCGCCCAGTTGCCGCAGCAGGCTCCGGATGATCACGATCGCCAAAACGGCGCCGGTGATCAGTGCCAAGCCCAGCAAACTGGCGGCGATGATGCGCGCGCTTGCGTACACGGCCTCGGAACGGGCCGCGGCATTGCGCCCTGCCTCGAAGCCATAGGCCGACAGCCTATCCAGGGCACCGACCGCATCGTCCAGCGACGATTTGCCGGCTCCATCCGAAATGTCCCGGCCGTCGTCCTGCTTTGCACCGCGGTCCAGAGCGAGGACCTTGGCGCATACCTGGGTGTACTCCTTCCAAGCCTTGACGAGATCGTCGTACATGGCGCGGGCGTCGCCTTCGACCCCAAGCGCCAAATAGCTTGCAAGGTTCTTGTCGACCTGCTGTCTGGCCGCGGCAATCTTGTCCTCGTATTCGGCCATGTAGCCCGCGTCCTCGGCATGCGTGTGCTTGGTCTCCAGTTCGCGCATATCCAGCATGGCGGCCCGCGCCGAAGCGAGGTAGCCGACCCCGGGCATCCACTTTTGCGCCAACAGCTTGGACGATTCGTTAACGCGCACGAGATCGGCCAGGGCCACGATACCCAGGCACGCCGTCAGCAACAGCACGACGGAGAACGCGCCTGCGAGCCGGGCACCGATACTCAAGCGCGCCATCAAGGCATGGGCGCCACGCAAAAGCTTCATCCCGATGTACTCCGATATGAACCGTGTCCAGCGCCAGCGGACCGCTGTAGCTTTGGTCTACTTCTTGTAGCCCACGTAGCTCACGCCCACGATCTTGCCGCCTGCGTCCTTGATCGGGTCGTAGCAAGCCGCGTACGGCGTGCCGAGCACGTCCACGTCGCCGCAGAACTCCTCGCCTTTGCTCACCGATTCGTACGCCTTGGCCCGCGCCAGCGTCGTGCCAACGCCGCGCTTGCCTTCCGACGTGAGCACGTTCGTACTGACGCGCACGAAGTCCTCACCCGATTTGACGAAGATCGTCGCCGTCGCGCCCGATTGCTTCTTGATGTCGTCGACGATGTCATAGTTGCCGTTGATACGGCGCGGACCGAAGTAAAGCGTCGGTACCGTCATCTCGCCGGCCTTGCTCGTGCCGTCGATCTTGGCCGGGCCGAGCGTGGCAAGCCGCTCGTTGAGCTGGGCGATGGTCGCCTTCGGATCGGAGGCTTGCGCGCTGCCGATCAACAAGACGATGCCAACAACGCCGATCATGATTTCTTTCATGGGGAAAGCTCCTTGCTTGCGAGTGCGTTAGTGCAGGCGACAAGTCCGAAAAAACACCGGCCAGCCGACCGCCGGCAGGCCTTCTTCCGAGATCCCGCACGAAGTATCATCCGCCGGCCGGGCCGGCATGAATGGCCTTAATAAGGCCGAATCTGCGCCTGAATTTGTTGCGACGGAGTTCGATTGAACGAGTTGGCGGCGCTTTGGATGGTTTATCTCGGGCGACCGGGGGCTGGTCGATTCAGGCCGCCGCCACCAGCACGCGATTGCGCCCGCTGTTCTTCGCGCGGTACATCGCACGGTCGGCCTGCGCGATCATCTCCAGCGTGGTCTGGGAAGGCTGGTAGATGGCCGCTCCCAGCGACGCCGTGACGGATATTTCCGCGGGCGAGAACACCAGCGGGGACTGCGCAAGCATGTAACGCAGATCCTCGGCCTTGGCCAGCAGCTCGTCCTCCGTCACGTGGGCGATCAGGCACAAGAACTCCTCCCCGCCCCACCGGGCCAGACTGTCGATCGGCCGCAACTGGGCGCGCAGGCACTCCGCAGCGGCCACGAGAACGCGATCGCCGACGTCGTGCCCGTACCGATCGTTAACCGTCTTGAAGCGGTCCAGGTCCAGCAATATGACGCCAAAGCTGGTGCCGTACCGGGTGTGCCGGGCCAGCTCGAAATCCAGCTTCTCCAGCAGCGCACGCCGGTTCAGGCATTGGGTCAAGGGGTCGCACGAAGCGACGCGGTGCAGCTGCTCCATCGCCAAGGTCAATTCCTCGTTGCTGCGCCGCAGTTGCCTGGCCATTCCATCCATGGCCGCATGCCCGCGCACGTCATGCACGATCAATTTGCGGGTAAGTTCGCTGTAGACCTGAACGATGGCCAGCATCGCCAAGGTGGACACGCCCAGTTCGACGCCGCTGTTGCCGGCGTGCGCGAAGCTCACGTACAGTAGTGGCAACGCAAGTCCCAGGCTAAAGCCGGTCAGACAGCTGCGACGCACGCACAGGTTGCTCGAGGAAAACATCGCCATAACCGCCAGGACCAGCAGGGCCAGAGCGTGCAGCCAGGCCGATTTTTCGATGCCGGGCAGTACGGCCACGAGGCCCCACGCGCAGCCGCTCACGAAGAGCGTGTAGGGCAGGATTGCCAACACCCTGCGGCGCGGCGCCGGCTCATCGATCCGCTTGAGCAGCCGCCAAGCCAAAAGGCCGTTGATCAGCTCGCAGACGAGCACGATGCAAAACCACCCCAGCAGCAGGCGCGGCGCAACCACGTCGCGCAACAAGAAGACCTGCAGCCCGTAGCCGAAGAACGAGGTGCGCACGGAGGCCAGCTCGCAAGTGGCGAGCCGCCGAGCCAGCTCTCGCTCAACGAGAGCTGGCTCGGACTCCGGCTCTGGGCAACGTCGACATCCCGGGGATTTTCCTTCCCCCGGGCCATGCCGGTTGCGCTAGAAAGGTGGTCTTTCCCCGCGGTATTCGACCACTGAGCGGCTAGGCGGCGCGTCAGAAGCGGTGACGCAGCCAAAGGCGCAGTACCAGTGACACCAGCGATACCCCCAACAGTGCCACGCCGGCGCAGATCAACGCCGCAACCCATGCGGGCACGGGGTCCGGCGTCCAATGCAGGCCGTATTTTTGCGCCAAGTCGGCAAAAACGGGGTCCAACCATGAGCAAACCAAGGCAACGATCCACCACGCCAGCAGTGCGGCCGCTAGCAGGCTCAGACCGGCGGCGTAGGCGCTTGGCCTGACGAAAGCGGCCGGATCGGCCCCCAAGAGATGCAGGACGCGCACCTCCTGCGGATCCCATTGCGACCAGAAAGTCGAGGCCAGCACAACGGCGACCAGCGACGATGCCGCCAGAAAACCGGTCAGCACCAGCCCCAGGCGTGCTCCCAGCTGCGCCAGGACGACGGCCCTGCGATAGAGCTCCGGTTGAAACTCGACCGTATCGACGCTCCTGACCTTGCGCAGCGCCGCCACGCCCGCCTCGACCAGATCGGGCGCTGCCCCCGTGGCAAATCGCACGACAAACGCATCGGGCAAGGGATTGGGGCGCAATTCGGCCAGGCCGATGCCAGCCAGGTTCTTGCGCTGCGCCAGTTCTCGCAAGGCAGCATCGCGACCCACAAAGTCTATGGTTGCCACCAGCCCCGACTTTTGCAAGGACGAGCGCAGCGACGAGCGCACGCCCGCCAGGTCGACCTCTCCTTCGGCGCCGACAACCAAGACCAGGGCCTCGGCCTGCATCCAACCCGGGGGCTCAAACGGCGTTGCACGCCATGCCGTCAGGACCGCCAGCGCCAGCGCCGAGAACACGAAAGCCATGGCGCCGACCACAAGCGCAAATGCGCCAGGTCGGCCCAAGGTTCGGCCCAGCGCCGCGCGCAAGGCCGAAAGGCGGCTACCAAAGGGATTCATCGTCCGGGCCTCACGCTTCCAGGTGCCCATCGTGTAGCCGAAGCAGGCGTACGCGTGCGGGCCAGGAACGCGCAGACAAGGCCGAGGGCGGCGCCGCATCGTCCTGCGCGCGCGCGGTAGCGACGACCGTAACGCCGGCGGCACAAAACTGATCGACCACCTGAAGAACGCGCGCCGCGCAGGCATCGTCGAGCGGGGTCAGCAGGTCATCGAGCAAGAGCAGCGCGGGTCGGTTGACCAGGGCGCGCGCCAATGCCACGCAGTGGCGCTGTCCCCCGGAGAGCTGGGCGCAAGACGCCCCCCCGTAGCGCTGGACGTCCACCCCCACCAGGCCCAGCGCTGCCCTTGCGCGCCGCAAGCCCTCCTCGGAACCGGCCCCGGCGACCCACGCGGCCATGGCGACGTTGTCCTCGACGCTGCGCCGCTCCAGCAGGCATAGGTCCGGCACCAGGATGCCCATCGAGCGGCGCAAGTGCGCCCGAACGCGCGGCCGCATGTGCGCCAGATCCTCGCCGGCGATACGTATGCGTCCGCCCGCCGGCGCCTCCAGTCCGGCCAGCAGGCGCAGCAGGACGCTCTTGCCGCCACCAACCGGCCCCGCAATCAGGACAAACTCCCCACGAGCGATGGTCAAATCGACCCCCACAAGCGCCGGACGGAAGGCGCCATAGCGCTGCTCGACCTGCTCTAGGACGAGGAAAGGTCCGGAAGAACTCCCGGCCGCCAGTTCAGGTTCGGTTGTCGCCATCGAATGACACGTTTCTTCTGGGGTAACCCTCGCCGGGATCGCGCCCTGGATCCGCCCTTGGAGCCAAACCGGCCCTAAAATAGCCCCGCGCGAAAGCCAAGGTTCGAGGGAACCGGCGGCGATTGTACGTTGCGTCTCCGGTGGCAGGAGGCGCGTCAAACGCCCGTCACAAACCATGCCAATGCTTGAAGCTCGGAGCAAGCGAGCGCTCGAAGGAAAGCAAATCCCGATCGAACCGCAAATCCCGCAACGATTCCTCAACCGCGAGCTGTCCCAGCTTGCCTTCAACGAGCGCGTTCTGGCCCTGGCCCAACGCACGAACATGCCGTTGGGCGAGCGCTTGAGATTTGTTTGCATCGTCTCTGCGAAATCTGGACGAATTTTCGAGATCCGCGTCTCGGACTTGATGGACACCTTGCGCGAGTCGGGCGACAGCGCGCGCACGTCGCCGCAGCGCCAGGAACTGCTGCAGATCGCGCAGCGCACGCACGCCCTGGTCGATCGGCAGTACGCGCTGTACAACGAAACCATCATGCCGGCGCTGGCCGCGGTCGAAGATCGTCGTGCTCAACCACCTGCAGCGCACTCCGACGCGCAGCGCGCCTGGGTGCGCGACTATTTCTGCCGCGAGGTCATGCCGCTGCTTGTCGCCGATCGGACTCGATCCCTCCCACCCCTTCCCGCAGGTGATGAACAAGGCGCTGAACTTTATCGTCCAGCTCGAGGGCCGGGACGCCTTCGGCCGCGCCTTCGGCGGTCGCCATCGTCAAGGTGCCGCGCTCCCTGCCCCGGGTGATCGGCCTGCCGCCGGCGCTGTGCGCCGGGCGCCAGGCCTTCGTGCTGCTGTCCTCGGTGATCCGCGCGCACCTGACGGACCTGTTCCCGCGGCCGCAATCTGGCCGGCTTCTCGCAGTTTCGCGTCACGCGCGACTCCGATCTCTGGGTCGACGAGCGCGAGGTCATCGAACCTGCGCGAGGCCCTGCAGTTCGAGCTGACCCAGCGCCACTTCGGCAATGCGGTGCGCCTGGAGGTCCTGCGCACCTGCCCGCCGCACCTCGAGGAGCTGCTGCGCGTGCAGTTTCACCTGCCGCCGGAGGCCGTCTACCGGGTCGAAGGGCCGGTGAACCTGGTGCGCCTGACCAGCTCGTGGACCTGCTCGACAGCCCGGCGCACCGCTTCGCGCCGCTGCGAGCCGTCGTGGCCCCGCCGCGACTGGCCCAGGGCGCCAACGTCTTCGATGCCATCCGCAACAGCGACGTGCTGCTGCATCACCCGTTCCAGAGCTTCGAGCCGGTAATCGAATTTCTGCGCCAGTCGGTGCACGACCCCGAGGTGGTCGCGATCCGCATGACGCTGTACCGGACGGGCACCGGGTCGATTTTGGTCGATCTGCTGGCCGATGCCGCGCGCAACGGCAAAGAAGTGACCGTGGTCGTCGAGTTGCAGGCGCGCTTCGACGAGGAAGCCAACATCAATCTGGCGGAGCGTCTCGAGGCCGTCGGCGCCCAGGTCGTCTATGGCGTTGTGGGAATGAAGACCCACGCCAAGCTCCTGCTGGTGCTGCGCCGCGAAACGCGCCGCGGGCGGGCCCGGCTGGTTCCCTACGTGCACCTGGGCACGGGCAACTACCACCCGACCACGACCAAGCTGTACACCGACTTCGGCATGTTGACTGCCGAGCGCGCAATCTGTTCCGACGTCGAGAAGATCTTCCTGCACCTGACCAGCATGACGCGCGTGCAGCGCCTGCGTCACCTTTGGCTGGCTCCTTTCGTGCTGCAGCGGCGCATCGTCGCCTCCATTGCGCTCGAGGGCAGGCTGGCGCGCAGCGGCAAAAAGGGGCGCATCATCGCCAAGATCAACGCCCTTTCCGACGAGGCGACCATCAATGCGCTCTACGAGGCCTCCGGAGCGGGGGTGCAAATCGACTTGATCGTGCGGGGCGCCTGTGCGCTGCGACCCGGCGTGCCCGGATTGTCGGAAAATATCCGCGTTCGTTCCATCGTTGGCCGTTTCCTCGAACACCACCGCATCTACTATTTCGGTGCCGATGGCGCTGATCACGTGTACCTCTCCAGCGCCGACTGGATGGGCCGCAACCTGCTGCGACGCATCGAAGTGGCTTGGCCGGTACTCGATCCCGCCCTCAAAACGCGCGTAATTGAAGAGGGACTCAAGCCCTACCTGAACGACACGGCCGACGCATGGATTCTGGGTCCGGACGGCAATTACACGCCGCCCCGCAGTCCCGGCCACGGCTCCAGGGCGCAGCGCACGCTGCTCGCCAAGCTGGCACCCGGGCCCTCAAGCGGGCGCACGAGGAGCGTTTGATGGAATTGCTGCTATGGAGGCACGCGGAGGCCGAGGATGGCTCACCGGACCTGGAGCGTCCGCTGACCCCGAAAGGGGAAAAACAGGCGCGCCGGGTCGCGGCCTGGATCAACGACCGTCTGCCCGTCTCGGCGCGGATCCTTACCAGTCCGGCCATGCGCACGCAGCAGACAGCGGCGGCCCTGCTGGCGCTGGCCGATCGCAAGATCCGCATCGTGCCGCAGATCGCTCCGGGCGCCGGTGTCGCGGAGTTCCTGCGTGCCGTTGATTGGCCCAATTCCCGCAGCACGGTCATTGCGGTCGGCCATCAGCCGACCCTGGGCCTGGTCGCCAGCACGCTCCTATCGGGCAGCGCGCAGCACTGGTCGATCAAGAAGGGGGCGCTCTGGTGGCTGAGTTCGCATGCCGAGGACGGCAGCGGCGCGGCAACGCTGGTGGCCATGCTCAATCCAAGCCTCATTTAGCGCCCCGGCCGTGCGTCTTGTGCATCCGGCCGGCGACGACGCGGGCATCGGCAGGCGCACCGCTAGATCTCCCGGATCTTGAAGTCGATACCCACGCGCGCCCACTGCTGCGCCTCCTCCTCGAGCAAATGGCGCGTCGGGGGCGGCGCGTGATCCAGCCCCGTTCGATGCCCAATTCGAAAGCCCGCTGCACGCGCAGCGTCCATCGGGGCAAACGCACGGGTCGACGCGCGTGGTGCAGCACAATCGCCAGCCGCAGGGCCAGCAGGGCGCCCGCCCGCACGGGTTCGCCGAGCACATCGATGACCTTGCGCAGGTTGCCGCGCTGGCCCAGCACCAGCTCGGCCACGCGCTCTTGCTCGGAGGTGGAGAAGCCGGCCAGGTCGCCATTGCGCACCAGATACGCCGAATGCTTGTGGTACTCGCTGTGGGATACGGCAAAGCCGATTTCATGGAGCTGGCTGGCAAACCGCAGCGTGCGCAGCGCCTCGATGGGGGCGTCCGGCATCAGCGTGAGGTACAACTTGCGCGCCGTCGCCCCCACCATCCCCGCCAGCTCCCGATCCGCGCCGTAGCGCTGCTGCCAGCGCAGGACCGTGGCGTCGCGCACATCGTGGCGCTCGCTGCGTCCGAGCAGGTCGTACAGTAGCCCAGCACGCAAGGCGCCCTTGGCAGGCCGCATCTCCTCGATGCCGAAAGTTTCGAACACGGCCGACAGCGCCGCGATGCCGCCGACCAGTACATCCGCGCGCTCCGGCTTGATATCGTCAAACTGCACGCGGCGCACCTCGCCGAAATCGAGCAAAGCTTGGCGCAGCCGGGCCAGGCCGGAGGCCGTCACGGTCCCGTCGGCCCAGCCTTGGTTGCGTAGGATCAGCGC
Organism: uncultured beta proteobacterium; assembly: GCA_963729785.1. Lineage (GTDB taxonomy): Bacteria > Pseudomonadota > Gammaproteobacteria > Burkholderiales > Burkholderiaceae_F > GJ-E10. The sequence goes on along the minus strand of CAVSPM010000037.1, from coordinate 33,160 downwards.
CGCCGCCCCGATCGTGCCGCTGGAACCGTATGCCTCGTCCCAGCCATACCGGCGAAATGCCGCTTGCGCCTCCTCGAGCTCGGCGGCACAGGCGACCACGGCCCGCCGCAGCGATGCACGGTCGATGCGGCCGTCGGGAAAAAACCGCAGGGTCGTGCCAACGCAGCCAAGCTTGAACGATTCGGCGTGTGCAGGCGTGAAACCACGCCCGACGATCAATTCGGTCGACGCCCCGCCAATGTCGACCACGAGGCGCCGGCGCTTGCTCGGCGGCAAGGTCCGCGTGCAGCCCTCGAAAACCAGCCGTGCCTCTTCGCGTCCGGAGATGATTTCGATCGGGTAGCCCAGGACGCGCTCCGCCTGCGCCAGGAAGCGGTCGGCGTTGAGCGCCTGGCGCATCGTCTGCGTGCCGACCGCGCGAACCTTGTCCGGATCCATCCCGCGCAGGCGCTCGTTCATGCGCGCCAGGCAGACGCAGGCCTGGTCGATCGCACGCTGGCTCAGGCGGTTGTCGGCGCCCAGACCTGCAGCAAGGCGAACCGTCTCTTTCCAGTAACCGGAACGGGCGATGTGCATGCCCATGACCTGACCGATTTCCAGACGAAAACTGTTGGATCCAAGATCAATGGCGGCAAGTTGCATCCGTTCAGTCCACAGCGATGAGTGCCCGCGCAAAATCCGCAGCGATGAAGGGTTGAAGGTCCTGCAGCGACTCGCCCACACCGATGAACAGGATCGGCACCGGCCGCTCCATCCTCTCGCAGGCCAATGCGACGATGATGCCTCCCTTGGCAGTCCCATCGAGCTTGGTGACGATCAGCGCCGTAACGCCGATGGCTTCGTCGAACGCGCGCAACTGCGACAAGGCATTTTGTCCGTTGGTGCCGTCGAGCACCAGCAGGACCTCGTGCGGCGCACCTTCCAGGTTCTTGCCGATCGCGCGCTTTATCCGCTTGAGTTCTTCCATCAGGTGTGTCTGCGTCGGCAGCCGACCCGCGGTGTCGGCGATCATCACGTCGCGTCCACGTGCGCGCGCCGCGCTCACCGCGTCGTACACCACCGCGGCCGGATCCGACCCCGTCTGCGAGATCACTTCGACCCCGTTGCGCTGACCCCAGATGGCCAGTTGCTCGCGCGCGGCCGCGCGAAATGTGTCACCCGCTGCCAGCAGGATCGTCTTTCCCTGATCCCCCAACCAATGCGTCAGCTTGCCAATGGACGTGGTCTTGCCGGAACCGTTCACCCCGGCGATCATGACCACGTAGGGCTTGGCGGCCGAGACGTTCCAACTTCCTTCGCACGGGGCGAGCAGCCGGGCGATCTCCTCCTGAAGGGCGACACGCACGGCCGCGGCGTCGTCCAGGCCATCGCGGCGCACGCGCTGGCGCAGCCGCTCGAGCAACAGGCGCGACGCGGGCACGCCGACGTCGGCAAGGATCAAGGCCGACTCGAGTTCTTCAAACAGTGCCTCGTCGACCTTGGCCCCGGAGAAGACGCCGGTGAGCTGGGCCCGCGTGCGCGCCAGGCTGGAACGAAGCCGTGCCAACCAACTGGTTTTTTCAGGTACCGACATTTTCTGCAATCATGCGAGGATCTGCGCGCGCAGTGTAGTGGATCAGGTTGGAAAAGGTATCTGAAAGCGCGCATCCCAATGAACGAAATCCAACGCCGGCGCCGAGCGCGCAGACTCCCGTGAAAATGCCGACTCAGCCCAAATCGCCGCCGGGGCGCGTGCGCATCATTGGCGGCCGCTTCCGGGGGACGCCGATCGCCGTGGCCGCCGTGCCCGGGCTGCGGCCCACGCCCGACCGCGTGCGCGTAACCCTGTTTAACTGGCTCGATCACCTGCTGGGCGACTGGTCCGGCGTGCAGGCTCTCGACCTGTTTGCCGGCAGCGGTGCCCTGGGTTTCGAATGCGCCTCGCGTGGCGCACTGAAAGTGACGCTAGTGGAAAGCCATGTGCGGGCCGCGGCCGCGCTGCGCCAGTTGCAACAGCGGCTGAAGTGCGCGACCGTGACGATTGTCCAGGACGACTGGGTTCGGGCGGTCGCAGGCCTGAAGCCGGCCAGCCTGGACCTGGTCTTTCTCGATCCGCCCTTTGCCGCCGATCAGCTGGCCCCCGCCATGGCGGCCGCGGCCCGCCTTTTGCGTCCGAACGGTTTGCTGTATGTCGAGAGCGGGCACGCGCTGGCCCCGCCGGACCTGGCGCCGGAGTCAATGCATATCGTGCGCCAAGGGCGAGCTGGCGCGGTCTTCTTCCATTTGCTGCGCGCCCGTTCGTGTTGAATAATGACAGCCCCGGACCCCTTTGAGACTCAAGGCGCGTATTGCGTTGGCCGCCGCCGCTTTGGCGCCGGTGGGCTGGTGCACCTGACAGGTTTAACCGCTTTCCCAAGGACGTGACCATGGTCGTTGCCGTATATCCGGGTACTTTCGATCCGCTCACGCGCGGTCATGAGGACATCGTCCGGCGCGCCGCCGGGCTTTTCTCCAAGCTCGTGGTCGGCGTAGCCGACAGCCAGGCCAAGCATCCGATCTTCAGCCTGGACGAGCGGCTGCAGATCGCGCGCGAGGTGCTCGGCCATTACCCGAATGTCGAGGTGTGCGGCTTTCACGGGCTGCTCAAAGATTTCGCGCGCGAACAGGAAGCCAGGGTCATCGTGCGCGGCTTGCGTGCCGTATCGGACTTCGAATACGAGTTTCAGATGGCCGGCATGAACCGCTACCTGTTGCCGGAGGTCGAGACGATGTTCCTCACGCCCTCCGACCAGTACCAGTTCATCTCCGGGAGCATCGTGCGCGAGATCGCCCTGCTGGGCGGCGACGTGAGCAAGTTCGTGTTCCCGTCGGTCGACACCTGGCTCAAGGCGAAGATCGCGCAGCTGCGGGTGCAGGGCAAGGCGTGCTGAGCGCTCGCACCACGGATCCGGCGCCCGGCGCGGCCGCGCTCTGGCAGCCTTGTTGACTGCAGCAAGCTCTGGCGACCACCGGTGGCCCTGATCATCACCGACGAGTGCATCAATTGCGACGTCTGCGAGCCCGTCTGCCCCAATCAGGCCATTCGCGCCGGCGCCCACATCTACGAGATCGACCCGGAGCGCTGCACCGAGTGCGTCGGCCATTTTGCGCAACCCCAGTGCCAGATCATCTGCCCGGTGGCCTGCATCCCAACGGACCCGCACCGTGTGGAAAGCCACCCCCAGCTGCTGGCGAAGTTCGAGCGACTCCAGGCCCAGGCCGCGCCACCACGGGCCGGTAGCCCGGATCCGGCGCCGTGTCGGCCGTGAACCGGCCGCCGGCGGCAACCAGCGGCCCTGCGCAGACGGATCCGTTGGAGCGCATCGAGATTATCGATGCGCTCCGAGGTATGGCGCTGATGGGCATCGTGCAGATCAATGTCCAATCCTTCACTTGGGGTGCGGGCGACGTACTCGGCTATTTGCAACAGCCGCCGGGCAACGCCGAATCCGTGCTGTATTTTTTCCAGAACGCCTTCATCGAGGGTAAGTTTTACCCGATCTTCGCCTTTCTCTTCGGTGTGGGAATGGCGCTGCAGCTGCGCAAGCTGCGTCGCCATGACCGCGTGGATCTGGTGACGCAGCGTGCCATCTACCGCCGGCGTTTGTTCTTTCTCCTCGGCCTGGGCCTGCTGCACGGTTTGCTGCTGTACTTTGGCGATGTCTTGCTGGCGTATGCCAGCTGTGGATTGATTTTTTTGCGCTGGGCGCAATCGCCCGCGCCCAGACGCCCGCGCGCACTCGTGCGCTTTGCTTGGGCATGCGCCTTTTTGACGCTGCTGGGCCTGCTCGTTCCCTCGTTGCTCGATCGCTGGCTCCAGACCGACGCATCCCACGAGGTGGCGACCGAGGTGGCGGCCCACAAGCAGCCACCTGCGCCGATCGACGCCATCCGGGCGATACACGCCGTGTACAGCCGGGACGGCTATCTGGCACAACTGCGCCAGCGCTTGGGCGACGAAGCCTGGCAGCAAGGCTCCGGCGTGTTCACGTTTTGGCCCCAGGTGCTGGCGTTATTTGCCTTGGGCGCACTCGCGGGCCGACTCGGGTGGCTGCAGCGCCCCGAGCGACACCCCAAGGTATGGATGAATGCCAGGCGGCTGGGGCTAGCGGTCGGGCTGCCCTGCGCCGTGCTCGGAGCCGCCCTCGATCTTTGGACGGCGCGCACCGCGCCGGGCTCGGCCAATGATTGGGGCGATGTGCTCTCAGGTATCGGCAGCGTGCTCGCCGCGGCCTATGTCGCGTGGGCGGTTTGGGCGCTACAAAGACCCTGGGCCGCACGATTGCGCTCTTGGCTTGCCTGTGCCGGGCGCGCCTCCTTGAGCAATTATCTGCTGCAGTCGCTGCTCATGGGCCTGCTGCTGTCGGGCTGGGGATGCGGCCTTGGAGCCAGTGCCACGCGCGCGCAGCTTGCCGCGCTGGGCTTGACCCTTTTCGGATTGAATGTCTTGGCGAGCCGCTGGTGGCTCAAGAGTCATCGACAGGGACCGATGGAAGCGCTCTGGCGCTACTGGACCTATCGCAGCGCGGTGCGTCGCTTGCCCCAGGGGGAGGCGCCGGCCGCCTAGCCTACCCGGGGACGCGATGCGTCTTTGCTGCGGCAGCGACAGGCTGCGCAACGGATCGTGCTGGACTCGGCATCGTCGAGGCCAGCCATCTGCCCGACGAGCTTGCGCGGCTCTGCCTTCTGGCGTCGGGCGGATGCGCGGGGCGCTATCAACGGTCCGGATCCGTACTAATGACCGTCGCCTGGTGCGCACCGTGATCCGACACCTCCTCTTCCGGCGACTGACTCTGGGGGTATATGCGCACCCACACGGCGGCCGGCGCCACCGGCTCGGCGGTCGCGCTGAGGCCCTTGGCGCTCGTGAGCACGTCCGTGTCCCCAAGGGCGATCCACTCGCCGACGCGACCCTGCAAAATGATGGGCCCTACGGGCCCAAAACTGCCTTCGGCCACGGGCGCAGCGACGCTGCCGGCTCGCAGCGGAGTAAGTTCAATCCAGACGCGCAATCCCTGCAGGCCAAAGCGCGCCGCAAATGCCGATACACCTTCGAAATACACCACCCCGGATGCCGACGGCGGGTAGGCGCTGCCAGCATGGCCGACATTTGCCTTGCCTGGGGCTGCGCCAGCGGCGCTCGCGGATTTGCCGGCCGATGGCAGCCGAGCCGGGGCGTGAAACTGCAGCGACTGCACCGACGGCAGGTCCACGCGCACGCGCTCGCCTTCGAGCACGTGGATCTGGCGCACGAGGCTCCCCGCACCCAGCGTCACGGCATTGCCGACGCCCTCGGCTTGCTGGTCATCGCGGTCGCCACCGCCACCGGTCGAGACCGTGTACGAACGGTCGGCACCCCGGTGAAAGGACGGCCTGCCGGTGGGCGGCGCATCGCGCACCTGGATCAGCAAGGGCCTGGGCTTCTTGTCGGGCGGCACGGATCCGCTTTGAGCATTGGCGCCGCCGATCAAGAGGCCCAGCGTGCACAGGGCGAGCAACAGCCCCCGCAGCGCCTCGGCGATCTTGCCTTGGGCGCGCCGTTGCGAGCTGCGGCCAGCCGTTCGAAGGTTGCGTTCCATGGGTAATTTGCGCGCCAACGTCCAGATCAGCCTTCCACAATACGCCGGAGGCTCGCTGCGGTAGACCATTGCTGGGGGCCAGGCGCCGCGCTTTTCGGCGCATCGAGACCGAATCCGCACCCATCGCGCGCTCGTCGCCTCGAGTCGGGCGGACGATATCTTCTGTGCCAGAATCGCCCTGGAGGGGCAGCGCATGGCCGAACACCAGTTTGCCTTTTTGAGTTCCACCACCCACTCAGGGTTCCTGAATGCGCCGGCGCTTGCAGCTCGGCCCGACGCCGAGCTCGTCGTCGCCGGCGTCGCCTGGGACGGCTCGACCACGAATCGCCCGGGAGCGCGCTTGGGGCCGTCTGCTATCCGTGGCGCCAGTCGTATGCTTTGCGATGCATGGCACCCCCTGTTCGACGTCACGCCCAGCGGCGCCATCGCTGACATCGGCGACCTGCCGCTGCCCAACACTTCCCTGCTAGCCATGCGCGCCGCGCTCGAGCCGCTGGCAGCGCAACTGGTGGCGCGGCACCACATGGTCTGGCTCGGAGGCGACCACTCGATTACGTTGTCTTTGCTGCGCGCCTACCGTGCGCGCTATCGCCGACCGCTGGCGCTGGTGCACTTTGACGCGCATTGTGATACCTGGAACGATCATGCTGGCGAACCGTCCGGGCACGGGACTTGGCTGCGCGAAGCGGTCGAGGAAGGGCTGGTCGATCCTGCATCCACGGTGCAGATCGGCATCCGCTCCCCGGCCGAGCGGCGGACGCACGAATACGTGCGTGCGCACGGCGGCGTGATTTACACGGGGCGGGATCTGCGTGGCCTGCAAGGTCCCGCCCAGCTGGCGCAGGTTTGTGCTGAGGCGCGCCAGCGCATCGGCGCTGCGCCCGTCTATCTGTCGCTGGACATTGACTGCCTGGATCCGGCCTTTGCTCCCGGCACCGGCACGCCGGAGCCGGGCGGGCTGAGCAGCGCGCAGGTCATGACCCTGCTCGAGGAATGGCACGACCTGGCCTGGGTGGGCATGGACTTGTGCGAAGTGTCCCCTCCGTACGATCATGCCGAATTGACGAGCGCCGCGGCGGCAACCTTCGTCTGGACCTACCTGTGCGGGCGCATCGTTGCCCGCAACCGGTCACCATCGTCGCAGGGGTGACGCAGCCGGTCGACAACGATCGCGCCGCCAAATCGCTTTCCATTTCACTTGCAGGAGGAGGCGGGCATGAGCAAGATTCTTCCGAAGTTCGCTATCTGCTTGGTTGCCTTATCGTTCGGGCTTGCCGTTCAAGGGCAGGACCCGGCCGCACGCGTGGAGCTAAGACGGGCCGATGTTTCCGGTGCACCGGGGATGGAATCGATTAGTTCCATCTCGGTGTATCAACCCGGCGAGGACCTGCCACGGCACTACCATCACGGTTTGGAGATGGTCTACGTAATCCAGGGCGCCATGGTTCAACCGCCGGGCAAGGAGCCACAGATGCTCCCGACGGGAGCCAATCTGCTAAACCTGCGCGACGTGCCCCATGCCGGATTCAGGGTCGTGGGCGACCAGCCGCTGAAACTGTTCATCGTGCACATCGTCGACAAGGGTAAGCCCTTGTACGAGCCCGCGCCGTAAGCCCTCGGCCGTGCGGCTGGGCAGGTCCGAACGGGTCCCGGCTGCGTCACCGTGCTGCGCGCCTCGGTCTGCGCCTCCCGGTGGCGGAGCGCAATTCGTGCCGCCACCAGTACGCCACGGCCCCTTTCGGACCAAAAAGAGAAGGGCGACGTGAAAGCCGAGGTTGGCGTCGGATCCTCGCCTCGCGCCGGAGAACAGCCTGAGCAGGTGGACGGTTCAGACTTGCGCGGCGCCGGTCACCAAAGGCTCGCGGTCCGGCGCGACGAGTGCATTGCGGAGTCGCCATGCAGTCCATCAGCCCGGCCGCTGAAGCTCGCCGCCGACCCCAATGTCATCGGCAAGCACTCCAGGCTGCGCCGTCCCTGGCGTCTGGCCGCATCGATGGACGCGTGACAGGCCGGCGACCGCACGGCCAGCGCGCATGCCCGAAAGCGGCCCCCTGAGCTTCGCGCGACGCACCCGCGCCGCTGGTGCGGCTGGCACCAACCCGCGGCTACGTTGGCGCCGGCATCTGCTCCAGCGGCAGCTGCAGAAACACGACATGCGGCATCAAGCGCGCCGGGTAGTCGTAGTACGGCGGGCAATCACGAAAGCCCATCGAACGGTACATCGTCAACGCCTCCGCGAACCGCGTTCCGGTATCCAGCCGCATGAGCGCAAAGCCGTCGTCGCGTGCGGCCTCGACGAGGGCGCCACAAAGGCGACGGCCCGTACCGCGTCCCCGAAATCGATCAGGAACGAACAGCCGCTTCATTTCGCAGGTCCCGTCGGGCAGGCGCCGGTAGGCGCCGGCACCGCCCACCTGGCCGTCGCGCCAAACCAGGAACGTCCTGCCCTTAGGCGGACCATAGGCAACGGGCAGTGCCTCGATTTCCTCATCGAGGCACTGGTAGCTGAATACCTCGTTGACCAGCCAGGTCTGATCCTCGTAGCGCGCGCGGCACCACACGACGTACTCGCGGATCAATTGTGCAAAAGCCCGGTAGTCATCTGCCGTGGTGGCCGCGACTATTGTTTCGGTCGTCACTCGATCCGCCCATCGATGAAAAGCAGATAGCTTACCCGCCGATACCGGCGGCATGCCAGGCCGGACGGCCATTGACCCCGGGCGCGCGTCTAGCGGCTGCGGCCAATCAACAGCACGCCCCCCAGCACGAGCACGGAACCCGCGATCTGTAGCAGCGAGACATCTTCCTGCAGGAAGACGTAGGCCAGAAGGATCGTGCTCACTGGACCAATCGAGCCGATCAGCGAAGCCTTGCTTGGCCCGATGCGTCGGATCGCAAAAGACAACAGGAAGACCGGCAAAACCGTGGAAAAGATCGCCATCGCCACGGCCAACCCCACGGCGCGACCCGACACAACGAGCGTCGAGTCCGGTCGGGTCGCGGCGAACTGCACGAGGCTCGCGGCACTGGCCACGATCATGGCGTTGGCGGTGAAGCGCACCGCACCGATCCGGCCTATCGCGTGGCCCGCCCCGACCAGGTAGACCGAATAGGACAAGGTGCTGCCGAAAACCAGCGCCGCGCCAAGCAGCGTGTTGCTGCGCACGGCGCCCAGATCGTGGAGCAGCACCAGCACAATGCCGGCGTAGCACAGGCCCATCGCCGCCAGCACGGACCGGCCGATCGCCCGCCGGTAAAGGACCGCGGAAAGCAGCACGGTCATGGTCGGATAAAGAAACAGGATCAGCCGTTCCAGCCCCGCTGAGATGTACTGCAGACCGAGAAAATCCAAGTAGCTCGAAAGGTAGTAACCCGTCACGCCCAACAAGACGATGAGGCCCCAGTCGCGCGCGGCAATCGGCTCGGCATGCCGGTGTCCGCTCCAAAGCGCGGTGGCCGCGAAGAATGGAACCGAAAAGGCCATGCGCAAGGCTAGCAGCGTGACCGCGTCGACACCCTCGCGATAAGCCAGCTTGACCAAGATTGCCTTGGCCGAAAAGCCGACCGCAGCGATGAGCGCGAATAGCAGGCCCCAAATCGCGTCGCGCTCCGCGACGGGCGCAAAGAGCGAGGGTGCGGCGCCGGATGATCGTGCCGGTGGAATCAAGTGGCGGATTTCAACCCCGCTGCGCCCGTGCCCAGACTTGGATTGATGTAGTACTTGGACCCGGTCAAGCGCCTGCCATAGACCGCGATAGCGTCCATCTGCAGCGCGCCTGCGAGCGAAACCTCCTTGGAAAAGTGGCTGGCGAAGGTTGTTGTCAATTCCGCGGCGACCCGTGCGTAAAGGCCCTTTGCCCCCTCCGGTCCGATTTTTTGCAGGAACGGAAACAGCAGCCATCCGCCGATCGACCAGGCAAAGCCGAAGTTGCGGTTGATCTCGGTCGGACTGGGATCCAGGCTCCCGTAAATGTAGATCTGCTTACGGACATTGGAGCCGTAGCGGCTGTATTCCTTAACGCCGCGACTAGCCACCGCCTCCATGCAGCTGAGGATTCTGCCGGCCAGCTTGCCGCCGCCGATGGCGTCAAAAGCGATGGTCGCACCCGTCGCCGCCAGCGCCTGGGTGAGGTCCGGCAGGAAGCTTTGGGCGGCCGAATTGACCACGAACTTCGCGCCCATCGCCTCAAGCAACTTCGCCTGTTCCGGGCTGCGCACGATGTTGACGAGACCGATCCCCTCCTTCTGGCAGAGCCGATTGAGCATTTGCCCGAGGTTGGAGGCGGCGGCCGTATGCACCAGCGCCTTATGACCCTCCCGACGCATGGTTTCGACCATGCCCAGCGCGGTCAACGGGTTGACGAATGCTGCGCAGCCCTGGACGGGCGTTGTGCCCTCGGGCAGCGGCAGGCAATTGTCCACGCCGACGCAACGAAACTGCGTGAACATCGCACCGCCGATGACCGCAACGGTCCGGCCCCGAAGCGCGCGGGCCGCCTCCGAGGAGCCAGTGGCGACGACCACGCCTGCGCCCTCGTTGCCCACGGGCATGGAGACGTCCAAACGACCGGCCATGCCCCTCATGGCCGCCTCCGGAATGGACGCCGTGACGACAGGGCGGTCGGCCGTGCCGGAGAACCGGGCGGTAAGCATGTCGGCGCCGCCAAATAGCAGTGCCAGATCGGAAGGATTGATGGGCGAGGCCTCGATGCGCACGAGCACTTCGTTGGCACCGGGCGTCGGCACCGCGACCTCGACCAGGGACAGTTCCAGTTCACCGCTGGACCGAACCTGCGAACGAAGCTCCAGCCCAGTCGATGCGTGTTGCGCTGCCATTTGCCACCCCCCACTGTCCGTCGACCGTATGGTCAATCCGACAAGTTTACCGGTCGTGCCGTCCGTAGCGCGGCGATTCGACGGCGACCCTGCTGTGAGCGGGGTTCACCGGACCGCCCCGGAGTAGCGTCGCGATCGCCACCGACGTTCGCCGATCCGGTGTGCCCCCGTTGATGAGGCCCGTCGGAGGCCGCTACCGCGCGAGCGCGGTGCGATCTCAGCGGCGTCCCGCCCCGAGATGTAGAAACTGGGCGATGCGATCGAGTTCAGCCGCCAGTTGGCGGCGGTAGCTGCCATCCCTCGGCCCGCGCCCGTCGGCGTAACCGACGTCGGCCCGCACCCGCCCCTCTTCGACCGTAAGGTTCGCCCAGCCGATCGCCCGGTCGCGCCACAGCAAGGGAAGGGCGTAGTAGCCGAGCTTGCGCTGAGCCAGCGGCGTGTAGGCCTCGAATCGATAGGCCCAGCCCCAAAAGCGCTCGAATCGGCGCCGGTCCCACACCACCGGGTCGAACGGCGCCAGCAGGCGCACAGATCGCTGCGGCTCCATCGCATGTTCTTGCGGCGATTCGTCGGCCGGCCAGTACCAAGGCTGAGCGTCAACGCTCGCATGCCCGAACAACTGTCGGGCACGGCCCCAAGCCGTCTTCAGCTCGCCCTTGAGTTGCGGCGCCGCGTGAACCAGCATGCCGGTGAGTTGGGCAAGACCGGCGCCGGTCAAAGGCGCATACAGTTGGACAACCCGCCGCAGCAGGGCATCGGCCCGCTGCTGCGGGTCGACTGCCCCCGTCGCCGGCGCGCGCTCTTCATCAGACTTCGGGCCCAGCGGCGCGTCCTCCCGCGGCGCGTACACCCGAATGCCTTTGTCGCGGCGGGCAACGCGCAGCAGCCCGTGGTAGTGCATCCGGTCGAGCAGCTGGGTCGTGGCGTTGGAGCCACCGCCCCAGTAGTTGGTCACGCGCCCGTGCGCAAAATGGGCGGCGGCAGCGCGCGGATGCACTTCGCCGCGATCGCGGGCGAACTCCAGCAGATCGGCCATCCGCCGGTGCGCGACCGAGCCTTTGCGTGCGCCGGCCGGCCTCGCTTGCAGGAGCGCCGAGACGTTCCTGGGCAGGAAACCGTAGTTGACGAAGTAGTCCTCTTCGAGCGCGAGAAAAGGATAGCGCCTCTCGAGGTCACCGGCGCGATAGTCGCGCACGCGGTGGCGCAAGATCAGGTCCTGCGCACGGGCCGGCGCGCGGATCGGATCTGCCTGAACAAAACCGAGCCGTTCGATTGCGCGCCGCAACGTCGTGGGCGCAAAGAGCGACCGGGCGACGGCATATCGGCGCAGGACGTCGAGTCGCATCATTGCATCATGAAAGGGAGTCTTGCCACGGTCGGCGCGATCGGCACGCCGTCAGCTCCTCGTGTCCCGGCGCAGGCGTCTCGCCCGGCCGTCCGGCAGCGCCGCTTTAGACGTTGAAGCGAAAATGCAGGACGTCGCCGTCCTTGACGATGTATTCCTTGCCCTCAAGACGCATCTTGCCGGCTTCCTTCGCACCGTGCTCGCCCCTGTAGCGGACAAAGTCCTCGTAGGAGATGGTTTCGGCGCGGATGAAGCCCTTCTCGAAGTCGGTGTGGATCACCGCGGCCGCCTGCGGCGCCGTGGCGCCGCGCGCCACCGTCCAGGCGCGCACTTCCTTGACCCCCGCCGTGAAGTAGGTCTGCAGGCCCAGCAGCCCATACGCAGCCCGGATGACTCGGCTCAAGCCCGGCTCCTGCATGCCCATGTCCTGCAAGAAGACCTCCTTGTCTTCGTCCGACAGGTCGGCAATCTCGGCCTCCGTGCGCGCGCACACCGCGACCACCGGAGTGCCCTCGCGGGCCGCGCGCTCACGCACGGCATCGAGCAGCGGATTGTCGACAAAGCCATGGTCCTCGACGTTGGCCACGTACATGGCCGGTTTCATCGTCAGCAGGAACAGCGGCCGCAAAACGGCGCGCTCCTCCGGATAAAGGTCCACCGTGCGCGCCGGCTGTGCCCGGTCCAGTGCGGGTTGGATCTTCTCCAGCGCCGCGACCAGGCGCTGCGCCTCCTTCTTCTCCTCGCCCGCCGCACCGGTCTTTGCGACCTTCGCATACCGGTGCAGTTGCTTTTCCACCGTCTGCAGGTCCGCCAGGGCCAACTCGGTATCGATCACTTCGATATCGCTCACCGGATCGATCCGGCCAGCTACATGGACGATGTTGGGGTCGTCGAAGCAGCGCACGATGTGAGCGATTGCGTCGCACTCGCGGATGTTGGCGAGGAACTGGTTCCCCAGCCCCTCACCCTTGCTGGCGCCCGCCACCAGCCCGGCGATGTCCACGAACTCCACCGTTGCCGGAACCACGCGCTGGGGCTGAACGATCTCGGCCAGGGCGCGTAGACGCGGATCGGGCACCTCGACAATGCCGACATTGGGTTCGATCGTGCAAAACGGATAGTTCTCGGCGGCGATTCCCGCCTTGGTCAGAGCATTGAACAGGGTCGACTTGCCCACGTTCGGCAGTCCGACGATCCCACATTTGACGGCCATGGTCTTGCCCCACTTTCTACGGTAATTTACGCGACGCCGATTGCTGTGCGAACAAGATCTTGCCTCCGCGCCTCGTCTCCAGGCGCTGAAGCTGCTCTCGTATGCCGGGGCCGACGAATATCTGCGGCTGCGAGGGTGTCAGGCCCTCCTTGGCTTCGCGTGCGCCGATGCGCTGGCTGGCCAGGCGAAAAGCCCCTTCGAACGAGGCCGTCTGGGTAAGCGCCTCGGAAAAAAAGGCCTGTCCAAAGTCGGTCCAGCGAGCACCGTCGCGGCAGCCAAACGAAGTGCGATCCGCCTGGGACGCGGCGATCACCATCGTGTCATCGCCTGCCAGCGGCTCGACAAATCCGCCTGCGTAGCATGCGGAAACGATGATCACGCGAAAGCGGATGCCAGCCTCGTCGAGTAGCGTGCGCAAACGCTCGGGCGTCAGATCGTCGAGCGCATACGGCGGCATCGAAACAACCAGGTGATGATCGGGCGTGCCGTGCGACGTGAGCACCAGGGCGAGCACGTCCTCCTCGGGGTTCATGCGGTCTGCCATGGTTGCCAGCGCGCGTTGCAGCGCGCTCACGCTGGCGAAGGGACGCTCCTGGGGATGGGCCGCGTTGTTGGCCAGCACCAGGGCGTGGTCCGCACTGCCGAAAGCTTCGGCCATGACCGCATCCGCGCCGTTGGCTTCATTCAAGAAAACGTCCTGCGTGCCGTCACCGGCAAAACTGATGGTGAACAGCTCGGTGACGCCGGCTTGCCCGGGCTCGATCGCGTCCAGGGCATCCTCGAGCAGGTCGATCTGGCCGTACAGGGTTTGCTCGGACTGTGGCGCATCCGGCCCGATCACCTCCCGGTCGACGCTTGAAGCCGTTGCCCACAGGCGCGCGGCCGGGTTCACGGCCCACTGCGGCGCCAACAGCAAGGTCAGCGCGACGAGTGCAATCAACCCGCGACGCGCGCGTCCGCCCGACCCGCTCAGGCGCAGTGCGAAGACGGCAAAGGCCAGCGCAGCCCAGACCAGGGGCACCCACGAAAGGGCAACGTAGAACCGGTCGAGCAGTGCAACCCGGTCCGCGGCGATTGCCAGTGCGTAGGCGAAGAAGGACTCCCAGCACACGAGCGCAAAAGCGGCCGTCGCCAGCGGCAAGAACCGTTCGGGTCGACCGTCGATGGATGCGATCCACCAAGCGGCCAGCAGCGCGCTGAGCGCCCAAAAGCTAAGCGCCGGCAGGGAAAACAAGTCCAGCCGTCCGCCCTGCCAGCCGACCGCATAAGCATCGTATGCCAAGCCCAGCAGCAAGGCCAAAACGTAGAGCGCGAACAACTGACCGCCGGAAGCGCGCAGACCTTCGGGCGGATCGGGCTGGGGCCCCGGGCGCAGCAGCAGGGCCAAAGCGGTGCGCAGATTGCTGATCGCATCGCCCAAGTACGCTCCTGCGGCGAGCATCACTTCGATGAGCGCGGCGGCGCGTGTCCGGCGAGAGCCCATCTCGGCCAGGGCCGCTGCCGGCCCGGCAGCCGGCGGCGCCGGGCCGGGTCCGGCGGAGCCCGCGGCGCCTGCGCCGTGCAGTGCGCCGCTCGCCTCGCCGGAAGGCGCCGCTTCCGCCGCCTCGTCCGTCGCGCTCATGGCTTGGATGCTCCCGCTGCCCCCGGGCTCCGAGCCGTCGTATGCAGCCGGGTCATCGCCTGGGAAAACTGTCCGGTCGCGACCAGTTCGACGATCTGCGTTGCGCGCTCGATTGCGTCCTCGATCGCCCGCTCCTCCTCCTTGCGCGGTGGATGGAGCACGAAGGCGGCGACGTCCTGGCGCAACTCCAGGGCGCGCGGATGACCGATGCCGATACGCAGCCGCCAAAAATCCGCGGTGGAAAGCCGCGCCCGAATGTCCTTGAGGCCATTGTGCCCTGCGACCCCTCCGCCTTGCTTGAGTCGCACGTCACCGGGTGCAAGATCGAGTTCATCGTGCGCCACCAGGATCTGGTCCGGCAGCAACCGATAGAAAAGGGCTGCAGCAACGACGGCCTGACCCGAAAGATTCATGTACGTACCCGGCTTGATCAGCCAAACTTCGCGCCCGCCGATCGAAGCGCGCGCCAGCTGGCCGAAGAATTTCTTTTCGGTGCGAAACTGTGCGCCATATCGGAGCGCGAGCCGATCGACCAGCCAGAACCCGGCATTGTGGCGCGTGCGCTCGAACTCGGCGCCGACGTTGCCGAGCCCGACGATCATGCGGATACCTGGGGACGCCGGGTCGGAGGTTGCCACGTATCGCGTTCTGCGGTGTGTACGCCGGGGCGGAAAGGCGGCGCGACCGCGACAAGTTCGCGATCGCGCCAGCCGACGAGGCCGTGGGTCCGCGTCGGCTTATTTCTTCTTGGCGGGTGCCGCGGGCGCCTTGCCGGCGGCCGGAGCCGCAGCTGCCTTGCCCGCCGGAGCCGCCTTGGCGCCGGCGGCCGGAGCTGCCGCAGGGGCGGCCGCCGCGACTTCGGCCACGGGCGCAGAAACTTCCTCCTCCTTGCCGCTGGGCACGGTCACGGTGACGACCACCGGATTTTCCTTGCCGCGCCGGACCACCGATACGCCATTGGGCAGCTTCAGGTCCGAGACGTGCACCGTCTGCTGGGCGGTCAGCGCGGACAGGTCGACCTCGACGAACTCGGGCAGGTCGCGAGGCAGGCAGGCGATCTCGAGGTTGGACAGCACGTGACTGATGAACGCCCCGGAGGTCTTGACGGCGGGCGAATTTTCGGCGCCCACGAAGTGCAGCGGCACCCGCATATGGACCGGCTGGTCCTCGGCGACCCGCTGAAAATCAACGTGCAGCACGACCTGGCGATACGGGTGCATCTGGAAATCGCGCAGCAGCACGCGCTCGCTGGCACCGTCCAAGTCCAGGTTGAGGATGGAAGCGTGGAACTTCTCCTTGCGCAGGGCATGGAACAGCGGGTTGTGATCGACCTCGATGCTCACCGGATCGACCCCGGCCCCGTAGAGGATGCCCGGGACCTTGCCCTGGTGGCGCAGGCGGCGGCTCGCACCAGTGCCTTGCGCATTGCGTTTGTTGGCGATGACCTTCATTTTGTACTCCGAATCTGCATTTGGTTGGCCACGGAAATGTTCCCGTGGTTGGATATCAAAAGCTGCCGGTTGCCTGCCGCCGCGCCGATCGCGACCAATCGGGCGAAGGTGTGTTGCAGCTGCCGTCTTGCCTACTCTCCTTGCTGGTCTAAAAAAGCTATTCAATGAAAAGCGAACTCACCGAATCCCCGCGCGCGATGCGCGAAATGGTTTCGCCGAGCAGTGCCGCGCAGGACAGCTGCCGAATCTTCGGACAGGCGGCCGCCTGCACGCTCAAAGGGATGGTATCGGTCACGACGACTTCGTCGAGTACCGAATCCATGATGCGTTCGACCGCGCGACCCGATAGCACCGGATGCGTGCAGTAGGCGATCACGCGCAAGGCCCCTGCGGCGCGCAGTGCGGCGCCCGCCTGGCACAGGGTGTTGGCCGTGTCGATCATGTCGTCCATGATCACGCAGGTGCGCCCGCTGACCTCGCCGATGATGTTCATCACCTCGGCCACGTTCGGCCGCGGCCGGCGCTTGTCGATGATCGCCAGGTCGGCGTCCAGCCGCTTGGCCAGCGCGCGGGCGCGCACCACGCCGCCGATGTCCGGGGAGACGACGACCAGGTTGTGGTAGTTCTGCTTCCACAGGTCGCCCAGCAGGATCGGGCTGGCATAGATGTTGTCGACCGCGATGTCGAAGAAGCCCTGGATCTGGTCGGCATGCAGGTCCATCACCAGCAGCCGGTTGACGCCGGCAACCTGAAGCATGTTGGCCACCACCTTGGCGCTGATGGCAACACGCGCCGATCGCGGGCGCCGGTCCTGGCGCGCATAGCCGAAATAGGGAATGGCCGCGGTGATGCGGCCGGCCGAGGCGCGCTTGAGCGCGTCGACCATGATCACCAGTTCCATCAGATTGTCGTTGGCCGGCGCGCAGGTCGACTGCAGCACCACGACGTCCTTGCCGCGCACATTCTCGTTGATCTCGGCCATGATCTCGCCGTCGGAAAAACGCGAGACCGTGGCCCGCCCCAGGGGGATGCTCAGATGCTGCACGACCGCGTGCGCCAGCCTCGGGTTGGCATTGCCCGAGAACACCATCAGGTTGTCTGGCACCAGTGCCGACATGCAAGCCCTTCAGAGCGGGCGGTTCGCGCCATCGGGAAAGGATCTGCGGGCTGCCCGCCGGATCCGCTCCGGCGCAGATGCCGAGCCCATCTGTTGAGCGTCGGCCGCGCGAACCTAGTGTGAACTGGCTGGGGAGGAAGGATTCGAACCCTCGAATGGCGGAATCAAAATCCGCTGCCTTAACCAGCTTGGCGACTCCCCAGCACGAGACCTGAAAAAAGCGAAAACACCCGAAATTACCAATCAGCCAGCGGCAGCTCCTCGAGCGTCGGTACCGCCCATATGGACCAGCCAGGTGCAACCTGCGCCTGCAACTTTTCCCGCAGTTGCTGCGCTTGCGCCTCCTGCGCACAGACGCAAAAGACCGCCGAACCGGACCCGGTCATCCGCGCCGGGCGAAAACGGCCGACCAGACGCAATGCCTCGTCCACCTCCCGCACCTTGGCGCGCACCACCGGCTCCAGGTCGTTGCTGCCGAACGGCTCGGCCATCCATCCCGGCTCCCGCGCGGGATCCGAAACAGACAACGCCGCAGAAAAGCCTGCGATTGTCGTTCCTTTGGTGTCCCGTGTCAATTTCGGGTCGGAGAAGATTTCCGCCGTCGAAACAGAGACTTGCGGGAAAACCAGGACCACCCAACCCAGCGGCAGCGTCAACGGGCTGCAGCGCTCCCCAATTCCTTCCACGAAGGCGGGTCCCGACCCCAGGAAAAAGGGCACGTCCGCTCCCAAGCGGCGACCCAGATCGGCCAGCAGCGGCGCGCGGCAGTTGCCAGCCCCCAGAGACGATTGAGCGCGATCAGGGTGGTCGCCGCGTCCGACGACCCCCCACCCAGGCCGGCGCCAACGGGAATGGCCTTTTCCACCGTGATGGTGACGCCCAAGGTCTGCGCCATGGCCGGGCGCCCGGTACTGGCCGCGTGCGCTTGCAGCAGGCGCGCCGCCCGCACCGCCAGGTCATCGGCCGGGTCCCCGGCGAGATCACCGCTGCGCTCGATGACACCGTCGTTGCGCAGGCAAAAATCCAGCGTGTCGCAAAGGTCGATGGGAGCGAAGACCGACTGGATCTCGTGGTAACCGTCGCTGCGACGGCCAAGCACGTGCAGGAACAGATTGATCTTTGCCGGGGCCGGCAAGCCCAGAAAGACGCGCGGCGCCGTGAGGATGCTCATTGCGCGCTCGGTTCGCCGGCCACCGGCAGGGCAGAATCGGGCACCGGCTGCGGTGCATCCAGGACCACACGCAACGCGACCCCGGGCGAATCGTGCCGCTGCGCGCGGCTCATCTGCACCCGCAGCCCGGCGCGCTGCGCATTGGGCTGTTCCACAGCGACGGCCCAGCCATCTTGCTCGAACCGGTCCGGTCCGGGGTTCGCGCCGGCATGGGCGGCCGTCGCCCCGGTGCGGTCCGCATCGACCCTTTCGCCCGCGCCAGGATCGGCCGCCAGAACGCGAAACGGCCGGCCGCTTGCCGGGTGACCGGCGATCCAGTCGGGCATGCTGCCGATCGGCAACGACCAGCCGAGCACGCGCTCGGCAAGCGACTGCGCATCGGTGCCATGCTCGACGCGCACGCCCCCATCGGCCGGCACCAGCAGCCGCGCCTCCTGCGCATCGGTCTCGAACCGCGCGATGGTCGCCCCCAGCGGCGAGACCAGATCCAACGACAGCGCGCGCGCACCCACCGCCAGGGAAAAGCGCCCGCTCCAGGCTTCGTTTCGGGCCGCGCCGGCGGGCGCAGCACTCGTAACGGCAAGGGAAAAGCGGCCTGCATAGTTGCGTGTGGTGCTGTCGCTGCCTTGTTGCGTCGGCGGCAGGCTGGCGCAGGCCGACAACCAAATCGCCACGCAGGCCAACGCGGTGCGCGTGCGCCCTTTGCGCCGCACCGGCGGTGGCGCGCCTCGGTTCACGCATCGGCGCTCGCCCCCCGGACGGGGACGGCGCCCGCATAGGTAAGTCGCGTTCAAGGCTGGATGTTCAGGCGCTGCAGCGTCTCGCGCAGGGTGTCGCTGTCGCCGTCGCGCTTTTGTGCATCCAGTAGCAGCGTACGGGCGGCGGAGCGATCGCCCAGCGCCCACAATACCTCGCCCAGATGTGCCGCCACGTCCGGATCGGCCTTCAAATGAAAGGCCCGGGTCAAGGACGCGCGCGCGGCCGCCAGATTGCCCAGCCGGAACTGTACCCAGCCCATCGAGTCGACGATGAATCCGTCATCGGGCGAAAGGGCAAGGGCGTGGTCGATGAGCTGATACGCCTCCTGCAGCCGAATGTTGCGATCGGCCAGCGAATACCCCAGCGCGTTGTAGGCGTGCGCATAGTCCGGATGCAGCTGCAGCAATCGGCGCAGCCGCGATTCCATCACGTCGATGCGGTCGAGTCGCTCGGCGCTCATGGCCGCCTCGTACAGCAAGCCGCTATCGTCCGGGCTGGCCTGCAGCGCCCGATCGAGCAGGTCATAGGACTCCTGGTAGCGGCGCGCTTCGCGCAGCAGTTGTCCTTGCAGCAGGATGCGCTGGGTTCGCTCCTCGGGCGTATCGCCGGGCAGCTGCTGCAACAGCTTCATGCCCTCGTCGGTCCGGTTCAGACGCACCAGCACGAAGGCTTCGCGCTCGCGCGCCGCGCCGGCCTGTTCGGCACCGTGCACCTTGTGCAGCCAGCCGAGCGCCTCTTCGAAGCGGCGCTGACCTCGGCCACTCGCGACATGTTCATGTAGACCGGTCCAAGTCATGGCCCGGGGCGGCCCCCAGCAGGTCGAGATAGCGCTCGAAGTAGGTGCGCGCCTCGGCAAAGTGCTCGGCCTCCAGCGCGAGGACCCCCAACGCGAACAGCGAGTCCAGGTTCTGCGGCGCGCGACGCAGCAATTCCTCAAACTGCTGCTGCGCCTCCTCCAACCGATCGGCACCGACCAGGACGCGCGCGTAGACCAGGCGCGCATCGCTGGCGTCCGGGTGGGCTGGAAAAATTGCGCAAGTACCGATGCCGCCTCGGCATGTGCCGCGATCGGACCGGCCGCGGAGGGGGTCGGCGTCCCAGCGGCCGACGTTGCGGCCTCCGCCCTGCCGCCTTCGACGAGCAGCTGCGCCACCGCGATGACCGCCGGCTCCGACTCCGGCCGCAGGGCCAGCGCGGCCCGCGCATGGCCACCGCGGCGGCGTTGTTGCCGGCGGCGCGCGCACCCCGGGCCACGATCAATTGGACTTCGAAGGCGGTGGACGGGTCCTTCAGGTAGCGCCGCGCGAGCGTCTCCAGCAACTCGTAACCCCCGGCCGCCTCCGGAGCTGCGCCAGTACCCGCTGCAGATCGATCGAGCATTTCCGTCGGATTGGTCGACTGCGCGATCTGCCGATCCAGCAGCGGCAGCGCCTGTCGTGGCGGCCATTGGCCACCAGCAACTGGGCGTACGACTGCTCGGCCTCGCGGTCCGACGGCGCCAATTTGTGCCAAAGCGCCGCAGCCTCCAGGGCCTGGGGCAGCGCCCGCGCCGTTATGGCCACCTCGGTGGCCCGGCGCGCGATGCGCGGATCGAGCGTCTGGGCCGCAACCTTCATCAACTCCGCGTAGGCCGGGCCGGGTTCGCCCCGTTGCAGGGCAATTTCGGCAAAAACCAGTTGGAACAGCAGATCGCTGTTCAGCTCGACGTCGGGCAAGGGACCAACCCGAAGCGGAGCTACGCTCCCGCCCGCGCTGGCGGGCGCCTGGTCGGCAGCGGCGGCGGCGCCTTGGCCGGGGGCGACAGCGGCGCCCGGCGACCCAGGCGCCGCGAGGCCGGCGCAACCGGCCAGGGCGGCGCCCAGGGCCAGCGCCAGCGCAGCGGGAAGAAGTCCGCGGAAGGCAAGACGAACGCCGGAAATCGAAGCCATGAGGGGAAGGCGCCGCAAGACGCGTGGGCGAGAGGATGCATCATATTATCTCTTCCGCGCGCCTGCCCCGCGCGCGGCCACCGGCCGCGTCCGATGAGGGGGCTTTACCCAGGGATGTCATGCCAGAACTGCCGGAAGTCGAGGTCACCGCCCGCGCACTGGCGCACCGCTTCGAGGGCCGCCGTCTGGACGCCGTGCACATACACAACTTCAACTTGCGCTGGCGCGTGCCGCACAACCTGCCGGCGCTGGTCGCCGGCCAGCGCATCGAGAAGGTTCGCCGGCGCGGCAAGTATCTGCTCTGGTTCCTCCCGTCGGGCGTGCTGATCTGCCACCTGGGCATGTCCGGGTCCTGGCGGATCCACGAATTGGGCCGGGTGCCGCCGCTGGGCCGCCACGATCACGTCGAGGTCCACAGTGACGGCGCGGTGGCGCGCCTGAACGACCCGCGTCGCTTCGGCGCGCTGCTCTGGCATGCGCACACCGAGGGCGACGTTCTGGCCCATCCCCTGCTGGCGGGCCTGGGCGTCGAACCCTTCGGTCCGGGCTTCGACGGCGAGTTCCTGTTCCAAGCCACGCGCGGCCGGCGCACTTCGATCAAGCAGGTGTTGCTGGCCGGCCAGCTGGTCGTTGGCGTCGGCAACATCTACGCCACCGAAAGCCTGTATGCGGCCCGGATCCACCCGCAGACAGCCGGCCGGCCGGATCGGGCGTGCGCGCTACCAACGACTGGCGCAGGCGATCCTCGCGATCCTCGCCCGCGCCATCGAGGTCGGCGGCGCGACCCTGCGCGACTTCAGCAGCGGCCAAGGCGTCGAAGGCCGATATACCGAGTTTGCGCAGGCCTATGGGCGCGCTGGCCTGCCCTGCCCACGCTGCGCGACGCCCATCCGACGCATGGTGCAGGGCCAGCGCGCGACCTATTTTTGCCCCCGTTGTCAACGGCTTTAGAGGTGCCAGAAGCGAGCCGGTGCGGCGCAATTTACCCGTATAGCCGCGAGAACCGCCGCCAGAAGGCTGTGCTAGTGTGCCAACAGATTTAACGCTACCTCGGCGATGCGCGTCCTTCTCGGTCGATTTCTGGCCCATGTCCGAACTCATTGACAGCTTTCAGCAGCTGGGCGCCTGGCGCGACTCGCTGGCTACGTCCATCGACCGGCTACGTCGCTGGCTCAGCGCCGGCCAGCTGCTCGATGTGGAGGCGAGCCGCCGCCTGGACCTGGCGCAGGACCGGCTGACCGGCGACAAGCTGATCATCGCCTTCGTCGCGGAGTTCTCGCGCGGCAAGTCTGAACTAATCAACGCGATCTTCTTCGCCGACTACGGAAGACGCATCCTGCCTTCGTCGGCCGGGCGCACGACGATGTGCCCGACCGAGCTGATGTATGACGAAACGCTGCCGCCTTGCATCCGCGCGCTACCGATCGAGACGCGTGCTCGTCTGGGCAATACCAACGACTTCAAGCGCTCGGCGGTCGAATGGCGCGTCTTCCCGCTGAACACCGAATCGACCGAGGGCATGCTCGAGGCGCTCAAGCTGGTGGCCGAGACCGTCCGGGTGTCGGCCGAGGAGGCGCGCATCTACGGCGCTGTATCGACCCGACCGACCCGGAGCGAAGAGTCGCCATCGACGCCAACGGGATGATGGAGATCTCACGCTGGCGCCATGCGATCATCAACTTCCCCCATCCTCTGCTGCGCGATGGTCTGGTCATTCTCGACACGCCCGGACTCAATGCCATCGGGACCGAGCCGGAACTGACGCTGTCGCTGGTGCCCAGCGCGCACGCGGTCCTGTTCGTGCTGGCCGCCGACACCGGCGTCACGCGCAGCGACCTGGCGTCTGGCGCCACATCGTTGGCAGCGACGCGCAGCAGACCAATCACATCGCGGTCCTCAACAAGATCGACGGCCTGTGGGACGAATTGCGAGTCGTCCTCGGAGATCGACGCCGAGGTGGCGCACCAGGTTCAAAGCGTGGCCGAAACCCTGCGCCTGGACCCGGCACGGGTCTTCCCGGTATCGGCGCAAAAGGGACTGGTGGCCAAGGTCACCCATGATGGCGCGCTGCTGCAGCGCAGCCGGCTGCCCGCTCTGGAGTCGGCCCTGGTCGACCTGCTGGTGCCGAACAAGCGCGACCAGGTGCGCCAGCAGACCATCGCCGTCGTCGATCGCGTCGTCGAAGAGGTCCGCCAGACCCTGGGTGCTCGCGAGCGCAACCTGGTCGAGCAGCTCTACGAGTTGCGCGCGCTGCAGGGCAAAAACCAGGGTTCGATCGAACGGATGCTGCGCCGCGCCCAGGCAGAGCAGCGCGAATTCGACGAAAACGTGCGCAAGATCTTCGCCACGCGTTCCGTGCTGATGCGGCTGGCTGAGGATACTTACATCCACGTGCGGCTCGAGACACTGCGCGCCTGCGTGCTGGAAACGCGCGACAGCCTGCGCAAGGTGCGCCTGACGCCGCAGTTCGTTGGTGTCACGCGCGACTACTTCCATCGGCTGCGCGGCCTGCTGCGCAAGTCCAACGCGGGCATGGCCGAAATCGAGCGCATGATGATCGGCGTGCAGCGCAACTTCGCCGAGCAGGTCGGCTGGAGCCTGCCGCCCCCGATGAGCTTTTCGCTCGATCGGTACGTCGCCGAGATCGACCGCCTCGAAGAAGCCTATCGCAGCCACTTTGGCGCAATTGCCCTGCTTACGCGCGACAAGTGGTCGCTCATCGAGCGCTTCTTCGACACGGTCGTCGTCAAGTCACGCACGATTTTCGCCGCCGCCGAGCGCGATGCGGAAGCCTGGGTGCGCTCGCTGATGCCGCCGATCGAGATGCAAGTGCGCGAACAGCGTCAGCAGCTGAAAAAGCGCACGGAGGCGGTCACGCGCATCCGCGACGCCCAGGGCTCGCTGGAGGAGCGCATCGGTCAACTCGAGGACGCGCTCCAGGACGTGCAGGCGCAGCAGGCTGAACTCAAGCGCCATTGCGAGCGCATCCGCCTCCCGCGCCCCGACCCGGTCGAGCCCAGCGCCGCGGCCGATTCGGCCGCGGCGTCCACGGAGCCGGAATTGTCCGACTCGGATGACAAGCCCCTAGGGGTCGAGACCTGATCCGACGCAAGGGGCGATTCCCGGGCGCAACGCCGACGGCTGCCGATCGCGGTCAACCCACGCGCGAGGACGCAAAGGAATTCGCCAAGGCCCTGATCGGCTGGCAGCGCGACCATGGCCGCCATGATCTGCCCTGGCAGGCAACGCGCGACCCCTACCGCGTCTGGCTGAGCGAGATCATGCTGCAGCAGACCCGGGTCGGGACGGTCTTGGCCTACTACGAACCCTTCTTGCAGCGCTTTCCCGACCTGCCGGCTCTGGCTTCCGCGCCGCTCGAGGCGGTGTTGCAGCGCTGGGCTGGGCTGGGTTACTACGCGCGCGCGCGCCAAGCGCATCGGTGCGCGCAGGTTCTGGTCGAACAGCACCAGGGACGCTTCCCCCGGACGGCGCAGGAGCTCGAGCAGTTACCCGGGGTTGGCCCCTCGACGGCCGCGGCCATCGCCGCCTTCTGCTATGGCGAACGGGCGGCCATCCTCGACGGCAACGTCCAGCGGGTGCTGGCGCGGCACCACGCCATCGAGGGCGATCCACGGCAGGCCGACACGCGCCGGCGCCTCCAGAAATGCGCGTGCGCGCTGTTGCCGGAATCTCGGCTGATGGGCACCTATACCCAGGCGATCATGGATCTGGGCGCCTCGATTTGCACGCGCACCCAGCCGCTGTGCGCACGGTGTCCCGTCAGCGACGGTTGCCGCGCGCGGGCGCAGGGCCGGACCGCGGAACTGCCTGCGCGCGCGGCGCCACGTCCGCGACCGGTGCGCGCGACGCAGTTGCTCGTCGTGCTGCACCGGCGCGCCGTGCTGCTGGAACAGCGTGCGCCAGACGGCATCTGGGGCGGGCTGCTGAGCTTGCCGCAGTTCTCCGGCCGGCAGGAACTGGAACGGTGCGCGCGCAGCTTCGGCCATGGGACGCCCGAAGCGCTTTGCGAGCGCCGGCATGGCTTCACGCATTTCACCTTGGCTTACACGCCGCACGTAGTCCGCGCACGCGGCGCGCGGCGACCGCCGCCGAACGAACAGCAGCGGTGGCTGCCACTGTCACGAATAGAGGACGCCGCGCTGCCTGCACCCGTGCTGGCGCTGCTGCGCGAATTGCGCGACGAGGCGGATCGACGGCGCCGAGGCCCGGAACGCGCCGCGCACACGTCTGTATCGACAAGACGAGCGGCGCCCAAGCGGTAACGGGCGCTACGGCGGTCCCGGGCATACAATCTGCGCCCCCTTCGTCGCAATAAGGAATGCGATGCCAAGGGCGCAGGATTTGCGGTTGCGCGCAGCACCCCTTCTCGCCCTTGCGAATTGCGGCTGCCGACCAACTCGACCCCGGCCTGCTGATGCTGGCCGTCGATTTGCGCGACACCGCGCACCGGGTCTTTCACGTACAGGAGCGTATTCCCGCGGTCCCCGGCCCGATGGTGCTGCTGTAGCCAAAGCGCCCCCCGGCGGGCCTGCTGACGACCTGCTCTGGGTGTACGAGGGTCTGGCCGAATACTCGGGCAAGGCACTGGCGACGCGCGCCGGTTTGCGCAACCAGGAGCAGTTTCGCGACATCCTGCCCTCGTTGGCCGCGGAGATGGAATTCACGCCGGGACGCGCTTGGCGCCCGCGCCAGGACACGGCCGACGAGGCGCAGATCCTCGACGATTTCGCGCGGCTCTTTTTCGGTCTCGACGACGCGGCGCTCGAACCGCAGGCCGACGATTGCGACGATAGCGTCGCCGCGCTGGACAAGGTGCAGCATTACAAGTGGGCGCATTTCCTGTGCACCCGGCTCGATTCCAATGCTCCCGCCGCGCCGGTTCCCAGCCGATCGAGCTGCTGGTGCAGGACTTCGACCCGTTCCGGATCCTGCGCGTCGACTATCACACCGGGCTGCGCTATCCGCACCTGCGGCGCGTCGGGAACACCGACGAGCGGCTCGGCTCGATCGTACAGCCGCGCGCCCCAAATCGACAACGCACTCGTGGGCGGATGGCAGACGGAACCCAGCCGCAGGTCCGCGCCGGACACGGCGCGGCGCATCCTGAGTCGCCGTGCTCAGAGAAGCATCGCCACCCGGTTGACGCCGATCTGCCCGCGGGCAACTAGCTGCGCAACAAGGAGAAGGCCAGGATGAACATGGTTGCGCCGACGAGGACATCGAGAGCACGCCATGCCATCGGCCGGGAAAACAACGGGGCCAGCAGACGGGCGCCGTACCCCAGGAGGAGGAACCAGACGCTGCTGGCGCCTGCGGCACCAACAAAGAACGAGCCCAGGGTGCCGGGCGTCTGGCGCGCGCCCACCGAGCCGATCAGCACGACCGTGTCCAGGTATACGTGCGGATTCAGGAAGGTGAAGGCCGTGCATTGCAGCAGCGCATCGCGCAGCGGCAGCGATGCGCCGGCCGATTGCGCCAGCAGCGCCCGCGGCCGCCAGGCGCGGCGCCAGGCCAACAGCCCGTAGCCGCACAGGAAGGTGGCGCCCGCTGCGCCCAACCAGGTGGCCACGCCGCGATGGTCGCGCACCAACGCGCCCAGGCCTGCGACGCCGGCACCGATGAGCAGCCAATCGTAGATCATGCAGGCGCATACAACGGCCAGCACGTGTTCGCGACGCAGGCCCTGGCGCAGCACAAAGGCGTTTTGCGCGCCGATCGCCACCAGCAGCGATGCGGCCAGCACAAAGCCCGTGCCCATCACGGTCGTGTCGGACACGCCGGCGCCCCCGGCCGTGCCTAGCGGTCCAGCGAGCGGTGGCGGATCAGCACTTGGCCGTGACCGCCGAATCGCGCGGCCAGCTGTTCGACGACGTACGGGGATCGGTGCTGCCCGCCGGTACAACCGATCGCCACCGTGAGGTACTGGCGTCCGTCCTGAACGTAGCCGGGCATCCATTTCTCGATCAGACCGGCGATGTCGTCGATCATCTCGGCCACCTGGGGTGATTGGCGCAAGAATGCCACCACGGGGGCGTCGAGTCCGGTGAGGGCCCGTAGATCGGTTTCGTAGTGAGGGTTGGGCAAGTTGCGCACGTCAAACACCAGGTCGGCGGCAACCGGAACGCCATTCTTGAATGCGAATGACTCAAAGGCCAGCGTGAACAAGCTGCGCCCCCCGCCGACGAAACGACGCACCCAGTGGCGCAGCGTATTGGCCGGCAGGCTACTGGTGTCGATGACGTGCCCCAGCGCATAAAGCGGCGCCAGCAATTCGCGTTCCTGTTCGATCGACTCGACGAGCGTGGGCTCGCGGGCGGCGCCGGAGCCCTGAGCCGACGGACGCGACGACAGCGGATGGCGGCGGCGCGTCTCTGAGAACCTTTGCACCAGCGCATCGGCCGAAGCCGTGAGAAACAGCACCCGCACGTCGTATCCGAGGGCACGCAAATCGTCGAGCACGGCCGTGACCTCGGTCATCGAGGCCTCGGACCGCGAGTCGATAGAAACCGCGATGTCCGTGTAGCCCGATTTGGCCAGCAGCGCGCACACCTCGCTCAGCATCGGCGAGGGCAGATTGTCGACGCAGTAAAAACCAATGTCCTCGAGCAACCGGATCGCAACCGATTTTCCCGAACCGGACATTCCCGACACGAGGAGCAGACGCATGTTCCGTCACCAGTCGAACCGGCCAGTCAGGCGGCCAGCAAAGATCGAGTATTACAACACGCGAGCCCTTCCCGGCGGCGGGTTCGTCCTTTGCCGGCCCGCTCGGGCAGCGCGTCCTAGCTGTCCATCGCGCGCCGCTGGCGGTCGAGGAAATCCTCCATCGTGTCGATGCCGCGCAGCTTCAAGATCGTGTTGCGCACCGCGGCCTCGAGCAAGACGGCCAGATTGCGCCCGGCAGCCACTGGAATCACGACCTTGTGTATGCCCATGCCCAGTACCGCTTGCATCGAGTCGGCCAGCGGCAGGCGCTCCATCGTGTCGGCAGCACTGCGGCGCATGAGCTCGACGATTAGGCGCAGCTTCATCTTGCGCCGCACCGCGGTCTCTCCGAATATGGCCTTGATATCGAGCAGGCCCAGACCGCGCACTTCGAGCAGATTCGACAGCAGCGGCGGACACCGGCCCTCGACGGAGTCGGGCGCAACGCGCGCGAAATCGACCACGTCGTCGGCCACGAGCCCATGGCCACGACTGATCAGTTCCAGGGCCAGTTCGCTCTTGCCCAGCCCCGACTCGCCGGCGATGAGTACGCCCATGCCCAGCACGTCCATGAAGACCCCGTGCATGGAACAGTGCGGCGCCAGCACCTTGGCCAGGTAGATACGCAAGACGTCGATCACCTCTGCCGATGGCACGCTCGTAGCAAAGACCGCCAGCTGCGCGCTGTCGATGGCCGACAGCACTTCCGGCGGCAGTTGCCGGCTATCGGCCACGATCAAGCCGATCGGACCACCGTCGATCAGCTCCTTGGTAAAGTGCCCGCGCCGGGCCAGACTCATGCTGAGAATGTAGTCAACCTCGATGGCGCCCAGGACGTGGATACGCCGCGGGTGTATCAAGTTGAGGTGGCCCACCAATTCCGAGGCCTGGACGCTTTGCACGGCCGTATCGGGCAGGGGCCAGAGTCTCTCGACGTCGCCGACGATCCAGCGCAAGCCCAGTGCGTCCTGGTTCTCTTCAAACAGGGAATTGAGCGTCTGCAAGGCGGCGGGTCCTTCCGTTGCGGCCGTGCCGGCCGAAATTCAGGCAGCCGGGCGGATCGGGGCCCAAGCCGCGATCCGGGCCAGCAAGGCGGCGGCGTTGGGCTCGGACATCAGACCGGAGCGCAGATCGCGGTCAGACAGCATCTGCGCAAGTTCCGATAGCATCTCCAGGTGCTCCTGCCGTGCATTTTCGGGAACCATCAAGGCCACCAGCAGCCCCACGGGCCGGCCATCCGGCGCATCGAATTCGATCGGGTGTCGCAGGCGCACGATCGCTGCGACGGCCTGCTTGATGCCGCGGATGCGCCCGTGCGGAATGGCCACACCCTGCCCCAGTCCGCTGGACCCCATCGATTCGCGAACACCCAAGCTGGCCCGTATCCTGTCCCGATCGATCCCGCTCGAGGCGGCAAACAGCGCGGCGGCAACATCCAGCGCGGCAGACTTATCGCGCGCATCGCTATCGACGACGATATTGACCAGCGGAAGCAGCTTCGACAGTCGGTTCATCGGTTCAAACCGCAAAGCGCTTCCAGACGGGCCATGGCTTTGCGCGGGTTCGGTCGCGCGGCAGTATACGCGCGCGTTCCCGGCACGAACCGCCCCGGATCGAACGTGCGGCGAGACGCCGGCCGGTACGTTGCTGCGGCGCAACGACGGCGCAGCCGGCAACGGTCGCCGGCGCCCGGGGGCAGCGGGAGCCCCCGCCAGGGGTTCGCGCCTGCGCTTTGGCGGCTCAGTCCGCCTCCGCGGCCGGCTGGTGCTTGAGCGATGCGTGCGGGTAATTCTTCTTGGTCCGATCGCGGTGTTTGATCACCTGCCGATCGAGCTTGTCCATCAGCGCGTCGATGGCGGCATACAGATCGCCGTCGATGGACTCGGCGTGCAAGGCCGAGCCACTGACGCGTATCGTGATTTCCGCCTTTTGCTGTAGTTTCTCCACCGATAGTTGCACGTCCGCATCGATCATCTGGTCAAAATGCTTGCGCACCTTCTCGAGCTTTTCTTCGACGTACTGGCGCAATGCGGCCGTAACTTCGATATGGTGACCATGTATCGCGAGCTTCATGCGGTTCCCTTTCTGGATGAATCACTGCAAGAGACGATGGAACAAACAACGGAATCAACCGCAAGGCATCGGCCGGAGCCGTCTGGGCCTCCTGCCAGCCAGTAGAGCAAACGGCAAGCAAATCGATAGGGCGAATTGCATGGAATTTGGGCGCACTTTTCACGACGATACTCAGATGCTCTTGCGCATCGAGGCCGGCGGGATGTGCATCAATTCCCGGTACTTGGCCACGGTACGCCGAGCCACGACCATGCCCTGGGCGGCGAGCATCTCGGCAATCCGGTTGTCCGACAGGGGGCTGGTCGGTGTCTCGGCTTCGATGAACTGCTTGATGAGCGCCCGTATCGCCGTGCTCGAGGCTTCGCCGCCCGCGTCGGTCGCCACGTGGCTGCCAAAAAAATACCGAAGCTCGAAGACGCCGAAGGGCGTGGCCATGTACTTGTTGGCGGTAACGCGGGAAATCGTCGATTCGTGCAGGTCCAAGGTGGCGGCAATCTCGCGCAACACCAGCGGCCGCATCGCGATCGCCCCGTACGTGAAGAAGCGGCTCTGGCGCTCGACGATGGCCTGGGCCACGCGCTCGATGGTCTGAAACCGCTGGCGCAGGTTGCGGATCAACCAGCGCGCGTCCTGCAGGCGCAGCGACCAGTCGGTGGCGGGCGCTGCCGCAGCCGCTCCAGGCTCGCCACCTAACGACCCACCCCCCACGGTACCCAGCGCCGGTTGGGAGGATGGCTTGTTGGGATTGGCGGCTTGCCTGCCGCTTTCACTTTTCAAGATCGCTGCGTAACCTTGATTCACCCGAAGGCGCGGAACGACATCCGGGTTCAGCCGAGCCACCCACCGGCCCTGCACGCGCCGCACGAGAATGTCGGGAACGACATAGTCCGGCGCCGACGTGGCAAAGCCTACGCCCGGATGCGGATTGAGTCCACGGATACGTTGGTGTGCCGCCCGCAACAGATCTTCGTCGGCATCGAGGATCTTGCGCAGTTTCACGAAATCATGGGCCGCCAACAGTGGCAAGTGCTCGCACACTATCGTTCGGGCTAGATCAAGAACGCGTCGATCAGGAGCCGTCACGTCCGGTCGGGAAAGCTGGGCGTCGATCTGCAGGCGCATGCACTCGGACACGTTGCGGGCGGCGACCCCGGGCGGATCGAAACTCTGCAGCAGCGTCAGCGCGGTCTGCAGCTCCTCGAGGTCAACGTGCTCGTCCTCGCCGCACAATGCCTGCAGCTCCTGCAGATCCACGCCGAGGTAACCGTTCTCGTCGACGGCTTCGATGAGCATGCCGACCAGCGCGCGGTCATGGTCCGTGACCGATGTCGAACCGAGCTGCATGCGCAGATGGTCGCGCAGGCTCGGGCTGGAGGTTGCCCAGTCCTGGGGTCCTTCGCCCGATTCGTCCGCGCCGCTGCCCGAACCGCCTGCGGCACCGCGGCTGTCCTGGTTCCACGGGCCCCTGTCATCGGCGGCGCTATCGGACGCGTAGTCGCCTTCGTCGGCGCCGCCCGCGGTCGCCGACTCGTCCGACGCCGGGCCAGGCGCCGGCTCGCTGGCCGGCGGCGGGCCCGAGCACCGAACCGTCCGCGTTCAGGCGCAGGTGCGAGGAGAGCGGGTCGTCGTCGCGCTCGAGCAGCGGATTTTCCTGCAGAGCCTGCTCGATCTCCTGGTTCAATTCGATCGTCGACAACTGCAGCAGCCGTATCGATTGTTGCAACTGCGGCGTCAACGCCAGCTGTTGCGATAGCCGCAGATGCACGCCGGTCTTCATCGCTTGCTGCGCCGCAAAAATGATGCGCGTCGTCCGGACCCTGGCATTGGAGAGCTACATCCGGAAATGATCGCCGAGGTACACGCGCCGCACCGACGGGTTGTCGACGATGTCTTCGGGTCGACCGGCGGCCAGGACTTGGCCCTCGTTGATGATGTAGGCATGGTCGCAAATGCCCAGCGTCTCGCGCACGTTGTGATCGGTGACCAGCACGCCGATGCCGCGTTGCTTCAAGAAGCGCACGATGCGCTGGATCTCGATCACCGCGATCGGATCGACCCCGGCAAACGGCTCGTCGAGCAAGACGAAGCGCGGCCGTGCGGCCAGGGCCCGTGCGATCTCCACCCTGCGCCGCTCGCCTCCGGAAAGGCTCAAGGCCGGATTGGTGCGAATCTCGCGGATCTGCAGATCACCGAGCAATTCATCCAGGCGCGCCTCGACCGCGTCTCGGGTCAGCTCCTTGCCCTGCGCATCCAGCTGCAGTTCCAGCACCGCGCGGATGTTCTCCTCCACGGTCAGGCGGCGAAAGACCGAGGCTTCCTGCGGCAAGTAGGACAGACCCATGCGTGCGCGCCGATGAATCGGCATGTGCGCGATCGACTGGCCGTTGAGGGTGATGGAGCCCGAATCCAGGGGCACCAGGCCCACGACCATGTAAAAACAGGTCGTCTTGCCGGCGCCATTGGGTCCGAGCAGGCCAACCACCGATCCCGACTCGACCGACAACGAGACGTCTTTGACGACCTGGCGCTTGCCGTAGCGCTTGGCGAGGTTCTCGACGACCAGCTGCGCCCCCTGCCGCTGCACCAGCGGCACATCCGAGTCCAGGGGCTTGCCGCCCGCGGCGCCCTCGTCCGGCGCAAACAGCGTTGCTGGACTCAATGCGAGTCCCCCGGCAGCGCACGATCGGTCTGCAGGTTCGGCCGCGCCGGGGCATCGGCCGGGACACCCACCCGCGGCTGGGAGGACGGACCTGCCGCGGCTGCGGCCGGCGCGGCTGGCACGGCCTCGGAACTGGAGCGTGCGGGAATGACCACGTGTACGCGCCCGGAGCCGCCATCGCTCTTGCGTCCTCAACCTCGTAGCTGTCTTTGCGCCCGTCGTAGATAATGCGCTCGCCGCTGAGAACCTCGCGCTGTTCGCCGTTGTCGAATTTCTTGACCACGGCGCGCCGCAACAAGATTACCTGGTCGGTCTTGTCGTCGTATTCGATCCGCTCGCCGACACCGTCGACGGTCGATTCGACCCCGACTTGGACCGGATCGCGGCGCTCGTGGAAGGTGGCCAAGTCTCCGGGCGCAGCGTCCACCACGTAGTACTGGTAGCCGCGCTCGTCCTGGTGATGCTCCATGCGCTCGCCGGTGAGCCGCATCGTGCCTTTGGTCAGCAGCACGTGCCCCGTGAGGATGTTGATCTGGTGCAGATCGTCGAGTGTCGAATGATCCGCCGTGACGTCGGCTTCCTTATCACGATCGGCGCGTTCGGCCCAGGCCGGACCTGTCGACAGGGTCAGTACCAAGGCCAGGACATGGACGTATGGCCGGGC
>CAVSPM010000036.1:0-57924 GCA_963729785.1 uncultured beta proteobacterium | reverse complement strand
CCGTACCAAGACCGCGCATCGCTGCGGACGCCGGCTTCGCCGGCAACACGGGTCCACCGATTCGCCTGCCCACCCGGTACCGGCTGCGCCCGATGCCCTTAGACCCCTCAAGAAAGACCAAATGTGCTTGAGGTAGCCGTCATGAGGATCGACCTTCGAACTATTTCTTAAGCTATTGAATCAACAAGACTATTTTTCAGCGTCCGGATCATCGATGCTCGTTGGCGGCGGCGCGTCGCACTGCGGCGGCCGTGCCCCTTTGCCCGCGCAGGACCTGTCACGCAAGATGAGGCTTGCGCGGTGAACCAGGCGATGGCCGCGGCCAGGCCGCTGGCTACTTGCCCTTCCACTGCGGTTTGCGCTTTTCGCGAAACGCGCGCGGCCCTTCGAGCGCATCCTCGCTGAGGTAGACCGAATCAAATGCCTTGTGGGATGCGCGCAACGCCGCGGTGCGCCCCATCTCGGTGGCCATGCGCACTATCTCCTTGGCGCCGCGCACGGTGAGCGGCGCGTTTTCCATGATCCGGGCCGCAAGTTCCTTGGCCCCCTGCAGCGCCTGGCCCTTGGGCACGACGCGGTTCACATACCCGAGCTCCTGGGCGCGCTGCGCGGTGAGCACCTCGCCGGTCATCGCCAGCTCCATCACGATGCGCTGGGGCAGCATGTAGATCAACGGCGATGCCCAGGGCATGCCGCGCCCCACCCGCGCCTCAGTGATGGCAAACCTGGCCGTCTCGTCGGCTACGCATAGGTCGCACATCTGCGCCAGCATCCAGCCGCCGGCGTACGCATAGCCTTGCACCGCAGCGATCACGGGTTTGGTCACCTCGATGTTGTCGCCCAGCACCGGCCAAAAGTTCCTCGGCGGAATGCGCAGCTGCGTATTGGCCGCCTCCACGAGGTCCATCCCGGCGCAAAAACTGTCGCCGGCGCCAGTGAGGATCGCCACCTGAGCCGCGTCGTCGGCCTCAAAGCGCGGCCAGGCCTCGAACATCGCCTGGCGCACGGCGCCGTTCAACGCGTTCTTGCGTTCGGGCCGGTTGATGGTGAGGACGGCCACGCCGTCGGTGACCTCGTAAATCAGCTCGGTGCTCATGTTGTGCCTTTGCTGCGTTGCAGTGATTGCCCTGTATCCGCGCCATGATCCGGCTCGAATCCGCCCATTCACGATCGAGCGTCCAGACCCCTGCCCGGGCGCCAACCCTTCGAGGCGCTTGGCGCTACACGTGACCGGCATCGCGTTGGCCATCGGATGTATCTGGCTTGCCGAACACTTTCTTGCGCGATCTTATCCGAGGCGATGCACGCCACCGTACGCCCGCGTGGGTTCACCGGTCGTGTCGCCCATCCGTTGATGCCATACCGCGGCACGCGCTCGAACAAGGCACTACAGCGACCGGCCTTGCCAGGCCCCGCACCGCCCGGACGCCATGGCTGCAAGGGCGGCGCTCGGCGCAGGTTGCGCCTTTTCCCCTTCGCGCCTTTGCACTTTCGTACCTTTGCACCTTTGCACCGTCGCCTGTCACGGCGCAGAGACATCCATGCCCATTATGAAGTCTTGGGATTTGCGTCATGCGACACCTGACGCGATGTGACTAAGTATTTTGTTCGCAACGTCTCAGTGCAGATCGTCAAAGCGATTCACTCTTTGCCATGCCGCCAGGGACGAGCTCAACTGCCACGCCCTGAGCTCTTCGCTCTCCCGCAATCTGGAAGCGACCCTAACGATATCAGGGACAATCATGTCCATCCATGCATTTGCGAACCGACACAGAGATGTAAGTATTTTCTCAGTGACGGTTAGTGAGAAATCAAGTACCGTCGCGCCACCACTTCATCGTGGCCCGGCAACGCCGGGCCAGGCGCGCCCCGTCGGCGGCACGCACCCTCTTGACGATGGAGCAACAACAAAACGGGGAGATCTTTATGTCGATGAAACTTCGATTGGGCACGACGGCAGTTTTCGGTTGCCTTGCACTGGCCAGCCTTGCGGCGCTGGCGGACGATCACGCCTATTCCGAAGGGCCGGTGATCAACGTTTCCCGGGTGCGCACCGCAAACGGCCATTTCGACGACTACATGAAGTACCTGGACACGACCTGGAAGCTCGAGCAAGAGGCCTCCAAGAAGGCCGGCTACATACTCGATTACCAGGTGTACACGGTCGAGCCACGCAGCGAGAACGACGCCGACCTGCTGCTCGTCATCACCTTCAAGAACTGGGCGGCGATGGACGGCGCCCTGGCAAAGGGCGACGCTATCGCCAAGCAGATTGAAGGTTCGGTCGCCGCTTCCAACCAAAGCGTGGCCGACCGGGACAAGATTCGGCGCCTGCTGGGCTCCGCGACGATGCAACAGTTGATCCTGAAGTAACGCCACCCATCTGACGCAAGCCATGTAGCGCCATCCATCGGCGCTCACGCTCTCGAAACCCGGGCCTTGTGCCCGGGTTCTTTTTTTGGAACGGCCGCCGGCTAGAAGCCGGCCGGCCTCTGCTTCACAAAATCCTTGCGCGAAATGCCGCGCGCGAACTGCCCGCCCAGCATCCCGGTAGGCACAATGCTCAAGCGGCCGACGCTGCCCTGCAGGTAGTCGATCGGCGGATCGCCGCGCGAGACGACCTCGAGCCCGAAACGGCGCCAAAACGCCCGGCGATCGGCCTCATGGCGCAAGCGATCGGGCTCGGCTAAATCGGCCTCGGCGGTGTTGGATAGCACGCCGTGGACGATGCGCGTGTGCGGCAGCGCCGCCTTGAGCGCCTGGACGGCGATGTTGACCACGAAGGTGCCAAATCCCAGGCGGTGAAACCCCGGCGCATCAAAGCCGTTGCCCGTCAGGCTGCCAAATTCGACCGAGCCGCCGTACAGCCCGAAGATGAGTTGCACGTCCGGGCGCCCGCCGGTCCGGTTCCACCCGACGTCAGCCTCGATGCGGCTTTCCGGAACGAAGACCAGGCCCACCCAGATGCGGTCCTTGTCCTGCGCGTGCCTGCACAAGAGCGCAGGCAAGACCCCGGGGGCGAGCGCCGGCGCGAGCGCGCGTTGGATGGACCACAAGGTCATGAGCAACCAGGGGCATCACCGCGGACTCTTACGGCCAAGCGCATGAATTCCGCAAAAAATTCGCGCGGCATCGCGCAAAGATTTTGCAAAAGATCCGGGCGATGCCGATGAAATCTGCAAACCGCGTCGCGGGCGCGCGCATCGTTGCCGCGTACCTGGTTACAGGTCGTGGTTCCAGATCAGCTTGAGCACCAGCCGGTCCGAGGCCGCCGTCAAGCCGTGCCCGGCGCCAAACTCGAGCGAGTCGCCCTTGCCCGCCATCCAATCGGCCACGACGAACAGGCTCTGCGCCTGCTGCGACAGCGCGTTGAAGCGCTGCACCGGGCCCCAGTCGGCATATGCCTCGAGGGCGAATGCCCAGCGGTCCGAGGCGTTGTAGGCGATGCGCTCGGCCGGAGCAAAATGCATCGCGCCCAGCCCGTTGAAGTTGGAATCGAAGATCGGATTGAGCATCAAATCCCACCGGCCCTCGTGCCAGCCGGCGATGGTGCGCACCTCCAGGTCGGTGCGCGTCGGTGCCCAGTGCGGCAGGTTGTAGCTGTACTCGACGTTGACGCCATAGAAAAACTCGCGCTGCCGGGCGTTGGGCGTGACAAAGAGCGTGCGCAGCTTGGCGCCATCGACCTCGGCGTGGCCTTGGCCGGTCACCGTGTACACGGGCAGATACAGTCCCAGCTCCCAGAAATCGGCGGCCCCATAGGCCAGCTCGAAGGTCCCGTTGGTCGAGTGGTTGGGCGTCACGCCGCCGATAAACGAAGGCTGCTTGAGTCCGTCGGGCGTGTAGTTGCCGTGTACCGTCAGCTGCGCCCGGCCCACGGCGACGATGCTCGCGTCGTAAACCTCGATCTCGTCGGTCTGTGCCATTGCGGGCAGCGACCCGAGCAGGGCAAACCACAGGATGATCAGACGAAAGGTTACCGGCATGTGACGCAAGAAAGTTGCCCCGGTGACGCGCGCCGCCATGGCGCGCAGGCAAGGTGCGAGTGCCGGCACCGAGCGATCGATGCGCGCATGCTGCTGGCCCACTGCAAAGCGAGCAATGGTAAATGCAAAGCGGCGCCGGCACGCAAGTTCAGGCCATCTTTTCCATCCCCGTTCACTCGAAGGCGCGCGACCTTGCACGCCCGCCTGTATCGGTGCGCAGCAGCTGGCGCTCAACCCGGCGCGCCGCTTCGGCATCCAGGACCCCGATGCGGCGCACCTCAGCCCGGCGCAGATCGAGCGGCAGATCGAGCTCACCTGCGAAGTGCTGCTGCCGTACGCGCTGGCCGGCCGGGCACAGAACAACCTAGCCAGCCACACCGCCGATTTTCGTCCGTCGCTCACGCGCAACGACGTCTACGCCATCTTGCACGCGACGACCGACCCGCAAGACCAACGGGCGATCTCCGCGCTCGCCGAGCGCATGCGCCGCTTCGAGCTCGAGCAGGGCGTCGACTCACCGGATCTGCCGTCGACCGAATCAGCGCCGAGCGCCGCGCAGCGCTGACGCTTCAGGCGGCCAACGATGGGCGTTGACAAATTGCCGGGTCGGCGCAGAAAATGCACTGATGAACCCACTGTTGGAAAGCTCTGCACGCCTGCTGCGCCGGATCGGATTCGCGATCTTCGGCGGGGTGCTGCTGGCCCTGGTGTTCCGGCGCATGATGGGCGGGTGGGCCTGGGGTTACCTTCATAGCAACCTGGTACTGATCTGTTTTCCGGTGGCCATCACTTTTTCCTTCTGGCTCTTTGGAAGACTGCCACGCAAGGCGCCCGCGGCGTCCGGGCGCAACGACAACGCGCAACGCTAACCGACCGAGCTACCTAGCCGGGGCCTTGCGCAGGCGCCACTGGCAGCGACGCCGCCCCCGGCGCGAATAAGGTGCCGGTCAAAGCGACGCGGCGCCGCGGCTCCACGGGAACTTGCCGCGTCATCGTCGTCGGCTTAGCTTCGTCGACTTAGCGTCGTCGGCTTAGCGTCGTCGGCTCAGCGTCGTCGGCTCACAGCCGTCGGGTCATGAAGACGCTGTGCGGATCCAGCACGTATTGGCCAAAGGGCGGACAGTCGGTAAACCCGAAGCTCAAGTACAAGCGCCGGGCGGGCTCAAAGGCGCCAGCCGATCCCGTTTCCAGCCACAGGCTTTCATACGATCGCGCTCGGGCTTCCTCGATGATGCGCTCCAGCAGCGCCCGCGCGACGCCCTTGCGCCGATGCGCATTGGCGGTGCGCATCGATTTGACCTCGCCTTGGCTGGGATCGAGTTCCTTTAGCGCTCCGCAGCCAGACAACTCGGCGCCCTCCCAGGCCGACCAGAAGGTGATCCCGGGGCTGCGCAGCTTCTCCACGTCGAGCGCGTGCACGCTTTCCGGCGGCGACAGCTCGAACATGCTCTGCAGGTGCTCGCGCAGCAGCGCATGCACCGCCGGCCGGGTCAAATCATCGATCTCGATCCGCATCGCCGGTATGCCCCCCTCACTTCAGTCGCGCGCGCCCTGCGTCGCCAGGTCCTGCGCGCGCCAGCGCAGCATGCCGCCGGCCAGATTGGCGACCTTGTCAAAGCCCATCTTGTGCAGGATTGCCGCCGCCTGCGCCGAGCGCGCGCCGGAGCGGCACACCGCGACCACCGGCCGGTCCTTGTCAGCTCGCCCGGCGCGCTGCGCCAGTTCGCCCAGCGGCACCAGCCGCGCGCCCGCGATGTGACCGAGAGGACCTGTCGAATTCGTCGGCCTCGCGCACGTCGACGATCTGCACGCGCGCCGCGCGTTCTCCTCCACCCAGGCCGGCTCGATCTCCCAGAACCCGGCAAAGTGAAGGTCAGCGGCGCCCAGCCCGGACCGTCGGTGGCGATCGCCTCGTCGGCCGGTCCGGCCGCAAGCCATGTTGGCCGGCACCGCGACGTCCATCTGCCTCGGATGGGGCAGGCCGAGATGCTTCATGTACCCGGCGAAGTCGCTCTCGGAGACGCTGCCGCCCAGGCGCGGGTTGTGCGCCTGCTCCTCGGCCACGCTGGTCACCGTCAAGCCGCGGTAGTCGTGTCCGGGCCAGAGCAGGCAGTCCTGCGGCAACGTGAAGATCCGTGTCTTGATCGACCGGTAGAGCCTGTGCGCGCTGCCCTGCTGGAAATCCGTACGTCCGCAGCCGCGGATCAGCAGCGCGTCGCCGGTGAAGGCCATGGTCTCGTCATCGAGCACAAACGTCATGCAGCCGTCGGTATGCCCAGGCGTCGCAGCGCGGTGACGTGGCGCCCGCCAAAGCCGACCCGGTCGCCGTCGGCGAGCCGGATGTCGGCGCCCTGGGCCCCGCTGGCGGCCGAGATCGCGATCTTTGCGCCCAGGCGCTGCTCAACAGCCAGGCGCCGGTCACGTGGTCGGCGTGCACATGGGTGTCGAGCGTGGCCACGAGCCGAAGACCCAGCTCCCCGATCAGCGCCGCATCGCGCGAGGCCTGCTCGAACACGGGATCGATCAGGATCGCCTCTGCCGTCGCGCGATCGGCCAGCAGATAGCTGTACGTCGACGACTGCGGGTCGAACAGCTGTCGAAAAAGGATCATCACCGTTCACCCTGGCTGCGGCGCAAGCCCGAATGGCGCAAGAGGCCGGCTGCGCATATCTCGACGCCATTTGCGGCCGTCGACGAGCGTACAAGGTTTCTTGCGCCAATAGCCTCGTTCGTCACATATCGATCCGGCACGGCGCTTCCCCGGCCCGGTTCCGGCGGTTTGCTTCCTCGTTGCGCCACCTAATCGGGCACCAGCGCGGCACCGACGCAACCGGCGCGGCAGCCAAGACCCGCACGACCCGTAACGCCTTCGCTCCCGGCAACACCGACGGCCCACGCGCTTGCCGCTAGGCCGGGCCGACCCCGGTCTTGGCCGCCGTCGTCCTAAGCGCCCAGATCGCGCTCGCCCAGAGGATCAGGCCGGCGCCCAGGCAGCCGATCGGGCTGTCCGGGCCCTCGCGCGCCAAAAAAGGATACGCACCGGCGACCAGGATCAGCGCCGCGCCGGTGAGGTAGTGATACGGGTTCGCAAACAACCGCGCCAGCGGAACGAAATGCAGCCCGATGATCCCGATGATCGCGGGAATCACCCAGCGCTCAAGGCCATTGGCAACGAGAACATTGGCCACCAGCATCAGCGCGACCCATTGAACCGCGTTGACCAGGTAGAAACGCCGCTGGACCCTCTTCTGCCCTGCCCGATCTTGCAGGCTCTGGAGCACCCCGCGATGGCCGCGATAGCGCCGATAGCAAAGTAAGAACAGCACCGCCGTGCCCAGCACGGCCAGGCCGACGGCCAGCAAATTCTGCCCGAACGCGCGGTAGGCCCAAAACGCGATCCAGGCGCCGCCGAAGGCCGCGAAGAACATCGCGCCGATCGACCGCCTGGCCAGCGTTGCGTCCATCTCGTGAACCATTCCGTTGATCCCGTTTGCGCTGCGCCGCGCGCACGCTACCGTCAGAACCCGGTCGATGCAAGTCGATGCGCCGCCCCGACACGCTGCATCGCGCCGCCACCCGTTGGTGATCCGCCGCGCCGAGC
Organism: uncultured beta proteobacterium; assembly: GCA_963729785.1. Lineage (GTDB taxonomy): Bacteria > Pseudomonadota > Gammaproteobacteria > Burkholderiales > Burkholderiaceae_F > GJ-E10. The sequence continues at coordinate 50,337 of CAVSPM010000036.1, read as the reverse complement.
CGGCGCGGGCCCAAGCCACGCTAAAGCCGCGGGTAGGAACGCGCCGCTGAGCGGCGGCGATCATCCAGGATGCGGCGGGCGCTTGGGGCAGCCGGGCGGCCGGGCCGAATCGGATCAAGCGCTGCGCTCGCCCGAGCATTGCGGCGCGGCCGCGCGCCGCGCGCTGCGTCCGCGTCCGCGTAGGGGCAGCAGCTTGGCTAGACCTTCTCCTTTGCCAGCGCCTCGCGCGCTTGCCTGAGCTCCTTCCAGTTGGGCGCGTATTTGAGCGCCTCATCGTATTTGCCCAGCGCTTCCTTGGCGCGACCCTGCCAGGCGAGCACGTCGCCCCACGCCTTGAGCGGATCGGCCCAGTGGGGCCCGCGCAAGTTGGCGTCCTTGAGCTTTTCCTGCGCATTGCCCGGATCGGCGTGCTTGGCCAGTGCCACGCCCCAGGAGTAGTAGGCGGCCGGCAGGTCCGGGGCCAGCGCCACCGCGGCCGCATATGCCTGCTGCGCCTCGGCCCACTGGCCGCGGCCGTCGAGGATGTCCGCCCGAAAGCGCAGACAGTCCACGAACGGCCCGCCGGCCGATGCCAGCACGGCATCGGCCCTATCCGGGCGCCCGGCAGCCTCCTCGGCGGGCGCGATCCAACAGTTGTAGCCGGCGTCGTTGGTGGCCACCACGGGGTTCGCATAGGCCTTGCCGAAGGCCTCCATTTCCTCCGCCGCCTTGGCGCGTTCGCCCGACTCCATCGCCAGGCGACCGCGCACGAAGTGGGCGATCGCCGCGTACGACGGATCGCGCGGATCCTCCTTGGTCGTCTTGAGCGCCAGTTCCGAGGCGGTCGCGTCGTGCAGCCGCGCGTGGATGTCGGCCAGCACCAGGCCGGCGGCGCCCGTCGAACTCGTGCCGTATCCGCCGTTGGTGGCGGCGTCGGCGATCTGCCCGGCCAGCCACGCCTGCAGGTTCCAAGTAAGATAGTCCCAGTTCTGATAGAACTGGTCGGGCGCCTTTCCCGGCCGCCCGCCGGCGGCCGTGCGCATTTCTTCGCCGGCGCGCCAGGCCCCCTCCTCGTCGCCCAGCACGATGAGCGCATTTTGGATATTGCTGCGCGATACCCACATGTCCGGCTTGAGCTTCACCGCCTCGCGGTAGAGCTCGACCGACTCGGTTATCGAGCCGCCGGTCACCTGCGTGGAGGTGGCCCACGCGTCAAAGAGCGCGGCGCGTTCGGCCGGATTGACCACGCCGGCGATGGTGGTGCGGCAAAATTCGATGGCCTCGGCGTAGCGCCCCATCCGCGATAGATACGTGGCCCAGCGGTTGGGCCGCGACTTTTTCATCACGTACTCGGCGGCCTCGCGCGTGACCTTGTCGAGCTCCGTGACCGAGCCCCCGAAGGTCTTGGCCGCAACGCCGGGACCGCGCACGGTCAGCGCCAGATCGCCTTTGGGGGTTGCCCACCAGGTCGCCGTCGATGTGCACGTCGTGACCGAAGCGCTCCCTTAGCAGCCGCGAGATCTCCCCCAGCGAGAGCCCTGTCTCCGGCACCTCGAGCCGGATGTTGCTCTCCCACGCGCTGGATACGTCGCGCCGCTCGTCGGTCACGCGACTGGCGTCCTGCAGCCGGTTGAGTTCGTCCAGCAGCCCGCTGGCCACGACCGTGCCGTCGATGCCGCGGGCCGGAAATCCCGCCGGGGCGTGGAACGGCTCGACCACGACCCGGTGCGAGTTGACCGCATCGAGCACCAAAATCGCGCCGCCGACGCCCAGCGCGGTGGCCACGAGCGCAAGGAAAAGCTGAAAGGCCACGCGCAGCCGCAGGCCGAAGCGGCGCACGTTCTCCTCGCTCAGCTGGTTGCGCAGATGGGCGATGCGCAGCGCGTGTTCGTCCTCGAGGTGCTCGGCCTGGATTTCCAGTAGCTGCGTCTGCTTTCTTAAAAACGCCGACGTGTCGCGCGCCAGTTCCGGGTTCTGGTGCGCGGCCATCGCCGCAACGGCAGCGGCGTAGGCCTCGGCGCCGGACGCGGCCTCGGGGGCCTCGAGCTCTCCCTTGTCGTCGTCGTCGCCGAGTATTCCGCCGAGCAAGCCTTCGGCCATCGCCGTCCTCCTCCATGAGCCGCAGCCATCGTCGCAGATGCCGTCGGCCTTGGCAACGATGCCGGTCTTGCAGCCTGCACCGCTGCGGTCCGCGGTACCTGGCCGGCCACGCGCAGCCTTCGAACGGCCGGCAGATCAAAAGCAACCCCGCCGCAGCGGGGCTCATGGTCCAGCGGATATCGAACGGATGACGAACCGATGTCAACCCAGCGTCGACCGGATGTCGAGTGCCGGTGCTACTTGGGCATCATCGATGCATGGTGGAAGGCCACCAGCCAGTGACCAGCCTGCTTGACGAAGATGGTCGTTCCCAGAATCTCGCCGCCGCCGACCTCGCCGGCCTTGTTCTTCCACTGCGCCTTCTCGATCCCGTTGACCCACGCGGTCGATCCATGGATCTTTACGCTCGGTTGCTCCATCGTGACCTTGAGCTCGGTAAACGCGCCAAAGGTCCCCTCAAAGTCCTTCTTCACCGCATCCCAACCAATGGAAGCCGCCTTGTCAAACGGCGAGATGTGTCCAATGTCCGCGTCGCCGGACCACAGCTTTTGCATGGCAACCACGTCGCGAGCCGAGAGCGCGGCGTAAAAGGCCTGGTTGGCGGCGAGGACCTCCGCATCGGCCGCCTTTTGCGCGAGGGCGTTGCCCGCGCCCAGCAAGAGTCCAACTGACAGCAATGCGTACAGCAGTCTTGAGAACAGCCGAAGTGGGTTCAAACGGACCTCCATAGGCCGGTGGTGACGCAGGACGGGACGCTGGCTTCATCGACACGCGCAGCCGCGGCACGATGGCGCGTCCTCGCTCATGCTCGCAGAGCCGCTCTCGTTTGACAAGCGACTTTGGCTTGCAACCGCCGCATCAGCAACCATCGCGGCCCCCCGGTTGCGCGTCGGAAGCGGCTGGCGCGCTTTGCGTTGCGTCTCACCGGCGCCTCACCGGCAGCTCCCCAAAGACTCACCAGCACTACGCAGCGGCGTAACGAACTTAACCATCAAAGGTTCATGGAATAGGTTGTGCGCGCCGGCACGGCATGTTCTGATTGCCGGATCGTCGGCTGGCCGGTCGGCCGCATCGTCCGTTGATTCGATGATCCGTTGATTCGATGGTCCGTTGATTCGACGATCCGAAGATCCGACGAGCCGATGGCCTGGGGCTGCGCGCGCGTTGCGTATCCGGACATCAACGTCACAGAGGAGTTTGTCGATGCCTTGGCCCAAGCGCCGGTTCCTCAAGAATGTTGGCTATGCCGCGGCGTCCGGCGCCGCCGGACTGCTCTTGCCCAGCACCGGCTGGGCGCTGCCCGCGCTGCAGGCGAGCCCGCCGATGGCGCTGGGTCCTTTTTATCCGGTCGAAAAGCCCGTTGACGTCGATGCCGATCTGACCCGGCTCGAAGGCCACAAGGGGCGCGCCAAGGGCCAAGTGATCGAGCTCTGCGGGCAGGTGCTGTCCAGCGACGGCAAGCCGGTGGCCCGTGCCAGGGTCGAAATCTGGCAGGCCAATGCCGCCGGGCGCTACAACCATCACGGCGACCGACACGTCGAACTGGCGCTGGACCCGGATTTCCAGGGCTATGCGGTTCAGACGACGGATGCCGAGGGTCGATATCGATTTCTGACCGTCAAGCCCGGCGCCTACCCCGCCGGCAGCTTCATGCGTTCGCCGCACATCCACTTCGACGTCCAGGGAAAATGGGATCGGCTGGTGACGCAGATGTATTTCCCGCAGGAGCCGCTGCTGAGCCAGGACCGGGTGTTGCTGCACGATCTGGGCGACCAGACGGCACCTATGCCCGAGCGCATCTTCGGCAGGTTGGCGGCGGGCGCCTCGACGGCCGAAGCCGGTGCCAGCCGGTGCACCTTTGACGTGGTCCTGGCCAACGGCTGAGCGACCAGGTCGGCCCGATCCACCGCCGATCTTGGCGCCGCCAGCGCCGCTTGCTGGGCGCCGAAGACGCCGGCGAGCGTCGCCGGCGTATCGGGCAGCACGCGTTCGCCGGTGCCATCGACGGGGGCCGATGGACGGGAACGGTTGGACCGGGACTTTCTGACCGAGGACTCTTCAGGACACTCGGTCCGCGCCGGCCGCGCTGTGCATCAGGAATTCGGCCAGCGGCTTGTCAAAGTTCACGATGTGCGGCAAGAACCAATCCTTCAGCGCCTGCAGCGCCAGCATCTCGCCGCCGTCGGCGAGCCTTTCCCGCAGATGCGAAACGTCGTCGAGCAGGTGCTGGTGCGAGGCCTTGTGCGCGTCCTGGTCCGCGTAGCGGCACTCGTCCATCAGGCGCTGCTCGGTCTCAAAATGCAGGCCGACGAACTGCACCAAGTCGTCGAAAAGCTTGACGATCACCGGCTCGGGATCGGAGTGCTGCACGGCGGCATTGAAGTTGTTGAGCATCTCCGTGATCACCTGGTGCTGCATGTCGATCAGCGGCAATCCCACTACGTGCGCGCCATCGAGCGTCACCGCGGGCAAATCCGGCGCCTTGCCGCCGGCGCGCCCCGGGGCAAACGTGTACCGGTTCTTGCCCCGCGCCTTGCTCTCGTACATCGCCTGATCGGCGCCGTTCATCAATTTGTCGATCTCCCGGCCGCACTGCGGGTAGATGGCGATGCCGATGCTGATGCCGACGCGAACCTCAGCCGCCGCGTGCAACCCCAGCGGTGCGGACAGCGCCGCGATGATCTTCTCGGCAAACTTCTTGATGTCGGCGCGATTTTCGATCTCTCCGAGGATGATGCCGAACTCGTCGCCGCCCAGACGCGCCACGGTATCCATGCTGCGCATGCAGCCCAGCAATCGTTGCGCGACGATCTTGAGCGTCTCGTCGCCGGCTTCGTGGCCGTAGCGGTCGTTGATCGGCTTGAAGTCGTCGAGGTCGAGCAGCAACAGCGCCAGATGCTCGGCCTTTCTGCGCGCCCTTGAGAATGCCTGCGAGAGCCGATCGTAAAACAGGCTGCGGTTGGGCAGTTCCGTGAGCGGGTCATGGGTGGCCAGAAAGCCGATTCTTCGCTCCGCGCACTTGCGCTCGTCGATGTCGCGACCGACCGACTGGATTTCCAGCAGGCTCCCGTCTTCGCCGAAGAAGCCCCGGTTCAGAAACTGGCGCCACACGATGCCCTGGTCCTTGGTGATCACGCGGCTCTCGATGGAGACGACGGGATTGGCGGGCGACAGCGTCTTGAGTTTCTCCTCGACGAGCGGCACGTCTTCATGCCAGGTCTCCGGATGCCATGGCTTGCCGATCAGCTCCTCCTTGGACTTTCCGAACAGGCGGCAAAAAGCGTCGTTGACGTAGATGATCGTGCCGTCGGCCTTGATCCGGCAAATGATGTCCGTCTGATCCTCGAGCAAGCCCCGGTACAGTTGCTCGCTGCGGTTCAAGCGGATCGTCGCGGCGCTCAGCTTGGCCAGCGTATCTTGCAACTCATTGACCAGCGTGCCGATGAGAAAGGCCGCCACCAGGAACGTCGCTGCACCCAGAAGGCTTTCGTGGCGCGGGGCCGACGGCAGGTAGGGCAACGACGAGATGTAATAGCCGGTTGCCGCGCTCAGGACCGCGACCAGCGTACCGGGCCCGATACCGAAGAAGTACAGGGCCACCACCACCGCCGGGAAGAACGTCACGTACGGATGGCCCGCACCGACGGAAAAGAGCAGCTCCCGCACCAACAGTGCGAGCAAGAAGACGGCAAACGCGAAAAGGTAGCGTAACGGCGTCGACATCGCCGGACGAGGGCGCCACAGGCGAGTCAACGCGCCCTTCAGCATGTGCACGTCATCGTCTCGGCAATCGCCATGTTGAGCAGACTGAGGCCCTCTGGGACTTTGCACACGGTACCGGCACCCGTTGGTTTATGCAATCGGTTGCGATGGGCCGATGCCAGCGGCGATTTCCATCGGCGGTTGCGTACGGCCGGCGTAGCGACGCGGGTTCGGCGGTGCCCGAACGCGTCCCCGCGGTCGAAGCCGGCGGCAAATGTTGCGTTGCAATGAGGGGGTTCGCCCGCACGCCGGCGGCCGGCGCGCAGCAGCCGTCGTCCTCATCCGCCCTCGGGTTGCTTCCGTGCGCCGCGGTGGCGCCTTTTGCCGGCGCCCTGCAAATAGCCCACGGTGAACCGGTGATCGTCCTCAAGCGCCGCCCGCACTTGGTCGGCAAAGAGGCGCTCCACGCCGGCGTGCATCAGCGGCAGGCTCGAGTCGACGTGCCAAACGAGCGCCATCCGCGTCGTCCCCGGCGCCACCTCGACGAGGGTGCCGGCGCCGTGCGCGCGCACCGGCAGGCCGGAGGGCGCGATATCGAGTTCGGCGGCGATCTGCGTTGCGCCGATGCGCCGCCACCTCGTGCAATGGCGCAGCGTCTGCTCGCGACCCAGCAGCTTGCGTGCCCACCCCGGGAGCCGGGACTTGGCCAGCGGCACGTCGCGCTCCAGGTCGACTTCGATGCACTGCGCGCTGGCCTCGAAGCGGCGCAGTCGGACCGCGGTAGCCCCCAGAGCCAGGTACTTTGCTTGCGGATATTCCGGGTGGCCGAAGACCGCCCACAGCCGATCGAGCCCGGCCGGATAGTCCTGCGTGGTGGCAAATTCCATCGACCGGCCGCCGCTCAGGTGCGCAGGGACCGAGCGCCGATGGCCGCGCTGCGCGCCGCCGCTTGGCGGCCTCGAGGGACCGCGTCCGGCCGCAGCCGGCTGCGGTTGCCGCATTGCGCAGAACCGTCCGCGGTCGCGCCGGCTGCCGCTCGGCCCGCCGCCGGCAAGCAGCCGCAGGTCCTGCGGGGCCCGCAGCACCCACGGCGACGTGCCGCGATCCTGAGCGCCGGATGTTCAGTGTCCATCGGAAGGTAGGTTCGACACGACATGGCCTGCATCGGTATCCAACGTTGATCCGGCGCAATGCACGCAAGGTCGCGCCGCCTAATCTAAACGAAAGGTCATTCTAGGCGCGCTGGCGCGGATCGCTCGCCAGCGCGCGCACATCGCGCTCGGCATCGGAGCGCGGCAATCAAAGGGAGCTTGCATCATGCGCAAATCATCGTCATGGGTACTACCGATCGCTGTTGGCTGGCTGCTGCTGGGCGCGCAGGGCGTCTTTGCCGCCGGCCCGGCCAAGGAAGGCAGTTTCGAGACCGTCATCTGCTATGCGGGTCCGATGCAGATGACCGCCATCGGCAAGGTCTGGGGGGCCACGCTGGATGTGGTCGGCACGCCGATGGCCAAGGAAGGCGAACTGCTGTATGGCACGAGCGCGCGCGTGATGGACTATTCGAGCAACGTCGGCAACGAGGCGGCCGATGATGCGTCCAGCCTGTTCATCGACGCCGACGGGGACCGCTTCTTGCTTATGTATTCCGGACACTACGCGATCGGCGCACCGGGGCCAGGTACCTGGAAAGCGGTCGCCGGCACCGGCAAGTACGAGGGCATCGAGGCCAGCGGAACGTACATCCATGTGAACCAGCCGGTCAATCGAGCGCGCGCGGACTGGTACCAGGGCTGCGACAAGGACACCGGGCACTGGAAACTCAAATAAGCGAGCCGGTGCAAGCGAGCCGGTCGCGGTCGTGAGCTGATCGCGCCCGCCTAGCGCCTCGCGGTAGCGCAGACCGGCCAGCTCCAACGTGACGCCGGTGCTGGCGCAGCGCTCGCGCCATCGCTTGCCCGCGCTCGCCTTCGCCTTCGCCATCGCCAGCCTGCGGTTCCCGATACCGCGCTGGCGGTGGGATCCCGGCGGAATCCCTTTCGAGCCTTGCGGATCGATCCGGACTGCATCCGGCGCCTTGGCGCGCACGCATCGCAACCGGGCGACCGCGCCAACGGTGAACACGCCGTTGCAACGCGAGCATTTCATGCCGGTGTCATTTCACGCCGAAGGCGTCCACCCCGCGCGTCCGAGCAGCGCGTCGCGGGCTTCGCAAATTGCGGTATCCACCTTCGGCCCGGGTGTCATCGAGGATTAATTTGCGCTTGTTGCAATGGCGCATGGCAGCCAAACCGGCGTGATGGCCTCCCTTTTGGAATTGACGAGATGCCCCTGGAACTAGACGACCGTGAACCGCCCGAAGTCGACCTGGACGCGCCGCCGCCTGCCATCTCCGTGCGGTCGGCGCGGCTCGAGCCTGTGCATCGCAGCGCGCGGTTGCCGCCGCTTGAGGCGATCTCTCCCGCGCCTGCACAGCGCGAGGGCGCGGCCCTGCTGGGTACCAGCGGCGGATCGGCCGGCACGATCTCGGCGACGGCGGCAGCATCGGCCTCGGCGCCTGGCTTGACTCGCGCCTGCGCTTTGACGCGAGCGCCACAGGCGACACGCGCGCCACAGACGCATCTTGCGGTTTCGGCCGCCTGAATCGCTTGCCCTTGTTGCTTACCCTTGCGTGCCACCCTTGCCGCAGGCCCTGGTCCAGCCAAGCGTCGGCGCCGGCGCCGGCAAACGGCCACGAAGCGATCGGCACGCGGCTCCCGCGCCGGCCCCGGGCGCTGCCGCTGCCGCGAAGATAGCGGACGCGCTCACAACGGCTTGAAGAAGAACGTCGCTGCAACGTACTCGCCGCCGGGCGTCAACGCGTACTTCGGGATAACTCCCACTCGTTGCCATCCGGCGCGTTCATACAGGCGCTCCGCGTCGCCACCGGTGGCCGTGTCCAGCACCAGTAGCGCCTTGCCTTCCTGGCGAGCCGCCTCATCCAGCGCCGCCATCAAGCGCCGCCCTATGCCGCGTCGTCGTGCGTCGCGGCGCACCAGCATCTTGGCCACATCGGCGCGATGGCGCTGGTTCTCGGGCGCCCGGGTGATCATTTGCACCGTCCCGACGATCCGTCCTGAGCGATTTTGCGCAACCAGCAACACGCGCTCGCCACGCGCGACGCCCTCGATCACGCCGCGCCAGAACGAGACGGCCTTCTGGCGCGCGAGCGGGCGCAGGAACCCCACGCAGGCGCCACCTTCGACGCAATCGACGAGCACGTCGGCCAGCGCCTCGATGCACTCAGCGCCCTCCTGGGCGCCGACGCGTCGCAGCGTCACGTCTTCGGGCAAGTCCCCCACGCTCTTGCCGACGCTATCCATGTCCGGTCGATGGACCGTCAACGCCACCGCGCCCGCTTCCGGTCCGCAAGCGCCGGCGTCGTGACGCCGACGCCGCGCGCCGTGCGCTCATTGGGCATCCGCGGGGCCTCCGCGGGGCATCCACTAGACATCCGCTGGTCCCTGGGCGCTCGTACGCCGAGATCATTTCGTCCGACACCCTCTTTACGCCCGCCACCTCCTCGGCAAGCGCGACCAGTGCCTTGCGTTCCTGCTCGGAACCGACAAGCCCCCACAGGTGAACCACGCCGCCGGTGACGGTGACATTGCGCGAGCCAAAATCCGTCCACTTTTGCTCGCCCAGACGGGCCAGCAATGCCACGCGTATGGATCGATCCTGGCTCGAAACGCTGCCACCCCCGGCTCCCGGGGAAGACGAGGCCATCGCCTGGATCAGGTTGGCGCGGCTGACGATGCCGACCAACTTGCCGTTCTGGATGACCGGCACGCGCTTGATGCGGTGGCGCTCCAGCAAGGTCGCGACCTCGGACAACGGCGTCTCCGGCTCGGCCGCTACGATCTGCGTCGACATCACTTCATCCACACGCTGCCCGTGCGCTTTGGCGAAATCGGCCGCCAGCGTCGTCGCCGGGGTGATGGCCTCAAGCCACCACGGGCGATGCTTTTCCGTGCCGATGTCCGCCCGCCGGACCAGGTCGGCCTCGCTGATGATGCCCACCACGGCGCCCGCGTGATCGACGACGGGAATCGCACTGATATCGTGCTGCACGAGCAGGTCGATCGCTTCCTTGACCGTGGCGTTCGGCCGGATCGTGACAACGTCGCGCACCATGACATCCATCGCTTTCATCTGTTGCTCCGCTGCGGATTGATCGCTTGCATCGGCGGCTGACGCGGCCGCTTGCGCCTGCCGGGCGCCATCGGACGTCGTCGTCGCCCGCCTGTTGGCAAAATCCTACGCCCGCTTCGTGACCGGTTGCTGATCGTGCCAACGGGTCGCGCCGATGGATCGAACCAGCCAATTGCCCCAACCACCGACCGCCTCTAGCCATATCGCCGGCGGCCGCCTTTTGCGCGCGCTATGCGCTGCGCATCGATCCGAATCGATGATCGCGTGCCGGCAAGAAGACTGGCAATGGCGGCAGATGAAATTGACTTTGACGACAATGGCAGACGCTGTGCGATGGCGCCGAACCGGTCGCCCAGGGCCCGCCGCAGATGACAGGCACGTGACAGCCACGCCCGGCAAGCTCGGTGATCGGGGGCAAGCGCCCCGGATGTCAGAACGAGCCGGCGATGAGTGCCTTGCCGCGCCGGCTTGCCGGCGCAAGGCAGGATGAGCGCATCGGACGAATGACGCGCGCGGTGCAGGCAAGGCACTGGCGACCGACGCCCGGTTCCGCCCCATTTATTGCGCTCGTCACGAAACCGCCGTGGCGGGCGCCGCGGTTCCCAGCGTCCATCGCCGACGTTTGCAGCCGCTGGACCTACCTCGATCTAGAGCGATCCAAAGACCTTCTTGAGCAAGGCACTGCCGGTGCCGGCCGGATCGGAGCGGATCTTCTTCTCCTCGTCACCGATGATCAGGTAAAGGCCATCGAGCGCCTTGGTCGTGACGTGGTGCTCGATGCTGGTGTCGCCTTGCATGAGCCCAAGAGATCGCCCTTTTTCCGCCAGCGCATCGTACTGCTGCGCCAAGCCGATGCGCTGCGTCACCTGGGTCACGATCGGCAAAAAGCGCGCATGCAGCGGCACGCGGGTCTTGCTTTCAAAATACTGGGTGGCCGCATTGTCCCCGCCGGTCAGCACCTTCTTGGCGTCCTCGACCGTCATCGAGTGCACCGCTGCGACGAGCAGGCTCTTGGCTTGCGGCACCGCCTGCTCGGCCGCACGGTTGATGCCCACATGCAGCTCCTCCACGTCCTTCTTGCGGCCCATCAGGCGCAGCGCGCCCTCGGCCTTGTGCAACCAGTCCGGCAGCGGGATGCGCACGCGGTCGTTGCCCCAGAAGCCGTCGGTCTTGCCCAGCAGTTCGACCGCCGCGCTCGCGCCACGCTCCAGCGCCTCTTTGAGGCCGGACGAGGCGTCGTGTTGCGTCAACTCGGCCAGCATGTCGGCGTAGGTCGACGGGGAAACCGCCATCGCGGCGGCCAGCGCCATCAAGAGCCGGCGCCGCTGCCCGCCGTGACCGTCGATATGCATCGGTGACTCGAATGTGCAACGCATGGTGGAATCCTCCCGCGGGTCTTGGCGCGGCGCCAGCAGCGCCTTTTTTGCCATGGCCGAAAAATCCTATCGTACTCGTATGCCGTCGACTCCTGGTCGGACGCCTCGAGGGCGAAGCTCTGGACATCGAACCCGCCGAGCCCAGCCGGCGCGCACGGCTCAGAACGTGATCACCGACGTCCCGCGCGAGCGCAGCCGCTTTTCGGCGGCATTCTCTGCGGCCGACTGGAAGCGCTCGCGCTGCGCGCGATCGGGCAACGCGGCCAGGATCTGCATCCAGCCCGCGTTCATGATCGTGAGCGCCGCGCGCGACCGGGAGATGTTCGCCGCTTCGGCGAGCACGTCGATCTGCGCCAGGGTCTGAACCGGCAGGCGCCAGCTGACCGCCTGTGCCTTGGCCCACCCGCTCCCTGCGGTCTGCTCGCCGGTCAGCAGGCCGACGGCCACCTTCAGCGCCGTCGGGTCGCCGGCGCGCGGCACCGCCCGGATCGTTGTGGGAACACCCGACTTCGCTTTGGTTGCCATCGCGCCCTCATCCGCAAAGACCCTGATGCCCGCAGCGTATCGGACCGCGGACTTCTTGGCAGCCCCCGGCGCCGCATTCTTACCCGTCTGCGGAGGCGGCGCGCATAGCGCTCGAGAAGCAATCGGGTAGCGACCGAGGGCCGAATGTCGCGGCCGATCGCTGCCTCCGATCACTGCGTCCGATGATCGTGTCCGGTCAAGGTTGCCGGCCGACGCCCGTCCAAGACTTCCTAAGCCTGGGCCAGGCACCTCAGTCAGCTCCCCGGATCAGCGGCGCGATGGCACGAACCGTCGCTCTGGCAAGAAGGTGTCGCCGGACACCCTCGGTCAGCGCAAGCAACCCCTTCGATTGCGGCGACGCATCGGATAATCAATGCGTTAGAGCCCATCCCGGCGCGCCTTGCCGATCCGATCCCGGCCGGCCTGCTGCCTTTTTGGCAACTCACGAGGGCAGCTAACGAAGCGGCACCGGTGCCGTTCACCAATTCGGACAGCGAGGCGGTACGGCAAGAGCCGCCGCTGCGCCCGGCAATCGGCCCAAGGACATCGGTCGCACGGCCAGCTGCGCGAAGCGGCGACCGTCGAGATGATCGGGCGACAATACTCCGGGACCTCGAAACCACAAGACGAGCCGCATCGCAGCCCACGGAACGTGTGTTGGCCAGCCTTGCGGGTAGATGAGAACCTCGATGAGCATCGTCAACCCCAGCAGGATCCGCGCCGCCAATCGCGTCAAAGATCCAAGAGCCGGGGCGGTACCGGCGCCGCCCTGCTGACGCTGACGGCGGCCGCATGGGCGGCGATGCGTTGGGGGATCACCGTAAGGCGACGTTGCTCCTCAAGCAAGTGTCGGGCAGCGTTTCCATCGTCGAGCTCGGCCTCGGCCAAGACCGGATGCAGCGCGGGGGCATTTGATTTCCTTCACCGGCTGCGCGCAATTCCTGCCACACTGCGATGAGACGCTGACAGGCGGGCAAGCGCCGTCCAGGTGCCGGCGCGGATCGCGCGGGAACCACTTGAGGGTAGAGACCACATCGCCGTCACTTCGGAGCGAGGCAAATGAAGCTACTGGTTGGCGTCGTGTTCTCTGGGCTGATTTTCGGGTGCGCGGCTGCCGGCGCGCAGCAACACCAGAACTGCTCCGGGCCGCAACTGGGAACGTGGAAGCTGCAGTCGTTCGCGGCGCTGGATCTGGCGACCGGCCAGAAGTCCGATACGCTCGGGTCCAAGCCAACCGGCTATCTGAGCTACGGGCCCGACTGCCGCATGCAGGTGATCCTGATCAGGGACGAGCGCAAGGCGCCCGCCGGATCGGTGCCCACGGATGCCGAGCGCATCGCTTTATACGACGGCGTCATCGCCTACGCCGGGGCCTACAGCATCGACGGCGACAAGGTCAGCCATCACATCGATGCATCCTGGAACCAGTCTTGGACCGGGACGACGCAGGTTCGCCAGTTCCGGATCGATGGCAAGTCCTTGTACATCCAGACGCTGCCCGCCAAGAGCCCGCAGACCGGCAAGGAAACCGTCTTCGAGCTGGTGTTTGCCAAGGTCGAGTAAGGACGGTACCCGGGACGAGGCGCACGGCCCGGCCGGATTCGGACCTGCTCCCTAGCCCGACTCCTTCGCCCGATCGGCAGGTCCGCGGATTCATCTTTTCTCGCGCGACCCGAACGGGTCCTCGCCGGGTTCGAAACCGCGGCCATCCGCTGTCCGGGCAGCGCGGCGGGTCGATCCGGACTCTCGGACCGCGGAGCGTTCAAATCCCGCTGAGCACGGCAAAGCCCTCCTCGCATCCGTCGAGGTAGCCATCGCCAAAAAGATTGAGGTGATTGAGGTAGTGGTACAGGTTGTAGATCTTCTTCTTCAGCGGGTAGTTCGCCGGCTCGGGTCGCCGGTCCCGATAGGCGGCATAAAACGGCGCCGCGAAACCGCCGAACATCTCGGTCATCGCCAGGTCGACCTCCGGGTCACCGTAATACGGCGCCGGGTCGATCAGCCAGACTCGACCGTCCTGGCCGCACAGCACGTTGCCGTTCCAAAGATCGCCATGCACCAGGCTGGGCGTCAGCGCCTCGGCGTCGAGCAATTCGCGCAGCCTCGCCGCGCCTTGCTGCAGGCACTGCGAAAACCGCTGGCGACGCCGCGCATCGGCGATCCGCCCGACCTGGAACCCGAGCCGCTGTTGCAGGAAGAAATTGCCCCAGCTGCGGTCGGGCGTGTTGGGCTGCGGATTTAGGCCGATGTAGTTGTCTTCATCGAATCCGAAGTGCGGCTGCGCCCGCGCGTGGATCGCCGCCAAGCCCCGCCCAAGCTTTGCCCACTGGTCGGTGGAGCAGTGGGTCGATCGGATCAGCGGCATCGTCAACGTCTGCCCGTCGACCTGCAAGACCTGCGGCACGTCGATGCCGGAGCCGGCCGCCGCGCTGCGCAGCGCGTCCAGGCCATGGGCCTCCCGCAGCAGGTGATCGGCGTAGCGACTGCGGTTACTCTTGACGAACCGGGCATTCATCGGTGGCTCGATAGCGTCTGCGGGTTGGTGATGCAGGATCTGTTGGGCGCTCGCCTTTTGCCGCGACGGGTTCGCCGCGCGGTCACATCGACCCGCTGGGTCCAGCAGGGCAATCGGGTCGTCCCTCGCTGGGCGATGCCGCTCGCTCCATGGGCGGTGCGTCCGGCGGCTGCTGGGCTGCTCCAGGGCTGCTGCCGGGCTGGGCGCTCGCATCATCTTAGATCGCTCGCCCAAAGAACGCGCGCTTTTCGACCGATCGACCGATCGACCGACCAGCCGATCGTCCGAGCCGCCGGTCGGCAACCAGCGCACTGCAATGGCGTCAGCCGAACGATGCGATTCTTGGATGAGATATTTGATTCGACTGTTGCGCCGCAGCGGCGGCGGCCCCCGACTTTCGGCGCGAGCTTGACGCCTGTCAACGTCATCCGCCGGCTTTGGCGTTCCATTACGCTCTTGCGGGCGCAGGCAATGGCATTGTTTGGCACGCCCTCCCCGCGCTGGCCGGATGGCGGCAGGGTCGACCCCAAAGGGAGAACAGTCGAGATGACCGGACATGACACAGCAGTTCCACGGCGCGCGATCGCGGTCTCCAGCGTAGCGGCGCTCGGCGTGGTGTTCGGCGACATCGGGACCAGCCCTCTTTACACCTTGAAGACGGTGCTGGACCTGATGGGCAGCCACGAGCCGCAGGCGGTTCTTGGCGCGCTGTCGCTCATCGTCTGGACCCTGATCATCGTCACCTCGATCAAGTACGTCGGCTTCGCGATGCGCGTCGACAACGATGGCGAGGGAGGGATTCTGGCCCTGATGTCGTTGCTGGGCGTAAAGCGCCAGAGCCGCCCGATGATCGTCGCGGTGGGGCTGTTCGGCGCTGCCCTGATCTACGGCGACGGCGCCATCACGCCGGCCATCTCCGTGCTGTCGGCCCTCGAGGGCCTGGAGCTGGCGGTGCCGGGCCTGGGCACCTACGTGCTGCCGCTGGCCGTGATCGTCATGCTGGTGCTGTTTGCCGTCCAACCGCTGGGTACCGCGCGCATCGGCCAGGCGTTTGGACCGATCATGTTGCTCTGGTTCGCGTCCATCGCGTTGCTGGGGCTGTGGGGCGTGGCCAAGCACCCTGCCGTGCTGTATGCGCTCAATCCGCTCTATGGCCTGGGCTTTTTGCTGCACGGGGGGATGGCCGGCTTCCTGGTTCTGGGCGGCGTCTTCCTCTGCGTGACCGGGGCCGAGGCTCTGTACGCGGACATGGGCCATTTTGGCGCCGGACCGATCAAGCTCTCCTGGTCGGCCATCGTGTTTCCCAGCCTGGTGCTCAATTACGCGGGCCAGGCCGCGATCGCCGCTTCGGGCGTACCGATCGACGCCAACATCTTCTATCTGCTGTGCCCGGCGCCGCTGTTGCTGCCGCTGATCGTGCTGGCCACGCTGGCCACCGTGATCGCCAGCCAGGCCATCATCACCGGCGCGTTTTCGATGACGCGCCAGGCCATCCTGCTGGGGTGGATGCCGCGGCTGAAGGTTACGCAGACCTCCGAGGAAGGGTACGGCCAGATCTACATCGGCGCGGTGAACTGGATCCTGATGGCGGTGACGCTTGGGCTGACCCTGGCGTTCAAGAAGTCCGACAACCTGGCCGCGGCCTACGGCATCGCGGTTTCCGCCACCATGCTGATGACGACCGGGCTGCTGTTCATCGCGATGCGCGAGATCTGGCTTTGGGGCCGCGCAGCCAGTGCGTCGGTGGCCGGCGTATTCCTGGTCGTCGACAGCGCGTTCTTCCTGTCCAATATGGTCAAGGTTGGCGAGGGCGGCTACGTGCCGCTGGTGCTGGCCGTGCTCGTGTACGTGCTGATGTTCTGCTGGCACCGCGGCAGCGACGCGATGTCGGCCAAGCTGCTGCAAGACCCGGTTCCGATCGGCTCGTTCCTGTCCCGGCTCGAGCGGGACCGCGTTGCGCGGGTGCCCGGCACCGCGGTGTTTCTGACCCGATCGGTCAGCGACACCCCGCCGCTGGTCGCCTGGCATGTGCAGCACAACCAGGCGCTGCACGAGCGGGTGCTGGCCATCACCATGCAGGTCGAGTCGACCCCCTGGGTCGCCGACGCGGACCGGGTCGCGGTGTCGCAGGTGGCGCCGAACTTCTGGCGTGTGCACGCGCGCTATGGCTTCATGGAACGGCCCGACATCCCCGGCCTGCTCAAGACGCTGCAAGGGCGCGCTGGCCTCGAGGATCTGGACGACGTGACGTACTACGTTGGCCTGGAAACGGTGGTTCCGCAAGGCGGCGGGCAAGGCCTGCCGCGCTGGCAGGAGGCGCTGTTTGCCGCCATGCAACGCAATGCAGCCCACATGACCGAACTGCTGCGCTTGCCGTCGGAGCGCGTGGTTGAAATTGGACGCCAGGTTTCGATCTAGCCATCGAACCGCTCCTGCAGCGCCGGCGTCCATTCTCTTACGATCGGACGATCGGTTGCCTGACCCTCGGATAACCGCCGAAAGTCGGGGGCCCCAGGCCGGATACCCTTGACGCCGCCATCGGCCAAGCCAGTTCCGGCCGCCGCAAAACGGTGAACCGTTTTCGCCAAGGCGGTCGTCCGGATGATCACTTCCCGTTCGGCGAATTGACGATGCGGAACTACCGTGGGCAGGATGGACATACTTTATAACGTATATACATAATATGGCATGTGGGAGATCCAGGAGCATCGACGGGTCGACCGGCAATTGTCTGGTCGCGTGCCGGTCGAGGTTCTGAAGCGCTACGAAAAATGGAAGGACATCGCGCGCCTTTCGGGGCCAGCCGGATTGATGGCCATCAGAGGGTTTCGCGATGAAGCCCTCTCGGGTGTAGGGAAGGGGCATCGGTCGTCGCGGCTGGATCTCCCATGGCGCGTGATCTACCAAGTCGAGGCCGACGTTTTGTTGATCGAAGTGGTGCAGTTAGCCCCGCATGACGACCGGAAACAGTGATATGAGCGACTATCGTCCTGCGAAAAAACGTGTCGACGTTTCTGTCGGTGAATCCGTTCGCATCCTGCGGGAGTTGCAGGCGTTGACCCAAAGCGAACTGGCCCGCCTGACCGGAATTGCACAGGCAACGATCTCGGCGATCGAAAACGATCGAGTCAATCTGGGCGTGGAGCGGTCCAAGGTTCTTGCGCGAGCGCTCAAGCGCCATCCAGCCGTACTGGTGTTTCCCGGATGGGAGGTGCCGCTGCACTCGGCGGCCTAGCGGCGGTCGCGGGCCGGCTTGCGAGCGGTTCGAAGGTTCGCTCGGCGTGCGTTCGAGGCGGCAACGGGTCGCCTGCCCGCCATCGCGAGCGCCCGGCGCCGGTCGGCTTTCACGCGCAGGGTGGACAGGCTAGCCGGCGTCAGACACCGGCCGACGCCGCTTCACGTTCCGATTGCAGCAGACGTTGCCACTCGGCAAGCGCGTCGGTCTTGGGTGCGATGGGCGTCGCCTTGACCAGCGCATCGACGTAGTTGCGAAAGTCGCTGCCAAACTGGGCCCTCGCGAGCGTCCAGGCCGCGCGGATTCCCGGGGACGCCAGAAAGAAACGCGCGCCGGCCTCGTAGCTCTCGAAGGCCGCCCGGTCGAGCAGGCCGCCCTGGTACTGCAGGAACGAGTCTTCGCCGCTGAGGAACGCGGATCGGCACAGCAGCATCCACTGCGCAAACTCGTCGTGCGTGAATCCGTCATCGCCCGCCAGGCCTTTGCGCCAGATGCGCGCCAGATCCGGGTGGGCGGTCGTCATTGCAGCCTGCGAGACCCGGTCGGCGCGCCCCTGCTGCATCAGTGCGCGCTGGTTGCGGTCGCCGGCGCGCACCTGCAGGCCTAGGTAGACCAGCGATCCGACGACGGCAATCGATGCGATCGATTGGCTGACATAGAAGATTTCTTCCAGCGACATGAACGACTCCTGGTGGGCGACGGATGAACCCTACTTTGATGTCGCAGCTGACGCAAGCTGCCCGCAGGCACGCCAACGCGCAAAGAAAGTTGCCAGCGGATCCAGGCGGCTGCCGCCCAACGCCGGCCAAGTTCCTCGTGTTGCGATGAGCCGATTTGGGACCGCGGCCGCGTCGCCACCGTGGCCGGCAGCGGCCGTTGCAGGGCACCGATGCGAACGCTGGGGCGGTGTCGCTGCGGCTGCGTCGCTGAACCGCGTCGCCGAGGCCGCGGCGCGACCAGCGGACGGGCTGTGCGCCGGGTCTATAGCGTGCTGCCGATCCGAAAGCCGGCGTGCACCGCGTCAAACACGTGCCCGACACGGAAATTGTCACCGATCGCGTAGATCTCCTTTGCGCTGCGCTGCGCCTCGCAGGCCTCGAACAGCGTGTGATCGGCGTGCAGGCCCGCGGCAAGCACCACCAGATCGGCCGCGAGGACTTCTTCGGCGATCTCCTCGCGGATCGGCCTGGCCAAAGGATTGGGCACGTTGGCGGGCAGCAGCGGCGTCCAGGTCACGAACGGATCGGGCACGGTCGAGGACACGTTGCGGGCGATCGTCACCTGGCCGGCGCGGATGGATGTAACACGCGTGCAGTTCAACAGCTTCACGCCGTGCCGCTCCAGGCTGTGGATCATGTGTCCGCGGTTGGCGGTGCAGGCGCCCGTCATCAATGAGGGCTGCATCTCGACCAAGGTCACCCGCTTGCCGTATTCGCTGCTCAGCCAGTGCGCCGCTTCGCAGCCGACGGCACCGCCACCGACGACGACCACGTCGCCGGCGTCCTGGGCCCACTGCGGGTGCAAAAACAGATCCACCGCCTGGACCACGTGGGGTAGATCAGCGCCTTCGACTTTTGGCCGCACCGGCTTGGCACCGCTGCAGACCACCAGGATGTCCAGCTTCTGGTCGGCCAGCGAGCCGGGGGTGACGGTCGCCTTGAGCTGCAAGGCCAGGCGGTGCTCGCCGATGCAGCGCGCCAGCTGCCCCTCGAGGTAGGCAAGGTAATTGCCGATCTCGTACTTGATCTTTGGCACGGAACCGGGCACCAGCCAGCCGCCCACCCGCTCGCGCGCTTCATACAGGGTCACGTGATGGCCGCGGCGGGCGGCGGTAATCGCCGCCGTGATGCCGCCCGGGCCGGCGCCGACGATGCCGATCTTGCGCGGCTTGGCGGTTGCGGTCAGATCGCGCGCGATCACGTCTTCGAGGCCGGTGCGCGGATTGACCGAGCACTTCAGGTGACCGCCCTGCGGCAGCTCGTTCAGACAGGCCTCCTGGTCACCGATGCACGGACAGATCTCGTCGACTCGGCCGGCATAGGCCTTGTTGGGCCAATCCGGGTCCGCCAGCAGCGGACGGGCGAGCATGATCATGTCGCACATCTGGTCGCGCAGCGCCTTTTCCGCCAGATCGGGGTAGCCCAGCTTGCCCACGCCCACCACCGGCACCGGCAGGCCGGCATTGCTCAGCACCTTGTGTTCGGCAAAATATTCCTTCACCAGACGGGAGACGGGCAAGAAGACGCCGCTGGGCATCGAGTTGGGCGGATGGGGCAGCCACCAGTTCTCGTAGCAGCCCAGATCCACGTCGAACAGATCCACTCCTTCGGCGACCAGGTCGGCCATGTATTGGAGCGTCTCGCCGATCTGGCGTTCGCCGCGGAACTTCTTCAGGGAACCAACCTGCGCCATCCGCGCGCCATAGGTGGCGTTGAGTGCCAGCGACAGGTCGATGCGGTACATGATCGGGTACTCGGGCCCGACCCGCTTGCGGATCTCGCGCACCATCTCCAGGCCAAACATCGGCCAGTCGGCAAAGTGGCTGAGGACGCGGCGGTTGAAGGCCGGATTGGCCATCTGCTCGAGCAGGTACCCCTCGTGGCCATGAAGGTAGGCGCCATCGATGTTCATCGCCTTGGCGTCGGCGCAGGCCTGACCGGCATCCTTGATGATGCGCTTGCACTCGCCGTCGGTCAGCGGCCGGCAGGGTATCCCCGGGGCATAGTAGTTGGGGTTCCACGATGCGGACACCGGCAGCTTGTGCTTGGTCAGCAGCGAGTCCGGCGGTCCCACCCGCCCCATGCCGGGGGTGAGCTGGATGAAGACGTGCGTGCCGTAGGAATGGACGTTCTCGGCCAGGTCGCGCCAGCCGGAAAAAACCGTCCGGCTCCTGGAGATGCGCGGCAGGAAGGTCTGGCCGCCCTTTTCGGTGAGGGTCGGGTCGGCGGCATCGCTGATCGGGATCAAGCCGGTGGTGATCAGGCCCACGCCGCCACGTGCGCGCTCGGTGAAGTACTCGATCATCTTGTCGTTCGGGCGGCCAAATTCCTCGGCCATCTCGAAGTTGCCCATCGGGCCCATCACGATGCGGTTCTTGATGCGCACAGCGTTCACCTGCACCGGCGAGAACAAGTGCGTGTACGGGTAGTACTTGCTGCCCAGCCGCGCCAACTGAAAACTTTGCGCGTCGTCAAACCAGTCCTGCATGTGGTCAAGAAGATGCTTTACGAAATCCTCGTTTGCCGGTGTCATCGATGCTCCCCGTGGAAGGAACGACAGCTTGGATCGGAATTTGCCTCGGCCCTGCAACCGCGCGGTGCAAGGACCCGGCTACCGGCGAGCCGACGGCGCCGGGCGCGGTGTCCGGGGCACGGCAAGCGCGCTTCCAGCGCGACGCACGGTGAGAGGCGCGGTCGGACGCAAGGTCGGACGCGCGGTGGGACGCGCCGTGGGACGCTCGAGCCGACGAACGTACCCGTTTTCATCTTGCGGCAGGCTCCCGGCGGCGCCTTCAATGGGCCGGGCGCGTGGCGCCGGCAGCCGATGCGCGTGGCATCAAGATCGCCAATACCGCCGCGGCGATGAACAGTGCCGGCACGTCTCCGAGCAAATGCCCCATGTGCCGGGTATCGGCCAGCGCCTGGGCGGTCATGATGGCGCCGTGCACGACGCTCGACCAGATCGTGAACCAGATCAGGCTCTTGTGCGCCGGCGGATCGCGCGAGGCAAGCATCAAGAAGACGCCGAGCGTCGCGTAGATTCCCGCGATCATCTCGAAATACTCCGAGCGACCGCCTGCATGCCAGATCCAGCCCGCGGGCCATAGCAAGCTCAGCGGCACCATGCCGAACGTGCAAAACGCCCCGAGCACCAGCAAGGCGATGCGCAGATACTTCGCCCGGTCGACTTCGATCATGTCCTCGGCTCCTTTGCAGCCACCGCCCGGCGGGCCCAATGGCCCTCGAATCGATCGGGCGCGTCCTAACCCGCGCCGGCACATCGCGCCGCGATCGCCGGCGTCCTTTGGCGAGAATTCCACTGACCGTGAGCCAACCTCAGACAGCCAGCCTCAGATGCTGCTCCAGTACTCGTCGATCGTCGCCCCGGGGATGAACAGGTCCGCGGCCTTGGCCAGCAATTCCATGTACTTGGGATCGCTCATGACCTTCTTTGTTGCCTGCTCGAGGGCCGCCAGGCTCTCGGCTTGCGAGATCCAGCGGAGCCGGTACGGATTGCCCGATGCCGCGATTTCGACCTTGAGTTCGACCCCCGTCTTGTTGGTGACATATGCAGCGACCTCGCGCGCCCACGCCAGCGCGGCACCCATGTTCTTGCTAGGAAAGCACGAAGTTCTCGACCAGTTGATCATCACGTCGCTCCTCGTTCTGTTTCCCGAGCGCGCGGCCACCGGGCCCGCGTCGGTGCAAGAAAACTACCCCAATCGACGCGGCGCTCGTTGATGGCCGGCAAGTTTGATGCACTTCGCCGGATCGGCCCGAGCCGCCCGCGCGGTCTGGTCCCGCACCCGGTGACCGCGTTGGCGCGTTCTTGCGTGCAGAAGAGCCGGATGCCGACTGCGCTCTGGCACGAGACAATGGGAAGCCCCCGGGCGGTCAACCATGGATCCTGCCGGGCTGGCGCATAGGTGCTAGCACGTACGCGACCGGCCGCGCTTTCTTGATCCCTGGCAAAACGGTCCGGGGGACACGGTCTAACTTGCTGTAACGCCGGCTATGTAGAGGTGCGCATCGGCGATGGTTTGGCGTTGCACCGGCGTTTGCGGACAAAGGCGGGCGCTGGACGCAGCGCAGCTGGCATGTCGGCCGTCAACCTAGGAAAGGAAGCAACGTGAACCCGATCGGTGACAAGAAGCGGTACGTCGCGCAAGCCGTTGTCGCCGCAGCGCTGGCTTGCGCCGGATGCACGGTGCTGCAACCGAGGATGGAAGCGTATGTGCCGCCGGCGGTCGGATCGACGTGGATCAACGGCGAGCACAACACCGGCAGCTTTGGATCGGGCGACAAGCAGCTGACCGTCACGGTCGGGGAGCGGACCTGGGAAGGCCAGAAGGTCTATACCCTCGCGACCCAGCCCCAGCAAGGGACCGTCGTAATGAACGGGCAAGGGTTCTGGATGGCGGTGCTGGGGACCGACGACAAGCCGCTGATCCGGTGGGAGCCTGCATCGGGGTATCAACTCCCGCTGGAAGTGGGCAAGACATGGATGCAGCACTACCGGATGATCGACGCGGCCGGCGGCAGCCACCCGTACGACACGACGTGCAAGGTTGAGGCCTACGAAGAGGTCAAGGTGCCCGCGGGCGCGTACAAGGCGTTCAAGGTGGCCTGCTCCTACTCCTACGGCGCCGAAGAAATCACCTGGCTTAGCCCCGAACTGCGGATCTGGGTGAAGCAGAGCCTCAAGCGCGCGGCCGACAGCGCCTATGGTGCGGGTACGCAGGAGATGGAGCTCGTCTCGCAGTCAGTTCGGAAATAGTCTGCCGGCCGCAGACTCGGATCGCGGCCAAGCCGGTCGTCCGCTGATTACGGCCGGTGATTGCAGCCGGTGATGGAGTTGACACAACTCACGAGTTCGGGGAAATCGCTCCTCGTTGACGCGCGTCAGGCTCCATCGCGGTGGCCAGCCTGGACGAGTGCGGGCGGAAATTTGGGTTGGGTTGCGTGCCGATTTTGGTGACACGCGATTTTGGTGACACGCTTTTTTTCTTACTGCAACAGATGGAGGTAACGAGCCATGAGCCTATATATGGGGCGCGCAAGGTTGAGCCAGGAAGGCATCAAGGGATACATCGCCAAGCCCGAAGATCGCACCGCCAGTATCCGGGCGCTCTACGAATCGGCGGGGATGAAGCTTCTGCACCTGTGGGTAACGCCCACCTTCGAACTCATTTCGGTCGCCGAGGGTGATCCGGTGAAAAACACCGCCCATCTGGGCGTGGCCTTGGCCAGCGGCGCGATCACCGACGGCGGCTTTACCGAGTTGATGACGTTTGAACAGATGGTCGAGGCGATGCAACGGGCCGGAGCCGTGGCCGCCAAGTACCGTCCGCCCGGCAAGTAACGCGGGCGCGCTCTTGCGCCAAGGCTCTGGGTTGCGCGCCGCAGGCTCCCCTTTGAGTCAGGGTTGCGGCCCTTGCCTGCGCCAAGAGCGGACGGGCGCTGCCGGGCCCGCGTCTGCGGTCGCGCAGCGGCCGTCGCTCCACCGTTGCCACGGCGCTCCGGCCGCTGGGCGCAAGCCGTGCTGACGGCTGCAGCGGCGCGGTTTTTGCAAGGCATAATGCCGCCGGGCGCGCGGCGGTTGCCGCCCCGCCCTCATCGCATCGGAGAATCGCCGTGGTCGTCGTGTGTCTGGATCTGGAGGGTGTGCTCGCGCCGGAGATTTGGGTCGAATTTGCCCAGCACGTAGGCATCGACGAGCTAAAGCGCACGACGCGCGACGAACCCGATTACGACAAGCTGATGCGCCAGCGGCTTGCGCTGCTGGATCGCCACGGGCTGCGCCTGCCGGACATCCAGCGCGTCATCGAGCGGCTGGGTCCGCTGCCGGGCGCGCGCGAGTTCCTGGGCAAGTTGCGCGAGCACTACCAGGTGCTGATCTTGTCCGACACCTACTACGAGTTTGCCCTGCCCATCATGCGCCAGCTCGACTGGCCGACGCTCTTTTGCCATCGGCTCGAAGCCGACGCGTCCGGCCGGATCGTCGACTACGTGCTGCGGATGAAGGACCAAAAGCGTGCCGCGGTCGCTGCGTTGCGCGACCTCAATTTCGCCACGATCGCCGTTGGCGACTCGTACAACGACACCTCGATGCTGCAGCAAGCCCACGCCGGCGTCTTTTTTCGTCCGCCGGCCAATGTCGTCGAGCAGTTCCCGCAGTTTCCCGTGGCCTCCGGCTACGCCGAACTGCGGGCCGCCATCGACCAGGCCGCCGCGCGCATCTGAACTGGCTCGGCTGCGAACTCAGCTCAAATCAGATCGGCGGCCGCCGGTTAAACCAGGGCCTGGCTTGTTCGAGCTGCGCGGCCAGCGCCAGCAGATCCTGCTCGGCGCCGACTCGAGCGGCGAACATCACGCCGATCGGCAGCCCCTCGGCATTCCAATACAGCGGAACGCTCATCGCCGGCTGCCCGGTCTGGTTTTGCACCGCGGTAAACGGCGAGAACCGTCCGATGGCCTCGCTGTTTTGCTGCGGGTTGGCATCGAGCGACACCGTGCCCAGCGCGACGGGCGGTTCGCCCAGCGTCGGTGACAGGATCATGTCGTATTGGGTCAGGAACTCGCCGATCGTCTGCGCCGCCGTCATGCAGGCCTGATCGGCGCGGATCAGATCCTCGGCGGTGGCCTTGCGGCCGTTGGCGCACAAGACGGCGGTGATCAGCTCGATCTCGTCCTTGGCCAGCGGCCGGCCCAGCTCGATCTGCCGCGCGCTCAACGTCGCCGCGGTGTGCGCCGAGATGATGGTCAACAGCGCCTGGCGCAGCGCCTCGGCATCGAGCGCGGGCTGCGCCTCTTCGATCACGTGGCCCAGTTGCTCGCACAGCCGGGCCGCATCGTCGACGGCGGCGAGGCAATCGGCATGCACCGGTGCGCCCGCGGCGGTGTGCCGCTGCAGCGCAATCTTCAGGCGGCGCGGCGGCCGGTCGAGCGCGGACAAGAAGGTGCCCTGCGGGGGCGGCGCGACATAGCGCGATCCGGCTTCGGGCCCGTGGATGGCATCGAGCAAAGCGGCGCTGTCGCGCACGCTGCGCGTCACCGCGTGGCTGACGCCCAACCCGCTCCAGCCTTCGGTGCGCCCCATCGCGACCGGGTTGCGGCCGCGCGAGACCTTCAGGCCAAACAGGCCGCAGCAGGAGGCGGGCACGCGGATCGAGCCGCCGCCGTCGGTGGCGTGCGCCAGCGGCACGACGCCGGCCGCGGTCAACGCGGCGGCCCCCCCGGACGAGCCGCCCGGGACCCGCTCCAGGTTCCACGGATTGCGCGTCTTGCCAAAGAGCAGGCTCTCGGTCGTGACCGTCAGACCGAGTTCCGGCGTCGTCGTGGTGCCCATGATCAGCAGCCCGGCAGCCTTGAAGCGGCGCGCGCTCTCCGAATCGGATTGGCACACGTTGTCGCCAAACGCCCGGCTGCCGTGGGTCAGCCGGACGCCGGCCAGCCCCTGGTTCAGGTCCTTCATCAGGAAGGGCACCCCTGCAAACGCCCCGGCGGGGCCGGCCGCTGCCGCGGCGCGCGCCTGGTCAAACAGCGCAACGGCGATGGCGTTTAGCTTCGGGTTGACCGCCTGCGCGCGGGCGATGGCCGTCTCCACCAGCTCGGCGGCGCAAAACTCGCCGTTGCGCACGCCCGCGGCCAGCGCGGTCCCGTCAAGTCCCACGTAGTCCTCAAAAGCGATCGATCCGGCGGACAAGCTGCCTCCCTTCTGTGCGTCTTCTGTGCGTCGACTCACGCCCCGCAGCACCGCCACGCGAGGAACCCAATGCCTTGCGCCCTTCGCGACGGGCGATCGCCGATCGGCGACGGGCCATGCGCGGACGGCCCGGCCGCAGCCGGATCCGGCGCCCGGATCCCGAAACGGCTGCCCCCAAGCGGCGACCCATTGAGTCGGCGCCAATGAGCTGGCGCCAATGAGCCGGAGCCATTGAGCCGGCGCCGTTTCATCCGGCCCGACGGTGGCGCCGGCCATAGGTTAGCGTACCCCCCAAAGCCGCGCTCGGCTCGGATATTCGAGCCACCGCAGATCGCGCTGGGCGGCCTGCGGTGCGCGCGCCCCGGCTCAGAAACTGCGCACACGCAGCTCGAGGCCGAAGGCGTTGACCTTTTCGTAATACATCGCCAGAGCGCTCATGTAGCCGCTTTGCACCCACAAGGTGACCGGCAGCACATAGGTCTGAAAGCCCAGCTCGGCGCGCACCGTGGCGAACTTGAATGGATCGTGATACCCGGTGGTCAACTTGAGCGTCACGTCGGAGCGGCTGAACAGCTTCGTGTCGTCCACCGGCTTGCCGATGCCGTACCACTGGTAGCGCAGCGACTCGGTGATGCCATCGACGGACTTTCTCGGTTTGCCCTGCCGGTTGTTCTCCCAGGAATGGTATTCGTCCGCGGCTCCTTGCAACAGTCCGACCGGCATGAAGTACTTCAAGTCCAGCTGCGAGGACAGGGCCCGATCGGCTTGCTGCAGAGCCGACTTCTTCCACGCCACCTCGAGGTAATCCCAGCCGCGGTGGATTTCGTCATTGACGAACTTCGGTTGCTGCAGCGCGGCCTGCGTCGCCACGTATTGCGCCTGCGTATGGATGAGCTGGCCGTTGGACTCGTGCGCATACGCAAAGTCGACGAACTGCGCGTACTCCTCCTGTAGATGCTCGTTACGGCCCTCGTTCCCGGCGCCGCCGTCCCCGGAACCGCCGATGTCGGCGGTGCCATTGGGCAGGTAGCGCCAGATGAGCTTGGGGTTGTAGCTCTTGGCCACGACCGGCGAGTTGTCGCGCGTGCCCCAGTAAAAACCAAAACGCGTGGTCAGCGACAAGAAGGCGCGCTGGCGGTTGCCCGTCAGCTGGGTCGGTAGCAGTCGGTACTTGAGCGACAAGGTGACGTCCATGAACGGCACGTCATTGCTTTCCTTCGTGTAGCCCCCGGTGATCGGGTCGTAGGGTTGCAGCAACGGTTCCCTGGCCGGCTCCGCCGCCACGGCGCTTGGGCCGGGACCCGTCTCGGCTTGCGTCCCCTCCAGGCTCCAGGCTTGCCCCGAGTGTGCCGACCCGATCACCAGACAAAAGGCCATCAGATAGCGCTGCACGTGCGTCAAGCGGCCCCCTTTCCTCGGGTCGTCCGACGGCCCGCCGCTATTGCGGCGCCCGCCGACCCCGTCTGCAGAATTTATTGCGCACTTTAGCGGACGAGCGTGCGCCGCGTGTGGACCGCACGCCGTACGCCCCGGTCTTTGCAGGTACGGCGCCAGTTGAAGCGATTGCTGGGCCTCCTAAAGGAACACGCCGACGGCAAAGACAGCAGCGTGCTGTGCGGTCACGTCAATGGCGAGAGGCACTTGTTGACGTTTCAGTAAACGGGTGACATTTGGAAGGGCCAGCTCGGCCTGCTGCCGGAACGCTCGGATCCGTTTCGGGCGGCGCTGCATCGACCACAGGCGGCGCCGTGCGAAATGGCTGACCTCAGCCGTGGTGGTGGGGCATCGGTTGGCGATCTCGTTTTTCTTCAAGTAGGACACTCGAAAGCGCTTGCCTACGTCTACACAGGATCCATTGCCCCGTGTTCTTCTGCGATTTGCTGAGCCGGGTGACGCGCTGCTCGTCCCGCGGGGGCTCTCTGCTCAGCCGGGGCGACCCTCGCTTCGAACGAATCCATGGGTGCCTATCGCACCTGAGAAGCGCAGGAGCCACGCAGAAAACCGTGGCGCCTTTATCGACCATCCGACCGTCCGAGCGTTGGTACCGGGTTTGAACCGAATTGGTTGCAGCAGCTTGGAATGCTCGTAAGTATTTGTTTTGCAATATTTTTGTTGCAATGACCGGTTTCGCGAACGAAGAGGTAGAAATGGATTTAATAAATGCAATATGTATATAAAATGGCTGTTTTCTATGCACATCGGATCGAATAGGTATAGAAATGAGCGATTTCCCGCCACTGTCTAGCCTTTAGCCTAGCCGCTTTGAACGGGCCGACATCCTCAAGCAGCTCAACGCTGCGACCCGCCAGCTTGCCGAGCTCAAAGGAGTCGCCGCTTCGATGCCAAACGAAGGAATACTCATCAGTACGTTGAGCCTGCAGGAGGCCAAGGACAGTTCAGCAATCGAGAACATTGTCACCACGAACGACGAATTGTTCCGAGATGCGGTGCGGCCCGACCTTCAGGGTAGCCCCGCTGCAAAGGAAGTCTCTCGCTACAGCCAAGCTTTGCGCGTCGGCTTCGAAGCCGTCGCAAAAACGGGACTCCTGACGAACAACAATATCCTCCAGATCCAAACGGTGCTCGAGCTAAACCATGCAGGATTCCGAAAGCTGCCTGGCACCGCATTGCGCGCCGACGGCGGAAGCGTCGTGTATACGCCACTGCAGGATCCCGATGACATCCTCGCAAAAATGGGAGACCTCGAGCGCTTCATCAACGACGCTTCGCTGTTTGACGCGGATCCGCTCGTGAAGATGGCCCTGATACACCATCAGTTCGAGAGCATCCACCCCTTCTATGACGGCAATGGTCGAACTGGGCGCATTGTCAATGTCTTGTACTTGGTCAAGCAGCAGCTCCTCAACATCCCGGTCCTATACCTTAGCCGGCATATCCTGCGCACCAAGGCCAGTTACTACCGGCTGTTGCAGGACGTCCGCGACCGCGATTTGTGGGAGGAATGGGTCCTGTACATGCTAAAGGCCGTCGAAAATACAGCCGCCGAAAGTATCGAAACAATTCAAGCCATCAAGGCGTTGCTGCTGGATTACAAGCATCGCATCCGCGATCAGCATCCGCGCTTCTATAGTCAAGACTTGATCAACAATCTCTTCTCCTATCCCTACACGAAGATAGAGTTCATCGAGAACGACCTCAGCGTTTCTCGACTGACCGCAACCCGTTACCTTGATCAGCTAGCCAAGAGCGGATTTCTGCACAAGCAGAAGATCGGTCGATCTAACTATTACGTGAACGTCCCGTTGTATAAGATCCTCACAAACGCAGCGCCGGAGGCAACTGCGCAGAGCACGGTGTCTGCTTCCGGAGCCTAGCCCGCCCCGGCCGCACGTACCGCATAGACGATCTGAAATCGGGCCTCCAGATGGATTCGCGGTGCGCCACCGGATGATTTTCGCTGAATCGCTGGTGATTTCTAGAGTATCCGCTCGAGGCGCCAGCATCGGCGCGGGGCTTGACACCCCTTGGGAAGTAGGCACCCTTAGCCGATGACGGTTCGGACAAGCGCTTGAAGGTGGGCGGCCCGCCGCACCGAGCGATGCGGCCCAAACGACCTGCAGCTGGTCAGGACGATGGACTCGTCCAACGGGCCATCGCCAAGGCACACCGGCGGATCTTGTCGCTCACGACGGGTGCACGGGCTGATGGTTCTTGACCGCGTAAATGGACCGGCAAAGTTCCCGGATCTCATCGAAGGCGACGGCGGCGATTGCGTTTTGCACCGGCAACGAGATGGCCGACGTGTCCGCCGCGGCCTTGCCGCCGGGCCCGGCCTGCCACGCCCGCAGGACGAAATCGAGCAGCGCGGCCGTACCGCTTTGCCGGTCCGCATCGGCGTTGGCGGCGTAGCCGCCGGTCCTCAGGATGATGAAGCCTTGCTCGAACGGCTCGCTCGATCGCTTGAGCACCAGCGCGTTGGCCAGGGTCAGCGATTTTCTCAGGCTGCGCGAATAGCTGTCGAAGGTACTTCCGTCGTCACCCACTTCTTCGCGGTCCTGCTCTTCGAAGTAGTCGGCCATCAGCACGAAGTAGTAAAACGCGACCACCTCGGCAAAGACGCGGTCGTGCGCAAACTCGCTCGACGAGAAGATCGACCGGCGCGTCTTGCCGGCGATCTGCTTGAGCTGGGTCGTTACCTTGCGCGACTGCAATAGCACCGTCATGGCCTGGGCAAACGGAACCTTGAGCGGCTCTTCCAGGCTCTTCAGCTGCTGGCTCACGCTGCTTTGCGTCGTCGCATCCAGAAATCTCTCGAGCCGCGTGCTCTGGATATCGTCGCCGATGAAACTGCTCAAAAACCCCATGAAGATTCCATCCCTTTCTTGGCGCCTGCCCTACCCAACCAG
This sequence comes from uncultured beta proteobacterium, assembly GCA_963729785.1. GTDB lineage: Bacteria > Pseudomonadota > Gammaproteobacteria > Burkholderiales > Burkholderiaceae_F > GJ-E10. The sequence continues at coordinate 19,926 of CAVSPM010000036.1, read as the reverse complement.
GCGCTGACGCGGTTCGATCATCCGAGCCGACCCGCCGCCGACACTACTCGCCTCGACCCCTTGCGAGCCTTCCGGGCCGTCCTGCACATTGATCTGGATCAACCGTCAAACCGGGGTGCGACCCTTGCAATGCAGCATTCGGTCTGCACTGCAATCGGCGGCACCGGGTCGGGTATCGTTGCTGCTGGCGTAGCCCCGCCCAGCCGCGCAGCGCCATCGGCGCAGTACGCGTTGGCGAGCTTGGCGCAAGGCAAGGCGCTCGTCCTTCCCCGATGCCAGGCGGACGCGGCCACGCGGATCCGAGCCCGCCTTTGGCCCACGGCGGCGCCACCGCAGGGTCGCCGGACGGATCCTCGTCGGCATCGATTGCCCTGGCGTCGGAAACGAAACCGCGACATGAATACGAAACCGTCCAACACCGGCGATGCGAATGCAAGAGCCGACCTGCACCTCACGGTGCATGGCCTGGTGCAGGGCGTGGGTTATCGCGAGGGCATGCTCCGGGTCGCGGTCGGACTGGGCATTGAGGGTTGGGTGTGCAACCGGTTCGACGGCACGGTCGAGGCCGTCGTGCGCGGGACCGAAGTGGCCTGCGACGCGCTGGTGCTTTGGTCGCGCCGCGGTCCGCTGGCGGCGCGTGTGCAGCACGTGCACGTGCGGCCGGCCAGCGCTGAGGAATCGGCCAGCGTGCGCGGCGGCTTTCGACGCTTGGAAACCCGTTGATCCCTCGATCTTTTTGAGGGCCAGCGCCGCAGACAGAGTCGGCGCGCCTTTGTTGCGGGCGCATGACAGCGCGGCCTCCCTCATCAGCAGCGGGATCGAGGCCGCAGCGCAGGCGCAGGTTTCCCGCGTGCGCAACGAGGACGATGTCGATCGCGGCCTAGGCGCAGACCGCCCGCGCCCGGGCTTGGCAAGAAACCGCGTCGGCGCGGACGCTGCACGTAGGCACGGACCGGGGTTTTCTGTACATTCAGTCGGGCGTTCGCAGCCGATCAGCGATAGGCTGGATGACGAGCGTTGTGCTCCGGTCGGCGCGAGCGACGGTTGCGCCGGCCTTTTCATCGATGTGGGGCGATCGCGATCCTTACCCCGGCCCCGCGCACGCAATCACGTACGCAAGCGCGCACGCATTTGCGCAAACCATTGCGCACGCAATTGCGCACGCAAAATCTCATCTAGGAGGATGACAAGTGAAACTGGTCGAACGCGCCAAGAACATGATCCTCACGCCCAAGTCCGAGTGGGACGTCGTCAACCAGGAAGCCACTACGAACGCCGGTCTGTACAAGGACTACATCGTCTACCTGGCGGCCATCGGACCGATCGCCAGCTTCCTGGGGATGTCGTTTGTCGGCATCTCCTTCCTGGGCACTCGCCCGATCGTCGACGGTCTGACCGCGGCGATCGTCTCGTACGTGCTCGCGCTGGTGGGCGTGTTCCTGATCGCCCTGCTGATCAACGTGCTGGCGCCGACCTTCGGCGGTCAGAAAAACCAAGTGCAGGCGCTCAAGGTCGCGGCCTACTCCTACACCCCGGCGTGGGTCGCCAGCGTGCTGGGCATCGTCCCGATGCTGGGCATCCTCATTCTCGTGGCCGCCCTCTACGGCTTGTATGTGCTGTACCTGGGCCTGCCGGTGCTGATGAAGGCGCCCAAGGAAAAAGCGGTCGGCTACACGGTCACCATCGTCGTCTGTGCGATCGTGATCGGCCTGGTCTTTGCCAAGATCGGCGCCGCGTTCGGCGGCTTTGGCATGTGGTCGCACCCCTCCGTCTCCCTGTCCAGCTCCGGCGACAACCGCGCCACCAACGACCGGCTCAGCCAGATGCGCGCCGACATCGATGAGGCCAACAAGAAGCTCGAGGCGGCAAAACAATCGGGCAACCCCCAGGATCAGGCCGCGGCGGTCGGCGCGGCGATGGGCGCGCTGCTGGCCGGCGGCGCAAAGCCGGCCGAGCCCGTGGACCAGAACCTGCTCAAGGCGATGCTGCCCGAGACGGTGGGCGGACTCAAGCGCACCGAGCAAGAGTCCGAAAAGGGCGGCGTGGGCAACTTGAAGATCTCCCACGCCAGCGCCACGTACGGCGACCAGCAAGGACGCAGCGTGAATCTGACCATCACCGACGCCGGCGGGGCGCCGATGTTCGCCGGCCTGGCCGCCTGGGCGTCGGTCGAAGAAGACAAGCAGACCAGCGACGGCTACGAAAAGATCGGCAAGGTCGATGGCCGCCCGGCGCATGAGACGTACCGCAAGCAGGCCAAGGACGGCGAATACAGCGTGGTGGTGGCCAGCCGCTTCGTGGTCGAGGCACGCGGCCAGCAAGTGGACATGGATACGATCAAGCAGGCCGTTGCCGCCGTCGGTCTGGACAAGCTCGACGCGATGAAAGACGTCGGCGTCAAACCCTAAAGCGCCGTAACACGCACGCTCCGGCCGGCGCCGCGCGCGCGATGCGGTTCGACGAGCGTGGCCGCATCGCGCCAAGAAAAACCCCGCCGCAGCGGGGTAGCGACAAATGCTGCCGAACGATGCGGCCGAACGATGCGGCCGAAAGAACCTGAGGCAAGAGACGCCGACTCAGGCCTTCGGTGGCCGGTAGCTGCTGCCGACCTTCTTGACCATCTCGGCCGCCTTCATGACCTCGCCCGCGGTGTACAGCGGTATCGACTTGTAGGCGACGAAGACCCCGGACATGAGCGCCGGGGAGATCGCCGCGATGTATTCGGCGTTGCCCGGTGTCTCGGCGATGATCGCCACGTGATAGTCCTGGCCGAACATTCCATAAAAACCGTGCAGCTTGCCGCCCGCCGCCTCGATGACCTTCCTGGCAGCAGCCTCGCGGTCCGAGCCCGTTTCCAAAATGGCCTTTTGCGCCTCCGGTGCGTACTTTCCCATCAACATGAACAGTGCCATCGCCAATTCCTTCCCGTTTCGTTGAACCATCGAACCATCGTTGAAGCCAACAGCGATCCAAAGATCGAAGCCAATAGCGAGAAAATAGCGTTGCAAGCCGGAAAGCAAACCATCGACTGCGCGACGCCTGCGGCCTTGCGCTTGCAACGACGAGGGACCTGCCGGCGTCCGCGCGATCCCGTCGGTCGCTGCCGGGCCCGGCGGCCCTGGTCCCGGAGAACAGCTCTTGCGCCAGCAAAACCACCTGCGCACCGGGTGCTTCGAACGCTAAGCGCCGGAACCGAACATCACGGCTCGATCGAGTGGAGCGCAGAACGTACGCCGATTACTGAGTGTCGTCACGCAGTTTTGATGTGCTAGCGCAGCACCGATCGGCGCGTACGCGGCAGCGGTGCGATTTCTTACCCACTTCGCTCTCAGGGGCGAGATCGCCTCCGCGCGCATCCGGTGGTCCGCGCGCCGGCGCGCCGAGCGCCGAGGTCGTGGGCTCGGTCGATTTCTAAGTAGCGCTGAGAATGGCACTTACTTTGTGCCACGGCGCGTATCTTCCGCCGCCGAACCCGTCGCCGAACCCGCCGCTGAACCCGTCGCTGGGCCCGCGGCCGGCTGCGCAGCGCAATCACCCTAAGGAACTTGCGGTCTTGCCCGGATGGCGCTGCGCGCGGGCGGATCGGCGCAAGCTCCCAGCCCGGCGCGCCTTCGATGACCGGCGGTCCTCGCAAAAAGCCTGAGCGACTTAGGTTGAGGCGGTTATAGGAAGCTGCTTAACCATCGCCGTCGCATAGGTATGCACCATGACGTTGCGCCTATCCTCGATGCTGAGATTTCAGACAAGAGGAGCGCATGAAGGAAGAACTCACGCCGGACAAGATCCTGCAGACGGGCATGGCGTTTTGGGCTTCCAAGACGCTCTTGAGCGCCGTCGAGATGGGGGTCTTCACCGAGCTGGCACGCGGTCCGCAGCATTTCGATACCCTGCGCGGCCGGCTCGGCCTGCACCCGCGCGCTGCGCGCGACTTTCTCGATGGCCTCGTGGCGCTGGGCTTTTTGCGGCGCCGGGCAGAATCGTATTCGAACTCGCCCGACACCGATCTGTTCCTCGATCGCAACAAGCCCTCCTACGTCGGCGGCATCCTCGAGATGGCCAGCCAGCGGCTGTATCCGTTCTGGTCGCACCTCACGCAGGCGCTTCGAACGGGCCTGCCGCAAAACGAAATCAGGACCGGGAGCGCCGGCTTTTTCGAGACGCTGTATGCCGATCCGGCGCGCTTGAAGGGCTTCTTGTGCGCGATGACCGGCGCCAGCCACGGCGCCAACCTGGCGATCGCGCGCGCCTTTCCCTGGAAGGACTACCGCAGCTTCGTCGACGTGGGTACCGCGCAGGGCGATCTGGCGGTGCAGATCGCAGCGGCGCATCCGCACATCAAAGGCATCGGTCTGGACTTGCCGCAAGTGGCGCCGATCTTCGAGGAATACGCGGCACAACGGGGCGTTGCCGAGCGCCTGCGCTTTCACCCGGGAGACTTCCTGCAGCAGCCGATCCCCAATGCCGATGTCGTGCTGATGGGCCACATCCTGCATGACTGGGATCTGCCAACCAAGAAGTTGCTGGTAAGAAGAGCCTACGATGCGCTCCCGCCCGGCGGCGCGCTCGTTGTCTACGAAGCGATCATCGACGACGAACGGTCGCAAAACGCCTTTGGCCTGATGATGAGCCTGAACATGCTCATCGAAACGCGCGGCGGCTTCGACTTCACCGCTCGCGACTGCGCCGGCTGGATGAAGGAGGCCGGATTTTCCTCGACTCGGGTCCAGCACCTGGTGGGCCCCGACTCGATGGTGGTGGCCATCCGCTAGGCCGGCGCGCGCCGCTGCCGCGCCGCCCGCCGCGCCGCCTGCCGCACCGCCCGCCGCCGACCGCGGCCGTCGGGTCCGCGCCCTCGGCCCAACCGCCGGGGCCGTTCGCGGCGCCGGGACCGGTAAGATGTCGGTGCAGTACCACCGGCAGTACCGCCGGCACGACCCCCGGCAGCACCCCCGCTGGACCGCCCCGCGGCCTGCACGCCGCGGCGCGTGCTGCGGTGGCGCCGCCCTCCCGCCCGTCCTGACTCATCCGGAGTTTTTGCGTGCTCGCGTGGTTCGAATCGCTGGTCCAGCCGTATCCCGAAGCCGCGCCGTCGGTGCCGCCGAAGGGCTTTGTCGCCTTTCTCTGGTCCTGCACCCAGGGGTCTGCGCCGCTACATCGCGGCCATGACGCTGCTGACGGCGGTGATCGGCGCCTTCGAGGCGCTGCTGTTCGCGATGCTGGGCCACGTCGTCGACTGGCTGGCGAAGGTCGACGCCGGCGCGGCTGTGGTCGCGAGCAGCGCGGCACCTGCTGCTGCTCGGCGGCATCCTGCTGGCCAGCCCGCTGGCCGATCGCGCTGCAGACCATCGTCAAGCACCAGACGCTGGCCGGCAACTTCCCGATGCGGCTGCGCTGGAACTTCCACCGCCTGATGCTCGGCCAGAGCATGGGCTTCTACCAGGACGAGTTCGCCGGCCGCGTGGCCGCCAAGGTGATGCAGACCGCGCTGGCGGTGCGCGACACCTGGTTCGATCCTCACCGACATCCTGGTCTACGTGATGATCTACTTCGTCACCATCGATCGCCGTCGTCGGCAGCTTCGACGCCTGGCTGCTGGCTGCCCTTCGTCGGCTGGCTGGTGCTGTACGTGCGTCGCCGCTGGCCTACTTCGTGCCGCGGCTGGCGCGCGGTCGGCGCAGGCGCAGGCCGACGCGCGCTCGCTGATGACCGGGCGCATCACCGACGCCTACACCAACATCGCCACCGTCAAGCTGTTCTCGCATGCGCAGCGCGAGGCCGGCTTCGCGCGCTCGCGCGATGCGCGGAGTTCCTGGTGACCGTCTACGGCCAGATGCGCCTGGTGAGCGGCTTCGAGATCGTCAACCACGCGCTGAGCATGGCTGCTGATCGTCGGCACCGCCGGCGTCGCGCTGTGGCTGTGGACGCGCGGCCAGGTCGGCGTCGGCGCGGTGGCGGCGGCCACCGCGATGGCGCTGCGGCTGAACGGCATCTCGCACTGGGTGATGTGGGAGATGGCCTCGCTGTTCGAGAACATCGGCACCGTGCAGGACGGCATCAACACGCTCGCGCGCGCGCGCGCGGTGGTCGATCGCCCCGACGCGCGTGCCGCTCGAGGTCGACGCGCGGCGAGATCCGCTTCGAGAACGTGAGCTTTGCCTACGGCGGCGGAGCGGCCGCGTCATCGACGACCTGACGCTGCACATCCGCCCCGGCGAGAAGATCGGCCTGGTCGGCCGCTCGGGCGCCGGCAAGAGCACGCATCGTCAACCTGCTGCTGCGCTTCTACGACCTCGCAGAGCGGGCGCATCCTGATCGACGGCCAGGACATCGCGCACGTCGACCCAGGAGAGCCTGCGCGCGCAGATCGGCATGGTGACGCAGGACACGTCGCTGCTGCACCGCTCGGTGCGCGACAACATCCTCTACGGCCGGCCGGACGCGACGCGAGGCCCAGATGCATGGCCGCGGCGCGCAGCGCGCCGAGGCGCACGAGTTCATCGACAGCCTGACGCGACGCCAAGGGCCGCACGCGGCTACGACGCCCATGTCGGCGAGCGCGGCGTCAAGCTCTCCGGCGGCCAGCGCCAGCGCATCGCGATCGCGCGCGTGATGCTCAAGGACGCGCCGATCCTGCTGCTCGACGAGGCCACCAGCGCGCTCGACAGCGAGGTCGAGGCGGCGATCCAGGAGAGCCTGTACCGGCTGATGGAGGGCAAGACGGTGGTCGCCATCGCCCACCGGCTGTCGACGATCGCCGCGATGGACCGGCTGATCGTGCTCGACCAGGGCCGCATCGTCGAGGAGGGCGACCACCAGAGCCTGCTGGCCGCCGGCGGCCTTTACGCGCGCCTGTGGGCGCACCAGAGCGGCGGCTTCCTGGTCGATGACGGGCGCCCGGTGGAAGTGGCTGGAGGCGCTGATAAAGACGCGGACGGTGGCACCAACGGCGGCGACGGCAGGCAGCTGGCCAACGAAGGTGGCGTCGATGGCATCGCTGTGCCCCGGCGCGAACGCCCCGCCGACCATGGCAGCAAGGATCTCACGGCCGCCTGATCGGCACCGGGCAGCGCGCCTCGTTCCGAGCGGTCGGCGCGGCGTTACACCGCCGACGGGCGCGCTTGGCGGATGGTTACTGCCGCGACGGGCGGCGACCGGATTTGCGGGCACCGGAGATGCAGTCGCCGGATTTGCGGTCCGTAGCGCCGCCCCGGGCGCCGCCAACCTGCAGGTCCGCGTCGCAACGCCTGCCCATCGGCTGGGCCCGGACCGGCTCGGGCGCAACCCCGTTTGGCGCCACCCGCCGGGGCAAGACCGGCTGGAACGCCTGGTTCCCGCCCTGCCCTGCGGCCCGATCCCGGTCCCGCATTGGGAAGCATTCCGTGTCGAGCGATTCCTCCGTAATCGTACGGATTCCCCTGGAGAACCCGGCGACGTAATGTGCGTTCGCCGGCGGCGCCCCGGATGCGTGTGATCACGACGGTTTTCTCGTCCGCGTTTTGCATGGTTCGGCCCCGCCGTCGCGGATGGATCTCTTGTCGACGGAGGCTCACATTGAAATCGCCGGAAACCAGATACGGGTGGGGCGGCTCGTCGGAGGCTGCGACCGCCGCAACGCGCGATCCGTCGCCGCACCGCTACGATCTGCTCGTTTGGATTGCAACCGAGGCGTTGAACAAGGCGCGTGAGCGCGGCCACACGCCCGGCTACGAGCAGGCGGACTGGGTCGTCGCCGAGAGCGAGGTCCTGGCTCGAACGTACGGGATGACCGGATCGTCCTGTTGAGCGCGATCGCGCCACGGCGCCGCCACTGGGGCTCGTCGCGCGATCGGCCGATGCAACTTTAGGCAGGCACGCGTCAAACGCGAGCCTCCCCCGTGCCTGCCGGTTTTCTTTTCTTGAGTTTTCCAAACCCCACGTCGCGGAGCCGCCGAGCATGTACCCGACCGCCAGCCATCTTGTCGATTTGCAGAAGAATCATCTCGCCACGCTCCACGTCGTGACCCGCACGCTGATCGAAGCGGTGCAAGAGCTGGCGAACCTGAACCTCGCCACGACGCGCACCGCGGTGCAGGAGGTCAACCAAACACTGGCCGGCTGGCTCGAGGGCCAAGGTGCACCTGACCAACTGGCAGCCCTGGGCGGCTTGGCCCAACCGGCGGCAGAAGGATCGTTACGCTACTCGCGCAACGTCTACGGCATCACTTGCCGCACCGGCGCTGAGCTGTCCAAGATCATCGAGGCGCGCGTGGCCGAGGGCACCGACGCGATCTCCCGGTTGATCGAAACGACGGCCAAAAACGGTCCCCCTGGCTGCGAAGCGGCCGCCTCCTTCTGGGTGGGCGCGATCAACGCCTCCAAGCCGGTGTTCGATACGATCTCCCAGACCGTGGTACGGACGGCCGAACTGGCCGGGGCGAATCTGATCGATGGCGCAGCAGCCGACAAGGTCGTCGGCCAAGCCGGTGCGCCTGCGCCCGAGGCCATCTAGGCCATCTAGGCCACCTCGGCCACCTCGGCCACCTCGGCCATTGCACGCGGGTCCGCCAGCTTCGTCGATGCCTCAGCCACGCAGCCCGCTTTTTTCGGCGACCCGGATCAGGTCGACCAGCCTTTCGGTGCCCATCTTCTTCATCGCGCACGCGCGGTGCTGCTCCACCGTCCGGTGGCTGATTCCGAGCTCGCGGGCGATTTCCTTATTGGCAAAGCCGCGCACGACCAGGGCGATGATTTCCCGCTCGCGCTGAGTGAGGGACTGCACGCTCTCCGACGCGCTCTGGTTGAGTTTGACCTGCAGCTTCAAGCGCGCGCTTTCGAGCAAGGCCGCGCGCACGGCCTCGAGCAAGGCCTCGACCGTGATGGGTTTGGTCAGAAAATCGATTGCGCCGCTCTTGATGGCGCGAACGCTCATCGGGATGTCCCCATGGCCGGTGAGAAAGATGACCGGCAGCGCCGGACTGTGCTTGGACAGTTCGTCGCGCAATGCCAGGCCATCCATGCCCGGCATCCGGATGTCGATGATCGCGCAGTCGCGCGGTGCCGCCGCACGGCAGGCGAGAAAGGCCTCCGCGCTGTCGAACGTCTCGACCCGATAGCCCTGCTCCTCGAGCATCAGCGTGAGCGCATCGCGCACCGCCGGATCATCGTCGACGACCACCACCGACGCTTTGCTGTTCATGATGCTGCGGTTCAAGATGCTGCGGTTCAAGAAGCTGCGGTTCAAGAAGCTGCGGTTCAAGAAGCAAAAGGCAAGGTGAAGTGAAACACCGCGCCGGGGGCGTTTCTTGGATCGGCCCAAAGCTTGCCGCCGTGCGCCTCGATGATCGTCCGGCTGATCGTCAGGCCCAGCCCCATGCCGTGCGCCTTGGTGGTAAAGAAGGGTTCGAAAATGCGCTGCACCATCTCCTGATCGATGCCGGGTCCGCTGTCTTGCACCGTGACCTGCGCCATGCTGTCGACGCCTTGCGTCCTGACCTTGATCACGCAGGGCTCGTTGGCAACCGCCTCGTCCGGCCAGGCCTGCGCGCTGTTGGTCAGCAAGTTGACGAGCACCTTTTGCACCTGAAAGCGATTTGCCAGCACTTTGGGCAGCTCCGGATCGAGTTCGAGCAGCGGCCGGAACTTGCGCGTGCTGCTCTGGGCAGAAACGGCGTTGGCCTCGCGCACCACGTCGTTGAGATCGACGGGCTCCAGCCTGGCATCCCCCTTGTGAAGAAAGGCGATCAACTGATGCAGCGTGCGCCCGGCGCGCTGCGCCTGATCGACCGCGCCCTGCAGCGCCTGCTGCAGCCGCTCCGGGTTCGCATTGCCCCGGCGCAACATCTGCAGCGCCGTGCCGCTGTAGACGGAGACCGAACCCAGCGGCTGGTTCAGTTCGTGGGCGATCGCCGCCGCCGTCTGCGCGGCCACCTGCTGGCTGGAAATCAGATCCAATTCGCTGCGCCGTTCCCGCTCGTAGCGCTCCAGCCGCTTTTGCAGCGAAATGTCCTTGACCACGCCGATCGAGCGCACCGCGCGCCCGGCCTCGAAGAAGATCCTGCCGCTGGCCGATACGTAGCGCTCGCCGCCATCGGAGCGGTTGAGCACGCGGTACTCCAGCGTGTACTCGCCGGTGCCGGCCGGATCGAGCGACTGCTCGATCGCCGCCTCGGTGGCCGCCAGGTCGTCCGGGTGCAGCCCGGCCATGAAGGTGGCGTAATTGACCCTATCGTCGCGGCCGACGCCCCACAGTTCCCGCACACGCGCGTCGCACTCGAGCCTGCCGCGGACGATGTCAAAGTCGAACATCCCCAGGTTCGTCGCCGTAAGGGCCAGCTGCAGGCGCTCCTCGCCGGCCTGGCGCCGCGCCTCGGCCTCGATGTGCTGGGCGCGGGTGCGCAGCATCTGGACGCCAAAAGTCAGATCGCGCGCCAGCTCCTCCAGCAACGCCAACTCCTCGCCATGGAAGGCGTCGGGCTCCGCGGCGTAGATCATCAGCGCCCCGATCGGCCGCTCGCGGCCGATCATCGGCAGCGCGATGCTCGACTGGTAGCCGCGCTCGATCGCCTCCTGGCGCCATGGCGTCGGGTTGGCCTCGCTCTGGCAGTTGCGCTGAACCTGCGTGAGCCCGGTGCGCAGGGCCGCGCCCGCGGGACCGTGCCCGCTGCCCGCCGACGGCTCCCACGGAAAGCGAGCCGCGTTGCCATCCCCGGGCGCGAAACCGGCATGGGCGACGGGCTGCACCGCATCGTCGGTGTCGGACGCCACGCCGATCCAGGCCAACTCATAGCCGCCGGTGTCCACGATCAAGCGGCAAACACCATCCAGCAACACCGGTTCGGCTTCGGCGCGAACGACCTCCCGGCTGCATACGCCCAGCAGGCGCAGCGTGCGCGCGAGCCGCCGCTGCAGGTCCTCCGCGCGCTTGCGCTCGGCCCGGTCACTGACCGTCGATCGGCTCATCACGAAGCGGCCTTGTTCATCGAAGACGGCCGTGGCGCTAAGAAAGATCGGCACGAGCGCGCCGTCCTTGCGCCGGAAGTCAAATTCCAGATCCTTGACCCGCCCGGTCTGCTTGAATCGAGGGAACGTCTCCTCGAATCTGGCCAGGCTGGTCGGCGCCAGCAAGTCGCGGATGTTCATCTTGCCGACGACTTCGTCGCGCCGGTACCCCAGCAGCTCGAGCTCGGTGTCGTTGATGCGAAGAACCGTGCCGCCGCTGTCGAGAGAGTGGTAGCCGCAAGGTGCGTTCTGATACAGATCTTCGCTGTCGCTGAGCAGGCAGCGCAGGTCGTGCGCGCGGCGCTGGTACTGGTCGGCCAAGAAGCAAATGATCAGACCGGAGGCAACGAAGATCAAAACCTCAAATACTTCGATGGCGACAATCTTGAACGCCAAAAACGGCGGCATGAACGCGTAGTTGGCGGCGATCGCGCAAAGCGCCAGCGTGAGCAAGCCGGGTCCGGCCCCCAGCAGCAGGGCCGAGAGGGCCACCGCGGGATAAAACGTGATGAAGACCAGCCCGTCATTGGTCGGCAACAGCACAAAGCGCGCGACCAGCGCCGCCGCGAACACGACCACGGCCAGTGTGTAGCGAAAGCCACGGGACATCGACAGCGCCCCGCCGCGCCACAGGACACCCAGTGCTTGACCGGGCTTAGTCCCAAACAAAGCCAACTGCATGTCGCACCCTTCCCTTGCCTAACCTTGCCCTGCCCCGCCTTGCCTTCCCTTGCCTCGCGGCCGACGCGGCGGCCCCGGCGGTTGCTTCCGGGCGACGTCACTTTCTACCTTGCGACCCGAAGACAGTTATTCAATACCAAATCCGATGCGCTGCGTTGAACATTTGCGCGACGCGGCCGGCCGCCCCAGCCATCGAGCGGGCGAACGCGCATTGCGCCAGGCAAAGCGCCGGCGCCTGCCGCCGCCAGCCCCGCTGCTCCCCGATGGCGCGTCACCACGGGCGATTCCCGGACGTCGTGCGCGCAGCGCCCGGTGCCTCTGCCAACGAGCCCCCTTCGAAGGCGGCTCCTATCCCCATGGATCCTCAGGCTTTTTTCCTGACCAAAGAGCGTGGAACGGAGCGTGGAACGGAGCGTGGAACGCATCTTCCCGGTCGATTTTGACGGCGGCGCGCGACCGTACGACGGTCGCTTCCTGACCGGCAAAGGGCTACGCGCCCGAGCGCCGGCGGGGCCCGTTCAGACCCGTGGCGCCGAGCCCCGGGGTGCTTGACTCCAGGGCTCAACTCCATGGCGCGCAGCCCTATCCCACGAGGGTACCTTCGCCGATCAAGCCGGTTTCTGCGACGGCTGGACGAAGCTCGGCCGCCGTGGGCGGACCATGGCCAGCGGGCTCGCGCCGGCTAGCAGCGCGGGAATGCCGGCCAGCGTAGACCGCCGGCAGGCTCCTATCCAAATCTATCGAATGGGTTGCACTCGAAGGTCGGCGGCCAGAGCGCAGCGCTGCGCTGCGGCAGGCTTGGGCACCGACCGGCGCAGCGGTGCGCTGCGAGCGCTGCGTATCGGAAAGTGCGGCGGGATCTGTGCTGCGGGCTGGCTGTGCACGAGCCAGGCTTGTACTGCGCAACACCGCCATTGCGGCGGGTGCCTAAATTGGTTTGGCCCTCCGACCTACGCAGGATTCCCGAAGGTCCGGCGTCTTTGACGCGTTCAGTTGCCGGTACGTCCATCACAGTCTGGAAGGTACGTGCCGGCTATTGAGCGCTGCACTCATTCCAACGTAGGTCGGAGCGCCAAGGAGCCCAAGATACCGTATATGCGGTACGAAAAGCAAGAGCTAAATGAAAAAAATTTCGCCGGCGCAAGGCCTGCAACCGTATTCGTCTCTTACGCAAAAAGTATCTTTTAATCATCGACATGTGCGACGCCTTCCGCGTTCTGCGGATACTGCAGTGCGGCATCGATCGACGCAACCACAGCGATCGCATCATTCATTTACGGGATGGGACCAAGATCCAGCCAAGATGGACGAATCGACTTGGCTGCGCCTGCGCGCCTCAAGAATCATCCGTCCGTTCGCGGTGCTCGCCGGTGCGTTGCGCAAACCATCCCGGCATCCAGCGCGATGCGAGGGCGGCGGGAAAGGCGAGGCGCAGTGGCGCGCGCGTGCTGTTGGACACGAGGACGCCGCGCTCGAGCAGGGCGCAGATGACGCGGCGGGCTTGACGCTCGCCGGTACCGACGATGCCGGCTGCCTGCGCCCGCGAAATTTCACCGCGATAGCGCACAGCTTCGAGGATCGTGCCGGATTTCGAAGGCAGGTGATCGAGCCTGTTCTCCTCTTCAGCCCAGAGCAAAATGCGCGCGCGCAGATGATCCGGCTGCATCCGGCGCTCCACGAAGCTGACCTGGTCGATGCACGTGCCAAGGAAGAATTCTGTGCATTCCGCGAGATTTTCCTCGCTCAGACGGCCTCGTCCGTCAAGGTCGTTGCGCCGCGGCCGGTCGCAGGCGGCCAGGCGCCCTCCTGTAGGCCTCGACGTTGCGTGCGAGGCCACGGGCGATCGACCACACGGCTCCGGTATCCAGCGGTTCGAGCAAAGTCGCATGGGACATGAGCCGCGCAACACGTCCATTGGCGTCGAGAAACGAGTGTATCCAGACGAGACGGTGATGAGCTGCGGCCGCTGCCAGCATGGTTTCGGTCTTGCCAAGAGCTGAACGGTGATGTGCGCTTTGGCTTCGAGCGGGGGGTTGCGCTTCTTGGCATCCTTGCTGTCATCGTCGATGAGGGCGCGCTCGATATCGACGGGGTGTGTGGGATGCCCCGCGATCTGTTGCTGTAGTAGCCGTTCGTCGATCGCTCGAGATCGGCGAGCGACGCCACGAGACTTTCAGGCAGCGACCGACGGAATCCGGCGCTCTTTTGTGCCAGCTCAAGGGCAAGGTCCGTCAACTCAGGGCGACGGGGCGACCCCGCGCCGAGCAACAGCGGCTCCATTTTCGAGACGAATTCATTTCAGTCTTGCGCTGATTTCATGTCCGCTTCTATGTCCGCTTCTATGTACGATCAAAAGGCGCTTTTCCGTCGGCTTCCAAGGGAGGGAACCGGGAGCGATTTCAAGGGCTGCGCGGAAGAGTCGGTACGCCGTGGGCTGCCGTCCGTGGCGATGGGCGCCCGGCGCCGGCGCGAAGACCCGGCCCATCCGGCGCAGCTAGACCTGGAGAAACTCCTGCACGCTGGCAACGGTCTGCGGATCGTCGCAAAAGCCGCCGTGATGCCGCGCCTGCGACTGCAGGCCCGGCGGGCCCTGGGCCGGAGACCAGACTGCGCGTGTCGCGTCCCGGGCGAGGAATCCTGCCACCGCCCGTACCGCCTCAAAGGAAGAGCCGGCGTAGGCGCTATCCACCAGGTAGCGCTGCATGCCGACGATGGGCGTATCCGGTTCGTCCTGCCAGCTTTGACCACCGGGCTTTCCCTCGGTCAAGCCGGAGACGAAGTACAGCAGGCTGCGCGTGTAGATGATCCCCAGCATCCGGTCCTCGCACTCGATTGCGTCTTGCATCGCAAACAGCCGAAAGGCGCTCAACCGGGTCGTGCCCTCGTGAGCTGCCAGCGCGCTGGCGAAGCGGTCATGGCGCACGGCCGGGGCCAACAAGGCGACCTTGATGCGCGTGGCCAAGCCGACCTGCTTGGCCGCATCGAGGAAGTTGCAGACGTAGAGCGCACCGGCACTGTGCCCGACGACGGTGATGTGGGAAAACGCCTTTGCCGACCGCTCGAGCGTCTTCAGATACGCCAGCACGTCGGTGCCGCAATACTGGCGCCCGGTCTGAAAGCTGATCTGCGTGTCCTGCTTCATCTGGTTCCAGACGGCACTGCCGATGAGATCGCCATAGGCCGCGCGCAGCACTTCTTCGACGACGGTGCAATAGGCACCGTGGTCGCGGCCCGTCCGGTACCGCCGCAAGACCGCGATCACGACCTTGGCAACGAACGTGGCCACCGCCCGCCACGAGAGCGTGCCGCCGCGCATCCTGGCTTGCGCCCCGCGCGGGAAGATCTGCGCCCGCGCGGCCCGGCTCAGCAGCATCACCGGCGCTCTGGTCTTGGTCCCCTGCCCTCGCGTGGCCAGCGCCGATGCCGGCAGCTGGGCGTTGAAGGCTTCTTCGATGGCACGGCGAAACCCGGGGTCGTCGTCCAGGCCCGCGAGGATTTGCCCGGCCAGCTCATCGACGTCCGGCTCCGCCAGCGCCGCGGCCGGCATCCGCGCGTCCGCCAGCTGCGCATCGGCGACCGGCGGAGCTGCGCGGGAGGATGCAAACCAAGCGTCGAATTCGGCGCGCAGCTTGCGCACGTCCAGCCGCTGCCCGTGCGGTTGCCCCGGCACGGGCTCGCGCCGGTCGCGCAAGACGGCGCCTTCCCCGAGCTTGATCAGCAGCCACTCGGTCACCTTCTTGACGAATTCGCGCCAGGCTGGATCCTTGGCCAGGTCTTGCTGGTGGTGGAGCAAAGTCTCGAGGAGCCCGGACTCCCACACGAAGAAGACCGGGTAGGCACCCGCCTCTTCGTAGGCCCCTTGCAGGCGCTGCGCCGATGCAAGCGCCTCGCTCTTGGAGACCAGGCCGCCGTGAAAGTGCAGTACCAGGCCGTTGCCCGGCGCCTCGCGCATCGCCAGGTCCAGGATGCGCGGCACGTCCGTCGGCTGGGAGTCGGTGCGGTCGGTGAACATGCCGCCGGCACTGTCCAACACATGGTCCATGATTTCGGCCACCTTACGCCTCCGATCTTGTTTCGCCCCGGACGCGGCCCGCTGGCACGAGCGCCTGTCCGATCCAACCATCCCGGGCAATCGAACCCAAATTCTCTGGCGTCCGGGTCCCTTGTGGACGAATGAGAACGCCCGACCGGACCGTACGCGACGCAGCGGCCAGATCCGACGTTGTTGTCGCCAAGCTAGGGCGCTCCGCGGGGACCAGCGGTGCGCATCTGCGCAACGCGGTGCGCCTTCGCGCCCGGCGGCGGTCTGGGCTCGGCGCCAGGCAAGCGCCGACCGTCGGCCGGTGCTTCCGGCCTGCCGCACGCGTCGGCTTGGCCTGCTCATCGCCCTGGGCGGCCGACATGGCGCCGCCCGCGATCGCAGCAGCGCAGGCGTCGATGTTCGTCGTCACGTTGAACCCGCAGTCGGACCGCAAGTTGAGAACGCCGCGTCTTTCCACGTACGTCAATGCAAAGCGAGCGGGCTCGGCCAACACTGCCTTGGACGACACCACCCGGACCGTCTCGGTGTGCCGCCCCTAGGTTCGCCCCCAGCGGCACCCAGGCAACAACATGCGCCTCGCCCTTCGCTCGCAAGCGTAGTCGTCGCGCTCTTGCCTTATTTGCTCGGGGTCAACGAAAAGGCGTGAAGCGGCGCGGCGAATTCTTGCTGCGACCCATGGCCGTCTACGTAGGCCGGTCGCAGCCGGCGATGAGGGCGCCGTCGCTTTGGCGAGCCTGGCATCCAAGCGCCGCCGGCCGCCACGGGCAAGATCGCGCTCGCCGGACACTTGATGCAAGTCAACCGCCGCAGTACCTGGCGCTTGACTGCCCGACGCGCAGGCGTAGAGTCAAAACCGCAACGAGGCTCCCCACGAGATCCCTCTCGATCGCCGGGACGGCGAAAAAAAGGGGAAGCAGGCGGGTCAGGACCTGCCACCGTTGCAACGGCGCAGTACTCACTGCGCCGTTTTCATTGGTTTTCATGGGTCTTCATCGGTTCACGGCCCCGCCCGGCGCCGAGGACCGGGCCGGATGCGGCTACCGGCACGGGCACGGGTGGCGAACGCGCTCGTGGCATGCAATGATGTGCGCGGTCCAAAGCCTGACCGCGGCCGGTGCCGAGGTCGCTGCTCGAGGCACATACACAAGCGCCGTCAGACCACGCCGAACCGATCGTGCGCAGCCGCCGGCGCGCCTGCCGGCGGTTGCGCAGTGAGGGTCAACGATGAGTCAACTCTTTTCTCCCGTGCAGATCGGTGCACTGCAACTTGCCAACCGGATCGTGGTGGCGCCGATGTGCCAGTACTCGGCCGACCAGGGGCGGGCAAGCGACTGGCACCTGATGCATCTTGGGCAATTGGCCATCTCCGGCGCCGGGCTGCTCATCGTCGAGGCCACCGCGGTCTGCCCCGAGGGCCGCATCACGCCGCACGACCTGGGCCTTTACGACGAATCGACCCAGCTTGCGCTGGCCCGCGTCCTCGCCAGCGTACGCGCCTACGCGGACATCCCCATCTGCGTTCAGCTCGCCCATGCCGGCCGCAAGGCCTCGAGCTACGCGCCCTGGGATGGCGGCGGCCTGATCGACCAGGACGCCGGCGGCTGGCAGACCTTCGCGCCCTCGGGACTGCCCCACGCCACCGCAGAGGCGCCGCCGGCGGCGCTCGACGAGGCAGGCATCGCGCACGTGCACTCGTGCTTCGTCGCGGCGGCCCGGCGCAGCGCGGCGCTGAACCTGGATGCCATCGAGCTGCATGCGGCACACGGCTACTTGCTGCACCAGTTCTTGTCGCCGCTCTCGAATCAGCGCGCTGACCGTTACGGCGGCTCACTGGAAAACCGGATGCGCTTTCCGCTGCAGGTCTTCGAGGCCGTGCGCGCAGCCTTTCCGGCGCACAAGCCCGTCGGCGTGCGCCTGTCGGCCACCGACTGGGTCCAGGGCGGCTGGGACGTCGGGCAGGCGGTGGAATTTTGCAAGGAGCTCGAGCGCCGTGGCTGCGCCTACCTGCACGTGTCCAGCGGCGGGCTGTCGCCGCAGCAAGAGATCCCGCTTGGACCGGGGTATCAAGTGCCGCTGGCTGTGCGGGTGCGCCGCGAGGTGCGGATTCCGGTGATTGCCGTCGGGTTGATCACCGAGCCCGAGCAGGCCGAGGCCATCATTGCCAGCGGACAGGCCGACCTGGTCGCGCTGGCGCGCGGCCTGCTCTACGATCCGCGCTGGCCCTGGCACGCGGCAGCCAAGCTCGGCGCCCAGGTCAAGGCGCCGCGTCAGTACTGGCGCTGCCAGCCCGTGGGTCAAACGTCGCTGTTCGGCGCCATCCGTATCGGCCAGCGCTGAAGCCGGCACCGGCACGTGAAGGATCGTCGGACGCCGCGCAGGCATCGCGCCAACGCCGCGGCTCGCGCGCTCGAGCAAACCACGGCAAGGAAAGCTGCACGATAAAAGCGCCTATCGGCGGTATCAGCCTGGGCTCTATGGGCGCACTCCATGGGCGCACTCCATGGGCGCACTCCATGGGCATACGCCAAGGGCGCTGCCGTGGCCCGTAACCTGCTGGCGCCGGGCGACCAATCGCCGTAGGCCATCGCTGCGCGGCGCGTGCCGCGCCACGACCGCCGGGCGAAGGGGTCACCGCTGTGCTGGCCAACGATGCGGCACTCGAATCGGTCACCCTGGGCGCGGGCGGCTTTGCCCGGCGGACGGGCGCCGCGGGTTTGCGCATCTCGATGAGCGCCGTGGCGCCGCGGACCTATGCGGCGCTGGCGCGCGCCGCTCGGCTGGAGCGCGATAGCACGGTCCGGGGCCCAGGACGGGGGCCTGTAGACACCCTTTGACGCCGCAGGCGCCGATCCAGCGGCCACCGGGCGGCGCCGACCGGCCCCGTCGGCACGCGGCAACGCGCCGCGCCGTTCCCCGGAAAAAAAAGCGCCGCGCCGCTTGCCTTACGGCGCACCATTGCCGAAGATGACCTTCGACGGCGCGTGCCGATTCAACCGGGGAGAGCCAGATGCGTGGTGCCGATGCTGCGGTGGCCGACGAGCTCCTGCCCTGGCACGCCGGGCTGCAGCGCGGGCACTGGCGGGTGCTCAACGCCAGTTTTCTGGGCTGGGTCTTCGACGGCTACGAGGCGTACGCGCTGTTCATCGTGATCCCGTTTGTCCTGCGGTCGATGCTCACGCCCGAGCAGCTCGCCGACCGGGCGATCTGGGCGGGCGTGGCCATCGGCCTGACCCTGCTCGGTTGGGGCCTGGGCGGCATGCTGGGCGGGATCCTTGCCGATTACGTGGGCCGCAAGCGCATGATGATCTACTCGGTGCTGGGCTATGCGCTCTTTGCCGGTCTGACCGCGTTTGCGACCAGCTTCTGGGTCTTTTGCCTGCTGCGGTTTGTCACCGGCTTTGCCATGGGCAGCGAGTGGTCCACCGGCGTTGCCCTGCTGGCCGAGACCTGGCCCAACCGCGCGCGGCCCAAGGGCGCCGGATTCCTGCAGTCGGGCTTTGGCTTTGGCACGCTGCTGGCGGCGCTGGTGTGGCTGGTGCTCAGCCGCACGCAACCGCTGGGCGCGGAAACGTGGCGCCTGGTCTTTGTCGTGGGCGCGCTGCCGGCGTTCTTTTGCTTGTATATCCGCCGATCGATCGACGAATCGCAAAAGTGGCTGCAGGCGATCGAGCAGCGGCGCTGGGCCGCGACCGAAGGCGACCCGCGGGCGCCGGCAGCCGAGGACAGGCGCCCGTTCACGCTCACGGAGATCTTGCGCGAACCCGAAAGCCGCAAGCGCATCTTGCTGTGCTGCGCGCTGTCGCTGGCGACCACCGTGGGGTGGTGGGCCATCTCGAGCTGGCTGCCCGCCTTTGCCATCCAGATGGCCAAGGCGGGCGGCGCACCGGCGCCCGAGCAATACGGGCTGCAGGTTGCGCTGCTGTATACCGGCGGAGCGGTGGTCGCCTACCTGCTGTCGGGTTTTGCCGCCGATGCGCTTGGTCGCCGCGGCTACCTCTTGCTGACCTACCTCGGGGCGCTGGTCAGCACCGCCCTCACGTACCAGTGGACCGACACGCTCGAGGGCCTGTTGTGGGCCGCGCCGGTCAATGGCTTTTTCACGCTCGGCTGCGCCTATTCGTGGATGGCGATCTACCCGGCCGAGCTGTTCACTTCGAGCGTCCGGGCCACCGCCGCTGCCTTCATCTTCAATGCCGCGCGCCTGATCGCCTGGGTATTTCCGATCA
>CAVSPM010000035.1:0-42635 GCA_963729785.1 uncultured beta proteobacterium | reverse complement strand
CAAATTGTTCGCTTGGAAACCGCTCCCGTCGTGCGCACGTGGAACATCGTGCACATGCAGTCCAAGCTATTGTCGCCGGCGGCCGAGGCGTTGCGTTACTTCATCCTCGAGCATGGCGAGACCTACCTTGCCGAGCATGACCGGCAGTGGCTACCGCACCTGGCCGACGACGCGGCGCTTG
This sequence comes from uncultured beta proteobacterium, assembly GCA_963729785.1. Classification (GTDB taxonomy): domain Bacteria; phylum Pseudomonadota; class Gammaproteobacteria; order Burkholderiales; family Burkholderiaceae_F; genus GJ-E10. The sequence continues at coordinate 42,454 of CAVSPM010000035.1, read as the reverse complement.
CGCGTGCGACGCATGCACCGCACCACGACGGCGATCCATCGCTGCCCGAGCAAATCAGCGCGTAAGCGACAAGAACAGCTCCGGCAGTCGACGTGGCAATTGCTCGACGTGATCTATCACGGTCCAGCGGTTGCCGAAGATGCGCCCGACGTAGTCTTCGGCCTTGGCGTCAAGACTGATGCAGTGCGTATGCAGGCCCATGCTATCGAGTTCGCGCACGGCGCAGGCGGCATCCGCATTCAGGTGCTGCGGGTCGCTGACGTCCACGTCGGCCGGCTGGCCGTCCGTGAGCACGAGCAACAGCCTCTTGTCTGCTTGGCGGCCACTTAGCAAGTGCCCCGCGTGACGCAGCGCTGCGCCCATGCGCGTGGAATAAGCGCCATGCGTTGCCGCCAGCCGCGCCTTCGGCGTGTCATCCCAGGGCTCGGCAAAACCCTTGATATGCAAATAGCGTACCTCATGCCGCGTATTGGAGTGAAAGCCGGCAATCGCCAGTTGGTCGCCCAACTGGCTGATGGCCCACCCGAGCAAAGCTACCGCCGCGCGACTTACACCGAGGACGGTCTCATCGGTGCCGGCCACCGCATCGTTAACAGAGGCCGAGAGATCCACCAGCAGCAGCACGGCGATATCGCGCCCGTCGGTGCGCGTGCTCATGTGGATGCGCGAGTCCGGCTGCGCTCCGGCGCGCCAGTCCGTAATGGCGCGCACGGCGACATCAAGGTCAAGCTCCGTGCCCTCCTCCTGGTAACGCAATCGCGTGCGGTCCTGCGGCTTGATCAAATCGAGCAGGCGCTTGAGGTGCTTGGCCACGGGCGCATGCCGGTTGAGCAACGCTTCGATGTCGGCCGGATCGCCGGCCGGCTGCAACGTGTCGTAGACGCTGACCCAGTCAGGACGGTAGCCACGTGCCGCCTCGTCCCACTCGGGATAATGGCGCGGCGGCAGCGCGGATTCGTCGATTGCTCGGGTAGAGCTGCGGTCGTCGAACTGCTGCTCTTCGTCGCCGGCCTCGATGTAGGTCCACAGATGCCGGTTATCGTCCCGATAATGCACCACCGTGTCTTCAAAGCGCATCCTGGCCTGCTGGTCACTTTGGCGACGCGTGCGTGCGGCCCACTGGAGCGCCAACGTCGCTACATCCTGGGTGGAAGATTCGCCCTCGCGCAGCAGCTCGTGAAAGCGCCGATGAAACTCCAGCAACACCGAATCCCGGTACGGGTGCGCCGCATCGAGCAGCGCGCGTGACAGGCACACCAAGCGATGCCGCAGACATGCCTCGCGCTGCGGGTCGCAGGCGTCCTCGGCGGGCGCGGGGTGCATCTGAAGGAAGGCGTGACGCAATCCCGGGTAGTAGCGCAATGCCAGATGGTCGACGCGGCAGTCCTCGAAACACTCCACCGCCAGGCGCTGCAACGGGCTTAGATTGTCGGCGACTAGGGGACGACTCCAACGTCGGTGCGCCGCCAAGTGGGCGACCATGGCGCGATAACGCTCCAACCCGCTGATGACGGCCCGCGGTGGCGGACTCGCGCAGCCACCGTCCGTACGTTCATCCGCTGCGATGGGGCCGCCGGAAGCCGACGGCGAGCACGGCCAATCATCCAGCACCTCGGGAAGTCGAAAGCCGTCGGGCTGCGCATACGGCTGCGTGATGGCGGCCGCCCCGTCGCTCTCATCGACACCGACCGGGTACGGGATCAAGGGGACCCGTTCATTCCAAAGGCAGCTGCAGTGTCAACTCCAGCCGTCGCTCGATGTCGACCAGCAAGGTGCCATGGCGTTCGCGCTGCAGCAGCGCGCGGCTGTCCGGCGTCGCCAAAGCGAAGAAATCGATCTGGCGCTGGGGATGCTGGCCGTACAGGCGTATGCCCTCGGAGACCCAGCGCCGCAAGCCATCGATTGGCACCATGCCCACGAGCGTCGGCGCTTGGCGCAAGAAGGTCGGCAAGCTGGGGCTGGGTTCGGTTGTGTGGCTGCCGTGAATCGAGATGCTGGTGCGCTCCATCAGCTGGACCGCAAGCCCGAGGTACTGCGCCATCAACTCGGGCGATCGGAGGCGCCGCGCCACGGCGCTCAGGGTTTGCAACAGCGGCACGATGGCCGGGCCGTTGGGTGACTTCTGAAAGGCTTGTGTCGTACGAATCAAGGGTTCGAGCGCGGCCTCGCCGGAGAGCGTCGCCACCGTCGGCCAGATCTCGAGGAATACCAGCAGCGGCTCGACCCCTCGGCCCAGCTTGCCCAGAGCCCTTGCATGCGCCAAGTAGGCTTCCAGGCCGGGCGCACTCAGCTTGCGCTGGGCCTCGTCGACGCACTCGTCAAAGACGTCATCAACGGCGTCGAAACGGCAATCGAGCCGATCGCGCAATCCCTGATGGCGCAGCGGCGGACGTTCGGCGCGAGCCAACCCCGGCCGAGTGCCGTAGGTCGCGAAGGGTGTCGCCGGCACACTCACGTCACGTGCGTCCGACGTTACGCCAGCAAGGCGTCGATGGTGTGCTCCAGTGTCTCGCGGATTTCCGCGTCGTCCGTGATAGGACGCACCATCGCCATGCGGCAAGCGTCGCGCAGGGCAACGCCCTGGCGCATCAGGTTGCCGGCGTACACGAGAAGGCGGGTCGAAATGCCCTCGTCCAGACCGTGCCCCTTGAGCCGGCGCGCTGCCGCGGCAACTTGCACCAGCACGCTGGCCTGATCGCTCGGTATGCCCGTCTCGCGCACGACGATCTGGCCTTCGAGCTCGGCCGACGGATATTCGAAATTGAGGGCGACGAACCGCTGCCGTGTCGAGGTCTTCAAGTCCTTCATCAGGCTTTGATAACCCGGGTTGTAGGAGATGACCAACTGAAAGTCGGCGTGCGCTCGTATCAACTCGCCCTTCTTGTCCAGCGGCAGCGTGCGCCGATAGTCCGTGAGCGGGTGAATGACGACGGTGGTGTCCTGTCGAGCTTCGACGATCTCGTCGAGGTAGCAGATCGCGCCGTGACGGGCGGCCATGGTAAGCGGGCCGTCCTGCCACCGCGTGCCGCCAGGTTCGAGCAAAAACCTGCCCACCAGATCGGCCGCGGTCATGTCTTCGTTGCAGGCGACCGTGACGAGCGGCCGACCTAGCTTCCAGGCGGCGTGCTCGATGAAACGCGACTTGCCGCACCCGGTGGGGCCCTTGACCATCACCGGCAGGCGCGCAGCATACGCGGCCTCGAACAACGTGATTTCGTCGGCCTGCGGCGCGTAAAACGGCTCCTCGGTAATACGCCAGTCGTCCAGCACGTTCATAAAAGCCTCTCGTTTGGCCGGCACCTTGGGCCAGTCCTATCGTCGCTGCGCCGGCCCCGCGCTGGGATGCGAAGCGAGTCACTGGGGGGCAGCTCATCCAAAGCCGCCGCTCTGGATCAGCTGTCCTCGGTTACCTGCCCCGCCCCCGCGGCGACGCCGCGGCGGGCCCGTGTTTCTGGCCCTGTAACAACGACAAGGCTCAGCGGTGCGAACCTTTCAACTTATCGCGCCAGCCCGGGTACAGGCTGTCGGCGTCCTTGGGGAACGAGTCGAAGGCGCGCGCGAACTCCTTGTGCTCCTTGGCCCACTGGATGGGATCGGCCTTGGCCTTCCAGCACTCGTACGCCTGGCGCAAAGACTTTGCCCCCGCGGCCGGCGAGTCGATGTGGCCATACGATCCGCCGCCTGCCGTATTGATGACGTTGCCATGCCCCAGGTTCGCGAAAAACCCCGGCAGGCGCAGCGCGTTCATGCCACCGGAAATGATCGGCGTCGTCGGTTTCATGCCAAGCCATTCCTGGTGGTAAGCCGGCCCGGTGTAGCTGTCGCGTTCGATGATATAGGCGATCGCTCGGTCGTCCTTCTCGCCTTCCATCTTCCCGTAGCCCATCGTCCCAACGTGAATACCTGAGGCACCCTGCAGCCGGCTCATCTTGGCCAGCACGTAGGCCGTGTAACCGCGCTTGGCACTCGGAGAGGTCACCGCGCCGTGGCCGGCACGGTGATAGTGCAGATACTGGTCGGGGAAGCAGCGCCGCGCGGTGGTGACCATGCCGGGGCCACCCACGTAACCGTCGACCAGAAACGCCACCTTGTCCGCGTCGGGCCCGAATTGCGAGAGAATGAATTCACCGCGGGCCACCATCTCGTAGTGGTCATCGGCGGTGATGTTGGCCGAGAAGATCTTCGCCTCGCCGGTCTCGTCCATCGCGCGCTTCATTGCGTCATAGACGAGCGGAATGGTCTTTTTCATCGGTGCGAAGACCTGGTTGCCTTGGGGCTCATCGTTCTTGATGAAATCGCCGCCCAGCCAAAATTGGTAGGCCGCCGCCGCAAACGGTTCCGGGCGCAGACCCAGCTTGGGTTTGATGATCGTGCCGGAAATATAGCCACCGTCCTTCACCGGCCGGCCAAGGACGCGCCACAGATCCGAAATGTCCTTGCTCGGCCCATCAAACAGCTGGATCGCGCGCGGCGGCATGTAGAAGTCATACATCTTCGCGTGCTGGATGTCGCCCATGCCCTGGTTGTTGCCGATGGCCAACGTCAAGAACGAGACCATCATCATCCGGCCGTCGATGATGTTGCGATCGAACAGGTCGATCGGGTAGGCGATGCGCATCTCCTCGGTCGCCTCATCGATCAGGTAGACGAGCGCATCGACCCCCTTGGTGAACTCGTCGGTCGTAGAGACCTCAACGTTCGTTCCAGTAGAAGACTCGGCAGCAAAGTGAGCGGCCGCTTCCAGATACCCGGTACCCGCCTTCGGCTTCATCTTGTAGGCAACGAGGATATGTCGACCACCGCGGACGAGTTCATCTTCGCGCAGGCTCAGGTCGGCGTAACGGCTAGATTGGTCCATCAAGGCTCCTTCATTCGTTGGGTTTTGTTATGGCATGCACTTTAATGGGCTTGATTGATAAGCACAACTAAGGATTTTTGATCGGAGAATTAAAATCTATTTAACTGTTGGTGCGTCGATAGTTCCCCGTTCGTCGACGCGGACCAGTCTTCCGGGTTCAGCAGTCCGCTAACGCAGAGCGGCTTTCTTACCCTCGTCCGGCACTGCCAGCGCCCGCCCTCGGCGAACGACCGACAACCCGCCCTCTTCTTATTTAAGACGCTGATCATCATACGTGGCGGGTTCGGCACGATGTTTGTCACAGGGCAATAAGCCTTCAAACTGACGTCGCACCGCCAGGCCCGATAGATTGAGAAGAGGGCGTGCCGGGCGCAGCGGGCAGGCCACCGCCCCTTGCGGCGCTGCGGATCGCACTGGGGCCGCCATGCCCGGGCGCCGAGTTCCCGCGATCCCAGCCATCGGGCGCCCAAATTCCGTTTTGCCCGCCATCTGGCAAGCACAGCGCCAACCTTCGAAACCGACGCGATGCCCGGCTCTTGGCGTTCGCCGACGGGATCCAGCCTATGGCCGCAGCGCGCGGTACAAAAACGGCAGGCTGATATCCATGCGATCGTCGATGCCCGAATGCGTGCCGTCGAACTCCTCGTAGCGATGGGCGACTCGATTTAGCGCCAGCTGCTTGGACAGGATGCGGTTGCCATAATGAAGATGGTATTGGTCGCGCCAGCCGCAATCGATGTAGATGCCCTTGAGCGTACGCAGCGCCGACGCATGTTCGCGCACCAGGTGGATCGGATCGTGCCGCTGCCATCGCTGCCAGCGCGCCGGCAGCAATTCGCCCGTCTCCAAGTTGAACGGCAGGCGAAATCCGTTGGCCGCTCTTGGATCCGGATCGTAGGTCGCGGCCATGCACAAGTTCATGAGGCAATGCACCTGCGCCTGCGTGGGCCTGGTGTTCCGATGAAATGCTGCGATGAAGCGCGCGACGCGGCCGTCGTCAATGCCCGCCTTTGCCTTGCGCTCGGCACGCAGCACATCCAGCGGCCCGGGCTTGCGCGCCGGCGTGCCCGGTCTTGCGCGGTGGCGGGCCAGCTCATCGAGCGTATTGGGCCAGTCGCTGCGATAGCAAAAATCGAAATAACTGTCGCCGGAGTGATTAGCAATCGCTCCCCAGTAGCGGGCGTATTTCATTCCATGCAGCATGGCACCGTAGCCTCCGGAGGACTTGCCAAAGCAACCGCGATGCTCGCGCTCGGACAGGGTGCGGAACTCGCGATCGACGAACGGAATGAGCTCGCGCGTGATGTAGTCGGCGTAGGCGCCGATGGCCGAGGAGTTGATGTACTGATTGCCGCCAAGTGCGGTAAAGCAATCGGGAAATACGATGATGACCGGACCCATGCGCTTCTCGAACACCAAGCGTTCGGCCTTTTCCGCTACGTTCTCCTCAAAGGCGCGCCAATTCAGGTGCGCCGCACCGGACCCGGTATACCCGACCAGGTCAAAAAACACCGGGAAACGCCGACCTCGCGCCTGCGCGCTCGCCCGGTCGTAGTGCGGCGGCAGCCATACAGGGAACCGGCGGACGTGCGGATCGCCGAGAGGATTGTCGACAAGGATCCTTGATGCGTGCTCGACCGTCACAACGCGCCCGGCGGGCACCCCATGAATTTTCGCGACCATGTTGTCTGCCTATGAGAAATCTACTGCACCAGCGACCATTGCCGGACCCGCCCCCGTTGCGACGCCCTCACGTTCGAGGCATCGTTGCCGGGAGCTGTCGCACGCAGCCTTCGGGCCCGCGGACGGATGCGAAGACGAGCACGGCATGCTGACAATGAAAAGGCCCCGCGAGGGGGCCTTTTCGAGCACCAGTGAGCCAAAGATTGTTCGGCGCCTGCTCACCTGGGCCTCTGGCGCATCGGAAGAAACGCCAGTCGGGGACCGGTTGGACCGGTTGGAACCAATTGTAGGCACGCCACTGAGAACGCGTCAATCGTGCGGTGCATCCCGCATATCTTCGTTGCGCCCCCGGCTGTCAGCGCCCGCTCGCAACCAGAACGGGATCGCGCCGATACAGCTGCGGGTACATGCGCTCCAAGTTATGCACCTTGGGCAGGTCAAAGGTCGCGATATAGGGGCTATCCGGATGCAACGTGGCGTAGTCCTGGTGGTAACCCTCCGCGGAGTAGAAGGCCGGCAAGGGTTCAATACGGGTCGCGATCTTCTTGTCGAACACGTGCGCTTGGTCGAGCTGGCTCACGTAGGCTTCGGCGATGCGCCTTTGCTCCTCACTGTTGGTGAAGATCTCCGAGCGGTATTGCGTGCCGGTATCGGGGCCCTGGCGATCGACCTCGGTCGGATCGTGTGCCACGGAAAAAAACACGCGCAGCAGCGTCCCGTAGCTGACGATGGCCGGATCAAATCGCACCTGCACCGATTCGGCGTGGCCGGTGCGCCCGCTGCTGACGGTTTCGTACTCCGCCGTCTGAGCCTGGCCCCCGGCGTAACCCGACACCGCGCGCTGCACGCCCTTGACGTGCTGAAACACCTTCTGCACGCCCCAAAAACAGCCGCCGGCAAATACCGCCGTTTCGGTCGCCGGGCGATCCGCAGCGGATTCATCCACCAGCGGCGCCGGCACTGCGATCGCCCGCTCCGCACAAGAGGCCATACTCGGCAGAGCGCAAACTAGCGCCGCGACCAGCACGGCCCTACCGGCAGACCCTTGCCATGCATCATGGTTCTTCATCGTTCGCTCCTGGCACTTTGGATCAGGGATGAGCCGCGATCGGCTCGAATTTCAAAGCCACGCCGTTCATGCAGTAGCGCAGGCCGGTCGGCGGCGGACCGTCGTCAAACACGTGACCCAGATGCCCTCCGCATCGGCGGCAATGCACCTCCGTGCGTACCATCCCGAACGTCCGGTCCTCCGTGGCGCCAACGGCGTTGTCGATCGGCTTCCAGAAGCTCGGCCAGCCGGTCCCACTGTCAAACTTCGTTTCCGACGTGAACAAGGCCAGGGCGCAGCCGGCACACGCGTAGGTACCGCGACGCTTCTCATGATTCAGTGGACTCGTGAAGGCGCGCTCGGTCCCCTCCTCGCGCAACACCGCGAACTGCTCGGGCGTCAACAACGCGCGCCATTCTTGCTCGGTGTGTTCCACTTCGAAGTGACCGCCTACCCCGGGCGAACTCGACGCCCCGCGGGCGAGCCGCCACAGTCCCAGGGCCGCAAGAGAGCCGATTCCCGCCAGCACGTAGGAGCGGCGCTGGTTGACCTCGCCGCCGGCCTTTCGTGTACGCATCCACGTATGCATCTTGAACACCCCTTGATTGGAGAACGCGATCGTTGCGCGCTTGGACAGTTGGTCGGCGCAGGCGCCAAATCCTTACATAGGGCAAATCCAGGGCCGCCCGCCGGTGGCAGACGCCCGCGCGCGCCGCCCGATCAAACCGGACGCACCAGTTCGGCCAAGCAGTCGCCAAAGACCGCGACGAACTTTTCCACGTCCTGTCCCTCGGTCATCGGACAACACAACATCATGTTGTGAAATGGCGTGATGAGGATCCCGCGATTGAGTAAATACAGGTGTATCGCCGTCTCGAGTTGATGGTCCATGGCCGCACGCGCCTCGCGGCCATTGCGCGGCGCATCGGCGCAGAACTGGAACTCGCAGCGCGCCCCCACGCGAGTCACGCACCAGGGCAGGGCGTACGCGGCGATCTGCGCCCGTAACCCATCCTCGAGCCGCTGCGCGGCGGCGAGCATGTGATCGTAGGCCGCCGGCGTGGCAACGTCCTCCAGCGTGGCACGCAAGGCCGCGATGCCCAGCAGGCTGCCCGAAAGCGTGGTGCCGATACCCGAATGCCCGGCCGGCGCCTCGTCTTTGGCCCGGCGCATGCGGGCTCCCAAAATCTCCCCGAATCCGTACACAGCGCAGGGCACGCCGCCGGCGATTGCCTTGCCCAGAACCAGAAAATCCGGATCCAGACCATGCGCGCGCCCGTAGCCGCCCGGCCCGCTGCTGATCGTATGGGTTTCGTCCAGCAGGAGCAGCGTGCCAGTGGCATCGCACAATGGCCGCAGGCCGCGCAAGAAACCCTCTTGAGGCAGCACCATGCCAACATTGGTCATTACCGGCTCGGCGATCACGCAAGCTACGCTGCGGTCGGCCAGCGCGCGCTCCAATGCCGGCAAGTCGTTGAAGTCGACCGCGCGCGTAACGATGCTCAGATCGACGACCTGGCCCAGCAAGCTGGCGCGCGTCCGTGCCGCCAGCGTCCCGTCGGGCATCTGTTCGAGGTCGACAAACGCCTCGTCGATCGTGCCGTGATAGCAGCCATCAAAGACGACGACGCGGCTGCGTCCGGTCACCGCTCGCGCCCAGCGCAGGCAAAAGCGGTTGGCATCGGTTGCCGATAGCGCCGCCTGCCAAAGCGGCAGGCCAAAGCGATGCGCCAAGAGGCGTCCAACCTCGGGCGTGTCCAAGCCGGGCAGCATCGCCCCCAAGCCTTGCTGCAGCCGACCAGCCAGGGCGCGCGCCAGCGCGGGCGGGCTGTGCCCGAACATGGCTGCCGTATCCGCTAGGCAAAAGTCCGTGTGGCAATGACCGTCGGCGCAGACCAGTTGCGCGCCGCTGGCCCGCTGCACGAACAAGGGGCTGGGAGTGCCCCAATCGCTCATCCAGTGCATCGGCACGCCGTTTAGAAAATGGCGCGCACTTGCACGCCCCAGTGCGGAGCAGGCCGCATGTCGCAGCCCATAGACCCGCGCCTCGCGGGCCCGCAAGGCCGCGACCGACCGACGGTCGATCATGGGCTAGGCAACGGCGGCGAAGGTCTCTTCCAAAATGCGCATGCCTTCGTCGACGATGGCATCGGATGCCGTCAGCGGAACCAGAACACGGATGATGTTGGCGTTGGACCCGCAAGAAAGCAGGATCAAGCCGCGCCGCGCCGCCTCGGTCACCAAGCGCTGCGTAAGTTCGGCATCCGGCGCATGGACGTCGCCATCCTTGAACAGCTCCATGGCCACCATAGCGCCCAAACCGCGCACATCGCCGACCGCACGATGCCTGGCGGCGATGCGCCGCAACCCGGCGCTCAGACGCTCGCCCATCGAACGGGCTCGGGCCAGCAGCTGTTCCCGCTCGAAAACATTGAGCACTTCCAGGGCAGCCACCGCCGCCAGCGGATTGCCGGCGTAGGTTCCGCCCAGCCCCCCCGGGTTTGGCGCATCCATGATGTCGGCGCGACCGATAACGGCAGAAATCGGGAAGCCGCCAGCCATCGACTTGGCCATCGTGATCAGGTCCGGGACGACCCCGGATTGCTCGATGGCAAACCAGGTACCGGTGCGGCCCGCACCGGTCTGTATCTCGTCGGCGATCAGGACGATACCGTGCTTGTCACACAGGGCACGAAGCGCAACGAGAAACTCATTCGGAGCGACATAAAAGCCGCCCTCACCCTGTACCGGCTCGATGATGATGGCGGCCACGCGATCCGGTTCGATATCGTTCTTGAAGATGTGTTCGATCGACGCAAGTGCATCGGCCACCGAGACCCCGAACAGAGCATTGGGAAAGCGCGCATGAAAAATCTCGGCAGGGAAGGGTCCAAAATTGGTCTTGTACGGCGCCACCTTGCCCGTCAACGCCAGCCCAAGCATCGTGCGGCCATGGAAGCCCCCACCAAAAGCGATGACGCCCGAGCGCTTGGTATAGGCCCGCGCGATCTTGATGGCGTTTTCCACCGCCTCGGCCCCGGTCGTGAGGAAAAATGCCTTTTTCGGCGCGGCCCCCGGTGCCAGGGCGCTGAGGCGCTCGGCCAGTTCCACCAGCGGTTCATAGGCCAAGACCTGAAAGCACGTATGCGTAAAGCGGTCCAGTTGTGCCTTTACCGCTTCAACGATCTGCGGATGGCAATGGCCGGTATTGAGCACGGCGATTCCGCCCGCAAAATCGATATAGCGCCGACCCTCGACGTCCCAGACCTCGGCACCGCGCGCGCGGTCGACGAAGACCTCGTGCACTTGACCCGAGCCGCGCGGCATTGCGGCTCGCCGGCGCGCCATCAGGGACGCGTTGGTCTTCTGGGATTGCGGCAGATGGGATTCGCGCTTCATGCTCGGACTCCGGATTGGGCGGATCGTCATTTATCGGATCCGGCGATTGTAGTCTTGCTGCAATCCCACAGGAGTACCGGTACAGCGCTGAGCGTGGAGCCAGAATCGCCCGCGACGCCCGCCCTTGGAGCCGTCTTTCGGCGAAGAGCGCCAGAACAAATGGATTCCCCTAATTGGATGAGAGGATGACAGGCGTTTGCAATAAACTCCCTCACCAACCCGGAGAGAGCGGGGCACCCGCCTTATCATCGGCTCCGGGCGCACGCCGGGACGGCGCAGCGGATCTGTCGCGGATGCGGCCGCTCGGTGCGCAAATCGGGCAATGTGCAATTCTCATTGGAAAGGCTGGATCGCCATGCATGGCCATTTGTCTAGCTCAGCGCGAGTGACGCGCCAAAGGCCCAGGTCATCGCCGGGCCGCGCGCAATCCCCAACAGCGGTGTCAATCTTGCGGTCCCGCAATTGGATGGCAATTTTGGTCTTGGGGGTCATTGCCGTGTCGGCAGGCCGCCCGGCCAAGGCCGCCCTTGGCGGCGATCTGGCAACGGTGGAGGCAGACCGGCAGCAATTTCATGCGTCGGTCCAGCACCGCGCTCGCGGCGCCTTTAGCGTCCATGAAATGACCATGGTCAACGGAACGGTCGTGCGCGAATACACGACCCCGAGCGGGGCGGTGTTCGCGGTGTCTTGGCACGGCCGCGTCATTCCGGACCTGAAGCAGCTTCTGGGTGCACAGTTTTCAGCTTTCCAGGCGTCGCCAAATCGCCAGCGCGGGGGCCTAGGCCATTTGGTCGTGCAGGACGCTGCGCAAAATCCCAACTTGGTCGTCGAATCCAACGGCCGCGCGCCGTCGTTTAACGGCCGCGCCTATTTGAACCATGCGTTTCCTGTGGGAGTCACGACCAATGACGTCGAATAATCGTGGGTCTTTAGGAAGGCGCCTTGGTGGCGCCATCGCCGCGGCGTCTTTCACGGCGCTGTTGTGCGCATGCGGCGGTGGCGGGGGTCCGAGTGCCAGCGGTGGCAGCAGCGGCGGCGGCAGCGCCAACGCCAACGTTGCCGCGGTGACCATCGATGCCGGACCCACGATCACGGCAGCCGATGGATGCACGCCCACCGACGTCGCCAATGGGTGCGTGGTCGGGGGAACGCCGCATTCGGTCGACATTCCCTACGTCAGCGTCACGGTTTGCCCACCCGGATCGAAGACAAACTGTCAGACCATCGATCACATCGGCCTCGACACCGGCTCGTCCGGGCTGCGCATCATCTCTACCGTCCTCACGGCATCCCTGATGCAAGCGTTGCCGGCGACCAAAAATAACGCGGGGCAGGCGTTGACCGAATGCGCGCAGTTCGGCAGCGGCGGCATGTGGGGCACGGTACGCACGGCCGACATCCATATCGCGACGACCGGTTCGGGCACAGAAGAAGTTGCCAGCGCGGTCAATATCCAGATCGCCGGCGATACCGCGGCCAGCCTCGAGCCCACAAGTTGTGCCAGCCTGCCGAGTTTGAACGATGTCTATGCTGCCGGCACCAACGGCTTCTTGGGCGTTGGACTGTTTGTCAACGACTGCATCACCGCGGCGACCTGCCCGGCAGGCCAAAGCATCCTCATGTATTTCAACTGCCCCTCGGGAGCGTCGAGTTGCAACGAGGTCGCTGCCGAGTCCAATCACCAGGTGGCAAATCCGGTCGCCACCATGGTGGCCAGCGACGGCATCGCCGACAACAAGGGAATCATCGTGGAGTTGCCGGCCATCAGCGATAGCGGGGCGCCGACCGCCACAGGATCGCTGGTCTTCGGCATCGCTTCGCGCAGCAACAATGCGCTGACCTCGGCGCAGCAAGTGGTTGTTTCCGACGCCTACGGCAACATGAACGCGCAGCTGCTCAGCCCCAAGACCTACGGGGGCACGGGATCGCAGGTCTACAGCCAGTACAGCTTCTTTGACAGCGGATCCAATGGCATTTATCTGCCGGGCACGACGATACCCTGCGATACGGCCAACGGCGGTTGGTTCACGCCCGCCACGACCCTGTCGTTCGCCGCCACGGTCCAGGGCGCAAGCGATTCAGGTTTGCCAAATCCGACCCCGGTTGCTGTCAGCTTTCCCTTCCTGATCGGCAACGCGACAACCTTGCTGAACACCTTGTACACCGCGTTTAACGACTTGGGCCTGCCGGCCTCCGCCTGTTCGGGCTCGCCGGGAACCGGGTCCGCACCTGGGCCCGCATTCCCGAACGGCGGCATCGATTTCGGCTTGCCGGCCTTCTTTGGACGGAATATGTATGTCGGCCTCGAAACGAGCAAGTTTGCAGTCGGAAGCACGACGTACTACGGCCCGCTGTGGGCCTTCTAGGCAAAGATCTTCGCTGGAGGATTTCGTAATCGAGCCCGAGGCCGACCCGGTACGCGCCCGGGTTGGCGCGCACAGCACCGCTGGCGCGATGCGACAAACTTCGGCGTCATCCAACGTCGGCGCAAGCCGCTTGTCCGCGGGAAGGTCCGAAATCCTGCGAATGGCTGTGCTTGGCGCTGGCGCCAGGTTCGCTCGGGTCCGAAACGGCACTTGACGCCGATCCAGCGGCCGGACGCCGTGCCCCCTTGGAGCGCGGACGCGGGCGCGCGTCCACTCCTATGAAGCGAATGCGCGCATCCGATGCTGCGAGCGGCATATTCATCGAGCCGGCGCGCAGACGCAGCGCCGGACACCCGTGAGTAACTCGCGTCTGGCCCTTGCCCCAGGGCCGGAACGATCGATCAGTGCTTGCCGCTGATGTACACCGCCCAGAGGTGGGCCAGGGCAGCCGTGCAATCGCCGCCCTGCACGGTATGCAGAACCTGCACAGCCTTGGCCCGGTCGCCGGCCTGGTTGTAAGCGATGCCCAAATGGAGCTTGGCATCTTCCGGGTGACGCAACCCACCCTTCTTCAATCCCTGCTCCATCAACCCCAGGCCGTGTTCGAACTTCCCATTGAGCACATAGTTGTAGCCCGTGTTGAGCATGCCTTCGCCGGTCTTGGCCCTTTCGGCATCGGCGTCGCCGGCGCCCAGCGCCTTTTGATCGTCGGCCGCATCCTTACTCGCCTTGGCCAGCAAGCGCTTTTGCCGCTCGCCTTCGGCACCTTTGCCCAGCACGCCGGCCGCAAATCCCTGATCCAGCACCTTCTTGGCCTCGGTCGGGAATCCCGCCTCCATGGCCAACTGCGCCAGTTCCATGAAGTCGCCTTCCTTGTGCAGATCCCCCAGCGCATTTTGCAGCCGCAGCAGGTCCAGGTCCATGCGTTCGGCGCCCGACCGATGTGCCGCGTGACTGATGGCAATTTCCCAATACTGCTTTTGAGGATAGAACGTCAACAGCTTCTCCAGCACCAAGCTGGCGCCGGCCGAATTGGCGATCTTCTGATCGCTGTTGAGCAGCATCTGCAGGCGCGACTCGCTGGTCGTGCGGCCCGCCTTCTCGTCCGCATCCAAGGAAGCGTGCAGTTCGGCGGACGCCGACTTGAAGTCATTGTTGTAGTAGTACGAGGCAAACAAGATGTCCTGGACCGAAGGTTCCGTGCCGCCTTCCTTCAAGTAGCGCGAAGCCCAAATCGCCGCCTTGGCGTAGTTCTTGTTCTTGAAGTAGGTTCCGGCCAGCGCCTGCACGATGCGGATTTGCTGCGCGGGCTGCAGCCGGCCACTGTTCACCAAAGCCTCGAACGAGGCTTCCGCCATTTCGTCGTCGCCGCTTTGGGCGGCGGCCGAGGCGCGCATGCTCTCGATCATGAAATTCTCGTAGCCGGTGCGGTTGGGCACGGCCTCGGCTTCCTTTATCTTGGCCAAAGCCTCCTTGAACTTCTTGTCCTTCATCAGACCCTGGGCCGCCTGCAGCGGCAGACCGACTTCCGAACGCACCGTATCCTTTGCGGGCGCAGCGGCGGGCGCGTCGTCGGCAAGGGCCGGGAACGTGGGAAGCGAAAGGGCCAGCACGAATACGGGAGACAGCGCGGCGACCATCGCGCCGTGCCGGAAAATTGGAGAAAAACGCATCACGTACCTTTCGAGCAATTTTTCGTTACGCGAACATGCTTCACGCCGGCGTAGTTCGCGCACGGTTACTTGATGAACTGCTCGTTACCCACGAGCCCGATCTTTGTGACCCCAATGCGCTGGGCCGACGCCATGACTTCGGCCACGTACTTGTAGGTGGCGATCTTGTTGGGCTTGAGGTGAACTTCCGGCTGGTCCGCCTGGGCAGCCACATCTTTGAGGCGGGCCTCCAGGTTGTCGCGGTCAGGCACGGTCTCGCCATTCCAGTAGATCGTGCCGTCGAAATCGATGTCGACGTTGACGACGACCGGTGGCCTGGGCGGCGGCGGCGGATTGCCGACCGGCAAGTTCAGATTCACGGAGTGGAGCTGAATCGGGATCGTGATGATCAGCATGATTAGCAGCACCAGCATCACGTCGATCAACGGCGTGGTGTTGATGTCGACCATCACGTCTGGATCGTTGGGGTTACCACCGCCGACATTCATCGCCATGGCTATTTCCTTCCGTGCATCCGTACAAACGCAGGTACAAACCGCAGCGCGAACCCGCCCGCGCGCTTTCGAGCCATCGCAGCCCGGCATTTCCCGCCGGCGCCCGCCGCTACGGGCCCATGCCCGCGGTCAGCTGTTGGGCGGCGGCTCGAGGATGAAGCCAACCTTCATGATGCTGGCCCGCTGACAATCGAAGACGATGCGCCCGATGGATTCGTAGCGGGCTTCCATGTCGCCCCGGATATGCACCTCCGGCTGAGGATCCTTCACCGCTTCCTTTTTCAGCCGATCGACAAGTTTCTCGTTATCGAGCATCAGTTCCTGGCCCCAGAACACATCGCCCTCCCGGTTTACCGAAATGGTGATGTTTTCCGGCTTGGTCTTGCGGGCCTGATTGCGTTCCTTGGGCAGTTCCACCGCAACGTCGTGCAACACAACGGGAATCGTGATCAGGAAGATGATCAGCAGCACCAACATGACGTCGACCAGCGGCGTCGTGTTGATCGTCGAGTTGACCTCGTCCTCTTCCGACTGTCCTGACCTATGTTCATCCCCATGATGGCATCTTTCCTTCGATCCGCTTAGCGGCCGGCCTTGCTGCCGGACTGGCCGAGCAGCGTCAGGTGGAGGTCGGCGCCGAAGGCGCGCACCGACTCCATGGCCACCTTGTTGCGGCGGACCAGGAAGTTGTATCCGAGCACGGCCGGAACGGCGACGGCCAAACCGAAGGCCGTCATGATCAGCGCCTCACCCACCGGACCGGCAACCTTGTCGATCGACGCTTGCCCGGCGATACCGATGGCGGTCAGTGCGTGGTAGATCCCCCAGACCGTGCCGAACAGCCCCACGAACGGGGCCGTCGAGCCCACCGTGGCCAAGAAGGCCAAGCCGTCTTGCAGGCGGCTTTGCACATTGTCGATGGCCCGCTGCACGGCCAACGAGAGCCAGGTATTGAGGTCGATGCGGTCGGTCAGGGCGCCTTCGTGCTTGCCGGTGGCGGCCGCGCCCTGCTCGGCGATATAGCGAAATGGACTGCCGTCCTTGAGTGTTTCAATTCCAGCCGCAACCGACCCGGCCGACCAGAAGGTCTTCTTGGCCGCGCTCGCCTGGGTGCCTAGCTTGAACTGCTCGTAGAACTTGGCAAACATGATGTACCAGGTACCGAGCGACATGATCACCAAAATCCCCAAGGTGCCGCGCGCGACGAAGTCACCGCCCTTCCACAAGGCGTCCAGACCGTACGGGTTGTCGACCGTCTCCTTGGAAGTTTCCGCAACCGGAGGCGGCGGCACCGGTGCTGCAGGGGCCGAGGCACCGGCATCCTTGCTTGCGTCCGCCGTTTGTGCCGACGCCGTTTGAACCCAGGCGCCAACCGCCAACGCGGAAGTGGCTCCCATCATTACCGTCGCCAATACGGCGATCCAACGCTTGCGAAAAAACATACCCCCTCCTTCGTACGTGCGCGGAAATTTCTGGAACGGAAAACTAGTTATTTAGAGTGAACGTGTAGGGCTGATCCGCAACCGCGGCCACCGGTTTGCCATCGACCGTGGGCGCCTTGAACTTGCAGGTCATGATCCAACTCTTGGCTGCCTCGTCCAAGCGTGTATGCCCGCTGGACTTGCTGACGTCGACCCTGATGGGGTTGCCCGACGGATCGATCGACAGATGCAGGACCAGCGAGCCCGTCTCCTCGTTGCGTATCGACGCCGGCGGATACTTGGGCTCGTTGCTGGCGCAGCTGGCACGGTCCAAAGAGGCCTTGGTCGCGGCCACGCGCACAGGCGCCGGCTTAGCGATCACCGGTGGAGCTGGAGGCGGCGCTTTGCTAGTCACCTGGGTGATCGCGTTGGCCGATGGCGCCATGGCGATCTGGATTTCCGGCGGCGGGATGAACGGTGGCGGCGGAACAGCGACCTTGGGCGGCGGAGGCGGCGGCGCCTCTGGGGGCGGCGGCGGCTTGTGCTCCTCGACGATCTTGGTTTCGATCGGCTTCTTGATGACGTCGACGATTTTGCGTGCGAGGCCATTCACGAGCGCGTAGATGACAACCGCGTGCAAAAGGACGACCAGCGAAAAGCTGATCAGATGCTTAGCTGGGTTGCGCTGTTGCTGCGCGTAGTCCATCCCCCATGCCTCCCAGACTCTTCAGATTTGAATTTGCCCTTCGTACGAAACCGGACACATTCTCATTGATGGTCTCGTGAATCGACGAACGCCGCGAACATTAGCCGAATATCAGGATCGGCGCACGAACCAAAATCGCAAACGTTTTCCGTTGCTTTGCACCATCAATGCCGGCGCAGCCACAATCTTCCAGCGCCCCCTGCCTTTGACTTCCCAAGCTTCGCTAACAACGCTGCGTACCGGCTATGTCGCTGGGGTCCCCCGGCTGATCGAACGTCAAGCTTGCAAACGATTGCATAATATCCAACGAAAAGCAAGCGTTCCCATGCAACGGGCCAGTTTATTCGGTCTGGGCAAGCCACTTTGGCGCTCTTTGCCATTTTCACCCGACGGCCCATCGGGCGCCAACCAAGCGCAGCGCCATCGCTGCGGCTGAGCGCGCCTACCGCTGCCTGGCGCGCCAAAGCTGCCATAGAGCGCTCCGTGCTGCCGCGGCGCTGGAACGACTTGGCGCTGGCTTCGGCCGATGACCTGGCGCGCATCCTCGCCCCCGCGCAGGCCAGGCCCCCGGCCCCAGGCGTGCGGCAAAGCCGCCTACGCCCTGAGCTTCCTGGAGTGGTTCGCGCAGGAGGCAAGGCGCGTCTACGGTGAGACGATTCCCTCACCGTGGACAGACCGGCGCATCTGGGTCTTGCGCGAACCCGATGGCGTTTGCGCGGCGATCACTCCATGGAATTTGCCCAGTGGCATGATCGCCCGCAAAATTGCGCCTGCCCTCGCCGCCGGCTGCACGGTCGTTGTCGAGCCGGCAGAACAGGCGCCGCTTGCAGCATTGGCTTGGGTCGAGCTTGCGGTGCGCGCGGGCTTCCCGCCGGGCGTCATCCGCGTTGTCACGGCGGACACCAACAACATCGCCGTGGGCAACGCCGTTTGCGATGCGCCCGTCGTGCGCAAGCCTTCCTTCACCGGGTCGAACGCCGTCGGCCGGATCCAATTGCAGCAGTGCGCGCCGACGCTAAAGAAGCTGTCCCTTGAACTCGGTGGCAACGCGCGCTGCATCGTGTTCGCCGACGCGACCGTCTATGCCGCGGTCGAGGGCGCACTGGCGTCAAGGTATTGCAATGCCGGCAAGACGTGCGTCTGCGCCAACCGCATTTTCGTACACGACAAGATCTAATCGGCCTTTGTCAGCAAACTGGCCGCATGCGCGGTCCAGGTCAACGTCGGCTCGAGGCTGAAAGACGGTGTGCAGCAGCGGCCGCTGATCGATCGAGCCGCCCTGGAGCAGGTTGAGGCCCACGTCGCCGACGCCATTGCCAAGGGCGCCAAGGTGGAGACCGGCAGCCACCGCCCTGATCTGGGCGGAACGTTCTGCGAACCCACGGTCGTGTCCGGTCTGCGCAGCGGTATGGTTGTGGCGCGTGAAGAAACCTTCGGGCCAGTGGCCCCGGCCTTCTCCATTCGCACCGACGATGACGCCTCCGCTGCCGCCAATTCGCTTGAGTTCGGTCTTGTGGCCTACTTCTCCGCACGCGATGTCGGCCGCATACTCACGCCGGCCGAGCGACTCGATTACGGCAGGGTCGGCGTCAACGTCGGTCTGATGACAACCGAGGTCGCCCCATCTGGTGGAGTCAAGCAGTCAGGCTACGGCCGCGAGGGTTCGCACCACGGGATCGACGTGTACTTGACGGTCAAGTTTGTCTGCATCGGCCTATAGCGGACGGCGCCGGCTTCGGTGGGACCCGGCCCCTTGCTGCGTGCCACCATAGCAAGACAAAGGTGCCCGGGGGTGGGGATGAACTGCGCCGGCAGCCGACGCCGGTCGCGCAGCGCGGCGCGCCAACTTTAGGCAACCCTCGTCGGACCGCAGACCGGACCCGCCTGCGCTGTGCGTCAGCGCTCGGCGGTCGGCCGGTTGCGCCGTCACCGAGCGTTGTGTTCACCGAATTCCCAAACGGGGAAACGCATTCCTGCTTTCATAGACTCATGCAAACTCGGCGCGCTGGCGCTGTTTGCAAGCGCCCAAGATCTGGGGTCGGAGCCCGACTAGGCAAAGCACCGCAACTTTCGCCGTGGTGACCGCGGCAATGCAGCACGGACCCCTCAGCAAAGAGGCCCGACCAGCTCGGATTTCCGCACATCATGACTCTAGCTCCTAGCGCGCGAAAACCTCCTTGAGCAAGGCTGAGGAACGCGCGGCCGGATTCTGGCGGATTCGCCGTTCTTGTTCGCCCATGACACGGAATAATCCGTCCAGCGTCTTTTCCGTTACGTAGCCGTCGATGTCGAAGGCTTCTGGCTGGACCTTTGCACGCGTGTCGATCCCAGCCTTGAGCGCCTCGAACTCCTGCGCAACGCCGACCTCGTACATGTTGCGTCGGACGACGGGCGCCAATGCGGACCTGAGCCGATCCAACGCCCTCGCCTTGAAGTAAGCCGTCGCGGCTGCATCGGCGTCGCCCAGGACCTTGCGCGCATCGGCAAACGAAAGCTCCCGGATGGCGTCCAAAAAGATGCGCCTGGCAGCAGGCGCGGACTGTTCGGCGACTCGATTCATGCCGAGCACGAAATCCTCGACCCGCGTGGAATTGCCCGCTTCCAGCAGATTGATCTCAACCGCGCGCAGTTGCCCGGGCAAGGGGATCCGTATCGCCGCTGTGCTCCAAAATCCGTCCGCCCGCCCCGTGATTTCGACCGCCTTTTCGGCCGCGACCCGCAGCGCTTCCCTCAACCCGGAACCGATTTTGCTGTCGGACACCCGGCCAGCAGGATGGTCGGGATCCTGAACGACGTTGTTCATGAACTGGTCGACTTGAGCCCCTGCCGGCGCGGCAAATGCGCCTAGCATGAAAGCTGCAATCAACGGAAGCCACCGAATCGAACTATTCATCTGACGCTGTCTTGTTCGTGGGTCGCGCATCCGAGCTCGCGCAAGCGCAAACGCGCAAAGGCCTGCATGCGCCGGCGCAGCAGGACGAGGCAGGAAAGCGACGCGTCCTATGGCTGCAGCCTGATGCGGTCGAGATCCCACGCACCAAGGGTGCACGGCATTGGGTGTCGCGATCAGGGCAATACCGGGAGTTTTTCAAGCGTATTGCGTGTTTCGCTTCGCCTCGACGCGGCCCGGGCATTCGGGCAGGCAAGACGCCCTGCCACGCGAGGGAAAGTCGCGTCAATCCCATGCTCTTATTTCCGGACCGGACGCTCGCCTGGCTCGATATCTTGCATACGCCGGAACAGATCCGTACGGTCGCCGGTCCATTGGTCGCATTTCCAGAGAGCGTCTCGAACCGATTTCGCCAGTTCATCAACCGGGGCCAGCCAGGCTTCAACCGCACGGACCGACCAATTTGCATCCGACCATGCTAGATCCGCCCAAGGACCAGCCCCTCAACGCCGGGCAGATGCCAAGGCAGCGCGTTGCGGCGTCGGATGCCAACGACGTCGACCACGGCCGCCGCGCGCAGGATCACCTCGCAGGGCCTGCCAAGAGCGCCTCCGGCGGCCTGCACCCCAGCCATCGGCGCAATCTGCGCACGGCGATCATCTTGATCGCTTTGCTGGGTCTTCTCCAAGTGCTCATGCGCGGGCTCCTGTCTTCACGCATTGGCGAGGCCATTCCGGACTACTTGCCGCTGCACACGATCCTAGAAACCATCACGGTCGTGATCGCCACCCTGGTGTTTTCCGTCGGCTGGAACGCCTACCGGCGCCAACTGCCGGGCAATATCTTGGTCATCGCATGCGCATTTCTCGGCGTGGGGCTGTTCGACCTTTCACACATGCTCTCGTATACGGGCATGCCCGATTTCATCACGCCGAGCGGGCCTGAAAAAGCCATCCTCTTTTGGCTGGCGGCGCGTTCCCTGGCAGCGGCAACCCTGCTCGCGGTCGCCATCAGGCCCTGGCGGCCTATGCGGGCCCCCGGCGTGCGCTACGTCCTACTTGCTTGCGTCCTCGCGCTCGTTGTCGGCCTGCACTGGCTTTTCATGTTCGACGCCGAGATCTTTCCCGCGACTTTTGAGTACGGCCGCGGTCTTACGGCCTTTAAGACGCTGGTTGAATACGTCATTATCGCGATCGATCTAACCGCGGCGCTGCTGCTATGGCGCCGCATGCGCAGACCGCAACCCTTCAACACCGCCGGCTTGTTCGCCGTGGCCTGCACGATGGCCATGAGCGAATTCTTCTTCACCTGGTACACGAACTTCTCGGACGTATTCAACCTGCTTGGCCACGTTTACAAGGTTGTCTCTTATCTGTTCCTTTACTTTGCGATTTTCGTCGAGACAATCGAGCTGCCGTATGCGCAACTGCAGGAATCGCAAAGCCAACTCCAGGCCACCTTAGACGCCATGCCCGAGATGCTGTTCGAGGTCGGCCGGGATGGACACATCTTTTATCATCACGCCGCCCGCGCCAGCCTGCACGGGGGCGCGCCGGGCGAGTTCATCGGAAGGTTGATCGGCGAAGTCCTGCCACGATCGGCCGCGGAGATTTTTCTGCTCGTGCTCGATCGCACCGACCGCACCGGGCATTCGCAGGGGCGCCAGCTGGAACTGGCCACGCCCGAGGGCCGGCGCTGGTTCGAACTGTCGGCATCGCGCAAGGCCGTGGGCAAGAACTGTGCGCCGCGATTCATCGTTTTGCTGCACGACATCACGTCGACAAAGGCCGCCGAAGACGCGATCCAGCATCTGGCCTTCTATGACCAGCTCACTGGCCTATCGAATCGGCGCCTGCTGATCGACCGGCTCCGCCAAGCGCTGGCGGCCAACGCGCGATCGGGCAAAGAGGGTGCATTGCTCTTTCTCGATCTCGATAACTTTAAATCCCTCAATGACACTCTCGGACACGACTTCGGCGATTTGCTGCTGCAGCAAGTCGCTCAACGCCTGCGCACGTGCGTACGCGAGGGAGATACCGTAGCCCGCTTCGGCGGTGACGAATTCGTCATCATGCTCGAAGACTTGAGTTCTGAAGCAATCACTGCCGCCGAACAGGCCGAATCCGTTTGCAACAAGATCTTCTTCGCTCTGAACCGGCCTTACGACTTGGGCGGACGCGAGTACCACAACAGCCCCAGCATCGGCGTTACGCTCTTCCGCAAGCAGGAGGAGGCGGTCGAGGAATTGCTCAAGCAGGCCGACATCGCGATGTATCAAGCCAAAAAGGCGGGCCGGAACACGGTGCGCTTTTTCGATCCCCAGATGCAGGGGGCGGTCACGAACCGCGCAGCCCTGGAGAGCGAGCTGCACAAAGCCCTCGAAAAGCGTCAGCTACACCTGCATTATCAAGTCCAGGTCGACGACACCGACCAAGCCTTGGGCGCTGAGGCGCTGATCCGCTGGTTGCATCCGGAGCGGGGCCTGGTGTCGCCGGCCCACTTCATCCCCCTGGCGGAGGAAACCGGGCTCATTCTTCCCATCGGTCAGTGGGTACTCTCGAGCGCCTGCGCGCAGCTCGCGGCCTGGGCACAGGATCCGGCCAAACGGCACCTGGACCTGTGCGTCAACATCAGCGCCAAACAGTTCCGCCAGAATGACTTCGTCGCGCAGATCCAGGAGGCCGTGCAAAGCCACGAATTTGATGCAAAGCGGCTCAAACTCGAACTTACCGAGAGCATGCTGCTGGAGAACATCGAAGATACGATCAAGACGATGAACGCCATCAAGGATATTGGCGTACGTTTTTCGCTCGACGACTTCGGCACCGGTTACTCGTCCCTCCAGTACCTGAAGCGGCTGCCGCTGGATCAGCTCAAGATCGACCAGTCTTTCGTGCGTGACCTAGCCACCGATGAAAGCGACAAGGTGATCGTGCGCACCATCATTGCCATGGCGCAGAGCCTCAACTTTGACGTCATCGCCGAAGGGGTCGAAACCCAAGAACAGCGCGACCTGCTTCGCATCCGGGGCTGCCGGCGCTTTCAAGGATATCTGTTCGGCAAACCGATGCCGATTGACCGGTTCAATGCCTCCCTGCAGCAAAGCGACGAGACCCGTTATGCGCAGGAGCCGCACTGACGGGGTTCGGTAAGATTCCAACCTCGGGCCTGCGACCAGGCAGGTCACCCAGCCGCGGCAGCGGACGCCGCTTCGGCTTTGCAAGCGCACCCAGCAAGTTGCGCCGACGCGGGTACCGCCCGTGGTCGCGTTACCTAATCTACGGAAAATACGGAAATCAGAAAATGCTTTCCCGAACGTAGATCACGTCGTCAGCAAGGATCGCATCGTCCAGCTTGGGCTCGATCACCTTGATGGTGCCGTCGGCATCGCGGCGGTGAATGCTGAGCCCACGCTGCGTCCCCTTCGCCGTCAAACCGCCTCCGGTGGCAAGTGCTTGCATCACCGTCATGCCACGTTCCAAGCGAAACGCGCCGGGTCTTTGCACCTCGCCGTAGATAAAGAAATTGGGTGCGCGATTTACGTAGAGCATATCGCCGGGCTTCAATCGAATATCCCCACTGGAATCGTCCGCCATTGCGAGACGCTGTATATCGATTTCACGGCGAATCGGTTTACCGTCACGCATGCCGGTCAGCACAACCACGTCGGCGCCCGCCGCGGAGATCCCACCGGCAAGAGCGAGCACGTCGGTGAGCTTGTTGTCAGTCGAGTCCAGGGGGAATCGTCCCGGCCTGGTCACAAGACCGAGCACCGTGACGAGACTGCCCCGAACCTGCACCATCGCGACCGTAACGTGCGGAGCGACGATAAAGCCGCCGTCACGCAACAGCTTTGCGATGCGCTCCTCGGCAGCCGCGAGGCTTATGCCGGCGATCTTCACAGTGCCGATGAGAGGATAGGAGATCGTGCCGTTCTCGTCGACCCGCGTCTCCAGCGTGAGATCGGGGCTCTGAAAAACCGATATCCTAAGTACGTCTCCGGGGGCAATAAGGGTTTCTGCCACCGTGGCTGGCGCCGAGATCGAGGAAGACGAAGCCGGTTGCGGTGCCGTCATTGGCGACTTTTGCGCCAGCGCAGTTACCGGAAGCAAAGCAGCCAGAAGAATCAGGGCAATCAGCTGCAGCGGGTTTTTGGTCATCATCTTGAACGGTCCTTGGTGGCAGTCGCGCTAGGGAACCGCCTCGGCTTGCGCACAGCGAGCGGCTCGGTTCTACGAAGCAGCGGTAGCCCGGTCCGCGCAGTTTGGCATGGCAGCCTTACGCGTGACGCGGATTGTAGACGCGATTGCGCGGCAAGGGGATATCGACGCCATGCAAAAGCGGCTGGCGTGCACCTGGTCCACGCCCCGACTTACGGGGCTGACACAACAGACGAATCCTCTGCCAATCCGCCCAAGTGGCGACCTCGTCGAGTCAATCGACCAGTGACCGAAGCCGCCGATGCCACATCGCGCTGATGAGAAAAGCCCCGATGGCGACAAGTATCCATTCATCACCCGTGAATTCCGATTTCTCGCTCGCGAGGTGCTGCGGGCGCGAGGGGTACTCGAAAACGTACCGCGGTAGTGACGAAACGCTCGAAACCGTAACCACGCCTGCATGGGTTCCCAGCGAGAGTTGGGAGATATCGACGGAGGCAAGATCGAGCGTTGCAGCCGCCTGCCCGGCGTGGGAACGCCCCGCCATCGGGTCGATGGACTGCGCACCAGCCCAGGCCACCCCCGTCAAGGCAAGAATGGCCATCAGCACCTTAGCGAGGATTGAAGTCATGGCCTCACCTCTTTAGGGAAACAAAAAGCCAACAAGACCGCCGCAATGCAAGCCCGGAACTCCACTGGACACCGCATTTGGATTACCCGAAAAATGGTAGCGCTCTTGCGGGACCCAGGGTAGGTCTTTTGGGGGGAAGGTATGGTTAAAACCACGAAAGATAATCGTTTGCAGGCTGTTTTTTGTAAATTTTTGTAAGTGGGAATCATTAACAATGACCCGTGCCGCAAATCCGTAACGCCATTTTTTGTTTGCCCGCGAACTTGCGGCATTGATTTGATGCAAGAAAGCGACATCTGTTTTGGGGTCGCAGGTCGAGGTCAAACCAGGAAGAGCCCGAGAAATGGGCCCGTAAGGCGCATGTCCGAGCGCGGTGGGCGCCTTGGGACGCTCGATCGGGCCTTAAGCCCGTTTCCTACCAGCCGGATAGGAAGAAAGGCCTACGGCAGGGGTTTGAATCGGAACGGGCCTTGAAAACCGCGTTCGTAGCGGCGGGACCGGTACGAGATATCTTGCGGAACCGCAACTTTCAACAGCTTGCCCGGCTAGTAGGCCTTGCGGTCGAAAAGGACCATGACGACGGTGCGCGCGAGGATCCATAGGTCCAGGCCTATCGTCCAGTTACGCAGGTACTCGAGGTCGCTCGAGATGCGCTTGGTCATTTCGTCCAGATCATCCCCGCCCCGAAAACCCCGAACCTGGGCAAGGCCGGTGATGCCAGGCTTGAGCTTGTGCCGAAGCATGTAACCGGGAATTAACTTGCGAAACTGCTCGTTCATCGCCACCACGTGCGGGCGTGGACCAACCAGACTCATCCGGCCCTGCAACACGTTGATGATCTGCGGCAGCTCGTCCAGGGATGTTCGCCGAAGAAATTGCCCAAATGGAGTCACGCGCGAATCACCCTTCTTGACCGCCGTAAACGTGCTGGCGCCATCTTCTGAAACGGTCATCGTCCGGAACTTGTAGACAACGATGTCGCGGCCGTCGAGACCGTAACGCCGCTGGCGGAACAAGGCCGGTCCAGGGGAGCTCATGCGCACGCCGATGGCTATCGCCACCAGCAGCGGGGCAATCAACAAGAGACCAATACTCGATAGAACGATGTCCTCCAAGCGCTTGATCGCGCTGTTGAGGACACTGGCAAATGGCGTGTCGCGCACCGCCACGATGGGAATTCCCGCAACCGATTCAAAGCGA
This sequence comes from uncultured beta proteobacterium, assembly GCA_963729785.1. GTDB lineage: Bacteria > Pseudomonadota > Gammaproteobacteria > Burkholderiales > Burkholderiaceae_F > GJ-E10. The sequence goes on along the minus strand of CAVSPM010000035.1, from coordinate 15,925 downwards.
CCATTGATCAGTTCCGTGACGAAGATATCCGGTACGAAATAGATGGAGGCCGTTGAATCCTTGAGCTCGTCGAGCAGCTTCACCACGCGCGGTTGAGTTGCCATGGGCAAAGCAAGGTAAATCCGGTCGACATGATGGCGCCGCACATAGCTGCTCAATTCGTCGAACGTGCCGAGCAACGGCTGTTCGCCGATTTGGGGCACCCGATCGCGACTGCGGTCGTCAAAATACCCGACAAAATTCACGCCGTGAAACGGGTTGATCTGGAACTGCGCCGCAAGCGCTGTTCCGATCTCGTTGCAACCGCATACGACGACGGTCGCCCGCGAGCGGGAAATTGAAAAGATCCGCGGCAGAAATATGCGCGAAATGAGATGCGTGGAAAACAGCAAGAGCGGAAGCGACGCCAGCCATGGCCGCACTTGATACGCATTGATCGCATCGAACCAATTGGCGGCCATGCCCAGCAGCGCCAAGCCGGCAAGAACCGTAACCGAGGTCACGATGCACTTGCCTACCACTCTGCCAAGATTGTCCGTCAATCGGATGTTGCCAGGGAAAGTCAGCCCAAACACCATGACAATCGATATAACCAGAAACGCATCAATGGGTAGGCGCAGGAATTCCGCCATGGCCACCATCCAAAGGATGGTCACCAGCGGGTCGAGCGCCGCTTCGATGGCCTTGGCAACCGAAAGCGCACCGCGAAATTCGACCGTTGGCTTGGCGATTTGGCTCTTCATAGGTTTGAAAAATAGCTGCCGTCATGTCGTTGCGCAAGCCATAGGCGCCGCCCTTGGACGTCGGGGCGCTCCGATGGCCGGGCCGACCGTACTCGAACGTATCCCTCGGGACCGAAATTCTCGCTCCCCGGCGCCGAGTACTGCGAAACTCCGTCTACCGACCGCAAAGGGCCTCCCGATCTGGCCTAGATCCCGGCAAACACGATAAGCGCGACCAATGCTCGGAAGCCCCTCACGACGACCGGCTTCACACCGGCCTCATGCAGGTTAGCGCTGATCTGGCGCCGCGCGTTTGCCCAAATAAAAAATAAAAAACGGCCCTGAGGCCTCCAAATTCGTCAAAACAAGCCCAGGCAGGAAAATAGCGCGGCCATCCCCTTCGAAATCACCGGAAATAGGGTGAAATGATACTCGTCATCGCGCGATTCTCTGACGCGCCATAAACTAAGCGGAGGGTGCATCCCAAGGAGTTGCAGCGGGACGGAACTCCCATTTTTCGAACTGGGTGATCTTGCGGGCGTTTCTCTAACCATGTCGCTAAATACCTGGCTTGTACGATTTTCCCAAATGGGTGCGTTGGGACGGACGCGGCGCAGTTCCCGGCTCCCTTTGACGACCGGACTGGGCTGGTAGGCGAAAATGGCGGATTGCAATTGAGAATTGACCGATCTCCTCGAGCTTGCGAAGATCGCACTGTTGGCAGACGCCGCGCCGTCGGCTGCAAGCATCGCCTGCTCCGCCCGTGAATGCAGTGTGGCATCGGGGGAGATTTTCCGTTTTTCCTTTTTCAACCGATCGGACCATCGACCGCCGACGAAACGGCGTCGGGACACCACCGAGGAAATAAGATCATGCAGGCATCTTCCCTACGCGCCGTGTTGCGGCTCTTTGCCCTTCTCACAGCCCTTGGCGCAGCGGCGAACGCCATCGCGCAAGTGAACCCGGTCGGTTTCTACCTTGGAGCGGATCTGGCGACGGCTCATGACAGCAATGTCACGCAACTGCCTTCCGCACAGGGCTCGACGATAGACTCTGCCGGAATTCTTGCCGGCTTCAACCGAGTCTACGATCGCCAAAGCGTCCTCCTGACCGTCGACGTCGCCCGTTTCGTTTACCGCGAATACTCGTTGTACAACTATACGAGCGAGGACGTGCAGTTGCACTTGAGAACAACTTTGCCTTCGAACGTCGAAGCCGAACTTAATGCGGTGCGCAATCAGCAACTGGCACAACAGGCGGATTTGAACACCATTCGCCGCGACGTTATCGCCAAGGACGCCCTAGACGTGATGCTTCGATTCCCAGTCGCCCCGGACTGGCGTGCTGTCGTCGGCGCTGGCGGCAATACATTGCGAAACTCGGATGCCATCGATCGGCCTGCAGATCTCGACACCACGGAGTTCGATATCGGGGCCCGCTATCAAACGGGGGCCAGGAACTATGTCGACCTGCTTGCACGTGAGTTGCACACGACCTACCCCAACGGCGGACTCTCAGTGTTTTCCAACACGTCGTACCGCGACCAGGCGTTGGAAGCGCGAACAAGATGGCGCTTTTCCGGTTCCAGTTCGATTGATGGGAATGTCGGTTATCTCAAGCGCGAGTACCAAGGGCTGACGTTTCTGGACTTCTCCGGGCCATCGTGGGATATGACATACCGTTGGGAGCCGCTATCCAAGACGTCGCTTCTGGTGTACCTGGCGCGCCAAGAAGGCCCTGCAGGTAACAATTATTTTTCGGCGGCGACAACGCGTACGTACCGACTCACGCCGATCTATCTTCCGACGAGCACGTTACGTTTAGAAGCGCACTACGAATGGGCCAAGATCGATTATTCGAGCGATCTCAACGCCCTCGCTGCCGGGCTGTCCGCGTCGACTTTCCGAACCGACAGCGACACCAACTACGGGGTCACGTTGACATGGTCGCCCGAACGCTGGGTGAACGTGAGGCTGGAGGCACGCCACGAACAGCGAAGCTCCGACATCCCGACCTTCGATTATTCCCGCCGTGTGGGCATGCTCTTCGGGTCGGTCAAATTCTGATATCGAACACCATGCTTGCCACCGCCATTCGCAGTTCGGCTAACGCAGCCGACGCCAACCGTAGCAAGGCACAAAGGTAGCCGTTCTCGCGCCGACCGTGGATCGCCAGGCCAAAGGCTTCGCGTCCTTCTCCTGTTCTTGTCGTCCACGTCCTTCGGAACTGACGCTTTGGCTGTCGCCGTGCCGGGACCCTACAAGGTCACGGCCGGCCCCTCGCGGAGTTTCGAGATCCACGTCCGTCGGCGCAGAGACGAGGACCGGATCCCGTCTCCTAGTCTTGGCGTAGAGTGAGCGCGGCGTCAAAGGGCGAGCACACCGGATGCGCATGGGAGCCGCTCGATAGGCCAGATCGCCCGCGATGCAACCGCTGCGCCCGAGAGGCGCTCCTCGACCCTCCTCCGGATGCGCCAGCGCCATCGGCCGATGGATCAGCCAGGCGCTGGGCCACCCGCATGCGGTCGTATGCGCTGGCCGGAGCAACCCGGTCTGAGCGAGGGGTGGTGCGAGTATCTGACCCGCCCGAGAAGCTGCTCGGATTCGCGCCGTCCGCCGCGAGCCGACGCTACGCGGCCGTTCGATGAAGCTCATCGCGCTGCAAGTCCATGCGCGACATCACGACCATCCCTACGACGTTGATTACCTCACCGGTCAGCACGCCCAAAGGCGCGCCAGCCACTCCGATGCGCAGCATGGAAAGGTAACTGACGGTGAGAGCGGAAACGGCACAGACCATCGTCAAAAGGGTCAAGGATCGATAGCGAGCGCGGGCGAGCAAGAAGTGCATCACCTGATCGCGCACGACCATCATCAGCGAGGCGGCGGACCACAGAATGAGCAAGAGATCGAGCTGGGCAAAATGCTTGTGCAAAATCCTAGTGAAGATAAAATCCCTAGCGAACCAAAGAATGATGAGATATAGCAGGGCGGCAGCGGAAATCACCGTCGCAGAAACTGTCAAGCGGCGGAAGGTGCTATTGGCGCCGTGCTCTAGCAACCAAGCGTTCGCGGTTGGCAGCATCAGCGATCCGATTCCGCTGGACAACAAGTTCACCGGCATCATGACCATTCGCGTCGAGGCCGCAGCCGCCACCGCCGCCACATCCAGAGTGCCGACGACGAGATAACTGTAACCTTGACTAAAGGTCCAGTGGACTACCGCGCCGGCCGTGGTCCATGCGCCAACCCGGGCAATCTTGCGCCAGATTTCGGGTACATCGTCCTCATTCCAGGATTCGTGCTTCCACAAGGAACGTGCGAACATGGTTCCTGCGATAAGCGCCGCCGCGCATAGAAACACGACCGCCACAGATGCGGACGCCGGCGCCAGGCTCGCGATCCGGGCCCCCCCGACCAGAAGCAGCACGTAGACCGCATCGCCAAGCAAGACAGGGCCCGAAAGCCGGTAGGCATAGAGCACCATGCGGAAAAACTCGCGCCGCAGCGCGGCCCACCCCGCGAGGATGCCAACGAGCACGAGCGGGCCGGTTGTCATGTCGAGCACGTTGAAGAACCAGAGGGCGCAAGCACCGACGACGCAGATCCCCACCAGCGGCGGCAGCGAGCGCCGCTGCCCCCGATACAAGCCACCGATGAGCTTGGAGCGTTCCGCCGGTGGCATGCCTCTCATTTCGTTGACCATTGCCGGCCCGACAAACGAACCCTGCACCTGGGTCACGAGCAGCACCGCATTCAGGACCAGGACGTAATACCCGTACTGCACGTCCGATCCATATCGCAACAAAATGAGGCTGACCAGCAGGCTGCCGAGGGAAAGCAGCGCTTGGGCGAAAACGGCATTTGCGAATCTCTGCACGAAGGCGCCGAGCTTCTCCCTTGAACTCACTCTGGTTCCTTCCCCAAGTCAATGGTGCGCGTTCTCCAGCGCCACGCAATGCGGTCGCGCCCGCACCCGCCCGCAACTTCGGCGGTGCCTGCGATCGGCAAGTCCGGCGCACCGCAACTGCGAGTCACGTGGCCGCCAAACTCGCTTAGATATTGATTCGGAGGATCGAACATCGCCGAAGTCCGGTTCAAAGATAGGCCAAGCGTCGCGGGAGACGCAGACCATGTTGCAATTTGAGAATACCAAACGCGAATCGCACTCGGCGTGCGCGGTACGGCAGAACAAACCGTCCCGAAACAACATCTTCCCAGTTAAGTTTACCTCGCCGCCCTGCCTTGTAATGGTGGAAAAGACCTCTGGGTCGGTCTAGATCGCGGAATCTGCGTACTACGCCGAGCGATGTAGACCGTGTCATGTCGCGAATATCACGTCGACAGTCGTTCGCCTCTGCTTAGTATTTGCCGACCCAGCGGCGGTCCTGAGACTTCGTCAGCATGCAATGTTCCGAACACTTGAATTGATGGGAAAATCCGGAAGAAGAAGACGATCTGAATGCCTCAGCCGTGTGTAAAATAAATTTGAGTACGCCGCAATTCCACATACCACGCAGGGTTGACGTACTTGTGAAACGACCAGCGTATTTGGCGCTCCAGGCTATGGCAATCCTAATTGGGTCTATTCCCCTCTGGCGATTCGAGATTCAGATTCGAGTTCACCAAGGTTCGGCGTCACAGTTTGGTCAAGAATAGGACGCCGGCATCCGTGGCCTGGGCGCCGGCCAATTCGTTCATGGCGCGAGGGCATCTGCTGCGCGTCGAAGGGGCGTAGTCTGTCCGCAGCGCGGCGGCGGACCACCATCAAGGCATGAGCATCGATATGAAAATTTCTGCTAAATCAGCGCTGCGCTAGGCGCAATTTTCCCACGAGCTCGCAATGAAGATCAGCATCTGCATCGCAACTTTCCGTCGCCCCGACCGCCTATCGAGCCTGATCGAGGATCTATTGGCGCAGGAACTACTGCCCGCCGAGGTCGTTGTGGTGGACAACGACGCGGCTGCAAGCGCGAAGCCGGTCATCGAACGGTGGCAGTCGGCCGGCACGCCCTTCACGATGCGCTACGAAGTGCAGCCGCAGAGGGGAATCGCCCTGACACGCAATCGGACGGTAGCGCTCGCCAGCTGCGAGTGGATCGCCTTTATCGATGACGACGAACGCGCTCCGGCGCCATGGCTCCGACAGATGGCGGAGTTTGCCGAGCAGCACCATGCGGACGGCGTGCTTGGCCCTGTTGTACCCGTTGTTCCAGAGGGTGCTCCCGACTGGATCCGTCGCGGAAACTTCTACGATTTTCCGCGTATGGCCAGTGGTGAGAACGTGCCCCTGAATCGAATGCGCTTTGGCAACGTGCTACTGCGTGGTGAGCCGCTTCGGCGCGAACCGGGGCCTTTCGATCCGGCCTACGGCTTGATGACCGGAGAGGATGGCGATCTGCTCGTTCGACTGGTGCAAAAGGGCGCGAAGATCATTTGGTGTGACGAGGCCATCGTGTACGAGCCGGTCGAGGCCGCCCGCCTTACGCTGCGCTGGCTATTGCAAAGGGCGCTGAGCGGCGGACAGGAGTTTGCGCGCAAGACGCTCGCGGGAAGATACGGTCGGGTGACCCCGCTGCGTCGATTCGAGCTCTTTGCGCGGGCGCTGGGTCAGATGGTTCTGGCGGCCGGACTTTCAGCTTGCTCATGGCCGCTCGGTCGGCACCACGCGGTACGCTGGTTGACGCGCACCTGTGCCAATTTCGGCAAGCTGTCTGTTTTTTGGGGCTGGCGGTATAACGAATACGCGTAACAGCGATGTCGGAGGCGGTGCCATGGAACGTGGCAATGGCGAGCAGCACCGTGTTACGCCGCAGCGAGTTCTCGTGCTCGGGGCGAGCGGCTTCATTGGCACTAGGCTCCTGGTCGCGCTTGCTGCCAGTGATTGGGCTGTCCCAGTTGCGGCGTGCCACCGCACGCCATTGCGCGCTGCAGGGCGCATAGAGACTGTCCACCTCGACGTTGCGGATCCGGTTGCGCTTGCGCAGGCTCTGCAAGGGGTATCGGCTGTCGTTAGCGCTGTTGCCGGCGACCCCATACGATCATCTCCTGCGCGCAAGCGCTATTCTCTTGCTGCGGCAAAATGGCACAGCCGCCGAGGATCGTGCATCTGAGCACAATGTCGGTCTACGGAAACGCCAGTGGCTTGGTCGACGAGTCGGCAAGCCTAAAGGGTGACGCGGGCGGCTATTCGGCGGCCAAAGTTGAGGCCGAGAGGCTGGCCCGGAACTACCCGCCGGTGATCCATCTTCGTCCCGGTATCGTCTATGGACCTGGAAGCCCGATCTGGAGCGAACGGATCGGCCGCTGGCTAATGACGGGGCGGCTCGGCGACCTGGGAGGGGCGGGAAGCGGGGTATGCAATCTGGTGCATGTTGACGACGTTGTCGAAGCCATCTTGCGCGCCTTGGTACGTCCCGGCATCGAGGGACATGCCTTCAACCTGTCCATGTCAGATGCACCGACATGGAACGAGTATTTCCGGCTCTTTGCGCAGGCGCTCGGAACGCCTCCGGTTTCAATTTCGCGTCCGCGGCTACTGTTTGAACTGAACGTGCTGGGTCCGCCGCTGAAGCTCGCGGAGCTCGTCGCGCAGCGAGCCCGACTGCGGTGGGAACCGCCGCCGCCGATACGCCCTTGGTTGCTGCGCGTGTGCGCAGAGCAAATGCGCCTGGATGCCCGCAAAGCGGAGCGTTTGCTTGACATAACCTGGACACCGTTGGACCGCGGTCTGCGCGGTGCTGCCAAATGGGTCCGGGAGCGCTGCTTGGTGGACCATGGCGAGCGTCTTGCCGTGCGGTAAAGAACCTATATACAGGCGATAGATCGATGCTGGTTTCTCTCGATGAGGTTGGGTCAGATGCCCAGCTGCACGCCGCCGTCTGCATCATTGGTGCCGGAGCGGCAGGCATCACGCTGGCATGTGAAATGGACGGAAGCGGGGTAGGAGTTCTCTTGCTCGAAGCCGGAGGAACGCGGTTGGATGCGCCCGTCTCCGACGAGCTGTATCGGGGAACGGCGGCCGGCGCGCACCCGAACCCGTCCGAATTTCGGCGTGTCGTTCTCGGCGGCACGACCAGCATATGGGGCGGTCGCTGCGTTCCGCTCGACCCGATCGATTTTGAACGACGCGAATACGTTTCCGACAGCGGCTGGCCGATATCCTATGAGGAAGTCGCACGCCATTATCCCCGTGCACTGCAATACCTCGATGCCGGTGCCTGCGATTTTAGCGTCGGCGGATCTCTCCAAGACGCAGCGCCGACCATTCCTGGGCTCGTCCAGGACCCCGACTTGCTGACCGATCGCATTGAGCGCTACAGCCTGCCGACCGACTTTGGTAAGCGCTACCGCAAACAGCTTGCCCGATCCCAAAACGTCAAAACCGTCCTGCACGCGCGTTGCGTGGCCTTGAACCGGCAGCCCGGCGGAGGGCGGATCGAGTCGGTTGCCATCGTTGACGGCGCCGGACGACGGCGCATCGTTCGAGCGCAGGTTTTCGTGCTGGCAGTCGGTGGCATTGAGGTGCCGCGCCTAATGTTCAATTCGGATCCCGACGGCCCGGGCCTGGGCAACAGTACCGATTGCCTAGGGCGCTACTACGCATGTCATTTCGAGAATACCTTGGGCCGCGTCATCGCTACGCGCGGGCCGGTGGCCTTTGACTTTGAAAAGACCACCGACGGCGTGTACTGCCGCCGTAAATTGCTGTTCTCGCCCGAGGCGCAACGCCAGCATCGCCTGCTCAATACCGCTTTTCGACTGCACTTCCCCGCATATTGCGACGCTAGCCACGGAAGCCCGGTCCTGTCGGCGATCTTCCTGGCAAAGTCCAGCTTGATCACTGAGTACCAATCGGTCCTCCAGCACGGTTCCGAGCCGCAGCAGGTGTCCCCTGCCGGCGCTCACCTTCGAAACATCGCTCTGGGCATCCCCCAACTCGCCCGATTCTCGTTTCAGTGGCTTTTTCTGCGCACGCTGGCGCATCGCAAACTGCCGTACACGCTGGTGCGCAACGCCGACGGCAGCTACCCGCTGGAATTCAATTCGGAGCAAACTCCGCTGGCGTCGAGCCGCGTCGTGCTCGCGCAGGACATGGATCGCGATGGTTTGCGCCGCGTGCATGTCGATTGGCGCGTCAGCGAGGAAGACACACAGGCCGCATACCGCGCCTTTCTCCTTTTGCGACGCGTGCTGGAAGAACGTTCAGCCTGCCGACTCGAATTCGACGAAACCGCGCTGCAGCAGGCGCTCGCGCGCTCTGTCCCGCTCGGCGGCCATCACATCGGCACGGCACGCATGGCCGCAGCTCCCAAGGACGGCGTCGTCGACGGCAACTGCTCGGTGTTCGGGTTGCCCAATCTATTCGTAGCAAGCTCCGCCGTCTTTTGCACCAGCGGCCACGCCAACCCAACGCTGACGATCGTGGCGCTCGCACTGCGGCTTGCCGAGCACTTGAAGTCGGTCGTGGGCCCGGCATCTCTCCCACTGCAAGTGGAGACCCGCCAATGACGAGCATTTGCTCTTGGCCATGACGCTCAGCGTTCGCGACCTCCCGGGCGACTGCGCCCTGATCCTGCGATGCCCGATTCGCTGACGGGAAGCGAGCGCGTCGTGCGGCGACACGCCCTCGCGCGCGGGTTTACTCTCGTGACACGCAGGTCCCGGCGCCGGCTCGCTCTTGAGACAAGATCTCTTGCCGCACCGTCGAAGGTCACCGAGTTCGCGTCCAAGGTGGTCGTGCTCCCCCGGACCGGTGCCGTCAGCGGCTCCTCGACCGCGGCGGCGCCTGGGACGTCAGGAGCTACGTCTGGTCCCCTCGTGCGCCCAAAAAGAACGCGGATGGTCATAAGCGCCCCTCGCGCCGGGACCTGCCGAAGCAGCGGCTTGTTCAATCGCGGTCGGTGTGGCGCCCGCGCCTTGGTCGCTGGCTAAACGCGACCTGGCTGGAATATCATCAACAGACTCGACATCCCGACCCGCACCACGCCGGAGCCGCACATGCCGCAGGGCCATGACAAACGCTTTTCGCTGATCACGAAGGGGATCGTCTGGGTGATGGTTGTGCTGATGACCGTGCCGGGCAATCTGGACTACACCTTCACCGCCGACTCCCTGGAGGCGAACCCGACGACCCGGGCATTCTGGTTAGCGATCCTGGTGATCTCTTTGCTGGTCTTGTTGTCAAAGCTTTCGCTCACGCTGCGTCTTTTGCGCCAGACCAACGTCTTTTACCTTGCTTTCATTGCGCTTGCGATCGCCAGTTTCGCCTGGTCCATTGATCCTGAACTGACCTTGCGTCGGCTTGCGCGGCTGCTAACGATGTTCAGCGCCTTTCTTGCGATCGGGGTAGCAGCCTGGAATCCGCGACGATTCCAGCAGTTGGTTCGACCGATCTTGACGCTGCTGCTGTTGGGCTCGATCATCTTCGGTCTGACTTACCCAGACCTTGCGATTCACCAGGAGACATCGTCGGAACTGTTGAACGCGTGGCGTGGGCTTGCTTCGCAGAAGAACGAACTGGGCGCGCTGGCATCGTTTGGCCTCATCCTGTCAATTCACGCGTGGCTCGCCAAGGAGGTGAGACTTCCCCGCGCGCTTTTTGAGCTGGGCACGGCCGGAGCATGCTTGATCCTTTCGCGCAGCTCGACCTCCATTATGGGCACGGTCTTCTCCGTGTTCTTCTTGATGTTACTGATGCGGGCACCCGGATCGATGCGTCGGACCATGCCCTATCTCGTCGCCGCGCTGACCATAACAATCTTTGCTTATGCAATGGCGATGTTGAAGCTCGTGCCTGGGTTGGATTTCATCCTGGCGCCGATACCGATGATTACTGGCAAAGACCTGACGTTCAGTGGGCGCGCCGAAATCTGGGCCGCGATCGTCGACCATATCCAGTTGCGCCCATTCTTGGGCGGCGGATACGGTGCCTATTGGGCGGGGCCGCAAGCCAATTCCGAGTCCCAATACTTGATCGCCATCTTGCATGGCTTTTACCCGGCCTCTGCGCATAACGGCTACCTGGATGTGCTGAACGATCTGGGTGCCGTCGGCATGCTGTGCTTAGCCGGCTATCTAGTCGTTTACGTGGCGCAGTCTCTGCGCCTGTACAGCATCGACCGCATACAGGGATCCTTGTTCCTCGGGCTGTTTCTGCAGCAAGCGGTCACGAATCTGTCCGAAAGCCACTGGCTAGCCGTTAACAGTCTGTGCTTCGTCCTGTTTTCCTTCGCCACGACTTGTCTCGCCCGAGCGCTGCTCGAGGCGCGGACTTGGTCGGGTGCCGCGACGAGGAGGGTCCCGGCCGGATCGCGCACCGGGCCGCGCGTATACGCCCAGCGTCCCTCGGGACAGCGCGGGATTCCATCTGGGCGATGAATCCGAGCTCGCGCGTGCTGGCGGTTGAATCGCAGCGCAGGCGGGCGCATGATCGTTTGCGAAGACGCCTCGATGGACGCCTCCGGCTCCGCAGCGAGGAATTCTGAACCTGCGCTGAGGATTTGGTAGCACGCTTTCGGATCTCGTCTTACCGGGTCGTGCAAGATTTCCCGGCCTGATTCGAGACGAAGAAAATGCGCGCCCGTTATGGGCAGGTTGACGCGCTGGCGGCGCGGCACAGATAGTGCGCCTTGACGTAGACGCCGTAGCCGGGCGATGGGTCACCGGCAGCGTTGGTGATCAGCACGTCTGAGGGATTCTGCCAGACGTCCCACGTCCAGCCGAGGTAGCCGACCCCGTTGGCATCAGCCCATGGCAACAGCCTGGAGGCAAACGGCGCGCTCGTGGTACCCGGGGCGCAGCGATCGCCAAATTCGGTGATAACCACCGGATAGCCGGCCGCCAGGATCTCCTGTACCTGCGACCAGATCCCGGGCGCGTGGTCCGGCTGGGCGTATGCGGCGGAACCGAACGTCGTGTTGTACGCTGGGTAGGCATGCCAGGACGCACCGAGCTGGCCCAAGGGATCATTTGGCTTGTAGTCAAGCCATTTGCTCAGATCCTTGGCGTAATCAAGACCCGAGGTCAGCACGACGTTTTTTGCACCCGTCGCCCGCACGGCGTCAAGCATCTGCTGCATGCCTGCGTTATGCCACGTGTACTTCACCACGCTGGGATTGCCAGGCGTCAAATAGGAACTCAGCGTTCCCGTTCCGTTGAGCAGGTCCGGCCATGGCGTGCGATCGATGAGCGAGGTCTGGTCGAGAAACGGCTCATTGAAGAGTTCGAAGATGGCATTCGGATAACTACTGAAAGCGCTCGCGATCTGGGACCAGAACGTGATCGAATGATCGGCGTCGGCCATTGCGTTCTGGCCCATCGGGCATCTGTCGCCCGGCGCGGTCCAGTGCAGGTCGATGATCACGTACAGCCCTGCCTTGGTGGCGGCGGACACGCTCGCCTTCACCGTCGCCACGTAATTGCCACCCGGGTCGGCCTTGATCAAGGCGCCCGGGGCATCCTCCCTCTTGGCGCCGCCAGAGACGACGGAACCGGCCCCGCCCGCGTCCACGCACGTCAGCCCCAGCCAGGAGGCTTCGTTGAGTGCTAGGCGCACGCTGTTGATACCCCACGTCTTCAGGGATTCAAAATCGGGCATACCTCCGAGACCGGTAGCGGCCCAGGGGTCGGCCGGGCTCCACCCCTGTATCGCCGTCTGTTCGAGCCCGCTGATGCTGACGCCGCGCAGTTGCACCGTGTTGCCACTGCCGTCGACGAGATGATTGCCGGAAACCCGAATGGCCAAACCGCGGGTAACCGCCGCCTTGCTCGAACCGGCGGCCGCAACCGCGGGTCCGGCCGCGCCAGCAGAACTTGGGATATTCCAGGCCAATAGGAAGCCGAGCACCAAAAGGACACGCGGCCAATGAGAAATCCGGGCGGATCGCGAGACGGGTTTGGTTTTCATGATGTTCCCAGTAAGTTGCATTTGGCAGGGTGCACGCAGGTGACGAGCAACATGCTGGCGGCTCTCTTCAAAAGGACCCATGATGGCCAACGGCATTTCTGACACGTCTGCGTCCACCCGGATGCGCTGACCTAATGATCGCGGTGGCAGAATCGGCCGATGATCACGCCCGGTATCCCTCGTGGGCCGCAAGACGGCCCCAGGCGTCTCCAGGCGAAGTGTCTGGATTGTAGTGCGACCCACTCCAGGGCGGGGCGCCTCTGGCCCCGCTTTGACCGCTTGATGACCCGCTCGTTACTGCGTGTTGCGGTCGACCCCGAAGTGGCGATGCCACTCGGATGAGCCAAGATCCATCCATGGCAGATGCCATCGTTTCGGAACGCAACGACCCGTTCGACGATGGCGCGGATGGCTTCCCCGTTAGGCGGACCCGCAGCGAGGGGCAATCGACAAGCCCATGCAATCGAGGTCGTCACGCTGACGTAGCGTGCATGGCTCCAGCCTTCATCGATGATCGTTTGCTTTGCGAACTGGCTTCAATCCGTCAGGCGTTTGCGCAGTCGGGCGCAAGGCCGCTCAACCAGCGTGTAGATTGCCCATGCGGTGGCGATGGAAAGAACCAGCGCCAGCATGCCGCGTGCAACGGCCCCAAGCCCTGGGAAGAGCGTCTGCAGCGAGAGGATGATCGTGAAGTGCACGAGATAAATTGAATAGGAGAGAACTCCGATAAACGCCACCGGGCGAAGGTTGAGTGGCCGAAAAATGGCCCAGTCTTTGAAGCGCATCGCCGCCACAAAGATGAGCGTAAGTGCCGCGCCCTGAAGCGAATAGCGCAGGGTCTCGCGAAAGACCTCGCTGCGCACGGCAAGGCATACGCCCAGCACCAGAAACGCCGCCGGGAGAAGGACGAACTTCCACCACTTCTCGCCGAGAACGGGCGGATCGAGAACCGGGTTGCGCCAGACCGCCAAAGCGCAGCCAAATAGGATCGAGTCCACCCTCGCATCGCTTCCCATATAGGTACGGTCGGTAATCGGATGCAGTTGCAGCACGAGAAAACAACGCCACAGGAGCACCGCGGCGCAGATTCCCCACAACAGCAGCGCCTGGCTGCGCGGCGCAAGGTTCACCTTCTGCATGCCGACGTACAGCCACGGGAATAGAAAATAAAAGTGCTCTTCGACCGCAAGCGACCAGAAGATACCTGTGCCCAACGGCATACCCTCGTAGCCGTGGAAGATCACCCAATAGTTTGTGACATGCAGTGCCTGCGCGGCGATGGTTCCAACGGCGAGCGTTCTTGGCGGCAACAGCAGCCACGACAAGAACGTCGCACTCAGGAGAACGAGATAGAAGGGCGGCAAGATCCGCAGGATACGGCGCACCCAGAAATGACGGATATTGACGCGTCCGTTCTTCTCGAATTCCATGCGCATGAGCGACGTAATCAGGAAGCCGCTCAGAAAGAAAAATATCGTGACACCGAAGCCTCCAGGCACGATCGATTCGAGGCCTGAGTGGGCTAAAAATACAAGCGTGACGCTAACTGCGCGCAAACCGTCGAGCGACGGTATGTGTATCGATGAACGAGGTTGCGGATTCGGGCGCAAGAGACCGAGTCAATGGCAGTGGAGGTTCAGCGTTACTAAGAGGCATCAAGTGAACTGGTGAACCACAAAGGCCGACAATACAAAGTTCGGAGCGCCCAGCGAGGTGCATGCAGCGAACGAGCCGATAGAGCGACCAGAAAGACTCGCAGGCGATTATACACAGGCTCGAACTGCCAGCGTTAGCCTTTCGGCCCACAGCCACACGTTTGCAGCTCGACCGATGGCACACGCCACGAAGACCGAACCGGTTTTCGTGCCGAGGCGGATGCAGCGCAGGGGCGCTCGCCTTTTGCGTATCCGACGCCCCACAGCGATTGCATACGGGCGATGGTCCGCGAGCTGCTACCCAACGGCGGACCGCCCAAGCACTGCCTTCATGGCTGGCCGGAGCAATCCCATGGCCCCGTCAGCACGCAAGGCCGGCCGGACGCGATGAGCACTTGGAATCGATTGGGCACGACGGCTCGATGTCGCTTGGCGTCGACCCGTTCGCGCCTGGACAGTATGATCAACGTCTAAACGGCCCTAATGACACTTCTGAAGCAGATGCCTCTGCCCGGCCGTCGTTGCAAGCCTAGGGGCACGAGGACTTTGGGGAACGGACGACGTGGCGAAGAGACCGATTTTCTCGTTGGGCGCAATTCTTCTTTCCGTGCTCTTGTATCTGGGGCTCGGCAGCAGCGTGGTCGCGGCTACCGAAGCCAACGGTTCAGCGTTCCCTGTCGATCCGGGCATTGCGTCGACTAGCGGGCCGGCGGCGGCTTTCCCGACGATGAAGTTGATTTCGCGGGAGGTGCCGTCGTACGCCTCGAGCGGCAATGGCCTGTTGGCCAACAATCGCAATTACCACGTCTCCTGGCGATCGTCCGGAGTGCCAGCGACACTTGCCTACGACTTGGGGACTGTTCCGCCGGAGAATAGACAAAGCCTGTACTTGGTCTGGTACAACGACGCGACGTATGGTTACGATCACTCCGGCGGTCCCGGCTACAACAATGTGGGCAGCTACACGATCGAAGCGAATGCCGCCGACGGCGGTGGCGCCGTCCCGACCGCCGGCTGGGTGGTGATGGAACGCGTAACGAACAATGTCCTCCATTCACGAGACCACGTGGTGAAGTTTGCCGGCTACAACTGGATCCGGCTGAATGCGTCTAGCGCGGACGGTTCCCCGAGCAATTGGGACGTCGCAATAAAAATGGACGTCTACGATGCCAGTCATGGTGTCACGGACGGCTGGCTCTTCGCGGGCGACTCAATCACCGCGGGCGCCATGGGGCACTCCGACCTGTCGAGCGCCTCCGACAGTTTCACAAACCAGGTCGGCGATCTCGTCGGCGTCTTCCCTGCGCAGGAGAACGCGGGAATGCCGGGATGGACGTCCGAAACCATGCGTGCGCATCTGGCCGACTGGCTCAAGCTGTACAACGGCAAGTTTGTCGCGATCAGCCTGGGCACAAATGATGCTGCCGGGGGGACCGATTCGAGGGCCTTTCACGCCAACATGGCCGCGCTCGTGGAGATGGTGCTGGCGGCGGCAAAGGTCCCGCTGATACCGACGATACCCTGGTCGAGGGATCCGGCGCATGCCGAAAACATGGACCGTTTGAACGCCGCGATCGAAAAGCTGTATCGAGAGTATCCGGGCCTGATCCGGGGTCCGGATTTGTTTAGCCTCTTTCGCGT
>CAVSPM010000034.1:0-50106 GCA_963729785.1 uncultured beta proteobacterium | reverse complement strand
TAGCGCGGCACGCCCAATTCGAGCAGCCGGGCCACGGAGGCCGCCGCGTCGTTGGTGTGCAGCGTCGAAAACACCAGATGCCCGGTCAGCGACGCTTGCACCGCCATGTCCGCGGTCTCCTTGTCGCGCACCTCGCCGACCATGATCACGTCCGGGTCCTGGCGCATCAGCGCGCGCAGGCCGTCGGCAAACCCCAGGTCGATGCCATGCTGCACCTGCATCTGGTTGAGGCTGGGATCGATCATCTCGATCGGGTCCTCCACCGTGCTGACGTTGACCTCGTCGGTGGCCAGCTGCTTGAGCGTCGAATACAGCGTGGTCGTCTTGCCCGAACCCGTAGGACCCGTCACCAAGATGATGCCGGCAGGCCGTTTGATCAGATCGGTCCACAGGCCCGCGTCGATGTCGGAAAAACCCAACTCCGCATAGCTGCGCACCACGACGTCCGGATCGAATATGCGCATCACCAGCTTCTCGCCGAATGCCGTGGGCAGCGTGGAGAGGCGGATCTCCACCTCGCGGCCGCCTTCTGCGCCGATGCGCGTCTTGATGCGTCCGTCCTGCGGCCGGCGCTCGCTCGACCACGTCCATGCGCCCGAGCAGCTTGATGCGGCTCGTCATGGCATTCATCACGCCCGGGGGAACCTGGTAGACCTGGTGCAGCACCCCGTCGATGCGAAAGCGCACGATGCCCTGCTCGCGCTTGGGCTCCAGATGGATGTCGCTGGCACGCTGGTCGAACGCGTACTGCAATATCCAGTCGACAATGTGGATCACGTGGGCGTCGTTTGCCTCGACCTTGCCGCCCAGCTCGACCAACTGCTCAAAATTCGTGACAAAGCTGGTCGAACCGGTCTTGCTCGCCCCCTTGACCTGCTGGGCGAGCTTGTAGAACTCCGTCGTGAATCGGGCCACGTCGACCGGGTTGGCGAGCACGCGCCGGACGGTCTTTTTCGTGATCTGCTCGATCTCGCGGATCCAGCCGTCGAGGAAGGGTTCGCTGGTAGCGACCACGACTTCGACCGGCGACAGGGCGATCGGCAGGATCGAATTGCTCGTGGCATAGGCGCTGGACATGACCTCGACGACGCGCGTGAAGTCGACCTTGAGCGGATCGATGTGCTGATACGCCAGCCCCGTTTCCTCCGCGAGCCACTGCGTTAACGCTTCGACGTCAAGCAAGCGCCGGTCCGCGCCGGGACGGCGGAAATTCATCTCCGCCACGAGCGCCAGCGGGTGATGCCCGGCTCGCTCGCGGTCGGCAATGGAAAAGACCCGCGCGGCGTCGGCCTGCGCCAGCAGGCCGTCCTCGACCAGGCGCTGTACGAGGAAGGAAAGGGTTAGACGAGAATTCGGCGGCGGCTTGGACGTGCGGGCCGGCGCCGCCACCGGACGTGCGGCAGTTGGAGCAAGGGTTCGTGCCGCCGACTTAGACAACGGTGACCCGCGTGGCCAGCTCCGCAGCCCGATCCGGTTCGTTGGCAAAGTCGGCCACGACCGCGCTGGCCGCGCGTTCGGTGAGCGGAACGCTCTCGAGCGAGCGGATGAAGTTGCGCCGCAGATAGGACCGGATGAGGTCCGGCGACATGACGTGCGCACGGTTCTCAGCGCCGCTGCTGAACATGAACATGGTGCGCAGCGGGCTGATCCAGCGCAGGCGCGCCTTGACGAAGGCCTTGCCGTCCCACAACTCGAACCAGCTGCCGCGCGTCCAGTGCGACAGGTCCTGATCCATGCGCGCTTCCTCGACCTTGTTGATGGTGCCGACATCGGTGAGCGGGGCCGGCACGTTCAACTCGACGTCGTGGTCCGCGGCGGCGCGCATCACCGCCCGCGTCGGCACCTTGATGCCGCCCGGGACCGCGGTCAACGGGAAGGAACCGGTCAGTTGCAGACTCTCGATGCGCGCGCGCACGTCCGAGTTCTGCACCGCGTTGCGGATGTAGGTCGCCTGGTCGGTCGGCTTGACCGCGTATGCATGCGCCGTCATCAGCTGGTGCAGGAATTCCTCCTGCTCGTGATGCGGGCAGCGGATCAGCGCCAGCCCGTCGCGCACGATGCGAGTGAGTGCCGGGATCAGCTCGACCAGGCGCCGCCGCTCCTCGGCCGTGGCCTTGGGCTGCACGCTCCAGACGATCTCGTGGATTACCTCGCGAAAGCTCTTGGAGTAGCCCTTGGTCTGGTCGTCGCGCAGGCTCGCCTGCACCAGCACCTGCACCCAGGGCCCGATGAGAAAATCCCGCAACCAAGGTTCGAGCTCGACCCGCTCGAAGGCGCGGCGCACCTGGATCGTGGTATTGATGATCAGGATCTCGCGCTTCTCGGCCTCTTCCAGTGCACGCTTGGCGCGCGCGATCGGATCGGTTTCGCGCGGCGTTGCATCGCCGAGGAAGGCTTCGAACTCGTCGAGCACGCGGTCGAAGAGCGAGATGTCGCGGTCGAACTCTTGCATCACCTCGCCGACCAGGTGCTCGACCTGCTGGCGAAAACGCTCGTTTTCGTCTCCGTAGGGCTCCCAGCCCACCGCCGCCGCCGCGATTCGATCGATCAGCCGCCGCGCCGGGTGGGCGCTCGAAGCAAAGAACGCGGCGTCGATCAGCGCCGCCTTGAGCACCGGAAACTGCAGGCGCGAGAGCAGCGCCTTGATTTCCGGCGGCACCTGCGTGTCGCGCAGCACGTGATCGAACATCATGCCGACGATTTCAATCGTCAGCTTGTCGACGGTGCGGTTGGACTGGGAAATCAGGTGCTCACGCCATGCATTGATCGATCCGGCCGGTGTGCCGGCAAACATCGCGCCATGGATACCCTCCAGCCCCAGGCTTTGCAGCTCGCCCAAGGCATCGAGCAGGCGCGGGGCCACCGGACCCTGCCCGACGGTAAGGGGCGGCAGCACGCCGCCGGCGACGTTGGCCTGTAGTCGAGTGAGCAGTTCCTTGAGGATCAGACTCGCATCGCCGTTGCCCGCACCCGCGGCGCCGGCAACGCCGTGCACGACTGGCTCGGAGCCCGGCCCGGCTCCGGCCGCACCGCCGCCACTGCCGCCAGCTGCACCACCGCCACCGCCACCGCTACCGCCACCGCCACCGCCACTACCGACAGCGCCGCTACCGCTACCACCACCGCCACCAGCGCCTTGACCCGGGCCGTGGACAGCGGCGTCGGCGCCCGACGCGCCGCGCCCACCCAGGAATAGACCCGCCGGCGGATTCGCCTCGCCCGAGGCGGATCTGGCCAGCGACAACGGTGCCGACGCCTTGCGCGCGCTGCGCGCCCGGCGTATCGCGCGCGCATCGACCCCGTGCGTGCGGAAATGATCCAGCAATGCCTGGGAAATGCGTCCGATCTCGGCGGCCAGGTCCGGCTCAAAGGCCGTCAGGAAGAACACCCAGGCCTCTTCGTGCAGGCCCGCGTCGATGGCCGCCTGAAGCAGCGCCGGAACAAAGGTATCGGGCCCGAACGGATCGTCGGCCATGGCCAGCTGCTCGCGGCCGCTGAGAAATTCGACCACCAGGTGCAACTCGCGCAGCGGCTCCTCGATCAGTCCTCGCATGCGCCGTGCCGCGCGGCTGGACACCGCCTCGCCGCCGCCCTCGGTCTCGATCACCAGTTCGAGATTCGCTGCATCGAACTGCGCCGGCAGGATCGAAGCGTCGCGCGGCCCCAGCAAGCGCTCGAATGCCTGGTCCTGGAATTGACGCAAGTGGCGCACGAATGCACCGCAAAGCTCCTCTTCCTTGGTGGCCAGCAGGCGCTGCACCAGCGGCGACCCGATGTCAAAATCCCAGCGCGAAGCAAGCGCATCGCGCACAAGTTCCACCAGGGTGGGAAACGAGCCTGACACGAGCTCGCAGGTGATCGCCGCGGCCGAGCGCAGCAGCGCAGCGGCCTGCTGCGCCGAGAAGTACGGCATCGATCCGCCGGCACCGGCAACAGCACCGGCTTTTGGGCTGGCCCCGGCATCAGCGAAAGTCGTCTTAGACGTCATGGCACCACGGCGAATTCGTCTCCGGTCGGCGGGCCGGGTCGGCTCGATCAGATGGCATCGAGGCTATCGGTCTGAATGTAGGCCACTAATTTTACCTGTCAAGAAGCCCCAGCGGCTCGAACATGGCATAAAGTTTGCCGGCATTTTGCCGAGCGCCGGGCCGGCGCAAGCGGCGAGATCCTCGTCTCACGCGAATAGGTCATCGGCTCCTCGACGATCCGGATGGTCCCGGCAGACGGTCAGCGGCTTGCATCCGGCGGCTCCAGCAGCATGCGCGAGCTCGCGGTGCGCATGCCGGCAAGCCAGTCGAGCACGGGCATGCCAAAGCGCTTTTCCATCCGTTGTGCACGCTGCCGCAGCAAGGCCGGATCCCACGCCATGGCATCGGCAGCAAAGGCCAGGACGACCGTATTGCCGGCCGCGCTACGGGGCAGACGCACCCAGGACGAACCAAAAGCCAGCTTGATCCGGCTCAAGCTGGGCTGCAGCGAGCTGCCGAAGAGATTGAAGGCCGCCAAGCCGTTCGGACGCAGGGCGCGGCGGCAATCGCGGTAAAAATCAGCATCGTCGAGCACGGGTCCGCGCGCCTGCGCGTCGTACAAGTCGACCTGCAGCCAATCGAACGTCGTCGCACCGCAACAAGCACCGGTTGCCGTCAGGTCGCGCAAATAGCGGCCTGCGTCGGCCTGGACGACGCGCAGGCGCCCGTCATCGGGCGGCAGCGCAAACCATTGCCGCGCCACCTCGATGACCTGGGAGGAGAGCTCGACTACGACAATGCGGCTAGAGCGCAGATACCGGTAACAAAACTTGGTCAGAGCGGCAGCACCCAATCCCAGTTGCAGCACATCGGCGGGCTCTGGCGCAAAGATCATGGGCGCCATCATCTGCTGCTGGTATTCGAGATTCAGCCGATACGGATGGGCCAGTTGCATCGCACCTTGCACCCACTCGGTGCCAAAGTGCAGGTAGCGCACCCCATCGAGCTCGGACAGCGTCAGCTCGGCACCGACGCCACCCCCGCGATTCGATTTAGCTGGCAGCGTTGCCACCGTCGGCCTCGGCCTGTGCCGAACGCTGCAGATCGGAAAGTACCTTGCGAAAAGCTCGCGCGACCAGGGGCACGGGCTCGACCGGCGCCATCCAAGCAAGGCGCACGCAGGCCACGAGGCTCGCATGCGATAGCGAAATCAGCTCGGTGCCAGGGGTCAACGAGGAAAAAAGCGCCAGCGAATGCGATGCGCTGAACCCTTCGAGGCGCACGCACATCGCCGTGCGGCCGATGCGCAGATCGAACCAAGTCCCCGGTCGCCAGCGTTCGATGATCTGCTCGGCCTGCGCCGCCTCCAGGACCGTCGGCGTCGCAGCCATCTGGACCTGAACCCGTCGGTGCGAGACGCCACATCCTTGCCCCTGGAGGAACTGGTGCACCGCCTCCTCGACCACCTCGAACGGCTTCAGATGCGGCGGACCGGCCAGGGCATCCATGCGAAAACCGTCCAGGCGGATGCGCACCGTGCTCACGGAGAAAATCTCGGCGGTCACCGGCACCTCGCTGGCCGCCAGCGACCGAGCGTGCCACGCCCGCAAGTGCTCGACCAGCTCCTTGAATCGCGTCGTCGACCAGCCGATACGCGCGACGCCGTCGCGCAGGCTCTCCAGCATGGCCGGAACCAGCTCGACGAAACGCTTTTGGTCTTGTGCGCTGGTCACCGGCTGCACGCTCCACACCAGATCCGGCACCACGTTCAAGAGGCGGTGAAACAATGCGGGCTGGGCGGCATCGTTCAAAGGCCCGCCTTCGGCCACCTCGACGAGCACTCGGGCCCAGTCGTGCACCAGGAACTGGCGCAAGTACGGATCTAGGGGCGCACCGGCTAGCAAGCCGCGCAGGAAGCCGCCGACCTCGATCGCGCGGCTTTCACGCTCCTCGGCCGCGCGCAGGGCCTCGCGCGCGGCGATCAGGCCCGGCTCGGCCGCGGCCCGCGATTGCTCGGCCAGGAACACGGAGAACTGCTCCTGCGCCTGTGCAAAGGCGCCCGCCGCCGATCCGGGTGAACTCAGCACGTACTGCACCGCCACGCGGATCTGCTGCAACAGGCGCCGAGTGCCGGCGCCTTCCGGCGTCCAATTGACGCAAGCCGTGGCGATGGTGTTGATCAGCCCGCGCGCCGGATGCTCCGGACGCACGAAGATGGAAGGATCGGCCAGCGCGACCTCCATGAAGGGAAAGCGCAGCGCCACCAGCAGCGAGCGCACTGGCTCGGGCAAGAGCCGATCTCGCTCCATGCGCGCAAAGATGCGCGAAACCAGTTGCACCGTGTGCTTGTGCACAGGCAACGCGGCTAGGCCGATCAGCCGCCGGCTGTATTCGCGCGTACCGACCGGCTCGCTGCCCGGCTCGGCCCCCGCTTCCTTTCGGGCCTCCCCGGCCGGGCCTTGTTCAGGCCCGCGCGCGGCCGTCCGACTTTGGGAGCCGGGGCCCTGCGCCCGAACCTGTCCGGCCACCTGCGCGGCATCCAGACGCTGGGCCGCGATCATGGCGCTAACCAGGGGGCGCGACGGCGCATCGCGCACGATCGCCCCGGGCGCAGACTCTTTGGCCTGTTGCAGCCGGTCCATCGCGCTGTCCATCAGCACGCTGGCATTGACGCCGAACATGGCCTGCAGGCGCACATACTCGCGCAGGCCCCAGGAATCGGGCTGCTGCTCGGGAATCTCGCGGTCGATGACCGGCTCGGCACGTCCCGCCGCGGCCTTGCGGACCGGCGCACTGGTGGCCTCCATATCGAACTCGAGCGATGGCTCGTCGATCTGGCCCAAGGCGTCCCGGCGGATCGTCGGCGGGATGCGCCGTTGGACCGTAGCGGGCCCAGCCGACCGCAGCACCGGCGCGGCGCGCACCACGGCACGCGCCTCGATCCCGGCGGCCGCCAAAAGCTGTTCAATCGCCTGGTAGCAGCCGGCCAGAACCGGCGCCAGCACCGCCGGCAGGCTGCGTACCAGCGGGCCGGGCGCCTCGCCAAGCTGGCCCAGGCCATCGGCAGCGGCGCGCACGAAAATGCCCGGGTACAGCGGCAGCGTGTTCTCCGGCACCGTGCGACCGGCCAATGTCTCCAGGCGCCGGGCCAGATCGATCCACTCGCTTTGCACGAGCTCGCGCAGGCGCGCCGTAGCCTGCTCAACTTGTCCGGAGACGTCCGATTCGTCGATGCCTACGAGCGACAGGCCCGAGCCCAAGGCCGAGGAGGAAGCGGCCTTGGACTGGCCGACAAACTCCCCGACGGCGCCCTCGTACTTGGCCCGCAGCGACAAGCCAAAAGCGGGCGCAAGGGCGCTTTGTTTGAGCGCCAGCTCGCGCGCCAGGTGCACCATCTGCTGGTTGCCCGACCGGGCCAGCGCGTGCTGTACTTCCTGAAAGATACGCGGCGCCTGCGCCAGCAAATTGCTTTCGACCACGGCCCAGCAGCGGCCCAGCAAAGCAGCGCGCGGATCGGCCGGACCATCGGGCAAGGTCGCATCCCGTTGGGCCGGCGCCGAGGTCCTGGGAATATCACTGCTCACGTGCGCGGACTCCATAGGGATGGCCACTGCGCGGCTTGACCCTATGTTACAGCAGTACCCCACGAAGGTGAAGAAATTCAATGCCATAGCGCGAAGTGAGCGCCCGCGCCGGGACCTCCAAGGACCCGTGGACCCGGCTCATGGCCGGGTCCACGGCGCGCTAGCTAGCGCTAGCGAGCAACAGCGCGTTGACCCGACGCACGAAGGCGGCCGGATCGGTCAAGTGGCCGCCTTCGGCCAGGATCGCCTGGTCGAGCAGCAGCTGGGCCCATTCGGCCAGCGGCTCGCCGCGCTCGGACTGCAGACGCTGCACCAGCGGGTGATGCGGATTGAGTTCGAGGATCGGCGCTTGCACCGGCGTGTCCTGGCCGCTTGCCTTGAGCAGCCGCTGCAGGTGCGAACTCATGGCGTCCTTGCTGACGACGACGCAGGCAGGGGACTCCGTCAGGCGCAAGGTCATGCGCACTTCGGTGACACGATCGCCCAGCGCCGCCTTGATCCGCTGCACCAGATCCTGGTACTCGTCCTGCGCCTTGCGTTTCTCCTGCTTTTCGTTTTCGTCGTCGAATGCATCGAGTTCCAGATCGCCCTTGGCCACCGAAACCAGCGGTGTGCCGGCGAACTCAGTGAGAAATGAAAGCATCCATTCATCCACCCGGTCGGCCAGCAGCAGCACCTCAATGCCCTTCTTGCGGAAAACCTCCAGGTGCGGACTGCTGCGCGCCGCCTGCATCGACTCGGCCGTCAGGTAATAGATGGCCGTCTGCCCCGCCTTGCGCCGTTCCAGGTACTGCGCAAGCGAGGTCAATTTGCCGCCCTCGTCGGCCGTCGAAGCAAAGCGCAGCAGCTTGGCGATCCGCTCGGCGTTGGGCACATCCTCGCCCAGCCCTTCCTTGAGCACCATGCCGAATTCGTTCCAGAAAGTCAGGTAGTCGTCCGGGCGGTTCTGCGCCAGGTCCTCGAGCAAGGAGAGCACGCGCTTGGCACAGCCGTCGCGGATCGTCTTGACATCGCGACTCTCCTGCAGGATCTCGCGCGAAACGTTCAACGGCAGATCGCTGGAATCGACGACCCCGCGGGTGAACCGCAGGTACGAAGGCAGCAGCTGCTCGGCATCGTCCATGATGAAGACGCGCCGCACGTACAGCTTAAGACCGTGGCGCGCGCTTGCGATCCCACAGGTCGAAGGGCGCGCGAGCGGGCAGGTAAAGCAGTTGCGATGTACTCGTTGCGCCCCTCGACCCGGTTATGCGTCCAGGCCAACGGATCGCTGAAATCGTGCGCGACGTGCTTGTAAAAGGACTTGTATTGCTCGTCGGTGATCTCGGATTTGGGGCGCGCCCACAGCGCGGAGGCCTGGTTGACCGTCTCGACCTCGTCGGTGCGGCGCAACTCGTTGCTGTCCTTGTCCCACTCCTCCTTTTGCATGCGGATCGGTGTCGCGATGTGGTCCGAGTAGCGTGTCAGGATGGACTTGAGCTTCCAGCTCGAGAGCAGTTCATCGTTGCCATCTTTGCAGGTGCAAGACGATATCGGTGCCGCGGCCGGCACGGGTTGCCGCCTCGATCGTGAACTCGCCGCCGCCGTCGGAACTCCAGCGCGCCGCCGACGGGCCGTCCTCTGGTGCGCCGGCCCGGCGCGAAAGCACGGTAACCCGGTCAGCAACGATGAATGCCGAATAAAAGCCGACGCCGAACTGGCCGATCAGCTGCGAATCCTTGCGCTGATCGCCGGAGAGCTGGCTGAAGAACTCCCGTGTGCCGCTCTTGGCGATCGTGCCCAGGTGTTCGATCATCTCCTCGCGCGACATGCCGATGCCGTTGTCGCTGACCGTGATCGTCCGCGCGGCCTTGTCGTACGAGACCTGAATCGAAAGCTCCTCGCCGGCCGGCAGCAGTCCCGGCTGCGCGATGGCCGCGAAGCGCAGGCGTCGCAGGCGTCGGAGGCGTTGCTGACGAGCTCGCGCAAGAAGATCTCGCGGTTGCTGTACATCGAGTGGATCATCAACTGCAGCAGCTGCTTGACCTCGGTCTGGAAACCCAGCGTCTGGCGCGTATCGAGGGCAGAGTCGTTGGCTTTTTCTTCGGTGTTCATCATGGTCTTCCGCAAACAGGAACGGATGGCAGGGATTTCGAACGGATACGCCACCGGCGCGAGAACGCCGGCGTCGCCCAGATTGGGGCACGGACCGGTACTTCAAGTCCCGCCCCCGGCTTTGAGTCGCCAAGCGGCCGGTCCATTACCCGCCCGCCGCTTGCGGCTTGGCAATGGCCACGGCACGCAACTTGGGCGTCAGGACACTGCCTTTGCGCGCCCGCGTACCCTGGTAGGCGTCCAGTGACTTGCCCTCCAGGACCAGGCGCACCGGCTTGCCTCCCCGCAGGCTGGTGCCGCTGACCACGACACCGGAGGTGCCGCAGCTGACCGCGCCGACCATCTTCTCGCCCTCGTCCAACCCCAGGAATATCACGCCGCGGCCTCCGGCCGCCTGCGCCTTGATCTCGGTGGCGGCAAACACCAGCAGGCGGCCGCTTTCGGAGACACAGGCGATGCGGTTGTCGGCTCTGGGGTCGACCACGGCCGGCCGCAACGGCTCGGAGCCTGGCTCCAGATTCAGGAACTGCTTGCCACCACGCTGACGGCCCAGCAGGTCGCCCAGCTGGCAGGCAAAACCGGTACCGCCACTGGTGGCCAGCAGCAGCGCGGTATCGGCCGGTCCGGCAACGTAGGCGACCAGGCGCGTGCCCTCTTCGAGATCGATCATCGAAGTCACGGGCAAGCCGTCACCGCGCGCCGAGGGCAGGTTGGCCACGGGGATCGAGTACACCCGGCCGTTCGAACCCAGGGCGACGAGCTGGTCCACGGTGCGGCACTCGTAGGCGCCGTACAGGCTGTCGCCCGCCTTGAAGGTAAACTGCCCGGCGTCGTGGCCGTGGCCGCCGCGCGCCCGCACGAAGCCTTGCGTGGAAACGATCACCGTCACCGGCTCGTCCGGGACACGCGTCTCGAGCAGCGCCGGCTGTGCCGACTCGATCAGCGTGCGCCGCGCATCTCGCGTGCTTTTGGGCATCCTCATCGAGTTCCTTGCTCACCTGGCGGCGCAGCGCGGCCGGCGAGTCGAGCAGTTTGCGCAGTGCGGTCTCTTGCTTGCGCAGTTCGCCCAGTTCCTTGCTCCAGATCGATCGGCCTCGAGCCGGGCCAGCTGGCGCAGGCGCATCTCGAGGATGTCGTCGGCCTGGCGCTCGCTGAGCGAAAAGGCGCGCATCAGGTCGGGCTTGGGTTGATCCGAATTGCGGATCAGGTGGATCACCTTGTCGATGTTGAGCAGTACCAGCCGCCGGCCCTCGAGCACATGGATGCGGTCGAGCACACTGGTCGAGCCGATGCGCGCTGCGCTTGCGCACGGTCTCGACGCGGAACCCCACCCATTCGCCCAGAATCGCCGACAGATTCTTCTGGCGCGGACGGCCATCGCGGCCGATCATCACCAGGTTGACCGCCACGTTGCCTTCCAGGCTGGTGTGCGCCAGCAGTGCATTGACCAGCTCCTGGCGCTCGATCTTCGAGGTGCGCGGCTCGAAGACCAGGCGCACCGGCCGCGTCCCGGCTGGATTCGTCGCGCATGCGGTCCAGCACGGCCAGCAGGATCTGCTTGTTTTGCTGCTGCTCGGGGCTCAGGGCCTTGCGACCGGCGCGCACCTTCGGATTGATCAGCTCCTCGATTTCTTCCTGCACCCGGCGCGCCGACGCGCCCGGCGGCAGCTCGGTGACCACCATCTGCCACTGGCCGCGCGCCAGCTCCTCGAAGCGCCAGCGCGCGCGCATGCTTCAGGCTGCCGCGGCCGCTCTCGTAGATCGCGCGCGATCTCGCTGCGCGCTGCGAGATGATCTGCCCGCCGCCCGGGAAGTCGGGTCCGTGCAGGTGTTCGAGCAGGCGCGCCGAGCGTCGCATCGGGGTCGCGCAGCAGCGATTTGCGGCAGCCCGCACGACCTCGCCAGGTTGTGCGAGGGGATCTCGGTGGCCATGCCGACGGCGATGCCGGAGGCGCCGTTGAGCAGCACCATCGGCAGCCGCGCCGGCAGCAGGCGCGGCTCGTGCTGGCTGCCGTCATAGTTGGGCGCGAACTCGACCGTGCCCTCATCGAGCTCGTCGAGCAGCAAGCGCGCGATCGGCGTCAGCCGGGCTTCGGTGTAGCGCATCGCCGCCGCCGGATCGCCGTCGCGGCTGCCGAAGTTGCCCTGGCCGTCGACCAGCGGAT
This sequence comes from uncultured beta proteobacterium, assembly GCA_963729785.1. Lineage (GTDB taxonomy): Bacteria > Pseudomonadota > Gammaproteobacteria > Burkholderiales > Burkholderiaceae_F > GJ-E10. The sequence goes on along the minus strand of CAVSPM010000034.1, from coordinate 38,295 downwards.
AGCGCAGGGAAAAATCCTGCGCCATGCGCACCATGGCGTCGTAGGCCGCTTGGTCGCCGTGCGGGTGGTACTTGCCGATGACGTCGCCGACGACGCGCGCCGACTTCACGTGCTTTGAGCCGGGCGCCAGACCCATCGCGTTCATCGCGTACAAGATGCGCCGCTGCACCGGCTTTTGCCCATCACACACATCGGGCAGGGCCCGTCCCTTGACCACGGAAACGGCGTAGTCCAGGTAGGCGCGCTGCGCGAACTGCGCCAGCGTCAGGTTGGCCTCCGGGTCGCCCGGAGGTTGAGAAAAGAGTTCCACTTGCTCGTTCATGCTGCTGGGCTCGGCTCTAAGGTTTGCAGGTCACACATCGGCTTCGACCTCATTGCCATGGGTCTCGAGCCAATTGCGGCGCGCAGCCGCCTCGCCGCGCCCCATCAGCATGGTCATGGTGTCGACCGTGGCGCGCAGATCGAGCGTGCCCAGCGAGACCGGCAACAAGCGGCGCGTGTCCGGATTCATCGTCGTCTCCCACAATTGCTGCGCCGTCATCTCGCCCAGGCCTTTGAAGCGCCCAATCTCGACACTCTCGATGCGCACGCCCTCGTCCTTGAGCTTGGACAAGGTGACATCGCGTTCGTCCTCGTCCAGGCAATACAGGCGACGCGCCGGTCGCTTGCCCTGCGGCCCCACGTCGAGGCGAAACAGCGGCGGCCGTGCGACATAGACGTGACCGGCCTCGATGAGCCGCGGAAAATGGCGAAAGAACAGCGTCAACAGCAGCACCTGGATGTGCGCGCCGTCGACGTCGGCATCGGCCAGGATGCACACCTTGCCGTAGCGCAGGCTGCCCAGGTCGACCTCGTCGGCAGCCCCGTGTGGGTCGATACCGATGGCGACCGCGATGTCGTGCACCTCGGCGTTGGCGAACAGCCGGTCGCGCTCGACTTCCCAGGTATTGAGCACCTTGCCGCGCAGCGGCAAGATGGCCTGGTACTCCTTGTCGCGGCCGAGCTTGGCCGAACCGCCGGCCGAGTCGCCCTCGACCAGGAAGAGTTCATTGCGGGCCAGCTCGGTGCTCTCGCAATCGGTGAGCTTGCCGGGCAGCACGGCCACTGCCGACCCCTTCCTCTTCTCGATCTTTTGCAGCGCGCGGTTGCGCGCCTGCGCCTGCTGTACCGCCAGCTCAGCGATGCGCCGGCCGTATTCGGGGTGCTGATTGAGCCAGAACTCAAGCTGGGGACGCACAAACGAGGCCACCAGGCGCACGGCGTCGCGGCTGTTGAGTCGCTCCTTGATCTGGCCCTGGAACTGCGGATCCAGCACCCGGGCAGACAGCACGAAGCTGACGCGGTTGAAAACGTCCTCGGGCAGCAGACGTACGCCCTTGGGCAGCGAGCCATGCGCCTCGGCAAAGGCCCGGACGGCGTTGTACAGGCCCTCGCGCAAGCCGGCCTCGTGCGTCCCGCCAGCGGTCGTCGGTATGAGGTTGACGAAGGACTCGCGGGCCAGCGCGCCCTCGTCGGTCCAGGCCAGCACCCAATTGGCGCCCTCGCCTTCGGCAAAACTCGGGTCGTCGGCCGGCGCGTATCCTTGGGCTTCGAAGATCGGCGTCAGCAGCTCGCCGCCAACCGCGCCGCGCAGGTATTCGGCCAACCCGCCCTCAAAGCACCAGGCGCGCTCCAGCCCGGTGCTGGCCACGCGCAGGCTGACCCGCGTGCCGGGCAAGAGCATCGCCTTGCTGCGCAGCAGGCGCTCGAGCTCCTCGACCGGTACCTTGGGACTGTCAAAGTACTTGCTGTCGGGCCAGACCGTGACCCGCGTCCCGCTGTGGCGCGCCGCGCCGCCCTCGCTCGCCGGGATGGCACGCGATCGCAGCGGCTCGACGACCTCGCCGCCGGCAAAGGCGATGGCATGCTCGCGCTTGTCGCGCCAGACCACGACCTCAAGCCGGCGCGAGAGCGCGTTCGTAACCGATACGCCGACGCCGTGCAGCCCGCCGGAGAACGAATAGGCACCCCCGGTGCGCTTGTCGAACTTGCCCCCGGCGTGCAGGCGGGTGAAGACGATCTCCACCACCGGCGCCTTTTCCTCCGGGTGATTGCCCACCGGTATGCCGCGCCCGTCATCCTCGACGCTGACCGCACCGTCGTTGAGCACCGCCACGTCGATCCGGTTTCCAAATCCGCTGAGAATCTCGTCGGCGGCGTTGTCAATCACCTCCTGGATGATGTGCAACGGGTTTTCCGTGCGCGTATACATTCCCGGGCGCTGGCGCACCGGCTCCAGGCCCTTGAGCACCCGGATCGACGCCTCGCCGTATTCGCCGCCGGCAACTTTTTCGCTCTTGGACGACGGGCTCTTTTCCGCGCCACGCGATCTGGTAGCACTCATCCTTGCCTTTGCCCCTTCTGGGTTACAAGCAACACCTTACCTCCTAAGCCAGGCTGCGCGGCTGCCACGGTCCCTCCGCGGCAATAGGCTGCGGCCCGCCGCCGGACGCGGCCGGGGTCCATCCCGGCGGCCCCCACCCTCGCATTCTTGGGATGGGGTGGGCGCTCGGTCGGCGGCGGCGAAGCGCGAATTTTATCCACAGACTATGTGGATAAATCTCCCATGGGCGGGCGTAAAGCGCGAATCCATGCGGCGCAGTCGGGGGTGCGCGTTCGTGAGGCAAGCCCATCTCCGTGCTGGCTCATTGCGCGCATCCACAGCCGACGCCCCTTTTTTGGCCCCCCCGTATACTCCTGCGCGCCCTCCCCGTAGCACAACGGATAGTGCACGCGCCTCCTAAGCGTGAGATCCCGGTTCGATTCCGGGCGGGGGGACTCGGGTTTGTCACCGGCCATGGCCACCGCCGTGGCCCCATCGACGACGTTGGCGTTAGCGGCACAAGGGACTTGGCGACCGCCCGTATCGGCAAGCCTGCCGGACCTTGCGCCGCGCCGGCCGCACGCAAGCGGTCCGGGCCACGGCCACCAAAGCGTTGATTCTAATGGTGAGCGCCACGCCCACGCCGATCGCTGCGGGCTCAGCAAACGACGCACGAAAAAGGCGCGGCGGCCTTTCGTCGCCGGCGACGTCCCAAACCCGGCGAGGATACAAGACCGGCGCGCCCGGCGCCGAACTCTTGCCGGTCGCCCGCGGCCGCTTGCGCCTCGCGGGCTGCATTTGCCGCGCCCGACCAGCGCGCGGTGCGGACGCAACGCCGAGCACGTTCGAGCCCAGCGGGCATCGACACCAAGCCCGGATTCGAAGGTCGGCGCGCGGCCACACCGGCCAAGCCGACAGCAAAGCCGGGCGGCCGGCAAATCCCGTCCCGATGCCGGCGCCGGCGCTGCAACGGCAATTGCTTGCGCACAACGCGATGCGGCTACCGGCCGAGCATCTGGCCGCTTGCAACGCTGGCCCGCGCAAGATCGCCAAGCGCCCCACCGCGGCGCTTGGCGATCACCAGCGCATCGCCGGTCGGCGCGCACCGGAGCCGGGCGTCGGATTTTGCCGCCCCGTCCGATGCGATTTCGTGAACGCCCTAGGGTCCGGCGATGCGGCGCCGGTCTGGCCGCGCATCGCACGTACCGGTCCGCGGCGTTTGGCCCATGCCCGTGCGAAGATCACAAGCGCGCGCGCTCGGTTTGGAGATCGCGCGTACGCATGTGACCGGCCCAGCCCGGTGCCGATGGCCCGCTTGGCCTCGGCTCCCGCCTTGCGGCCCTCGGACGCGTGTTTTGGGTACTTCCCTACCTGGCTGTCGGTGTGCATGATCGCTGCGATGAATCCCAAGGACCGTCTGCTCGCCCAATTGTCTTCCGCCCGTACCCAACTGGTCTTGCAGCAGGACGACGCCGCGCGCAAGCTCGACGAGGCGCGAACGGCGCTCTGGATTGCGACGACGGCCGTCATTGGCGCCGGCATACCTGCCGATTCCAGTGGCGGCGAAGCGCCGATGACCGCGGCGCAGCTGCTCAAATTGGTCAAGCAATGCGAAGCAGAACTGGCGCGGACCCACGATCTGCTGGCACAGATCGATGCGCGGCTCGCGCAACTTACGCTCGCAGAGCCGGGAACGGCGCCGTGAGGTTGCGCCGGCCCGGGGCCGGCGCGGTCACGGTTACGCCAAGCGCCCCTGCTGCGCAGCCGACGCGGTCGCGCGGCGCCCGAGCGCGACCGACACCCGCACCGTCGGGTTCGCGTACAGCCAGGTGCAGCAAGTGGTCGCAACGACCCGAGACGGCTGCGGCCTGCGGCCAGCGCCGCAGCTCGCGACGCTGAATCTGAACTACGCCTGCCCGGCGGAAGTCGGCGAGGTGAGCCAGCGCTGGCGATAATGCTGCAGTTCGGCGATCGACTCGTAGACGTCGGCCAAGGCCTCGTGGCGGCTCTTCTTATCGAAACTGCGGTGCACTTCGGGGTTCCAGCGCTTGGCCAACTCCTTGAGCGTGCTCACATCCAGATTGCGGTAATGAAAAAACGCTTCCAGGGTCGGCATCCAGCGAGCCAGAAAACGTCGGTCCTGGCAGATCGAATTACCGCACATCGGCGACTTGCCCGGCCGCTGGTACTGCGACAAAAACGCCAGCATCGCACGCTCGGCCGCTGGATCGTCCAGTTGAGAAGCACGCACACGCTCGATCAGTCCGGACCGGCCGTGCGTGGCCTTGTTCCATGCGTCCATCGCGTCCAGGACGGCATCGGACTGATGCACGACCACGACCGGACCCTCGGCGACGGTCTCGAGCTGGGCATTGGTCACGACGACGGCGATCTCAAGAATCCGATCCGAATCCGGATATAGGCCGCTCATCTCCATGTCGATCCAGATGAGATGATTGTCGTCCGCGATCGGCGCGGGCGCCGCGACGGTTTCGGAGGGGCTGGGCTGTTGTGCCATAATTTTCGTGATTCTTCGCTTGGTCGATGCGCACCGTATCGGTGCGCTTGCGTCCGGAATTCCGCAGACATTTTTCCGCATGCGGCGCTGGTGCCATTGTCTCATGGCGCCATCGCCCGATTGCAGCGCGAGCCTGGTTGGGCAGCCGAACGCCCCCGGACTCCGGCCCATGCGCGACAGCGCACCTATCACGGTTGCAACTGATGATGATCTTGTTCTTCGTCCTGGTATTTGCGCTGCATCTGGCGCTGCGGCTGTGGCTGGTTGCGCGCCAAATGCACCATGTGCGCAGCTGCGCCGATGCGGTCCCGCCGGCCTTCGCCGCATCCATCAGCCTGTCCGACCATCGGCGCGCAGCGCAATACACCATTGCCAAGCAGCGTCTGGCCTGCGCGCAGATCCTCAGCGATGCGCTGGTGTTCGTGCTGCTCGCCTGGGGCGGCGGCTTGCAGTGGCTCTACGACTCGCTCGCGAGCTGGCTCCCCGCCGCGCTGGTTTCGAGCATCTGGTTCGATTGCGCACTGGTGGCCAGCGTGTTGACACTGCTCAGCCTCGCGGACCTGCCGTTCGAATGGGTCCGGTGCTTTCGCATCGAGCAAGCCTTCGGCTTCAACCGCATGACGGGATCCATGTTTGTGTCGGACCTGGTCAAAGCGCTGCTCCTTGCGGTCGTGATCGGGGCGCCGCTGCTCTTGGTCGTGCTGATGCTGATGCGCGATGGCGGGCCGTACTGGTGGCTCGGCGCCTGGGCATTCTGGGCGGTCTTTTCCCTTGTGCTGACCGTGCTCTATCCGCTGTTCATCGCGCCAATTTTTAACCGCTTCACCCCCCTGTCCGACAGCGCGCTGCGTCAGCGCATCGGCGATCTGCTGCATCGCACGGGCTTTCGCGACAATGGCGTGTATACGATGGATGGTTCGCGTCGCTCGACCCACGGAAATGCCTATTTCACCGGGCTGGGCGCCGCCAAGCGCATCGTCTTTTACGACACGCTGGTGCAGCGGCTCGATGCCGACGAGATCGAGGCCGTGCTGGCGCACGAGCTCGGGCACTTTCGCCTGAATCACGTCATCAAAGGCATCGTCATCGGCCTCGCGCTGAGTCTGGCTTGGTTGGCTCTGCTCGCCTGGCTGGGTACGCAGCCATGGTTTGCGACCAGCCTGGGCGTGCATGTCAAGGCGGGCCTGGGCAGCAATGGCCTGATGCTGGTGCTGTTTGCCTTGCTGTTGCCGCAATTTTCCTTCCTGCTGGCGCCCTTGCGCAGCGCCTATTCGCGCCGGCATGAATTCGAGGCCGATGCCTTTGCCGCGAGCCATGTATCGGCCCTGTCTCTCGTGCGCGCCCTGGTCAAGCTCTACCAGGACAATGCCTCGACGTTGACGCCCGACCCGCTGCATTCGGCCTTCTACGATACGCACCCGCCGGCGTCGATCCGCATCGCCCGCTTGGGACGCCTGGAGCGCGGCGCCCTCGCATCTTGAACACGACCGCCAGCGCAGCTGTGACGTCGGACCGCGGGCGCGTCGTCGCGCGCTTTGGTCAGCGCTATATCGTCGCTCTTGACGTGAACACGCCAGCGGCCCAGGCCCGGGAAGTCGATGCCGTGGCGCGGGGCCGGCGCATGGATGTCGTGGTCGGCGACCGCGTGCAATGCTCGCCCGAGCGCGATCTATACGTGATCGAGTCGGTTGAACCCAGGCGCAACTTGTTGTTTCGCTCCGACGCCAATCGGATCAAGCCGCTGGCGGCCAACGTGGGGCAGATCGCCATCGTCTTCGCTACCCAGCCACCACCGCAGAAGGAATTCGTCTGGCGTGCGCTATTGGCCGCGCGCAGCGTCGGCATCGATTCGATCGCCATCCTCAACAAGATCGATCTGGAGAGCCGCGGCGCCCTGGCCATACTCGACGATATCGCCGCGCTGGGCGGACGCGTGCTGCGCGTGTCGGCGCGCGCCGATCCGCAAGGCACACGTGAGGTCTTGGCGCAGCAATGCGCCGGGCGCAGCACCTTGTTCGTCGGCCAATCCGGCATGGGCAAGTCCACCTTGCTCAATCTGCTGATCGACGCCGACGTGCGTACCGGTGCGCTGTCGCGGCGCGGGACGCATGGCCGCCAAACGACGACCGCCACGCGCTGGTTTGCCTACGGCGCCGACGGCGCGGTCATCGATACGCCCGGCTTTCATGAGTTCGGGCTGGCGCATCTTCCGACGGCCGAGCTCATACGCTGGATGCCCGAGTTTGCCGCGATCGACCAACCCTGCCGCTTCGCCGATTGCCGCCACGCGGAAGAGCCCGGCTGCCAGATCCGACTGGCCGTCGAGCGAGGCACCATCAGCGCCGAGCGCTACGCGTTCTACCGCAAGCTATGCGCCCAGGAGGTCGAACAGCGCCGTGCGGAGCGCGGATTTTGAGGTGCAAGAGGCCGTTCCCGGGCGGCCGACAAGGGCTTTCGCGCCCTCGGCAAGCAAACGGATTGCGCCAGCACGCCTTGGGGTCCGCATACGGGTTCTGGTGTGAGCGCGCGCCACCCGTGGCGGGTGGATAATCCGGCATCTGCCGATCCATCTTCACGGCGACGCTTTGCTTTGGTCCGCGCTAGGAGTCCCGCCCATGCAATCACCTTTTCCTGCCCTGGTCATCGAGGAACTCGACGGCAAGGCCCGGGCCAGCCTGAAGCAATTGCGCCTGGCCGATCTGCCGGACGACGACGTGCTGGTGGAGGTCGCGTTTTCCGCGCTCAACTACAAGGACGGCTTGGCCATCAGCGGCAATCGCAACAAGGTTGCACGCAAGCTGCCGATGGTCGGGGGTATCGATCTGGCGGGCACCGTGATCGAATCGCGTTCGCCGCGCTGGCAGGCCGGGGACAAGGTAGTGCTCAACGGATTCGGACTGTCGGAAAGCCACTGGGGCGGCTATGCGCGCTACCAGCGCGTCAAAGCCGAGTGGCTGCTGCGGCTGCCGCCGGCCTTCAGTCTGCAGCAGGCCATGGCCATCGGCACCGCCGGCTACACGGCGGCGCTATGCGTCGATGCCCTCGAAAGCTGGGGCCTGCAGCCGGGCAGCGGCGACGTGCTGGTCACCGGCGCAGCCGGCGGCGTCGGCTCGGTGGCAATCGCCCTGCTGGCCAAGGCCGGTTTCCAGGTCGTGGCCTCCACCGGCCGGCCCGAGACGCACGAATACCTGCGCGCCCTGGGGGCAAGCCAATTCGTTGATCGCGCCGTCTTGCAGGAAAAGGGCGGTCCACTGCAAAAGGAGCGGTGGGCCGGTGCGGTCGACACGGTGGGCAGCACGACGCTGGTCAACGTGCTGGCGCAGGCCCGGTACGGGGGCGCGGTGGCCGCCTGCGGACTGGCCGGAGGCATGGACCTGAACGCGACGGTGCTGCCGCACATCCTGCGCAGCGTGGCGCTGCTGGGCGTGGACTCGGTGATGGCGCCGATGGCCAAGCGCGAGCGCGCCTGGCAGCGACTGGCGCGTGATCTGGATCCGGCCAAGCTGGCGCAGATGAGCCGGGTCGAGCCGATGTCACGGCTGCCCGATCTGGCCGAGGCGATCCTGGCTGGCCAGACACGCGGGCGGGTGGTGATCGACGTCACGCGCTAGTTGCTCGCGCCCGCCCGGTCGCCGCCCCGCCGGCGACGGTTCTTTCTTCGTGCACCTGGCGTCGTCGGGCGCTGGCGACCGCATGGGCCGGTCCGGTCCTTGCCGCGCCTTTGCGTCGCGCCCCGATCGTGCGCACCCCTGCCAGGCTGCACATGCGGGGAAGACACGCTTTTCCCCGGCTTGGCCGGTGGCTTTACGGCTTAGGATGGCCGCAGGATCTGTCCAGCCGGCGGCGCGTCCCAGACTGCATGCTCAGAATCGATGTCATCAGCGCATTTGTGATTTCTGGTGCCGGCTCCTTCGTCGCGGCGGGCATGGCGCTGCTGGCGCGTCCGACCGAAATGTACGTGCGCGACGCCTTGAACATCTGCAGCGCCGCGTTTCTCGTGTTCGGCATCTCTATGACCGTGCTGGTCACTGGCGTCGATGGCGCGCAGGACCCGAGGATGTTGGTCTGCCTGACGGGCACTGCGATCTGCGTGGCCTTGTTCACCTGGGGATTGGCCAGACTGGGCCAATATCGCGTGCGCCCGGCCGTGGCCTTGGCCCTCACCGCTGCGCTGTTGCCATCGATGAGCGTTGCTTGGCAGTTCGGGCCGAGGGTGTTTGAACTGAGCTTCCTGGGCGTCAACACCGCTATCGCGTCGGCGGCTGTCGTACTGCAACGCCCCTTGATCTTGCGGCCGGCAAATCTGGCCGAACGCGTTCTGGGCCTGAGCGTCACCGTCTACCTTCTGTCCTGGATCGTCCGGCTGGCCCTCGCGCTCGATCAAGCCGGGCCCATCCCGGCGCACTACCTGCACATGTCGGACGAGGCCATGCCGGTGTATGCGATCTACTACGGCGTGACGCCGATCTTCATCGCCATGGTCTTGTTCAGCGTGATCAATGCGCGCCTGAACCAGCAATTGACGCAACTGGCAATGACCGACGAGCTCACCGGATTGACGACGCGGCGGGCGCTGCGAGACCTGTCCTGGCCATTGATCGAGAAGGCCAAGGAGCGGCGCGAACCGGTCGCCGTCTTCCTGCTCGACCTGGATCACTTCAAGGCCATCAATGACCGATTCGGGCACTTGGCGGGCGACCATGTGCTGCGTACCACGGCCGACACGGTTCGTCGCGCTCTGCGTGCCGACGCCTTGTGCACACGCTACGGGGGCGAGGAATTTGCCTTGCTGCTGCCCGTGGCCACCGCGCAGAGCGCGCAGCGCGTGGCAGAACGATTGCGCCGGGCGATCGCGACGCGGCCGATCCGGCATGAAGGGGCCGACATCCCGGTCACCGCCAGCATAGGGATTGCGCTGCTGGGCGATGCCGAACCGCTTGAGTCGGGTTTGCGCCGCGCGGACGAGGCCATGTACCGCGCCAAACTGGCGGGGCGCAACCGCGCCGAACTCGCGGCCTGCGCGGCGATCGCCCTGGTCTGAACGCGGCCCCGCGGGGCGTGCGCAGAGCCCGGACCGATCGTCACCGGCGCATCGTTGCCCCTTGCCCACCCGACGCTGGACGCCAGCTTGCGCTCCGGCCGTTGGCGCGGCGGTACAGCCTGTGCGCGCGGGCAGGTGCCGCCGATGCCGCCACCGGCGCAGACGCTGGCACCGGAGCTAGGAGTTACCCTCGCGGATATGCTTGCGCCGGTTTGCCTCGCACGCAAACTCCTCGAGTTCGGGGTCCATCGCGTTACGCGATGTGACGATGCCGATCGGCTTACCGTCTTGGATCACCGGTGCATGCCGAAACCCGCCTTCTTGCATCAGCAAGAGCGCGTATCCGTAGGAGTCCTTCGGATTGACCGTCTTTGGGCTTGGGGTCATGACCTGCGCCAAGCGAACTGTGACCGGATCGAGGCCGCAGGCGATCACGCGAAACAAAGCATCCCGCTCGGTAAAGATCCCGATCAGGCGCTCTTGTTCGACGACCAATGCCGCACCCGTCTTCCTTTCGGCCATCAGTTTGGCGGCAGCGCTCACGCTCGAGTCCGGCGACAACGCGAGCGGCTTGCCCGCTTCCATCACCTCTTTGACCGTTCGATCGTACATACGTCCCCTTCCTTCCGGGGCATGCAGCCGCCCGGCCGGCCCTACAACAACCCGTGCAGTTATCCTAGAAGCTGCCGGCACCCGGGCATTGATACGTGTCAAACAGCCCACGCAAAGCGAAGTGCGCGATTTCAACGATCCGGGAAGATCGTCCCGATCAACAGCCTCTGGTCTTGGATGAGTCGGTCGTGCCCGGGGGTGCGCTGGGGCTAGGACCCACCGAAAGTCAGCCGGAAATGCGTCATGAGGAGCGGACGCGAAACTCCGATATCGCAGAAACCATGGAACCCGACGAGATCACCTTCGAAGATCTTCTGGACGACGACGAGCGTGGCTGCGCGGCGCTGCCCCAGACCTTCGGGCAGCTGTTGGCCGAGGGCTTCCCGCGACGCGGCGGTCTTGCGCAGCTGGCCGAGATCGAACGAATGGTGGATCCTGAGCCAAGATTTGCCGCAGTGCAGCAAGGCTATCTGAGGCTCCTCGAGCAGCAAAGGCGTGCGCGCTAGTGCGGCGCACGCAACTTCACCGAGTCGCCGTCAGGGTGCGCAAATCCGTGCCCGGTGATCTTCCCATGCGTCCTGGACAGGTTGTCCCGACGCGTATGCCGTGACGGCCTAGCGGCCACCGGCGGCTCCAAACGTCCGGTTGCGCACAGCGGCATCGACGGGCTTGCACTCAGGTCCTTCACCGTCATGCCAGCGCCGCCGCGAGCGTCAGCAACAGCAGCAGTAGCAGCCAAAGTATCATCGCCCGCCAAGCCAAGCCGACCGCCGAGCGCAGAGCTTCGGGTCCGGGTTCGGCAAGACCGGCAGCCTCCTGCGCCGCGGCATCCAAGTACTTGGCCGAGTCCAAAGCGCTGAGCACGCGCACCCCCATGGCACCGCTGGCGGCGGCCAGTATCAACACACGCCCGCCCACCTCGCTGGGCCTGGTCTCCACCGTCAAGCTGCGCCAGCAGTGCATGGCGCCCTCGAAGTCGCCAACGATGGCAAAACCCATCGCCGTCAGGCGCGTCGGCAGCCAATCGATCCAGGCAAAGATCTGCTGCGCAAACTGACCGAACTGGTCCGGCGGCATGCCCGCGTCGTTGGTCCCGGCGGCGCGGTTCCAGTGGCGCGAAAGATATTCGCTGAAGCGGTACAACACGGCGCCGCTTGGACCGGGCAGCACCAGGAACCAGAAGAAGACACCGAAGACGTGCCGTTGCGACGCCAGAAGACCATATTCGATGGACTGGCGCACGATCTCTTCTTCGCTGATCTCGGTTGGGTCAAACTGCGGATCTGTCTTGCGGCGCCACTCGGCGAACAGACGCCGCGCTTCCAGTGCATCGCCTTGATCGAGCGCCGCCTGGATCACGGTGATCGGATGGCTGAATTGGCGAAAACCGAGCGTGAAAAAAAGCACCACCACGTCCACCACGAGCCCGGCGATCCAGTTCCAGGAGCGGGCCAGTTCGAACACCAAGGCCGTGACGAGCACCCCGACGCCAACCACCAGGACCCAGGCGTAGACGCCGTGGCGCGCCTTGCCGGCATTGAGGTTGTGCGCGACCTTGTCGGCCCATGCCGCGGCACCGGCAAACACCGCGCTGCCCGAGGGCGCTGCGCGCACCTGCTCGAGCAGCAGGGTCAAAATTAGGGCGATCCAACTCATGGCGGGGATTGTAGGGGGTTCATCCACCGGCCGCGGGCGGCGCCGCGCGGGTTTGTTCCTCGGCGGCCACGAAACGGTAGAAATTGCGCAGCATCGCCGCGGTCGCGCCCCAAATGAAATAACGGCGGCAACCGACGTATTCCATCGCGTACACGGTGCGACGGTGCTCTCCTTGGATGACGACGCGGCGCTGGTGGTTGGCGCCGTTCATCAGGAACTCCAGCGGCACCTCGAAGAACTCCTCGACCTCGAGCGGATCGGCCTGCAATGTGGCACCGCCGTCGATCCAGCCCACAACGGGAGTCACCTCGTAGCCGCTGATCGTCTTGTAGGTGGGTAGCGTGCCCAGGATCTGGACCTGGCGCGGATCCAGGCCGACCTCCTCTTGCGCCTCGCGCAAGGCGGCCTCGATCGCACTGGCATCGCCGGGTTCAACCCTTCCGCCGGGAAAGCTGATCTGACCCGCATGATCGTTGAGATGTTCGGATCGCCGGGTGAACAGCAGTTGTGGTCCTTGCGGCCGGTCGACCAGGCCGATGAGCACTGCCGCCGGGCGCAATGGCTGACCGGGACGGAAGAATCCGCCATCGTTGTCCTGCTCGACCTCCCAGCCCGCGGGCTTGCGCGAGGCCAACTGCGAGGCCTGACGAGCGAAACGCGCACGCAGCGCTGCCGCGGTGAGCTGCGCCGGCAGCCACCGCCGGCCCGCGCGCGTCCTCGAAGGACGGGTCTAGGGGCAGCGTTCGGGGTCGATGCCGGTGGCCATGGGCGTTCGGCGCTCGAACACTAGGGCGCCCGATGATCCGAATGCCGGTGCGGCGTGGACAGACCCACGCCGTCGCCTCAGCCTTCGTTCTTGAATTCGAGCTTTTCGCGGATCCGCGCCGACTTGCCCGAGCGCTCGCGCAGGTAGTAGAGCTTGGCGCGGCGCACGTCGCCGCGGCGCTTGACTTCGATGCGAGGCGATCAGCGGCGAATAGGTCTGGAAGGTCCGCTCGACGCCTTCGCCGCTGGAGATCTTGCGCACGATGAAGGAGCTGTTCAGGCCGCGGTTGCGCCGGCCGATGACCACGCCTTCGTAGGCCTGGACGCGCTTGCGCGTGCCTTCGACCACGTTGACGCTGACCACCACGGTATCGCCGGGGGCGAAGGCCGGGATGGCGCGCGTCGCGCTCAGGCGCTCAACCTCTTCTTTTTCCAACTGTTCGATCACGTTCACGTTCACTCTCCAAATACCATCATGGACGGCGGTCTTTCTAGGGAGACGCGCCGTCTCCTTCTTATCCGCCCCAGAGGATGGGGTTGATCAACACGATTCGTGCTCTTCAAGCCGGGCGTTAGCCCTCGGCACCGAGCTTGCGCGCCGTTCCCGCTTCCCGCGCCGGGCTCGAGCCTGCCACGCCTTCCGGCGCCTTGTCCTTGCCCAGCAAGTCCGGGCGCACGCGACGCGTGCGCTCCAGTGCCTGCTCGTCCCGCCAGCGAGCGATGCGCTCGTGGTGCCCGGAAAGGAGCACCAGCGGCACCGCCAACCCGCGCCACAATTCGGGCCGCGTGTAGTGCGGCCCGTCGAGCCGGCCATCGACAAAGGATTCCTCGTCGGCCGACTCGGGCTTGATCGTACCCGGCAGGTGCCGGACCACGGCGTCGATCAGCGCCATGGCGGCGATTTCACCTCCCGAAAGAATGAAATCGCCAATGCGAAATCTCTTCGTCAACGAAAGTATCGATGAAACGCTGATCGATGCCCTCGTATCGCCCACAAACCAGCACATAGCCTGTGCGCGGCTGCGCCCCAGGCCCCGTCTTGGCCGCCAGGGCCCGCACGCGCGCATCGCCCAAGGGCGTCCCACTGGCCGACAAGGCGATGACATGGGTTCGATCCCATCCCTGCGCCTGCTGCGCGGCGCGCGCCGCTTCCACGCATTGCGCCAGCGGCTCTGCCATCAGCACCATGCCCGGTCCGCCGCCAAAGGGCCGATCATCGACCGTACGGTGCAAGTCGGTCGCGTACTGCCGCGGATCCCAACACCGGAGCTGCCAGGCGCCCTGCTCATGCGCGCGCCGGGAAACACCGTACTGCGTCAAAACCGCGACCATCTCGGGAAACAAGGTGATGACGTCGATCCGCATGGAGACTACACCTGGCACCTGCTCGTTCACGACGGGCCAAAACCGATGCGCCCAAACTACCAGGCCGCATCCCAGTCCACCCGTATCCTTTTCTCGGGCAGATCAATCTCCATCCAGATACGCCGCCACCATCGGAATCAAGGTCGGCGCCGCACGCCCGCGCGGGTTCACCTCGAACAGATCGTGCGCGCCGTTGTTGCGCACCCCCGCACCGTTCCCAACACCACCCGCCGCGGTTGACCACCTGCGCGCCGATCAGATCCACCCAGTAGTACTGGCCCTTGGGCAGGCGCGGGAAACTCTCCCGGGACATCGCGACGCGCCAGCCCTTGAGGCGCTGCGCCGCTTCCGGATCTTCACAGCCCTGCCACTTGGCCACCAGCCCGGCGCCCTGCGCCCGCACCCCGGTGACCTGCACGGGGCCGACCGCCGTGGCCGGATCCAGTTCCGGCGCCCCTTCTCGGCGGGGGCCGAACAACCACCATTCCTCTGGCGCCGCGCAGCACCTGGGCATCGCCCGAATGCGGCTGCACATGCGACCAGCCCTGCAATCCGTAGGCCCCGCGCAACACGCCCATCTCGACCAGGTCGGACGGCAGCGCGGGTCCGGGCTGTTTTGCGATCCGCCGCCCGGATTCATGGCGCGCGGCCGTTCAACCGGCGTCTTTCAGAATCAAGCCGCTGCGGCTTCCCCGGCCGTGGCGACCCAGGCCCCGGCAGGCGGCGACACCCTCTGCGGCGCCGAACTGCTTGACCAGACGAGCCACGGTCGGACTCATCTGGGCGCCCACGCCCGTCCAGTAGCCCAGCCGATCTGCCGCAATGCGAAATTTCACTTCGCCTTCGGCCGCCACGGGGTTGTAGAAACCGACGCGTTCGATGAACCGCCCGTCGCGCGGATTGCGCGAGTCGGTTGCGACGATGTTGAAAAACGGGCGCTTCTTGGCACCGCCCCGAGCCAGCCGGATCACCACCATGGGAATGTCTGCCTTGCCGAATGTCGATAAACCGCAGATTTTAGCCTGAGGCCACCTTGTGCGCAAGGCGCTGCCTTGGCGGCCAACCAGGCCCGGCGGTTTGTCCCGCTTGCCCTGGACACGGCCCGCCGTCCTACCCTGCACGCGGGCGGCCCCCACGATCGCCAGCGCCGACCCGGCCGCGTCGGTCCCGGAGGGCCGGGTTTGCGACCGGCAGGCGGCCTGCGCTGCCGCGCAGGCGGCCGACCCGCGCTGCGGCCAGCGGCAGTACGCGATGGATCGTGCGCGCGCGCCGCTACGGGACCGGCATCGGCCGCTAATCCAGCCTAGGCTTCAAGCCGCGCACGTCGTGGTCGGAAATTACCCCCATCAGGCGCCGGCCCACGTCGACCACCGGTATGGCGCGCAGCCCATAGCGCGAGATCGCATGCACGGCGTCGCGCAGGGTCTCCTCCGGATGCAGGGTGATGAGCTGCTCGGTCATCAAACTGCCCAGGGTCTGGTCGGGTTCGGCGGCCACCAGATCGCGCAGTCCGACGACGCCCAGCAGGCGCTGCGCCTCGTCGACCACGTAGATGTAGGCCAACACGTCCTGGTCGTGCGCCAGGTCGCGGTAGCCGGCCAGCACGTCCTGGACGCGTGCCTGCGGCGGCTGGCGGATGCACGCCTGGGTGGCGAACAGCAGGACATTCTCGTTGTGGCCCTCGATGATCTGCTGCACCTTCGGCGCACTGTCCTTGGCGTCGATCAAGTTGAGGATGCGCGTCGGCTTCCGCGGTCGGCAGGATCGCCAGGATGTCGGCCGCCTGCGCCGGACTCATCTCGTTGATAAGCTTGGCGGCGGCCTCCCTCTTCATCGCGCTGATGAGCTCGCGCTGCACCCGCGGCTCGACTTCCTCCAGGGTGTCGGACGCGTGCTCGGGTTCGAGCTCGCTGAAAATGGCCATGCGCTGCTGGCTGTCGAGCTCTTCCAGGATGTCGGCCAGATCGACCGGGTGGATGTCGTGCAGCTTTTCCTTCAGCACCTTCAGCTTGACGCTGCCGGAAAAACTGCCGATATGCTCCGGCAGGGGCTGGACATACATCCACGACACGGTCGCCATTTCATTGTGCTCGACCATGAAATTCGCCAATTTTTTCAGCCCCAGCCGCCGCAGCAGGCGATAGCGGCTGAAATCCACTTCGCTGGCATAAAGCTTGCCGTTTTGCAGCACCAGCTTGACGTCGTAGACGACCTCCACTTCGTGGTCGTCCATGTCCAGGATCTTTTTGTCGAGGATATGATCCTTGAGCAGAATCGAGCCCGCGGGCGGCGCCTTCTCGTAGTCGGCGGCGTTCGCCACATCGGCCACGATCTCGGTGTTCGAAATCAGGGCGATTTTGTCCCAGGGCAGCAACAGCGCCGGGTAGCCGAAGGAACGGCTCACGACCAGATGGGTGACTTCCGGAATCCTGCCGGTTTCGACGATCACCAGGTCGTCCAGCCGGCCGATTCTCTCGGACTTGAGATACACCGTGCGCCCGAGTATCTCCCCCAGGAAAAACTCGTGCTCGAGTGCGGCGACCATCGCTGGCTCTCCCTCAGCTCAACAGCAGAACGAACTTGTATGCCATCAGACACACCAGGAACAGAAGATAGACGCGCAAGAACAGCAGCGCGGCCCGAACCCCGCGCGACATCCGGATGCGCGGCTCGCGATAGCGCTGGTTGATCTCTCCGATCTTGCGAAACAGGCGTCTCAGGCTGGCGCGCATGGCCGCGTCCCCCCTACTGGAACAGGTTCGGGAACATCACGCTGATCCCGTAGAGCGAAGACAGAAGCACGATGGTAACGACGATGAAGCCGCCGATCAGGTTTTGCCAGACGCCGTTGCAGTAATCCCCCATCGTCTCGCCGGTCGTTGAGCAGCAGGATCAGGAACACCAACGCCGCCGGCAGCAGCGTCACCGCGATCACCTGCACGAACAGCGTGATCAGCACCAGCGGCGCGCCCGGAATCAGCACCACCAGGCCGGCGGTGATCAGGGTGAAGAAATAGCTGGCGTAGAACCACGGCGCCTGCTTGATCTTGTGGTTGAGCGAATGCGCCCAGCCGAATATTTCGCCGAACGCCCAGGAACTCGCAAGCGAAATGCAGATCGCGCCGAGCAGCCCGGCATCGAACAGGCCGATGGCCATGAAAGTGCCGACATAGCGGTTGGTCTTCATCAACTGCTCGGCCGCCTGCGCCGGCACTTTCGATATCGACGCCGCGCAGGACCGTGCCGGTCACGATGACGATGAAAATCGCCACGACGATGGTCAGCGACCGAGCCGAGCAGGGTATCGAATTTGCCCCAGGGGATGTCCTTTTCCTGCATGCCCTTGTCCACCACCGCGCTTTGCTGGAAAAACAGCATCCATGGCGCGATGGTGGTGCCGATGTTGGCCATGAGAAAGAAGAACAGCTGCGCCGTTGAAGCCGCCGGCGAAAGTTCGGAATCAGGCCCTGCTTGAGGATGTCCGCAACCGACGGATGCATCATGAAGGCGCCCGGGATATAGATCAGATTCAGGGCGCAGAACAGCAGCGCGATCTTCTCCCAGGTCCAGTAGCGGCCATTCAGGACGATGATGCCCATCAGCAGGACCACGCCGGTGACCGTCAGCCAGGGCGGCACGCCGAAGATGCTGAGGGCCGCCGTCATGCCGATGAATTCGGTGACCAGCGTCAGCCAATCGACGAGCATCAGGTCGACCAGCGAGAACCAGCCCCAGAACGCGCCGAAGCCGTCGAAAATCGCCTCGGCGTGGCCGCGCTTGGTGACCGCGCCCAGGCGCACCGTCATCTCCTGCACGTAGTAGGCCACCGGGACCAGCAGCAGCAGGAACCAGATCAGGTGGTAGCCGTACTTGGCGCCCGTGGCCGCGTAGGTGGTGATGCCGCCGGCATCGTTGTCGGCGACCATCACGACGATGCCCGGCCCGGCGATGACCAGATAGAGCTGGATCGCCTTGGCCGCCTTGCGCAGCTGGTAATAAAGTTTGGAAATAGGTTCATTGGGCGCGCACAACGGGGATGACGCGGGGCCGCTGGGGGCATCGGGATGCGCCGGAACGGGCGCAGGCCAGAGGCCGGACCCTAGGGACGGCGCCGGACGTCAGGCCCGGAGTCTAACTGCAATATGGCAGGTCGCGGCCGTTCCGGCGGCTGCGCCGCGGGCCAAAGGCCGCTGCCCGCCGCGATGCGGGCACGCTCAGCCGCTCAGGCCCAGGTGCTCGATCCCGCGGTTGATGCCAGCAACACCGCCGAAGAGCTTGGAGTTGAGCTTGATCTGCAGGCGCAGGTCGTTCACCGAGTCGGCGTTGCGCAGCGCGTCCTCGTAGGAGATCAGCTCGGCCTCGTACAGATCGAACAGCGACTGGTCGAAGGTCTGCATGCCCGAGTCGCGCGAGCGCTTCATGACCTCGCTTGATCTCGGGCACCTCGCCCTTGAAGATCAGGTCGGCGATCAGCGGCGTGTTGAGCAGTATCTCGATGGCCGGCGATGCGGCCCTTGCGGTCCTTGCAGCGGATCAGGCGCTGCGAGACGATGGCGCGCAGGTTCAGCGACAGGTCCATCAGCAGCTGCGCGCGGCGCTCCTCGGGGAAGAAGTTGATGATCCGGTCGAGCGCCTGGTTGGTGCTGTTGGCGTGCAGCGTGCCCATGCACAGGTGGCCGGTTTCGGCG
The DNA here is from genome assembly GCA_963729785.1 of uncultured beta proteobacterium. Taxonomy (GTDB): domain Bacteria; phylum Pseudomonadota; class Gammaproteobacteria; order Burkholderiales; family Burkholderiaceae_F; genus GJ-E10. Next base: position 19,288 of record CAVSPM010000034.1, on the reverse strand, counting down.
AACGCGATCGCGTGCTCCATCGTCTCGCGGTCGCGGATCTCGCCGATCAGGATCACGTCGGGCGCCTGGCGCAGCGTGTTCTTCAGCGCGATGTCGCCAGCCGTCGGTGTCGACGCCGACCTCGCGCTGCGTGACGATGCAGTTGCGGTGCGGGTGCACGTACTCGATCGGGTCCTCGATCGTGATGATGTGGCCCTGGCTGTTCTCGTTGCGGTGTCCGACCATCGCCGCCAGCGTGGTCGACTTGCCCGAGCCGGTCGCGCCGACGATCATCACGATGCCGCGCTTGGTCATCGCCAGGTCGTTCAGCAGCGGCGGCAGGTTCAGCTCCTCGACCGTCGGGATCGTGGTCGGCGATCGTGCGCATCACCATGCCCACCTTGCCCTGCTGCACGAAGGCGGAGACGCGGAAGCGGCCGATGCCCGGGGGATTGATGGCGAAATTGCACTCCTTGGTCGATTCGAATTCGGCGGCCTGCCGGTCGTTCATGATGGCCCGCACCAGATCGGACGTGTGCTGGGCCGTCAGCGGCTGGTTGGACACGGGCAGCACTCGCCCGTCGACCTTGAAGGCCGGCGGAAAGTCGGCCGTCAAGAACAGATCCGAACCCTTCTTCGTCAGCAGCAGCTCCAGCAGGTCGTGGATGAACCGTATGGCCTGGTCGCGTTCCATGTGGATGCTCGGTCCTTGCCTTGGGGGATCAACCCGGGAAATTCTCGGGGCTCTTGGCGTAGCTGCGCGCCTCGGCCGCGCTGATGATGTTGCGACGGACCAGATCGATCATGCACTGGTCGAGCGTCTGCATGCCGTGCTGCGGCCGGTCTGGATCACCGAGTACATCTGGGCGACCTTGGCTTCTCGCGGATCAGATTGCGGATCGCCGGCGTGCCGATCATGATCTCGTGCGCCGCCACGCGCCCGCTGCCGTCCTTGAGCTTGATCAGCGCCTGCGAAATCACCGCGATCAGCGACTCGGAGAGCATGGAGCGGACCATGTCCTTTTCCGCAGCCGGGAAAGACGTCGACCACCCGGTCGATGGTCTTGGCCGCCGACGAGGTGTGCAGGGTGCCGAACACCAGGTGACCGGTCTCGGCGGCGGTCAGCGCCAGGCGGATGGTCTCCAGGTCGCGCAACTCGCCCACCAGCACCACGTCCGGGTCCTCGCGCAGCGCCGAACGCAGCGCGTTGGCGAACGACAGCGTGTGCGAGCCGACCTCGCGCTGGTTGATCAGGCACTTTCGCGATTCGTGCACGAACTCGATCGGATCCTCGATCGTCAGCACGTGGCCGTAGTCGTTGTCGTTGACGTGGTTGACCATGCCGGCCAGCGTGGTCGACTTGCCCGAACCGGTCGGGCCGGTGACCAGGACCAGGCCGCGCGGCTTCAGCGACAGTTCGGCGAATACGCTTCGGGCGCCTGCAGTTCCTCGAGCGAGAGCACTTGCGAGGGAATGGTCCGGATGACCGCGCCGGCGCCGCGGTCCTGGTTGAAGGCGTTGACGCGGAAGCGCGCCAGGCCCGGGAAGCTCGAACGAGAAGTCGACTTCCAGGTGTTCTTCGTAGGTCTTGCGCTGGGAGTCGTTCATGATGTCGTACACCATGGCGTGCACGTCGTTGTGGTCCAGCGGCGGCAGGTTGATGCGGCGCACGTCGCCGTGCACCCGGATCATCGGCGGCAAGCCCGGCGGACAGGTGCAGGTCCGAGGCCTTGTTCTTGACCGAGAATGCCAGCAGTTCCGAGATATCCATAGCTAGTCCGGTCCCAATCTCACCCTGTTGCGTTCGCAGACACTGCCCGTAACCCCCGGCATTTACGCCGGCACCCCAATCGCGCACCGTTCCGTCGCACCGGCGCCTTGCGCCTGAACCTTGCCCAAGGACCCAGCCGGCACGGCAGGACCGACCAAGCGCCAGCAACGGTGCCGGGCACAGCCCCGGGCACAGCCCTTCGAGCATACGCCAGGGCTTCGGCGCCGCGCCCTCCACCCGAGGCTTCCCTCGCCGGCATACCAAGTAGACGCGGCCAGTAGACCGCCGCCAACCAGGCTCGGCCCGATCTGCGCCCCCCGCCCGATACGGCGCTACCACGCCGCCACCGGAAAAGACCGTGGGATCCGTCCAGCAAACCGTACCTTACCGAACCGCGGACGGACCGATCGAAAAGATAGGGTCGACTTTGAGTCCTATCAGAGCGGTTCGCCCGGGACGCCGGCCGGTCCGGGCTGGCCGGCACGGCCCTGTGGCTATCCGGGCGCCCGCTGGAGCCGCGAATGCGGCAAGATCCGATCCATGACGACTCCGCCACCTCCAACCCAGTCGACTCCGGCGCGCCGGCTGGACTTGCCCGCCGCCTTCGAGAACGTGCGCGAGCGCATCTTGGCGGCAACGCTGCGCTCCGGGCGCGCGCCGGGCAGCGTCACCTTGCTGGCGGTCACGAAGACCTTCGGGCCCGAGATCGTGGCGGCAGCGGCGGCGCTTGGGCAACACGCGTTCGGCGAAAACTACGCGCAGGAGGCGATCGCCAAGATGGAGCGGTTGGCCGATGCCGGCGCACTCGAGTGGCATTTCATCGGGCCGATCCAAAGCAACAAGACGCGGCCGATTGCCAGTCGCTTTGCCTGGGTGCAATCGGTGGAACGCAGTTCGATCGCCCAGCGGCTATCGGCGCAGCGCCCGCCCGAGTTGCCGCCGCTGCAGGTGCTGCTCGAGGTCAATGTGAGCGCGCAACAGAGCAAGAGCGGCGTGGCACCCGCAGAACTGCTCGATCTGGCCGCGCAGGTCGCCGCTTTGCCGCGGCTTTGCCTGCGCGGCCTGATGGCGATCCCCCGGCCGGGGATGGCGCCGTCCGAGCAGCGGGCGGACTTTGCCCGGATGCGCGAACTGTTTGAAGACCTGCGTCGCCGGTTTGCGACCGTGGATACGCTCTCGATGGGCATGTCCGGAGACTTTGAGGCCGCCATCGCCGAAGGATCGACCATGGTACGCGTGGGCAGCGCCCTGTTCGGAGAACGAAAATGAATCTCGGGTTTATCGGTGGTGGCAACATGGCTGCGGCGATGATCGGCGGGCTGCGCCGCAGCGGTAGCGACCTGGCGCAGATCCTGGTCGTCGAACGCGATGCGGCGCGGCGCGCCCAGCTGGAACGCGACTTTGGCGTGCGCACGTGCGAGTTCATCGATGCCCAGCTGCAACAGACGCCGATCATCGTGCTGGCGGTCAAGCCCAACGACCTGCGGGATGCGTGCGTCAGGCTGCGCGAAGCCGTTCGCCCTGAGGCCAGCGGCACCTTGATCCTGTCCATCGCGGCGGGCATTCCCAGCGCATCGATCGCCCGCTGGTGCGGCACGCAAGCGGTGGTTCGCGCCATGCCCAACACGCCGGCGCTGATCGGTCAGGGGATCACGGGTCTTTACGCCCGCGCCGGGGTATCCGAGGCGCAGCGCGCGGCGGCCACGCGCGCGCTGGCGGTGGTGGGCGATGCCTTCTGGATGGCCGATGAGGCGCAGCTGGACGTCGTCACGGCCATCTCCGGCAGCGGGCCGGCATACGTCTTTTACTTCATCGAGGCGCTAGAACAGGCGGCCCGCCAAATGGGCCTGGAAACCGATCAGGCCCGCCATTTCGCGCTGCAGACCTTCGTCGGGGCCGCGCAGTTGGCACTGCAGTCGACGGAGCCCGTGGCTCGCCTGCGCGAACGAGTTACCTCCAAGGGCGGTACCACGGCCGCGGCGCTGGCCCACTTGGACGAGGCCGGCGTCGCCGAGGCCATCATCGGCGCCGCGTACGCGGCGCTCGAGCGCAGCCAAGCGATGGCCAAGACGTTCGGCGATTGATGACGCGCGACGGTGCTGCCGTAGCTGGCAGCGCCACGCCCGGCGGTTGGTCAACGCCAAGCCAATCCGGCGACCACCCCGGCAAATATCCATAATCCCAGCCAGTGGTTGGCGCGAAACGCGCGCAGGCACTGCTGCGGCTCGCGCCCGCGGATCCACCATAAATGGCGCACCGCGCCGGCCAGCGCCGCGCACCAGCACAGGGCAAAACCCCAGCCCAAGCCCACGCCGGCTGCCAGCCACGCCAACATCGCCAGGTAGGCGCCGTAACACAGGGCGACCGCCGCGACGTCGGCACGGCCAAACAAGATGGCCGAAGAACGGATGCCTATGCGCAGGTCGTCGCGTCGGTCCACCATCGCGTATTCGGTGTCGTAGGCGACAACCCAGAACAAATTGGCGCCGAACAACCACCATCCCAGCGCCGACACCTGCCCGGTTACCTCGGCAAAAGCCATCGGTATCCCAAAGGAAAAGGCGATGCCCAAATAGGCCTGCGGCATCGGGAAGAACCGCTTGAAGAACGGGTAGCTCACCGAGACCGCGACGGCCACGAGGGCCAACGGAAACACCGCCGGATTCAGCAGCGGAAGCGCCAACGCGGCCAGCGCGGCCAGCACCGCAGCGACCCAGATGGCTTCGCGGGGCGAAACCAGGCCCTGCGCCAGCACACGGCTGGCGGTGCGCTCGACGTGTCCGTCATAGCGGCGGTCGGCCACGTCATTGATCGCGCAGCCGGCCGAGCGCGTCAGGACCGTGCCAACGCAAAAGATGGCCACGCGTTCGAGCCCCGGCCAGCCGCCGGCGGCGATCCACAACGCGTCGAGCGTGGGCCAAAGCAGCAGATAGATGCCGATGGGCTTGTCCAAGCGCGTTAGGCGTGCGTACAGTGCCAGCTTCGCCCGCCAACGGGCGCCCCACGGCGCGCTCGTGGGCGGGCGCTGCCAAGGGCCCGGCGCTTGCGGCATTGGTTTTGGCGGGTTCTCGCTCATCGATCGATCCTGGCCCGTGGTTCGGGACAAAGCGCTGCAGAAGGCATTGCATCCAGGCCGGCGCCTGCGCCGGCAAGTCCGCGTCGTGCGCCGCTAGGATCCGTGTTCCCGCGCGGGACCTTCGATTTTATGCGCACCGGGCAGGCTGCAACGCAACACGGCGGAGCAAAGCGCTTCGATGGCCGCGGTGCGCGTGAAGCTCTTGCGCCAGACCAGCACGACGCGCCGGTCCGGCACCGGGCGGCGAAAAGGCAGGTAAACAATGAGCGAATCGCGCGGTGTGCGCTCCGGCGCCGACGTAGCGGGCAGTACGGCGACGCCGATGCCCGAGGCCACCATTTGCCGGATCGTCTCCAGCGAGGAGCCTTCGACGGGCTTTTGCAGGCCCTCGACGCTCGAAGCTCGGTCAAGCTCCGGGCAGGCGGCAAGCACCTGGTCGCGAAAGCAGTGCCCGCTGCCCAGCAGCAAGGTCGTCTGCCCGGCCAAATCCTCCACCGCCACCGCCTTGCGGCCCGACCAGGGATGGCCGCGCGGCACCGCCACGACGAACGGTTCGTCATAGAGCGCGGCGACGGCGAGCCCGGCCGCCGGCAGCGGCAGCGCCATGACGGCCGCGTCGATCTCGCCGTTCTTGAGCATCTCGAGCAGCCGCAGCGTGAAGTTCTCGTTGAGCAGCAGCGACATCTGCGGCACATCGCGTTGCAGCTGGCGCACCAAGGCCGGCAGCAGGTAGGGGCCGATCGTATAGATCGCCGCCAGACGCAGCGGACCGCTGAGCGGATCGCGCCCCAGGCGCGCGATCTGCGGGATTTCCGCCGCTTCTTCGAGCACGCGCTGCGCCTGGGCGATGACGCGCTCGCCGACCAGGGTCGGGCTGACTTGGCTGGCGCGGCGCTCAAAAAGAACCGCGCCCAGCTCCCGCTCGAGCTTGCGCAGCGCCACCGACACGGTCGGCTGGCTCGCGTGACAGGCCTCGGCTGCGCGGCCGAAATGGCGTTCGCGGGCCAGGGCGACGATGTAACGCAGTTCGGTCAGGGTCATGGCATGCGTCGCTTGCGCTGCTCAAAGGGTGAACCAGTTGCCACTGTACCCGCGCCGATGGCTCGCGACACCCGAGCGGTCGACCGGTCCTAGACGCTCAGGGTGCTAGACACGCAGAGTCCTAGGCGCTCAGGTACTGCGCGGACCCGGCAAACCAGCGCTCAATCATCGCCTGCGCGGCCTGCGGATCGTCGCGCAGGAGCCGGTCGGCGCCCAGGCGCACGGTATCGAGCCAGGAGGCGTCGCGCTCCAGGTCCGCAAAGCGCAGCATCGGAACCCCCCACTGGCGTGCGCCGAGAAATTCCCCGGGGCCGCGCAGGCGCAGATCGCAGCGCGCGATCTCGAATCCGTCGTTCGTTTCATACAGCACGCGCAGGCGTGCGCGTGCCAGCTCGGACAGGGGTTCATCAAACAGCAGCACGCAGGTGCTTTGCGCTGACCCGCGCCCGACGCGACCGCGCAGCTGATGCAAGGTCGCCAAGCCGAAGCGCTGAGCGTGCTCGATCACCATCAGACTGGCATTGGGCACGTCGATGCCGACTTCAACCACGGTCGTGGCCACCAGGACGTCGATCTGCCGAGCTTCGAAACTTGCCATCGCGTCGCGCTTCTCGGTCGCGCTCATCTGCCCGTGCAACAGCCCGATGCGCAGCTCCGGCAGCATGGCGCGCGTCTGCGCCACCATGCGCACCGCCGCCATCGCCTCGATCTGCTCGTTGTCCTCCACCAGCGGGCAAACCCAGTACGCCTGGCGTCCGGCGGCCACCTCGGCACGGATCGCCGCCAGCACTTCGTCGCGACGCGCGCCCGAGATCAGCTTCGTGCGCACCGCCTGGCGTCCGGGCGGCAGCGTCTGGATCACGGAAACATCCAGATCGGCCAGGTAGGTCATGGCCAGCGTGCGCGGGATCGGCGTCGCGCTGAGCATCAACAAGTGCGGAGCACTTACGCCGTGGCGTAGCGCCAGCCGCTGTTCGACGCCGAAGCGATGCTGCTCGTCCACGATGGCCAAGCCCAGCCGGGCAAAACGCACCGGGTCCTGGATCAGCGCATGCGTGCCGACAACCAGTTGCGCTGCACCCGAGGCGATTTGGGCCAGCGTCGCGCGTCGCTGCGCCTCGCGCGTGCGCCCGCCCAGCCACGCAAGGCGTACCCCCAAGGGCTGCAGCAGCTGCGCTATGCGCTGAAAATGCTGATCGGCAAGGATCTCCGTCGGCGCCATCAGCGCTGCCTGGTGCCCTGATTCGATCGCTCGCGCGGCGGCCAAGGCCGCAACGATGGTCTTGCCGCTGCCGACGTCGCCTTGAAGAAGGCGATACATCGGAACGGATCTGGACAAGTCGCGCTCGATCTCGTGCCAGACCTTGCTTTGATCGTTGGTCAAGGTAAACGGCAAGCCCCCCAGCAGGGCCCCGGTTAGACGGCCATCGCCCGCCAAGGGCGTGGCACCGATGTGCCGGCGCCGGGCCCGTGCCTGGCGCAGCGCCAGTTGCTGGGCGAGCAATTCATCGAAACGCAGGCGCCGCCAGGCCTCCCCCTGCTGCGGATCCAAGGCAGCGGCATCGATACCCGACGCGGGCTGGTGCAGCACCCGCAACGCCGCGCCAAGATCCATGAGTCCGAGCAGCTGGCGCAGATCCGCGGGCACCAGATCGGTGATTTGGGTCTGCTCCAGCGCCTTGGCGATGCGCCGGCGCAGCCAGTTCTGGGGCACGCCCTGCGTACCCGGATACACGGGGGTCAGCCGATTGGGCAGCGGCGCCGCCGAGTCGACCCAGCGGATCTGCGGATGGACCATCTCGATGCCCATCGGGCCTTTGCGCACCTGTCCGAGCGCGCGAATCGTGCGCCCAGGGACAAGCTGGGCCTGCTGCGAAGCGTAAAAATGTATCCAGCGCAGCAGCAGCTCGCCGCCGTCGTCGCGCACGCGCACCAGCAGTTGCCGGCGCTTGCGCACCTCGACCTGTACGCTGGCGATCTGGCCTTGGACTTGCGCATGGATTCCGGGCTGCAGGCTCAGGACCGGCGCGATGTGCGTCTCGTCGACGTAGCGTAGCGGCAGGTGCAACAAGAAGTCCCAATCGCGCACCAGTCCCATGCGCGCCAATCGCTGCGCGGGGGTGTCCTTGGCCGCGCGATCGGCGCTGGCGTGGGGGGCGCGCGCCGCGGCGGCGCCCTTCGAGCCCGGTCCCCTGGGCCCGGGCAATGCCTTCTTCATAACGCCCGGCCCATGCGGCGCGGCCTTACTGGTCTAAGACCAGGATCGCTTCGACCTCGAACTGCGCGCCGCGCGGCAAACTGCTCACGCCCACCGTCGAACGCGCCGGGTAGGGCGCCGGCAGCAACTCGGCCATGATCTGATTGACCTTGGCGAACTGTCCCAGATCGGTCAGAAACAGCGAAAATTTGACGGCATCGGCCAGCGTCCCGCCGGCCGCGTTGGCAACCGCTTCGAGATTGGCGAAGGCCTGGCGCACCTGGGCCTCGAATCCGTCGCCAACCAGCTCCTTGGTTGCCGGATCGAGCCCGATCTGCCCGGACAAAAAGACCACCAATCCGGTCTTGATGGCCTGCGAGTACGGGCCAATCGCGGCCGGTGCGGCGGTCGTGCTGACGACTTCTTTGATCACGGTTTCCCCCAAAAAAGAGAACGCTCCAAAACAACAACGGAGCAAGGTTAGTAGATGTTAACTTCCCTTCAGCGCACAAATTCGCCAAAGCAAGCCAAAGCTTGGCGCCGGGTCGAGCGCGAAGCGGCTGCGCGCTGGCCCGTCCGGCATCGCGCGGCGCGCACGGCCTGGCCGGTCGGCGACTGCGGTCGCGCCTCTGCCGATTGGGAATTGCCGGAAGTTTTCACCCGTATTCATGGTATCCGATGGTCAAAGCCGGGCCGAAACTACGATTCCAAAGGCTTGCAACGCCTTTGGCCCAACCCCGTGGCGCGACGAACGGCGAATCGCGAAGCCTCCAGGCGATTGGCTTCGGCGCGCCAGGCGACGCTAGCGTTCGGCACCCGGGTTGACGGCCCAGTGCAGCACAAAGAGAGCGAAAGACCCAGAACCGAAGGCGCATCGATTTCATGAGACCTCCACCTACTTTCTTTGCTGTGCGGACCCGCTCCTGGGATGCGATACGCGCTATCACGCTGGTCGAATTCCTCGGCGCCTTGGTGTTTGTTTCCGCCTTATTGGCCCTGGCCCTGCCGCGGCTTTGGAACGCCAGTTCCGAGGCGCGGGCGGCCAAGCAACAGGCGATCTTCGGTTCCGTGCGTGCCGCCGCACAAATCACGCGCGCCGCCGCCCGCGTGCACGATCAGCTCGGATCGAGCGGCTCGGTCGAGGTCGATGGCACGCGCATCTCCACCGTCTTCGGCTACCCGGCCGCCAGCGCCGCCGGCATCATCGCCGCCACCGGGCTGGACGCGGTCAACGACCAATTCTCGCTCACCGATGGCAGTGCACTGGCCGGGGGTTCGATCACGATCGCGCTGAACGACGCACGCGGCACCTGCGCCATCGTCTACACGGCGCCGGTCACGGCCGAGGCGCAGCCCAAGTTCGACCTCATCAACCATTCCGACCAAGGCAACGGTACGGGTTGCTAAGCGACCGGCCGCCCCTGCGAGCATCCGTCGACGACATGGCGCTCTCCATTCGGCCTCCATCGCGCGCCGACCTTAACGAATCCGGCGGCGCCGCCGACGCCTACCGCGGTCCGAGCGCGCGCTCGAGGATCGATGGCACAACAAGATTCGATAACCGCTCGCATTACAACTGGCTGCTGCCCTGGGTGTTGGCCTGCGTCGGATTCTTGGCCACCCTGGCGATGCTGCGCTAGAGCCGCTCCGCGGCCAGCGCCTTCGCGCCGTCGCAAGACCCAGGCGGCCGTCTTCCGATCCCCGCGCATAGCTTGGCGCCTCCCGCCCCGGCGGCCGCCCGGGGCCAACGGGCCGGCAAACCCAGACCTCAACTGACCTGTTGCCGCAACAGAGCCGGGCTCGCCGGCCGTGGCGACCCGCCGGCTCGTCCGAGCGAGGACCTGGAATGACCCGGACCCGAAACCTCCCAAAGCAATCGCCTGGGGCGACACACCGGAGGCGACACGCCCAGACCCGAGCCAGATCGAATCGTTCGATGCGAACACCCCATGCGGCGCCGCTGGCCTCGGTCGCACTCCCGCAATTAGGGCGCCTGCGATCCCTCAATCTGGCGCAAATATTGCCGATATGTCAGAGGATCAGCCGGGCTTTCGTCTCGGCAATTTGGGGGAACGCGTGATTTTGTTTCTCGACTACGACGGCGTCTTGCATCCCGATCCCTGCTTGGACGCCAGCCGGCTGTTTGAAAACGCCCAGCGCCTGGCCAAGGTCCTCGATCCCTTCCCCGAAGTCGGCATCGTGCTATCCACGTCCTGGCGCAACGTACGGCCGGACAACGAGTTGCTCGATCCGCTGCCCGAACGGCTGCGCCTGCGCATCCTCGGCCGCACGCCCAATTTCGGCGAATGCGCCGCTGACGCCGCGCGCGCTCCGTATCGGCGCCATGCCGAATGCGAGCAATGGCTGCGGGACCATTACATGTCCGACTGTGCCTGGTGGGCGTTGGACGACCGCGCCGACTGGTTCTCACCCTACTGCGAGAATCTGCTCGAGTGCGATCCGCGCTTTGGCTTTGACGAGCAGATGGGCGTCCGGCTATCGAGCACGCTCGAGCTCGGGCGCTACCGGTCGGCACGAGAATTGGACTTCGATCTGGCCTGAGATCGGCCGGCAAGCCCAGCCACCGCGAATCTGCCAAACCGGCCGCCAACGCCGGCGCTACCGGCACGCGTGTTTTCCGGGGCGCCCGGACCGGCCGGGGGCGCTCCTTCGTAGCCAGACGAACCGAGGTGGCCCTGCGCCGCGCCCGAAGCGCTAGCGCGCACGCTTGCGTCCACGTAACCAGGCAATGAGAGGCCCGAGCAGGGGGAGCTCCTGCCTAAGCCCCTTGGCCGGATCGCAGTCGTCCCGAGGCGTCGCGATCTGTCCGGCCTCATCGAAGGCCCAGTGTGTTGCGCCATGTACCCGAAGGCGCCGCCCGTTCCGTGCAAAGTCGAAGTCCCGGGCAAGAAGGGCGCGGTCAGCGAGCGTTGCCACGCGCACCCCCCGCAACAAAGAAAATCCTTGTAGGCGGCCGCTTACCCCGCACTCGGCCGTGTTACCGGACTCGCCCGAACAATCCCGAACAATCCCGAACAGCGCAATTAGCGGCCCGGTCCGTCCGCGTCCGCTTTCACCGGATCCAACCCCCATCGACGTACCAGGCTCTTGGCGATCCGCGCGTAGGTCGTGCAAGCGCTTTCCTCACCCAGCAGGAACAAGAATGCATAGAAATGCCGTTCATTGACCCAGAAAGCATCGAAGTGCTGCAACTCGCCGATGAACTCGCGCCAATCCTCGTTGGTGGCAAACAGGATCGACCACAGCTTTCGTCGGTCGCACAGGCCTTCCTCGAACGCTGCGGCGATCGAATCGAGAACAAATTGAACGCGATCGAGCAACGCCAGGCGCCGCAAGGGTGTCATCGAACGCCCCAGCGGATCGAAGCCGCCATGCTGTGCGAGGTTACGCACCCAGGAGGCCCGCTCCTCTGGACCGCACTCGAACCACAGGTTCGTGCGCAGCCGCTGCCTGCTCAACTCGCGGAGCGTGGGCATGTTTCCCATGACAACTTCTCTCCCTTGATCGATGGTCGCATGTCCAGCATATCGAATCGGCGTCGGCGGAATCGGCTCAGTTGCCGAGCATTCGCCATGGTTTTCCCGGCCTGAAACCCGCGCTAGTACGCATAGGCGATGCGCACCGCGCCCCAGTGGCGCCCTTGCACGAGGACCGGCGCCGAGATGTCCTTCATCAGCTTGAAGTTGCCTCCCCCCATGTCGCGGCGATAGGTCTGGAGCAAGAATCGATGTTTGTTTTGCGCAGCCGCCAGGCCGGTCCGGTCGTTGAAGATGCGCCGGTTGCGGCAGTTGGCCGCGTTCCACACGAGGTCCGCGCGGGGAGTCTGCGAGAACTTGCGATTGTGCGTCGGCAAGAAGCCGTTACGGTCGACGGCGGCGCAAAAGACCACCCGGTCGGAAAACTCCAGAACCGCTTCCTGGATCGGAGGCAGTACCCGATCCGTGAAACTCACGAAGCGCGTCAGGTGCTGCTGAGGCTGCGTGCCGGCGATGGGTTTGTAGTCGGCGTCGAACAGGTCGCCGACGGAAATTTCGCCGCTGGCCACCGCTTGCTCAAACACTTCGGCGATCTGTGCCGCGACGGCGATGACCTTCTCGATAAACGGCGAATCGACCGTAGAGGCGCCGCAATCGGCCGACATTTGAATGAGGTACTCGCTCGCGCTCAAGAAGGATTCGGCACGCGTGCGCGCGGCCAGCAGCGCCTGGCTTGTTATGACCACCTGCTCCTGCAACTGCGAGAGCGATCTGCGCGTTGCCGCGCATGATTCTTGGTTGCGCTCGGTCGCCGCGGCAATCTCGGCGCTCGCTGCCACCACTTTTTCAAAGGCCTGATGGAAGGTCGGCTGGCCGTCGCCAAGCGTCGTACTCTCGCGGATGTTGCGTGCCAACTCGCCGATACGCAGGTTCAGCTGCTGCACCGTCTTGCCGATGGTCTTGGACGAATTCTCGACCTTCTGGGCCAGATCCTTGACCGCCTCCGCGACGACGGCAAAGCCGAGCCCGGCGCTGCCCGCATGCTTGGCTTCGACTGCGGCATTGAATGCCACGAGCCGGGTCTGCAAGGCGATGCGCGTGATTTCGTCGGCGAACTGACCGACGTCGCGCAGGGAATCGAGCGCCCCGGTCACATCGGCGGCGACTCGTTCTACGGCGCCATGTGCGGCCTGCGCCGACAACCGGCTCGAATTGACCGCTGCGGATATTGCGCTGTTGGCGTCGATGATGGTACCGACTTCGGCCACCAGCGATTCAAATGCTACGGTCTCGTTGTGAGCGACGCTCGACACGTCGTCGATCGACCCGCACATTTCGGCCGCCTCGCGCGCCAGTCCGGTCGCCTGAACCGCCAAGTTCTCGACAACTTGGCCGTAGTCAACCCGCGGTGGGTCCTGTGGCGGCTCGGCGGCGAGCGTACTGGAAACCGATTCACGAAAAAACGACGCCAACAGACTGCGTCCCACAGGCGCACCCCCGGTTATGCGCAGGCAAGCTTCCGATCCCGTCCTGCGCTCATAGCAACCATAGTTCAATTGGGCGGCGCCGTTAGGGCCAGAAGGCTTGGAAAACTGCCACAAATCCGGCGCCGGTTTCCGCCATTGAGCTGGGCGATCCGCTGCGCATATGACACGGGTGACCAGCGAATGCACAAGCTCGCCGGCTCGCCCCGGCGCAGACGCGATCCGCCGCGCTGGCGCTTGCCATCGGGCGGGGCGGCGGCCGCTGGCGCTAACCAAGCCTCAGGGACTGCAACCTGCGCCGCTGCCGAAGTCAAGCCCGTCGAACAGGGCCGGCAAAGGCCGTGCGAACGATCGATATGAGGGACTTTCGGGCGCTGGCGGCATCAAAGCCTTGCCGTTGCCACCAAGGCAGCCGCACCCCTTCCAACGGGACGCACCCGCCGCCATCCAAGAGGCTTCCGGGGCCATCGTGATGCTGCTCACTTGATTGGCGCATCGGGGGATGAAAATCCTGGTGCCCCACGGCGTCGATATCTTGCTCGCGCCGACGGGACGACCGCGTTGGCGCTCAGCACGGGCATGCCTTTCGCGTCGCACCAGTCCGGCGCGACGACGACCGAGACGACGGGCAACGGATACGCCGTCTTCCTTGGACTGCACCGCGCTTGCGCAGCAGCAAAATCCGATGGCCAGATGCAGCCCGGTACGTTAGAGTGCCACGCAAGACATCGGAGGGGACCCTATGAAACGCGAAATCCACGTCGCACTGCGCAAGGGTCTGCTCATCGGGGCACTTGCACTGGCCCAGGCAACCATCATTGGCGGCGCGCAGGCAACGGCGACGTCGCAACCCGGGGCGCCCGCTCCCTTGACAGGGAGCACCCGTGCGGCGCTTGCCGCGTTGCCATTGAATTTCGAGGAGAACTTCGGCCAGGCTGGATCGGCCGACGTCCAGTATCTGGCCCACGGAAGAGACTATGGCATCGCGCTGACGCAGCAAGGCGCGCTGCTGACGCTGGGGTCCGGCCAGAGGCGGGGCAAGGACGGGCATGCGCTCGCGCCTGCCCGTCTGCGCGTGCTGCTTCAGGGCGCTCAGGCCAGCCCGGCGCCCCGCGCCGAACAGGCGCTGGCCGGGCGCGTGAACTACCTCGTCGGCAACGATCCCTCGAAGTGGCGCACCGACGTTGCCACCTACGGCAAGGTGCGCTATGCCGCCGTCTATCGCGGAGTGGATCTCGTCTACTACGGCAACCAGGGGCGCCTGGAATATGACTTCGAGGTGGCGCCCGGCGCGAATCCGGCAGCCATCGGCGTGCGCATGGAGGGTGCACAGAGACTGCACCTGGATACGCAAGGCAATTTGCAAATCCAAACGCACGACCGCCAGATCGGCTTCGAGCGGCCGGTGGCCTACCAGATGGACGGCCAAGAACGCAAATTCGTTGCGGCGAGCTATCGCTTGGCAGGCAGGACCGTGCGCTTTCGCGTAGGGGCCTATGACCACTCGAAACCGCTGATCATCGACCCGATACTGAACTACCTGAGCTACCTGGGCGGCAGCGGCGCCGATATCATCGGCACCGCCAATGGCGGGTACGGCCCGCCCAACCAGGGCGAGCCGGGGCAGGCCGCCGCCATCGACGGCTCCGGCAACCTGTATGTCGTCGGCTACACGTATTCGACGAATCTCCCGGTCGCGGGCGGCTTGGCGCCCCCGAGCAAGGCTGGCACGGCGGGTACCTTTCCTACGGTCTTCGTATCGAAGATTGCGCCCAACGCCTCCTCGTTGGTGTACTCCACGTATCTCGGCGGCTCCTACTATGACTATGGTTTTGCGATCGCCGTCGATGCGCAGGGCAGCGCCTACGTGACCGGTACGACATTTTCTTACGACTTCCCGTCCACTGCCGGGGCTTTTCAAACGATCTGCAGCCCCTTCGGCAATCCGTCCCAGGGCGAACATACCGACTGCGATACGCCCGCCAATGCCAATGCGCAAAGCTCCGCGTTTGTCACCAAGCTGAGCCCCGCGGGCAATGCGCTCGTTTACTCGACCTTCCTGGGCAACGCCGGTACGGTCGGCTACGCGATCGCGGTCGATGGTTCGGGCAACGCCTATGTGGCGGGAACCTCGCCGGCCACGCTTTGCGCCGGTGCCGGGATCCCGACCTGGAATTGCTTTCCGACCACGGCCGGCGCATTGCAGGCCGACGGGCGAAGCGGCGACGACCAGGCCTATGCCTTCGTCACCGTATTTGACCCCACCGGCTCGGGCCTGCGCTACTCCACGCTGTATGGGGATAAGAATCAAATTGGCACCAGCGGCAATCTTCACTCGGTGTTTCCCGCGGTGGGCACCGCGATCGCCGTCGATTCGGCGGGCAACTTCTATCTCGCCGGTCAAACGGAGGATGGCCAGCTGCCCACGACCAGCGGCTCCTATCAACCGATCCCTGGACCGCTGCAAAGCGACGGCAACAACGACATCGACGGCGGCTTTCGCGGCTTCGTCGCCAAGTTCTCGCCCGTGGGCGGCGCAAGCCCCCCGACGCAGATCTACGCAACCTATATCGGCGGACGCACGGCTGCCCAAACGTGGGACGCCATATCGGGCATTGCCGTCGATGCCTCGGGGGACGTCTATATCTACGGCGCGACGACCGACACGGCCTTTCCGGTCACGACCGGCGCTTATCAAGCCACCTTTTATGGCATCACGACGTACATTGCAGAGCTCGATCCGACCGGCTCCCAATTGCTGCGGGCGACCTACTTCGGCGGACTCACCGGAAACGGCGACAGCATCGGTTTCAGCGGCCCGATCGTCCTGGATGCCGCCGGGAACGTGTACGTCACGGGACAGGCCGCCAGCGCACACCCGCAGGTCAACCCGATACAAGCTGCCGTTGCCGGCGCCTGTTGCAGCATGGCTTTTGTCTCGGAGCTTGATCCGACGCTCAGCAACCTGCTGTTCTCCTCGCTGGTGGGCAACGGCGCGGTGGGCGCAACCTCGGCCGCCGGCATCGCCGTCGATGGCTCCGGCAATATCTACCTCGCCGGCAATGTCGGCGCGGTCGGGACGCTGGCAGCGACCCCGGGCGTGTTTCAGGGCAGCTTCGGCGGCAGGGGCAGCGGGTACTCCGGCAACTATGGCGACGGTTTCGTAGCCAAGATCTCCACCCAGGTCACCGATTACGTCATTCCCTGGTTCACCGAATACCCGGGGTATGTATCGCGCTTCGTTTTCTTGAACAGCGGAACCTCAGCGGGCACCTACAGCATCAGCGTGCTGCCGGAACCCGGAAATGCCGCCCAAGTCAATGCGAGCTTTGCATCCGGCACGATTTCTCCGAAGTCCCAGTTGGTCGTCAACGCGAGCGACCTCGTATCGTTTTTTACGCTTAGTCCGCGGGCGGCGGCTCACATCACGATCGACGGAACGAATCCGAAAGTGTCCGGAATCTATAACCTCGTGCAGCCGTCCACCGGGTCCATTACCAATACGCGCCTCTTGCCGGGTCTCGATTTTTCTTCGACGACCTCGTTGCTGCAGGCTCCGTTCTTTACAACCGGCAGCAGCTATTCGAGTAGCTTCGTCTTTAGCAACACGAGTCAAAGTGCCGTTACCGGCCAAGTAACGCTGCTTCCAACGGTCGCAAATCCGGTCATTCCGAACCCAACGACGTTCCAAATCCCCCCACAAGGCGAATTCGTTTTGCCGGCCACGAACCTCGTAAGTGGTTACACCAATGCTGCCGGCCCGCTTACTGCCGGCGCCGTGTTCTCGTTCAGCGCGCCGGAAGGCTACGTAAAAGGGGTCTACAAGATCGTCAGCAATTCAAGTGGCGGGGTCGGTACTTCGGAGCTTGTAAATCCACAGACCGCCACCGCCTCGCCAACCACTTTGATCGCCCCCTGGTTCACGACCTACCCCGGCTACAGCAGCACCTTTTATCTGGTAAATCGCAGCAACCAGGACGCCAGTCTCACGATCAGCGTGCGGACGGAGCAAGGAAACGCTGCAAAGCTCGGCACCACGAGCTGGACCCTTCCGGCGAACAGTCAACTGGCGCTGCCGGCGGCGTCCATTGTCTCGTCATTTACCGGTAACACCCGGGGAGCCGCGGTCTTCACGATCAACGGCCCGAGCAACGAGTTCGAAGGGCTGTACCAGGTCATCAACCTGGCCACCGGCGCGATGAGCAACACGCCGATGTCCAGGCCGAGCGACATCGTCGCGTCGACGCCGTTTGTCTTGCCTTGGTTCACGACCTATCCTGGCTATGTGAGCCGGTTCGTGTTCTTGAATCGATCTACGCAGGACGCGCCGTTTACGGTGCAGGTTCTCCCAGAACTGAACAACACCGCAACGCTAAACGTTACATCCGGCATCATTCCGGCCGGGAGCATGTACGTGCTCAATGCAAGCGACCTGGTTACCGGCTTTTCGGAGGCGACTCGTGCAGGTGCGGTTTTTCAGGTCTCATCGCCGGATTCAAGCATCGATGCGCTCTATAACGTCGTGAATCCTGCTTCCGGAGTTATCAGCAATACGCTGCTGACGCATTGAGCCTTGTCATGGCGCGACAACGATGCTACGCCGGCCGAGCGCTTGCCCGATTCGTGGTGCGTGCGACGGCACACCGCGGCGCTCGTGTGCGACCCGCGTTCTCCGAATGGCGCTTGCTGAAGTCATCTCACCCACTCCCTGCGGCGATGCGCCAATTGAATTACCTGCCACCGCAAACGATACGTAGAAAGGCTTCACCCACCGAATTTGGCGGCTCTTCTTCGAACCTCGGATTCTTCGACCAGTCCTCAGCATCCGTTACGAGTCCTCTGCCAAATACCTCGGCGTAGTAGTTGATCTGGACCAATGCTGCCGTTTTCGCTGCACAGTTGAAGTAGTAAAGGAAGATCGACGATAGAAAACTATCCTTCCCAGGAGTCAAGGAGGGCTGAAGCGACTCACAAGAATCCATGAACCACGCCGCCTCGTAGGCTCCGACCTCCTGTTTTGTAGACGGGTCAAAGTAAAACGTACAACCGCCCGGATATCTACCCGTGACTGCTGTCCAATTTGCGGGTGGAAGAGTCGTCTCTTGAGCAATTGCTCCAGAGGCAAGGAATACCAGCAAAAGTCCTGCAAATGATTTCAAAGTCCCCCCTACCACCACCTGAATGCCGAAAGGCGACACATACGGATCTTCCCAGGATCGTTACGTAATCCCCTTATCTACGTGGAATCGAATGACGCATGTCCCTCTTGGGCTTGCGCATCGCCGACTTTTGCGCGAATCCGTGCGCAGGCATGAACAAATCATCGCAATGGCGATTTGCCACCGTCCTTGTCTTCCCCGCTTCTTCTGCGTCTTTCCGCCCGCCTTGCCTTATATGCCTCAGATGCAAAGTGAAAACTCTCCAGCAAAACACCGAGTCTCGCCGTTGCATGCAGTTCTTCAACTTCGAACGACACATAATCAGAGGATCTAGCGGCGATTGGATCAGGGAATCGATATTCCACCGCCATCGCCCTTCTTTCATCCAGAAATAGACAAACCACAACGACGCCTGACACCTTGCCATCGGGAAATGCCAAGAAGCTTGATTCCCCGCCGATGATGAAATTTATGCCACCCAATTTTCCTTGCGTAGCCGTCACTTTGCTCTTGATAGATCCAACCTCGATCTTCATTTCTACGCCCGCAACACCTTTTACGCCGATGTTCACTTTCTCGGCGAAGTCAGGGCGGCCTTGCAAGAAGGGGTAGCGCCTCAGATTCAAGTACGCCTCAATCAAATACCTGTCCCACTTCCTGCTCTTGAGATAGTTCCTTGCCTCTTCTTTCTCGTCCTCATCCGTCATCGCATGCAACCTTTTCCCCTGCCCCTCCACCTTCATGCGGCGCCTTCATAGCTTCCTTTGCCTGGAATCACACGCCGCACACGACCCCGCGGGTTTTCAACATCACCCTTCCGGCGGGGTATCCGATGGATGCGGCAATGAAAGATTGTCTGCCCTGCTGTTTCTCCGCAGTTCATACCGATGTTATATCCATCGATGACCGACCGCATCTCCCGAGCTGTCGTTGCCGTCCACAACGCCACGTGCTGCTTGCAGTAGAACGCCACCCCATCCGAGATCGCTCTAGAACGCTTGCAGGCGTTGGCTGTTCAGGACTAAGCCCCCCCAAAAGGCGATTCTGGGATCGGTCCCGAGCCGTCTTGGAGCCTCTGAAGGT
>CAVSPM010000033.1:0-22796 GCA_963729785.1 uncultured beta proteobacterium | reverse complement strand
GGGTCGAGCGTGTAGGCGGTGTAGTGCCATTGCGCCTTGGGGATGACGAACCAGCCTGGCGCGAGCAACGGGTAGCTGATACTGGGATTGACCACCAAGCGCGATCCGTCCTGTGCGAACCAGCCCTGAGTGTAGGGCTGTGCCGGAATCACGCCATAGCAGCCGGGAATCGACGGCAAGATCAAGGTGGCGTAGTTCAGCGAGGCCCCGGGCGGTTCGAAACAAGGATTGATCGCCGGATGCTGAAAACGAGTGGCTTCAATCGCTGTGCCCAGGTCGAAGCCGTGATAATCGAGACGGTTGAAATTCAGGACCAGATCTGGCACGCGCTCGTAGGGGCCGGGGTCGGTGGGGGCCAGCAAGGAGATCAGGGTCTGGCTCTTGGACATGCGCAGCGCGGCGTTCCAGTAGGGCTGCGTGTAACTGACGACGGCCTCCTGCGGCAGTACCTCCTGCGTGGCACCGATGACATTGCGCGAGAAGTCGGTGAAATAGGTGTCGTCGGACACCCGGCTGTAGTTGAGGGCGAAACGCAGGCCCCTGGCGTTGTCGTAAGCGGTCTGCGCGCCGATGTAATCGCGCACCGTGCCCGTCGTGCGGTCGTTGGGCATCAGGTCGTATTCAAATACGCCCTTGGCTTGGGGTTCCAGGAAGCGGAACTCGTTGTCCAGCTTGATGCCGCGTTGGGGCAGTACATCGGTCGTGACCGTGTAATCGCGGTTGGGCGCGATGGTCCAGTAGTAGGGAATCGAGAACATCGGGCCCACCGCGCTGCTTTGGCTAAAACCCGGCGTTAGAAATCCGCTGCGGCGCTCCGTGCCCAGCGGAAAATCGAAATAAAAGGGCCAGGCAAATATCGGCACGCCCTCGAAAACCAGCGTGGCGCCGTTGGTCACCGCTTCCTGGTCATCTTGGTGGATGTCCATGCGCTCGATACGGATCCACCAGGCCGGGTCGCTCGGATTGCAGGTCGTGTACGTCGCCTGATTCAATCGGATGTTGTCCTGCGACAGGAACTCGATCAGCTGCGATTTTCCGCTGCCATCGCGCGCCGGGTAGCGATAGCTGGCATTGGGCATCTGGCCGGTCTGCGCCTCGAGTTTCAGGTCGAGCGAAGGCCCGTCGAAGACGGCGCCCTGCTCGACCAGGTGCACCTGGCCGCGCGCCTTGAGTTCGTCATCCTCGAAGCGATAGACCGCCCGATCGGCGCGCAAGACAACGCCGCTGTGACGAACTTCGACCGAACCCTCGAGGACCGCGTCGACGTTCATCTGGCCGGAGATCTTGTCGGCACGCACGTACACGGGACCGGAGGCGACGCCGCGCGCACGCGTGCGCCCGGCGCCCAACAATCGCTCCCAGCGCAGCGGCACGGGCGGGGGTCCGGAGTCTGCGACGGACGCGTAGGCGGCCGGACCGCACGACAAGGGCGCCAACGGATCGCTCGATGCCAGGTGCACCGCTTGTCCGCGGGCCGCTGCATCGTCCGCCGCAGCCAGCGATCCGGCTGCCGGTACCTGAGCCTGGGCGGATCCGAGCGTCTGGACCAGGAACCCTACAATGGCGAGAGCGCCGCGTAGCCGGCCGGCGGCACCAGCGCGCTTGCCGACCGGACCATGCCAGAGCGCCAGCGATCCCTTGGGACGAGCGAGCAGTGCCCAACCCTCTGGCGGCTGATTTGCCGCCCGGGCGGGCCCGCTGCCTCGCTGGTTGCGCCGTCGCCTGAATTTCACCGTTTCGCGTATGTCGATCTTGCTGCTGCCGCTTTCCCGGGCCTTGCAACGAAGCAATCCAGGGGGCTTTGCTGGCCGAACCACCCGCAGGGCGGACGGCGCGCCATTATGATCGATCCAATCATTCCCGACCGCTCAGGAAATCTCGTGACGCCCCAGATGGACGAAGATCGGCAAAAAAACACGCCTGAGGACGGGCGCCGCCAGCTGCTGCAGGCCTGGCTTGCTCGCTTGCAGCCACAACTGGGGCTGGACCCGACGAGCCTGCGGCCCGCTTCCAGCGATGCGAGCTTCCGGCGCTATTTTCGTGTCGACTGCCGCGCTTTGGCCGCACCACCGGCTGCCGGCCCGGCCGAAGACTGCGCCGCCTCATCGATGATCGTCATGGACGCCCCGCCCGCACAGGAGGATTGCCGCCCTTTTGTGCAGATCGCCGGCCTGCTGTCCAGCCGCGGCGTCCATACGCCGCGCATCATTGCCAGCGACCTGGACCAAGGCTTCTTGCTGTTGACCGATCTTGGCGACACGACCTATGCCGACGCGCTGCAGCAGCCCGGCAGCGACATCGCCGGCATGTACGACGATGCGCTGCAAGCACTGGTGCGACTGCAACAGACGCCGGTCGGGACGACCGATGAGGCGGCGGCACTTGCGCCCTACGATCGGCAACGCTTGCTCACGGAAATGCGCCTGTTCCCAGACTGGTATCTGGCGCGTCACCTGAAGGTCGAGATCAATGCGCGCGAGCTGGCTACGCTCGAGGCGACTTTCGAGACGCTGATCGAATCGGCCCTGGCGCAACCGCAGGTGCTCGTTCATCGCGACTACCATTGCCGCAACCTGATGCTGATTCGCCGCCGCATCGACGCCACGGGCGAGGCCGGGCTTGGCGGCTCGCGCTGGGACAACCCGGGCGTGCTTGACTTTCAGGACGCCGTTTTCGGCCCCATCACCTACGATCTGGTGTCGCTGCTGCGCGACGCATACGTCGCGTGGCCGGAGGAGCAGCAGATCGACTGGGCGGCGCGCTACTGGAGCCTGGCACGGGCTGCCGGTCTACCGGTGCGCGCGCAGTTCGATCGATTCTGGCGCGAGCTCGAATGGATGGGCCTGCAGCGCAGCCTCAAGGTTCTGGGCATATTTGCCCGCCTGTGCTACCGAGACGGCAAGCAGCGTTATCTGGGCGACCTGCCCGTGGTACTGCGCCACACGCAGCGCGTGGCCGAACGCTACGACGCGTTTGCCGGGTTGGCGCGGCTGCTCGACCGGGTACATCAACGGGCAGTAAGAACCGGGTACACCTTCTGATGCGAGCGCTGCTTCTGGCCGCCGGTCGCGGTGAACGCATGCGGCCCTTGTCTGACTCGGTGGCCAAGCCCCTGCTCGAGGTGGCTGGCCGCCGGCTGATCGAATGGCAGATTCAGGCTCTGGTGCGTGCCGACATTCGCGACCTGGTGATCAACACCGCGCATCTAGCCCAGCAGATCGAATCCGCGCTGGGCGACGGGCAGCGCTATGGCGCCCGCATCCGCTATTCACGGGAGGGCACGCAGGCGCAGGACGCCCTCGAGACGCTCGGCGGCATCGTGCGGGCCCTGCCGCTGCTGGGTTCGCGGCCATTCGTCGTGGTCAGCAGCGACATCTACACGGACTTTGATTACGGCTGTCTGTTCCCAATCGCCAAGACGATTGCGGACGGCCGATTCGACGGCCACCTCGTATTGGTGGAAAATCCACCCTATCATTCCGGTGGCGACATGGGAGTGCTGCCCGATCCGGGCGATCCGGCTGCGCCCGGTCAGACCCTGCTGGCCACACGCAGAACGACGCAGTACACCTACGCCAACATCGGCGTTCTGGCACCGCGCCTGTTCACCGGGTTGGCCCCGGTGCGGGCGCGCTTGTTCCCTTGGCTGTATGCCGCGGTTGACCGCGGCCGCGTGAGCGCCCAGGTTTGGCGGGGCCGCTGGTGGAACGTGGGTACCCCGCAAGAACTGGCTAGCGTGAACGAAGACCACCGATGATCGTCGACCTACCGAATGCGCGACGTGGCGAAGGCGCCGAGCCGGCGCCGGCGCTTATACCTGTCGTGGTCCTGGGTGGAGGGCCGATCGGTCTGGCGTGCGCGCTGCTGCTCGCGCGTGCCGGCATCGCCTGCGAGCTGCTCGACGCACGCCCGGTTGAGGCCCTGCAACAGGATCGGCGCCTGCTGGCGCTGTCGCGTGGCAGTCTGCTCGTGCTCGAGTCGCTGCTGGGGCCAGGCTTCGCCCCGATGGCCGCCATCGAGCGCGTACAGGTGAGCTCCCGGGGCGATCCGGGTGCGGTTCAATTGGGCGCTCGGGACTTTCCCGGCGCCGGCGTCGGGGCCACGGTCTGGTATGCCGATTTGGTCACGGCTTTGGCCAATGCCGCTCATCGGCTGACTCGATCACCGCCAGAGCAGGCGTTGATCCACATCCGGCGCCCGCGCCGCGCCGTGCGTATCGACCAGCAACCTGACCGGGTGCGGATCTTGCTCGACGACGGCAACGTGCTCCAAGCGCGGCTGGCGGTCGATGCCGAAGGCACACCCACGCTCGCACCACAAGCGAAGAATTTCGCGCTGCTCGCCGAATTCGATGTGCCGCAGGTAACCCCCGGGGACGCGATCGAGCGATTCACGCGCGAAGGACCGTTGGCGCTGCTGCCGCTGCCGCCGGCGACGGGCTCATCTCGCGCTCCACGTACCCAAGGTGCTGCGCCCGCCGCCAGTTCGCCGGGCGAGCGAACCCGCATGTCGATGATCTGGTGTCAAGCCGCCGCGCTGGCCCGCAAGCGTCTGGAGATGGACGAAACCGAACTATCCGAGCAGATCGCGCAGGCGCTGGGTCCACGGCTGGGAAGACCGGCGGCGATGGGTCCACGATTCATCTTTCCGCTGGTGACGCACCGACTCGCTCAGGTGTGCGAACACCGGCTGGTGCACATCGGCAATGCCGCTCAAAGCCTGCATCCGGTGGCTGGCCAGGGCTTCAACCTAGGCATACGCGATTGCTGTTGTCTGGTGGAGTCGCTGCTCGATGCGCAGGGCGACGACCCCGTCCTTGCCCTCGAGAGCTACCGCCGACGTCGGCGCCTTGACCGGCGCCTTGTGCCCGCGCTGACCAGCGCCCTGCCGCCGCTTTTTTCGTCGAATATCGCGCCGATAGCCCTGGCCCGCTCGGCCGGCCTGATCGCCCTGGACGCCATGCCGGGATTGCGCCGCGCTTTCACTCGTCTCTTGATGTTCGGTGCGGGATGAGAATCGGTGCCATCGAGGTTCCTGGCCGCGTCTTCGCCGCTCCCATGGCCGGCATCGCCGACCGGCCCCTGCGCCGTTTGTGGCGCGCGCTGGGTGCGTCCTATGCGGTGGGAGAGATGACCACCGGGGACCCGCGTCTTCGTACCCGTTCCAAAACAGCGCTGCGCCTGACCACCGACGGCGAGAACGGGCCAATCGCCGTCCAACTGGCCGGCGCCGACCCGGCCCAGCTGGCCGAGGCCGCGCGCTATTGCGTCGAAATCGGTGCCCAGATAATTGACATCAACATGGGATGCCCCGTCAAAAAAGTCTGCCACGCGGCCGCCGGCTCGGCGCTGTTGCGGGACGAATCCCTTGTGGCGCGCATCATCGAGTCCGTGGTTGCTGCCGTGCCGGTACCGGTCACCCTGAAGCTGCGCACCGGTTGGGCGCCGCACAACCGCAATGCGCCGCGTATCGGCCGCCTGGCCGAATCCGCCGGTGTGCAAATGCTGACTTTGCATGGACGAACGCGAGCATGCGGGTTTCAAGGCTCCGCCGAGTACGACACCATCGCCGAGGTCAAGTCTGTGGTGCGCATCCCGGTGGTCGCCAATGGCGACATCGATACACCGCAAAAAGCGCGGGCCGTCCTGGAGCATACAAAGGCCGACGCGGTAATGATCGGACGGGCCGCTCAGGCCCGGCCCTGGATCTTCCGGGAAATCGAACATTTCTTACAACATGGCACCGAAATAGCGCCGATCCGCGTCGATGAGGTGCGGCCCTTGTTATTGCGGCACCTGGACGAACACTATGCGCAATATGGCGCTTTCATCGGTGCGCGCAGCGCAAGAAAACGAATTCATTTTCTGGTGCGCGGCCTGCGGGGCGGCGCGCCGCTTTGCGACCGCGTCAATCAAACGGACAATTGTGCCGAGCAGTTGCGTGCGCTGGAAGATTTTTTGACCGAGGCGGCTGCACGCAGCCCTTTTTTTGAGTACATTCGTACTATGGCTGCGGTGCCAGTGCAGGATGGCGGACTCGATACCACAAGCGACGCACGGATGTAAATCCCGAAGACCGCATGCTGTTGCGCCTTTGTTGCGCAATTGCCGGAACATCAGGTAACGAAACTCAGGTTACAAAAGAATTGGACTTCGCTTGCGCCCGCAACTTCGACGGGGCGCAGCGCATGGCAAATCCTCAAGGAAGGAAGCGGGCGTGAGATTGACGGGAATGCGCGAGAAGGTGGCGGCGCGCGGGAAGAATACCGGTGTGCGCAGCGGCCCGAGATCGCTGGGGTCCGGGGCCAACGAGATCAACGGCAGGCCTGCTGGCGGACCGACGACGATCAACAAGAATCTCGCCGGCAAGACGTCGCCGGCGAGCGCGAATGCGGGTATGGGCGCCCCCAAGTCAACGGGAGAGTCGCTCGAACAGTCGGTATTTCGTAGCCTAGAGCAGTATTTTGCCAATCTCGACGGCGCCAAGCCGCACGCGCTGCACGAGATGGTGCTGGGCGCAATCGAGAAGCCGCTGTTGCAATTTGCATTGCACCGTTGCGAAGGCAACCAGTCGGCCGCGGCCGACCTGCTCGGTATCAATCGCAACACGCTGCGACGCAAGTTGCAGGATTACGGGCTGCATTGAAGTGACCGGCCAGACCGCTCGTACGGCGCTCATCAGCCTGTCGGACAAGTCGGGCGCGGTGGAGTTTGCGCGCGCTCTTGTGCAGCTTGGGTTTCGCCTCCTGTCCACGGGCGGAACGGCCAAGCAACTGGCCGAGTCCGGGCTGGACGTGACCGAAGTTGCGCAGGTGACCGGATTTCCGGAGATGCTCGACGGCCGTGTCAAGACCCTGCACCCGCACATCCATGGTGGCCTTCTGGCCCGGCGCGACGACCCGGCGCACATGGCGACGATCCAGCAGCACGGGATCTCGCCCATCGAGATCGTGGCCATCAACTTGTACCCGTTCGCCGAAACGATCGCACGCCCGAACTGCACCTTAGCCGAAGCCATCGAAAACATCGACATCGGCGGTCCGGCGATGCTGCGTTCGGCCGCCAAGAACCACGCCGCCGTCACGGTGCTGGTCGACCCGCGCGATTATTCGCCGGTGCTCGAAGAGCTGCGCGCGGGCGGCCGAGTGAGCGATGCCACCCGTTTTTCGCTGGCAACCAAGGCGTTCGCACACACTGCCGCGTATGACGGCGCGATCAGCGGGTATCTGTCGAGCTTCGGCGCCGATGGCAAGCGCGGGGAATTTCCGCGCATCCTCACCCGCCAGTGGATCCAGCTTCAGGACATGCGGTACGGGGAGAATCCGCACCAACATGCGGCGTTCTACCGCGACACCAGGGTCGGCGCCGGTTTGTTGGCCGGCTATCGCCAGATCCAGGGAAAGGAGCTGTCCTTCAACAACGTCGTAGATGCCGATGCGGCATGGGAGTGCGTGCGATCGTTCTCCGTACCGACCTGCGTCATCGTCAAGCACGCCAACCCTTGCGGCGTGGCCACCGGGCGCACAACCGAATTGGCCTATCGGCGCGCGTTCGCTACCGATCCGACCTCTGCCTTCGGGGGCATCATCGCCTTCAACCGCCCAGTCGATGCGTCGACGGCGCAGGCCGTAAACGAGAAGTTTGCCGAGGTTGTGATCGCACCCGGATTCGATGCCCAGGCGCGGGACGTATTCGCCACGAAGGCCAACCTGCGCGTGCTGGAGTTGGCCTCGGGCGACGCCTGCAATGACCTGGATTTCAAGCGCGTAGGCGGCGGTCTGCTGGCGCAGACTCCCGACGTTGCATCGCTGTCTCGTTCCGATCTTAAGGTCGTCACGCGCAGCGCGCCTTCTTCCGAGCAAATGGAAGACCTGCTGTTTGCCTGGAAGGTCGTGCGCTTCGTCAAGTCCAACGCCATCGTCTTCGCCGCGCAGGGCGCAAGCCTGGGAATCGGCGCCGGGCAGATGAGCCGGCTCGATTCGGCACGCATCGCTGCCGTCAAGGCGCGCGAGGCAGGCCTAGCGCTGGATGGTTCGTGCGCCGCCTCCGACGCATTCTTTCCGTTTCGGGACGGGCTCGACGCGATCGTCGATGCCGGTGCACGGTGCATCATCCAGCCCGGTGGCAGCTTGCGCGACGCCGAGGTGATCGCGGCGGCCAACGAACGCGAGGTGGCGATGGTGTTCACCGGCATGCGGCATTTCCGCCATTGAAGAATCGCCGCATCTTGGGCATCGACCCAGGTCTGAACCGCACCGGGTACGGGGTCATCGAATTGCGTGCGGGCGTTCTGCACTGGATCGATTCGGGGGTGATACGGGTCCCCGCCGGCGCACTGCCGCAACGTCTGCAGGCCATCCTGCGCAGCCTGGGCGCCATCATCCAGTGCCACGCCCCTGACGAAGCGGCCGTGGAAAAGATATTTGTCAACGTCAATCCAAAATCCACGTTGCTTCTGGGCCAGGCCCGTGGCGCCGCCATTTGCGCGGCCGTCAACGCCGATATCGCGGTCCACGAATACACCGCGCTGCAGGTCAAGCAGGCGACGACCGGATACGGGCACGCAGACAAGAACCAGATGCAGCGGATGGTGCAGCGTCTGCTGTGCCTGGACGAGGTACCGCCAAGCGATGCCGCCGACGCGCTGGCGTGCGCCATCTGCCATGCGCATGCCTCGGGCCGCCCGCGCAGCGTTGCCTTGCAGCTGGCCGCAAGCGGCGCCGAGGCGACGCGCAGCAGCGGACGCAAGAGCGGGCGCAAAGCCAGCCGCAGCGCCTGGCAAGCCTTTGCGCAGAGCAAATGAATCGATTTAGGGGCATGCGTTGATTGGCCGCCTGGTTGGCACGATCGTCGACAAAAGACCCCCCTCGCTGCTGCTCGATGTGGGCGGCGTCGGCTACGAGCTGGACGCCCCGATGAGCACCTTCTACAGCCTGCCTCCCGTGGGCGAGCGTGTGACCTTGCTCACCCACCTGGCGGTGCGCGAGGACGCGCAGCAACTGTATGGCTTTGCCACGGCTGCCGAGCGCTCCGCATTTCGTGCGCTGATCCGGATCTCTGGCGTTGGCGCGCGCACCGCGCTTTCCGTGCTATCGGGGTTGAGCGTGGAAGAGCTCGCACAGGCGGTCACCTTGCAGCAAACCGGCGTCCTCACGCGCATTCCGGGCATCGGCGCCAAAACGGCGGCGCGTCTGCTGCTCGAACTCAAAGGCAAGCTGGGCACGGCCCTCGACAGCGCAGGCGGCGCAACGGCCGCTGCAAGCGAACCGCTCAACGACATCCTGCGCGCCCTGATCGCCCTGGGCTATTCGGAGCGCGAGGCCGGGGCCGCGGCCCGGCAGGTGCCGGCTGGGACCGGGGTGTCGGAGGGGATACGCCTGGCCTTACAATCGCTTGCCAAGGGATAGCGGCCGGATTGGGCAGTAAGGCTCCGTTCTGGCTTGTTTTTTCAAACTGATCTCAAAACCTCACCGACACCTAGCCAAGAACTGACGTGCACGAAAATCCGCTGGATTCCCGGCTCGTCGCCGCGGTCGCCACCTCGCCCAACGAAGAGACCGTGGAGCGCGCGCTGCGACCGCAACAATTGGCCGACTACGTGGGGCAGGCCAAGATCCGCGAACAACTCGAGATCTTCATCACGGCGGCGCGCAACCGCGCCGAAGCCCTGGACCACGTGCTGCTGTTCGGGCCTCCGGGCCTGGGCAAGACCACCCTGGCGCACATCATCGCCCACGAGATGGGCGTGCACCTGCGCCAGACCAGCGGCCCGGTACTTGAACGCCCGGGCGACCTGGCGGCCCTGCTGACGAACCTGGAGCGCAATGATGTCTTGTTCATCGACGAGATCCACCGCCTGAGCCCTGTGGTCGAGGAGATCCTCTATCCGGCCCTGGAAGATTTCCAGATCGACATCATGATCGGCGAGGGTCCGGCGGCACGCTCCATCAAGATCGACCTGCAGCCCTTTACGCTGGTGGGCGCCACCACGCGCGCTGGCATGCTCACCAACCCGCTGCGCGACCGCTTTGGCATCGTCGCTCGGCTGGAGTTCTACACCGAGGAGGAACTCACGTCGATCGTGGCGCGCTCCGGCAGGCTGCTGCAGGCGCAGCTGGACCCCGCAGGCGCACGAGAGATCGCCCGACGCGCTCGGGGCACGCCGCGCATTGCCAATCGCCTGCTGCGACGCGTGCGCGATTTTGCCGAGGTGCGGGAAAGGGGCAGGATCTCGCAGGCGGTCGCCGACCGCGCCCTGGGCATGCTCGAGGTCGATGCCCTGGGTCTGGACATCATGGACCGCAAGTTGCTGCGCGCGGTGATCGAGCGCTTCGCGGGCGGTCCGGTCGGCATCGACAACCTGGCAGCGGCCATCGGCGAGGAACGAGATACCCTCGAGGATGTCATCGAACCCTTTTTGATCCAACAGGGGCTGCTGCAGCGCACGCCGCGAGGGCGCATCGCGTCGGCCGAGGCGTATCGGCATTTCGGCGTCATCGGCCCGTCAGCCGGCGAGTCCGCGACTCTGCTGTAGTCCGATCGGGGCAAGCCGGCGTCGACCGTCGCCTGGCCACCCGCCCTGCCTCGACCACCAAAGAAACGGGCCCCCGCAGGGGCCCGCTTGGCTGCGTACGTCGCTTGATGCTTAGAACTGGTAGGTCACGCCCGCGATGAAGTACCGGCCGACGGCGCCCGCCTGATGCAGCGCGGCGTTGTACGGCAGTCCGCCGCCGCCGCCGTAGGTGACGATGTCAATCGGGGGCGAGGTGTCGAGCAGGTTCAGAATCGAGCCGTGCAGCGACCAGTTCTTGTCCAGCGCGTAGCGCGCCGAAAGGTCGAAGTCCGTGAACGAGGCGACCCGGCACAGGTTTGACGGCGGCGTGCCGTAAAAGTGCACGCCGTACGTCGAGGTACCGTTGCTGACTGCGGCGCCAGTGCACTGATCCTCTCCCGAGAACACCGGGTCGGTGATGGAAATCCCACCGACGTAGTTCATCGTCAGCGTGAGTTCGAGCGGCTTCTTGTCCCAGGTCAGTGCCACGACGGCGCGGTTGCGCGGATTGCCCGTGTCGCCGGAGAAGTAGCTCGGACCGTGCGTGCCGGCTTCGTAGAACGTGTTGCCCGCCACCGTGATGTTGTACTTGATGACGTGCGTGGCGCTCACCGAAGCGAGCAGCCGACCAGCCTCATTCAGGTTCAGCGTACCGCGCAGGTCAAAGTCGATACCGCTGGTATCGGTCAGGGTTGCATTGATATACGGCGTGGAGATGAAGCCGATCGGACCCACGCCATAGATGCTGCCCGTCTGTACCGAGGTCGTGCAATTGCCGGCGCTGGAGCAATACGGCAGCGTGACCGAGGGGCCACGCACAACGTTCGCCTGAACCAGACCGCCGGCGCTGGGAATCGTACCCACAAAGCCCGCACCCTGGATCTGGTTGTTGACCTTGATGTCATACCAGTCCACCGACAGGTTCAGCGACTTGCTGGGCTCGAGCACAAAGCCGAAGGTCTTGTTAGTCGACTTCTCCGGCAGCAGCTTCGGATTGGACGCGTTCACGCCGGCCGGAAGCAGCACGCACTGGGACGGGAAGTTTCCAGCGGCGGTCGGCGTGCCCGGGTTCGGGCACAAAATCGGGTCGTTGGTGGACGCGGCCTGGTAGGCCTGTCCGCCGTTGCCCGATTCGGCCGGGTTGGGGGCGCGGAATCCACGGCCCCAGGTACCGCGCACCGACAATTGGCTGATCGGCGTGAGTTTGAAGCCGACCTTCGGAGTCGTCGAGGAGCCGTAGGTGTCGTAATGGTCGTAGCGGGCTTCGCCGTTGATCTCCGCCCACTTGGCGACCGGGGCGTTCAATTCGAGGTAGGCAGCGCCGATGTTCTGCTGGCCGACCGCGAAGGCGTCGTTGCCCGGCGTCACGCCGTTGGCGATGTTGGCCGGCGCTGTGGCGTCCAGGTTGCGGTGATCGTACTCGCCGCCGACGGCAAACCCCAGGGCGCCCCCGGGCAGTTGCAGCAGATCGCGTGAAGCGCTGAGACTGAAGAAGTCCAACTCGTCGCTGGGCGAGGCCGTCATGTCGGGCGCGAAGGAACCAAACGGGTCGCCGACCCCCGAGTTGAGCACGAAGCCGTTGTTCAGTGCCGTCTGCAGCAAGTTGGGCTGGATGTAGCCGGAGAAGCGTTCCTTCGTGACGGCCTTGGTGTAGCCGGCCGAAGCGCCCAGGTCCCAGCCGGCGACGTTGCCGGTGACATCGTCGACAACGCGCTTGGTCGTGGTGGTGAACGTCGTCACGTTCAACCCCATGCCCGTGTAGACCATGGAGATGTTGGCCGGCGCCCCGTACGGGTTGCCCGGATAGTTGGCCGGAACGGTGATCGCCGGCAAGTTGACGATCGCCGGGATCGGGTTGCTCGGGCTGAAATTGATCAGCGTGATCGAGTTCTGGCCGATCGAGTGGCCGAAGGCGGAGGAGGCAGCGTAGCCCGGACCGACCTGCTCCGAGCGGTTCGAGAACTGCGACACTTCCAGGGAGTTCTTCCAGCCCGCGGTCAGTGCCTTGGTAAAGCGCACCAGCAAGTTGACGTTGGTGTCGTCGGGCTGGATCTCCAGGCCGTTCCAGTTGAAGGCGCAACCGCCGGCCTGGAAGTTGGCATCGCTCTGGCAGGTGGGATTGCCCGGCAGGTACGCGTACTGGCTGGGGTTGCTCGGATTGAAGATGAGGCCGTTGGTGGTCAGCGGCGTGGCCGTGAAGCTGCCGGCGCCCGGCAAGATGGGAGCGCCCGGCGTGTCGTTGAAGCCGTTCTGGAAGCCGCTCCAGTTGTAGTTGGTCCAAGCGCCGGAACGATTGGCCACCTGAATGTTGGCCTGGTGGCGGAATTCGACCGAGCCGAACAGGTTGTAGCCGTCGGCACCCAGATCGCCAATACCCGCGGTCGCCGTAAGGTGCGTCTGCGCACCGTCGCCGCGCTGGGACACGCCCTGCTCGGCCGTCATGTTCAGGCCGGTGAATTGCTTCTTCAAAATGATGTTGACCACGCCGGCGATGGCGTCGGAGCCGTACAGCGCGGAGGCGCCGTCCTTGAGCACCTCGATGCGCTCTACGGCATCGAAGGGAATGGAGGAAATGTCGGTGAAGCTGCGCTGTCCGTCGTCGGACAGCGGATAAGGCGCAATTCGATGGCCGTCGATCAAGACCAGCGTGGAGCCAAGGTTAAGGCCGCGCAGTGCGACGCCGCTGGCGCCACCGGCAAATGCCTGGCCGAAAGACTGCGACAACGTACCCTGCCCGTTGGACGCAATGTCCCGCAGAATTTCAGAGATGTTGGTTTGCCCCGAGCGCTTGATGTCCTCGGCCGTGATCACCTGAACAGGACTGGGCGTCTCGGTGTCGACCCGACGTATCGCCGTACCTGTCACCTCAATCCGCTCCAGTTGCTGCTCCGTTACGACCTGGTCCGCGGCCTGTTGGGCCAACGCCCCGGCCCCGGAAAATGCCGCCGCCAGCCCCAGCGCGACCGCGCTGGATGCACTGCTCAGTCTCTTCATTTTTCCCCCACCTATTTTTAGACCGCCGGCGTCAGCATGTTCCCCGCGCCCCCCGGTGACATGTAGCCAGATGTGGCTCAACGTCTCGTGGATCCTTTATGTGGATCCGCCCAGGATCACCAACGGAAATGTTTAAGGTGTCATTCTGGTAAAGATCCGTAAGTATTAGCAAGCAGTTGTTGTTGCGGATTTGCTAAAACCCTTACAGTGCGATGCAAAATTCGAAACGGCGCGTTCTCGTTCCCGCATGCTCCGGCGCGACATTCGGCACGCCGGGAGGGCAATAAGAACTGCGCTCGTCCGGGTTCGGCGGCGGCTGCCGGGGGCGGTTTTGCGGGATTTCCTCGGCGCCTGGGCCACCGTCCAGGTCGGCACGCATGGGATCAAGGCAAGCCGGAGGCAAATTCCCGTGAACTGATACGCCGGCATCCAGCGGCCGCCCCGAATCGAGGCAGCTGGAACTGAGTCCGGGCAACCCTTGCCCCTCCGATCCGGCCAGTTTGGGTCACCCGTTACACTCTAGCCTGGGCCGGCTCCCCGCGGCTCTTCTTCTATCGATATTGACCGTTTGCTTCCGGGGCCGGCGTCGCCACTGCAAGCCGGCCGGCCCGGTGTGTCACAACCATCCAACCGACAGCAGCCCCCGCAAAATGCCCAAGCACGGCGCAGCCCACAAGTTTGCCGCAGGCACAGCAAGAACCGGACCGGGAGCCGGGACGCAGGGCCAGGGCTCGGCGCCCAGCGCAAACGCGCGAGGACCAACGTTCTTTTGGCCGGTGCGGGTCTATTACGAGGACACCGACACCGGCGGCGTGGTGTACTACGCCAACTATCTGCGCTTCTTTGAGCGCTGCCGCACCGAATGGATGCGCGCGCTCGGCTACGGTCAGAGGGAATTGGCCGAGCGCGACGCGGTGATGTTCGTCGTTGCCGGCGCCGAGATCCAGTACGTGCGCTCGGCGCGCCTGGACGACGAGCTGCAGGTCGACGCCCGGTTGGCCGAACGCTATGCGAGCTACGTCGTTTTTGAGCAGCAAGCCTGGCGCGGCGCCGAACTGCTAAGCCACGGCCGCATCAAGGTCGCGTGCGTGGACGCCCGTACGATGCGGCCTCGAAGAATCCCCGCGGCGCTGGGCGATGCGCTGCAGGAGCTCGGTTCGGACCAAGCTGGAGAGGCCGCATCGGCCGGCACGGCACGAACTCGATCGAACGAGTGAAATAGCGCAATCTAGAACCTGCCATGAGAAAGTTTCCCGCATGAATGTTTCCGCCGACCTTTCCATTCTCACGCTCGTGACCCAGGCCACGCTGGTGGTGCAGCTCGTCATGGCGCTGCTGCTGCTTATTTCGCTGGCCTCCTGGACCTCGATCTTCAGCAAGGGCATGGCGATCGCCCGCGCACGCCGCGAAACCGAAGCATTCGAACGCAAGTTCTGGTCCGGTGGCGATCTGCATCAGCTCTACCAAGGTGCCGCCAATCCGCGCAGCAAGACCGTAGCGCTGGAACGTATCTTCGAGGCCGGCATGAGCGAGTTCCTCAAGCTGCGCGGCACCCGCGGTGGCGAAGTCGACCGCCAAGCGCTGCTCGAGGGGGCCCAGCGCGCGATGCGCGCTGGTTACCAGCGCGAAATGGACAGCCTGGAATCGCGGCTGGCCTTCTTGGCATCGGCCGGATCGGTCAGTCCCTACATTGGTTTGTTCGGCACGGTCTGGGGCATCATGCACGCGTTCACGGGCCTTTCCAGCCTGCAACAGGCGACCCTGGCCAGCGTGGCTCCCGGGATCGCCGAAGCGCTCATCGCCACGGCCATCGGCTTGTTCGCGGCGATCCCGGCCGTCGTGGCCTACAACCGCTTCGCCCACGACGTTGACCGCTTGGCCAACCGCTTCGAGACTTTCATGGAGGAGTTCTCCAACATCCTCCAGCGCCAGCGCTAACGCGCTGGCCCACCTTCCGCTCCTCGTCAGCAGCCCCCTTATGGCCATTTTCGCCCGCCGCACCCCGAGCCGTCGCCGCATGATGTCGGATATCAATGTCGTCCCCTACATTGACGTGATGCTGGTGCTGGTCGTCATTTTGATGGTGTGTGCGCCCTTCGTGAACCCCAGCCTGGTCGAGCTTCCGACGCTGGGCAAGGCCGCAAAGCCGGTCGACCTACCCATCGAGATCGTCGTAAAGGCCGATGGACAGTTGCTGCTGCGCGACCGCGCCGCCGGCGCCGATTCGACGCCCAGTGAACTGCGTTTGGAGGACCTGGGGGCGCGCCTCAGCGAACACCTGCGGCAACATCCGGACACGCCGGTGGTCATATCCGGCGACAAGAGCGTGCGCTACGAATCGGTGACGAAGGTCATGGACGCTCTTTATAAGCTGAACGTGCGCCACGTCGGGCTAGCCGTTAAGCCCGCAAGCTGAGTCGCGAGAATGAGCAGCATCGCCGCGCCAGGCCTACCGCCAAGGTTGGGCCCAACCGGTCCCGCAGGCCCCCCTAACCCGGTACCGCACCCTCCGCGCCCGGCGGCGCCCAGACCAGCGCCAAGACAGTCGACCTGGCCCGGCTTTCTGGCGGCGCTGGTCATGCATGCCGCTTTGGTCGGTTACCTTTGGTTTGCCGTCCAGTGGCACACGAGCGCGGTGGCACCGGCGGTGGCGGTGCTCTGGGATCTGTCAGCCCCAGTCGACACGATCCAGCCGCCTCCGCCGGCGCCGCCGGCTCCCGTCGACACGCCCCCGCCGCCCCCGCCCAAGGAAGAAGTCATTGCGCCGGCCAAACCCGACATCGTGCAAAAGGCGGAGAAGACCCCCAAGCCACCCAAGAGCACAGAGCCGCGCAAGGAACCGCCGATCAGGAAGGAAAACAAGCCCACCCCGCAGCCCAGCGCCAAGGAACTCAAGCGCCAGCAGCAGCAGGCCGAACGCCAGCACCAAGAGGAGATGGCTCGCCTGACGAGCCAGGTCGGAACGCCGGGGCGCACGCCGGTCCCATCCAGTCCGGGACGCTTGAGCAACGAATACAAGGGCCGCGTGCAGGCGGCCGTGCTGGCCAACGTGCATTTCGCACCACCGGAGGGCGTGGGAGATTCCGTTTATGCCGATTACCAGGTGGAACTTATTTCGTCCACGGGCGAGCTGGTCGGCGAGCCGCGCCTCGTGCACCCGAGCGGTCTGCCCGGCTGGGACGATGCGGTTCGGCGCGCCATCCTGCGTACGGATCCGTTCCCCCGACGCGACGATGGAACCGCCCCTAATTCGTTGGTACTACGATTTCATCCCACGGACACGCGATGAAATAGCGGGGGGCTCGCTGGGGCGCTTGTTGGCAACGTCTATAATGGCGGGCTATGCATTTTTCTCGTTCACGGCGCGCCGGCTCGGGCGTTTCGTTTTCTTTTTACCTGAAAATCGCGCGCGGTAACCGAGCCGCGCTGTCTGCGCTCGCCCGGCGGGTTCCAGCTGCCCTTGGGCGCCGCTGGGCGCTGGGTCCGCGATGCGCGCTCGCGGCCATGCTGCTGCCGGTCCTGATCGGCGCCGCCCACGCCCAAATGACGATCGAGATCACCGGCGTGGGTTCGCAGCAGATCCCGATCGCGGTGGCTGCTTTTCGATCCGACAACACGCTGTCGGAAGACCTAGCCGGGATCATCCGCGCCGATCTGACCCGGTCAGGCCTGTTCCGTATGATCGACCCGGGTCCGGCCCCGATCGACGAGGCAACCCGACTGAACCTGGCCGAGTGGAAGAGCCGCGGCGCCGACGACGTCGCCATCGGCTCGGCGGTGCGATTGGCCAGCAATCGCATCGAGGTACGCTACCGCTTGTATGACGGCACCAAGGGTACGCAGATCGACGGGCTCGCTTTCGCCAGCTCCGGGAATGATCTGCGCCAGATCGCGCACCAAATCGCCGACCGCATTTACGAAGCCCTGACGGGCTTCAAGGGCGTGTTTGCCACGCGCATCGCCTACGTCGTTTGCTATTCGCCCAGCCACTACGAGCTGCAGATTGCCGACGCCGACGGCGCCAACCCCCAGACCGCACTCAAGTCCCGCGAATCCATCATCTCGCCGACGTGGTCGCCGGATGGCACCATGCTGGCCTACGTCTCCTTCGAGTCGCACCGGGCGACGGTTTATGTGCACAACCTGACCAGCGGCGAGCGCAGGGTGGTGGCAAGCTATCCAGGCAGCAACAGCGCCCCAGCCTTCGCACCCGACGGTAAGAGCCTGGCCGTGGTTCTGACCAAGGACGGCAATTCGGAGATCTACGCGATGGGGACAGACGGCTCCAATCTGCGCCGGCTCACACGCGATCCGGCCATTGACACCGAGCCGGTGTTCTCCTCCGATGGCGCCTGGATCTATTTCACTTCCGATCGCAGCGGGGGGCCGCAGATCTATCGCATGCCGTCGACCGGTGGCGATGCTCAGCGCATTACGTTTCGCGGCGACTACAACATCAGCCCGCGCATCAGCCCGGACGGTAAAACGCTGGCCTACATCTCGCGACGCTCGGACCTGTTTCAGGTGGAAGCCCTTGACCTGGCCAGCGCGCAAGAACTTACAATCACGGATACTGTCAAGGATGAGTCGCCCAGTTTCGCCCCGAACGGCCGGCTGATTCTGTATGCGACCGAAGTCGGCGGGCGCGGCATATTGGCGCTCGCTTCCGCGGACGGTCGCGCGCGGGCGCGTCTGTCCGGACCTGCCGGTGACGTACGTGAGCCTGCCTGGGGTCCATTTTTTCGATGATGCAATGACAAGAAAAGGAGTTAGTACTATGAGTAAGATCCACGCAGGTCTACTGGTTGTCGCCGCAGCGCTGCTTGCCGCCGGCTGCAGCAGCACGAAACTCGATGAAAAGCCTGCCCCAGTGGTCGAGGCCAAACCGGCGACGCAACCGACCCAGACTCCCGCGCCTCCCGCGCAATCGGTGAAGACGGTCGAGGCCGCGCCGGCGCCGATGGACCCGCTGAACGACCCCAAGAGCCTGCTGGCCAAGCGCAGCGTGTATTTCGAATTCGATCGCTCCGCCATCAATGAAAGCGACGTGGCGACAGTGGAGGCCCACGGGCGCTATCTCGTCGATCACCGCGCCCGCACGGTGCGCGTCGAAGGCAACTGCGACGAGCGTGGTGGCCGCGAGTACAACCTTGCTCTCGGGCAGCGCCGCGCCGACTCGGTAAAGGATCGCCTGAAGAGCCTGGGCGTGGCCGGCGACCGCGTCGAGACCACGAGCTTCGGCAAGGAAAAGCCGCGCAATCCTGGCCACAACGAAGCCGCGTGGGCTGAGAACCGCCGCGCCGACATCGTCTACAAGTAGGCGCGCTGGCCCTAGCCGCGCGGGGTCAGGTCCGCCCTGTCCCCGCCTTGGCGCGCCTCGCACAAAGGAAGGCAGCAACATGCGAACCGCCCAGCAAATGCTTGCCCGCCTGCTGCTCGGCGCCCTGGTGGCGCTGGGCGGCTGGGCGGCCTTCGCCGGTCCCGCCCACGCCGCGCTTTTCAGCGATGACGAGGCGCGCAAGGCGATTTTGGAGCTGCGCGACAGCCTGGCCAATTCTGATCGCCAGCATCGCGAGCGGCTGGATGCGCTGAACAAGCGCATCGACGAGTTGTCCAACCGTATCGACGCGGTCCAACACGGCCAACTTGAGGCAGCCGACCGCAATGATGCGACCAACCAGGAGACTCGCAAAGCTGCGCGGCGTCACCGAGGAGTTGCACAACGACGTGAGCAACGCGCAAAAGCGCGAACGCGACCGGTATTCCGACCTCGATGCTCGCCTGCGAAAGCTGGAGCCTGCGGAGATCTCTGTCGACGGGCGCAGTGCCCAGGTCGGGCGCGATGAGCAGTCTGCCTATGACGCGGCTGTGGCGCAATTTCGTGCCAACGATTTTCGCAGCGCCATCCATGCGCTTGGATGTCTTTGTCGGGCGCTACCCGCTCTCCGTGTATGCACCGGCTGCCCAGTTCTGGCTGGGCAGTTCGTACTACGCAGTCAAGGATTTCCCGTCCGCGATCAACGCGCAAAAATACCTCATCGAGCATTTCCCGGACTCGGCCCGTGTTCCCGAAGCCCTGCTCAACATCGCTGCCAGCGAGGTCGAGCTCAACGATCGCAAGAGCGCCCGCGTGACGCTTACGCGGATCGTCAAAGATTACCCGAACACGGAACAGGCGAGGCTCGCCCAGGAGCGCCTTGCGACGTTGCCAACGGGTAAGGAAAAGAAGTAGTGTCCGCGGCCGCGTCAACAGACCCATCTTCGCGCCGGCTCCATGCGGCGCCGTTTGACGCTCCTGCGTCTAAGCCGTGATAATGAAAAAGTATTTGCGGCTGGCGCGCTCCTGACCAGCGCTTTTCTCGGGGTCGTTAGCTCAGTCGGTAGAGCAGCGGACTTTTAATCCGTTGGTCGCAGGTTCAAGTCCTGCACGGCCCACCAACACATTTCCCTTCTAAATCAAAAATCTATAACGGTCGAATTGGGGCATTTTTTCGCCTCTTTTAGCCGTTACACACCGCTTACACACCGATCGTGTTTTCCTAAAAACGATCGTACATTGCGGGGATGCCAAGCAAAGCCCCGACTACACATGTAGTAATGGACAAAGGGATTGTCCTGTACCGGCGTGAGCGCAGTTCGATATGGCAATGCCTGTCGGCGCCGATTTAAAACTGAGCCACTCTGCCGACCCAATATTGAGCCAGGGTGGATGCCGGCCAAGTTGATGACCGGCTGTGGATAAGTGTAGTGGTTTCGGTTCTTGGACCTTCAGATGCAAACGGCCCGGGCGAAGCCTGGGCCGTTTGCCCCTCGCAAGGGTTGGGGGTTTCTATGCGCTGGTCGTTGCCTCCTGCGCGCCGCCTTTGCGAGCGGCTTCCCGGGCCTTGATCCGCTTCTTGGCCACGGCGCTGCTGTGCGAGAAGCGATGGCTCTCGTTGCCGGTTTCCAGGATGTGGCAGTGGTGGGTGAGCCGGTCCAGCAGCGCCGTGGTCATCTTCGCGTCGCCGAACACGCTCGACCACTCGGCGAAGTCCAGGTTGGTCGTGATCATCACGCTGGTGTGCTCGTAGAGCCGCGAGAGCAGGTGGAACAGCAACGCCCCGCCGGCCTGGCTGAAGGGCAGGTAGCCCAGCTCGTCGAGGATGACCAGGTCCATGCGCAGCAGACTCGCGGCGATGCGCCCGGCCTCGCCGCGCGCTTCTCCTGCTCCAGCGCGTTGACCAGATCCACCGTCGAGTAGAAGCGCACCCGCTTGCCGTGCCGGGTGATGCCGGCCACGCCGATGGCGGTGGCCAGATGCGTCTTGCCGGTGCCCGGCCCGCCGACCAGGACGGCGTTGTGCGCCTGCTCGGTGAAGTCCAGGTCGGCCAGTTGCAGAACGAGCTTGCTGTCCACCGGCGAGACCTCGAAGTCGAAGCCCGGCCAGGTCGCGGTGCACCGGGAACTTCGCCGCGTGCATCTGGTGGCTGACCGAGCGCATCGCGCGGTCCGTGGTCTCGGCCTGCAGCAGGTGCTCGATCAGCCAGCGCGAGGCGTCCAGCTGCCGCTGGTGCCTTGCTCGACCAGATCGGCCCAGGCGCCGGCCATGCCGTGCAGGCGCAGTTGCTTGAGTTCGACGGTGACGTCACGCATGGTCGATCTCCTCGGCGGTCGTCCGAGGCGCCAGGCTGTCGTAGCGGGCCGTGTCGGCCAGCGGCGGCGTCGCCACCTGCAGCGTCGTCGCCACGTTCTCCGGCACCGGCGCGGCGTTCAGCCGGCCCAGGACGTTGATCACGTGCTCCACGCTCACCCGGCCACGGCTGGCCGGCTCTCCAGCGCCAGCTCCACCGCCACCAGCACGGCGTCCAGCCCGGCGCTGGGCACGATCGCCAGCACCTGCGCCATCACCCGGTCGCCGCCGTCGTCGCGCAGCAGCGCCCGGCGCAGCTGCTGCAGCGGCTCGGGCATGTCGGCAAACGGCGCGCCGTTGCGCAGCGCACCGGGCTTCCTCTGCAGCAGCGGGATGTAGTGCTGCCAGTCGTAGCGGGTCTGGCCGCGCTCGCTCAGGCGCTCATGGCTGGCGACGACGGCATCGTCGGCCACCACGACCACCCGGCCCGGGTACAGCCGCGTGCTGACCATCTGGCCGGCCAACTCGCACGGCACCGAGTAGCGGTTGCGCGCCACCGACACCAGGCAGGTGCTGGACACCCGCGCCGGCTTCTCGACATAGCCGTCGAAGGGCGCCGGCATCGGCATCAGGTGCGCCGCTCGTGCTCGAGCATCTCGGCCACGCTGAACTGCTCGTGCTCGGGGTGCCGAATCTCCTCCCACAGCGCCCGGCACCGCGCCCCCAGCCAGGCGTTGAGTTC
The DNA here is from genome assembly GCA_963729785.1 of uncultured beta proteobacterium. Lineage (GTDB taxonomy): Bacteria > Pseudomonadota > Gammaproteobacteria > Burkholderiales > Burkholderiaceae_F > GJ-E10. The sequence goes on along the minus strand of CAVSPM010000033.1, from coordinate 900 downwards.
GGCGAACGAACCGAAGCGCTGCTTGGCCGCCTCGATCCAGATCCGCCGCCGGCTGTCCTGCACGTTCTTCTCGACGACGCCCTTCTCCCAGCCGGAGGCGACGTTGCAGAAGTCGGCGTCGAACAGGTAGTGCGCGCACATCACGGCAAAGCGCGCGTTGACGACCCGGCCCTTGCCCTTCTTGACCTTGTCCACCGCCGTCTTCATGTTGTCGTAGATGCCGCGCCGGGCAATGCCGCCCAGCGCCGCAAAGCTGCGCGTGTGCGCATCGAACAGCATCTCGTGGCCCTGGCTGGGGTAGGCCACCAGCCAGAACGCCCGGCTGGCGCACAGCTTCATGTGCGAGACCTGCACCCGGTAGTAGATGCCGCCGACCACCAGCGCCTCCTCGCTCCAGTCGAACTGGAACGCCTCGCCCAGCTCGAAGGCCAGCGGCACGAAGCGCCGCCGGCAGCCGCGCCTGGCCCTCGCCGCGGCGCCAGGCGCGGATGAAGTCGGTCACCCGCGAGTAGCCGCCCGCGTAGCCGGCCGCCTGGATCTCGGCAAACAGCGCCAGCGCCGTGCGCCGCTGCTTCTTGGGCCGGTGCGCGTCGGCCTTCAGCGCCTGCTTCAGGATCTCGTGAAAGGCCGTCAGCTTGCTCGGCCCGGCCTGCGCCGGTACTCGGGGTTCCTCCTTCACCGGCGCCTTCAGCCACTTGCGCACCGTGTTGCGCGACAGACTCGTCATGCGCACGATCTCTCGCACCGACTTCTTCTGGCGGAAATGCATCCGCCGTACCTTGCCAATCATGGCCATGGTGATCACTCCTCAACCCCTGCTCAAAAATGCAGCAGGGTAGGCTGAACACCCGGGTCAATTTTCAGTCGGCACAACCCTCATAAGTGGGTCAATTTTCGGTC
>CAVSPM010000032.1:0-73943 GCA_963729785.1 uncultured beta proteobacterium | reverse complement strand
AACAGAGGGAATGCTTACGTCGCACTAAACCAGTATCAAAAGGCCATAGATGATTTCAGTGAAGCCATCCGTCTGAAACCGGACTATGCTCTGGTTTATTACAACAGAGGTAACATTTACACCAAACTCGGCTTATATCAACAGGCCATAAATGATTTCAATGAAGCCATCCGCCTGAAACCGGATTATGCCGATGCCTGTAACAACAGAGGTGGGGCTTACTTTAAACTAGGCCGGTATAAAAGTGCCGTTGATGATTTTAATAAAGCTATCCGTCTGAAACCGGATTACGCCGATGCCTACAACAACAGAGGTGGGGCTTATTTTAATCAGGGGAACAAAGAGCTTGGCTGTTATGACGCGCAGAAAGCGTGTAAATTGGGAAACTGTAAAGCGTTAGAATGGGCTAAGAGCAAGAAATACTGCCGTTGATTCAGATTGGTAATATTTTACTCTCTTGGAAAAAACAGGTGTCATTGAAAATCAAAGAAGAATCCAGCCAGAACCTCAAGTTGGTGTCCAAGAAATAACGAAAATATAAGTGTTGATGCAAGCTTCTTTGACGACTATTAATAAACAATGGAAATTAAAAACTTTTATGTTAAACAAGATAAGCATTAACTCCAGGAATCAAATCCAGATCCTGATCGTTTACATAGTTCTAACCGTTGTTACTCTTGCCGTTTTCTGGCAGGTAAATCGATATGACTTTGTCAATCTCGATGATCATCTTTATGTCACGGAAAACAGTCACGTCCAGTCCGGGATAACATTGGATGGAGTTTGCTGGGGGTTCAGCACAAGATATGCCGACTCATTATGGCATCCTCTGATCTGGCTTTCCCTGATGTCCGATTATCAGATTATCGGCCTGAATGCCGGCGGTTATCATCTAACCAATCTTATCCTGCATATATTGAGTACTTTATTGATCTTCTGGCTCTTTAACCGCATGACCGGAGCTATCTGGAAGAGTGCTTTTGTCGCCGCTGTATTCGCTCTTCATCCTCTCCATGTGGAATCGGTTGCCTGGATTGCCGAACGCAAGGATGTTTTGAGTGCTTTTTTCTGGATACTTACTTTATGCTTTTATATCTATTACACGGAAAAACCGGTTATCAAAAGGTATCTGCTTGTTCTTTTTTCCTTTATCCTGGCTCTGATGAGCAAGCCCATGGTTGTCACCCTGCCCGTGATTATGATTCTTCTGGATTACTGGCCGCTGGGACGTTTCCAATCGAAGAAAGGCAACTTAATTTCATGGCAACTGAAAGAAAAAACACCTTTTTTTATTTTGTCCGCGGTTTTTTCCATGACTACGATCTATACTCAATACGATCCATTCATAAAATATTTTCCCCTGGATTCCCGGATAAAAAACGCTACTGTTTCTTTTGTGACTTATCTGGAGAAAACATTCTGGCCCCATGATATGGCTGTTTTTTATCCTTTCCCTGCTCAAATTCCACTCTGGCAGATTTTAGGATCCACGCTTCTGATGATCGCCATCAGTGCCGCCGTTATTTTAATGGCAAGACGATTGCCGTATTTATTGGTTGGATGGTTTTGGTATGTAATAACCCTTCTGCCGGTTATCGGGATTATTCAGTCCGGCGATCAGGCGATAGCTGACCGTTACCATTATCTGCCTTCTATCGGCATTGCCGTCATGCTGGCATGGGGAATGCCTCTTTTATTCCCACGTGAAGACACGCGCAAAAGGATTTTATTCCCCGCGGGGACAGCCTTTCCTGGTCATCCTGGCATTTTTAACCTGGAAGCAATGCGGCTACTGGAAAAACAGCATTACTTTATTCAGTCATACCCTGTATTCAACAAAAGACAACGCTCTGGCGCATACCAATCTTGGCGTTGCTCTCTTTGCCGAAGGAAAAATCGAGGAAGCTATTGATCATTATAATCAGGCCATCCGTCTGAAACCGGACTCCGCTCTGGCTTATTACAACAGAGGTAACATTCAAATCAAACTTGACTTATATCAACAGGCCATAGATGATTTCAGTGAAGCCATCCGCCTGAAACCGGATTACGCCGATGCCTGCAACAACAGAGGTGGTGCTTACTTTAAACTGAGCCGGTATCAACGTGCAATTGATGATTTTAATGAAGCCATCCGGCTGAAACCGGATTACGCCGATGCCTACAACAACAGAGGGGGGGCTTATTTTAATCAGGGGAACAAGGAGCTTGGCTGTTACGACGCGAAAAAAGCTTGCAAATTAGGAAACTGTAAAGCGTTAGAATGGGCTAAAAGCAAGAAATACTGTCGTTGATTTTTTAACAAAATTATGCCAATTTTATATGAAAGGTTTTACTTTTCTGGAAGTAGATCAGATTTAAAGGCAAAATTAAATCAAGAGAACATAATGATTTCCAAAGAAAATGTTTTTACGCTGCCTGTTAACATAAAATTCCCCGAACTCAAAAAAATATGTCTTCATTCTCATTGCACTCTTAGCAGCTCTGTTTTTAATTTATTCTAATAGTTTCAACGGCGAGTGGCATTTTGATGATTTCGGCAACATCGTTAATAATCCTCAAATTCAGATTAAATCCTTTTCATGGCCGGAAATAAAGCATTACGTATACGACATTCATCAAAACAGATTATGGCGGCCATTATCTGTATTGAGCTTTGCTTTGAATTATAAATCTGGCGGGACGGATGTTTTCGGATATCATGTGGTAAATTTTATAATTCATTACCTTGCGGCTGTTTTTCTTTTTCTATTTATTTACAACACATTGAAACTTCCTCGAATAACGGAGTCATATGAGAATATTGCCTACCCAGTGGCGCTTCTGGCGACGTTTTTCTGGGCATTAAACCCTGTTCACGTAACTTGCATTACCTATATTGTGCAAAGATATACTTCCATGGCCGGGTTATTTTACATCATGTCTATGTATTTTTATCTTAAAGCGAGAACATCGGAAAAGTTTCTTTATACCAGTTATTTTATATATGCTCTGCTCAATAGCAGGATTGTCTTCCGTGCTTAGCAAAGAAAACGCGGCCATGCTTCCGGTAAGCATTTTATTATTTGATTTATTTTTAATTCAGGGCATTACTGAAGAAAACATTAAAAGATATATAAAGATTTCTGTTATCCCTTTTTCGTTGATTTTAATTATCGGATTTTTTTATACAAGCGGTTTTTCCAATTTTTTTGGTTTTCATGATTTATCATCAGGATATAAACTGCGCGGCTTCTCCATGGCGCAAAGGCTTTTGACCGAACCCCGCGTCATCCTATTTTATCTTTCCCTGCTATTCTATCCAATCGGTTCGCGCCTGACTTTTCTTTATGATGTGGAAGTTTCCCGTTCTCTATTGCAACCATGGACTACAGTCCCTTCAGTCTTATTAATATTCCTTATTATTGCTTTTGCCTTTTATATCGCCCGAAAACGTCCGCTGATTTCTTTTTGCATTATTTTTTATTTTTTAAACCATTTGATAGAAGGTACCATTTTTAATCTGGAATTAATATACGACTATCGCAATTACCTGCCATCAATGTTTCTATTTATACCCTTCGCTCAATTCATAATTTATGCTATTGATTACTTCTCCTATAAAAAAATCATCCAGCTTATCGTTGCCTTGGGAATAGCCATAATATTATTCGGCGAAGGTGATATCACTTACAGTCGCAATATAATATTTTCTGACGATTTCCTCCTCTGGTTTGATAACATCGATAAATCCCCAGCCTTGAGCAGACCACATTCCTCTATGGGGAGCATTTATTGTAATTTAAATGAAAGAGAAAAGGGACTCAAGGAATATGAAAAAGCGTTAACCTTAAATAATTTCGGAGGAAGTAATTTATCTCTGGCTGTCCAAGAATACAATTTAGGTCTTTTATATTTTACAGAAATGCAGGATGATACAGCTATGGAACATATTAGAAGATCCTCCAGAATAAATCCTGAACATATCCCGAATTATATAATTATAGCGAAAATAAAACTCCGGCATGAATGAAATTAAAGAAGCCGGTCATATTATCGAAGATGAATTAAAAAAATATCCCGATAATTCTGAACTGCTGGAATTATACAGCTTTATTCTTTTGAAAGACGGCCGGATTGACGCCGCTCAATATTTCGCCAGAAAATGCCTGGCAAGAAACGCAAATTCGTTGCCTGCGCTCAAGATTATGGCCGAAATCTGCCGTTTAAAAAACAATTATGCCGGCGCCGTCTATTACTGGAAATACATTCACACGCTTTCTCCACAAGACGCTTATGCCAATCTGGCGCTCATTGAATTATACAGAATAACTAAAAACACAAAAATGCTTAATCAGGAAATTCGCCTGCTGTTGTATCTTCAGGGCTCTCTAAAATTAAATGAATATATTCAGCAATTAAAAAAGGATGAGAAGTTACTTGTTTATGTTCCTAAAATTAAAAATTATTCGTTCATTATCAGAAAATGCTCCTATATTAATTAAAAAAATAGCGTGAAGTGACTCACGCTATTTTCTCCGAAATGTATTTTATCTCACTTAACTTACTGATGGATAATACCAGGTTGAACTCGGGGTGGTGCTCATAGTACTACCTTTTACAGTGCCTATACTCATCGTTATATTACTACCACTGGCAGCAAGCGAAACACCTGTAAAATCACTGCCGACATCGGTACTTATAGCCGCAACAACAGCGGCGACACCTGGATCTACTCCATTGCCCGACAGAAGCAATTTTGCATAGGCGCTGCTGCAACGCCCTTTCAGTTCTCCGATTGCCCCCTGCGCGGCAGAAATTCTTGATTGATCCATCATCGTAACGTACCGAGGAATAGCAACAGCAGCTAAAATTCCCAGAATAACCAAGACCGCAATGATTTCAATCAATGTAAAACCTTTTTCATTCTTTAACATAATTTCCTCCTTAATATTAGGTTTGATTGTTTATTCTTAAATTTAATCCTTCACAGATTTAGAAAAAAGCAAATATTATGCCATTGTCAGATATATTAAAAATTACTTCTTTTTTTAGTAAAATATTTGTTTATGGTATTTAATTAACTTATTTTTTTCGATTTATCAACATAATTATTTTATGAATATTTTAACCTTCTTAACCATTAAAGCTGATTTTTTGCTGACCCATCTACAATTATTGTAGATTCCTGATGCTATCTACATCAATCTGTAACTTCTTAATTCTATGCCAAAGGCTCCTTTGATTTATTCCTAAAATATTTGCCGCTTTAACTTGAATTCCTCCGGTTTTTCTTAAGGTATCAGTTATTATCTCTTTCTCTATGAATTCAAGCCTATCATCAAGAGCCATATCATCGTTTAAATTATTTACCACATTCGGTGAACTTTTCAATAGCGCCGGTAAATGATGCATTTCAATTACACCGTTCTCACTTAATATGGAAGCCTGCTCCAGAACATTTTTCAGTTCTCTGATATTTCCCGGCCAGGAATAACCAATTAATTCCTGCAGCGCTGTCGTGGACAACTTCGTCGGCTTGGGCAAAGACTCTAGAAAATAATTTGCTATTAATAAAATATCTTCTTTTCTTTCTCTGAGGGCAGGCAGAAATATGGAAAAAACATTTAAACGGAAATAGAGGTCTTCTCTAAATGTTCCTTTTTTAATCATTTCGGGTAAATTTTTATTTTGTGGCCGCGATAAAACGTATATCCACCTTTATCGGCTTCGTTCCGCCTACCCTTTCGAATTCTTTTTCCTGTAAAACACGCAAGAGTTTGGCTTGAGTGGCTAAACTTCCTGCTGGAGAGGACCGCGACTTCGCTGGCGGAAAAGAACCCCATGATGGCGATCAGCAGGAGAACGCCCAGAATCTCGATCCAGAGGGTATCCATCCGGAATTGTTATCTCGCCCGGCGGAGGAAGTCGAGGCGTGTCTTCAGACGGTCGGTGGACATCAGGAGTTTTTCCTTTCCGAACACTGCGTCCTCGGTGTGCCGGAAGACGAGCTCGTACTCGTCGCTCATGATGATGGCCTCTTCCGGGCAGGCCTCTTCACAGAACCCGCAGAAGATGCATCTCAGCATGTTGATCTCGAACCTGACGGGAAACCGTTCCTTCGGAAGTTCGGCGCAACGGAACGGGCTTTTTCACATTGCCTTCGCCATTCTCTTCTAACCACTCCGGCTAGCTTAACTTCCTATTGGAACGAACGGAAAGCCGCTGAAACCGGGGTGGTCCCGATTTTGTCGGGCTACACGCTAGGGTTTTGGCGGGGCCGCGAAGAGGGATGCCAAGCCCAGTTTTTGTAGCTGTTGGTTCATATTCTTGGGGATTTGAGTCATCAGAGCGTGCTCAATGCGTTTGCCCATCCGCAAGGAGCCCAGCCGGATGGTCTGCATGTGGCGCAAGATGCGCGGCACTTCTTCGGTTTCGCCCTTGGCGCGCCATTCCCCGCCTAAACGCGCGCTTAACCAATAAGCCAAAAAGCACAAGCGCACATGTCCGCCAGAGCGCATTACGGGCTGTACTCGGAACGGTTGGGCCGTCCGGCGGCAGAAAGAGCCGAACAGCGCCTGGCCGCTCGCCCCGCAGTCGGCGCTAATTCGGTAGACGGGCTTTTCCGCGCACCGCGCCAATCGTGCGGAAACATTTTGGCGCCGGTGGCGAATGTGAGCCTCGCGGGCCCTGGGATCTTTTCCGTGAACAAGGTGGTTGTCCCTGTCATCCTTTCCGGAGGCGCCGGCACGCGGCTTTGGCCGGTCTCGCGCGAGGCCCTGCCCAAGCCGTTCATGAAGCTGGGCGACGGCCGCAGCCTGCTGCGCCGGACGTTGGACCGGGCCGCCGGGCTTGCTGGCGACCAGTGCCTGGATCGTCACCAATCGGGATTACTATTTCCTGTCGCGCGACGAGTTGGCGCAGACGGCGCTCGCCAAGTCCGGCGCGGTGCGCTACCTGCTCGAGCCGGCGGCACGCAATACCGCACCGGCCATCGCCCTGGCCACGCTGGCCGTGGCCCAGGAGCATGGCGACGATGCGCTGCTGCTGGTGCTGCCGGCCGACCACCTGATCGAGGACGAGGCCGGCTTTGGCGCCTGCGTTCGCGCGCGCCGGCTCTGGCCGACGAGGGCTGGTTGGTCACATTCGGCATTCCGGCGACGTCCCCGGAGACGGCCTATGGCTATATCGAATCCGGCGACGCGCTGCCCCATGGCGGATTCGAGGTGCGCCGCTTCGTCGAAAAACCCAAGATCGAGAAGGCGCGCGAATTCCTGGCGGCCGGCAACTACTCCTGGAATTCGGGCATGTTCTGTTTTCGCGCGAGCGACATGCTCAAGGCGATCGATCAGGTCGCGCCGCGCTGGGCCACGGCGCGCGCGCCGCTGGAGCGCATCGCGCACGCACGGCGCAGGTGCCGACGCCTTCGAGCTCGACAAGAACACGTTTGCGGAGCTCGAGAGCATTTCGATCGACTACGCGGTCTTCGAGCGGGCGCGCAACGTCGCCGTGGTGCCCGGTGCATTTGGCTGGAGCGACGTCGGTGCCTGGCCGGAGATCGCAGAGCAGTTTCCGGCCGATGCGCAGGCAAACCGCGTCGCGGGCGACGCCCTCTTCGTCGACAGCGCACGCTGCTTCGTTCACTCGCAGAGCCGGCTCGTGGCCTTGCTCGGCATGGAGGATACCGTCGTCGTGGACACGCCCGACGCGCTGCTGGTGATGCCCGCCGATCGCGCCCAGGACGTCAAGCGGGTGGTGGAGGCGCTGCGTGCCAGCGGCGGCGACAAACACATCTTCCACGCCACGGTACACCGGCCCTGGGGGACGTACACGGTGTTGCAGGAAGGGCTGCAGTTCAAGCTCAAGCGCATCGAAGTCAAACCCCTGAGCTCGCTGTCGCTGCAGATGCACCATTACCGTAACGAGCACTGGGTCGTCGTCAGCGGGACGGCACGGGTGACCAATGGCGAGCGGGTCTTCCTGCTGGCCACCAATGAATCGACCTACATCAAGGCGGGTGTGCCGCACCGGCTGGAGAACCCCGGGGCTTTGCCGCTGGTGCTGATCGAGGTGCAAAGCGGCCAGTACGTCGGTGAGGACGACATCGTCCGCTACGACGACAAGTACGGCCGCGCGAGCAAGTCGGAGTAAATCCTCGGCATCGAGCCATCTGCGGCGCGCGCGGCACGGCGGTCACCGTCGGTGCCATTGCCAACGCTTCGATGGCTTGGAATCTTTTGGTCGGCTCAACGAAGGATGATCTGGTGACGAATCGAATCGCCGCGACGATGATTCCCGGAGACGGGATCGGTCCTGAAATCGTCGATGCCACGCTGGAAGTTCTCGAGGCGCTGCAGGCGCCCTTTGATTGGGACTGGCAGATCGCCGGACTCGAGGGGGTCAAGGCGGCAGGCGACCCGCTGCCGGCGGAGACGCTGGCCAGCATCCGTAGGACACGCCTGGCGCTCAAGGGACCGCTGGAAACCCCATCGGGCGGCGGTTACCGCTCGTCGAACGTGCGCCTGCGCGAGGAGTTCCAGCTCTACGCCAATCTGCGCCCGGCGCGCACGCTCGTTCCGGGCGGGCGCTTCGAGGGGATCGACCTGGTCGTGGTGCGCGAGAACATCGAAGGCCTGTACATCGGCTACGAGCACTTCATCAAGATCGACGACGATCCGCATGCCGTTGCGATCGCCACCGGGCGTGAATACGCGCGCGGGCAGCACGCGGCTGCTCGAATTCGCCTTTGAGCACGCGATCGCCACGGGCCGCAAGAAGGTGACGATCGTGCACAAGGCCAACATCATGAAGGCGCTTACGGGCATCTTCCTGGAAACGGCCGAGCGCATGTACGAGCAAAAGTACAAGGGGCGCATCGACATGGACACGGTCATCATCGACGCCTGCTGCATGAAGCTCGTGCTCAATCCCGGCAGTTCGATGTGCTGGTGACGACCAACCTTTTCGGCGACATTCTGTCGGATCTGGTGGCCGGCCTCGTCGGCGGTCTGGGCATGGCGCCGGGGGCCAACATCGGCGCCGATGCGGCGATCTTCGAGGCGGTGCACGGTTCGGCGCCGGATATCGCCGGCAAGGGCATCGCCAACCCGACGGCCCTGCTGCTGGCAGCGGCCATGATGCTCGAGCATTGCAAGCTCAAGGAGCCGGCCGATCGCTTGCGCCGAGGCATCGACGACACCTTGAACGTCGACAAGATTCGTACGGGGGACCTGGGTGGCAGCAGTTCCACCAAGGAATATACGCAGGCGCTCATCGCGCGAGTCAAGAACGCGTAGCGCCCCGAAAGATCGATCCTGGGTGTCTGTGGCGGACGGCCCAAATGGGGATGGCGGTTAGGCGGATCGGTTTCGGGCGCAACGCCCCTTCGCGCACCCATCCGCGCAGCTATTCGCGCACCCATCCTTCGATTCTCGACCCGCTGGCACGAACCGATTCGGGTGCGGCGATCCGGCCGGCTCGGGCCGTCAAGCGTCTGGGTCGTTGCGACAGCCAGGCTTTGCGGGGCCAGCGGCGCCGGCAAAGCGCAAGGCGCAGCCTGAACATTGCCCGGCATCCAGCAGCCGCGCAACCGAACTTAGCCCGACTCAGGTCCGCCCGGACGGACTGGGCCTTAGCGTTTTTGCGGCATCAGGGTCAGGTTGCGTCGCACGGCTCGTCGCCCGCAGGGCGTGTCACGCGCTGCGGTGGCCTAGCGGGCAAGTGGGGTCGCAACGATGAACCGACGGTCCGGTCTTCGCGAACGATCGAATGATCGAACCATCGAACGTTCGAACCATCGAACCATCGAACCATCGAACCATCGAACAATCGGACGACCCTGTCGCAGGGGTGCTGATTTGGCGTCGGTGGTAAGTACAATGCCCCCGCGGATGATGAATTTTGCTGTTGACGCACATCTGCCATCGGAGGATCGCCACGAGAACGTCCGTCGGGAGCATCGCCGATTGCGAATGTCGGCCAGCGCCGTAGGCGCGATGGCGGAGAATCTGATCGACAGAGGATTTGACGTCTTGCTGATGACCGACCCGGACGGGTTGCATGCGGTCCGCGCCGTCGGTGTTGTTGTGCTGCTTGGCCTCAACGAAAAATGCGACCGCGATGAGCTGCCTGGCGCGTGGGGATAGGAAGATCATTCAGGTGACCGCATGAGCGCCGAGGCTTCTTTCTTTGCGGGTGCCGGGCATCGATTGCCCATCGCAAGCATGTTGGGCGAGCGTGTTGGACAAGCGTGTCGGGCAGCCGTGAAGGCAAATCGCAACGATGAAACCGTTATCGCAGTCATGGCCCGATTCGAGCGCTGCCCTGCGCTGCGGATACCGCTGGTCCGAATTGGGCAGAGCGCCGGCGCTGCGCCACAGGGTTGGGAATGCCTAGCCAATCCGTAACCGTTGTCATTGTCAACTGGAACAGTGGCGCGCATCTAGAAAACTGTCTGTACCACCTGTCGCGGCAAACGCGCGCACCCGAGCGCATTCTGGTCATGGACAACGGCAGCGATGACGGTTCGGAGCATTGCGCAACGAGCTACCCGGGTACCAGCCTTCGCCGGTTGGGCGCAAACGTTGGATTTGCCAAGGCCAATAATCAGGCCGTTCACGAGGTGCAGACCGATTACGTTGCGCTGTTGAATCCGGATGCCCACGCGCAGCCAGATTGGCTGGAGCGTTTGATGTCGGCCGCCGCGGCGAATCCGGATGTTGCCGCCTTCGGCTCATGCCAGATGATGGACGGGGCCGATGGCGTCCTCGATGGGCTTGGTGACGCTTACCATATTAGCGGCCTGGTATGGCGCATCGGATTCGGTCGTCGCCTGCGCCCGGAAGATCTGGGGAAGCGGGAAATCTTCTCCGTCTGTGGTGCCGCCGCCCTGTATCGGCGCGAGGCCTTTGTATCCATGGGCGGCTTCGACGAAGATTACTTTTGCTATTGCGAGGATGTGGACCTGGGATTTCGTCTGCGCCTGGCGCGCAAGCGCTGCCTGTTGGTCCCGGAGGCGGTGGTTCGGCACTACGGGGCAGCTTCCAGCGGCGGCCACGGGAGCGCTTTTTCCATCTATCACGGCCACCGCAATTTGGTCTGGACGTTCGTCAAGGACATGCCGGGACTGCTGTTCTGGGCGCTGCTTCCGATCCATGTCGTCCAGAATCTGGCGATCATCGCGCTGTTTACGATGCGTGGCAGGGCGCGTGTCATTCTGCGGTCGAAGTGGGATGCCGTCCGTGGTCTGCCTCGGGCTTGGCGCAAACGCCGCGAAATACAGGCTCGTCGCGTTGCGACGCTGGGGCAGATCTGGCATGCGATGGAAAAGCACCGAACAAGATGACGCATGGACAAGGTGACCGGTGTTTGCCCCGGCTCGCACGCAACCGGGCGTCGCGGTGACCGCTGTCGCGTAGCTCCGAGCCCCGGCGAGCAGCCTGCACCGGACGTCTGCCGGTTTCGACGAGGCCGGGTCGAATCGGATCGGCAGCCGCGGACCGCGGCGCCCAGCGTGCGTTCCAAGTTCCGTGACAAGCCGGCTCGCTCTCTTTGAGTTCCCGCCCCGTTGCCGCGATGGGTCCATGGTTCTCGGACAGCACGAAGCGGGCCGTGCCCCGCGATCGCGCGCGGGCAGCGTAGCCGCGACATCGCGTCGGTTTGCTCTATGTCGGCATGGCTGGGCCAACGAGCGGCAGGGGTTGGACCTTCGGAGTTGCGCCCGCGGTGGCCGCCATTGGCGGGCTGCGACGCTCAGAACCTGCGCTGCATTCTTCCGCTGCGCGGTCGCGACGCTAAAATGCGCCTCCGGCAGTGAACTTTGCCGGTACGGCGTGGTGCGGCAAGCGGCGAGGTGGGTCGAGCATGAAAGTCATTTTGATCGCAATGGTCGTGTTTGGCGCCCTGTTCGCCGGCGTGATGCTTTTCGCGCGTCACGTTATCGATGAGAAAGAAAAGGACGAACGCACCCAAAGCTGTGCCGTCGACGCCATCGACGGCGCGAAGCTGGGGCCGGTGTATTTGGCCAAGAGCGGACAGTCGCTGACGTTTCGCGGCTGGGCCGGGGATCTGACGCGCGGCCGCGTCCCGGCCAGCATCGACATTGTGTTAGTTGACGACGATCACAACGAAGTGACGATCGGCCGCGGCAAGCCGGGAATGGATCGGCCGGACGTGGCGGCCTTTTACAAGAATCAGGCCTTACAGAAATCCGGATTCAGCATAACGGCGGTGGCCTCGACGCCTCGCAGCGTCGATTATGACGTGCGATTGCGCCAGCACTTTGCCGGCCTGGACATCGTCTGCTACGCCGACAAGAAGCTGCGGATCGACAACTGACAAGCGCTGCAGCCGCCAGGGCACGCAAGTCGGGCCGTTGAAGGCCCCGTCAGGACGCGCGCCGACCGGGCTCGAGGCACGCAAGAATCCGCGCCACGCAATCGTCTATCGACAGAACCTCGGTGTCCAGGCGCAACTCGGGTGATTCGGGTTGCTCGTAGGAGCCGTCGATCCCGGTGAAGCCTGGAATCTCGCCGCGCCGGGCCTTGGCGTAGTGGCCTTTGGGGTCGCGTGCCTCGCAGACCGACGGTGCCACATCAAGGTAGACTTCGACGAACTCACCGGGCGCCATCAGCGAACGAGCAAGCCGTCGTTCCGAGCGATACGGGCTGATGAAGGCGCAAATAACGATCAGGCCGGCATCGAGCATGAGTTTGGTCACCTCCGCGACCCGGCGAATGTTTTCGGCGCGGTCTTCACGGCTAAACCCCAGATCCCGGTTCAGGCCCGTGCGCAGGTGATCGCCGTCGAGCAAATACGTGTGGCGGCCTAGCGCAATGAGGCGCAATTCCAGCGCCTGGGCGATCGTCGATTTTCCGGAGCCGGGCAGACCGGTCAACCAGATGCAGGTCGGCACCTGGCTCTTTAGTTGCGCGCGCGCGGCCTTGTTTGTCACGAAAGGTTGCTCCCTAGGGTTTGAGCGGGGCGAAGGCGTAACGCGGCAAGGGCCCCGCGCCGGTGATGCAGTCAGTCCAGCAGACCCTGGCGTCGACCGAGGGCGATGTTGGCGGCCAAGAAGCCGTGCCGCGAGCCGCAGTCAAAACGCGTGCCGGTAAAGCGCCGTCCGATCACTTCCCCCAATGGAACGCGTCGGGCAATGGCATCGGTCAACTGGATCTCGTTGCCGCGCCCGCGCTGGGTGCGCTCGAGCTCGTCGAAGATCTCGTGCCGCAACACGTAGCGACCGACCACGGCCAGGGTCGACGGTGCCTCCTCCGGACGCGGCTTTTCCACGATGCGCGTCACGCGCTCTTCTCCTGGAGCCAGGTTTTCCGTCGCCACGATGCCGTACTTGGCCGTATCGGCCAGAGGTACGTCCTCGACCGCCAGCACCGAGGCGCCGTGGCGTTCGTAGCTTTGCACCAGCTGCGCGGTTACACCGGGCTGGGCATCGATCAGGTCGTCGGCGAGGATGACGGCAAAAGGCTCGTCGCCCACGACCGGGCGGGCGCACAGCACGGCATGACCCAAGCCGAGCGGTTCGGCCTGGCGCACGTAGACGAAACTCACGCCGCGCGGCGTGGCGGAGAGCAGGGCATCGAGCAGCTGCGTCTTGCCGCTGGTCTGCAATTGCATTTCGAGTTCGGGGTTGCGGTCGAAGTGATCCTCGATGGCGCGCTTGTTGCGCCCGGTGACGAAGATCATCATTTCGATCCCGGCCGCGGCGGCTTCCTCGACGGCATACTGGATCAAGGGCTTATCGACCACCGGCAGCATTTCCTTGGGCATCGCCTTGGTGGCCGGCAGAAAGCGCGTGCCCGATCCGGCAACCGGGAAGACCGCCTTGCGCACCTTGCCGAATTTCGTAGTCAAGTCGAGGGTCATTTACAGTTCCTTGTGCGGCTATCGAGGCTCGTCTTTGCCCGACGCGAGCGGATTTTGATCGAGGCGTTGCTGCAAGAGCTTCTTGCCCACTTCCACGCCCCACTGGTCGAAGGCATTGATGTTCCAGACAGCGCTTTGGACGAAGCAGCGCTGCTCGTAAAGGGCCAGCAAGGCCCCGACGGATCGGGCATCCAATACGGGCAGGCTGATCAGGTTGCTCGGCCGCCCGCCGGGTGCAATCGCGTACGAGGCGGTGGAGCGCTCCTTGCCCAGAACGCTGTCACCCCAGGCCAGGGCATCGACTTGGGCCAGGGCGGCCGCGTGCAGCAAGCGGTGGCGTCGATCGGGGCTGTTGGCATATTCGCCGACCACCAGAAAATCGGCCGGATTCCAGTGCGTGCCCTGATGCAGGAACTGAAACACGCTGTGCTGTGCGGTGGTCCCAACTTCGCCCCAGACCACGGGGGACGTGTCCCACGCCAGCGCCTGGCCCTTGAGATCGACGCGCTTGCCCAGGCTTTCCATTTCGAGCTGCTGCAGGTAGGGCGCGAGGTTGCGCAGTCGCTGGGCGTACGGAAACACCGCGCGCGCCTTGATGCCCCAGAAGTTCACGTACCACAGGCCCAATAGCCCCAGGATGACCGGCAGGTTGGATTCCAGCGGGGCCGTGGCGAAGTGGGCGTCCATCTGAGCGGCGCCGCCCAGCAAGTCCAGGAAGGCCTGAGGACCGTGCGCGATGGCGATGGGCAGGCCACAGGCCGACCAGAGTGAGTACCGGCCGCCGACCCACTCGTGGAAGCCGAAGATGCGCTTGGAATGGATGCCCGCCGCTTCGGCGCGCTCGGGCTGGGCGGTGACAGCGATGACGTGGTGCGACACGTCCAGCGTCACCGTGGATTGCTGCAGCCAAAGACGCGCCGAGCGCAGATTTTCCAAGATTTCCATGGTGGTGAAGCTCTTGGAAATCGCGGCGACGAGGGTTGTTTCCGGTTGCAAGCCCTCGAGCGCGGTATCCAGCGCGTCCGGATCGATGTTGCTCGCGAAACGCACGCGCACCGGGCCGCTGCCCGGTCCCAGAGCCTCGGTCACGAGGCGCGGACCCAGGTCCGAGCCGCCGATCCCGATGCAAACCACCGCCCGGATCGGCGCGCCGGTCGAGCCGGTTAGGCGGCCACTGCGCAGCGCTTCGGCAAACCCCAGAAAGCGCACCCGCTGTTCGTCGAGGGAACGTGCCACCGATGGATCATCCGGCGGCGAGCGCAGGGCCGAGTGCCAAGCCGGACGGTGCTCGGTCGTATTGACGGCCTCGCCTGCGAGCAGGGCGTTGCGCGCCTTCTCCACGCTGCGCGCCCGTGCCAGCTCCAGCAAGGCGGAGAAAGTGGCTTCGTCGATCCAGTTGCGCGAAAGGTCGACCTCGATACCGCCGGCGCGAAAACTCCAGCGCTCCTTGCGACCGGGCTCCAGCTGGAAGAGGCTTGCCAGGGTGCGCGAAGACAAGGCGCGCTGGCACTCTTCCAGCGCGCGCCACTGCGGCAGTTCGTTGGGCTGAATTTCCATTCTCTGCAGTCCGGTTACCCTCAGGTCAATCTACAGTCGAAACTACCGTGTATTCTTTCCGCCAAGGTGGATTCTAATTGTCGCGCGCCCCTCTGGGGGGCAGATGGGAGCCGCAAAGTCGTGCCGAACTCTGTGCCAAATGCTGCGATACCGGTTGATATTGACGCGGGGCTGTTCAAGGCGTATGACGTTCGCGGCGTCGTCGACCGTAGCCTGACGCGTGAGGCGGCCCGGGCAATCGGCGCGGCGCTGGGCACGGAGGTGCTTGCTCGGGCAGGCGCCGGCGTACCGGCGGGGGCGTCGTGCCGGAGATCGCCGTCGGGCGCGATGGACGCCTTTCGGGGCCCTGGCTGCGTGACGCGCTCATCGAAGGCATCCGCAGGACCGGCGTGAACGTGGTCGACATCGGCCAGGTGGCCACGCCGATGCTCTACTTTGCGACGATCCACCTGGGTACCGGCTCGGGGGTCGAGATCACCGGCAGCCACAACCCGCCCGAATACAACGGCCTGAAGATCATGCTGGCCGGCGAAGCGCTGTACGGTGACGGACTGCAACGGCTGTACCGGCGGATCGTCGAGGCGGACTCGTCACGGCTGCGACGCCGGGCATGCTGCGTTGCGTCGACGTTCGCCAGCCCTACCTGGATCGTATCGTGGGCGGCGTCCACCTCGCGCGGCCCATGCGGGTGGTCGTCGATTGCGGCAACGGCGTAGCCGGATCGATTGCCGGACCCCTGTATCGGGCCCTGGGTTGCACGGTGACGGAGCTTTATTGCGAGGTTGACGGCAATTTCCCGAACCATCATCCCGGACCCGGCGCATCCGGAGAACCTGCAGGACCTCATCAAGGCCGTGCAAAGTACCGGGGCCGAGCTGGGACTGGCCTTCGACGGCGACGGCGATCGCCTGGGTGTCGTCACGCGCACCGGCAAGATCATCTACCCGGATCGGCAGATCATGCTGTTTGCCCGTGACATCCTCGCCGACCGCCCGGGCGCCGAGATCGTATTTGACGTCAAGTGCACGCGCCATATCGCGCCCTGGGTGCGCCGGCTTGGGGGCCGGCCGACGATGTGGCGCACCGGTCACTCGCTCATCAAGGCGAAGCTGCGCGACAGCGGTGCGGCGTTTGCCGGGGAGATGAGCGGGCATTTGTTCTTCAACGATCGTTGGTATGGGTTCGACGACGGGCTATATGCCGGTGCGCGTCTGCTGGAGATTCTCGAGCCGCGAAGCGGACCCATCGGCGGTGCTCGAGGCGCTGCCCGACGCTGCCAGCACGCCCGAGCTGCACTTGCAGACCGCGGAGGGCGAGAACACGCGCCTGGTCGAACGCCTGCGCGCCCTGGCGCAGCCGGCTGGCGGCGGCGCGCGCACCGCTTTTGCCGGGGCGCGCGAATTCATCACCATCGACGGCGTCCGTGTCGAGTACGAAGACGGTTTCGGCCTGGCGCGCCCATCGAATACGACCCCGGTCGTGGTGCTGCGCTTTGAAGCCGACAACGCCCAGGCGCTGGCGCGGATTCAGGCGGAGTTTCGACTAGCCATCGGGCTGGTCGCGCCCGGCGTGACGTTGCCGTTTTGAACCATGCCGCACCGTTGCGTCTTGTCCAACCCGCGCTGCGCTCCCTCGGCCTTGCGTGCCGTCGGACCTGGGGCCACAACCTGAGAGGCCAAGGCAGCCGTGTCCTCGTCACTTACTGATCGCGATATCTATCTGTTCCGCGAAGGCTCACATGGCCGCCTTTACGAGCGCATGGGTGCGCATCTGGTGCGTTCGGGCGCCGCCGGGGATGGGCCGGTGGATGGCGTGCGCTTCGCCGTCTGGGCGCCCAACGCTCGAGAGGTGAGCGTCACGGGGGAGTGGAATCAGTGGGATGGGCGTGGCGATGCGCTGGCCGTTCGCGGCGACGGCTCGGGGATTTGGGAGGGTTTCATCCCGGGCGTACGGCATGGCCATGCCTACAAGTACCGCATCGTCTCCCACGTCGGGGGGCGGGAATTGATCAAGGCAGACCCGTTTGCCGCGTACAGCGAGACGCCTTCACTCGGCGCCACGGGATCGCGCGTCTGGGACCTGAACTACGCCTGGGGCGACGCCCAGTGGATGCAGACCCGGGCCCGCGTCAACGCGCTCGACGCACCGATGTCGATCTACGAGGTTCACCTCGGATCCTGGCGGCGCGTGCCAGAAGAGGGTAACCGCTCGATGACGTACCGCGAGCTGGCGCAGCCGCTGGCCGAATATTTGCTGCAGATGGGATTCACCCACGTCGAGTTTCTGCCGATCACGGAGCATCCCTTCTACGGCTCCTGGGGCTACCAGACCACCGGCTATTTCGCGCCCACCGCACGCTACGGCACGCCGCAGGATCTGATGTACTTGATTGACGTGCTGCACCAGCATGGCATCGGCGTATTGCTCGACTGGGTGCCTTCGCATTTTCCGGCGGATGCCCACGGGTTGGCGCAGTTCGACGGCACGTACCTCTTCGAGCACGCCGACCCGCGTCAGGGCTTTCACCCGCAGTGGACTAGCTCCATCTTCAACTACGGCCGCAACGAAGTGCGCGCCTTTCTTTTGTCGAGCGCGCTTTTCTGGCTCGACCGATACCATATCGACGGTCTGCGCGTCGATGCGGTCGCCTCGATGCTGTACCTGGACTATGGACGCGAGGCCGGTGACTGGATCCCCAACCGCTACGGCGGCAAGGAGAACCTCGAGGCCATCTCCTTTTTGCGCATGCTCAGCGAGGCCGTCTATCGCGACCATCCCGACACGCAGACCATGGCCGAAGAGTCGACCTCATGGCCGATGGTGTCACGGCCCGTCTATTTGGGCGGCCTGGGCTTTGGCCTGAAGTGGAACATGGGCTGGATGCACGACACGCTCGACTTCCTGAGCCTGGATCCAGTTCATCGGCGCTACCACCATGACCGCATCACCTTCTCCATCTGGTACGCCTTTGCCGAGAATTTCGTGCTGCCGCTGTCGCACGACGAGGTCGTGCACGGCAAGGGTTCGCTGCTGGGAAAGATGCCCGGCGACGCCTGGCAGCGTTTTGCCAATCTGCGCCTGCTGTTTGGCTACCAGTGGGCTCATCCAGGCAAGAAGCTGCTGTTCATGGGCGGCGAGCTGGCCCAGCCCGAAGAATGGGCGCACGAGCGCGGCCTGTCCTGGCACGTGTTGGCCGTTGCCGAGCACAGCGGGGTTCAGCGCTGGGTGGCCGACTGCAACCGGCTGCTGCGCAGTGAGCCGGCCCTTTTCGAGGAGGACTTCTCGGCCGAGGGATTCCAGTGGATCGATTGCCAGGACGCCGAACGCGGTCTGCTCGTGTTTCTGCGGCGCGGCCGAACGGGCACGGCGCCGGTACTGGTGGCCTGCAATCTGACGCCGGTGCCGCGCGTGCAGCACCGCGTGGGCGTTCCGGTGGGGGGGCGCTGGCGCGAACTGGCCAATAGCGATGCGCAGATTTACGGCGGAAGCGGCATGGGAAACTGGGGCGCGGTCGAGGCCGAGGCGGTGCCATCGCACGGCCATGGCCATTCCATCGCGCTGACCCTGCCGCCGCTGGCGGTGGTGTTTCTGAAACCCGATAATGGCTGAGAGCCCAAGGGGCAACGACGGGGAGGAGAAGATGGCGGATACGAAGGTAAAGCAAGGCGCGGCCAGCATCGGCGCCGTGAAGCAAAAGTTCGCTGTGCTGGTCGGCGGCGGTCCGGCGCCGGGGCTCAACAGCGTGATCAGCGCCGTCACGCTGCGCGCCCGTGCGGCCGGTCAGGAGGTGCTGGGCCTGCCTTACGGCTATTCGGAGATCATGCAGGGCAAGCTCGACGGCGTGCGCAGCCTTACGGCCGAGGATGTGCGGGGCATACACCTGCAAGGTGGGGCGATCTTGGGTACCTCGCGCGCCAATCCGACCAAGCAGGCCGCCCACCTGGACCGGGTGGTGCAGTCGCTCGGCGAGCTGGGCGTAACGCAGCTGGTCACCATCGGCGGCGATGACACGGCTTTTTCCGCGATGAAGGTTGCCGAGAGGGCGGGCGCACGCCTGCGCGTGGCGCACGTGCCCAAGACGATCGACAACGACCTCGACCTGCCGGCGCATATCGATACCTTCGGTTTTCAGACGGCGCGCCACTTGGGCGCCGAGCTCGTGGACAACCTGATGCGCGATGCGCGCACGTCGGGGCGCTGGTACTTCGTCGTGGCCATGGGACGCAAGGCCGGTTCGCTGGCGCTGGGCATTGCCAAGGCGGCCGGGGCCAGCTTGGCCGTCATTCCCGAGGAGTTCGCCGGGCAGGGTCAAGGAGGTAAGGTCAGCCTGGACAAGATCGCCGACGTGCTCGTCGGTGCGGTGATCAAGCGCCGCGCCGAGGGCGGCAAGGACGGCGTGGCGGTGCTGGCCGAAGGCTTGGCCGAAATCATCCCCGAGACCGAGCTGCACCGCCTGGGATCGGTGGAGCGCGATGAGCACGACCATATCCGCTTGGCCGAGATCGACCTGGGCAAGGGTCTACGCAAGCTCGTCGAGGAGCGGCTGCGCGCGCTGGGCGTGTCCGCCTCGATCGTGTCCAAGGATATCGGCTACGAACTGCGCTGTGCCCATCCGGTCCCGGTCGACATCGAGTACACCCTCGACCTGGGCTACTGCGCGGCCCAGTTTCTGCTGGAGGGGGGCTCCGCCGCGATGGTCTCGATCCAGGAAGGCAAATTCGTTCCCATCCCGTTTGCTTCGATGATAGATCCCAAAACCGGACGCACGCGGGTGCGCACGGTCGACACGTCTTCGCTGCGCTACGCGGTGGCGCGGCGCTACATGACGCGTTTGCGGCGCGACGATTTCAGGAACCCGGACGCGCTGGCCGCGCTGGCGCGCGTGGTGGGGCTGGATGCGCAGGGTTTCGAGCAGCGTTTTGCCTATGTCGTCGAGGACGAGCCCGCACTGGTTCCGCTGCTGCCGGCTTGCAGCGGATAGCGCACACTTGGTGGACACCCGATGAGCGAACACGCGGACCCGCCGGCATCGCCCGAGCAGTCGTCTGGAGCCGGGCGCGAGGATCTGCTGCGCCTGTGCCGGCGCTATGGGATCGGTGACGAGTACTACGACATCTGGGGCCATCGGCGCGTGGTGCCGGATCATGGCTTGCGCGCCCTGCTGCGCGCCATGGGCGTGGAAGCGGGCGACACCTCCCAGGTGAAGGCGTCGCTGCGCTCGATCGATGAGGCGCAGGCGGCGATCGAGCAGCGCAGCCCCCTGCCCCCGGTGGCGGTCTTTTGGCAGGACACGTCGCCCTGGATACTGATGCTGCAGTCGAGTGCGCGTACCGGGACGCTGCGCTGGCACCTGGTGGAGGAGGGTGGCGGCGAGCACCACGGGGTGGTCGAGGATTTTCGCATTCAGCTGCCGACGGATCTACCCGCGGGCTATCACCGACTGGATCTTCGCATCGACCCGGCGCCGGGCGAGACTTTGGCCGCGTCCCAGGGCGCCGTCCAGCAGACGGGTCGCGCCGCGGGCGGGGACAGCCGCCTGCTGTCCTCGACCCTGATCGTGGTGGCGCCAAGGCGCTGCTACTTGCCGCCGCTGCTCGATCAGGGGCAGCGCGTTTGGGGGCCGGCGGTACAGCTGTATGCGCTGCGTTCCGAGCGCAACTGGGGTATCGGCGATTTTGGCGATTTGGCGACCCTGGTGCGCCTGTGCGGCCAGTTAGGCGCCGCGCTGGTAGGGCTCAATCCGCTGCACGCCTTGTATCCGAACAACCCGGAGCACGCCAGTCCCTATGCGCCTTCGTCACGGCGCTTTTGCAATATCTTGTATATCGATGTCGAGGCCGTGCCCGAATTCGCCGATTGCACCGAGGCGCGCGCCACGGTCTTCGCTCCCGAGTTCCAGGCGCGCCTGCACGCGTTGCGCCAGCGCGATCTGGTCGACTACGCCGGCGTGGCCGAGGTCAAGCTGCCGGTGCTCGAGGCGCTGTATGGCTGTTTTCGGCGTACGCACTTGGGACCGCAGCCTACGGATCGTGCGCGCGGGTTCCGCGCCTTCCAGGCTGGCGGCGGCTTGGCGCTGCGCCAGCATGCCTTGTTCGAGGCGTTGCAGGAATATCTGCACGCTCAGGACGCGACGGTATGGGGCTGGACGCAGTGGCCCTACGTGTACCGAGATCCGGCATCAACGGCGGTGGCCGGCTTCCTGCGCGAGCACCTGGAGCGCGTCGAGTTCTACGAATACGTCCAGTGGCTGGCCGAGTCGCAGTTGGCCGAGGTAGGCCAGGTCGCGCTGGCGGCCCGACTGGCGGTCGGTCTGTACCAGGATCTGGCGGTGTCGATCGACCGTGGCGGTGCGGAGTCCTGGGCGGCGCAGGATCTGTACGCCCACAGCGCCAGCGCTGGGTGTCCGCCGGACGACTTTAACCTGCACGGGCAGGACTGGGGCCTGCTGCCCTTGGTACCCGAGCGCCTGCGGGCGCGTGCCTATGCACCGTTCATCGCCACACTGCGCGCCAATATGCGCCACGCCGGTGCGCTGCGCCTGGATCATGTGATGGGCCTTGCGCGCCTGTTCTGGGTGCCGCGCGGGGATCAGCCCGACGCCGGCGCCTACGTCACCTACCCTTTCGATGACCTGCTGGCCATCTTGACGCTCGAGAGCCAGCGCAATCGCTGCATGGTCATCGGCGAGGATCTGGGCACGGTGCCCGACGAGGTGCGCCACGCCATGGATCGCAGTGGCATGCTGTCCTATCGCGTCTTGTATTTCTCGCATCGCCAAGATGGCGAGTTTTTGGCGCCGCACGAGTTTCCGCGCGAAGCGCTGGTGACCTCGACGACGCACGATTTGGCGACCCTGGTCGGCTTCTGGGAGGGGCGCGATCTGGAACTGCGCAAAACGCTGCATTTGTTCCCGAGCGATGCGGTCATGGTGCAACAAGTCGAAGAGCGCAAACGCGACGGCGCCCGCCTGCTCTCGGCGCTGCAGCGGGAGGCGCTGCTGCCGGCGGAGATCGGGCCGGAGCCGCGCTGGCCGGTGCCGATGAACTCGCGCCTGGCTACGGCCGTGCAGGAGTATTTGGGACGCACGCCGGCGCGAGTGCTCTCGGTGCAGCTCGAGGACGTCTTCGGCTGCCGTGACCAGGTGAACCTGCCCGGGACGGTCGACCAGTACCCCAACTGGCGCCGCAAACTGCCGGTTCCACTGGAACAATGGGAGCAGGATGACCGGTTCGCCGAGCTGGCGCGCCGCCTGGCCGCGGATCGGCGCAGCTAGCGCGGGCGAGCATGCCGGACCTTGCCACTGCTGCACCGCCGGAATCGCGCGCGATGGGCGCGCTCGTGGACAAGGAGATTTGCTCGGACGTGAGCGCCATCGTGGTCACCTATTGCCCTGATCTGGGAGGCTTGCGCCAGCTCTTGTCGGTGCTGTTGTCCCAGGTTGGACGTGTCGTCGTGGTCGACAACCAGTCCTCGGGCCGGGTGGGCGAAGTCGTGCAGCAGACTTCGAAGGCGATCGATTTGCTGTGCAACCAGCAGAACCTGGGCATTGCCGCGGCCCAGAACCAGGGGGCGGTCCTCGCCATGATGCGCAGCGATTGCCGGTATCTGCTGTTCTTGGACCAGGACAGCATCCCCGCGTCAGGGATGGTGCGCAAACTGCGCGACGCGCTGCGGGAGGCCGAACAAAGTGCAGCCGAGCGCGGCTTGCAAAGAGTCGCGGCGGCGGGCCCGCGCAGCATCGATATGCGCACGCGGCAAGTGTCCTGGGTCATCACCGACCAGTTGGGCTGGCCCGTGCGCTGGCTGCCCAAGCTCCCCCCCGAACATGCGGGAGCGAACGCGCCGCCGGTCGAAGTGAGCTTTCTGATCGCTTCCGGGAGCCTGGTGCCTCGCGACGTTTTGCGGGAACTCAAAGGTCTGCGGAGCAACTACTTCATCGATCATGTCGACACGGAGTGGTGCCTGCGCGCACGCGCGGCCGGCTTCCGCCTGTTGGTGGTCCCCCAGGCGCAGCTCAACCATCGACTGGGGGACTCCGTCAAGCGGCTTTGGTTCTTCGGTTGGCGGCAGGTGGCGGCGCACACGCCCCTGCGTGACTACTACATGTTCCGCAATACGCTGCAGATGTTGCGCGACGTTGCGATGCCGACCATGTGGCGCATCCATTTTGTGGTCCGACTCGTCAAGTTCGCCGCCTACTTCCTGACCGTCGGCGATCGGCGAACGGAGCGCTTCGCGCACATGTGGCTGGGCGTGCGGCACGGGCTTGCCGGAGTCTCGGGTCGACTGATCGCCGGCAGCCACACTTGCGAACCGATGCCGATTACCGAGTTGGACCCGGCGGTTTAGTCAGCGCCCGACAGCGGCAGGCTGCTGGCTGCGGCGGCGCGACGTCGGCCCCCGGGTGGCGTACCGGCGGTGGCTCTTCGTCGAAGGCCCAACAGGCAACAGTACACTCGGAACCCGATGCGCACCGGACGTCACTTCCTATACAACCTGCTCGGCGCTGGCCTGCCATTGCTGCTGGCGGTAGCCGCTGTGCCGCTGATCGGGCGAATGGCAGGCTACGAACGCCTGGGGTTTCTCACCATCGTCTGGGCAGCGATCGGCTACCTCGGGTTTCTGGATTTCGGTCTGAGCCGCGTCTTTGCGCGCCGCGTGGCCGTGGCGGCGGCGGCCGGGGATCTGGCGACGGAGGTCGCTTTCTTGCGCTGGATTGCGCTGCGACTGTTCGGCCTTTGCGTCGTGGTGGCCGTGGTTGTCGCGCTGGCTCTTCCGGCTGCATGGCTGGCCGGCGGCAATGCGACGCCCGCATGGCTCGCCGAGGTCCATGGGGCGTGGGTACTGCTCGCCGCGTCGATACCGCCCCTTGTGCTCTCGAACCTATGGCGCGGAGCGATGGAGGGCCGCGAGGCATTCGGTGTCGTCAACGTGCTGCGCGTCACGATGGGCGTGTGGACCTTTGGCGTACCGCTGTTGCTGCTGGCTTTCTCCCCCACGTTACCGGCGCTGGTTGGTGGCATCGTCCTGGGGCGGTGGGTGTCCTTGGCTCTGCACCAGGGATGGTGCAGGCGACACCTGCCCTGGGGCGCAACGCTGGGGGCGCGGGCCGCGCACGAGCGGCGCGATGCCTTGCGTCATACACTCGCCGAAGGCGCCTTCATCACGGTCAGCGGTGTGGTCGGACCCATGATGGTCGTCTTCGACCGCTTCGTGCTGGGCGCCGTGGCGGCGTTGGGGACGGTGGCGGTCTACGCCATCCCGCAAGAGATCGTGTTGCGCATGCTGCTGATTCCCGCGATGCTGGCCGGTGTGCTGTTTCCCCGCTTGGCCGTGCTGGCCCGCTCGGACTCGTCCGCTGGCGCCGAGCTGATCGACCGGGCGGTGCGTGTCACCTTGTTGATGCAGCTGCCCCTGTGTCTGGCGATCGCCTTGCTGGCCGAGCCGCTGCTGGCGCTTTGGCTCGGCCAGCAGATCGCTCAGCCGGCGGCGCCGATACTGCGATGGCTGCTCGTGGGTGGTATCGTCAACACGGCCGCACAGGTCCCCTTTGCACACTTGCAGGCCAGCGGCCGCTCCTGGTTGACGGCGCGTTTTCACGTGGCCGAACTGCTTCCCTACGGCGTGGCGCTGTTTTGGGCGGCTTCGCACTACGGCGCCGAAGGGGCGGCGTGGGTATGGAGCGCGCGCTGTGCACTGGACACGGGATTGATGTTGCTGGCGACCTGGGTCCTGGACCGCCAGGCGGTCTCAGGGCGCACGCTGGGAACGCTGGCCGTCGCGCTGGCCGCTGCGCTCATCGCGGCCGTTGGCGGTGCCCGACCCCAGGCACTCGGGCTGCTGGTGCCATTGCTGCTGGTCGCGCTGACCGTCGCGGCCGCGGCGATCGGGTTGCGCCGCGACGAGTTCAGCGAGCTGTGGAAGAGGTTGCGTGCGCTCGGTTTGGCAGTAACGCGGTCGTGAAAGGACCTGCGCGGTGAAATCTGCGATCATCGCGCGGCGTCGAGCGTAGCGTCGCGCAGACGAAACAGGCCTGTATGCAGGATTACAGCACCAAGGAAGCCGGCTATTTTGCGGGCGCTCGACGTGAAATCGAGCCCCTGCTCCCCGACCGGGCCGAACGCGTCCTTGAAATCGGGTGCGGTGCCGGCGGCACGCTGCGGTGGTTGAAGGCGAGCGGACGGATCGGCTACGCCGTGGGCGTCGAGCTGTTTGCTCCGGCTGCTGATCAGGCACGCCGGGTCGCTGACCTGGTGCTTTGTCGCGACATCGAGCGTGAGCCGTTACCCCCCGATCTGGGGCGCTTTGACTTGATCTTGTGCTTGGACGTGCTCGAGCATCTCGTCGATCCATGGGGCGCGGTGGACCGGCTGGTGCGCGAACGGCTGGTTCCCGGGGGCACGTTGGTCGTCAGCCTGCCCAACGTTCGCCACCACTCGGTGCTGCTGCCGCTGCTATTTGAGGGGCGATGGGAATACCAGGACCATGGACTGCTGGATCGCACCCATCTGCACCTGTTCACACGCAGCTCGGCGATGCGACTGCTGACCCATTCCCTGTTGAGCGCGCCGCAGTGCCTGCCGGCCGGATTTGAACGCGGGACATGCAAACGCCGCGTCGACCAGATCACGGGTGGATTGTTCACGCAATTTCTGGCCTATCACTACCTGTTGTCCGCGCACAAGCTGCGCGACGCCTAGGACAGGCTACCGCGGCGCATCGTGCCGCCGACTTCGGCGCCGCTGCCTCTGTGGCCACTGCTCGTGCCGAACGCCGTGCCCAGGTTCTGCGGTACCGGCGACTTGAGGAATCGGTAGAGATTGGCGAGCTTGGAGCGAAACAGCGATTCGAAGGCCCGGACCGATTCGCTCGGATTGTCGTCGCCGGGCCACCAGAACCAGTCTGATGCCTCGCAGTCGGCCAATTGTGCCTGCGCAGCGGCCCGTTGCGCTTCGTCCAGCTGTCCGGCCGCAATCACCTCGTCGTAGTTCTGCTTGGCGGCGCACAGCAGATCCCACGCTTGATTCTTATCCGGCGAACCGATCCAGGTCGCCAGGTTTCCGTAGACCCAGCTGCCGGCGGCCAGCGCGGGCAATTCGCCGACCGGCATCGACGTGTCGCCCGGCAATGGGTGGCTTGCCTGCGCCGAGCGGGCATTGGCGGCGTCGGCGGCCGCCACCAGGTCGGCGCCGGTCACCGTGCGTATCGAAGAGTGGGCACACAGCTTGCGGTACAGATCGCTCAGGAAGAAGAATCCGTTGTAGGGATAGTATTCCCAGGCGTTTTCGCCGTCGAGAATGACGCTGACCACCGGCCGTGGACCGCCTGCAGCCTTGTTGCCGATGGCCTCGAGTTCGTGGACAAAATTTTCCGCGGCATCTCGCCCATGCCACTTGGAGTAGACAAAGCCGATCAGGTCCGACAGCCGATCATCGCGAAATACGAAAAGCAGGTCCGGCGCGATGCTGCTCACGCGGTAGGGCTGGTGTGCCTGATTGCTCGTGCCGGACACGGGCGCGCTCCCGGGCACGCCAGCGGACCCAGCCGTCGGAGCCGCCGTCTGCGCTGAGGCGCGCAGGCTGTTGCCCAGCACGCCTTCGCTGCTGGCGGTCCAGCGGATCTTGCGTTCGGCCAGAAGGCGGACAAAGCTGCTCGAAACGGCTCCCTCGGCAGGCCAGATACCTACTGGCGCGGCCCCAAAACGTCGCTCGTGGCTCGCCAGCGCCGAATCAATGTGTGCGCACACCCGCTCGCGTCCACCGGGGTAGTGCTCGGTCCGGGGCAAGGGCGCGTCCGGCAGGGTGTCGTGGGCGCAGTGAAAATCGAGCAGCAGCGGCGACAGCGGATGACAGTGCGGCGTGCTGGTCAACTCGATCTGGCCGCGCAGCGCCAGCGACCGGTAGCGCGCAATGATCTGTTGCACGACATCGCCGATCACGCGCAACAGCGCCAAACGATCCTCGCTCGTGAATCCGGTGCCCTTGGCCATGAGCTGGGCAATGACCTCCGACTCGCGGCGCACGGTCTCGCCCGTCCAGGACAGGTGGTACCAGGTTACGAGGTCGCGGATGTAAGGGTCTGCAAGATAGCGCAGGCTGGCCTTGCCCTGCGCTTCCATGGCCTGAAACAGATCGAACAGGTGCTTGTAGGGCGCAAAGGGAGCAATCAAGCGGTGGTGGTTGGCGCGAAAGCATTGGCCGAAGGCATGCTCTCGTTCCATCTCCGACAGCGGGGCGTTCTCGTCACGGGCGAGCAAGGACAGCAGCGGATCGCGCAGGCGGCCGGTCGCAAATTGGTCGCAGTAATCCTCGATCTGGTCGAGCAGCACAGGCACGAAGTTGACCACCGCGCGCATGCCGGGATTTTGTTCCAGGTGCCAGGCCATGTCGGAGTAATCCTTCACGGCGTGCAGGTACACCCATGGCATCGTGAAGATGCCGGTGCTGCGATCCCGATAGTCGGGCTGATGCATGTGCCACATCAGCAACAGGTCCACCCCCGAGGCAACCGTCGCGGGCGGCAGGTGCAGCGCCGGGGTCGGATTCAATCGACTTTTCCCGCGCTCAACGCTTCGAGCATTTCCGGCACGACCAGCGTGATGCCCTTTGGGCTGACGGAGAAACGCTGGCGGTCAAGCTGCGGATTGACGCCTACCTGCAGGCCCGGCGGCAAGTGGCAGCCTTTTTCCACGACGACGCGCTTGAGCACAACGTTGCGCGCGATGTCCACGTTGGGCAAAATCACCGAGTCTTCGATGCGGGCATAGCTGTGCGCGTGCACGCTGGAAAAGAGCAAGGAGCGGCGCACGGTCGCGCCGCTGATCACGCAGCCGCCCGAGACCAAGGAGTCGATCGCCGTGCCGCGGCGACCCTCGTCGTCGAAGACGAACTTGGCCGGGGGCAGTTGCTCCTGGTAAGTCCAGATCGGCCAATTCTTGTCGTACAGGTTCAGGTCGGGAACCACCTTGGTCAATTCCATGTTGGCTTCCCAGTACGCGTCCAGCGTGCCGACATCGCGCCAGTAGGGACGGTCCTCCGTCATGTTGACGCAACTGTCAGAAAAGCGGTGCGCCTGCAGGTGCTTGCCTTGCGCCAGCAGGTAGGGAATGATGTCCTTGCCGAAGTCATGCTCGGAGCCGGGGTCCGCGGCGTCGCGTGCCAGCTGCTCGTACAGGAACTCGGCGTTGAAGACGTAGATCCCCATGCTGGCCAAGGCGGTGTCGGGCCGGCCGGGCATGGGCGCCGGGTGTTCGGGCTTTTCCTGGAATGCCACGACGCGCATTGCGTCGTCAACGGCCATCACGCCGAACCCTTTGGCATCCGGCAGGGGGACTTCCATGCAGCCTATGGTCAGATCGGCGGACCGAGTCACATGGTCGTGCAGCATGTGGTTGTAGTCCATCTTGTAGATGTGGTCGCCGGCCAACACCAGGATCAGTTCGGGCCCGTGGTAGCGCAATAGGCCGATGTTCTGGTAGATCGCGTCGGCCGTACCTTTGTACCAGTCGTCCCCGACGTTCTGCTGTGCCGGCAGCAGTTCGACGAACTCCTGGAAACGACCGTCGAGAAACGACCAGGCGCGCTGCACGTGGCGGATAAGACTCTGTGCCTTGTATTGCGTGCACACGCCGATGCGGCGTATGCCGGAATTGACGCAGTTGGACAAGGGGAAGTCGATGAAGCGGAATTTGCCGCCGAACGGCACCGCCGGCTTGGCCCGCCGGTCGGTCAAATGGCCCAGACGCGTGCCGCGGCCGCCGGCCAGGATGATGGCCAGCGTGGATCTGGCAAGACGCACGCCCCCCGCCGATTCGAGGTCGAGCGCGCCGCGGGGCGAGTCCGGTCGGCTGTCGGGTGTTCCAGAGTTTTTCAAGTCTCCCCCCTCTTTGTCATTCAAGGCGCGGAGCACCGCGCAAGCACATCGGCTGCTATTCTTCGTTCACGCTAGTATGTTAAATCGAAATTCAAGTGAATTCCGCATGAGTGCGCCAGCGTGAAAGCCCTCTTTGTCACTTCCGAGCTCGCGCCGCTGATAAAGACCGGCGGTCTCGCCGACGTCAGCGGCTCTTTGCCACCGGCGCTGGCCGACCTGGGCGTCGACGTCCGAGTCTTGCTGCCCGCGTATCCGGCCGTGCTTCGCGCACTGAATCTGGACTCCGGTAGCGCCAGAGCAGGCGCGGTCGTGGCCAACATCCCGGCCCAGGCGGCGATGCCGGCGGCGCAGTTGCTGGCCGCGCGCGGTCCACAGGGCGTGCAACTGCTGCTGGTTCACTGTCCGGTGCTTTACGACCGCCCCGGCAATCCTTACCTGGGGGCCGACGGCAAGGACTGGCCTGATAATGATTTGCGTTTCGGCCTGTTGTCCCGCATTGCCGCTTTGCTCGGGGGCCCGGGCAATTCAACGCCCTGGCGTCCGGATGTCGTGCACTGCAATGACTGGCAGGCAGCGTTGGCCCCTGTATATCTGTCCTATGCCGGCACCACGCGCGCTGCCAGCGTGGTCACCGTGCACAACTTGGCCTACCAGGGCATCTTCCCGGTCGAAGCGATGGCGCGCCTCGCGCTGCCTGCCCGAAGTTTTGCGCTCGATGGGGTCGAATACCACGGCAAGGTCTCCTTCCTCAAGGGCGGACTGGCCTGCGCCGACGCGATCACGACGGTCAGCCCGACCTACGCGCAGGAGATCTGCACGGCGGCGCTCGGATTTGGTTTGCAGGGCCTGCTCAGCGCCCGTGCCCAGGTTCTGACGGGAATCCTCAATGGCGTGGATACGGATCACTGGAATCCGGCAACGGACCCCCTGATCGCACAACGCTACGACGCCGATTCGCTGGTCCAAAAGCGCGCCAACAAGCGTGCGCTGCAGACCACGCTCGACTTGGCGCCCGATGAGGGCGTGCTGCTGTTGGGCATGGTCACGCGGCTGGTCGAGCAAAAGGGCGTGGATCTGGTGGCCGATATCGTCGAGCCGCTGATGGCGCTGCCGGCGCAGATTGCCATCCAGGGCATGGGGGACCGCCTGCTGGAGGAGCGCCTGCTGGACCTGGCGCGCAGCTTCCCGCACCAAATCGCCGTGCGCATTGCCTTCGACGAGTCGCTGGCGCACCAAATCGAGGCCGGAGCCGATCTGTTTCTTATGCCCTCGCGCTTCGAACCCTGCGGCATGAACCAGATGTACAGCCAGCGCTACGGCACCTTGCCGGTGGTATGCCGCACGGGCGGCTTGGCCGATTCGGTCACCGATTGCACGGACCAAACCCTGGCGGCCGGAACGGCGACCGGCTTTTCCTTTGCACCGGCCACGCCGGCGGCCTTGCTCGCGGCTGTGCGGCGTGCGCATAGCGTATACGCCGACCCGCAGGCCTGGGGCGCCGTCCAACGCGCTGCGATGGCACGCGACGTCAGCTGGCGTGCGAGCGCGGCGCAGTACTTGGACCTATACCGCCGCGTTACGGCGCAATCCTGATCGACATCACAGCCAGCGCATCAAGCCGGTTTCCAACCTGTGGGTGAGCAGATCGTGGTACGGAAACACGCGAATGCGGTAATCGAACCGTCCGCAGGACTCGGGCGTGAAGTCCAGTACGAAGCGCTGTTCACCGGTCTCGGCAATCGTGTTGGCATGCACGAAAAAGCGGCCTTTGCCGGGAGCCCCGGCATCGGTTGCGGCGCTGACATCCTCCAACCGTAGCTCGACGCGTACGTCGCTGGACTCGATGCCGTTGAGGAAGACCGCGACCTCGATGCGGATCCGATCGCCAAACATCGTGCGCACGGCCGGATTGTCGATGCGACGGATGCGCACGCCCGGCCAGGCGGCCACGACCCGACTCTTCCAGCCGGCCACTTCCTTGGCACCGTGAAAATCGTCGCGGGCGAAGCGCCGCCCCTGCCGCGCGGCCGGACCGTAGAACTGGGCCAGGTAGTCGCCCACCATGCGGTTGGCATTGAAGCGCGGCAAGATGGTTCCCATCGAGCGCTTCATGCGTTTGATCCAGGTCGGCGAGTAGCCGGTCTCCTCGCGCGAGTAATACGAGGGCACGACCTGGTCCTGCAAGATCTCGTAGAGCGTGCGCGCCTCCTCGGCGTTGCGTGCCTGTCCGCTCAGTGTCGACGAGGCCGGCTTGATGGCCCAACCGTTGTCCCCGGTGTAGCCCTCGTCCCACCAGCCGTCGAGCACCGACAGGTTGACGACCCCATTGATGCCGGCCTTCATGCCCGAGGTGCCGGATGCTTCGAGCGGGAATACCGGGTTGTTCAGCCAGACGTCGACGCCCGAGACCAGGCGGCGCGCCAGGCGCAAGTCGTAGCCCTCGACCAGCAGCAGGCGGCCCTCGAATTCGGGCGTGCGCGACAGGCGTGCCAGCTCACGGATCAGTTCCTGCCCCGGCTGATCCGCCGGGTGCGCCTTGCCAGTGAAGATGAACAGCACCGGGCGCTTGGGGTCGCTGACGATCTGTTGCAGCCAGGCCCTGTCTTCGAAGAGCAGCGTGGCGCGCTTGTAGGTGGCAAAGCGCCGACCGAAGCCGATGGTCAGCACGTTCGGATTGGCCGGATCGGCAAGACGCAGCATGCGATCCAGGTGCGCTTCGCTGCCGCGATTGCGATTGTGCTGCTCGGTCACCCGGTGGCGCACCAGGTGCAGCATCTGCGATTTGAGGAACTGGTGGCGGCTCCAGACGATATGGTCGGGTAGCTCGTCGACGCGTTTGGACACCGCCGGATCGCTGATCCGGTCGAGCCAGTCAAATCCCAGGAACCGGTCAAAGTCGTTGGACCAGTCCGGAGACAAGAAGGTCGGCACATGCACCGCGTTGGTCACGTGCGTTACCGGGTTCTCCTCGGGAGGAACCTGCGGCCAAAGGTCGCGCAGCATCTGCGCGCTCACTTCGCCGTGGATTTTGGACACGCCATTTTGAAAGCGCGATCCGCGCACCGCGAGCGCCGTCATGTCGAAGTCGCTGCTCGCCGCGCTCTTGCCCAGCCCGAAGAGGCTTTGCGGCTCCAGTCCCATCTGCTGGCCATACGAATCGAAGTACGTGCGGAACAAGGATTCGGAGAAGCGGTCGTGGCCCGCTTCCACCGCCGTGTGCGTGGTGAACACGGTATTGGCGGCCACCGCCTCGATGGCCTGGGCAAATTCGAGTCCCTCGCGCATCTGCTGGCGGATGCGCTCGAGCACGAGAAAGGCCGCGTGTCCCTCGTTCATGTGCCAGACCGTCGGGCGCAGGCCCAGGGCGCCGAGCGCACGCACGCCGCCGACGCCCAGGACGATCTCTTGCAACGATGCGCACCTCGCGATCGCCGCCATAAAGGCGGTGTGTCACGTGCCGGTCGCGCTCGGCATTGGCGCTCAAGTCGGTATCGAGCAAGATCAGGCGGACATGGCCGACGCGGGCGTTCCAGAGCTTGACTTTGAGCGGCCGGCCCGGCAGCTCGATGTCGATGCAGATCTCGGCTCCGTTGGCATCGAGCACCGGCGTCACCGGCAGGTCGTCGAAATCCGAGTCCTGGTAGATGGCCTGCTGGTTACCCTCGCCGTCGATCTTTTGCTGAAAGTATCCCTGGCGGTAGAGCAGCCCCACGCCGACGAACGGCAGACGCAGGTCGCTGGCGGCCTTGCAATGGTCGCCGGCGAGTATGCCCAATCCTCCCGAATAGATCGGCAGGCTTTCGTGGAAGCCGAATTCCGCGCAAAAATAGGCAATCAGGTCGTTTTCGCCGAGCACCGACGAGTTACCGTCGCGCCCTCTGTCCGCCAGGTAAGTGTCGTACGCCGACAACATGCGCTGGTAGCTGGCGAGAAAACCCGGGTCCGAGGCGGCTTCCGTCAGCCGGCGCTCGTCGATACGCTTGAGCAGCACCTTGGGGCTGTGGCTTACGCCGTTCCAAAGCGCGCTGTCCAGACGCGCGAACAGCTGCCGCGTGGATCGATCCCAGCTGTACCAAAGGTCGTGTGAGATCTCCTCCAGGCGCGCCAAGCGCTTGGGGATCTTGGGATTGATTTCCAGGGGGAAGGGCGTGCCGGGGCGTTCCATCGTGGGTTCCGAATAGTCCAATTCAACGCCGGCCGATAGTAACGGAAAACCGGGACAATACGGACCTTTTCACGGTGCAGGGCGACCGTGAAGCGGGCCTCTTGCAACGGCCCGCTTCGACGATGTCGAGGACGTTTGTTAGACTGCACGCGTGCGCGTCCTGATCGTCAAGACCTCGTCCATGGGCGACATCGTCCACGCCCTGCCGATGATTTCGGACATCGCGCGAGCCTTTCCGCGGGCGCGCATCGACTGGGTGGTCGAAGAAGCGTTCAGCGACATTCCGCGCATGCACCCGGCGGTTACGCGAGTTTTCCCTATCGCCCTGCGCCGCTGGCGCCGCCGGGCGCTGGCGCTTGATTCGTGGCGGGAACTGTTGGCCGCCCGCCGCGCGCTGCGCGAGCAGCGTTATCACACGATCATCGATTGCCAGGGCCTGCTCAAGAGCGCGCTGGTTGCCGCCAGTGCGCGCGGCCCCGTCGTCGGACTAGCGGCAGGCAGTGCACGGGAGCCATTGGCCGCGTGGTTTTACCGGCGACGGATCGCCGTCGATCGTGGCTTGCATGCGGTGGATCGTAACCGGCGCCTGGCCGCGGCGGCCTTGGGTTATCCGCTGGACGCGCCGGAGACCTTCGGCGTGCAGCAGAGGGCGAGCCAGATGGACGGCGTGCCGTTGGACGAAGAGGCCCAGGTGCTGTTGCTCACCAACGCCAGCCGAGCGGGCAAACGCTGGCCAGACGATCGCTGGGTGGCGGTCGAAAGGCAATTGGCGCAGCGGGGCAAGCGCAGTTGGCTGGCCTGGGGAAGCGAGAGCGAACGGCAAGACTGCGAACGCCGCATCGCGCGCATGCAAGCGGCCCGACTGCTGCCGCGGTCGACCTTGGCCCAGATCGCCGCGCTGGCATCCCGGGCCGCGTTGGTCGTCGGTCTGGATACCGGCCTGACGCATTTGGCCGCGGCCGTGGGCGCGCCGACGGTGGGCATCTTTTGCGATTTCGACACAACGTTGGTCGGCTTGCGCGGCAGCGGCCCGCTGGTCAGCCTCGGCGGCGTCGACCAGACGCCTGCGGTGGAGCAGGTGCTCGCGGCCATCGCGTCCGTCGAGGCGCAGGCTTCATGAAGGCGTTGCCGACACCGCCTGAGGCGCCCGCACGCGTGCCCGCTTGGTACACCCTGGGTTGGTACCTGATCTTCCCTCTGGTCGCACTCTACCTGTGCTGGCGCGGCCTGCGCCAGCCCGAATACTTGCGGCACTGGCGCGAACGATTCCTCGGGTCAGGCGATCCGTCGACGACCAGCAAGGTCCAGACCGTCATTTGGGTACACGCCGTTTCCGTGGGAGAGACGCGCGCGGCACAGCCCTTGATCGAAGATCTGGCACTGCGCCACCCGGATGCGCGCTTCGTGCTGACGCACACGACCCCGACCGGACGCGCCGCTGGGCGCGATCTGGTGCGCGCCTACCCCGATCGCGTGCAACAGCGCTACTTGCCCTATGACCTACCGTCGGCCGTGCGCCGTTTCCTGGGCCAGGTGCGCCCGAGCCTGGGCGTGCTCATGGAAACGGAGGTTTGGCCCAATTTGCTGCGGGCCGCCCGGCTGCGCGGCGTGCCCGTGGTGCTGGCCAACGCGCGCTTGTCGCAAAGATCGCTGGCCAAGGCGTTGCGGTTTGCGGATCTGATGCGCGCCGCCGCTGCCGGCATTGGCGCCGTCGGTGCGCAAAGCAGCGCCGATGCGACGCGGCTAAGTCAGCTGTATGCCGGGCCGATCACGGTGACCGGCAACCTGAAATTCGACCAGCGTCCAGATCCGCAGATGCTGGCGCAGGGCCGCGACCTGCGGTCGCAGCTGCAGGCGCGCTTTGGGCCAGATTCGGGCGAGCGCCCGATCTGGCTCTTTGCCAGCACCCGAGAGGGCGAGGAGCGATTGCTCCTGGCAGCCCTGCAGCAGCGCGACCGAGCATCCGCCGAAACTGCGGCGCCGCTGCTGCTTTTCGTGCCGCGCCACCCGCAACGCTTTGACGACGTCGCCGACTTGTTGCGCGGCACGGGCGCGACCGTGGTGCGGCGCGCGCAGTGGGCGATGCCGACCCAGACAGGGCCGGCGACGCCCGTGCTCCTGGGCGATTCGATGGGCGAGATGGCGCTGTACTACGCGATGGCCGATGTGGCGCTGATCGGCGGCAGTTTGCTGCCCCTGGGCGGGCAGAACCTGATCGAAGCCTGCGCCTGCGGCTGCCCGGTCGTACTGGGGCCGCACATGTTCAACTTCGCGCAGGCCGCCGCCGATGCCTTGGCCAGCGGCGCCGCCTGCTCGGTAGCCGATGCGCCGGGTGCGCTGGAGGCGATGGCGCGGATCAGCTCCCAGGCGAGCCTGCGTGCGCGCATGTCGGCAGCGGCAATCGAATTTGCCGCAATGCACCGCGGTGCCACCCGGCGCACCGCCGATCTGATCGATGAATTGCTGCTGCAAGCCGGCGCGCAGACCGCGGCGGCCTGAACGAATCCGGCTAGCGTTGCAGCAGCGCGTTGACCGTCAGTATGTCCTCGTCCTGCAGGGTACCCGCGGCCGCCTTGAGCTTGAGGCCGTTGACCAGAAAGTCGTAGCGCGCCTTCTTTAGATCGCGCTCGGTGTTAAACAGCTGCGTGTTGGCGTTGAGCACATCTAGGTTGATGCGCACGCCCACGTGATAGCCCAGGATGGTGGAATCGAGCTGGGTCTTGGTCGAGACCTCGGCCGACTCTAGCGCCTGCACTTGTGCCAGACCGTAGTCGACCCCGGTGTAGGCCTGGCGCGCGGCCTGAGACGCGGTGCGCCGCGCCAGTTCCAGATCCTGGTCCGCGCGGTCCTGGCGGGCGTGCGCCTCGCGCACTCGGCTCTGAATTGCGCCGCCCGTGAACACCGGGATGGTCACCGCGATGCCCAACGTCGATTGCGTGATGTTCGTGTTTGCCGGAAGGTAGATACTGTAGTTGTCGGAACGCTGGTACTGCAGGTTGCCCGTGATGTTGACCGACGGCAGATAGGCGTCGCGCGCGCCTTTGGTGATGCGCCGGGCGATCTCGGTGCCGGCGCGCGCCGCCTGGACTGAGTAGTTGTCGTTTTCCGCGTTGTGCGCCCAGGCTTCAATGTCGTTGGGCCGCGGCGGTTCGAGCTGCACCGGATCCTTGAGCGGCAGCAATTCGCCCACTTCGCGGCCTATTAGCGTGCGCAGGGCGCTTTGCTTGACGGCCAGATCGCCGCGGGCCACCACTTCCTGGGCATCGATCTGGTCGTAGCGTGCCTTGGCCT
Organism: uncultured beta proteobacterium; assembly: GCA_963729785.1. GTDB lineage: Bacteria > Pseudomonadota > Gammaproteobacteria > Burkholderiales > Burkholderiaceae_F > GJ-E10. Next base: position 37,198 of record CAVSPM010000032.1, on the reverse strand, counting down.
CGTGCGTGTCGACGATGGTCTTGGTGCCGACCTCGAATTCGCGCTTGGCCTGGGCCAGCTGCTCGGAGATGGCTCTTTTGTTCTCGCGCAGCGCCGTGAGCGCGTCCTGGGCCGCCAGCACGTCGAAATAGGCCTGGGCCACACGAACGAGCAGGTCAGCGCGCGCCTGCGCCAGCTGCGCCTCCCCCTGCTTGACCGTGAGCTTGGCCTGGTCCAAGCTGTCCCAGAGGGGAGCGCTGTAGACGGGCATCGTCAAGTTCAGCGACGGTCCCCAGGCATTGAAGGTCTTTTCGACAGAGGGATAGATGGCGCCGTAGGCCGCACTATCCATACGAAAGTCGACCCGTGTGGCGCTCTCGCTCAATGCGGCGCTCAGGTTGGGCAGCAGGTTGGCGCGGGCCTGTGGTTCGGCCTCGGCATTTGCCATCTGGGCAAAGCGTGCCGATGCGTACGTGGGGTCGTTGAGCAGCGCGTCCCGGGTCAGGTTGAGCAGATCGGTCCCGACGGCCATGGCCGGCGCGGCAAATCCCAGCGCGGCGCCCACGGCGACGCCCGCCGCGAAGGCGAATTTGGCGCAGGCCCCCGCTCCCGCGGGGCTCCTCAGCGTGACCGCACTCATCAGAAACGAAACGCCGAAGGACCCTGGACGTTGCGCAAAAGCGCGGTCACCGTTTCAAACAGCGCCAGGGTCTCAAAATGCTCCTTGCTCCGGCGCGTGATGACCTGAGCCTGCATGGCAGGTGCTTTGCCGACGATCGCCGCCAGACGCCCGCCGACCTTCAGTTGTGCCAGCATCTCGGCGGGCACGACCGGCAATCCCCCGGAGACGATGATCACGTCATACGGCGCGTGCGCCGGCCAGCCGCGCGCAGCGTCGCCGCCTTCGACATGCGCATTGCGCACGCCGGCACGGGCCAGGTTCGCAGCGCCGAAGGCCTGCAGTCTCGGGTCGATCTCGACGCTCCAGACCGTTTGCGCCCGGTGCGCCGCCAGTGCCGCCATGTAGCCGGATCCGGTGCCGATTTCCAGGACCAGCTCGTGCGGATGGATGTGCAGCTCTTGCAGCAGGCGCGCCTCGATCTTGGGCGCCAGCATGGCAACCCCGGTGACGACCCCGTCGATGTTCAGCGGCAGTTCAAAGTCGACGAACGCAAGGGAGCGCAGGTGCGGCGGTACGAAGCGCTCGCGCGGCACGCGGCCCAGCAACTCCAGCACCGACGGATCCAGAACGCCCCATGGTCGGATCTGCTGTTCAATCATGTTGTGCCGGGCATGTTCGACGAGACTGCTGACGGCCGCGCCGTCGGTCGATTCGGTCATGTTGGCTTGCTCGATGGTCATGGTGCGGGCTCGATGGACGGTGAGGATGGCAGGAAAAGTGCACGGCCTGGTCGCATTGCCTAGCTTTGGGCAGGAGAGATAGTAACAATGGCCGGGCGTCCGCCGCAGTCCGTTGATTCCCCAATTCTTGCGGTTCGTCACAAAAATGCTCTTCTGGCGGCGTTCGGCCGCCCCGGGGCGGACCCATTTGCCAGCGGACAAGCGGCGGCGACCGGCGGGTCCGATGCCCGTCCCGGCCCAAGATCCTGGGATCGCGCTCCCTGGGTTACGATCCGCGCATCATGACCCAACTGCCGCCGCTGTCGCTGCTCCAGGCCCGGGTGCTCGGGGTACTGGTGGAGAAGGAACGAACGGTTCCCGACACGTATCCACTTTCACTCAACGCGCTCACCGCTGGTTGCAACCAGAAGAACAACCGCAATCCGGTGATGGAGGTGCGCGACGCCGAGGTACAGTCGGTTGTCGACGGCCTGCGGGCGCACACGCTCGTGATCGAATCGAGCGGGACACGCGTCACGCGCTATTCTCACAACATCGGCCGGGTCCTGCGCATTCCGGACCAGGCGGTAGCCCTGCTGGCGGTCCTGATGCTGCGCGGACCGCAGACCGCCGCGGAATTGCGCACGGCCGCAGATCGGATGCATCGCTTTGCCGACGTTTCCTCGGTCGAGGCCTTCCTCGACGAGCTGGCGCTGCGCCCGGCCGCGGCCGGCGGGCCGCTGGTGGTGAAGCTGGAGCGGGCGCCGGGCGAGCGCGAGGCTCGCTGGGCGCACTTGCTCTCTGGGCCGGTGGCAGCGCGGGTCGATTTGGTTTCCGACGGCGAGGTTCCCGATGGCCCGCCTGCGGCGCAGATCCGGGTTCTGCGCGCCCAACAGGCACAGATGGCCGCCGAAATCTGCGAGCTGCGGGCCAAGCTCGAGCGGCTGGCCGCCGAGCTGGGTGTCCGGTTTTGACTCGACGAGCTGCGCGGCTGTCGTGCCACCGGTGCCGGCGCGGGCCGGCGGGGGAGCGGATCCCGGGGGACGCGGCGGGCCCCAGGTTGCGGGTTTTGCATGGGCGGATGCGTGGCTATTGGCCGGTGCCGGTTCGACCGGGGCAGAACAGCGCAACGGCGGCGCGCTGACCGATTCGATTCCTGCGATCGGTGCGGATGCGAGCCGATAGGGATAGACCGTGGATTAGCGCGCAATTTGTCGGTTAACCGGGCCGGGCGCATACAAAATCAGGCTCTTTAGCGACATTTGCCGCGATTCTCCTGAATTCTTGCGCCACGGCGCCAGCAAGCGCCCCGGCGAGAATTCCAGGGATGAGAAGTTTTCTTATCCTTATTCCACGGTTCGCTGGTAGCGGCTTTGCCTACCATGAGCGGGCCCGATGGTGCAATGGCGCGCCGTCGCGAATTATGGCCCGTAGTGAAACCCAACTTAATTGACGCGGTTGCGCTAGCTACCTCGCATCGCGATCGGGATGAACTCGATCGCGCGGTCGCCCTTATGCTCTACGAACACGTGCACCCCGAATGCGTGCGTGTGTACCGGGTCATCGGCGAAGAAGGGCGTCAACGAGTACAGCTGCGCGTAATCGCCGACCACGCGGGCATCCGCGACGGCGGCGCTCCCAGCGACCCAGCGGAGCTGCCGCTGCTAACCGAGCGGGACCATTGGCATGAGTGCGCGCTGCTTTCCGACGCAGTCCACTATCTGCCCGACGGCATCAGGGAAGAGCGCTTTGACAGCGTCTTCCCGCTTTTGGGTAATCGCGGCCTTATCGGGCTCATCGAGGTGGAGTTCTCGGGCGAGCGCGCGGCCATCCGTCCGCACGATGCCAACATCGTGCACGGCGTACTGCGTATTTTGCGCAACCACCTGAGCGCCCTTGACTATGGCGAGCGCGATACCCTGACCGGTTTGCTCAACCGGCGCACCTTTGAGGCCACGTTTTCGAAGCGGCGCAATTCACTCGTTGGCCCGGGTCCGGTGATCGAAACCACGAGGGGCAGCTGGTTGGCGGTGATCGACATCGATCGCTTCAAGACGATCAACGACACCTTCGGTCACCTGTTCGGCGACGAAGTGCTGTTGCTGGTTGCCCGTCTGATGTTCGAAAACTTCCGCAGCACCGAACTGATCTACCGTTTCGGTGGCGAGGAGTTCGTGGTCATTGTCGATGGCGCCGACGAGGCCGGTGCCGGTGCCGTCGTTGAACGCTTCCGCAATGCCGTTGCCGCACACCGCTTCCCTCAAATCGGGCAAGTGACGGTGAGCATCGGCTACACGCGGGTGCTGCCCGAAGACATTCCGGCATCCTCCGTCGAGCGCGCGGACATCGCCCTTTATTACGCCAAGGAGCATGGCCGCAACCGCAGTCATTGCTACGACGCGCTGCTGCGCACCGGGGCCATCGCACCCAAGTCGACTGCATCGGCCGATTTCGAGCTGTTCTGATTCGCAGGCCTAGGCGCAGTGTATGGCGCGCAAAATCCCACGCAGCAAGTCCAGCGGCGTGGGCGGACAGCCCATCACCTCAACGTCCACGGGAAGGACGTTGGCCACGCGGCCGCGGCTGGCATAGCTTTCGCCGAAAGCTCCGCCATTGCACGCGCATTCGCCGATCGCGACCACGCGTTTGGGCCCTGGCACCGCTTCGTAGGTGCGGCGCAGCGCTGCCTCCATGTGGGCGGCGACTGGGCCGGTGACCAGGAGCAGGTCGGCGTGCCGCGGACTGGCGACGAACTTGATGCCGATCCCCTCGATGTTGTAGTAGGGGTTGGTCAGCGCATGCATTTCGAGTTCGCACCCGTTGCATGAGCCGGCGTCCACGGCGCGGATGGCTACGGCGCGGCCGAACAGCTTCAGGATTTCCTGACCAATTGCCTGCACCTCGTTCTGCGCCGCCCCGGTGGTCGTCAGCGGAGTCTTGTCGATCGTCGGCTGCGGCTCGGTGCAGATGCCGACACGGACGATCTGTTGGAGCGCGCGCCAGGGCATCAGAGATCCTGCCCCGAGTAGCTCAGGTTGAATGACTTGTTGATCAACGGGAAGTCCGGCACGATGTTGCCGATTACCGCATGTTCCAGTGCTGGCCAGTTCTGCCAGGACGGGTCGTGGCAATGGGCACGCAGAATGTAGCCGCGCTCGTCGAGTTCGATAGCCACGACCAATTCGCCCCGCCAGCCTTCAATCCATCCGATGCCGCAGCCCCCGGGGCGGGCGACTCCCGGTTCAATGCAGACAGGACCCTCTGGCAGCTTCTCCAGCAGGGCGTGGAGCAGGCGCAGCGATTCGTGGATTTCGGAGAAACGCACGGCGACGCGTGCCGCGACATCCCCTTCGTTCTCCTTGGCAACTGCGACGTCCAGCGATGGGTAGGGTTCGGGTCCTAGGTCCCGCCGCAGGTCCACGCCGATGCCGCTCGCGCGCGCCGCCAATCCCGTCATGTCCAGGCGCCGCGCCAGCTCGGGCGGTACGCAACCGGCCTTGGCGAAACGATCCTGCAGGCCCGCGTGCGCGTCGTAGATTGCGCCGATCTCGCGCACCTGGCTTGCGAGCGCTTCGCAATCGGAACGCAAATTCGAGCGGTCCTCGGGCGACAAGTCGGAGCGCACGCCCCCGGGAACTATCCAGTCCATGAGCAGCCGGTGACCCATCAGCTGGGCATTGCGTCGCAGCCAATCCTCGCGCAGCCTCGAGAATTGCGCCAGCCCGAAGGCGAACCCGGCGTCGTTGCCCAGCGCGCCCAGGTCGCCCAGATGGTTGGCCACGCGCTCGCGCTCGAGGGCCACGGCGCGCAGCCAGCGCGCGCGCTGAGGTATGTGCGTATCGCACAGCGATTCGGCGGCCATACAGTACGCCCAGCCGTAGGCGACCGTGCTGTCGCCGGACACGCGCGCGGCCAGGCGGGCAGCTTGCGCAAGGCTCAGGCCTTCGAAGCGCTTCTCGATGCCCTTGTGTACATACCCGAGTCGTTCTTCAAGTCGCAGCACCTTTTCACCGACGACCGAAAAGCGGAAATGGCCAGGCTCGATAATGCCCGCGTGTACCGGGCCAACGGCGATCTCGTGCACTCCGTCGCCCTCGACCGCGACGAACGGATAGGCCTCGTCACTGACCTCGAAGCGTTCACGCCCGCTGGGTTCGCGGCGCAATGGGAAGTAGTCCGCGGGCCAGGCTGCGTGACGTAGCCACGGCCTATCGTCTTGGGCACCGGCGGCCGACAGGCCGCTCAAATCCTTGATCGCCCGCTGCATGCGGGCTGCGCAGGGAAATTCAGCCGACAGGTCCGGGTAGCTCAGTGGCGGCCCGGATGCCCCGTCGTCGATCAGCGGCAGATCGAGCCAGGCCAGGCCGCCGGGCAGCCCGTAGGCGGCGGCAACCGAAAAGTGTCCCCGCTGGGTGCGCCGGTCCGTACCCCAGAGCGCCACCAGCCGGCCCCCGAGGTTGCGCACGATGCCGGATGCGATGCGCCACTGCTCTCGCGTCACCTGGGCGCGGTGGATCGACATCGGACCGTTCAGGCGCTCGAAGCGGCAATCTAGGCCCGGCAGCAGGTTGGTGCTGGGCTGGTTCATTTGCGCGCTCGATTCGGTGAGGTCATGGCGGGGGATCCCGTCTTAGCCGCCGATCAAGGCCGCCGCCTGCCGGTACCACTGACTGAGGAACGGTGGCACGAACAGGCCGAGCATCAGCGTCAGTCCCAGGTGGGCAAACACGGGAAAGAGTGCGGGTCGATGGCGCAGCGGCGGCAGGTTCGATTCGCCGAACACCATCGCCTGCACGCGCGAGAACACGGATGCGAACGCGACCGCCAGCGCCAGCAACAGCACCGGCGTGACCCAGGGCAATTGGCGCATGGCGCTCGTTAGAATCAAAAACTCGCTGGCGAATACGCCGAACGGCGGCAGCCCCAGTATGGCGAACGAGCCCAGCGTCAGCCCCCAGCCGAGCGTCGGACTGGCCTGCAGCAGGCCACGGATATCGTCCATCACCTGCGAGCCGGCCCGCTGCGTGGCATGGCCGACGGCAAAGAAGATCGCCGACTTGGTGAGCGAGTGCACGGTCATGTGCAGCAGGCCGGCGAAATTGGCAATCGGGCCGCCGAGCCCGAAGGCGAACGTCATCAGTCCCATGTGCTCGATGGAAGAGTAGGCGAACATGCGCTTGACGTCCCGCTGGCGGCGCAAGAAAAACGCCGCGACGACGACCGACAGTACGCCGAAGGCCACCATGACCCGCCCCGGCATGCCGTTCGTCAGGGCGCCGTCGACGAGCACCTTGCATCGCAAGATGGCGTACAGGGCAACGTTGAGCAACAGGCCCGAAAGCACGGCGGAAATGGGCGTCGGACCCTCGGCATGCGCATCCGGCAGCCAATTGTGTATCGGCACGAGGCCCACCTTGGTGCCGTACCCGAGCATTAGAAAGGCGAATGCCAGCGTCAGGATGTTGGGCTCGAGTTGGGTTTTGACGGCCGCCAGGTGGGTCCACAGCAGGGCGCCTTCGCCGCCGCCGATAACCCGATCGGCGGCAAGGTACAGCAGCATCGTGCCGAATAGCGCCTGGGCGATGCCCACCCCGCACAAGATGAAGTACTTCCATGCCGCCTCCAGGCTGGCCGGCGTGCGGTACACGGAAACCAGCAGCACGGTGGTCAGCGTGGCCGCCTCCATGGCTACCCAGAGCACCCCCAGGTTGTTGGTCGTCAGGGCGACCAGCATCATGGCGATGAACATCTGATACATGCTGTGAAACAGGCGCATGCGCGGGCCCGTCATCTTGCCGCGCTCGCGCTCGATGCGCATGTACGGCCGCGAGAAGATCGCCGTCGTGAAGCCGACAAAGGCGGTGAGCGTCACCAAAAAGGCGTTAAGCGGGTCGATGAAAAAGCGCTCGCCCAGTCCCAGGACCGGCGCGCCGCCGATGACCTCGGCGGTAAGCCACAGCGAGGCGGCCAATGTCATAGTGCTAAAGGCGACGTTGATTTCCGGACCGCGGTCGCGCTGGCCGACCAGCGCCAGCACCAAACCGCCGATGATCGGTACGAGCAAACAAAGAAACAGCGGCAGCGTCGCCGGCATCGTCAATCGTCCTCGCGCAGGTGTTCCAGGTGCCCAAGCTCGAGGCTGTCGAATTGCTCGCGGATTTGGAACATGAAGACGCCCAGGATCAGCGCGCCCACGAGCACGTCCAGACCGATCCCCAATTCGACGATCATCGGCATCCCGTTGGTCGCCGAAGTGGCCGCAAAGAAGAGTCCGTTCTCCATGGCCAGGAAACCGATGACTTGCGGGATGGCCTTGGACCGTACGATCATCATCATGAAGGACAGCAGCACGCAGGCCAGCGCAATGCCCAGGGTCGATCGTGCGATGGACGATGACAGTTGCGAGATCGGCAGCGCCAGGTTGAAGGCGAAGACCACCAGTACGATGCCGATGAGCATGGTGGTCGGGATGTTGATGAGCGGCTCGACGTCCCAGCGCACGTCGAGCCGGTCGATGACCCGGTGCAGCAGCCTCGGGATCAGGATCACCTTGAGCGCGAGGGTGAGCGCGGCCGAAACGAGCAGGTGGTCCTGGCGCGTCAGGTAGGCCATGGTGCAGGTGGCCAGGACCAGGGTGAAGCCCTGCAGCGTGTACAGATGCACCAGGCTAAGAATGCGCCGCTGCGAGATCATGGCGAACGAAACCATGAGCAGGATGGCGGCGTATAGGTTGATGCTTTGGTTGAGCAGGCCGGCCACGGTCAGGCCTCCAGCAGCTGGTGCACGAGCAGGCCGATCACCGCCAGCAAGAAGGCGCTGGCGAGGAACTCGGGTACCCGGAAGATGCGCATCTTCGCGCTCGCCGTCTCGATCATCGCCAGCAGCACGCCGCCGATGGCCAGCTTCAAGGCCAGCATCGGCACGGCGGTGATCATGGCCAGCGGCGAATCGATCTCGGCGATGCCCCAGGGAAAGAATAGCGCCAATCCGATGCACGAGTAGGCGAAAAGCTTGAGCGCGGTGGCCCATTCCATCATCGCCAGATGTCGACCCGGAATACTCGAGCAGGAGCGCCTCGTGGATCATGGTCAGCTCCAGGTGCGTCGCCGGGTTGTCCACCGGGATGCGGATGTTCTCCGCCAAGGAGACGATGGTGAAGGCGACCCCGGCAAAAGCCAGGCTCGGTTCAAGCGCGAATGGTCGGTGCGCCATGGACTGCGACCATGTTGGCCAGCGACGTCGAGTGCGTGATGAGCGACGTGCAAAAAAAGGTCATGAGCAGGGCCGGTTCGGCCAGGAATCCCATCAGCATCTCGCGCCGCGCGCCCATGGTGCCGAAAGCCGTGCCGATATCCATCGCGGCCAGTGCCAGAAAGGTGCGCGCCAGCGACAACAGTCCGACCAGCGCGATGGCGTCGGCGGCCGTTGCCAGCGGTAGGTCGATCGAGAGCGTCGGCACGATCGCGCAAGCCAGGGTCATGCAGCCGAACTTGATGTAGGGGGCCAGGCGAAACAGCGGCGACGCCGATTCGCTCACCACGGACTCTTTGTGAAAAAGCTTGTGCAGGACGTAGTATGGCTGCAGCAGCGGAGGGGCCGACTTGTTCTGCAGGCGGGCACGCCACTGGTCGACCCAGCCCAGCAGCAGCGGCGCTGCCCCCAGCGCCAGGGCGATCTCCAGCAGTTGAGCAAGGACGCCGGAACCCGTCATGACCGGACCACCAGCAACAGCACAATCAGCGTGACAAAGCTGTAGAGCAGGTAGATCGCGATCCGGCCCCGCTGGAGCAAGGCGACGGCGCGCGCCACGCGATCGACCAGGCGCCCGATCGGCAGGTAAGCGCCAGTGCCAGATGCGATCCTCGATGAGCACGTAGTACTTGGGCCGCTTGTCGAAGGGGGAGGGCAACTGGCGCGTGATGCGGAAGAAGGGCTCGAAGATCTGCCGGATCGGCTGGCCGAAACCCTCGGCCGTGTCCTGCATGCGGGCGTCTGATCCCGGCATAGCCGCACGCCCATGCCGGGGCGCGCCGCAAGGTGCCCCGATAAAGTCGCCGGGCGATGATCAGCCCCAGCAGCGTGCCCGCCGATACCCCGGCCAGGAACACCAGCGGGCTATAGCTGGCGCGCTCCACGCCGACAGGCGACAGCAGCACCCAGCCATTGGCATGCACCGTCTGCGCCAACCCGCTGCCCACCAGCACGTGTGTCACCCGATCCACCAGATCGATCAACGGTACCGGGAAAAGCCCCAGAACGATGACGCCTAGCGGCGAACCAAGCCAGGCCCAGCCGCTCCCAACCCGTGGCGTCGTGCGCCTGGAGCAGTTTTTCTTCGCGGGGTTGACCCAGAAAGACAACGCCGTAGAACTTCACCATGGCGTAGCAGGCCAAGGCGCGACCAGGGCAACCGCGGCAGCCACCAACGGAATCAGCATGTCCAGAAAGGAGTTGGGTAGCACCGTGGTAAACAAGAAGCTCTGCAGCAGCAGCCACTCCGAGATAAAGCCGGCCATTGGCGGCAGGCCAGATCCGGCCAGCACGCCCACCAGCACCAGCCAGGCCACCCAGGGCATGGAACGGATCAGCCCCCCGAGCTTGCCCAGGTTGCGTTCCCCGGTCGCATGCAGGACGGCGCCCGTGCCCAGGAACAGCAGGCTCTTGAAAAAGGCGTGTGCCAGCACATGCACCAGGGCTGCCGTCAGCGCCAGGGCGGCGAGCGCTGGCATGCCGTACGCGCGGAAGATCAAGGCCAAGCCTAGTCCCGTCGTGATCAAGCCGATGTTTTCGATCGACGAGTACGCCAGCAGCCGTTTCATTTCGGTCTGCACGGTGCTGAACACCACGCCCAGCAGCGCGCTGGCCAGGCCCAGCGCCAGCAAGACGACGCCCCACCACCATGCGCCGCCGTGCAGCAAATCGAAAGAAACCCGCAGCAGCCCATAGATTGCGGTCTTGAGCATCACGGCGCTCATCAGCGCCGACACCGGCGAAGGTGCCGCCGGGTGCGCCTCCGGCAGCCAGACGTGCAGCGGCACCAGGCCGGCCTTGGCGCCAAAGCCGAAGACCGCAAAACCAAAAGCGATCGCGGCCCAAAGCGGATCCAGGTGCTGGGTGCGCAGGTTGGCAAACGTGTAGTCGCCGGTGTTGGCCTGTAACACCCCGAAGCACAGCAGTATCGCGATCGCGCCGACATGAGCGATCAGCAAATACAGGTACGCCGCCTGACGCACCGCGGCCACGCGATGATTGGCGGTGACCAGGAAAAACGAGGCCAGCGCCATTGTCTCCCACATGACCATGAAGGCGTAGCCATCATCGGCCAGCGTAACCATGGCCATCGCGGCCAGAAAGATATGGTATTCGAGGCATAGCAGACCCGGCGGGGTGCCCTCGCCGCGGCGGAAGTAGCCCGCAGAAAAAAGAGATGTGCCGAAGGCGCCTGCACCAATCACCACCAAGAAGAAAGCCGACAGCGCATCCAAGCGCAGGTGCATCGGCAAGCCGGGCAGGCCCGTTACCAGCAGCGCCACTTCGGGCGTGTCAAACACGGCGTCCAGCGCCACGGCGGCCAGCGCCAATCCCAGGAGGGCGCCGATCGGGAACAGGCGCCGGGCCACCAATTGCGTGTTGTGCAGAGCAAACAGCGCCCCGACGCCCAGCATCAGCCAGCCGGCGATAAGAACCAGGATCCAGTCGATGTGGATCATGGGCCCGGTGGCAGGGAGGACAAGGACAATTGCACGGCCTAGGCGATGGTCACGCTCTGCTGGAGCGGCACGCCCCCATGGGGCGCACGCTTTCACGCAGGGCTAAAGAGGCGCAAGTGTACTGCGCTTGCCGATCTCGGAACGCTCCAAAGCCGTGGATGCTTGGGAGGACCGACGCTCAAACACCAGGTCCCACACGCCGTGCCCCAGCCGGCTGCCGCGCGCGTGGAACTTGGTGGTCGGCCGTTCGAACCAGGGGCTGCGCGGACCTGGCGCATAGGCCTCATGCAGGTTGCGCAGGCGCGGCTCGGCGCTGAGCACCTCGAGCATCTGGCGCGCGTAGTCTTCCCAGTCGGTCGCGCAGTGCAGGATCCCGCCGGGGCGCAGGCGCTCGGCCAGTTGGCCGACGAAGGGCTGGGCGATCAGGCGCCGCTTGTGGTGGCGCGACTTGGGCCAGGGATCGGGGAAAAAGACGTGGATGGCCTGGACGCTGGCCGGCGCGAGCATGTCGCGTACCACGTCGACGGCATCGTGCTGAACGATGCGCAGGTTCTTCAGGCCAGCGTCGTGTGCGCGTCGCGCCAGGGCGCCGATGCCGGCGACGAACACCTCGACCCCCAGAAAGTCAAAGTCCGGGTGTTGTTGGGCGATCGCTGCGGTCGTCTCGCCCATTCCAAAACCGATTTCGAGCACCAGCGGGGCCACGCGGCCGAAGACCTGCTGCGCGTCGATCGGTGCCTTGCCGTAGGCCAAGGCCACAGAAGGTAGCAGCTGTTCGTAGGCTCGGCGCTGCCCCTGCGTGACGTGCCCGCGGCGCATGGCAAAGGAGCGGACATGGCGCTGCGGCGGACCGACCAGCGGATCGGCGCCAGCTGCCGCGCGGTCCGATGGAGCCGATGCTTCCGGTTTGGATGATTCCACGGTGGGATTTTACCCATTGCAAATGGCCGCGGCAGGCGCGTAGGCGGGCATGGACGGCCGGCGCGGTCGGCCAGCGCGGTATCGGCACGGGCGCGGGACGGAAATCGCGCGTCGAGACGCAACCAGCGGACATCCAAGCGCCCACGGACCGCACCGCGAATGCGGCGGCCGCGCGGATCTTGACAGGCCCGTCGTTGCAAGTAGTGCAGGCGTATCGGCGCAGGAGGCGACGGAGGGTCGCCCGAGTTCAGCCCAGCGTCTTCAATACGAACGCCGAGGCGGCCAGGCAATAAAAGCCAAAGTAGTGCCAGCGGCCGTGCTCCAGCCATCCCGACAGCCAGCGCAGCGCCACGAGTCCGGCCAGAAAACTCAGCGCCATGCCGACCGTACTGGGCAAGAGCAGGTGCATCAAGCCGCCGGCGTCGACGCCGGAGGTGGCCGCGTTGGCTTTCAAAAAGCGCAGCAGTTCGCGGACGATCACCGCGGGGGTCAGCACGACAGCTAGGGCGAAGCTGAACTCTTCCGCCTTTTGCTGCGTGATGCCGAGCAGCAATCCGGTGGAAATTGTCGCTCCGGAGCGCGAAAAGCCGCGAAACGGCAGGCACAGGCCCTGGACGACGCCGATCCAGATGGCGGCAGGGGCGCTAACGTCCTCTCGGCCGTAGCGCGACGTGCCCAGCAGTCCCGATACGGTGATCAGCAGGCCGACGGCTGCCAGCGCGGCGGCGATCAGGGTTGGATTGCCGAAAAGCTGCTCGACCTCGAAGCGCTCGCGATCCAGGCCCAGCACCAGGGGCAGGAGCTTCAGCAGCGCCAGCCCGACGACGCCCGTGGCAACCGTGGCCAGCACGATCCGGCCGGCACTGCGCCCCAACTCGGAATCAGACGAAAAGTAGGTCGACTTGAACTCGCTCCAGAAGTAAACAATCACGGCGAACATCGTTCCGGTGTGCAGCGCCACGAGCAAAAGAGTCAATTCGGGCGTGGTTGGGTCGAGCCCCATCAGCTTCTCGGCCATGATCACGTGAGCCGAGCTCGAGACCGGAAGCATCTCGCAAAACCCCTGGACAACGGCAAGAATGAGTATTTGGAGTAAGGTCATTATCTTTGTGCTCAGCTAGGGCGGTGAGACAGGCATTCCCGGCGGGAAGCGCCCCGATTCTGCCAGAGGCGATCCGTCCGGGATCGAGTTTTCTGGTACCGATTTCACCCGCTTGCGCGGGTCGCCCGGCTAGGCTGGTACGAAGGAGTTTTGGCCCAAGTCAGGCCCCCGTCGGGCCACAGGCTAGAATGCCATGTACGGGCCGAGTGCCCGCCCTAGGGTTTGCCGTTTTTCGGCGCCGACAGCAACGCAAAGCCGCCCCCGGTGGGGGCATCTAGTCGATCGGGGCGAGCAAGATGAGCGTCAATTTCCTGGCACCCAAGTTCCTCATTCTTTACGTCTTTGTGTTTTCCTCGCTCTACATGCACTTTCGTGGCCGGGCGCGCCTGCCGCTGCTGCGCCAGATCGGCAACCACTCGACTTTGTTGGCCCCATACAACGTTCTGATGTACGCGTTTTCGGCCGTGCCCAACCGTCCTTACCTGGACATGGCCAATTTCCCGGAAATGGCCAAGTTGCGGGACAACTGGGAGGTTATTCGGGAGGAGGCCCGGTCGCTGCTCGATGGCGGCGGGCTAAAGGCGGCAAGCGACCACGTGGATATTGGATTCAATTCCTTTTTTCAGCGCGGGTGGCGCCGCTTTTATCTCAAGTGGTACGACGTGCCGCCGCCGTCGGCCGTGCAACTTTGTCCCAAGACCGTGGCCCTGCTGGAGTCGATTCCATCCGTCAATGCCGCCATGTTCGCCCTGCTGCCGCCAGGCGCCCGGCTCAACGAACACCGCGACCCGAGCGCGGCGTCCGTCCGGTACCACTTGGGTATCATGACGCCCAATAGCGACGATTGTTTCATCAATGTGGACGGCGTGCCTTACTCTTGGCGCGATGGCAAGGACGTCATGTTTGACGAGACTTATCTGCACTTTGCCGAGAATCGTTCCAACCAGACGCGCCTTATCCTCTTTTGCGATGTCGAGCGGCCGCTCAACGGCGCTCCGATCCGCGCACTCAACCGGCTTTTCGAGCGAGTATTTCTGCGCGCCGCGGCGACGCAAAACGACGCACAGGAACACATCGGGTGGATTAACCGCCTGTACAAGCCTGTCGGCGTATTCAAAGAGTGGCTCAAGCGCCTCAAGCAGTGGAACAAGCCGCTGTTCAACGCCGTCAAGTACGTGCTAATCGCGGGGCTCTTGTACTGGATCTTTCTGGTCTGAGAAGGCGCCCTTCGAGGAAATTGACCGCGATTGGGGTGCTTTGGCGCCGATCGAAGGCCTGCGACGCCGGTACTATTTTCTGGATTTGTGGCTAATTCGGCAAGGTTAAGGGGTGAGAATGATTGAGCCAACGGCGCAGTCGGCGAGGCAGCTACCGGGTGCGGGGATTGAGCTTTCCCTGGCACACAAGAAACCGGCGCCCGAGCTTGCCGCGCTTTCGGTCGGCTCGGTCGCTTCGCAGCATGCTGGCATGGCCCATGCTGCGCTGGGGTTTGGCCGGATCCTATCGTCGCTTGCGGCCGGCATGAGCCTGCCGAACGAATTGCGCCGCGCCAAACAGCTGGCGGTGGCAAACGACCAAAGAGCGCCATGTACGAAGACTATTTTGGCCTGAGCGCTAGTCCGTTTCAGCTCAACCCGGATCCCCAGTTCTTTTTCTGGAGCAAGGGGCATCGACGTGCCTACAAGAATCTAAAGAGCGGCCTGTCCCAGGATGGGGGATTTGTCGTGGTCACCGGGGAGGTCGGTGCTGGCAAGACGACCCTGGCGCGGCTGCTGTTGGGCGAACTCGACCCGCATCGGGTGCTCGCCGTGCAATTGGTGAGCACGCAACTCGACGCCGACGATCTGGTGCGAGCTGTCGCTTATGCCTTTGGCCTGTCAATAACCTCTAAGGACAAGGCGCAGCTGACGGCCGAAATCGAGGAGTTCCTGATCGAGCTCGGCAGGGAGGCAAAGCGTGCACTGCTGGTGGTCGACGAGGCGCAGAACCTTTCCGCGGAAGCCCTTAACGAGTTGCTACAGCTTTCAAACATCGTCCTGCGCCACGACGCCTCGTTACTGCAGTGCGTACTCGTTGGCCAGCCAGAGTTTCGCACACGGCTAGAGGACCGCTCGATGCAAAAGCTGCGCCAGCGGGTGATCGCTTCCTACCACCTTGGCAAGCTGGAGGAGGCCGAGATGTCCGCGTACGTGGAGCACCGGCTCACCCATGTCGGCTGGAAGCACGACCCGGCATTCGAACCGCAAGTCTTCCCCTTCATCTTCGAGGCAACCATGGGGATTCCACGCCGAATCAATTCGCTCTGCAACCGCTTGCTTCTGGGCGCATACCTTGAGCAAGAGCATCGAATCGGGCTGCACAACGTCGAGCAGACGGCTGCCGAATTGCGCGACGAGCTGGGCACCGACGCGCTGCCTGCGGTCAAGCGCGAGCCGGAATTCAAGCCGGTTGCCCCGGGAGGCGCGGGTATGGGCAACCTCATGGTCTCCTCCATCACCGCGCGGCTCGATCGCCTCGAACAAAGCATCGCGCACATGCTCGAGCGGATTCGCGCCGTTTCGGGTCAGGTAGTCGCCAAGTCGGACGCGCGACGTGAGCAAGCGCCGAGGCCATCCAGTTCGGGCGCATTTGGGCCGCGTTGAGGGCCGCGATCGCGCGGGCGCGCTTGTCGACAAAGCTGCGGTGGGGCGGCTTTAGGTCAAAGAGGGTGTCTTTTTGACCCATTTCGTTGCTATGGTTCCCCTTGTAAATGTGAGAATCGGATCGGCATGGCGGGCTGCTGCCGGGACCCGGGTCGGCCGCGGCGTTCGGTTGCCTTGGGCACGAATCCTGGCCCTGTGCCCGGCCGCAGCTAAGGGATGGGGATGGGCGAATGACGACAGAAAGTGTTGCGTGCCGATTCTTGGGTGTGAACGCGGCGGCGAGACTCCCCGAAACAGGATTGTCGCTAGCATTGGCCGATCGCAGGGTCGCGCGTAAACTGTTGCGCTAGACAAAGGGCAGACGAGCTATGTACGAGACCTTTTACAATTTCTCTGCCAATCCGTTTCAGCTCAATCCGGATCCGAGCTTTTACTTCGCCAGCAAAGGGCACAGCCGTACTTTGGCGTACCTAAAGTACGGCATTTACCAAGGCGATGGCTTCATCGTCATTACGGGCGAAATCGGCGCCGGCAAGACGATGATGGTGCGGGCGCTGCTCGATGAACTCGACAGCGAGAAGATCCTTGCGGCGCAATTGAACAGCACACAACTGGACGCCGATGACCTCGTGCACGCCGTCGCGGCGGCCTTCGGTCTTTCAAATCAAGGCCTTGCCAAGGCCGAAATGCTGGCGCAATTTGAGTCGTTTTTGATATCGCTGGCCGCGGAGAATCGCCGTGCATTGCTGATCGTCGATGAAGCGCAAAACCTCACGCCGCGAGCCATGGAAGAGCTGCGGATGCTTTCGAATTTCCAGCTCAGCTCCCGATCCCTGCTGCAGAGTTTCTTGGTTGGTCAGCCGGAACTTCGCGAGATCTTGCGTGCGCCGACCATGAAGCAGCTGCGCCAACGCATCATCGCCTCGTATCACTTGGGACCGATGGACCGCGCCGAGACGCGCGCCTATGTCCTGCACCGGCTTGAGCACGTCGGCTGGAGAGGGGATCCGCAGATCGACGATGCGATATTCGAGCGCCTGTACGAAGCGACGGGCGGCCTTCCGCGGATGATCAATGCCGTTTGTAATCGGCTCCTCTTGAGCGCTTGCATTGCCAAGCTACACGTGATCGGCAGTGCGGAATTCTCCGATGCCATCAACGAGCTGCGCGATGAGATCGGGCCGGACGTGCGCGTGTCGGCTGCGGCCGAAGCGCGCGCTGCCTCGCGGGAAGCCCGTACTTCAGACGTTCGGCCATTCATGTCGGCGGCGCTGACGACGCGATTGGATCGGATCGAGAAGAGCGTTTCTACGGCGGTCGAACTGTTACAGCAACTCGCTCCCGTGGCGGCCCGGACAACGTCCGCTGCGGCGCCTAGGCCACGACCGCGCTTTGGCGTGCGCGGGATGTAGCATCCGCGCGGTTTGCGTTGAACTGGCTCCCGCGGTCGCGATCGATTCAATCCCCGAAATTCAATCGACCACGCTCTAGAGGGCGCTTTCCGGAGCTGTTTTGGAGGTGGCCTGGAGCCCGTTTCGCCGGCTTCTCGCCTCGTAGGCTCCTAAGAGTCGAATCGTAAGCGTCTTGGTGATCGACGAACCGACTCTTGCGGGCCCGCAATTTCTGCCAGAGTCCTGCGGCAACGGCAAGTCGGCCGAGATGCGCTTTTCTCGGCATCGGGTCTCGGCGGATCGATCATGGGCGCGCCCATTCGGTCCCGGCTCAGGGTTTTTCCCGCTCCGTACGGATCCATCCGGCGGACTTGCGTCCGAACAGGACGATCATCTTCCAGACCAAGAACCCCGGCACATGCGCCAGAGCGGCCAATCCACGCACGCCCATGCCGCTGACTTGTGCGCCACGCAGCACGTGTATGACCAGCGCCGCCATGCACGCAAGCGCCCACCAGAGCCACATCCAGGCGGCCGGATCCTTCAGTCCGATCAGCGCGGCAAGAAATATCAGTGCTGCGAGGTTCAGCGCCACGTACGACAATGGCAGCACCAACAGGTCGAGGGCAAGATCCAGGCAGACCAGGCTAGGACGGCGCACCGCCGCCTTGAGCAGGGGCACGGTGCGCGAGCGCATCAACTCAAACCGGCCCTGTTCCCAGCGCTGGCGCTGTTTGCGCGCGATCGATTCGGCCGAAACCATATCGGCATCGGAGTGCGCCTCGTCGGCATAGGCAACGCGGATCCCTGCGAGCCCTAGCTGGATACCGTACTCGAGGTCCTCAGTCAGCGAGAACGATTGGTAGGGGACGAGGCGTAGCAGTTCGTGCGTGACGCACCACCCGTTGCCGCGCACGCCGCACGAAAGACCCAGACGTTCTCGGGCGCGTGATCGCACGATATGAAAAGACCCCTTGGCGATCGTGATGAGCTGCGTGCGCCAGGATGACCAAGGATTCAAGACGCCATAGTGCGCTTGAACGGCCTTGGCGCCGCCCTCGATCCTAGAGGCGAACGCCTCGAGTAGGTTCGGCGAAACCTCGGCGTCCGCATCGACGATCACGACGGCGTTGGCCCAGGCCTCGTCCCGGCTCGCAGCAAACGCGTAGGCCAGCGCATAGCCCTTGCCACGCTGATTCGGGTCTTGGCGCTCCAACACTTGCGCGCCTGCATCGCGTGCAATGGTGGCGGTAGCGTCGGTGCAGTTATCGGCGACGACGAGGACGCGAAACCGGTCTTGCGGCCAATCGATACGGCGCAAACTCTGAACCGTTCGGGCGATGCCGGCTTCCTCGTTATGGGCCGGAACAATGACATCAAAGCGCAACTGCCGCGACGAACGCGGCGCGCTGCGCGGCGCGCCCGAGAGTATCGTCAATGCCAGCAGGTAGGCACAAGACAGGGTTGCTGGCAATGCAACAAGCGCAAGCAACAATTCAAAGAGGAGTGCCATTGGCGCTGGGGAAAACGCGTCGGCGCGCGTCCCTTTGAAAGGGGTGGGAGATTTTCCGGAGAATCGGTCGGCAATTGTGCCGCCTTTGCGACGATTGCAACCGCATACCCACTGCTTCATCATGGGAAAGACAACCCGCCGGCAAGCTGTTGCCGTCTTGCCGCCCTCCCCTTATGCTTTTATACTACCATCTTTATGGTACGGACGGACGATCTTCGGCGGTGTCTTAAGCGACGGTGAAACCGAAATTTGCATGCTTTTCTTTGGTTTGGTAGCGCGCGAGCAAAAGATACAGTATGAAGATCTGTCAGGCCGGCATCCGGTCTGGCCGGGATTCAGGACGGACGCCTTGTCTCGAAAGACCGAAATCGTCTCGCTGCAGGGGAGCTTGCTCTGAATACCTCGTCCCGCGCAATTTCGCCGATGGTTAACTCCCGGGACAACGTCTCGGACGCGATTGAATTGCCACAGGAACCTCAGGGCATGTCCTTGATGCAGGTGGTGTCGATTCTTATCGCCTACTGGAAGATTTCGGTAATCATCGCCGCTGGCGTCCTGTTCATTACCGGTATCGTGACCTCAGTGATACCGAAGAAGTACACGGCAATCGCAACGTTGATGGTAAACCCGGACGTCAACGACCCGCTGGCCGGGAGAGAGTTTCCGTTGGGAATGCTAGGCCAATATTTGGCAACCCAGGTGGAATTGATACAGAGTCCGGAAGTGCTCGATCCAGTAATTGAACGGCTGAACCTGGTGGCGGATCCGGAATATGCATCGGGCAATCGGGGTGGCGATGCAACGTTGCGTGACTGGGTCGAATCCAAGTTGCGCAAGGATCTGGAGGTTGATCAGGGCCGTGGAGGCGGCCAGCTCATCTATGTTTCGGCTTCGGCTACGACCGCCTCGCGTGCCGCGGATATTGCGAATGCAATTGCCGAGGTCTATACGCAGCAGCAGGACGCGCGCCGCAGCGGTCCAGCGAGCGAACTAGCGAAGCGTTACACCATAGAACTCGCGGACCTTAAGAAGAAGGTGACAGCCGCTCAGGACGCCGTGACGAAGTTTCGCAGCCACACGGGCAATATCGAGGGGAACGAAAGAATCGATATTGACATGAGCGTGCTTGACGCGCTTGAACATCGCCTCCTCGAAGCGCGCAACAACCTGCGTATGGGCCAGGCGCATGCAGCGGGAAGGCAGGACGTGAGCGCTTCGGTGCTCTCGTCAAATACAGTCACTACGCTGCGCGAAGAGGAAGCGAGACTGAAGTCGCGTATGGCACAGTTGCGCGCGACGCTGGGAGTCAACCATCCTCAAGTCATTGAATTGCAGTCGCAGATTGACGCCAATCAGGCTTCGCTGGCAGCGGCGCTGGCCACGTATTCCAATGCGGCTTCGTCGGAAATCGTGGTAGCGAGCAACGAGGTGGCCGCCTTGGAAAAGGCGGTCAGCGCGCAGCGGCAAAAGGTCTTGGAGGGTCGCAGGATCAAAGATGAGGGTGCCAAGTACGCGCTCGAGTTGGAATCGGCGCAGGCGGTATACAAGCGCGCGCTCGACGGCTACGACCAGATAATGTTTGCATCGACCGGCCATGCTGCGAATGTCAGCATCACAAGCCGCGCTCGTCTCCCGGTGAAAGCGGATAAGCCGAATCCGGTCAAGTACATGCTCTTTGGAGCCGTGTTGGGCATTATTCTTGGTATCGCAGGGCCGTTCATATTCGAACTGACGCGCCGCCGCGTGCGGTGCCGCGACGATGTCGAGCGGGACTTTGGTATACCGATCTTGACCGAATTCGAAAAAATCGGGCCTGCGGGCGCGGCCAGCTGAACGCGGAGCAACGGCGAAAATCATGGATATTGAGCGATTGTTCGACAGTGCCCGTACTGTGCCGGGGATGCGGCCGACCAGCCGCGTGCCGACCAAACCCCTGTTCCCGGACATAGAGGCCGTCTCCGACGTTGTCGAAACCCGGCCCGAGGCGACGACCGAGGAACCGGCGGACCACCTCGACTCCGCGCCCGACGTACTGGAGATTGAGGCGCAGCCGTATGACCACGAGCCGATGGACGAGCCCGAGTTCGTATCGGAGCAGGTGGAGACCCAAGCCGATGCACCGGAGTACGAGCCGGAGATCGAAACCGAAAGCGCTTCGACGGCAGACCTTCCGCTCGCCGTGGTTGAACCGTTGCGGGTTCGCCCGGGTGCGCAACTGCTCAGCGCCCACGACCCGGGGCATCCGCACAGCGAGCGGATCCGCCTGTTGCGGACGGAGCTCCTGTTGCGGCACACCGCCCAACAAAGTTCGATGGCATTCGCGGTGGTCGGCGCCGGCGCCGGTGAGGGCAGATCGCAGCTGGCGGCCGAGCTCGCGCTGGCGTTTGCACAGCTGGGCCGCTCGACGTTGCTGCTGGATGCGGACATGCGCAACCCACGGCAGCACGCGTTGTTTGGGATCGAGCTGCGGGATGGATTGGCGCAGGCCATCGAGCGCGGGGATGCCCCGGTTCTGTACGGGGTCGAGGGATACCCGACCATGTCCTTGATGACGGCCGGAATCTGCCCCACGAACTCGATCGAGCTGTTATCGGATGGTCGATTCGAAACGTTGATGTACGAGTTGCAGAATACGTACGATTTCATCATCGTCGATACTCCGCGCTGTTCCGACTACGCGGACGGCCTCGTGATTGCCACGATCGTGGGGCATGTGCTGACGGTGCATCGCGCCTGTCAGACGCCCTACAAGGCGGCGCGCGCGATGCTGCGGCAATTGGCCTCGGCGCGTGCCGATGTCCTGGGCGGCGTGCTGAACCACTTTTGATGAAATTCGATTGGTGGCGTGCTCGTCAAGAGCCGGGCCCGCATATTGCCATGGACACGCGAACGACCGGAATGGCGCCTGGTGCGCAGACAGTCGGCAGGACAGTGCACGTAATCGACGATTACGATCTGCCGCGGTTTCTCGAGGTGGCGCGGAATTTTGGCAGCGACCGGTACGGCTACGTGGTCACGCCCAACGTCGACCACATGATCCGGTTCCACGAAGAGAAGTCGTTTCGAGCGCTCTACGCTCGGTCCAGCTACATATTGTTAGATAGCCGCGTTGCCGCGTCGCTGTTTCGGCTCATGCACGGAATCCATGTGCCCGTTTGCACCGGCAGCGATTTGACGGCAGCCTTGCTATCGCGGGTCGTCGCTCCGACCGATCGGGTTGTTCTCATTGGGGGCGGTGACCGGCAGGCTGAACTGCTGCGGAGCCGCTTCGGGCTCCAGGATCTGCATCATCACAATCCTCCGATGGGTTTCATCAATGACGAAGGTGCCGTGGAAGCGTGTCTTCGGTTCGTCGAAGCGGCCAGCCCTTTCCGTTTTTGCCTGATCGCGGTCGGGTCGCCGCGGCAGGAAATGTTGGCCAGTTGGCTCGCAGAGCGCGGGCGCGCTCGGGGGCTAGCGCTGTGCATTGGGGCGTCGATTGATTTTCTGACCGGCGCCGAACGGCGTGCACCCGCTTGGGTGCAGAAGACCAGGCTCGAATGGTTGTTTCGACTCCTGCAAAATCCGCGGCGACTTGCTTGGCGCTATTTGGTCAGGGGACCGAAATTCTTTGCCTACGCCGGAGCTAGCCAGATCGTGCTCAGGACGGCCCGACCCGAGGGCGGGTAGGATCTCTTGCACGAACGACGCGCAATTCGAATTCGCGATTGCATTGGCGATAAGCGTCGTTGACCCCTCTGCGGATTGACCCTGTCGGGGCAGGACGCGCAAGGCGATCTTCTCCCAGATGAGCGACGGCGCGAGTCTCTCCCGTTTTGCGACAGATTCACGTCGCTACAGGTGCCGCCGCGACGGAAGAATGAGTCAACCTGCGCGCAAACCGAGCGCATACTCTGATTAGGGCTGCGAGCTGGTAGGCGGGAGTCTCGCTGACGTGGCCGCGTGCGTCGGCCGCACGCTGGCGTCTGGCAGCGTTTGCATCGCAAGTTAGGGCTGAACGGGCGTGAAATGACGACGAACGCGGCGCCTCGCATTGGCCGGGCGACGATGGCTGCCGGCACCGTTTGATCGATGCCAGCTCATCGGACGACTTCACAAGTCTCGCAACAAGAAGGGTTCGGGGCTATAAATACGGCCTTACCACCCGCAGGATCCTATTGCGCAACGAATTTCATAACACGCATGAAACCTGTTTGCCTTGATTTTCCGACGTGACTTGCGAAACGGCCATCTAACGCGCCGCAGAATCCACCGAGCGAGTTCAAATCGAAATCCAGGAGGAACGAGAAAAATTTTCCTTTGCGATTAAAAAGGCTATACGCTGTTCAGGTTCGGACATTGCGGCGCGACTCATTTAGGCCAATCGCTAATCCGTGCGGCCGATCAAGGGACGGAATTTTGCTAGTTACGTCCGTCCGTTTGGATCTTGTGGATTGACGGCAAACTGTTTACATTTTGCCGTGTCGGAATACTTCTTCTTGCGCAATAACGTATCGACGCCATGGTTTTAGGCTGGCGTGCCAGGACGTTACGAGCGAATCTTCAGGGACCTACAGCCGTGCAAACATCGGTTCGCCTATTCATGATCGTTGTGCTGAGCCTCGCCCTCATTCAATGCGGGGGTGGGTCCAGCTCTGGCAGCTCGGGGTCTAGCGGTTCGAGCTCCAGCGGTTCGAGCTCCGGCGGTTCGAGCTCCGGCGGTTCGAGCTCCGGCGGCTCGAGCTCCAGCGGCTCGAGCTCCAGCGGTTCGAGCTCCAGCGGTACCAGTTCCAGCGGTACCAGTTCCAGCGGCGCGAGCTCCAGCGGTGCCAGTTCCAGCAGCTCGAGCTCCAGCGGTGCCAGTTCCAGCGGTGCGAGCTCCAGCGGTGCCAGTTCCAGCGGCGCGAGCTCCAGCGGTGCCAGTTCCAGCGGCGCGAGCTCCAGTGGTGCCAGTTCCAGCAGTTCGAGCTCCAGCGGTGCCAGTTCCAGCGGCTCGAGCTCTAGCAGCGGTGGTAACGGTGCCGGGTTGTCGATTCATGTTTCCGGCAGCCAGTTCATCGACGCAAACGGCAACGTTGTGCAACTGCGCGGCGTGGCGGTATCGGCACTCGAGTCGTACATTGTGAATCTTTCCTGGTCTGCGGCAAATCCGTGGGCTGGGCAAACCGGGACCCCTACGCCGCAGTGGACGGTGATCGCCAAGTCGTGGGGGGCAAACGCCGTGCGCATCCCATTGAACGAGGCGTGCTGGAATGGCGGAACGTACGTCAACAGCTCAAACACGCAAATCAATGCCGACCCGGACGGAATCTACAAGAGCACGGTTGATGCGGCGATTGCTGCTGCCAATGCCGCCGGTCTATACGTCATCCTGGACCTTCATTGGGCTGCGCCGGGGAATCTTGCTCCGACAACGCAAAACGCAATGGCGGATCAGCCGAACTCCATCAATTTCTGGACATCCGTTGCAAGCCGGTACAAGAGCAATCCTGCGGTGATCTTTGAACTCTTCAACGAACCGTTCCTGGATGTTGCCGGTTTGACCAATCTCTCGGGTACCAACAACGCCGGGTACTACCTGCTGAACGGCGGTGGCGCATTGGACAAGGTGCTGTGGGCAGGTGGTCCCGAGACGACCTACTCCTGGACGACCGCCGGACATCAGCAGATGCTCGACGCGGTTCGGGCGGCAGGAGCGCCGAACGTCGTTTTGACCAGCACGATGAATTGGTCGACGACAATGGACCAGTGGTTGGCCTACAAGCCGACGGATGTGGCGCCTGCCGGGTATACCGGCACATGGACTTCCCAAATCGGTGCCGTTTGGCATGCCTACCCGAATGCTAACGATAAGACCCAGGTCAGCTGTATTGGCACGCCGTCGAGTTGTTCGGCGCGGATGCAGGCGGCGGTGCAGGGTATCCTCGCTGCCGGCTATCCGGTCGTGATCACCGAGTACGGCGACTACATAAGCAGCGGCACCGTATCACCGTTCGTGTCGTTGCTGCTCCCCTGGGCCGATGCCAATGGTGTCAGCTACCTCGGTTGGACTTGGGACGCCTGGCAAAATCCAGCTTTCGTGCTCATCACCGACGCGGCCGGCGATCCCACGCCAGGATACGGCGCCTACGTGAAGCAGCACTACCTTTGTCGCGCCGCCGGCACGGCCAATTGCCCCTGACCTGTCGGTTGCACGACAGGGCGCTGCGCTCCGGACGCTCGCCGCCCGGTGCACGGGTGTCGGAACCCGCCGGGAATGTCGGCGGTCGGTGGCGCGTAGCGCCTGCTTGCGGGCTGCGAAACTGCACGGGGTGAATCGCAGCGATGCCGCGAGAGCAAAACCAGCCTTCGTGCGCTAGGTCCTATTTCGGCCGCGAAGCAGGTGTCGGTGCGGTGGTGCGCGTGAACCACGACGCCGCTTCAGCCAGACCATCCTCCAGGCGCTTGCAACTCCAGCCCAGATCGCGGTGCGCCTTGGTGGCGACAACCCTGATCTCCTGGCGCGTCAGTCTTAGCAGCGAAGGAGGAATCGGGGGCGGTAGCGTGAAACGGCCGCGACCGACGGCCCGTGCTGCAATTTCCAGCAACTTTAACGGCGGCGCCAGAACCTTGGCTTCAAGGGAGAGGCGCCGCCCAGAAATCCGCCGCACGGGCACGGCCCCAAGCGCTCGAGCATAGCGAACGAAATACTCGTTCCAGGTCGGTGGGTCCGGGATTGCGAGATTGAATACCTTGCCAGTTGCCTCGGGTTGCTGCAGGCAGAGAAGGACCGCCGCGACCAAATCGTCGATATGGACCAAATTGCACAGGCCATCCCCAGCGGCACCCAGGTCGCCCAAGCGCCGCGCGCACAGCCATCTTGCAACTCGCCCGCTCCAGAGTTCACCCTCCGGCCCATATTCGCAGCCGGGTCGCAGAACGACGGTTCGCGGGTAGCGCCGGGCAATCGTCTCGGCCGCCAGTTGCGCGCCCGAGTACGGACCCAGATCCGCCAGGAGGGCGGACTCCTCGGTCACTTCCCCACTTGCCGAGCCGTAGACTGACATCGAGCTCACGTGCACGATCAACGGTTGTGGGCGCACGCGCGCGGCGGTCGTGAACAAGGCGTTCGCCACGGCCTCGATCCTACGTGGGCTGTCCATGACGCAATTGACGACGGCATCGACTCCGTCCAATGCGCCCAAGACCGACGACGGTTCGGCGATGTCGACACGGACCTGCTTGCAATTGGGCGATGGCGCGGACCGTCGCCCAAGGACGGCTACGATCGGGCTCGCCCAATTGCTGCTCTGCAGGGCTGCTGCAACATGGCGACCGATGAAGTCCTGCGCTCCGAGGATCAGAACCTGCTTCGTCATGCGGGCATCCTCAGGCTGGCGCCGCGAGTGCCGGGTCGACGATCGGCGAGCGTCCGAGTCCCGTATCGTCAAACGGGCGAGAGTCCGCGTCGGCCAGCGACCTGAGGTGCGAGGAGAGACGCAAGGCCAGCGCGATGATCGTCAGGGTGGGGTTGGCTTGGCTCGAAGTGGGAAATACGGCGGAACTTGAAATATAGAGGTTATCTACCCCATGTACGCGGCAATCGGCATCCACGACGCTCGATCGCGGATCGTTGCCCATGCGCGCGGTCCCGATGTGGTGGCCGCCGTAGGCCCCGTAGCGGGTCATTTCAAGTTCGACCGTGGACGGATCGTAATCGAAGCGGCCGACGCCGCTCCGGCCCAATTCCTGGGCTAGGAGTTCGAGGGCGCGGCGCACGGTGTCGACATCTCCCGCGGTGTAACGCCAGTCGATCAAGAGCCGTGGCATTTGCAACGCGTCGAGGTCACCGCTCAGGCTTACGCGGCTGGCGGGGTTCGGCTGCTGTTCAGCGTGGAAGTCAAGACTGAAAAGATTGGCGCGCGACCGGATGATGATCGAGGGAAACTTGCGCTCGGCCAACTTTCTGTCGCGCAGCATGTGCCACGCAAATCCGAATGCATCCATCGGCCGGCCGGCGATATTGCCAACGTGCCGTAGCCAGTCCATCAGGCCGACCCGATCGTCGCCATGCAGACGCTTGGCATACTCGTAGGGAATGAAGATCTTCGCCAGAAAGAGCAGCGACAACACGGCGTTTCCGTGGGCCGGTTGGGTAATACGGGGGTGATGCAGGCGTGCGATGAAATTACCCAACCGCAGCTTGCGCTGCGCATCTGCGGTTAGCGCCAGGCGCCTGCGGCAGTACACCCCCTCCTCGGAGATGTCGTAACCGTTGTGCACGGCGGACAGCGGTCCCGTAAATTGCAGGGAGCCGATCGTGCCCGCAAGGTGACACATGTAGTACCGACCGACGACGTCATAGCGGTTGCCGATGCCTTCGGGCTGCTGATCGCGGCTCGCCAGTAGCAGGCGCACGACTTCGAGGCCACCGGTTGCGAGCACGTACCGCTGCGCACCCACGCGCAGTTTTCGGCCGCCCAGCGTCTGAACACTCAGGGATTCAACCTGGTTGCACGCCTTGCTCAACCGAACTGAAGTGACATTTGCGTGCATCACGACCCGAACGTTTCGGGCGGCCTTCAACTTGTGAAAATAGCGCGCTCCAAAATCGGTAGGACAGCTGAAACGCTCCAGCGTGTCGGTAGAGAAGAGGGCGCTCGCGAAACCCTCGATCATGGGGCGCTGCGTTCCGGAAAACGCCTCCTCCGCCGTGTAGGCGAATTCGCCCGCTTCGCACAACTGATTGGCGCGCCGGTAGTACGGCATCAGGCTGTTCATGTCGATCGGCCAGCCGCTGTGTGGAACGAAGTCGCGAGCTTCGAAGTCGATCGCATCCAAGGGCATGCAGCGTCCACCCCAAATCGTCGTCGAGCCGCCAAAACGCCGTTGACGGTAACGATCGGGGGGGCTGTGCATGCGCTCGTCGGTGACCGAACCCCGATACAGCGCTTGCGTCTGCGGATCTTCTTGTTGGCTACCGGACTCGAGCAGCAAGACGTCGAGGTTGCGGTCGATCAGATCAAGAGCGATCGTGATACCGGCGGCGCCAGCGCCGACAATGCAGATGTCTGCACGTAGCAAATGGTCTTCGGGTAAGTCGTGGGCGCTAAGGATCATGGAAGGATTGGTGGCTTCTCACGCATACTCGTGATGGCACCACCCCCACAGAGTTGATGACGTGCCGAAATTGGCCGAAGCCCGCGTCAGCCCATGCGCCGCGTCGCGGCGTCGTCCGAGGGGCCAGGATACGACAGCCAGTGCCCGGGCCGGTAGTGCTTTCGCCAGGTGCTGGAGGAACGACGCGATGCGCTGCGTGGCCGTCTGGAGTGCAAGTTGGCCCGCCAGTTCATTGCCGGCGAGCCCCGGTCCACCGCCTAGCGCGCATTGTCCAATGGCGTTGTCCTCACTAACGAACTGGATGGCAAAGCCTCTACATTGCCGGAAATCCTCCAGCAACGCCGCCTGCCGACCCGGGTGGCGATGTTTGGCAATGCAAATGCTGATATTCATTGCGCGGATTCCGAGGATTTGTACCCGCCACTGTGTCAAACGCGGGTCAGACACTTGCTTTGATCGGCAAGCAAGGCGGCTTGCGGCGGTGCGGCATGCAAAAAATTCTAGACTTCAGCTCCATGCATTAACGCTCAATTCAGACCAAAGAATCCGCCCAATTCCTGCCGTCAAATCTTTCGGGCCAGGCTTAGACGGCACGCTGCGGGTCTCGCGTCTGCATCTTGGGTAAAGAACGGTCCGAGCGGTATAGGGAAGGCAAGTGCTTCGGCCGCTTTGAGCGTCTGGCGCGCGTCTGCTAGCAGCATGACGCTGCGTGATCGGCCTTCCGGGGTGTTGCCAATCGTTGCGCAAAGCGCGGATGGGCGGGTGGCACGCAGCTGCGTCGAAGGGCAAGGCGTATTTCGCGACCAATGCCTTCGAGCGGTGCGTCGGCACGACCATTGCTATTTCGGGGGCGGCTGTCCACCTGCCGTCGATCCGGCCGCGATGGCGTTGCGCTAAAAGGCGATCCTGGCGGTGCGGTGCAGTTCCCTGAGAGATCGTTGGAACCGATCATCGGTCCTCAGGCGGTAAAGCCGGGCTCTGGCGAGAAGCAATCGAAAACGCGCTGCCAAATTCGCGGTCAATCCATGACCGATTGGCCGCGCCGAAATGAAATCGCACCAATCAGAAAGATTCCAAGCCCGATGAGCATCCATTCGTTGAACTCCAGACCGGCGATCTTGTTCCCGAGTGCGTCTTGGTGCCCCTGACTCCCAAACTTCAAGCTGGGTAGCGTTGAAATACTCGCAAGCGTGATTGCGCCTTGGCGCGCTGCCGGCGCTTGCCGATCCGAATCGGCCGATGCGATTTCAAGCGTCGATGACGTTGAAATGGCGGGGGCATGGTCGGATCCGACCCCGGCAGGTACCGCGCCGGCGCCGCCAACGCAAGTCAATGCCAACGACGTGAGAATGACCTTCAGGAAGTTGGAGTTCAAGACTGCACCTCATTGCGAACAAAAAATTGAGCGAGCTGCCGCGACGCAGCAAGACTTGCATCCGTGAAGCCGCAAACGGATCGCAGCCGATCCGCATCGCAAACGGGCTTGACCATCGCCAAGAGTGGAGGCATCGAGCGCTCTTTCACTTGCGTGTTCATTGCCTGTTGAAAACTCCGAAACGCTGGTAGCTTCGAACGTCCTCGGATGAACGGATTAGGCTCACGTGATCACATGTTAGCGGTATTAGTCACGTGTTTAGGTTATACGAGATATTTCCTCTTTTCAAGTGAATTTTGCATTGCATCAAAGGCCATTGGGCGATCAAGGCGTTTCTTGGCAAAGCAGAATTCATAAAGTAACGATTTGATATTCAAGGAAAATATCTTCGATTACGGAACCTGCGCGGCAATTCGAATCCGTCCTGGGCCTATTGATGGCTGACACCATTGAGACAAAAAAACGACTCTTCTGGCGGCCTCAATCGATCGAATGCCCGCGGATGAAGAGATCCGGATGGCTGATCCCCCGCCTTTTTGGGAAAACCCGCAGGGTCGGATACCAAGAAGATCCATGGAACCTAAGGCGGCTGCTCCGCGGCGTATCCACGAGATCCGGCCCGCCGATCGGCGTCCTGAAATGTGGTTCGCGAGACTCGGCCTGGGCGACCGGAATCTGCAACGCGGTCTACGGCGATCGATGCCTGCGATCGGTGATGTAACCGGCAGCCCGAGCGCAACGGCGCCTTCGATTGCGTTGGACTGAGGCAGTCTTTGACCCGGAATTGGCGAATTTCAGGCGGTCATCGGCACATCAGAGCGCCTAGCGCGTCAACAAGAACGACCCACCGTCTTGGTGTACCTGGCTTGCGCCCCCCTTAGTGCGCAGCGCTTGCGAGCACGTCCTTGCTGGAAGATGTCTGCGCGCAAGGCGGCCGGGTCAAGGCTGTCGTCGATCCCGATCTTGGCCGCGTGCACACGATTGGTCGGACGAGAGCGATCTTGTCTTGCGTCTTGCCCGAGATGGCCAGAATGTCCGGGATTCGTCGGCGGAAGAATTCGATGCTTCGCCGGACCGAACTCAAAGACCGGCGAAATGACATTCAAGGCAGCGCGAGCTAGCGGGAATTCGCAGACCGTTCCATGCGCGGACCCTCTTCCCGTCGCGCTTCGATTTTGAGTGGTCTCGGACACAACTGCGGAGTCGGCAAAGCGGCAGAACTACGATGTCTCAACAAGGCATTGCGCGCCAGTCGAGCGATCAATCGCAACTGCAGCGGTTGTATGAGTAGGCTGGCAGATAAGTGATGCAGCATCTCGCCATAGTGACCTACTCCCAGGGCAGATTCCGCTAACCAAGCATGCGCGCGCGCAAGGGATGCATCAAGCGCCCCTTTTTGAACCCTCATGCGCTCACCTCCGGCCTTGATGTACGGCTCGATCAGGCTCAGAAAGTTCATGTTTGTGTCGTGCCGCAGCTGAGGGGCGTAGCCCTTAGCTGGATCCCAGAGATGATCCGTGCGGCCGCGGCGGTACCGCGTGGTCGGTGCATCAAGAAACGCGACAGGCCCTCTCTTGGCGACTCGCAGGTGAAAGCCAAATGTTTCTTCGGTGCGCATCTCTTCATCGTAGTGTTCGATCGAGCCGTCCGCGGCTCGCGCCAGAACGACGGTCGACGTGTGAACGAAATTTCCGGTCAGGCAGTGCGAAAAGATGTCGCCAAACCAGACCCTAGCTTCTCTTAGCACAGCCGGGGCATTGGGCAGCAGATCGGCGACAGCACAGGATTCAGGGTAGATCTCGCTCAAGGCAAACCACGTGTATGGGTCATAGATCGTACGCAAGTACTGCTTGTCAAAAACGCGGTCATTGTCATCGACGGCTACCATTTCGGAATGCACCATTACCGCCGATGGATAGTGTTCAAAGCATGCCAACTGCGCTTCGATCTTCCACGGAACCCAAGTGTCGTCCGAATCTAGAAGGGCGATAAACCTTCCCTTGGCCTTGTCGATGCCAACATTGCGAGCGGCCGAAACGCCCCGATTTTGCTGACGAAAATAGCGCAGCCGTTCATCGCGTTGCGATTCGCGTGCCAAAAGCTGCTCGGTGCCATCTGTGGAACCATCGTCGACGACGATGATTTCTAAATTCTGGTGTGTCTGGGCGCAGACGGACTTGATCGTCTCTAGTAGACAATACCCCCGGTTGTAGGTGGGAATGACAACGCTGACAAGTGCTTCTGACCCCATTGGGTGCCTCAGTACGGATTTTTTTCGGTCGACGGTTCTTCGCAATGCATCAAGAGCGTCCGGCAATTCTCAGAACAAGTTCAGATGAAGCTGTGAGGGTGGCATTTTATTGTCCGGCGCGGCATCGATACTGATACGGATCAGGGGAACTTTCTCGAATGGCGCGGCGCTCGAAGTCCACCTAGGCGCGATCCATCGCCCAATTGACCACGGCGTTCGAGCAATAGCACGTACGCTACGTAGACGTCGTGCCGATAGCCGTCCGAGAGGGAATCGAACGTCAAAACGGCTCCGCGCCGAATTAGCAGAGTGTGCCGTTTGACTGCCGCCTCGACAGATCGAAACCGTGCCAGCGAAAAAACGGTAGCCACAAATCGATGGTCAGCAGAACCGGCACGCAGATCGCCCTTTACCGATCGAACACCGAAGGCCCAGCGGTTGGAAGCGTTCGCGCGATCCGGATCCGCAATGGCGCAAGATTCGGGCGAAGGCTCTCCCCCGGCGCCTAGTTGGCGTCGGCCACGGTGCTGCGCAAGACGCAGCCATGAATGTTCGGGTAATACAGGTTCGAGCGTCGCGTCACGAGGCCCGCGTCGATGTTGCGCAGGCTGTTGCAGTAGGTCAGTTGCGGACACAATCTGCACAGAAGCGGGGCGAGGCTGCGAAACGTAGGCACGTTGGCGTCGCGACCGTACTTGATGACCCCCAAGCTGTCGAATGCTTATCCCGGCGCGAGTTCGATGTGCTGCGCAAAGACGCGCATGCCTGCCTACGTCGCCGACCCTTGGCAACAAGCCCGAAGCCTGACGCAGAAGGATCTCGTCGCTCACGTCGTAAAAGCCCGGTGACTGCATGTTTTTTCTTGGCCGATCAGGCGGTTACGTAAGTATGATTCAAAAAGGCCACGGACATTAGGTCTAAAAGGGCGACATTTGCTACCGATATCCTGATTACCTTGGCTTCCCCTGAAGCAATTGGATTGGGATAATTGCGCCGAACCGACCTATGGGCGCTCATTGAAGCAGACGTCGCAGTTAACGGCCACTGGATTTTCGGAGGGCGGAAAGTGACGAAGCGCGCCACCTTCCTGGCCGAGATCGATCGGGTCGTGCCGTGGGAAGCGCTTAGCGCCTTGGTCGCGCCATCGCATCCGAAGACAGACTACGGTCAGCCGCGCACCGCGCTGGAACGGGTGCTGCGGCCCTACCTGCCGGCCCACTGGTTCCATCGGCTAACCGCCGTGCTGGCAGAGGCGATCGACGAATCCGAGTCGATGTGCCTGACCGCCGATATGTATCTTGGCCGAGAGCGCGTTCTTGTCCAGACCGCGGTGTGCAAGTTGCAGCATCTGCTCGGATGCAGCCACCAGCGCGCCCGGCTGGCTAAGCTAGTGGCCTGCTTGCAAGCGGAAGGTTCGACCGACCATTGCGGGACGAGGGCCGGCCACACGATGATCAACGCCTCCCGCTTGACAAGAGACTGGAGCAGCACGCTTGCTCCGGAGAATCACAGGGTACGCAGGGAAGACACATGGCGCATCGGCAGGAGGATGCAAATCGGGGCAGGCGACAACACCGAACTGGTTCATCCAGTGGCTGTAAAGCCGGCCAACTTTCCCGACAGGCAGGCGCTACCGGAACTGCGCTATGAGCAAAAGATGCGCGGCATGCCAACGCCGGCTGCATTGGGCAGCAGGGCCGGACTCACGAACTGGCTCCGCCTGCCAAGGCCTTCGTCAATGAGCGGTCCTGCGGTGGCAATGAGCTGGCGCCGGGACAAAGAGAGCGTCATCGCACCAAGTCGCGCATTCGCGCTCGGGTCGAGCATGCCTTGGGCGTCGTCGAGGACGTGTTTGATTTCACCAAGCTTCGGTACCGCGGCTTGGCCAATAAGGGAGGCCGGCGTTCGTGGCTTGCGCATGGGCCAACCCGTTCACGGCGCGAGGGCGCTGGCTACGCGTTCAAGGATGACAGGCGGTGCGCGTTGCGGAGGCGGCGCGCTATTGCAGTCGCAAACGCGACGGATTTCGTGCGAAATGGAAAGGTAAGAGCAAGCGTCTCTTGCGCCGCAGAAGGCAAAGTGCGGTCCGCAACTAAGGTATGAACATCGACATGGAGATCTTTGCTAAATCAGCGCTGTTCCTAGTTACCAATGTCCTGGTGTGTGAAAGAGCATGAACAACTTTCGGGCGGTGGGAATAGTTTGTGCGGCCGATGATTGCGCTTCGCGTGCCGTAACGCATCAGGGCTAGACAGAGATCGCATGAATCGGATGAGAATTAGAGACACGCTTTGGCCGCGCCTCAATGTTGCCCCCCAAGAAGAGATGATTCAAGGGCAGGAGAGAGGTCAGGGCATTCCGCGACGAATACATCAGACCTTTCATACGAAGGATCTTCCCCCGGCACTGCGCCGCGCAGTTGATCAGACACGCGAATCAAATCCAGGCTGGGAACACCGCCTGTACGATGATGCGGACATTGTGGATTTCATCCGTACCGAGTATGGGAGCGTTATCCTCAACGCATACCAAAGGATTCATCCGTTGTACGGGGCGGCGAGAGCGGATCTATTCCGCTACCTTCTAATGTACCGCGTGGGTGGCGTGTATCTAGATATCAAGAGTGCGTGCAATCGATCGTTGGGCGAGGCGCTGCTTCCAGACGACACGTATCTGCTCTCGAAATGGCACGGCGATCGCTTTGTCGGCATGGGGATACACCCGGAACTACAAGCTATGGGCGGCAAGGAGTATCAGCAGTGGCACATTGTTGCTGCTCCCGGCCATCCATTCCTAAAGTCTGTTATCGAAAATGTTCTTCGAAATCTCATGGTCTACAACTCGCAGCTACACGGGGTCGGTAAGCCTGGTGTCTTGCGTGTGACCGGCCCGATTGCCTATTCACTGGCCATTCATCCACTGCTAGCGACCCAATCGCACAGGATAGTCGACAGTGCGCAAGATCTCGGTTTCGACTACAGCGTGTTTATGAAGGGTCAAGACAGTAGTGGACACAAACCTATCTTTCTTTCTCACTACTCAGACCAAAGGGGGCCCATCGTCGCCTCGGGGGTACTTAAGCGCTCCTACGGTTTTGGGGCTCGCGTCATAAGGAAGATTCTGCGGAAATCTGGCTTTAATCTATGAGATTTGGGCATCGCAAAGCGCTGCGAAAAGGAGCGCACCCTCGGTGTCTTCGTGAACTGCCGGCCTTCTTCGTTCCAGGAGGTCCCTAGAAGTCGACGGCCAGATCGCCGGCTTGGCTATGCGGCCGCGGGAACGGGGGCTTCGGCGAACTCGATGCGGTCGCGACCGGCGTCCTTGGCGCGGTAAAGCGCCCGATCGGCGCGCTCCAGCAGAGCGCGCAGTTCCGCGCCCGTGCCGTCTCCGGCTTCGGCGATGGCAATCCCTCCGCTGATTGTCACGCGCCTTGAGCCGTGCGCCCATTCCGGGCGCATCGCCCCGACGGCAATGCGCAGCCGCTCGCCGACCAGACGCGCCTCGCCGGAGCTCGCGCCAGGCAGGATCAGCGCGAACTCCTCACCGCCGTAGCGGCCGATGAGATCTTCCGGTCGTAGCGCCAACCTTAGCGCCCCTGAAACCGCACGCAGTGCCTCGTCGCCGGCGGCATGTCCGTGACGATCGTTGATGTCCTTGAACCGATCGATGTCGACCATGACCAGGGCACAGGGCCGTCCGTCACGCAGGCAACGATTGATCGTGCGCTGGCCGGTCTCGAGAAGTTTGCGCCGGTTTAACACGCCGGTGAGCGCGT
Source organism: uncultured beta proteobacterium (assembly GCA_963729785.1). GTDB lineage: Bacteria > Pseudomonadota > Gammaproteobacteria > Burkholderiales > Burkholderiaceae_F > GJ-E10. The sequence goes on along the minus strand of CAVSPM010000032.1, from coordinate 2,120 downwards.
CGACGTCGGCCAGGCGCTCGATACGCCGCAGCAGGACACGCTGGCGCCGGACCGCCAGCAATGCTCCGAAAACAATGATCGCACCGAGCGCGAGCGCGATCTCCTGGTAATGCTGCGCACGCACGGCATTGGCCAGGGCCTGCCGGCCACCGTCGGCCTGCGCGCGCAGCAGGCCATTTTCCCATGCCAATCGCTCGCTCTCCAGGCGGCCGCGCTACACTGCCAGCTGGCGCGCGACCAGCTGTTCGGTCCGTCGACGGGCCACGTCCTGGCCCAGACGCAACTCCTCATAGGCGTCGCGGACCCTGCCCAAGGCGGCGAGCGCCTGCGAGGTAACATCGTGCAGGCGCAGCTGGGCGCCAAGTTCGCCCTTGGACAATACGACGTGGCGCGCCTTGTCGACGAGCCCAAGTGCCGCGGCGGCCCGACCTTCCCGCACCCGCAGTGCCGCCAGCGCGACGCGGGCCTGAGCCAGTTGCCAGGGTTCATCTTCCTGCACCAGGATGCGGACCGCTTGTTCGGTCGCATCGATCGCGGGACCGACACGGTCGAGCTGTTCGTAGGCCTGCGCGAGAGCCAGGGTCGCGACCGCTTCTCCATCGCGATCACCGACTTCACGATAGATGCTCGCCGCCTCTTGCAAAGGCACAATGCCATCAGCCGCTCGTCCCACGCGGTTATAGGCATCCCCGGCGCCGGCCAGCGAGTCGGCTACACCCGTACGGTCGCCGAGTTCATCGAACTTGGCGCGGGCATCCTGGTTGGCGTGCAGCGCCAACTCCCAGTCGCCGACGTTCTTTGCAAGCAACGCACTGGCAAACGCGACCTCGGCGGCGGCCTGAGCACCGCGAACATGATGCTGCGCGTCGGCAATCACCGATGCCGCCGCCTGATAATCGCCGCGCCGGACGAAATATCGGACGCGACCAGCCAGCGCCACTGCCACCAGGTCATCGTCGCCGGTGCGAGCGGCTTGGCGCAGTTCCTCGTCGAGCGCGGACCATCCTTCGTCGAAGCGTCCGAGCTGGTAGTCGGCCGCGGCACGCAGATGTTCGAACTGGGCACGGATGCGCGGATCGTCCAGGCGCTGCAGGCGCTCAAGTTCGCGGCGGTAGACTTCGAGCACCTCGTCCGATCGATACTGGCCGTCCGCGATCAAGGCGCGAACCAACTCAAGCCTCAGTTGCGATCGCTCCTCCGTTTGCGGCCCCTGCGGCACCAGGGTGTCGAGCTCCCGCTGCGCCTGGACCGGCGTGTGCGCCGCCAAGCCCTCCAATCGCGTCAGGGTTGACTCGAGGCTTCCGTCCGCCACTGCCGATCCGCTGAACGCGAGCGCCGCGATGGCCAGGCTCACTGCGCGGTAATCAGCGATGCGGTGGCAGGCGGCGATCCGCCCGAACGTGCCGAGCCAGTACCAGTGAACCATGAAGACGGACCCCGGAGCTCGGTCAGGTCAACTGCGCGCAGCCCCGAAAGGGATTGCACTGTCCATGATATCGACGCGGCGGCCCGCGACCAAAGCCCGCTGAGCGCTGTGTTTAACCGACAATTCGGCCGCAATGTCGGTCATTGGCTCTCGACCGAATCCCGATTCCTATCGGCAAATGCTGATTCGCATGCCCGCATGAGTTTGCGAACGCACGGCGCCAATCCAATCTAGCGACCGGAACGTCCCGGAATCGTCTCCACCGTCGATTTCACCGGCGGCAGCATCCGATCGAAATCAGATAAAATCCAAGCGCTCAGCGGGTGTAGTTCAATGGTACGACGGCAGCTTCCCAACAAGTTGCTGTAGATCGATCCTCCGTCGTTTCCGCTGCTAGTCCCATTTCCCTGTGTTTTCGCGTTTCCGAATAGGTCCGAATTTGTGGGGCCCGGTCCGGTGTTCGTAAAGGTCAGGACAAATGTCGCGGGTGCTTCCACGGCTTCGCTGCAGTGCAAAAAAAATGACGGTCTGCCTCAGAAAACTTCCACGACTCTTCGGGTTCCAGGACGACCGCGGCCTGATGCTCGGTTTGGACGCCGCTGCCGTCGTCTGCCACGGGGAGCCCGCAGCGCCGTCTCGGATCAGTCGCCGAGCGAGGATGGTCTGTTGACCTTTCGCCGATATGGATGGAAGG
>CAVSPM010000031.1:0-40636 GCA_963729785.1 uncultured beta proteobacterium | reverse complement strand
AGGTTTTCCTGAGGCTTTTTTTTTGCCTTAAACTTCAATTCAGACAGTTTGATGCTGGTGCAAGGTATATCCTGAATCCTGTATCATAGGATATTTATCAACAGCCCGTGTCGTTTATGAGCATTCCAATTTTTCTAAGACACATTTCAGACACCGTCTTATTCCAAATTTAAAAGTTCAGTCAGGGATCAGGAATTTATTCATGCCTTATCGATACCTGGAGGATGTGGCGATTGCCGATGCGGCGTTTGAGGCCTGGGGCGGCAGTGTGGAAGAAATGCTGAAATCAGCTTCGGATGCGACCATGAACATCATGGTTAGTGATCTTGCCAGTATCAGGCCAAGGCAATATCGCCATCTCCGGATCAAAAAAGATCAGATCGACATGCTCCTTTTTCAGCTGCTGCAGGAACTGATTTACTACAAAGATGCCGAACATCTCCTTCTTCTGGTCCGCAACATTCGGATCGAACGACACGACACGGAATGGTCTGCTTTTATCAAGGTCGCCGGTGAAACCATTGATTTGGAACGGCATGATCTGATCGTCGATATCAAGGCTGTCACTCTTCATAATTTTAATGTGTTTCAGACGGCCCAGGGGTGGAATGCCACTGTAATAGTGGATGTCTAAAATTGATGGTCGCGACTCGAAAAGCCGACGCCGATTAGTGCAGGATAACCTCGATTTTCATTTCAATCGTCAATCGTCAATCTGAAATCGTCAATTGTTCAGGGTCCCTGACTTGCAATAATCGCGTGGCTCGATTACATTTTCCAAGTGTGTGACACTGTTGTTTCCGGATGACAGACTGGCAATCCGAAACCCGCCGTGAGTCCGGGCGCATCATATTGACGCAAAACAGCTGTTTCAGGAAGCCCTTTAGGCAAAGGCAAAAACATCATGACCGAAACTGCGATAGAGGAAGAAGTTGAAAAGGCTGCATCAGAAGTCGAGGCACCGCTTGTCCTTGCATCGGAATTGCTCCCAGCGTATCTTCCCATTCTGCCAATTCGTCCCAGGCCATTGTTCCCGGGGCTCCCGATTCCATTGGAAGTGGGTGCGGAGCAGGCAGCGTGCATCCAGCATGCCCTCGAATTTTCATCGAAAACCATTGGGATCATTCTTGTTCGTGATCCGAACGGCAGCGAAGGTCTGGAAAACCTGTACCGGATCGGCGTGGCGGCTAAAATTCTCCGCGCATTTCAGGGCGAAGGAGAAACTACGAACATTCTGATCAACTGCATCGAGAGATTTACGATCGAAGAAATTTCGAAGGCGGAATTCGGAATGATCGCCCGCGTCAAATACCAGGTTCCCGTCGAACTCCCGGTTACTGAAGAGCTCAAGGCTTATGCCATGGCTGTTATAACGACCCTTAGGGACTTGGTGAAACTCAATCCGTTGCAATCCGAAGCCATCAAAATGTTCCTCAGCCGCTCCACCTTTGACGATCCGGGGAAACTTGCCGATTTTGCCGCCAACTTAACGACGGCGAGCGGCGCGGAACTGCAGGAAGTGCTTGAGACATTTGATGTGCGCAACCGCATTGACCGCGTCCTGGTTTTGCTTAAAAGAGAAGTTGAAATATCCAGGCTCCATGTGGAGATCAACAAGCAGATCCAGGAAAAGATCTCGGGCCAGCAGCGGGAATTTTTTCTAAAAGAACAACTGAAAGCCATCAAGAAAGAGCTGGGACTTGAAAAGGAAGGGAAGACGGCCGAAATCGAGAAATTCCAGGAGAGACTCAAGGACCTGACCCTGAATGTGGAAGCCAAAAAAGCCGTTGAGGATGAGATGGACAAACTGCAGTTGCTGGAACCGCACTCTCCGGAGTATACGGTTTCGCGCAACTATCTCGACTGGCTGACCGTCCTGCCGTGGGGAAAATTCAGCCAGGATTCCTATGATGTGGAGAAAGCGAGAGAGATTCTGGACAGGGATCATTACGGCCTTGCAGATGTCAAAGACCGCATTCTGGAGTTCATCGCTGTTGGAAAACTGAAGGGGGATATCTCCGGTTCCATCCTTTGCCTTGTCGGGCCTCCCGGAGTAGGGAAGACATCGGTGGGAAAGAGCATTGCCGACGCTCTTGGTCGAAGCTTTTTCCGGTTTTCTCTGGGCGGTATGAAAGATGAGGCGGAGATCAAAGGGCATCGACGCACTTATATTGGCGCGATGCCGGGCAAGTTTCTTCAGGCCATGAAAAATGTGGGTACGTCAAATCCGCTGGTCATGCTCGACGAAATCGACAAGATCGGCGCCTCTTTCCAGGGGGATCCTGCTTCGGCGCTCCTTGAAGTCCTGGATCCGGAACAGAACAACAGCTTCAGGGATCATTATCTTGATGTTCCGTTTGACCTGTCTCATGTGCTCTTTGTCGCGACAGGCAATCAGCTCGATACAATTCCCAGACCTCTTCTGGACCGTATGGAAGTAATCCGGCTCTCCGGTTACATCTCGGAAGAAAAACTGGAAATTGCGCGTCGCTATCTTATTCCCAAGACAGTTAAGAGCCACGGATTAAAGGATGGGCAAATGGCAATCCGCCGTGACGCCCTCACATCGATCATCGAAAACTACGCCCGGGAATCGGGAGTGCGCAACCTCGAGAACCTGATAAAGAAAATTGCCCGGAAAGGGGTAATGCAGATCGTCAGCGGCGACGCAAACAAAATTGTGATTGAAAAAAAAGATGTGGAATCCTACCTCGGGAAGCCTATCTTTACCACGGACGAGATGTTTGGAAATATTCCCGGGGTTGTCACCGGTCTTGCCTGGACCAGCATGGGAGGCGCCACTCTCCAGATTGAAGCCACGGCAGTGCACAGCAAAAGCAAAGGATTCAAGCAGACCGGGCAGCTTGGGGCGGTGATGGTTGAGAGCGCTGAAATTGCCTACTCCTATATCATGGCCCGTCTCGAAAGCTATGGAGCCAAGTCCGATTTCTTCGATGAGCGTTTTGTTCATATCCACGTGCCGGCAGGAGCCACTCCCAAAGACGGGCCTTCCGCGGGCGTGACGATGGCCACTGCGTTGCTGTCCATGATCCTAAACAAGCCGGTGCGAAAGCACATGGCCATGACGGGAGAATTGACACTGACCGGTCAGGTCCTTCCCATCGGAGGGGTTAAGGAAAAGATCATCGCGGCTCGCCGGGTCGGATGCAAGTATCTTGTCTTTCCGGAAGCAAACCGGAAGGACTTCGATGAACTTCCCGAATATCTGAAAAAAGGTCTGACCGTCAACTTTGCCGCGCATTATGCAGATGTGTACCGATACGCATTCGGACAGCATCCTGAAACGTCAGGATCGAAGACCAAGGCTAAAATCCAATGACCACTATTGTGGTAGGAGGACATTCCCGGAAGGTGGGGAAGACATCCCTCGCCGCAAGCTTAATCGAAGCTATTCCCGAGTATTCCTGGACTGCCGCAAAAATTTCTTCCCATTGGCACATGGATTCTCCGGTGGAGAGATCTGTATTATCCGTGAGGAGCACGATCGCAAAGGGGAATCGGATTCTTCGCGGTATCTTGCCGCGGGCGCGGCGCGTTCATTTTGGATTCGCGTGAAGGAAGAACGGATCGAGGATGCCGTCCAGCAGTTCCTGCCGATTCTGAGATCCAGTCCTTTTGTTATTATCGAAAGCAACTTTGTCCTTCGATATATTCAACCGGACTGCTACCTCATGGTTCTTCGAAATGACGTTGCGGATTTCAAAGAGAGCGCACGCGAGACACTCAGCAGGGCGAGTGCGCTAGTTGTGGTGAATTGCAGCTCTTCGCCACCTGTATGGGAAAATTTTGTGAAAGAAAAGGCTGCCGGAATCCCAACGTTTACAACGCCGGATCCAATGATCCTGCCGCTCGGGCTGGTGGATCTGGTCCGATCGAAAATTCCAAGATTCCAGATTCCAGATTCCAAAATAAATGGGGCTTTAATCAGGAATTTGGAATCTGGAATTAAAATCATGCGGCGCGAACATAAGTCTTGACGAAATCGACTATTTCCTGAAGCGAACTCCCTGGAGGAATATTCCAGAGACTCCCAGCTCTTTTAGCTGGAAGTGTCGCGATCCGGGATGATGCCTCCGGCAAACAGGAGCACGTCATCAATTTTCTTTTCCTGAAGCAGGTTGATAATTCTGGGAATAGATGCATGTGGGCGCCTGACAGTATCGAAAGCCCGATCGCATCCACATCTTCCTGCAACGCCGCGTTCACGATTTGTTCGGGCGTTTGCCGCAATCCGGTGTAGATGACCTCCATCCCTGCATCTCGAAGCGCTCGGGCAACAACTTTAGCTCCTCGATCGTGACCGTCCAGGCCCGGCTTTGCCACTAAAACTCGGATCTTTTTCTCATTCATGGGACTTCCTCAAAACACGGGACGAATCTGCAACCTGTCCGCGATTCTGTTGTTCAATATAATACCGGTTCTTGGTATTCACCAAACACGGAGCGAAGAGTATCACACATTTCGCCAAGAGTGGCGTAAGAGCGAACACATTCCAAAATAATCGGCATCAGATTTGCCGATCCTTGGGCCGCCCCCTTCAGCGCGGCCAGGTTTTCGCGGAGCGGGTGCCATCCCGGGTAGAACGCAGCCGCTCCAGTTTAGCGCATTGGCGTTCCACAACCTGTTCATCGATCTTCAGGATGTCGACCGGTTTTTCAGCTTCGGCCGCAAACTCGTTGATTCCGACAATGGTCTTCTCCCTGCGTTCCAGCGCCTTTGAAAACTGATAGGAAGCCTCCTGGATCTCCCTCTGTGGGAAACCGAGTTCAATTGCTTCGATCATGCCTCCCATTGCATCGATGCGGCTGAAGTAATCGATGCACGCACTCTCCATTTCGTTCGTGAGAGTTTCAACGAAGTAAGAACCACCCAGCGGATCGACAGTATTAGGGACGCCGCTCTCATCCGAGATGATTTGCTGGGTGCGGAGTGCGAGCCGCACGGAATCCTGAGTGGGCAGTCCTAAAGTCTCGTCCAGGGAATTGGTGTGTAGGGATTGCGTCCCCCCCAGAACTGCGGCCAAAGCCTGCAGCGTGACTCGGACCACATTGTTGTACGGCTGTTGGGCGGTCAGCGAGACGCCGGCTGTTTGGGAGTGAATCCGGCAAAGAAAAGACCGGGGATTCTCCGCATGAAACCGGTCCCGCATCACACGCGCCCATATTCTGCGTGCGGCGCGGAGTTTCGCGATCTCCTCGAAGAAATCATTGTGAATGTCGAAAAAAAAGCTCAGGCGAGGTGCGAAATCGTCGACGCGCAGCCCGGCTCGAATGCAGTATTCCACGTATTCAATGCCGTCCCGCAGCGTAAAGGCAAGTTCCTGCACGGCGGTCGATCCTGCTTCCCGAATATGATATCCGCTGATCGAGATTGGGTTCCATCGCGGCACGTGCCGGGCAGCGAAAGAAATGATATCGGTCACAATCCGCATTGCGGGCCTGGGAGGATAGATATAGGTCTTCTGCGCGATGTATTCCTTCAATATGTCGTTCTGGATTGTCCCGGAGAGATCTTTCCAAGCTATTCCCCGCTTCTCCGCCGTCACGAGGTACATACTCCAGATCATAGATGCCGGCGCGTTGGTCGTCATGGAAGTCGTTACCTGATCCAGCCGGATGCCGTCAAAGAGAGCCTCCATGTCGGCAAGGGAATCGATGGCAACTCCGCAGCGGCCTACTTCACCCTGCGACAGCGGGTTGTCCGAATCGTAGCCGAAGAGGGTTGGGTAATCGAATGCAACCGATAGGCCGGTCTGGCCCTCTTTTAAAAGATATTTAAAACGTTGATTGGTGTCTTCAGCAGCGCCGAAACCGGCGAACTGGCGCATGGTCCAACGCCGGCCGCGGTACATGTCCGGATAGACTCCGCGAGTGAAAGGGAATTCCCCAGGCTTGCCTAAATCCCGCTCCGGATCAAGACCGCTTAGGTCTTCCTGCGAGTATAGTTTTTTGATCGGGTGTCCGGAAATGGTGGTGATTTGTTTTTCGCCGGTTTGTTTCATGAATTACGAATTAAGCATCCATTCATCTTCCGTAATTCTCTCAGTAGCGAATCCCATTTTCAAGGCAAGCATCATGAGAATCGCGAGCGGGAAACTCAATCCTTATCCTCGAGCGCCATGGCCTTGCGGAAACAATCATATGCTTTGTCATCCTGATTCATGGATTTGTAGAGATAGCCTCTCTCCTTCAGAATCGCGATTCGGCTTGGCGTTGTTTTGAAGCATTTTGAGTTGCTGTCAATAAATTGCAGACCCAGAGGCGCCTGCCCCCGGCGAAGGAATTGCCCGCTGATCAGCAGCAGTTCATGGAGGAGGAGCGGTTCCTGATTTTGAGGCCACTTCATTTCGAATATTTTGTGCGCCTCTGTTGCCGCTTTTTCATACTCTTTTTTCTTGATCAGCAGCATGACAATTTCATGCTGCGTCTCCGCCACGCTTCTCGTTCGTCCCAATTCAACGGTTGAATCCATTTGATCGCCACAGAGCGATGGGTTCGGCAACAGGCAGAGAATAAGAAATACCGTGAGAGCGCCTGCCGTAATCCGTCCGGAAACATGTGGCATTGTTGCTGATTTCATCGATCCTCCGATCGAAAAGGGTTATCAGCGGTGTCAGCCTTCGTTTCTATGAAAGGATTGTCTGCATAAGGATTTTCAGTGGGTGAGTTAATGTCACCCCAGTCATTGACGGGTTGCGCTTTTAGTTGGGCATCCCGCTGCTGTACGTACTCCGAGATATACTTGTCGAGATTTTTCTTTTGAGCCTGTTCATATTGCATGTAGCCAGCCGCAAATGCCGCCACGATCGCTAGTGTGGCCAGTGCCAGCCGCCGTCGATTCAATATCCAGAATCCCGGGGAAGGAACGGTATCCGGCGTTGCAATCCGGGCTCGTACCAGGTTCCATGATGCTGCGTCAGGCTCCAGTTTGCGATTATGAGATTCAACAAATTCCGTCGTTTCCCGGAGACTGTGCAACTCCTCCGAGCAGGAGACGCAGGCACCCAGGTGCAACCTTACCTGCTCTGAATCGGCCTTGTTTAGCTCTCCGTCCAAGAATGCAGTCAAATCTTCGGAGCATTGTTTGCAATCCATAATCACACCTTCAGATAGTCTTTAACACGTTTCCGAACTTCCAGTCGAGCCCGGTGGATGTCGGTCTTTATGCTTGGCAGGCTGCGTCCGACGATCTCTGCGATCTCTTGATAGCTCAGGTGCTGAAGAGCCGAGAGGATAAACACTTCCCGGTACTTCTCGGGAAGACCGGCAATGACGCCCGCCACAACATCTTCAAGCTCCACCGTCTGAAATGCTTCGTCCGGGTTCTTTCTTGTGTCCACCAACTGGGTTACGATCTGACCGTTTTCATCCAGTGCATCGATGGAAACGGTTGAAGGGGAACGTGTCCGGTACCTCTGGTAAACAAAATTTCTTGCAATGCGAAAAAGCCACGGTTCGAATTTGCTGTCATCCTTTAAGGTTTCAAGCTTCTGGTAAACCGCCACAAAGGTTTCCTGTGTGAGGTCTTCAGCTTCCTCCGGTGAATTCACCATTCGATAGATGAAGTTCAAGACTTTACGCGCAAAAACCTGATAAAGACCCTGATAGGATCCAGTGTCTCCTCTCTTGGCTTTCCTGATCAATCTGACCAGCGTAGCCGGATCGACATTTGCATTGCCGGGGTTCAAGTTTTTTTTCGTCAAACTGAACTCACAAGGGTTGATTCATGGGGATTTGGAAAGTTTCGCAAATGATAAAGATTTTTGGCAGTTGCGCTGGTTCTGGTTCCGCCTGATGTCACGTCGCGCAGCCTTTGATTTTCTCTGATGCATAATTCGTATATCTCAAGGATGCCGGAAAGCTTCATCTTCCGCCTCTACCAATATAGTTTAGCAGAGTCTCTCGATACAGGCTCCAGACAACTGAATCCAAATTTTGGAACGGGTTCGAATCCGGCTCGTATTGTCAGTGAAAACAAATTATTGGAGGATATCATGAGTTCCTTTGGTAAGTTCGGTTTCGCGGTTTTTGCTATTCTCCTGGCTGGTGGCGCAGCCCCGCCAATCTGTCAAGCCCAGTCGAGATCTCTTCCGTTTGTGTTTCAGATGAATTCATCTGAAACCTACTTGGGGATCCAAATGGATGATGTCACCGCAACAAACATGTCCAAATACAAGTTGAGCAGCGAAAAAGGCGTGATTGTCCATTCCGTCCAGAGAAGGAGCCCCGCAGAGGACGCCAAACTCCAGGAAAATGACGTGATTTTGGAATATGGGGGATACCCGGTCTGGTCGGCAGCCCAGCTTTCCCGTCTGGTCGAGGAAACGCCGGCGGGACGCAAAGTGGATCTGGCTGTCAGCCGCGACGGTAAACGCATTACTTTGACAGCCCAAATCGGGACGCGGGATGGGAGGCGGTCAAGTAATGGAATGGAGGATAATTTCCGCCAGTTTTTCCGCACTTTCCCGGATTCTTCTCCCGACATGAGGGACAGCGCCAATGAGCCCGCCAGAAAGCCGCGCCTGGGCGTCACGCTCCAGCCCCTGACGGATCAACTCGGGGAATTTCTGGGAGTGCCAGGGAAAAAAGGCGCTCTGATTTCTTCCGTTCTGGATGGCTCTCCCATCGCCGGAAAACTTAAATCGGGTGATGTCGTGATTCGTGCTGATGCTCAGGAAATCAGGGAGCCCGAGGATCTGATCAAGGTCATAAACGACAAGTCCGAGGGATCACTCGCGTTGAAAATTATTCGCGATAAGAAGGAAATCACGGTTGTCGTAAGCCTGCCCCCGCTTCCGGCCGAAGAAGGCAAAGGAATCAAACTCTAGAACTGCCGTTAACGGGTTTACGGGTTCACGCGTTCACGCGTTTGATGTGTGCCGACTCTTTCTTTCAACGCCTAAACGCGTTAACTCGTAAACGCGTTAACGGAATTTATTTTCTCTTGACTTTCACCTTTTTGACACCTAAGATTTCACAAGTGGAAAAAAGGTGAAATAATGAAACTTACAAAAAGACAAAAAGAGATTCTCGATTTCCTCTCCGAGTTTATCGAGCATAACGGTTATTCGCCGAGCATGGAAGAGATAGCCGGGCACTTTCATTTTGCATCTCTGAATGCTGTCTTCAAGCATCTTGAAGCGCTGGAAAGTCGCGGCCATCTTCACAGAGATTCCAATCGCGCACGCTCTATCCAGCTTTCCCCTCCAAGTTCGCCAGGGATAAGAATTACGCCCTTTTTGGGCTATATCGCAGCCGGTCAACCGATCGAGGCCGTTTCAAATACGGAGCCACTACAGATACCGGAATATTTCCTGCCAAGAGGGGGAAACTGCTACGTCCTGCGTGTAAAGGGTGAATCGATGATCGATGAGCACATTCAGGACGGAGATTACGTCGTCGTCGAATCCCGCGAGGCTGCAAATCCAGGCGATACGGTCGTAGCCTTGGTCGATAACGAGAGCGTAACACTCAAGAAGTTTTTTCCGGAGGGAGGCCGGGTAAGGCTTCAGCCTGCGAACGAAGCGCTGGCGCCCATTATATTGGATGCGGACAGAGTGAAAATTCAAGGCGTGGTTGTAAGCGTGATGCGCAAATATCAATAGGAGCAAGCCATGAAAAAAGTTTATTGCGTCATTATAAAAGGAAGAACATTGGAAAGCCGTGATCTAAAGGAATTGCTCGCTCGCGCAGTTTCAGAAAAGCGGAATTCGGATCGCAGGTTTTGCCTCCAGAAAGCATCCTGCGGAATGACTCCTGCTGAAGACACGTCCGGGTATCCCTGTTCTTCTGCGATGCAGTGAAGATGCAGGACTGAACTATCCGCCCAATAAGCATAAATACCCACGTTCGCTGCACAATTTTTATGCAAACAGGTATGAAGTAATTTGTTATCAATTAATTACACCTGTTAATAACTCGTCTTTCTCATACTTTTCCACAAATTCTGTGAAAAACTAGCAAATCAGCTTGCCCGCCAAGGTTTATCAGTACTGCTCTTTTTAACCGGTGATATAATGCGCATTCTACTAGTCCAAGGAATTTGGAATGGGCGCGAGTTCACGGCTTGGAACGGGCTAAAGTTCGAAGCTTATTCCGGTGGGGAAATTAATGTCGAAGCTCTTTAAGAAGGATGAGAAGTTTTTCAAGATTTTCGGGCAAATGACGGTATATATCCTGGAGGCCGCTGAGATTCTGGGGAATATGCTCCGAAATCCGATGGCAGATTTGGCGCCGCTCGCGGCCAAAATCAAGGATCTTGAACATAAAGGCGATGAATTGACCCACAGGGTTATTGACGAGTTGAACAAAACGTTCATTACCCCTATCGATCGCGAAGATATTCACGATTTAAGTGCTGCATTGGATGATGTCCTCGATCTGATTGACAGAACGCCACGCGAATAGTGCTTTTCGGATTGCCGAGCCCATCACTTCCGTGCCCGAGATGTGCGCGGTTCTCCTGAGCCAAGCCATGGAGATGGGTGCGGCAATGTCGAACCTGCAGGATAATGATCACGTTGTGGAGCGTTGCATTGAAATAAACAGGCTGGAGAATGATGCGGACCGGCTTTTCCAATCGGCAATCGCAGCGCTTTTTGATGAGGTGAAAGATCCCATTGACGTGATCAAGCGAAAAGAAATTATCGAGACGCTTGAAGCGGCAACGGACAAGGCTGAAGATGTAGCCAATGTTCTGGAATCGATCATTGTCAAAAATACCTAATAAACGTTTACGGTGTCACGCATTCACGAGTTCATGCGCTAAATAGCAGATGATGGACGGGGGGCGATAAGAAGCATGAGCTCTCGCCAAAGCCAAATGGGTTCACGCGTTAGCGCGTTAACCCATCAACGCTGTTGCGAGGTTCTCGCCTACTCCAATCAATACATCTGAATTCTCGAGCCGCGCACCAGCAGCTTGTCGATGGCCTGGACTCCTGCAAGCGCTCCAACAAAACTTCCCGTCAATGCGCCGATTGAATCTGCGGCATCTCCGGCGTTCACCGCCGGGAAGACGGCGCCGGAGAAGTTTCGCGGGATGTTTCAGGAAGCAATAGATGGCGGCGGGCACTGTTTCGATGGCGTCGGAACTGGTTCCGATTTCAAACAGGGCCTCCTCCGGCGGCAGATGGGTGATCTGAGTCGACCAGCGCAAGCACCGCGGCCATATCTTTATCCAGATGCGCGATGTGATCGGCTGTTTCCAGGACTTGATCCCCCGGCCACGATCTTTCATCCGATTGAAGCAGCCGGGCTATTAAATAGGCGACGCTGACGGCATGCCGCCCGCGCGCGATGTTCATTGTGGGTTATCATGCAGTTATCCAGCGCGGCGCGTGTGAGTTCCTCGGGGCAATGCATGGAATAGATGCCGACCGGGACCATGCGCATGGCTGCCGCGCAACCGCTGCTGAAAACACCGCTCTTGTTCCATGGCCGTCCGTTGGAAAGATGCTTGCATGCCCGCAGATTTGCGGTTGAAGGTGTCCGGTGCGGAACTGTGTTGTGATACCACGACAGGCAGCGCGTCCGCCTGCCGCGCCGGATCCATCTTTCTGCATTCGATCAGGCACTCGGCGGTTGCCAGCATCGTCTGGCGTATTATCCGTATAGGAGCCCTCGGGCAGAAAATCATTCGCGTGACCGCGGTGAGCCCTTTTAAAACCTGAAATCGGTTCCCATAATAGCCGCCGTATCTGCTCGCGGCTGAGAAACTCGGCTGGCATTCCTAGAGCGTCTCCCACGGCAAATCCCACAATCGCTCCCACGCACCGGTCTCTAAGTTCCTTGTGGTCCATAGGATCACTTCCTTTTGGAAAATTATAGCACGCAGTCAATTCTGGATTTCGGATTTCGGATTGCGGATTGGGGACAACGGGTTAACGTCTTCCTGCCATACCGTGGCCCGATTGCAGCCTATTGAAGGCATGATCCGCAATCCCAATTTGGATATCTTCTCTGCGGATGGAGACTCGAATGCAACTTTCGCTGTCGATTGGATGGCTGTCGCCGCCTATTTTTTGTTCAATGTTCTTATCGGACTTTATTACCGGAAGCGGGCGACCGCGAGCACCGAGGACTATTTCATCGGCGGAAGCAAGGTTGCCGTGGTGGCTTGCCGGGACTTCCATGGTGGCTACGACCTTTGCGGCCGACACCCCGCTCGCCGTCACCGGGCTTGTCGCCAGTTACGGCATCGCCGGGAACTGGCTTTGGTGGAACATGCTGATGAGCGGCATGCTGACGGTCTTTTTCTATGCGCGGCTGTGGCGCCGGGCCGGAGTCATCACTGACGTGGAGTTCGCGGAAATTCGCTATAGCGGCAGACCGGCCGCTTTCCTGCGCGGCTTCCGCGCGCTGTATCTCGGGTTGCCGATCAACTGCATCATCATGGGATGGGTCAACCTCGCCATGGTGAAGATTTTGATGATGATCTTCGGCGTAACCAAAATTCAAGCGCTGCTGATTGTGTTCGGCATTATGGTTTTGACTGCGCTGATTTCAACGCTTTCCGGAATCTGGGGAGTGCTGGTCACGGATCTTGTTTCAGTTCGTGTTGAAAATGGGCATGATGATCGTCCTGGCCTATTTCGCAGTTCACGCCGTCGGCGGCATGGGGGAACTGAAGCAGAAAGCTGCCTGGGCTGGACGCAGCCAAAGCGGCTGCCGGCGGCGGGCATGGCTCCATCCTTTCTTTCACCCCGGATATTGGATCCGCCTGGATGCCGATGCTCACTTTCTCGTCTATCTCGCGATCAACTGGTGGGCGACATGGTATCCGGGGGCCGAGCCGGGCGGCGGCGGATATATCGCCCAACGGATTCTGTGCGCGAAAGATGAAAAAAATTCTCTTCTGGCGACCCTCTGGTTCAACATCGCGCATTACGCCATCCGCCCCTGGCCCTGGATCCTGACGGCGCTCTGTTCCCTTGTTCTCTATCCCACGCTGGCAGACAAGGAATCCGGATTCATCAAAGTGATCATCGATCCCCATGTATTTCCCGCCGCGTTGCGCGGATTAATGATCGCCGCCTTTGCCGCCGCATATATGTCGACGATCGGGACGCAGTTGAACTGGGGTGCCTCCTATCTTGTGAACGATTTTTACAGGCGATTTCTAGTCAGAAGCCGCGACTGAACGGCACTATGTGCGGTTATCTCGCAAATTGCGACCGTTCTGATCATGCTGATCTCTTGCATGGTCACCTACTACCAGGACTCTATCGCCGGGGCCTGGAAGTTCCTGATTGCCATCGGGGCAGGGACCGGCAGCGTTTTCATCCTTCGCTGGTTCTGGTGGCGCATCAACGCCTGGAGTGAAGTGTTTGCCATGGGCGCCTCGTTCTGCGTCTCCATGCTGCTGCAGCTACATTTCAAGCTGAACAACGACGATCCCCGGCAGTTTGCCTGGATTGTGATCATCACGGTTCTGTGCTCCACCGTGATATGGCTGGTCGCGACGTTCCTGACCGCGCCGGAGAAACAGAAGTGCTGCTTTCTTTCTATCGCCGGGTGCGGCCCAGCGCTCTGCTTTGGGGACCTGATCGCGCGGAAGGCCGCGGACGTTGCTCCGAGGCACGACGGCGCCTGCAATCTGCTTGATTGGGCCTGCGGCTGCGTGCTCGTATACATGACGCTGTTTGGCGTCGGGAAAATTATTTTCGGCCAGTCGGCGGCGGGCTTGGGATTTCTGGCCGTTGCGTCTGATTGCAGGCGGGATCATTTATCGGGATCTGAGCCGTCGCGGCTGGAAGTCCGTGATTGATTGAGGGAAATGGGAAAAGCGGGACAGGCTCCCAGCCGCAATTAGGGAACTGCAGCGAGTGTCCCCGTTTTTCCGGCTCCCGGCATCTTGATGTATAATCATAGTCAATTGAAACCGTTTTCAAAGGCTTTTGTACTGATGAAGCGCATATCGATTGCCTTTTTGGCGCTGCTGCTCTCCGGGATCGCACATCTCTGGGGTGGGGATAGTCGTTCCAGGGTTCTGAATGGAATTGACGTTCTGCGCGAACAGAATTTTGAGCCTCTCGCCGGGAAACGGGTGGGGCTCATTACAAATCACACCGGACTGGCAGTTGATGGAACGACGACAATTGATCTGCTGTACAATTCCAGATCATGCAAGCTGGTTTCTATCTTCACTCCGGAACATGGCCTTAGCGGCACTATGGACAGCAAAGTCAGCTCATCTGTCGAAGAGAAGACCTCTGTTCCTGTCTATAGCCTGTATGGGGATGCCAGGCATCCCACAGCCGAAATGCTTCAAAACGTCGATGCCCTCGTTTTCGATATTCAGGACGTTGGAGCCCGTTTTTATACCTACATCACGACCATGGGTTATTGCATGGAGGAAGCTTCCAAAGCGAAGATTCCGTTTTATGTTTTGGATCGCCCGAATCCGATCGGCGGCGCGCAGGTGGAAGGCCCGATGCTGGATCCGGATAAAACATCATTTACCGGATTCATGCCGTTGCCCGTGCGTCACGGAATGACCGTTGGAGAGATCGCCCGGTATTTCAATTCCGAAAAGAAGATCGGTGTGCAGTTGCACGTGGTTCCAATGAAAGGCTGGTCCCGATCTTATTATTTCTGGGATACCGGGCAACTCTGGGTCAACCCGTCGCCGAACATGCGAACAATAATGGCGGCTATCCTGTACCCTGGTGTGTGCCTGCTGGAATCGGCGAATGTATCGGTGGGACGCGGCACGGATACACCATTCGAGATTCTCGGGGCGCCGTGGGTCGATCCGCGGCATTTTGCTTCCGAACTGGAGGCTGCCAGAATCCCCGGGGTCCGTGCAATCCCTGTCTTTTTTACTCCAAACGCCGATATCTATCAGGGAAAAAGGTGCGGCGGCCTCAGCCTGACGGTCACCGATGCTGGAAAGTTGAATTCGGTTCTGCTTGGACTTTCGCTCATCTCGATTCTGCACAGGCTTTACCACAATGAATTTCAAATGAACAAGGTTGTCGAATTGCTCGGGAACGCGGAAGCGATGAAAAGCCTCCAGGAAGGAAAATCTCCGGCTGAAGTGCTTCAGGCGGGCAGCTCGCGCATGCGGGAATTTCTGGCAAAGCGTCAGAGAGCTTTGATATATGATGTGAATCCAGACGCAAGAAAGAGAGGCAATAATGGCTCCGGCGGTTCGAAGAAAAAAGCGAAAGGATGAAATAAAAATCACGATCGCCCCGTTTCGCACGCTGGCGGACTACAAAAGCTGCGAGGAGATCCAGCGCGAGGTTTGGCATTCTCAAGATATCGACATCATCCCCGTTCATCTGTTGCTGGCAATGAACCGAACGGGCGGCATTCTCCTGGGAGCCTATAACAGCCTTGGAGACCTCATAGGATTCGTCTTCAGCACGCTTGGCGCGGCGGATGGAGAGCTCATTCACTATTCGCACATGTTGGCTGTGCGCGTGGCCTACCGAAATTTCGACGTCGGATTCAAACTGAAGCTCGCCCAGCGAAAGGAGGTTTTGAAACGCAAAATTTTGGTGATTACCTCCACTTTCGATCCGATGCAGCCGCTGAACGCTTATTTCATGCTTGGGAAACTGGGTGTCCGGACGGATACCTACGAGGAAAACCTATACGGCGAAACAACAAGTCTCCTGGACCGGGGTCTTCCCTCCGACCGTATGCTGGCGCACTGGGATCTGCAGAGCAGCGGGGTCATCCATCGTTTGGAAAACGGACCTCTCCGCCACGATTTGCGGAAGGAAATGAAACAGAAGCCCGTAATTAATCAGCTCGTGGAAGTCGCGCCCGGCGTGATGAATTCTTCACTTTTGAAACTCAACTGTTCCGCCGATCAGTTTCTATTCGAAGTGCCTTACAATCTACAGGAAATCAAGAGCCGGGACTTGAGTATTATGCTGGAATGGCAGGGGAAAATGCGCCAGGCATTCCAGCACTATTTCAAAAAGGATTATGCGGCAACGGATTTCTGGGTAGCCGAGCAGGATGGGCGCCAGCGCGCCTTTTATCTCCTTGAAAAGAAAAAAGGGTAAACAGAGAAAAACGCCCGGTGTTCACGGATTATCACAGATTTTGAATCCATGTAATCGATGAATCTTAACGAACTCGCCAGACAATATGATTTCAGCAATCAGGTTATCGCGGTTACCGGTGGCGCCGGAATCCTCTGCGGGGAAATCGCGTGTGCCCTTGTGGGATGCAATGCGAACGTTGCAATTATCGATCGTGTTCCGAGCCATGCGGATCGGTTTCTTCCGCGATTAAACCCCTCTCGGGGCGGCTGCATCGTGATCGAGGGGGATGTGCTGCAGAAGGATTCGATGGAACTTGCGTCGCAGACTTCGATCCAGGCGATCACCAGAAATGAGCTGGCAGTGACCACCAGCCCGGCGCCGATCTTGCGTAGCGGCGTCACGACCACGAGGCGGCTGGCCAGCGGATAGACGACGTAGCTAAACAGCGGCACCAGCACAACGATGAAGACCGCGTTGACGAACTGCACCTGGGCCGGCAGCAGAGTAATGCCCAGGCCGATGTCCTTGTCCATCAAGTCCGAGCGCGCCTGCAGCGACCAGGTCGTGCCGTTGCTTTGGTCCCAAAGTGCCCAGAAAAACGCGATGAACACATAGATGCTCAGCAGGCGCACCACGGTCTGGCGGCCGCGCGGCGAAAAGATCTCCTCCAACCACACGCGGCCCGCCGGTGGAACGACCGCGAATTTGTGTGCGCCCGGCCCAAAAGGCAACGATGGCAACGAACATCATGATGGCCGGCAGCCCGAATGCGGCCGTCGGACCGTAGGCTGGCAGCAACTTGGGGCAAAACCAGATGGAGATCATCGATCCGGCGTTTACCGCCAGGTAAAACCAGCTGAACGCGCGCTCGATCAGATGCTGGTTTGCCTGGGTGAACTGGTCGCCCACGTTGGTGGCGACGCACGGCTTGATGCCGCCGGTGCCGAACGCGACCAGGAACAGACCGAGGGCAATGAAGGTCGGCTCGCGAGCCAGCGCCAGCACCACGCATCCGACGCAATAAAACGCCGAGAAGGTCAAGACGGTTCGAAATTTCCCCCAGAACACGTCCGAGACGACGGCGCCCAGCAGGGGAAAGAAGTAGGAACCGGACTTGAACAAGGACCCCCAGGTGGTCGCCTCGGCCTCGCCAAAGCGCATGTACTGCACCAGGTAAAGGGCCAGGATGGCATTGATCCCGTAGTAACAAAAGCGCTCGGCAAACTCGTTGACGATGATGAACGGGATGCCGCTGGGCATGCGCGCGCTTGTGTTATCGCTCATGACTCGCATCGCTCCTTGGAATGTTGCGCGCCGGACGCGCCAGCCTGGCGCGCATACTACGCTGAGCGCGGCGGCCCCAACAAGGACTCGATGTCCGCCCGCAACCGTTCTGGAGGAGTGATCGAACCGTAGCGTTTGACGGGCCGGCCCTTCCGATCGACCAAGAACTTGGTGAAGTTCCACTTGATCGACGTGGATCCGGCGATCCCCGGCAGGGCTTGGCGCAAGTAGCGCCACAGCGGATGCGCCCCCGAGCCATTGACGTCGACCTTGGCGAACAGCGGAAAACTCACATCGAATTTGAGCGTGCAAAACGAACGGATCTGTTCCGCGTTGCCGGGCTCCTGCCCGCCGAACTGGTCGCAGGGAAACCCGAGTACGGCAAACCCGCGGGCGCGATAGTCGCGCCACAGCTGCTCGAGTCCCTCGTACTGTTGCGTGAAGCCACATTGGCTGGCCACGTTCACCACCAGCAGCACCCGCCCCTCATAAGCGCTCAGGCTCTGCTGGCTGCCGTCCAAGGCGCAGGCGGAAAAGTCGTAGACGCTAGCAGTTGGCCGCGTATCGCTCACAGCCTGTCCTCCGGCGACTTCTTGCGGCGCCCCTCCCGATCGGCCGCCCGCAGGCGCCGTGCTCTCTTGGGGTCGATGCGCAAGGGACGATAGATCTCAATGCGCTCTCCATCGCTCAACGGGCTTTGCAGCGCCCGCCGCCGGTGGAACACGCCGACGTCCAGTACGCCTTCGGCAAGCTCCGGGCAAAGCCGCAGCAACCCGGAGCGCTCGACGGCTTCGGCGATGGTGGCGCCCGGCTCCATCTGCACCGGCACCACCCATTGCCGGTCGGTCCGCGCATAGACCACGGTCGCCTGCAAGTATGGCCGGGCGGGCCGGCTCATGCCAGCTCCGGCCCGGGTCCGTACAGGGCCTGGGCCCGTGCGGCGAAAGCGTCGATCAGCGAACTGGCTACCTTGTCGAACACCGGCGCGATCGCGTGCCCCAGCAGACCGGCGGCAAACCGGTACTCCAGGACCAGCGATACCTTGCAGGCGTCTTCGCGCAAAGCAAGGAACGTCCAATGACCCTGCAGCTCCCGAAACGGTCCGTCGATCAGGGCCAAATGCAGCGAATCGGGGTAGCGATAGACGTTGCGCGTCGAAAACTGGCTGCGCACGCCCAGGTAGGCGATGTCGATGCGCGCCTCGACCACGTCCGGTTGCGGCTGCGGTCGCACCTGGGTCGAGGCACACCAGGGCAAAAAACTGCGGATACGCCGCCACGTCATGCACCAGCGCGAACATCTGCGCATTGCTGTACGGAACCAACAAGGAGCGGTCGACGCGGTGCATGGCGTTGCGTTCGTTGAGCGGATCGGGGATGTTGTTACACTCGAATTCTATCGGGCCCGCCCGAGCGCGGTCGCGCCGCAGCCCGACTGCCCCCAAAAAAAAGCAAACCATGTCGATCGCCCAAAACCGCAAGGCCGGCCACGAGTACCACATCGAAGAGCGCTTCGAGGCGGGGCTCGTGCTCCAGGGCTGGGAGGTCAAGAGTATCCGCGCCGGCCGGGCCCAGATCAACGAAGCCTACGTCATCGTGCGCGGCGCCGAGCTTTTCTTGCTCAATGCTCATATCAACACCTTGCCCACGACCTCCACCCACGTGCAGGCCGATCCCACGCGCACGCGCAAGCTGCTCATGCGCGCCGAGGAGATCCGCAAGCTCATCGGTAAAGTCGAGCGCGCCGGCTACACGCTGGTGCCGCTGGACCTGCATTTCACGCGTGGCCGAGTAAAGCTGGCGCGTCGGGCTGGCCAAGGGCAAGCGCAACTTTGAAAAACGTGCCGCCGAGCAGGAGCGCGACTGGAAGCGCGAACAAAACCGCTTGCTCAAGCAGCGCTCGAAGTAACACCCGGTCTCGCGGTGCGAGGCCTGGTCGGCAGGCGAGCGCGAGCGCCTCAGTGCGAGCCACGCATCGCCGCAATCTTGCGCCAGGTATCGACCACCGAGTCCGGGTTGAGCGAGATCGAGCCGATGCCCTGCTCCACCAGCCACAGCGCGAAGTCGATGTGATCCGAGGGCCCCTGCCCGCAGATGCCCACGTACTTGCCCTGGGCGCGGCAGGCGGCGATGGCCCGCGCGATGAGCAAGCCTTCACCGCCGGATCGCGCTCGTCGAAGGCCTCCGCCACCAGTCCAGAATCGCGGTCCAGGCCCAGCGTCAGCTGGGTCAGGTCGTTGGAGCCGATCGAGAAGCCGTCGAAGAACTCCAGGAACTCGTCGGCCAGCAAGGCATTGGACGGCACTTCGCACATCATGATGACCCGCAGGCCGTTCTCGCCGCGCTTGCAGGCCGTTTTGCGCCAACAGCTCGGTCGACCTGCGTCGCCTCCCCCAGCGTGCGCACGAAGGGCACCATGATCTCGACGTTGGTATATCCCATGGTGTCGCGCACCCGCCTCAACGCCCGGCATTCCATCTCGAAGCAGGCGCGCAAAGTTGGGCGCGATATAGCGCGAGGCGCCGCGGAAACCCGAGCATCGGGTTTTCTTCGTCCGGTTCGTAACGCGTGCCGCCGATCAGTTTTCTTGTACTCGTTGCTCTTGAAGTCCGACAGACGCACGATCACCGGCTTGGGCCAGAAGGCCGCCGCCAGCGTGGCAACGCCCTCGGTCAGCTGCTCGACAAGAACGCCCGCGGATCGCGTAGCCGTGGCGAGCTCCTCGACCGCTTCTTGAGCTCGTCATCCAGGTTCGGATAATCGAGCACTGCCTTCGGATGCACGCCGATGTGTGTTGTTGATGATGAATTCGAGCCGCGCCAGACCCACTCCGGCGTTCGGCAGCGACTGAAATCGAAGGCCAGTTGCGGATTGCCCACGTTCATCATGATCTTCACCGGCATTTGCGGCAGGTGCCGCGCTGCACGGTCGACCTCCATTTCCAGCACGCCGTGCGTAGACATTGCCGGTATCGCCTTCGGCGCAGCTGACCGTCACCTCCGCGCCGTCGCGCAGCCGCTGGGTCGCGTCACCGCAGCCGACGACCGCCGGAATGCCCAATTCGCGCGCGATGATCGCGGCGTGGCAGGTGCGCCCCCCCGATCGGTGACGATGGCCGCCGCGCGCTTCATCACCGGCTCCCAGTTCGGGTCGGTCATCTCCGTGACCAGGATGTCGCCCGGCTGGACTCGCTCCATCTGCGTAGCGTCGCGCACGAGCCGCACCCTGCCCGTGCCGATCTTTTGCCCGATCGCCCGGCCCGCGGCCAGCACCGTCGCCGCGCTGCCTTGAGCCGGTAGCGCAGCTGGGTTTGCCTCGCTGCGGCCGCGATTGCACCGTCTCCGGACGCGCCTGCAGGATGTACAGCGCGCCGTCTATGCCGTCCTTGCCCCATTCGATGTCCATCGGACGGCCGTAGTGCTGCTCGATGGTCACCGCATAGCGCGCCAGCTCGAGCACCTCGTCGTCGCTGAGCGAAAAGCGGTAGCGCTGGGCGTCGGCACATCGACCGTCGTCGACGTGCCGGCCGCCGTCCTCGGCGCCCTCCTCGAAGACCATCTTGATGAGCTTCGAGCCAAGGTTGCGCCGGACGATGGCGAACTTGCCCGCCGCCAGCATGGGCTTGTGCACATAGAACTCGTCCGGATTGACCGCACCCTGGACCACCGTTTCCCCCAGACCGTAGTTGGCGGTGATGAACACCACATCGCGAAATCCCGATTCGGTGTCCAGCGTGAACATCACGCCGGCGGCGCCCTGATCGCTACGCACCATGCGCTGCACGCCGGCCGACAGCGCCACCTCTTCGTGGGCAAAACCCTTGTGCACGCGGTAGGAAATGGCGCGGTCGTTGTACAGCGAGGCAAACACCTCGCCATGCGCTCGAGCACCCTGTCGAGCCCGACGACGTTGAGGAAAGTCTCCTGCTGTCCGGCAAAGGATGCTTCGGGCAGGTCCTCGGCCGTCGCGCTCGAGCGCACAGCCACCGACACCTCGCCCTCGGCCCCGCCCAGCGCGCGGTAATGCGCGCGCACCGCCTCTTGTAGCGCTGCCGGAATGGTCGCACTGGCCACCCATTCGCGGATCTGGCGCCCGGCCTCGCTCAGGGCCCGGACATCCTCCACATCGACCTGGGCTAGCCGCGCCGCGATGCGCTCTCGCAACCCGTTGGCCTCCAGAAACTGGCGGAAGGCGTACGCCGTCGTGGCAAAGCCGTCCGGAACGCGAATGCCGCCCGCCTCGAGCTGGCTGAGCATTTCCCCCAACGAGGCATTCTTGCCGCCAACGCGTTCCACATCGGACATGCGCAGCTTGCGCAGGGGAATAACCAGATCCTCGGTATGCATGTAGCCTCCAGACAGGCAATCGGTTGTGCAGCAAAATCGGCAAACGGCGCCGGCGCCAGCGCTCGTGCGGCATCGGCCGGGCCGGCGGCCGGTTTCGACGACCGCAGCCGACTGTGCCAGAATCCAGCGCCGATTCTACCTCGCCCGCCCAAGTCTTCTATATGACTTCAACGCTGCCCCCGCCGTATGCGCCGCATGCCAGTCACGTTCATCCTCCGTCCCGGGAGGTTTTTTTCGTTTCCGACGGCACCGGGATCACCGCCGAGACCCTGGGTCACAGCGTCTTGGTGCAGTTCGACGGTCTGCATGTGCAGCAACATCGGTTTTCTTTCGTCGACAGCTTAGAAAGGGTGCGCGACGTCGTCGCCCGCATCAACGAATCGCACGCCCGTCGCGGACACCGCGCGATCGTGTTCTCGACCCTGGTCGATCCGACGGTCAACGCGGAGCTGCACACCGCCGACGCCATGATCCTGGACCTGTTTTCCTCGTTTGTCGCGCCGCTCGAGCAGGAATTGGCGCTCAAATCGACGCACAAGATCGGCCGCTCGCACAACATTTCGGATGCGGACAACTACCAAAGGCGCATCGAGGCCATCAACTACGCGCTGGCCCATGACGATGGCCAGTCCTCGGCGGAACTGGCGCGTGCGGCCGTGGTCCTGATCGGGGTCTCGCGCAGCGGCAAGACGCCGACCAGCCTGTACCTGGCGATGCAATATGGAATCAAGGCGGCCAACTACCCCCTGATACCGGAGGACTTCGAGCGCGGCACGCTGCCCAGCGCGCTGGCCCCCTACCGCAGCAAGCTCTTTGGACTGTCGATCTCCCCGGAACGCCTGGCCGAGGTGCGCTTCGAGCGCCGGCCCAACAGCCGGTACGCATCGCTGGCCAACTGCCGCTACGAGGTCGAACAGGCCGAGCGCCTGATGCGCCTGGCCAGCATACGTTGGCTGTCGACCACGACCAAGTCGATCGAGGAGATCGCCGTCACGGTGCTGCAGGAGTTTCTCGAGAAGCGGCCGTAGCCGCAGCCGCTTCGAGCTGGCGCAGGCGTTCGAAAAGGCAGACGGCGGCAGCCGCCCCGACGTTGAGCGATTCGACCGCGGAATTGGCCGGTATGCAGAACCGACGGCGTGCAATGGCCTGGGCCTGTTGCGTCGGACCGCTGCCCTCGGCACCGAATATCCATCCAAGCGCCGGCACGGCCAAGTGCCCCTGCCAAAGCGACGGGGCACCGTGCGCAACCGCAACGACCCATTCACCGTCGAGGACACCGGGCAACTGCGCCGGTAGCACCCGTTCATGCAGGTCGACGCGAAAATGCGCTCCCATCGCGGCGCGCAGCACCTTAGGCGACCAAAGAGCCGCGGTGCCTTCGGAAGCCAGCACGTGGCGCACGCCGGCGGCCGCCGCCGTGCGGATGAGCGCTCCCACGTTGCCCGGGTCCTGCACGCCATCGAGGTACACCATGTCGGCGGCGACGGTGCGCGGCAAGGCGGCCGCCGCAACCGGCACGACCAACATCAGGCCCAGGCCCTGCTCCACCGGCGCGATGCGATCGTAGAGCGCGGCGCCCAGTTCCCAGCTAGGCACCGCCGCGCCGCAGGCCTGCAGCACGGCATCGATCTGCGGGTGGCGCGCGCCGCGACGCAACACGATGGCCTCGACTTGCACGCCAGCAGCCAGTGCCGCCTGCGCCAGATGGACGCCCTCGGCGAGGGTCTGGCCGGCCGCGCGCGCCCCCCGCCCCGCACTGGCGATGCGCAGCCAGTGGCGAAAATGCGCATTTGCCTCGGAAGTGATGGACTTCACGGCTGCGCCGCGCCCAGGCGTTGCAGCGCCGCACGCACGGGTGCGTACGAACGCCGATGCAGCCGACAGGGGCCAAGCGCGAACAACCGTTGCCGGTGTTGCGCGGTCGGGTAGCCAAAGTGCACCGCAAAGCCGTAGCCCGGGTATTGGCCGTCGAGTTCGCGCATCAGGGCGTCGCGGTGGGTCTTGGCCAGAATCGAGGCACAGCTGATGGCCGGCTCGGTGGCATCGCCGCCGACGATGGCGCGTGCGCCGATCGTCAGCAAGGGCAACCGATTGCCATCGATCAAGGCGAACTGGGCCGCTGGCGACAGCGCTTCGAGCGCTCGGCGCATCGCCAGCAGGCTCGCCTGCAGGATATTGAGCTCGTCGATCTCCTCGACACTGGCGCTGGCAACGGCCCAGGCTTGGGCGCGCTCGCGGATCTGGGCGGCAAGAGCTTCGCGCTGCAGGGCCGTGAGCCGCTTGGAATCGGCGGCGCCAACAATGGCGCGACGCGGGTGAAGGATCACCGCTGCCGCCACCACCGGTCCGGCCAGCGGACCGCGGCCGGCTTCGTCGACGCCGGCGATCCATCGGGCCTGTGCCTCCGATAGCCGGATCGGCCCGTGCGCGCGGGCCGGCTCACAGGTGGCGAATAGGTCGGTCTGCGAAGCCGGCACCCGCGAACGCTTCACTTGCGTCCCCTTCGCACCTGTTCGATCGTTTGCAAAATCGCCTGCGTGGCAAGCGCCGGGGTATCGCGGCGCAGTGCTTCGTGCATCGCGCAAAAGCGCTCCTGCAGGCGCCGTTGCCGTCCTTCGTCCTCGAGTTGGGCCAGCAACGCCTGGGCAATCTGCGGGGCTTGGGCCTGCTCCTGCACGAATTCGGGCACCAGCGACTCGCGCGCCAGAATGTTGGGCAGTCCGACCCAGGGCAGGTAGCCGCCGATGCGGCGCATGATCCAGGCCGACAGCGCCGGCACGCGGTAGGCGATCACCATGGGCCGCTTGTACAGCGCCGCCTCGAGCGTGGCCGTGCCGCTGGCCACCAGCACGCCGTGGCAGGCCTCCAGGCAATCGTGGGAGTGCCCGTCCACCAGGAAAACGCGCTCGCGCGGACAGGCCACGTCAGCAGGACCGTGCCCCGGCGCGCCCGACGGCCGGCCCCCGCTTGGCTGCTTGACCTGCTTGGCCAGGATCTGCCGCAGCAAGGTGCGCAGACCGGCGTCGGCGACGGGCACGACAAAGCGTGCGTCAGGCAACTGCCGTGCCAGCTGTCCGGCGGCAGCAAAGAAGATCGGCGCGATGTATTCGATCTCCGCGCGCCGGCTTCCGGGCATCAAGCAAATCAGCGTCGCGTCCTGGCGCAGGGCTGGCTCCAGGCACGCCAGGCGCGCACGCGCTGCGGTCCGGTCCGGCTGCAGCGGAATCGCGCTGGCCAACGGATGGCCGACGTAGCTGGCGGCAATGCCGGCCCGATCGTAGATTTCCTGCTCGAAGGGAAACACCAGCAAGATGCGATCGGCGGCCCGGCGGATGCGTTCGATCCGCCCTGCGCGCCAGGCCCAGATCGAGGGGCTGACGTAGTGCACGGTCGGAATCCCTGCAGCGCGCACCCGGGTTTCCAGCGCAAGGTTGAAATCCGGCGCGTCCACGCCCACGAGCGCAACGCATTCGCCCGATTGCAGACGCCGCGCCAGGTAGCGACGCATGGCCAGCAGGCGCGGCAGCTTGGGCAGCAGCTCGACATACCCGCGCACCGAAAGCTCGCGCACGTGACGCCAGGGCGTGCAACCGGCCTCGATCATGCACTCGCCGGCAACGCCCGCGCAGCGGTAGCCGGGCGTGTGCTCGCGCAGCGCCCGCACCAACGGCGCGGCCAGCAAATCGCCCGAAGCCTCGCCGGCGACAAACGCGATGCAGGGGGCGCCAGCGCCGCCACCGGCCGCGTCATCGCCTGGGCCGGGGCGGCGCTCAACGAACGATGCCGCGCCCGGGTTCGGCCAAGAACTGCGCCAGCGGCCGCAGTGCCGCCGCAACCTCCGCGGAGGAATCGCCGATCAACGCATCTAGGGCCGAGCGGGCCTCCGCCAGGGGCAGGCCCTCGCGGTAAACGAGGCGGTAGGCGCGGCGCAACGCCGCAATGCTGTCGGCGCTGAAATTGCGTCGCTTGAGACCTTCGGCGTTCAGCCCATGGGCCTGTGCCGGCACGCCGTTGCACATCACGTAGGGCGGCAGGTCCTGCGTGAGGATCGTGCCGCCGCCACACATCGAGTGCGCCCGACGCGCACGAATTGGTGGACCGCCGAGGTGCCGCCGATGATGGCCCAGTCGCCAACCTGCACATGTCCGCCCAGCGGCACCAGGTTAGCGATGATGACGTTGTCGCCGACCATGCAGTCGTGCGCCACGTGGGCGTGGCCCATGATGAGGTTATGCGAGCCGATGCGAGTTACCCCGCCGCCCTGCACCGTTCCGGTATTGATCAGGCAGTACTCGCGGATCGTATTGCCATCGCCAATGACCAGGCGGGTGGCTTCCCCGCCGTACTTCTTGTCCTGCGGCTCCGTACCGATCGCGCAAAAGGAATGGATGCGGTTGTCGCGCCCGATCGTCGTCTCACCGGCCAGCACGACGTGCGAATCGATGCGCGTGCCGCTGTCGACGCGCACGCCGGAACCGATGATGCTATAGGGTCCGACCCGCACGTCCGGGGCCAGCTGTGCCCCGGCCTCGACGATGGCGCTGGGGTGGATGAGTGCCGCGCGTAGGTCAGCCATCAAACCCCCGCGGGAGTGGGACCGGCCTCCGCCGCAATGGAGCGATATGCGCACATCAACTCGGCCTCGCAAACGAGCTGGCCATCGACCAGCGCGCGCCCGCTAAACTTGCCCACGCCGCGCATCTCCCGCTCCAGGCTCACCTCCATGCGCAGCTGGTCGCCCGGTATCACCGGCCGCTTGAAGCGCGCCTTGTCGATGCCGGCAAAGTAGTACAGGCCGTTGTCCTCGGAAGTATGTCCGGCGCTGATGATCGCCAAGATCGCGGCCGACTGGGCCATGGCCTCGAGGATCAACACGCCCGGCATCACCGGATAGTGCGGGAAGTGCCCCGAGAACACCGGCTCGTTGGCCGAGACGTTCTTGATGGCGACGATGCGCTTGCCAGCCTCGATTTCCAGAACGCGGTCGACCAGGATGATCGGGAATCGGTGCGGCAGGGTAGACAGGATCTGGCGGATATCCATCATGAATTGGCTTCCGGTTTGTTGTCAGGCAGGTGCTCCGCACCGCTGGTCGCGGCCGCCGCGCGCTGCGCGAGCGCGCCCTCCAGGCGACGCACGCGGTCGCGCAGTTCCACCAGGTGCCGCACCATTGCTGCGTTGCGTTCCCAATCGCGATTGCGCATGATCGGAAAGACGCCGGTGTAAAAATCGGCCTGTTCCAGACTGCGAGAGACGAGCGTGCCGGCCCCAATGACGGTACCGTCGGCGATGCTCAGGTGCCCGTGGATCATGGCCGCTCCGCCCAGTTGGCAGCCGGCACCGATCACCGCGCTGCCGGCGATGCCCACGCAGCCGGCGATTGCCGTGTGGGCGCCGATATGGCAATTGTGGGCGATCTGCACTTGGTTGTCGATCTTGACCCCGTCGCCAATCACCGTGTCGCCGGCGGACCCGCGGTCGATGGTCGTGTTGGCGCCGATCTCGACGTCGTCGCCGATCTGGACGATGCCCGTCTGCGGTATCTTCACCCAGCGTCCGCGAAACGGCGCAAAGCCAAATCCGTCGGCGCCGATCACCGCGCCGGCATGGACGATGCCGCGGCGCCCGATGCGGCAACCGGCGGCGAGGTACACGCCGGCATGCAGCCGGGTTCCGGCGCCGACGTGGCTGCGCGGACCCAGCACGCACCCAGGGCCGATCCACGCGCCGGCCTCGACCACCGCCTCGTCCTGCACCACGGCGCGTTCGTCGACGCGCGCCTGCTCATCGATGCGGGCCGCCGCCGCGACCACGGCGCTTTGCGCCCGCCCCGGTATGAAGGCTTCCGCCGGCTCGAGCGCCTGCGCGGCATAGGCAAACCAGACATACGGGGATTCGCAGACGACGGTGCTGCCGCCGGGACGGCCGTCAGGAAACAGCTCAAGAAACTGTGCATCGGCCAGCACGAGGACGCCGGCTGCGCTTTGACCGGCCTGCCGGCGGTAACGCGGATTGGCCAAGAAGGCCAGATCGGCCGGGCCCGCCGATACCAGGCTGGCCACGCCACGCACCGTTCGCGATGCGTCGCCGACGATGCGTGCCGGCAACTGCCCCCCGGACAGGCCCGCGACCGCTTCATACAGCTCCTGGACGGTGCGAGCCGACGCCATCAGCTTACTTTGCGGCGTCGAGAATCTTCAGAACCTTGTCCGTCACGTCGACCCGGGGCCCGACGTACACCGCATCCTGCAGTATGACGTCGTACTTTTCCTGTTCCGCCATCTGGCGCACCACGCGCTGGGCGCGCTCGAGCAGCAGCTGCAGCTCCTCGTTCTTGCGCTGGTTGAGGTCCTCCTGCAGTTCGCGCCGGCGCCGCTGAAACTCGCGGTCCATCTCCTGCAATTCGCGCTGTTGGCGCGCCCGGTCGGTCTCCGATAGCACCGGTCCCTCTTTGTCCAGCCGGTCGGCGGTAGCCTTGAGCTTGGCCCCAAGCTCCTGCAGGTCTTTGTCGCGCTTGACAAATTCCTGCGCCAGCCGCGTCTCAGCCAGCTTGGCAGCGGCCGACTCGCGCGTGATGCGCTCGATGCTGACAAAACCGATCTTCAACTCGTCGGCACCGGCGGCAGCCGACCCTGCGACAGCACCGGCGATCGACAGCGCTGCCGCCAAGCCCGAGAGGAGGCTCGACGCAAGCCAGGAGGAACGTCTCATCGATGACCCTTTTGTAACCGGAACGGCGATTTTGCCATAGCCGCGGTGCCCGTGCAGAATATCTGCCGCCCAGGTTTCCTGGTCGCCAGACCGGCTCGCTAGAACCCGGTACCGATTTGGAACTGGAAGCGCTGCACCAGGTCCCCCGGCTGCTTGTGCATGGGAAACGCGAAGCTTAGCTTGAGCGGTCCGATCGGCGAGATCCAGGCCACGCCCAGGCCGAGCGCGTAG
The DNA here is from genome assembly GCA_963729785.1 of uncultured beta proteobacterium. Taxonomy (GTDB): domain Bacteria; phylum Pseudomonadota; class Gammaproteobacteria; order Burkholderiales; family Burkholderiaceae_F; genus GJ-E10. The sequence goes on along the minus strand of CAVSPM010000031.1, from coordinate 12,041 downwards.
CGCAGTTCGCCCAGACTGACGCCCTGATCGGAACCCCAGACGTTGCCGCCGTCGACAAAGGCCAGCGCCCGCAGCGAGCGATCGGCCCCGGGCAGCGGTACGAGCGCCTCGATCGAGCCGTTGGTTTCCTTGACCCCGCCCAGCGGGTTGCCGTTGGTGTCGCGCGGTCCCAGGGTGCCCGGCTCATAGCCGCGCACGCTGCCGATACCGCCAGCGTAAAAATTCTTGAAGATCGGGAACGTGGCGTTCTGCGTATAGGTGCCGCCGTAGCCGACCTGACCGTTGAATGCCAGGGTGAAGCGATTGGACAGCGCCAAGAACTGCTGGTACTGGTAGGTTAGCTTGTAGTACTGCAGATCCAGCAGCGGCGTGCCGATTTCCAGGAAGCTGCGCTGGTATACGCCCTTGGTCGGGGCAATCACATTGTCGCGGTTGTCGCGCGCCCAGCCGGCCGTGGCGATCAAGCCAGCGGCGGTGTTGCCGAAGCGGTTGACGTAGTCGACGTAGCGAAACGGGCTGTATGGGGTCAGGTCGATGTTCGTTTCCTCGATCCCCAGGCCGAAGAACACGGTATCGAACTCGGTAAAGGGCACGCCGATGCGCTCGGAAAGACCCTTGGTCCCGATGTCCACCGAGGCAAGGCGCAGCCGCGACAGATTGGAGGCGCGTTCGTAGATTTCGTCGGTGCGACTGATCCCGTCATCGGTCCAGTATGGATCGACGTGCGAAAGCGATACGGTGCGCGAGGCATAGCTCGTATTGAGCTGGATGCCGACGGCGTGCCCCGAACCGAACACGTTTTGCTGCGTGTACGAACCGTTGAGCACCAAGTGCTCGGTCTGGCTGTAGCCGGCGCCGGCCTGGATCGTGCCGTTGGGCTTTTCCTTGACGGTGTAGTTGACGTCGATCTGGTCCTGGGTGGCCGGCACCGCCGGCGTCTCGACTTCAACCTTCTCGAAAAAACCCAGTCGGTCGATGCGGTCGCGCGACAAGCGCACCTTGTCGGAGTCGTACCATGCCGTCTCGAACTGGCGGATTTCGCGGCGGATGACCTCATCGCGCGTATGCGAATTGCCGATGATGTTGACGTGCCGCACATAGGCGCGGCGGCCCGGATCGATGAGGAAGGTGAAGGCCACTTCCTGCTTGGCCTTGTTGGCTTCGGGCACCGGGTTGGCCGTCGCAAAGGCATAGCCGAGTACGCTAAGCCGGTCGGTCATGCGCTTGGCAATGGCGGTCATGCGCTCGCCGTTGTAGATCTCGCCCGGCTTGACGTCGATCATCCGGGTGAATTCTTCGTCCAGACCCAGGGTTTCGCCTGCCAGCTTGACGGCCGAGATCTTGTATTTCTCACCTTCGACCAGGTTGATCGTGATGAAGATGTCCTTCTTGTCCTGGCTGATCGAAACCTGGGTTGATTCGATGTTGAAGTCCAGGTAGCCGCGCGACAGGTAAAAGGAGCGCAGCTTTTCCTCGTCGCCCTGGAGTTTTTGGCGCGCGTACTTGTCGTGGTTGGTGTACCAGGTGAACCAGCCCGGCGTGGACAACTCCATCTGCTCGCTGAGCGTTCCGTCGGAGAATGCCTTATTGCCGGTGAACTGGATCGCGCGGATTTTGGAAATCTCGCCCTCATCCATGGCGATGGTGATGTTGACGCGGTTGCGCTCCACGGGTGTCACCGTGGTCGTCACCTTGACGCCGTACAGGCCGTGGCTCAGGTACTGACGCTTGAGTTCCTGCTCGGCGCGGTCCAGCAGCGAGCGGTCGTAGACTCGTGCTTCGCTCAGGCCAACTTCCTTGAGCGATTTTTTTACCGTGTCCTTGTCAAACTCCTTCAATCCAGTGAGTTCGACGGCGGCGATCGCCGGCCGCTCTTCGAGAATGACCACCAGCACATCGCCGTCGGCCTCGAGGCGAATGTCCTTGAACAGGCCGGTCTCATACAAGGATCGCACCGCTGCCACACCCTTGGCCGGATCGAATGTGTCGCCGACGTGGACCGGCAGATGGCTGAAGACGGTTCCGGTCTCGGTGCGCTGCACGCCCTCGACGCGTATATCGCGGATGACAAACTCTTCGGCGAGCGCGGAACTCGCACTACCGACAAAGGTTGCCAAGATTGCGGCGCGCAAACGCTGCGCTCCGCCGAACTTTTTGGTAGTACGGCGCATGAAACCAAAATCCGTTGCGATACGTTTTTCGTTCGGCAGGACGCAGCCGACCGCGGAGCTCACGACAGCAACCGCGTTAAGTCGTTGTACAGGGCAAGCGCGGTCAGCAAAACCAACATGCCAATGCCAACGCGCTGTGCCACTTCGACCGCGCGCACGGACGGCGGACTGCCCTTCACGACTTCGACCGCATAGTACAGCAAGTGCCCTCCGTCGAGGACCGGGATGGGGAGCAAGTTGAGCACGCCGAGGCTGATTGAAACAAACGCCAGAAAGCTCATGTATGCGACCAAGCCCACGCGTGCGGCCTGCCCGGCGAAGTCGGCAACTGTGAGCACGCCCGACACGTTGTGCCAGGACGCGCGCCCGTCGATCATGCGTCCGACCATGCGCAGCGACAGCACGCTCATGTCCCAAGTGCTATCGGCGGCGCGCGTCAGCGCCTCAAAGGGACCGTAGCGCACCGTCTGCAATTCCTGCAAATCGATGCCTACACGGCGCACCTGTTTGCCGTTGGCGAGCGTGACCAGGGCCGGCACCAACACGCGCTGCAGTCTTGCCCCGCCGCGTTCGATCAGCCAGGTTTGCTCCTGCCCGCCATTGGCCAGCACCCGTTCGACCAGATCGGCGCTGCTGCGGACGGCGACGCCATCGATCGAGAGCACGCGGTCGCCTACCGCCAACCCCACGCCCAGCGCCACCCCCTTGGGGTCCAGCCCCTGGACCACCGCGCGCCCGCCGCCATGGACCAGGCCCAGGTGGGCGAACCAGACATCGTCGATCTCCTGCGTGGCCGCATTGGACAGATCCAAACGCGCCGTGTGTTCGAGCCCCTCGACCGAGCGCAGGTGCAACTCGGCTACGCCGCCTCGGACGCCCTTTTGCAGCAGCGCCATGTGCAGGTCGCTCCAGGAACGCACCGAGCGTTCATCGATCTGCACCACCAGATCCCCGTCCTGCACGCCCGCCTGCGCAGCCACCGTGCCAGGCGGCGGCGAGCCCAGGTACGGCGTCGGTTCGAGCGAGCCGATCATGTTGACCAGCCAGTAGAACACGATGGCCAGCAACAAGTTGGCCGCCGGTCCGGCCACGACGATGGCCGCGCGTTTGGACACGCTTTGCCGGTTGAAGGCCCGCGGCAGGTCGGCCTGGGCAATGGGCAGGCAATCAGGATCGTTCTCGTCGAGCATCTTGACGTAGCCGCCGAAGGGCACCGCCGAGATCACCCATTCCGTACGGTCCGTCCCGACCACCCAACGAGCCAGCGGACGGCCGAACCCCACGGAAAAGCGCAGAACCTTGACGCCGCAGCGGCGCGCGACCGAATAGTGGCCCAGCTCGTGGACGACGATGAGGATGGCCAGAGCCAGGAGAAATGCCGGTACGGTGCTCAGAAAATTCATGCGGGCGCGTGCTCCGTTCTTTTGTTGCGTGTCATGCCAGACCGACCGCGGCGATCGCCGCCTGTGCGTGGCGCCGCGCCAAGTCGTCGATCTGCATCACCGCCTCGATGGATGCGGGTGCCGGCGCGCTAGTGCGTTCGAGCGTGCGTTCGATGACCGCGGCGATAGCGGTGAAGGACAAGCGCCGGTCCAAGAACGCTTGCACCGCGACTTCATTGGAAGCGTTCAATACGATGCTGGCAACCGGCCCAGCTTCGAGCGCACGGTAGGCCAGGCCCAGGCAAGGAAAACGCTCCAGGTCCGGCGGCTCGAACGTCAAGGCCGAAAGCTGCAAAAAATCCAGGCGTGCCGACCCGCTGTCGATGCGTTCGGGCAAGCCCAGCGCGTAGGCGATGGGCGTACGCATGTCGGGCGTGCCCATTTGCGCCAGCACCGATCCGTCGCCAAACTCGACCATCGAATGGATGACGCTCTGAGGATGCACGACCACGTCGATGCGCGCGCGCTCGATTTCGAACAGCCAGCTGGCCTCGATGACCTCCAACCCCTTGTTCATCAAAGTCGCCGAATCGACGGAGATCTTGCGCCCCATCACCCAGTTCGGATGGGCACAAGCCTGCTCCGGCGTAATCCCCGAAAAATCACGGCACTGCCGAAAGGGCCCGCCCGAAGCCGTCAAGATGAGCCGGCGCACGCCACGCTGCCCGCGGCCCGCTGCGTCGGCGGCACCGCCGGTGTTGCCGACCGCGGCACCGGCCAGGCACTGGTGTATGGCGTTGTGTTCGCTGTCGACGGGCAGCAGGTTGGCGCCGCCGTCGCGCACCGCCTGCAGCAACAAGGCACCGGCGCAAACGATGGCTTCCTTATTGGCCAACAGCAGGCGCTTGCCGGCCCGCGCGGCGGCGATGGTCGGCAACAATCCGGCCGCGCCCACGATCGCCGCCACCACGGTATCGGCCTGCGGCCACTGGGCCGCCTCAAGCAGTCCAGCCAAGCCGCTCGCAGCCCGGGTGTTGGCGCCGCAGCGCAGCAGCGCCGCGCGCAGCGCCGGCTCCAGCGACGGATCGGCGATCACCGCCAGTTCAGGCCGGTGACGCAGGCACAGGCGCGCCAACTCTTCGACCTTGCTTTGGGCCGTAAGGGCAGCCACGCGAAAACGCCCCGGGTGCCGTTCGATCACGTCCAGGGTGCTGGCTCCGATCGATCCGGTGGCGCCCAGGATGCTCACGCAGCGAGGTGCCGCGGCCTGCATCCCCGCGTCGCTTGCGACGCCGATTGCGTCGACGGATCGGCTCGGGAGGTTCTCAACCACGTCGCTCAACCATGCGTTGCCCCTGCGCGCAGCACGCTCAGGGCTAGAGCTGATCCGGCGGGGATCGCCTGGAAGACGACAGACTGCACGAGCACCGCCAGCGGCAGCACCGGCAGACAGGCATCGAGCCGATCCCAGGCGCCACCATGGCCGGGAAACACGCGTCCGCTGTCCTTCACGCCACCTTGGCGTTTGACCAGGCTCTCGAAAAGGTCGCCGACGATACTCAGGCTGACGAGTGCAGCCAGCACTGCAGGTCCGAGCCAAGGCGCGCTACGCAGCAGTTGCGTCGACCACAGGCCGAGTTCAGGCCAGGCCCAGCGCATCGCTTCGGCGCCGCCCAGCACAGCCAGCAGCGCCCCCCATACGCCGGCCCAGGTCTTGCCCGGGCTGATGCGCGAGGCGAGCTTGCGCCTGCCCCAGGCGCGCCCGCTAAAGTATGCGGCGATGTCGGCCAGCCAGACCAGGGCCAGCACCGAAAGCGTCCAGACCTCCCCGATGCGCAGCAGCGCAAGAAGGGCAAACCACGCCACCGCGCAAAGCGCCACGGCCGATCCGGCGACCGCGGCCCGCGGCACCGACAGACCCGCGGTTTGCGCGCCGACCAGTAGCCAGCCGATCGCCGCCCAAACCAGCACGGCCGCCAGGCACAGCGCGCCGAGCAGCACAGGGGCCGGATGAAACCCAAATAACTCGAGGGCCATGCCGGCAGCGGCGGCTGCCAGGGCCGCCAATGCGGCAAGCGGTTCAGCCAATCCGCTCAGCCGCAACCACTCGAAGAGCGTCAGCCCCAAAAAACCGGCGCACAGGCCGACCAGCGCCAGGCGCGACAGCAACGCCGCCCCCACGAGCAATGCCACCAGAACCAGCGCGGTGATCACGCGAGTGCGCAGCATGCTGTCAATCCGTCCCGACCATCTGCTCGCTGATGCGGCCAAAGCGGCGTTCGCGCTGCCTGAACCAGCCGAGCGCCGCGGTAAATGCCGCACGGTCGAAATCTGGCCAGAGCACCTCCGTGAAGTACAACTCGGCGTAGGCCAGCTGCCAGATCAGAAAGTTGCTGATGCGCTGCTCTCCGCCCGTTCGGATGAGCAGATCCGGATCGGGCGCGAACGCCATCGACAGCCGCCGGGCAAATTCTTGCTCGCTGGGCTGCACCGCGCCGCCGGCACAATCGGCCACGAGCCGCTGCGCCGCCTGAACGATATCCCAACGCCCGCCGTAGCTGGCACAAATGGTCAGGTTCAGGCGCCGGTTGCCGGCGCTTTGCTCCTGGGCGCGGCCGATCAACTCCTGCAGGCGCGGCTCAAAGGCATTGATCTCTCCGACCACGCGCAGGCGCACGCCGTTGCGCATCAGGCCATCGATCTCCTTTTGCAAGGAGCTGACAAAGAGGCGCATCAGCACCGACACCTCTTCGGCCGGACGCTGCCAGTTCTCCGAACTGAACGCGAACAGGCTCAGGTATTCGACCCCATGGGCGATGCTGCCCTCGATGACCGAGCGCACCGCCTCGACGCCACGCGAGTGCCCGGCCACCCGCGGCAGGTGCCGCGCCTGTGCCCAACGCCCGTTGCCGTCCATGATGATGGCCACGTGCCGCGGCACGCCGGCAGTCGGGACCGGCGCTGGTTCCGGGGCCGTAGCGGCCACCGTCGGGGGGGCGGTTCGGGAGAAGAAGGACAAGGGAGGGAAGACCGGAGTGGACATGCCGCCATGTTTCGTCGGGGCCGATTGGCGCCGGCGGCTTCAGACCGTCATGATCTCCTTTTCCTTATCTGCCACGAGCTTGTCGATGTCGGCAACGTAGCGATCGGTCAGCTTCTGGATGTCGTCTTGCGCGCGCCGTTCGTCGTCCTCGGAGATGTCCTTCTTCTTGAGGAGGTCCTTCAGGCTCTGATTGGCATCGCGTCGCAGGTTGCGTACGGCCACGCGCGCCGTCTCGCCTTCGTGCTTGATGACCTTGGCCAGTTCGCGCCGGCGCTCCTCCGTCAGCGCGGGCATCGGCACGCGCAGCACCTCGCCCTGCGAAGCCGGGTTCAGGCCCAGATCCGACTCGCGGATCGCCTTCTCGACGAGCGGCAGCATCTTCTTTTCCCAGGGCTGCACGGTGATCGTGCGTGCATCGGCCAAACCAATGTTGGCGACCTGCGAAAGGGGAACCATGGAGCCGTAGTACTCCACCTGGACGTGATCGAGCAGGCCGGTGTGGGCGCGACCGGTTCGCACCTTGGCCAGATCCGTCTTGAGTGCCTCGATCGACTTGAGCATCTTTTGCTCCGTCGTGTTGCGAACTTCCGCTATCGCCATAATTCGGTCTCCGTCAATGCAAGTTCCCGCGTATGCAAATCCGAACCCAACGCCGAAAAACCTGCGATCCAGCCATGTTGCTCAGTCCATTGGACCGCCTTGACACGCGTCCTACGCGTGAACCAGCGTGCCCTCGTCCTCGCCACCGACGACACGCTTGAGTGCGCCTGGCCGGGAGATGTTGAACACCCGGATGGGCAGCCCCTGGTCACGGCACAAGGCAAACGCCGTCGCGTCCATGATCTGCAGATTGCGCGCCAGCGCGTCGTCAAAGGTGATGGACGAGTAGCGCACCGCACGCGGATCCTTCCTCGGATCGGCAGAGTACACGCCATCGACCTTGGTTGCCTTGAGCACGACCTCGGCACCGATTTCAGCGCCTCGCAGCGCCGCTGCGGTGTCCGTGGTGAAGAACGGATTTCCGGTCCCGGCGGCAAAGATGACGATCTTGCCCTCATCGAGATAACGCATGGCCTTGGGACGTATATACGGTTCGACCACCTGTTCGACATTCAACGCCGACTGCACGCGCGCCTCCAGGCCGGCGTTGCGCATGGCGTCCTGCAGCGCCATCGCGTTCATGATCGTGGCCATCATGCCCATGTAGTCGGCGGTGGCCCGATCCATGCCGCTAGCGCCCAGCGCGACCCCGCGAAAGATGTTGCCCCCGCCGATGACCACCGCCAGCTGCGTGCCTTGGCCATGCACTTCGGCGATGTCGCGCACCATGTTGCCGATGGTGGCGCGGTTGATCCCGAACGCATCGTCGCCCATCAGGGCTTCACCGGAGAGTTTCAACAGGACCCGTCGATAGTTGGCCATCGGACTAGCACTCCACTCACCTGCGTTGATCCGCTTTGCTGCACTGCGTCCTCGATGCGCCTCTGGCCCAACGCCTCCGGTCTGCCAGCTTGGGACCCCAAACCGAACCGGTCGATCAGCGCCTGGCGGGCAATCGTTGCCCCGCTCCAGATCCTCCGCTTGCCCTGCCTCTTAAAGGCGCCTCAGGCGCGCGCGGCTGCCGCCTGGGCCGCCACTTCCGCAGCGAAGTCAGACTGCTTCTTTTCGATTCCCTCGCCGACCACATACATGGCAAACGAGTGCACCGTCGCGCCTCGCTGCTTGAGCAACTGCTCGACAAGCACCTTGTCGTCCTTGACGAACGGCTGACCCAGCAGAGTCACTTCCTTGAGGAATTTTTGCACCGTGCCCTCAACCATCTTGGCCTGGATCTCGGCCGGCTTGCCTGATTCGGCAGCCTTTTGCTGCGCGATGGAGCGCTCGCGAGCGATATCGTCCGGTGCCACCTGGGAGGCATGAAGCGCCTTGGGCCGCGAGGCGGCGATGTGCATCGCCAGATCCTTGGCCAGCACCTCGTCGCCGCCAACCACGTCGACGAGCACGCCGATGCGCGCGCCGCCATGGACGTATTGCGCCAAGCGCCCTTGCGCCTTCAGGCGCTTAAAGCGCCGAATCGACAGGTTCTCGCCGATCTTGCCGACGAGCTCAGTACGCCGGGACTCGACCGTTCCAGACCCCAGCGGCAGAGCCGACAAGGCGGAGACGTCGGCCGGGTCGCGCTCGAGTACCAGCTGGGCCACGGCCCGGGCAAAGGCCTGGAAGTCCTCGTTCTTGGCAACGAAGTCGGTTTCGCAGTTGATCTCGACAATGGCCGCCGTACCGGCATCAGGCGCCACACGGATGGCAACAATCCCTTCCGCAGTGACCCGCGTCGCCGCCTTGCTGGCCTTGCTGCCGAGCTTGACGCGCAAGATTTCCTCGGCTTTGCCCATGTCGGCGTTGGCTTCTGCCAGCGCCTTTTTGCATTCCATCATGGGCGCGTCCGTCTTCTCGCGCAGTTCCTTGACCATGCTCGCCGTAACTTCCGCCATCATCCGATCTCCGTTGCTCACAATGCACTCGTTGCTCTCATTGCCCGCGCTGCGCCGGCGCCAGCCCGCCGGCGCAAGCCCGCAGACCGTCCCGGCCGGCTGCCCGCGCGCACGCGCCCATCACCGCCGGCAGATGGCTCCGTTGTCGGCCGCCGGCGCGGTATCGCGCCCAACCGCCAGCCGGCGCAATCCGCCGGGCCCTACAACGGCGCCGTTCAGGCGCCTTGCGCAACGCCCTCGTCGACTTCGACGAACTCGTCACCGCTGGCAGCTGTGACGACATTTTGCAGGCCGGCAGCCTTGCCTTCCAGAATCGCGTCGGCGACGCCTCTGGCATACAGGCGCACGGCACGGCTCGAATCATCGTTACCCGGGATGACGTAGGTGACCCCGGCCGGCGAATGGTTCGTGTCGACAACGCCCACCACCGGGATACCGAGTTTGGCCGCCTCGGCGATGGCGATCTTGTGATACCCGACGTCGACGATGAAGATCGCCTCGGGCAAGCCCGCCATGTCCTTGATGCCGCCGATCGACTTGTTGAGCTTCTCGATCTCGCGCTGGAACGTCAACGCCTCCTTCTTCGACAGGCGCTCCAACCCGCCGTCGGCCGAGGTCTGCTCCATGTCCTTGAGGCGCTTGATGGAGGTCTTGATCGTTTTGAAATTGGTCAAAAAGCCACCCAGCCAGCGCTGATCAACGTAGGGCATGCCAGCGCGGGTGGCCTCCTCGACCATGATTTCCCTGGCCTGGCGTTTGGTGCCGACAAACAGCACGGTGCCGCGATTGGCGGCCACCTGGCGCACGAACTTGGTCGCCGCGTTGAACTGCTCGAGCGTGCGCTCAAGGTTGATGATGTGGATGCGGTTGCGATGGCCGAAAATATACGGGGCCATCTTGGGGTTCCAAAAGCGTGTTTGATGGCCGAAATGAACACCGGCTTCAAGCATTTGACGCATTGTTACGGACATTCTCATTCTCCAAGGTTGGTTCTTGCGCAGCCGCCGATTCCAGAGTCCAATTGGCCGGGCAGAGACGGTCCGCTTGACCCTTTTTTTGGGTCAAACAGCCGTCGCGACCCGCGCCCAGGACACCAGCACCTTGGGTGCAGTGCGCGCGATTTCCACACGTAATTCGTGGATATTTTCCTACCGCCATCTAGGACACCGGCAGGCCATCGACCCCCCGGCGGAATACCCCAGAATTCAGGTAAGCTTTACATTATAGCTCTTTGCGCTGGCGCCGTTTCGCGCCGGATGCGGTCGATTGTGCCGCAATTTCCTGCCAACCAGACGGGCCATGCCGGGTCTGGGTAGACCCTAGCCAAACTCCTGGTTGCCATGCCCGCCGTCATTAAGACTCCCGAAGAGATCCAAGGTATGAGGCTCGCCGGCCGGCTGGCCGGCGAGGTGCTCGACTTCATCACCCCGCACGTGGTACCTGGCGTGACGACCGGCGAACTCGATCGCCTGTGCCACGACTACATGGTCAACGAGCAAGGGTGCATTCCGGCACCGCTGAACTACGCCCCGCCCGGCTACGCGCCATATCCCAAATCCATTTGCACGTCCGTGAACCACCAGGTCTGCCACGGCATCCCCGGGGCGCGCGTACTCAAGGCGGGCGATATCGTCAATCTGGACATCACCGTCATCAAAAATGGCTGGCACGGTGACACCAGTCGCATGTTCTGCGTGGGCGAGCCCTCGGTGGCGGCGCGGCGCCTATGCGAAGTGACCTACGAGTGCATGTGGCTGGGCATCATGGCGGTCCGCCCCGGCGCCTACCTGGGCGACATCGGCGCCGCCATCCAGCCATACGCCGAACGCAACGGGTTTAGTGTCGTGCGCGAATTCTGCGGTCACGGCATCGGCCGGCGTTTTCACGAGGAACCGCAAGTGCTGCATTACGGCAAGGCCGGCACCTTGGAGCGGCTCGTGCCAGGGATGATCTTTACGGTCGAGCCCATGATCAACGCGGGCCGGCGGGAAATCCGCGAAATGGCCGATGGCTGGACCATCGTCACCAAGGACCACAGTCTTTCGGCCCAGTGGGAGCACACCGTGCTGGTAACGCCGGTCGGCTTTGAGGTGCTGACCCTGTCGGCTGGGTCCCCTGCGCCGCCGGCTTTCGTCCCGGGCGCCAATGCCGTCGCGGCCAACGTCGCGCAGCCGCCGACCGGCGCGGTTCTTGCCTGAGCGCCGGGCATCGATGAGAACCAGAACCGCCACACCCATCGCCGGCACCGAGTACGGTGGCCGGGGGGATTGCCGCAACCTCCCATAATGGCCATTTCCACGGGCACGCCCTGCGGCACTTTGTCCGGCACCAGCGTTCCGATCGACTTCGTCCGCAGCCAACGCGAGCGCCTCGGGCAAGAGCGCTCCCAGATCATCGCGCGTTTCGAGCAGGGAGCGCCGGTCAGCCGCCTGCTTCAGGGCTTATCGCGCCTGACCGACCGTTACGTGCGCGCCGTCGCCGAGCACTGCGGCGTGGTCCACTTCGCCGCCTTGATCGCCGTAGGAGGCTATGGACGGGGAGAACTCTTTCCCTATTCCGATGTCGACCTGCTGGTGATTCCGAGCGCGCCGCCCGATGACGCGCAGCAGCTGGCCATATCCCGGCTGGTGCAGTTGCTCTGGGATCTGGGCCTGGCCGTCGGCCACGCCGTGCGCACGGCGCCCGAGTGCGGCCAGCAGGCGCTGCAGGACACGACCGTGATGACCTCCTTGCTCGAATCGCGCCATATTTGTGGTCCGCGTTCGGGCTTTCATGCCTTCCGCCGGGTTCTGCACGACGTGCTGGATCCACGCACGTTCCTGCGGGCCAAACTGCTCGAGCAACAGCAGCGCCACACGAAGTTCGAGGACACCCCTTATGCCCTGGAACCCAACTGCAAGGAGAGCCCCGGCGGATTGCGCGATCTGCAGGTGCTGGTCTGGGTTTCCCTGGC
>CAVSPM010000030.1:0-18723 GCA_963729785.1 uncultured beta proteobacterium | reverse complement strand
AGGGCATCTACATCTGGGACTCCGAAGGCAACAAGATCCTCGACGGCATGTCCGGACTGTGGTGCGTCAACGTCGGCTACGGCCGCAAGGAGCTTGCGGACGCGGCCTACCAGCAACTGCGCCAGCTGCCTTTTTACAACAGCTTTTTCAATACCTCGAACGTGCCGGCCATCAAGCTGGCGAGCGCGCTGGTCGAAGTGGCGCCGGCCGGCTTCGAGCACGTGTTCTTCACCGGCTCGGGTTCGGAGGGCAACGACACCATCCTGAGGATGGTGCGCCGCTATTGGGACATCGAAGGCCAGCCGCAGCGCAAGATCGTCATCAGCCGGCACAACGCGTACCACGGCAGCACCGTGGCCGGCGCCTCCCTGGGCGGCATGCAAGGCATGCACGAGCAAGGCGACCTGCCGATCCCGGGCATCGTCCACATCGAGCAGCCCTACCACTTCGAGAACGGCAACGGCCTGTCGGTCGAAGAGTACGGCGTCGTCGCGGCCCGCCGGCTGGAGGAAAAGATCCTGGAACTCGGCCCCGAGCGCGTGGCCGCCTTCATCGGGGAGCCGGTGCAGGGCGCCGGCGGCGTCATCATTCCGCCCAGCACCTACTGGCCCGAAATCCAGCGCATCTGCGACAAGTACGGCATATTGCTGTGGTCCGACGAGGTCATCTGCGGTTTTGGTCGCCTCGGTCAGTGGTTCGGCGCGCAGGTCATGGGTTTTCGGCCGGACGTGATCACCTTTGCCAAGGGGGTGACTTCCGGCTACATCCCGATGGGCGGCGTGCTCGTGGGCGAACGGCTGGGACGCGCGCTGATCGAAAAGGGCGGCGAATTCAACCACGGCTTCACCTACAGCGGCCATCCGGTCGCCGCCGCGGTGGCGCTGGAGAACCTTGCCATCGTCAAGCGCGAGAGGCTCGTCGAACGCGTGCGCGAGGACATCGGCCCCTACCTCAAGCAGAAGTTCGAGGCGCTGATGGAACACCCGCTGGTGGGCTTGGCCGAGTCCTGCGGACTGGTCGCCGGGCTCAACCTGGTCAAGAGCAAGCGCCCCTTGCAGACCTTCGATCCGAAACTTGCCGTAGGCATGATCTGCCGCGGCTACATGTTCGGCAACGGCGTGATCATGCGTGCGGTCGGCGATCGGATGATCATCGCGCCCCCGCTGGTCATCACGCGCGCGCAGATCGACGAGATGATCGGTCTGATCCGGCTGTGCCTGGACAAGACGCACGCGGATCTGCGCAAGCGCGGCTGGCTGTAGCCAGGCAGCTCGAGCGCGGGGCCCGGCGACGGCTCGGTTGGGGTCCGCTGCGGGGGGTTCGCTTGGACCTTGCAGCCGGTGGTGGGCGCCGATTCGGTGCCCGCTGCCTACTGCGCTCGCCCGGGCCCGCGGAGCAGGAGCCGCGGGCGATCCAAACTAGCCGATGAGGTCGCGCAGGCGGTACCAGGCCATCGCCATCACCAGCGCCGGCGTGCGCAACGCCGGACCGCCGGGGAACTCGCGGTGGCGCAGGCGCGCGAACAAGTCGAAGCGCGCTGCGGTTCCTGCAATGGCCTCGGCAGCCACCCGGCCCGCCAAGCCGGTCAGCGCCAGACCGTGTCCGGAAAATCCCTGCAGGTAGTAGATGTTCGGATCCAGCCGTCCGAAATCGGGCGCCCGATTCATCGTGATGTCCACGTATCCGCCCCAGGAATACTCGATGGGCACGTCCTGCAGCTGCGGAAAGACGCTCACCATGCGCTGGCGCATCGCCGCGGCCAGCCGCCGCGGCGCGATGGTCGAGTAGCTCACGCGCCCGCCGAACAGCATGCGGTGGTCGGCCGATAGCCGAAAATAATCCAGCACGAACTGCGTATCGCAAACGGCCGCGCGGCTCGGGATCAGTGCGCTGGCCCGCTCGGCGCCCAAGACCGCGCTGGCGGCGATGAAGGTGCCCACGGGCATGATGCGCCGGCTCAACTGCGGCGCCAGGCTCTCGAGATAGACGTTGCCCGCGAGCAGCACATGGCGACAGCGCACCGAACCTTGATCGGTGGCCACCGTCGGGCGTGGGCCGCGTTCCAAGCGCAGCGCGCGCGAGCGCTCGTGGATCCTGGCTCCGAGTCCGGCGGCGGCACGGGCCAGCCCTTGGGTGTAGAGCAGCGGGTGCAGATGCCCGCCGCGCGGGTCGAAGGCGATCGCCCGGTAGCGGTCGCTGGCGATCCACTGGCGAACCTGTGGCCCGTCGGCAAACTGCATGCCGGTATAGCCCCAATCCCTTTCCAGTTCCTCGACCCAGGCGCGCAACTCGCGCGCCTTGCGCGGCCCGATGGCGGCGGCCAGGTACCCGGGCTGCCAGTGGCAGTCGATGGCGTATTCACGGCAGCGCTCGCCGATCAGGCGCACTCCCTCCAGACTCATGTCCCAAATGGCGCGCGCCGCTTCGCCACCGAGTTGGCGCTGCACGAGGGAGATGTCGCAAGCCAGCCCGTTGAGCGCTTGGCCGCCATTGCGGCCCGATGCGCCCCAGCCGACCTGCATGCCTTCGAGGACGACGACGTCGAGCCCGGCGCGGCGCAGCTCGATGGCCGCCGACAGACCGGCCAGCCCGCCGCCGACGATGCAAACGTCGGCCTCGGCTGACCCTTGCAGGGGCGCAAAGCGCATGTCGGCCGCGGCGGTTGCTGTGTAGTACGAATTGCGCGTCAGGTGGTCTTCGGAGGCGAGCATCGGGTGGCTTGAAGGGGGCGGGGGACCGGGCGACGCCAGCAAGACGCACTGCCGCTGGCTGCCATTCTTGGCGCCTAACCGGACCGTGTCTAGCGCCACTTTGTGTGTTGTTGCTGGTGCCACTTTTGGGCCCGGTCGGCACCCGTATCGAGGACGAAAGTGGTACTGTTGCGACGCGTCCATTTCGATCAGACTTGGGGCCGAGTTCGAAATCAGAACGCTCCCCATCTTTTGCAGACCACGGCAGGTGGCCGATGATTCAGCCCCTTGTAATGATTCCTTGTGACAACCGGCAGATCGGTAGTCAGCTCTATCACGCCTTGGGGCGCAAGTATGCCGACGCGGTGCGGCTGGCCGCCGATTGCCTGCCGCTGATCACGCCCACGGGCGGTGCCGGCGAGTTTCTTCCTTACCTCGAGCTGGCCGATGGCATCATGCTCACCGGTTCGCCGGCCAATGTGCATCCCTCGCATTTCGGCCAGGAGGTGCGCGACCCCGCCTTGCCGCTGGATCCGGAGCGCGACTCGGTCACCTTGCCCCTCGTGCGGCTGGCGATCGAGCGCGGTATTCCCCTGCTGGCCATCTGTCGCGGTCACCAGGAGCTGAACGTGGCGCTGGGCGGCACGCTGCACCAGGCCGTGCACGAAGTACCGGGCAAGAGCGATCACCGCGAGCCGGCCGGTTTGGACGCGGAGCAGCAGTACGGCCCGGCGCACGATGTGCAGATCATCGCCAACAGCCGCCTTGAGCAAATCGTCGGCCAGTCGCGCATCCGCGTCAACTCGCTGCACGGCCAGGGCATCGATGTGCTCGCCCCTGGCCTGTCCGTCGAGGCCATCGCGCCCGACCACGTGATCGAGGCCGTGCGCATACGTGCGCATCCGGGCTTCTCGCTGGGGGTGCAATGGCATCCCGAATGGAAGGTCATGGACAACCCGGTCTCGGTGCGCATTTTCCGTGCCTTTGGCGATGCCTGCCGTGCCTACCAGCAGAGCCGTCGCCGCGCTGCCTCGCCTGTCCATTCGCCGTCATCGACCCACGTGCTTTCGTCACCCGGTTCGCGCGCGGCCTGAGTACGGCGCATTGGGCGCCCACCCTACGGACCCTTGTTCACCACACCTCTTTCCAACAGACGCGCGGTTTTCCAAAGAAACGCCGCGCCATACCATGGCAATACGCAACAATTTTTCCCAAACAGATCTTGAGCGATGGTTCGACGATAACCAGGTCGATGAGATCGAGTGCCTGGTCCCCGATCTGACGGGCGTGGCACGCGGCAAGATCTTGCCGCGCCGACGCTTTACCCAAGACCGGGGCATGCGCCTGGCCGAGTCGGTGCTGGGGATGACGGTGACCGGGGAGGCGCCGGACTCGGAAGAATACGGCGCGATCATTTCCGACAATGATGTCGACATGGAGCTGCTGGCCGATCCTTCGACCGCTTGCATGGTGCCCTGGGTGCCGGAGCCGGCGCGCACCGCCCAGCTGATCCACGATTGCTATTTCTCCGACGGCCGCCTGGTCGATTTTGCTCCGCGCTCGGTGCTGCGTCGCGTGCGCCAGCTGTACGCCGACAAGGGACTTTCCCCGGTGGTGGCTCCCGAGCTCGAGTTCTACCTGATTGCGCAAAACACCGATCCGGACATTCCCCTGGTGGCGCCGGTGGGCCGCAGCGGGCGCGCCGAGACCAGCCGCCAGCATTACAGCATCGACGCGGTCAACGAGTTCGATCCGCTGTTCGAGGACATCTACAAGTGGTGCGAGATCATGGATTTGGAGGTCGATACGCTCATCCACGAAATGGGCGCCGGCCAGATGGAGGTAAATTTCTTGCACGGCGATCCGCTGGATCTGGCCGACCGCGTCTTTTACTTCAAACGCACGCTGCGCGAGGCGGCGCTGCGCCACAAGATGTACGCCACTTTCATGGCCAAACCGATGTCCAACGAGCCGGGCAGCGCCATGCACATACACCAGAGCATCGTCGACACAAAGACCGGGCGCAACATCTTTTCCGACGTCGACGGCTCTCCCACGGAGGCGTTTCGCCACTACATCGGTGGGCTGCAGCGCTACATGCCGGCGGCCATGGCGTTTTTCGCGCCGTACGTGAACTCCTACCGCCGCCTGGTACGCAACAGCAGTGCACCGATCAACATCCGCTGGGGCCGCGACAACCGCACCGTCGGCATCCGCGTGCCGCGTTCTAATCCGGAGGCACGCCGCGTGGAGAACCGTGTGGTCGGGGCCGATGCCAATCCCTATGTGGCCACGGCCGTCACGCTTGCCTGCGGCTACCTGGGCATGACACAGAAGATCGAACCGACCGAAGAGTCGGGGGGCAATGCCTACAACAGCCAGCGCGAGCTGCCGCGCAGCCTGTCCGATGCCCTGCAGAACCTGCAAGGCTCGCCCGATTTGGCCGAGGTGCTGGGTCCGCGCTTTGTCAGGGTCTATCGGATGGTGAAGGAGCTCGAGTACGACGAGTTCATGAAGGTCATCAGTTCTTGGGAACGCGAGCATCTGTTGCTGCACGTGTAGGCGCTCGCGGGCGGTGCGCCCGCCTGTGCACGGTGCCGGCAGCGCCCTGCGCAGGCGGGTTTTACGCAATTGGGGTCGGACAGGCAACAGAACTTCGGAATCGGGATTTGAGGAGCGAGCACATCATGGGGAGCAAGAATCGCACCGGGGCCACAAGGCGCCTGGCAGCGCGGGGTCTGCGCCGCGCCGTGGGGGCGGCGGTGGCGCTGTGCATGGGCCTGGTGGCGGCGCCGGTGCCGGCGGCCGATGCCTCCAAGGTTCTGAACGTCTACAACTGGTCCGATTACATCGGCGAGAACACGATCCGCGATTTCGAGAAGGAATCCGGCATCAAGGTCCACTACGACACGTTCGATTCGAACGAGGGCTTGCATGCCAAGTTGCGTGCCGGTCACACCGGCTACGACATCGTGGTGCCGTCGTCGCACTGGGCCAAGCGCCAGATCGAGGGCGGTCTGCTGCTCAAGCTGGACCGCAGCAAGATCACCACCTTCGGCAATCTCGATCCCTGGCTGATGGGGCAGCTGGCGGTATCGGCCAACGATCCGGGCAACCAGTACATCGTCCCTTGGCTGTGGGGGATGACAACGGTCGGGATCAACGTCGACAAGGTCAA
Source organism: uncultured beta proteobacterium (assembly GCA_963729785.1). GTDB lineage: Bacteria > Pseudomonadota > Gammaproteobacteria > Burkholderiales > Burkholderiaceae_F > GJ-E10. The sequence continues at coordinate 12,855 of CAVSPM010000030.1, read as the reverse complement.
GGCGGCGCTGGGCACTACGCCGATGCCCGACGATGCCTGGGACCTGCTGTTCAAGCCCGAATACGCCAGCAAGCTCAAGAGATGCGGCGTGTCGTTGCTCGACTCGGGCGACGAGGTCTTCCCTGCCGCGATGCACTACCTGGGCCGGCGCGGCTTCAGCCATGACCGCGCCGACTACGAGGCCGCCGCCAAGCTGCTCACCTCGGTACGGCCCTACATCACGCTGTTCTCGTCCTCGGGATACATCAACGAGCTGGCCGACGGATCGCTGTGCGTGGCGATGGGCTGGAACGGCGACATCGGCATCGCCGGCCAGCGCGCCAAGGAAGCAAAGAACGGTCAAAAGATCAGATCCTTGTGCCCAAGTCCGGCGCCTACTGTTCTTCGACACGATGGCGATCCCGGCCGATGCACAGCATGTCGAGAACGCCTACAAGTGGATGAGCTATATCTTCCGGCCGGAGGTTCAAGCCGGCATCGTGAACAAGGTCATGCACAGCAGCGCCGGTGCGCGCCAGCGATAAGCTGCTCCCGGCCGACGTGCGCAGCATCAGCGGCTGTTCCTCAAGAAGAGGAGCTCGCGCGCGTGTCGCCTCCTGAACGCTGCCCGACGACATGCTGCGCGTGCGCACACGGCTGTACACTGCGTTCAAGACCGGGCAATGATGGCGGGCAACGATACGTACGGGGCAGCGTCCCCGCCGGTTGCAGGATCCCAGGGGCCGGCGCCGACCGGCGACGCGCATTTTCTGCGGTCGATCGCCTGACCAAGCGCTTCGACGAGGTCGCGGCGGTCGACGACGTTTCGATCTCGATCGCGCAAGGGCGAGATCTTCGCCCTGCTCGGCTCCTCCGGCTGCGGCAAGTCGACCCTGCTGCGCATGCTGGCCGGGTTCGAGACCCCGACCTCGGGCACCATCTTCCTCGACGGCACGAGATCTCGCGGCCTGCCGCCGTTACGTGCGGCCGATCAACATGATGTTCCAGTCCTATGCGCTTTTCCCGCACCTGACCGTGTGGGACAACGTCGCTTTCGGGCTGCAAGCGCGAGCGGCATGCCGAAGGAGCGAGATCGCCGCAGCGCGTCGAGGCCATGCTGAAGCTGGTCCAGCTCAAGACCTACGGCAAGCGCAAGCCGCACCAGCTCTCCGGCGGCCAGCAGCAGCGGGTCGCGCTGGCGCGCAGCCTGGCCCAGCGAGCCCAAGCTCCTGCTGCTCGACGAGCCGCTGGGCGCGCTCGACAGAAGCTGCGGGAGGAGACCCAGTTCGAGCTGCCAACATCATCAGGAGGTCGGCGTCACCTGCGTCATGGTCACCCATGACCAGGAAGAGGCCATGACCATGGCCGACCGCATCGCGGTCATGAGCGAGGGGCAGATTCCTCCAGGTCGGGCCGCCCAGCGAGATCTACGAGACGCCCAGCCAGCCGCTTCGTGGCCGACTTCATCGGCAACGTGAACCTGTTCGAGGGCACGCTGGTCGTCGACGAGGCGGACCACTGCGTCGATCGAGACGCCGGGATCTGCAAGCTTCTACGTCGGCCACGGCATCACCGGCGTCCCGGGCATGGCCGTGACCGTCGCCCTGCGCCCCGAGAAGATCGAGCTCGCCTGCGAGCGGCCGGCATGGCCTGGATACAACGTCTTGCAGGGCAAGGTCCTCGAAAGCGCCTACTTCGGGCAGCTTCACCTCTACCGCGTGACGCTGGCCGACGGGCAGTGCTCAAGGTGCAGGAGTCCAGTGGTCAACCGGATCGCCACGGCGACGCTGCTCGAGCGTCGGCCTGGGTCTGCTGGCGCGACTGCAGCCCAGGTCGTCTGATCCGGTGACTGCCACGAGCTGACGTCGCGTCACATCGCTCTTCGACCGGATGCACGCGCATGCCGCTCGTTCGCGGCTGCACGCAGCTGGGGCCGCACGCGCGGTCATCGGCGTCCCCTACCTCTTCCTGCTGCTGTTCTTCTGCTGCCGTTCCTGGTCGTGCTGCGGATCAGCGTCTCCGACATGGAGGGCGTCCGTTTCAGGACCTGACCCAGCTACATGGACGGCGTCCTCACCCTGCTCTGAAGCTCTCCAACTACCTCTTCCTGCCACCGACCGCTCTACTTCGAGACCTACTCATCATCATCGAGTTTCGCGGCGCTGAACACGCTCATCTGCCTGTTCATCGGCTACCCGTTCGCCTACTTCATGGCGCGGGCGCCGGCCACCCTCCAGCCGGCCCTGCTGATGCTGCGTGTCGCTGCCGTTCTGGACCTCGTACCTGCTGCGCGTCTATGCGTGGAAGGGCCTGCTCGATGACCACGGCGTGGTCAACAACCTCGCTGACTGTGCGGCTGCATGCTCATCGACGAGCCGGTCAAGTTCATGTACACGCCGTTCTCGATGATGATCGGCATGGTCTACACCTACCTGCCGTTCATGATCCTGCCGCTGTACGCCACCCTCGTCGAAGATGGACCTGCGGCTGCTGGAGGCCGCCGCCGACCTGGGCGCCACGCCCTGGGTGGCTTCTGGCAGATCACCGTCCCGCTCTCCATGGCCGGCATCATCGCCGGCTCGATGCTGGTCTTCATCCCCTGCATCGGCGAGTACGTCATCCCCGAGTTGCTGGGCGGGCCGCAGACGCTGATGATCGGCCGCGTGCTCTGGGACGAGTTCTTCAGCAACAACGACTGGCCGATGGCCTCGGCCGTCGCGGTGGCTGGTGTCCTGATCCTCATCCCGCTCGCCATCTTCAACAAGTACCAGGCCGAGGCCGGCGGGGTGCGCCCGTGACCCTCGGCCATCGCTGTACCGCTCCGCGTCACCCGGCTCTTCGGCCGGGGCTGGCTGGGCTCGGCTACGTCTTCCTCTACGTGCCCGATCCTCACGCTGGTGTTTTCTCGTTCAACGTCCAAGTGGTCATGCTGTGGGCCGGCGTCTCCTTGCGCTGGTACCGGCGATCTCCCACGACCACGAGGTCCTCTTGGCCGGCTGTGGCTCTCGCTCAGGGTCGCCTTTTCGCAGCCACTGGCCTCGGTGGTGCTGGGGGCGCTCGCCGCCTTCGCCCTGGTCAAGTACAAGCGGTTCCTCGGGCGCACCCTCTTCTCGCGCAATCAATGCGCCGCTCGTCATGCCCGAGGTGATCATCGGGCTGTCCCTGCTGCTCTTGTTGGTCAGCATGCAGCAGTGGTCGGCTACCCGCAGCGGGGGATGTTCACCATCTGGCTGGGCCACTGATCTGGCATGTCCTACGCCACCGTCGTCATCCAGGCGCGCCTGCCGAAGTCGACCCCGAGTTCGACGAGGCGGCCGCGGACCTGGGCGGCCGGCCCTTCCAGGTGTTCTCCTGGTGACCTTGCCGCTTATCTTCAACTCGCTGGTCTCGGCCTTCCTGCTCACCTTCACCCTGTCCCTCGACGACGTGGTCTCGCCGGCCTTCCTGCGGGCCGGGATCGACCACCCTGCCGCTGGTCATCTTCTCGCGCGCCCGGCTGGGCCTGAACCCCCACCGTCAACGCCGTGGCGACCATCACCGTCCTGCTGGTGGGCATCGTCGTCACCATCGCCAGCTTCGCCCTCGTGCGCCAAGAGCGTCGCCGCGCTGAGGCGCAGGCCGCGGCCTACCGCGAGGCGGTCGCCGCCGCCGCAGGCGCATCCTGCCGGCCGACCGCAAGGACTCGCGGAGCACCGTGCGATGAACAGCACAGGCGGCCGCGATCGTCGACTTCGCCCAACCGGCGACGCCGCCGCGAGGCGAGCGCGTCCTGCCGCCCGAGCGCCTCGTCGTCGGGCGATCCGCAGCAGCTGCTGTGGAACCGCTACAGCGATCCGACCGGCCAGTTTCACGCCGGCATCTGGCAGGGCGAGGCGGGCGCCTGGCGCGTGCGGTACGACGAGCACGAGGAGGAGCTGTGCACCCTGCTGGAGGGCCGGGTGCGGCTCACCGATGCGCAGGGCAGGCGCGCGAATTCGCGCCTGGCGCGAGCTTCGTCGTGCCGGGCGGCTTTGCGGGCACTTGGGAGAACCTCGGGCGCGTGCGCAAGGTCTACGCGGTAACCTCGCTGCGTGCGTCCCGGCGCGCCTGCGACGACGGCATGGCGCGAGAGCGCGTCATCGGCGCGCGAGCAGTCACGCCAACAACGGACGGCCGATTTGGGCTGCCTCAGCAATCACGAAGGAGATGGTATGGCAAGCAAGATCGAAATCGATTGGACGGAGCGCGCAGCGGCAGGCGCAGTTCGACGGCCGCGCCTTTGTCGGTGGCCAGCGCGTGGCCAGTGCCGACCGGACAGGTTTTCGAGAAGCATCTCCACATCGACGGCCGGCGGCTGGCTGCGGTCACGCGCGGCCAGCAGGCGGACATCGACGCCGCCGTGGCCAGCGCGCGGCGCGCCTTCGAAGATGGTCGATGGGCGCGGTAGCTGCCGGCGGCACGCAAGAAGGTCCTGCTGCGGTTTGCCGAGAACATGATGGCGTGCGCGCGACGAGCTGGCCCTGCTCGAAACCGCTCGACATGGGCAAACCGATCCGCGACAGCATGGCGGTCGACGTGCCGGCGGCGGCGCGCTGCATCCAGTGGTACGCCGAGGCCGTGGACAAGGTCTATGACGAGATCGCGCCCGACCGGCCCGCAGCGCTGGCGCTCGATCACGCGCGAACCGATGGGCGTGATCGGCGGCATCGTCCCCTGGAACTACCCCATGTTGATGGCCGCCTGGAAGCTGGGGCCGGCGCTGGCCGCCGGCAATAGCGTGGTGCTCAAGCCGCGGAGAAATCTCCCTACACGCGCGCTGCGTCTGGCCGAACTGGCGGCTCGAGGCCGGGCTGCCCGAGGGCGTGTTCAATGTCGTGCCCGGCTTCGGCCAGGAGGCCGGCGAGGCCCTGGCCCTGCACATGGACGTGGACGCCATCGGCTTCACCGGCTCGACGCGCGTCGGCCGGCGCATGCTCGACTACGCCGGCCGCTCCAACCTCAAGCGCGTCTACAACGAACTCGGCGGCAAGTCGGCCAACATCGTCTTCGCCGACTTCGACGACCTGGACCGCGCCGCCGCGCACCTCGGCCGGCAGCGTGTTCTACAACCAGGGCGAATCGTGCAACGCGCCGTACGCGCCTGTTTGTCGAGGAGTCCATCGCCGATGACTTCGTCGCGCGCGTGGCCGCCCAGGCCAAGGACGGCCCGGGCAATCCGCTGACGCGAGGACGCGGCCATGGGCGCCCTGGTCGACGAGGGCCAGGTGCGCACCGTCATGCGCTACATCGACGCCGGGCGGAGCGAAGGCGCCCAGGCGCTCACCGGCGGCGAGCGCCTGCACCCGGTGACCGGCGGCTGCTACGTCGAGCCGACCGTCTTCGACCGTGTCAGCAACGAGATGACCATCGCCCGCGAGGAGATCTTCGGGCCGGTGCTGTCCGTGATCCGCTTCCGCACCGAGGACGAGGCCATCGCGCTCGCCAACGACAGCCCCTACGGCCTGCAGGCCAGCGTCTGGACGCGACGACCTGTCGCGCGCGCACCGCGTCGCGCGCGGCCTGCGCGCCGGCACCGTGCACGTGAACCAGTACGACGAGGACGACATCACGGTGCCGTTCGGCGGCTACAAGCAGAGCGGCAACGGCCGCGACAAGTCGCTGCACGCGCTGGACAAGTACACGGAGTTGAAGACCACCTGGATCCGGCTTTAGGCCGGCGCTGGCCGGCGGCCCCGTGGATGGCGGATCCGCCCGTGCCGGGGCCGGACTTGCGCGGCAATGCAACAGCCGCTGGAGAGCGGGCGTCGGGCGGCGGCGCATACCCCGGCGCCAGGAAGGGCCATGCGCACAGGTGCCGTCGTAGAGAGTAGCGTTCTCAGGCGCCACATCGCGTGGTGCGGTTGTGAAGGCACCGCTTGACTCGAGGGGACGACGATGATCACGATTTCGCGCACCGCTACCATCGCACCGGGCAAGATGGGCGAAGCCATGGCATTTGCCCACCAGGTCAGCAAACTCATCAAGGAAAAGCACGGCGTGACGCTCGAGGTGCTGATGCCGATCGGAGGAAACCCGAGCCGGATTGCCTGGCAATCGCGCTACGACAGCGTCGCGCAATGGGAAAACCTGACCGGCCGACTGCTCGCCGATAAGGATTACATGGAAATGGTCGGCAAGCAGTCGGGGACTTTCCTGCCCGGATCCTTGCATGACGAAATCTGGCGCACGATCTGAGCCGATCTGCGCCTGCGCCGGGGGCGCGATCTGCCGCGTCAACGCGGCAGCCTGCGCGCCCTGTCCGCCTCGGCGTGCCGGCTGCCGACATCGCCTGGCTGGCGTTACGGTCGCGTAGCGTTGCACGCGAATCGATCCGGCGAGGATCCGACCGTGCCTTGCGTCGGCGCGCGCGGCGCGGTTGCCGCGCGCATGTATCCCGCGTCCTGCTGCGCACGCCAAAACGAGCGCCGATCACAGCGCGCGTGCGCTGCGCCCTCTGCAACTGGACCCCTTGGGACTAGACCGAACCGCTCGGGCGCCCCTGCAGTGAGATTTGCGGCAGCGGCCAGCCCAGCAGTTCGGCAAGCCGCAAGGCGACCCAACGCGCTTCTTCCTCGCTGACCACCGAGCCGTCGGCGCACAAACCGCGGTGGACCCGATCGAGCACCAGTTCCTCGGTGATGTCGAGGTCGAACAAGATGGCACGTGCATGCTCGGTCAGCATGTGTGCCATGTCCTCGCACAGCTCGTAGCGGGCGGCGATGAACTGCCTGGACTCGATCGGCCGTGTTCGGCCCGCCGGCAGGTACAACTCGATGAACGAGCGCGGTATCAGCGATTGGTTCTCTTCGTGCATCGGCAGTCACCCGCAGCAGGCGTTGGCCTTCATCGGATCGGCCCGCGGCAGCCATGGGCCGCGGATTGATCGCGGCCGCGCGTCGCCACCGGCATCAAGACCGGCCGACGGCCGCCTACGCACGCACGCGTTGACGTCCGGTCGATCCAGCGACATCGTGCACGCAGCGCCGAGCCACGTCGCCCCCGCGCCCTGTGCAAACGACCGGTACCGGCCTTCGGCTTGGTGGCGCCGATTGCGCCTGCCGGTGTTCTAGGCACGCGCAAGCGGGTTGGGGGTCGGCGCGGCGATGCGCTGCAAGGTGTTGCGATCGGTATGGTGGAACGGCTCTCCTCGCGCCCCAGGAGTCTGCAGCACCGTGTCCTCCTCGTACATCCAACTGTCGCCGGGCAGCAATGTGACCCTGATGCGATACTCGATGGTCCGGAACGCTGCTCGAGGAACGGATTTGAGCAGATGCCGGGTCTCCTGGCCCGGGTCGCGACGAATTCGAACGAGGGGGCCTCCGTCTCCGCCTGGCCGTAGGCCATGGCCACCTGTCCGCGCGGGATCGTGAGCGTGTGGATCAGGTTGCCGGTGGCCGGCTCCCAGAGCCAGTAGCCGACCTGGTCGTGGTAGGTCTTGACCTGTCCGGCTTGACGACGTGGGTGTGGTAGCGCAGGCCGTAGAGAGTTGCGGACCGTTGGTCTGCGGATCGATCGGCTGCAGCTCGATGCGCTCGACGTAGGCCTGCTTCTTCGGGCCCTCGGCCTTGGGTTTGACGTCCAGCCCGCGCCGTGCCCTCCCAGACGCCGGCCATTGGGCAGCGGCCCGAGGTTGGCAGGGTGTCGACGTCGATGTCCGAGGTTCGGTGTAGATGTCCAGGACGGGAAGTGGTTCATTTGGATTGCACGTCCTCGATTGACTGCATGAGTGCCACCGATGCTCGCCCGGAGATCGGCGCGCGGCGGCATCGTCCGCGCCGTTGCGCCTCGGGGCAACCGCCGGGGACACACTAACCCGAGGATGCCTTTGCCGCAACCGGTGCGTAAGCTCCCAACCGCGGCCAGCCTGGGCGCTGAGTCGACGGATGCAGCCGCCCGCCTCGGCCCACCGCCTTGGCCAAGCCGTCGCCCGCCTGCGAGCGTCGCCACCCCGACCGGCCTGCCGGCACGTGCGCCAAGCCCAACCCGCCCCGATGCGACAGCCGGGGTCGGGTTGGATGCCCGCGCGCAGGTCGCGCTCTCAGAAGTGATACGTGGTCGTCAGTCCGAAGGTGCGAGGACGGAAAGTGTAATAGCGCACCAACACGCCCTGGCCGGGATTGGCGTTGGGGTCGATGTCGCTGTGCGCGTACGACGAAGGCGGCAGCAAGGGATGGGCATCGAAGAGGTTGTCGACGAAGGCCGAGACATTCCATCTGTCGAAAACCGTGCCAGCGCGGATCGACACCAGCGTCGTCGGCGGCGGGTTGTACGAGAACGGGTCGTACACCGTTGGGCTGACGCCCGGGTCCTGCGCCGCCGTCCGCGTATGGTTCTTGCTTTCGTACTCGTAGTCCATGCGCACGTAGGAGGCGTGGTCGAGCGCGTGGAAGTTGTACTGGGCCCCGATGGTGACCGTCCACGGGGGCGCCGGCGTCCCGCTTTCGCCAACGATGGCGTCCCCCGTACGGGCGATCGGGTATTGGGCCGATGGCGTAAGGCTGGCATCGCCGGTGAAGCGCGCCTGCGTATAGCCAATCGCTGTCTCGAAGCTCAGCGCTTCGCTCGGAGCCCAGTCGGCCTGAAAGTCAACGCCCTTGGCCACGGCGTTGCCGACGTTGGTCGTGAACTGGAATCCGCATCCGGGCAGGTAAATGTTCTGTTGAATGTTGTCCCAGGTGATGTAGTACACGCTCGATGCCAGCCGCAGGCTGTTGCCGATCTTGTTCTTGGCGCCCAGCTCGTAGCTGTTGACGCTATCCGAGTTGTAAGCCGGAGGCGACTGGTTGCCCAGGCCGAGCTGCGCGAACGTGGTCGGGCAAAGAGACTGCGGGATGGGCGCATTATCGCCGCCCGTGCGAAATCCCTTCGAATACGTGGCGTAGTACAGATCATTGCGATCGGCCTGGAAGGAAATGCCGAGCTTGGGTGTGAAGGGCGTTTCGTTTTGCGAGCCGGCATTGGCGGAGACCCCGCCGTTTTGGGTGCCGTTGGCGTAATGCGTGAAGCTAAACGAGGTCTTGGCATAGCGTCCGCCGGCCGTCAGCTTGACCCGATCGGTGATGCTGTACGAGAGCTCGCCAAACCCGGCGAGCTGGCGATCGTGGCCGACGTTGTAGTTGTAGTACGAATACCCGCCTTCGACCAGTGGGCAGATCCCGGAGGCGCAGGAAGCACCAAATGCGTTGGGTCCGGTTGCCGTGGTGCCGAACAGCGCTTCGAAGAGCTGATCGACCATCGGGTCGTAGATCTCCTCCAAGCTGGTCTGGCGTGTAATTTGCCAGAATGCGCCGACCGTCCAGGTCAGCGGCGCCGCCGGATCCGTGGACTGCAGGCGAAGCTCCTCGGTGAACACCTTTTGATCGTTGGTGACCGTTGCCGGCGCGCGGTAGTTTTGCACGCTCGCGGGCAGGTGCAGGCCGTACTGGTCGATCAACGGGTAAAGGCTGTCGCTAAGATACGTCAGATTGCCCAGCTGGTTGCTGCCCGGGGTCGTGCTGCGCGCTCCCAGGGTCTGGTAGTAACCGAGGTTGTACATCGTACCGTCGTATCCGCTCAGATCGTTGCGATTGAAGAACGACGAGTTCGAAATCAGCGTCGCCGGTCCCACCTCGCCTTCGATCTTCAGCGCCGGCAGCAAGTAGCGATCGGGTTCGGGACGCGCCGTCGGATCGGCACTGACGTACGAGTTGCTGCCCGGATCGGAACGCACGACCTGTCCGCTGGCGCCGGTCACGGTGGGCCAGAACACGGAGATGTCGTTGCGCCGCCGGTCCTGGAATATGACGCTGGGCGTGATCGTCAGCGCCTCGCTGACCGCCCACTTGGCGGCCAGACGCATCACCAGGGTATTGTCATAGTTGGCATCGTTTTGCACGCTGGCCAGGGTGAACGGATCGATGCGGTCGATCCAACCGCCGTCGTGGCGGTACCAGATGCTGGCGCGAAAGCCCAGCGTGTTATCGATGATGGGCGCGCCGCCGGCGATCCCGGCCTCGTAGCTGGCCGTCCCGCCCTGCGTGAACGAAACCTCGCTCGCGCGAGTACATGGTGGCCTTGGTCATGTTCGGCTCGGCCAATGATGTAGCGCACCGTACCGCCCTCCGAACCGGCGCCGAACAAGCGTGCCCTGCGGTCCGCGCAGCACTTCGACCCGATCCAGGTCGAAGGTCTTGGGCAGCGTGTCGTCCGGATTGAAGCCCAGCGCGCGCATCTGGATCGGCGTGTCGTCGATGTAGATACCCGTCGTGCCCGAGCCGCCGGAAGAGGAGATGCCGCGAATCGAGATCGCGTTGGTGCCGCTCGAGTCGATCGTGACGCCGGGGGTGTACTTGGCGACGTCCGTAAAGTCCTTGACGCCCTTCAGATCCAAGGTCTCTTGGGAGAAGGCACTGACGCTGACGGGCACCTTGCTCATGGCTTCAGAGTGGCGCGTGGCGGTAATGATGATCTCTTGCAGGGCGCCGGCGCTGTTGGCCGTCTCCTCGCCCTTTGCCGGCATCGCCGCAGAGGGGCTCGGCGCGGCTTCCGCCGGCGCTGGCTCGGGCGCAGGCGCCGCTTCGGCTGGCTGCGTGCCGGGCACCTGTGCCGCCGGGGTCGCGTCCTGCGCAAAGGCGGACAGGCCTAGCCCGGCAACCACCGCCGCAACGGCCAGTCGGCTGGCGGCTCGCAGCCCACAGGCGTCGGGACTCTTGGTTTGGCGTCGCACCTTCGGAACCATCATGTTTTGCTCTCCATCGCTTTTTTAGTCGGGACGCAATTGGCCCACCCGTGGGCTAAGTTTGACGCTTGCGCTAGGCACTGCAAAGCAGCGCCGCAACGCAAGCACGGCAGGCCGTGGTGCCGCTGCAACACCGGGCAGCGGCCGCCTCGCTGCACATCGGTTCTGCAGGATTGGCCCGCGGATCGTGCACGCAAACGGGGCATACCGGTTTGCCGCCGCGCCCGGCGCGCGCTGCCCCCGAGCTTCAGCTTGCCGCATCTTGCAACAGCTCCTGCACCGCGCGATGCGCCTGGTCGATGGCGGTGTCGGTGTAGGCGCCGCCGCCGGCATCGGAATTGGCGATGGCGATCCGTCCGCAGCCGAGCGCGACCGAGCACGTGCGGGCGCTGCGCCACGGGCCGTTCGGGTTCAAATAGGGGGTTGTATTCGGGCGCATAGCCGTGCGGCCAGCGGTTCACCGTGATGGCGGTGATGTCGCGCGCCGCGTCGAAGCCGCCCGGCCCGAGTATCCGCTGTAACTGGTCGCGAATGTTGCGCTCGAACGTGGCGAACGGTGTCGCCAGCAGCTCCGCCCGTCCGGCCCGGTGCTGCGACCGCTCGTCCCGGAGCTCGGCTTGCAGGGATTGCGCACCATGAACACCAGCGTGGGCCCCCGAGTCCGGCGGCCCGACGCTGTCGTAGCCGCCGATCACGGTCTTCGGGTTTTGCGAGGCGCAGCGTGGTGTGATAGCAACCGGGCGCATAGACCTTCGTGGGTGATGCCGAGCCGGTGAAACGCCCGCCAGCTGCGCAGGGCCACGCTGGTATAGACGAGCGGAATCTTCACCAGGTATCCGAGCGCCCTGTTTCTGCGCCGCCGGCAGCTCCGGGCACAGATACTGAATCATCGTATTGTAGCAGGCAAGAATACAGCCGCCGGCCTGGGCGCGGAACAGCCCGGCCGGAGCGGCTGTAGGGCAATCTCCCACGCCGGTTGACGCCGCCGGATCGTCCCCCCCCGGTGTTGCGCACGCCGACCACGGTGCTGCCGAGGCGGATGCGCACGGGGGCGCCGGGGTGGTCGAGACGGGCATACCCGCCACCGTCGCCGTCACCACGTCTTCGGCGTTGTGGCCGGGCACGGCGTGCGGCACCAGGCGGCGCACCAGCAGGCGGGCGATGGTCGCGTTGCCGTCGGGGAAATGGAAGCTGTAGGAGCCGCCCGTGCCGGCGTATCCCGCCGGGGTCGGGCCCATGCGGGAGATCTCGCCGGATTCCAGATGCAGACCCCTGGAAGCCCTTGGCGGTCGGTTCCCCAGCAGTCGAGCGCCGAGACGGCATCGATGCCCACGCCCCACTGCGGCTTGGTGTGCGAATCGTAGATCGCGAGCACCTGGGGATCGACCTTGGCCACGTCGCGCAGAAAGTCCCGATAGCTGATTTGCGACAGCAGCAGCTTTTTTTCCGCCGAGGTCTTGCCGGGCAGATAGTCGACGGATCCTTCCTCGATGCGCAGCAGGTCGGCACGCGCCTGCTCGCCCAGCGGCGCGCCGTCGAGGAAATGAATCCAGGACTTGCCATCGCGGCCGACGACGAGCTTGTCTGCACCGAAGCTCTCTCGGTCGAAGAAAAAGCCGCGCGGGCGCGATGGTGCCTCAAACGAGACCAGGCTTGGGTGCTTGCGCAACAGCGCTTCGACGTCCAGCCCGAGCGTGCGCAGCAGCCCGTCGGCGACGGCGCTGTAGGGCCGCGGGCTGTCGATTTCGAGCGTGCCGCCATTGAGCAGCTGCAGCTGGCCGTTGAGCAAGAATTCGTTGCGCCGCGCGTGGCCGCCGAAATCATCATGATTGTCGAGGATCAAAATGCGGGCCGCCGCCGAGGTCTGCGCGCGGAAAAAATGCGCCGCCGCCAGGCCGCTGATGCCGGCGCCGACGACAATCAAGTCATAGGCCTCGCCGGTATCGACCGTTTCGTTCCACGTCTGCCCGTCGCGCGCTGCATGCGCCACTTCGAAGGACCCGTCGTTGGAGCCGCGCATGCCGGTCCAGGCCGGCGGGTAGCCGGCGTCGACGCCGATGGCCGACTCGGCGGCTCGCGCGGCGCCCAGCATGGCACCGGCCAGATGGCCGGCCCACGCGCCGCCGCCGGCCAGCGCCAGA
>CAVSPM010000029.1:0-265223 GCA_963729785.1 uncultured beta proteobacterium | reverse complement strand
GGTTTGGGACGTCGACGCGCAGCAGATGGTCAGTCTCCGGGAATATCTAATCGACCGAACAACCCCAACCCCATAACGCCATGGTTTTTACCGTCTCTCAAATTGCGGAACAAGTCCGAGGCGAAGTCCTCGGCGACGCCTCGGTCGAAGTCACCGGCCTTGCGTCGGCCGACCGCGCCAAATCTGGTGACCTCACTTTTGCGGAAAAAGAAACCTACTTCGCTGCCGCCGAGCAAAGCCAGGCCTCCGCGATCCTTGTGGCGGGCGAGTTTGCTTCGGCGAAGAAGGTCCTCATCCGAGTGCCGAATACACGGGTGGCTGTGGCGCGGCTGCTGCCGTTGTTTTACCCGCCGGACCAATACCCGCCCGGCGTTCATCCGAGCGCGATCGTCGCGGACTCGGCGCAGATTGACCCCACAGCGCACATCGGCCCGAACTGCGTGGTCGGCGCCCGCGTGCTTTTGCGGCGCGGTCCGTGCTCCTGGGCGGCAACCACGTCGGCCGCGTGGCAAAATACAGCGAGAAGGCCGAGTAGCAGTAAAAGTCATACCATTCGACCAGATTACCGACCGATCCGATGAAGACGGCGCGCAGTCGATCGCGCGTCCCCACCATGCGCTCTCGCCCAGGTCCGGCCCCCGTCGCCAGAGCCGCCGCGTATGGCTTCAAATGACACCCCCAAGCGTGAACTGCCGCAGGTTCGGCCCGTTTCGCCGCCCAGCGCAGCGGCTCGACCGGCGGGCGACGTCGGCAGGCGAGCCAGCGCCAGAGTTCACCGCGGCGCGCCCTCGGCTCAGCCCGCATCCGGCGCACAAGCAAACCGCCGCCGCGACCCTGGTCAGGCTGGCCGTTAGCGTAATGGATATTGGCGCCGGGGCGCATCGCGCGGCAAGGCTTCGTCCCGGCCCAGCACCCCGACCCGCACGAGATGCCAGATGACCTGCGCCAGCGGAGCGCCGGCGCAAAGGAGCGGCGCGCCCATCGCTGAAGGGTTGCCGGTCGATGCGTCGTGTACCCGCCCCCGCCGCGCCGCCGGCGCGATGCGGCTTCACGCGATGGCCGGCGCCGAATCGAGTCTTGTCTGCCGTGCCGTGCGGACCCGCGCGGCTGCAACCGCCTAGGCGTCGGCTGCGGCCTGGACTACGATGGCGCTGCGGCGGTGCGAACGATGCGCCGGTGCAAGCGGCGAAGGCCACCCCCGAGGAGCGAGACCATGCGCAGATCCAGCCCAAGCACCCGTCAGGCGCGGCGCAGCCTGGTCGCCGCGATCCTGCTTTCCCTCATGGCGCAGGTGGCGCCGGGCGCTACACCGGCCGCCGCCGGGGACGCGGCCGCAGTGCCGCCGTCGCCGGACTTTCGCGCCCTTTTGGCCGACCCTGTCCGCAGCGATGAGGATCGCAAGACCGACGAGCGGCGCAAGCCGCTGGAGTTTCTCCGCTTCGCCCAGGTCCAGCCCGGGATGAACGTGCTGGACCTTTCCGCCGGCGGTGGATACACCACCCAGTTGCTGGCGCTGGCCGTGGGTTCGAGCGGCGCGGTTTGGGCGCAGAACGCTAAGGTCCGCAGCAGCTTGGAGCAGCGTCTGGCCACGCACCCGCAGTCCAACATCCACGTGCTGGTACGCCCCCTTGTCGATCCGTACCCGGCCGATGCACCGCGGCTGGACCTGATCACCTTCGTCCTCAATTACCACGATGTGGCCAACGAGCCGGTCGATCGGACCGTCATGAACCGCAAACTGTTCGAGGCGCTCAAGCCGGGCGGCCATCTGTTCGTGATCGACCACGCGGCCCAGGCGGGTAGCGGTCTGCGCGATACCAAGACGCTGCATCGCATCGATGAAGAGACGGTCGTCGGCGAACTGGAGCAGGCCGGATTCGTCGTCGAGGCACGTTCCGACTTCTTGCGTGTCCCGACGGACCGGCGTGATCAGGCCTTTTTCGACCTCAAGGGACAGTCGGACCGGTTCGCGCTGCGCCTGCGTCGCCCATAAAAGAACTCCCGCGCAGCGGCGCGGGAGTTTTCATGGCGATCGGCCGCGCGGTGTCAGTGCATGGTCTTCGCGTCGGCTTCGCACTTCTTGAGGAACGAAGCCTTGGCCGCACCGGCCAGGGGCTTGCCGTTCTTGTCGATGGCCTTGCTCTCGCACGACGGCTTGGCGTCGGCTTCGCACTTCTTGAGAAACGAAGCCTTGGCCGCACCGGCCAGGGGCTTGCCGTTCTTGTCGATGGCCCTGCTCTCGCAAGACCCGCTATCGGCAGCCTTGGTATCGGCCGCAGCGGCATAGCCTTGCAAACCCATCGCGCACACCGCCAGCACTGCGACACAAAGGATTCTTTTCATAGTCTTCATCTCCCTTTTCTTTCGGATTCGGACCTCACCCAATTTGCGCGGCAAGTGTATCGCCGAACCGCCCGAGGGCGCATCGGACCGCGTCCGTTGCGGCCAAAAAACCGCTGGGGACCCTAAAAAACTGAAGTCCCAGGCAGATATCGCCCGCCCACCTAGAACGGCCCACAGCCCGCCCGGGTTGACGCCACCGCCGCCCAGGCCCGCTCGACGCCGGTCGACCAGGCTTTACACCCCGTTGCGCAGGCAAAGCCAGAGGGCGGCGTTTCACGACGCCGAACCCTGCGCAGCGTCCGTCGATTCAGTGCGAGCCACGCTCCGAACCGTGATCGGCCTGTTCGCTCAGGTTGCGGTCGTGTTGCTGCAATGCATCTTGCATCGCCTTGATGCGCTGGTCGGCGATGGCCTTTTCCTGCTGGGCCTGCTGGGCAGCGCTCGCCGCCGCGGTGGCGTTGGCGCCGGCCGCCGTCAGCGTGTCGGGGCCGCAGGCCGAGAGCGCCGATGCCGATGGTCAAGACCACCAGAACTTGTTCCGCTTTGTTCATACTGACCTCCAGATGTTGTCGTCAACCATCCGGCCGTGCGGCGGCCGCCCCGACTACCAGATGCGCACGCGTTCGCTCGGGGCGAGGTACAGCG
Source organism: uncultured beta proteobacterium (assembly GCA_963729785.1). Classification (GTDB taxonomy): domain Bacteria; phylum Pseudomonadota; class Gammaproteobacteria; order Burkholderiales; family Burkholderiaceae_F; genus GJ-E10. The sequence continues at coordinate 262,235 of CAVSPM010000029.1, read as the reverse complement.
CCTGGCCCGGCTTGACGCCGAATGCCGGTACCACGCATCGAGGTTGCGCACCGTGTCGGCGCGGTACTCGTCCGGAGCGTGTCCGTCGGTGATGATCAGCTGGCGCAGGACCGGCTCGCGCGATACTTGCTGCGCCAGCTCTGCGCGTAGCTCAGGAAGAACTGCTGGTCGCCGCGTGAAGCCCATGCGACCTGCGGCGCGGCTGATCGCCCAGCGAGATGCGGTAGGCGTCGTAGGCGACGTTCAGGCCCGCCAGGTCGGCGATGTTCTCGCCCAGGGTCTGCTTGCCGTTCACGGCCAGATCCGCAAACGGGTGATAGGCGTCGTACTGGCGACCAGCGCCGCCCCGGAGGCCCGGAAGTGATCAAAGTCCTCCGGCGTCCACCAGTTGTCGCAGACGTCCGCCCGCGTCGAACAGCGCGCCCTGGTCGTCGAAGCTGTGGCTGATCTCGTGGCCTATGGTGGCGCCGGTGGCGCCGTAGTCCATGGCCGCGGTGTGTTGAGCGGATCGAACAGCGGCGGCTGCAGGATCGCTGCGGGTAATTCGATGGCGTTCATGGCGGGCAGGTTGACCGCGTTGACGGGCTGCGGATTCATGCACCCACTCCTCCCGATCGATCGGCTGGCCGAGCTTGGCCAGGTTGCGGCGCAACTCGAACAGCTCCGCGCGCGTCAGGTTGCCCAGGGCGTCGCCGCGTACCACCTCGAGCGCGGAGTAGTCGCGCCAGCGGCTCGGGGTAGCCGACCCCGACCTTGAGCGTGGCCAGCTTGGCTTTGGCCATGGCGCTTGGTCTGCGGGCGCCATCCACGCCAGGTTGTCGATGCGCCGATCGAAGGCGGCGATCAAATTGCGCACCATCTGCTCGGCGCGCGCCTTCTCGCCGGCCGGAAAGTAGCGCTCCACGAAGAGCTCGTCCGACGGCGTCGCCCAAGGCCAGGTTGGTCGCCGACACGGCGCGTTTCCAACGTTCGCTCTGGTGCGGCGTACCCGACAGGACGTTCCCGTAGAAGCGGAAACGCTCCAACGCATAGGCCCGGGGAAGGCAGTGCGCATAGCGGTCTAGCCTCTGGTAGCGCAGGTATTGCTTCCAGGTCGACAAGGGTACGGCACCCGCCAGAGCGGCGATGACCGTCACGGCCCGCGGCTGCCAGACGACGAACGTCGTTTGCGATTCGAGTCCGGCGGCACCGAAGAATGCCGCCCAATCAAGGCCCGGCGCCTCGACGTCGAAACCGGGCACGCGACCAGTGGTTGTCGCCCTTGGTGCACATCCGCGGTTTCGGCGCGGCTGACATGCCCCCTGGCGATGCGCACTTCCAGGTCGAAGATCCGCTGCGACTGCGCACCAGCGTCGGCGTCGCCGGCAAGCTTCAGCAGCGCCGCAATATGGCGGCGGTACTGGCTGCCGATTGCGGCCATGCGTGGCGTCTGCTCCAGGTAGTAGTCGCGGTCCGGCATGCCGAGGCCACCCTGCAGCAAGAAGGGCACGTAACGCTGCGGATCGTCCATGTCCTGTGCCACCCACAGGCCGAGGATGTTGGCCGTGTGCGTGTTCGACAAGTTCAAGACGTCCACGTCGGCGCGCAGCGAGCGGCCCAGCTCGCGGGCCAGCGCCGATCGGCCGTCGATCGCGGCGATCGCATCGAGCGCCGGTTGCAGGGGTGCCAGCCCCTTGGCATCGATGCCGTCCTCGTCCATGAAACTGTCGAAGTAATCGCCCACCCGGCGCTTGTCGCTGCCCGCCGGGGCATCCGATGTGGCCGCCTCGCGCAGCAGTTCGGCCAAGCGCCGGTCCGTTTGCTCCTGCATTTGTGCGCTGGTGCCGTAGCCGCTGCGATCCGCCGGGATCGTGGTCTGCCGAAGCCACCCGCCATTGGCATAGCCGAAAAAATCGTTCCCGGGCGCAACCGTCGCATCACGCCCCGCAAAGGCGTGGTCTGGCTCCCGATCCAGCGGCGCAGCCGCCCCCGCACCCACTTCAAGAGCGACGGTCAAGCTGGCGCCCACCACCCACCATCGCACCATTTCTTCACCAGCTGCAATTCGACAAGATTCGTCCTTCTGGATTCATCCGGCGCCCCGACCCGGATTGCTCAAACGGCCGGTGTGCGCCGATCCTCCAGCAGCACACCCGCGCGTGCGATGTCGGCCTCGTGCGGCGCATCGCGCCAGGGTTCACGCAGCGCTTCCTCGTACCATCGACGCATCGAATCGAGCGCCAGCAACTGCTGCGCGTAGGCCGCAGCCGTTGGGCTCAATTCAAGGCCGTAACTCTGGATGCGAAAGGCGACCGGCGCGTAAAAAGCGTCCACAGCCGTGAAGCTACCGCCGGCCGCAAAAGGGCCGCCGAAGCGACGGCTGCCCTCGGTCAAAAGCTCCTCGACGCGCTCCAGGTCCTGCTGCAGTTCCGCAGTGATGCGGTGCAGGCGCACGCGTACGCCGCAATTCATCGAGCAGCACTCGCGCAAGGCGGCAAAGCCGGCATGCATTTCCGCAGCCGCGCAGCGTGCCCAGGCCCGAGCGCGGGCGTCCGCCGGCCAAACGCCGGCATGGCGCTCGGCCAAATACTCGGCAATCGCAAGCGAATCCCACACCGTGTCGCCGCCATCGACCAGGCAGGGTACCTTGCCCGTTGGAGAGAAGCGCCGATACCGCTCTCGGCTCGACGGCGCCTCGAACGGAACGAGCTCCTCCGTGAAATCGATATCCAGCTCACGCATCAGGACCCACGGCCGCAAGGACCAGGAGGAATAGTTCTTGTTGCCTATGTAAAGCGTCGCCATGTCAGATCCCATCTGCTAGCTACGACGGACAGCATGCGTCGAGGCGCCGGCGGATCCGCGCCAAAAGGCCACGCTGCCACGGCAGCGCGCGGCTCTGTGCAGGCGCAACGATACCCCGTGGCGCAGGCGCCGGCCGCACGTTTGCGCCCGACGGGTGCACGCGCATCCTCCACGTCAGCGCGCCAGCGTCTGCAGACAGTCGGCACGAAACGGAAAGACCACGCGCGCGTCCGGCTTATCGATTCGCCGGCCCTTAACCGGGATCTCGATGCGCTGAACCAAGTCACGAATCACGTTCAAGCGCGCCTGCTTCTTGTCGTCGGCGCGCACCACGATCCAGGGGGCGTTGCGCGTGCTCGTTTGACGCAGCATCCGGTCACGGGCAGCCGTGTACTCGTCCCATAGCCCCAAAGCCGCCTCGTCCACTGCGCTGGTCTTCCATTGGGACAGCGGATCGCGTGCCCGCGACTTCAGACGGCGTCGCTGCTCGTCGCGGCTGATGTCGAGGTAGTACTTGATCAAATGGATACCGGCCCCTACCAGCGTGTGCTCGAACGGAACGACGGTGCGCAGAAAATTCCTGGACTGGGCCGCGGTGCAAAAATGCATGATCGGCTCAACTCCGGCTCGGTTATACCAACTGCGATTGAACAGGACGAATTCACCGGCGCCGGGTAGATGCGGCACGTAGCGCTGGAAATACCATTGGCCCTGCTCACGATCGGAAGGTACCCCCAGCGCGACCACGCGCGTCTCGCGCGGGCTCAAGTGCTCGACGATGCGCTTGATCGTGCCGTCCTTGCCCGAGGCGTCGCGCCCCTCGATCAGGACGAGCACGCGCCAGCCATGCCGAATGATGTGGCGATGGACCCGGACCAGCTCTATCTGCAGACTACGCAGCTGCACCTTGTACGACAGCCTCTTCGGGGCCGCGACCGCCTTTGCGTGCGCTCTTGTCATCGCCACCGCCTCCTCGGCCGCTCAGGGCCGCACGGACCAACTCCTGTCCATCGGCGTATCTTGCCACCTCGACAGCCGCCTCGGCCGTGCCCCGAACGCCAGGCCTGGGCGGGCACCGGGCACGCCACTTGCCCGCCGCCGTCATCAGCCATCGGATCGGACCGGTACCCGGGTTGCTACCAGGTGTTCGCGGATTGCGGCCGGCACCGGCGACCCGCAGGACCTCCATGGCGCTGCGGTCGACCGGCGCTGCCGCCCGGGTGAGCCCAAACCATCAGTAGCCTTGGGCCAATCCGGTGTCGCGACGCGGGTCGTTGGCGCCGTAGTAGCGCTTCTTGCCGATCGGCCGGGCGCCGAGTGCGGGTGCGCCGACCAGTATGGCCTCCACGTGGTTCGTGTAGGGACCATCGGTTAGCTTATGGCCCATTTCGCGCAAAATCGCCTGCGTGTCGGGGCTAAGCGCATAGGGCTCGAGCCGGGTCGTTTCCGGCAGCCACTGCTGGTGAAAGCGCGGGGCATCCACGGCTTCCTGGATGTTCATGCCGTAATCGACGACGTTGAGGATGACATGCAATACCGTCGTGATGATGCGGCTGCCGCCCGGTGTACCCAGAATGAGCACGACCCTGCCATCCTTGGTGACCAAGGTCGGCGTCATCGACGACAGCGGCCGCTTGCCCGGTGAGATGGCGTTCGCCCATCCCTGAACGAGTTCAAAACCGTTGGGAACGCCCAACTTGACCGTGAAGTCGTCCATTTCGTCGTTCAGCAGCACGCCCGTGCCCGCCACGGTCACGCGCGCTCCGAACCAGTCGTTGAGCGTGTAGGTGACGGCAACCGCGTTGCCAAAGCGATCGATGATGGAGTAATGCGTGGTGTTGCCGCCTTCGTGCGGCGCAATGCCTGGGCCCAGGTCCGCGGAAACGCCGGCCTTACGCGGATCGATTGCCGCCCGCAGGCGGGCGGCGTATTCCTTGTCGAGCAGGTGTTCGACCGGATTGGCGATGAAATCGGGGTCACCGAGGAAGTTGTTGCGGTCGACATAGGCATGGCGCATGGCTTCGATCTGCACATGGACCGCCTGTGCCGACCGAAAACCCATGGCCGCCAGCGGATATCCCTCGAGCACGTTGAGCATCTCGCAGAGGATGACGCCGCCCGAACTGGGCGGCGGAGCCGAGACGATGTGGTAGCCGCGGTAGTCGCATTCGACGGGCGCGCGTTCCCGCGCCTGATATTGATCCAGGTCGGCCTGGCTCAGGATGCCCTTGCCCTGGCGACTGGAGGCCACGATCGCCGCTGCGGTCGGACCCTGGTAAAAGCCGCGCGCGCCCTGCGCGCCGATGCGCGCCAGCGTCCGGGCCAGGTCGGTTTGGACCAAGCGGTCGCCTGCTTCGTAAGGCTGTCCGTGTTTGAGGAAGATCGCCGCGCTGGGCGCATCCAGGCGCAGGTCCTCGGTCGCCGCGTGCAACATGTGGACGTCGCCTTCTTCGAGCACAAAGCCCTCGCGCGCCAGACGGATCGCCGGGGCCAGCACTGCGGTGCGCCCGAGCGTGCCATAGCGCTCCCGCGCCATTTCCAGACCCGCGACGGTGCCGGGCACCGCCACCGAGGGGTAGCCCTGCAAGCTGCGACCTTCGATGACCTTGCCTTCCGGATTCAGGTACATGTCCGGCGAGGAGGCCAGCGGCGCCTTTTCGCGAAAGTCGATGAAACTGCTGCGACCACCGGCCAGCTGGATCGTCATGAACCCGCCCCCGCCCAGATTGCCGGCGGCAGGGTAAACGACGGCCAGTGCATAGCCCACGGCGACGGCCGCGTCGATCGCGTTGCCGCCATGGCGCAGCACGTCCACCCCCACTTGCGTGGCCAGGTGCTGAGCGGTGACTACCATGCCGCTCTCGCCGGTAGCCGGAGCCACCGATGCGGCCTGGGCGAGCCCGGTCAGCAGCGACAGGAACCAGGCCAGTGCCGACACCGCTGCGCGCCGAGACCCGACCGACAGCAACCCGCGCGGGGCAAATAACGTCATGGATTTGAACGCCTTAGGACAACTACGGGGAACCGCCAGTCGGGCCAGAAAGTGGAGGGATTCTACGATTCGGACCGCGACCGCGCTCGCGCGGGACGACGCCGCGGCAGCAAAAGTGGAGCCATCGGGGTCAGGTCGAGGCTCCTCGCCATCGCGTGGCTACCGCAAATTCGCTGGGATACGCCAGCAAAGCAGCGAGAAGTCTCGGTCTGGCCCCGACGGCGAGGCCCGAAGGCCGGGCTGGCCCGGATGATGAACAAACGGGCCGCCGGTATCGACACCTTCGGCCTGTCGCGGGAAAACTATAGCCCGGGCACCGCGGATCGAGGGCAAGCCGACAGCCGCGGCAGGGTTCCGGCGGCGACGTCACGTGCTGGACCTAGGGTTCCGGCTTGCTTTCGACCTCGAACTGCACCGCGGCGATCCGGGCCGTCACCAGCACGGCGAGCAAGGCGGCCAGCGCCAAGATCTCGGGCCACTGGATGCGGTTGTCGTACAGCCCGATGAAGATCTCCCGCAGGATGAACGCGATCCCCACTTCGGCCAGCACGCGCAGGCGTACGCGGTGAAATTCGAGGTAGTCGGTAAAGGTGCGAAAGAGCTCTATGAGCACGAAAACGGAAAGCACATCGATGACCAGTTCCCGGTCCAGGCCGTCGACCACGCCGTGCGCCAGGTTGTGGGTCGACAGGTCGCCGCGAAATTCTGCCGCCGCCGAGACAAAGTCCAGCACCAACCCCACCAGCGCACCGAGCAGCGTCAATACCATCACGAAGACGAGCGCGGTCACGATGAGGTCGAGAAAACGCCGGTAGAAGAGCAGAGCGCGCCCCTTGACCACAGATTTGGAGCCAAAGGCCATCGTGACGGGTGGTTCGCGTTTGGGATCCGGCATAGGCATACCCTTGATTCGGTCGATGGTGGCCTGGACATTACCGCATTCCGCGGACGATGGCCGGATTCTTGGCGCGTGGCCACGCCCGGGTCCTGCCAGGGGCCATAAAATGGCGGCTGCCGGCGCATGTTGCGCGTTGCTGCGCGGTAAATAACGATGTGCGAGCGACCCACACCCACCCCGGCTGAGGAGCAGCAAGACCATGTCCTACGCAAAGCACGCGGCCCGCAAACTGGGTGAGCGGCGCCCCTGCCGCGATCGGCGCGCGCCGGGCGGCCGGAGTCTGGCGCCGCTGCGGAAGCCGATGCCATCGCCGCCGCGCCACTGACGCACGGTATCGCCCAGCATGCGCAAATCGGCCATTGGCGGGCTGGTCTACTCGACCCAGGGCGGGCGCATGTGTCCGACCTGCCGCCAGGCCGTTGACCTTTGCCGCTGCGCCGCGCAAAGGGGCGATGCAGCGGCTAGCCACGGCGACGGCGTCGTGCGCGTGAGCCGGGAAAGCCGGGGTCGGGGCGGCAAGACGGTGACGGTCGTGCGCGGCCTCGGTCTTGACCCGGCCGCGCTAGCCGAAACGGGCAAGCGGCTGCGCACGCTGTGCGGCGCCGGCGGAACCAGCAAGGACGGAGTCATCGAAGTGCAGGGCGACCACTGCGATCGAGTGATCGGCTACCTGCGCGCTTCGGGCCGGTCGGTACGGCGCTCCGGGGGTTGAGGCGGCGCCGGCCGTCGTCACCGCCCTTGAGCCGCGGCTACGGCCGGCGCGCGCGGCGGTTGCGCCAGGCCAAAGCCCCCAGCACGACGAGCACCGTGAGGCCACTCAGGAACAAGGTGCTTTGCTGATCGGGAATGAAGGCCAGCAGCACAAGGACGCAGACGATGACCGCAATGACCGCATAGCTCAACCAGGGAAAGAGCCACATCTTGAAGCGCAAATCGATGCCGTCGGCCTCGAGGCTTCCCGCGCTGCCGGATCTGCGCAAACGCGATGAGCATGTAGATGAACAGGATGATGTCGCCCGAGGTGCTGCGCAGGCAAAGTGAACACGTCCTCGTCGCAGGAAGAGCTGCGCCAGTGCGGCCAGAAACCCTGCCGCGCAACCGATCAAGATTCCCGGCCATCGGCACCTTGTTCGCTGCCGGTCCCGGCCAGAAATGCCGGGGGCATCGCCGTGGCTGCCCAGTTCGTGCAGCATGCGGGACGTGATGTAAAGACCCGAGTTAAGGCAGGACAGGACCGCGGTGATGATGATGATCGACATGACCGCGCTGCTACCCGGGATGCCAATCCGGTCGAGAACCGGCGTAAATGGCGACAAACCGACCGTGACCGTATCCCAGGGAAGGATGGCGACAATGACCAGGATGCTCAGCACGTAGAAGGCCAAGATGCGCAGCGCGACCGTGCGCGCAGCGCGTGCGATGTTGTGCGCGGGATCGGCCGACTCGGCCGCCGCGATGGCCGCCACCTCGCTGCCCATCATCGAAAAGATCACCACGGGAATCGCCACGAGCAATCCCCCGACGCCCTTGGGCAGGAGGCCGCCATGGTCGAGCAGCGCATCCAGCGCCGCCTGCGGATGGAAGAAGGCGATGAAACCGGCCCCAATCGCGATGAAGGCCGCGATCGCCGAGACCTTGATCACCGCGAACCAGAATTCGAGCTCCCCGTAGGCTCGCACCGACAGCAGATTCGTCAGTGTCATGGCCAACACCAGGACAAAACCAATGGCCCAAACGGGGGCTTCGATGCCCGCCGCATGCAGCAGCTTGGCGCCAGCCACGGTCTCGGCGCCGACCGTGAACACCCAAAAATACCAGTAGAGCCACCCGGTAACGAATCCGGCCCAGCGCCCCAACGCGATCGCCGAGTACTCGACGAAGGAGCCCTGCCCTGGCTTGGCCATTGCCATCTCGCCGAGCATGCGCATGATCAGAAAGACCAGCAGTCCGGACGCGGCGTAGGTGAGGATGACACCGGGCCCGGCCTTGGCGATGGCACCGCTGGCGCCGACGAAAAGTCCGGCACCGATGATGCCGCCGAAGGAAATCATTGCGACATGCCGCGGCATCAGCGCTTGCGCGAGCGCGGTCCTGGCGCCATCAGCCGTCGCGCTCGGCGCGGTAGTCGACATCCTGTCCCCTAAGTTGGGCCGCCCCAAGGCAAACCCCGATGGCACACCGGATGGAAGCGGCTCGCCAGGAATGGACCGGGATTATGCAACGAGGACGCCGCCGACCGGGCCGCAGCGCATTTGCACGACCCAGCCCGCGTCAGCGCAGGAGCACCAGTTGCGGTACCGCGTTCGGCCCGCACCAGACGATCGCGTTTTGCTCGAATTTCCGGCCTAAGGACTGCGCGGCCTCAACCGCCAAACCCAAAACGAGAAAGCTCGGCTCCGGCGGCCATCGACCGCCGGGATGGCGCCCGGTCCCCGGCAGAAATGTCCAGCCCCGCCGTACCAGCCATCGACGCAGGGCCGCCTGCCGATCTTCGTTGCTGGCCGGGTCCAGAAGGCGGCTGTGCGGATTGCAGGCCGTGACAAACGCGGCGCATTCAAATCCACGCGCCCGATAAAGGTCGACCAGTCCGGGGTGAAAGCAGTTGATGCGCAGCACGAGGTCGGGCTCGGCCTCGACGACATACAAGGTCTCTCGATACGCCCTGAGCGTTTCCGCGGCGATCGCCGAATCAGACGCCATCGGCGGCCTCCGGTGGGCGATTGAATGGGTGGCGTGCAAGGCGCGCCCGGCAACAGCCGAAACGATCCCTGCCGGCAAACTCGCTACAGCTGTGCGAGCTTGCGCCGATCACGCTTGGTGGGTCGCCCGTGCAAGGCCGCCGCCGGCTCGACGCCGTAGCGGCGCGCCTGCGCCTGCTGTTCGCGCCGCAGCGCACTTGCTGCCGTCTCCTCATAGAGCGCTTTGGCAAGCGCGGCCGGACCGCGCGTCGATGACAGATCCCGAACGATGAACTCGATGCGCTGCGCGCCCTGGACCAGCTCGACCCGGTCGCCGATCCGCGCCTCGCGGGCCGGCTTGACGCGCTCTCCGTCGACACGGACCCGGCCCAATTCGATGGCTGCCAGCGCCAGCGAACGCGTCTTGTAAAAGCGCGCCGCCCAAAGCCACTTGTCGATGCGCACGCGCCCAGCTTCGTTCATGGGGACACCGCCTGCGGTTCGACCGGACCGTCCCGAAGAAGGCAATCCTAACGGTGCGAAACCGACGTTTTCTGTTGACCCAGGATCGACTTGTTACGGGTCTCGCTTTGCTGCAGCCTGCCGTCGTGATGGACGTCGACGCGGTCGAATTCCTTGCTCATGTAGCCGAGGAATTCGTTGTTGGAGACTTCGAGGTTCTTGTCCGCATCCATTTCATCGAGCATGTCCTGCGTGTAGCGCGCCCCAGCAGCGGCCTGGCCCTCGGCCTTGCCATCGGTCTTGGGCGCATCGGCAGCGACTGCGCTTCGCAACGTCGTGCAAGAACCGTCTTTCATGTAAGTCTCCGCGTGGCGGTTTCGTCAGGGTATCGACGTTTGGGCAAATTCTACGGTCGCACGCCCGGCCGGACAAGGCGGCCTGGGCCTCGATCTTCGAGAAGAGCGCACTCGGAAGATGTTCGCGGCGCCTTGGCGGCGCGGGAGCAGGAGTGCAGATCCCCGTCCCGCGCCCCGAAAAGCCGCTAGCGGTGTTCCTGCAGAAACCGCAGTAGGCGCGCCGCGGTCTGCTGAGGATGCTGATCGACAAAAAAGTGGCCGCCGGGCAATGCGGCCTCGATCAGGTCGGGGCAACGCGGCCGCCACTGCGCCGCAATGTCGAATAGCTTGGCCATCACGCCGGAGGCACCGTAAAGAACCAGCGTCGGGCAGGCGAACTGCCGGTTCATGTCGTCCAGGTCATGCTCCAGGTCTATGGTGGCGGCGGCTCGATAGTCGGCGCAGGAGCCGTGGATCATCGCCGGGTCGCGCCAGGCACGGCGGTACTCGTCAAGGATCCACGGATCGAATTCGGACAGTTTGGCCGCACCCCAGCCGGTGAGGCAGGTCTCGTAGAAGAAGTCGGGGTCGTGGCCGATCAGCCGCTCCGGGAAGGGTTCGGGCAAGGATAGAAAATACCAATGCCAATACACCGTCGCCGTCCTGCGGTTTGCCTCCAGGAACAGCGTATGTGTGGGAACGATGTCCATGATCGTGAGCGTGTCGACCGCCTCGGGGCAGTCCAGGGCGAGGCGCACGCCGGTGCGCGCGCCTCTATCGTGGCCGACGACGTGGAATCGCTCGAAACCCAGGCGGCGCATCGCTTGCACCTGGTCGGCGGCCAGCGCACGAAAAGCGTAGTTCGAGTGATCTGCCAAATCCCGGGGCTTGCTCGAATCGCCATACCCGCGCAGATCGGCGCAGACGACCGTGTAACTCTGAGCGAGGATCGGGGCGACTCGCGCCCACATCGCCCGGCACTGCGGAAAACCGTGCAACAACAGCACCGGTGGCCCGGAACCGCCGACGCTGCAAGCGATTTCAGCCCCATCGACGGGAATCCGTTGGGTTACGAAGCCGGGGTACATCTAGATCAACCCCGGGGTTGGGGGCGTCGTTTCTTGCCGCGTACCACGCCGCAGCAACGCCCGCCCTAGTTCGCGCGTCCGGCGGCCCCAGCGCTCAGCCGCCTGGGCGATCTGAGCTTCCCGACGCGCCAAGGTAGCCGCGTCGCGGCTGAATGCGCCCCTGATTGCAGACTCGGTCTGCGCATCGAAGCAATTGAATCGGCTCAGCAGAAACTCGAACGGTGCCTTGGCGCCGGCGTTGCCCCCGGTCGTCGAGAGCGCGCGCGCCGGGAGCCGGCCGACTTGTTCGGTGCGCAAATCGCCGTCGGCAACACCTAACTGCTCCAAGTGCGTGATGGGGCGCGCGGCCTGCCCGCTCTCGAAAGAGGCCCGCGCTGCGTACAGCGGGACGTCCAGGTCCATCGCGAACGGTCCCTTCAGGCAAGCCTCATCGTTGCGCGCCGCCTCGTCAGCGGCACCGGCCTGGAGCAGGGCCGCCGCCAGTGGCGCCTGGTCTTGTGCGGTCGGCGTGAATTCGAATTCGGCCCGCGCAAGGCGCAGGTCCCGACCCGGGTCCAAGGAGCGGGCGGCTGCCATCATGGCCTTCTTGGTCCCGTGCTGCAGGCGCGGGTTGGGCAGGTAGATGAAAAAAAATGGGCGCGGCTGCCCAGCGGCGCAAAGAAGAAGAGGATGAAGAGCCAATCCAACGGCTGGCCCGAGCGCGCCGGACGCCGGGCGAAGAAATGGGCAATTAGGACCTGCAGCCCAGATCCGACGACCGGCATAGGTACTCCTAGATTGCTTTGCCCGGGGGCGAGCAAGCTGCAAGCACCCGGCGGCACCAACTCGCCCTCAAAACAGCGGGTTGGGCCAGATCTCGAACAATTGCTTGACCTCCATCGGGTGCTTGCACAGATGCAACTGCTCCCGGAATCGGGAGTTGGCGAACATCTCCGAGGTTTCGGAGAGAACGCGCAGGTGCTCTTCGGTCGCCATCTTCGGCACCAAGATGACCAGCACGTCGGAAACCGGCTGGTCGTCCGGAGCATCGAAGCTGAGGGGCGGGGTCAAGCGCAGGTAGGCGAGCTGAATCCGGTTGAGCTCCTTGAGGCGTGCATGGGGGATCGCGATGCCGTGGCCCAACGCTGTGGAACCGATCTGTTCGCGGTGAGACAGGCTTGCGATCACCGCGGACTGCGGCAGGCCATGCACCCAGTCCATGTGGCGCCCAATCTTTTCCAGCAGGTCGGTCTTGCTCGACACCATCACATCGAGAAGAATGTCCTTGGGCATCAGCAGCTGCGCGACCGTCTTCATGCTTGGGCTCTCCACGCGGCAAGGCCTGCGCCAGAAAAGCGCGGCTGCAAGCCGCCGCGGCGGGCAGTGTAAGTTATCTGGGCGCGCGGCACCTACGTCTCCTCCAGGCCTTCCGGTTCATTCGCCGACGATCGACTCGGCAATGCGCCGGCAGTGAAAGGCATAGCTCGCGTCGAGCTTGCGCGCGATGGCCTGCTCGAATTCCGGCAGCAGGACCCTCAACTCCGCGACGGACCCGCACCGCTCGACCTTGAGAACAAACAGATAGGACAGCAGGCCGAGCTTCTCCGCTGCCACCTCGCACAGGTACCGCTTGCCGTCCGCATAGCGCTCGAGGGAGGATCGGCGCGCAGCGGGCGCGGGCGCCTGCAGGCCCGGTTCTTGGCTCGCGGCGCCGCCCTGCCCAGCGAGGGCCGGACGCGCGATCGGTTCGATGTATCCGCCGGCCTCGAGCTGGTCGAAGTCCGTTTCGCGGATGCCGATGGCGCTGATGAGCGCGTGAATGCTGAGCGCGGTGCGATGGCCGTCGACCAGGATCAACAGCGGCCGCAGACGCCGATCCACGCTGCGCGTGCTGGCGGCGACCTCGGCAATCCCTTTTTCCGTCTTGCGGTAGATGGCGGTCTTGTCCAAATCGTCGGTTCCTGGCCGCTGGACGCTCCGAGGTGCGGATCAGCGGCGCGATTGCGGCGCATCAATCATGGGCGTAGATGTCGCGATCCTTGGTCTCGGGCAAGAACAGCAGACCGATTACGAAGGTCATCCCGGCCACGATAATCGGATACCGGAGCCCAGAGTAGATGTTGCCCGTCGCCGCGACAATCGCAAATGACGTGGCCGGCAAGAATCCGCCGAACCAGCCGTTGCCGATGTGATACGGCAGGGAGATCGACGTGTAGCGGATGCGCGTGGGGAACAGTTCCGTGAGCATCGCCGCGATGGGGCCATAGACCATGGTCACGTAGATCACCAGTGTGGTCAGCACCAGCACCATCATCGGCTTGTCGATCTGCCCGGGGTGGGCTTTGGCCGGGTAGCCCGCCGCCTGGATCGCCGCCGCGATCGACTTCTTGAAGGCCGCGCCGGCCCGTACCGGATCGTTGTCGCTGGCCGCCAAAGCCTCCGCATAACTCACGGTCGTATTGCCGAAGCGAACCACGGTCGGCGTGCCGGGGGCAGCGTCGACGTTGCCATAGCTCACCGAGGACGTGGCCAATGTGCTCTTGGCGATATCGCACGGCGCCGTGAAGCGTGCCGTGCCAACCGGATTGAACTGCACCGCGCAACCATCGGGGTCGGCAACGACCAGAGCCGGCATCCGCGCTTGGGCAGCCTCCAGCGCCGGATTGCCATAGTGAGCCAGCATATGAAACAGCGGGATATAGGTAAGGGCCGCCAACAGGCAACCGCCCAGTATGATTTCCTTGCGGCCGATTTGGTCCGACAGCCAGCCGATGAGGACGAAGAACGGCGTACCCAGGACCAGCGATGCACCGACCAGAAAATTCGCGGTGAGGTCGTCGATTTGCAGGGTCTTGGTGAGGAAGAACAGGGCATAGAACTGGCCCGTGTACCAAACGACCGCCTGGCCCGCCGTCGCCCCGAACAGGGCGATCAACACGATCTTTAGGTTGCTCCAGCGCCCGAAGGACTCGCTGACGGGCGCGCGCGAGGCCTTGCCCAGCTCCTTCATGCGCAAAAAAGGCGGCGACTCGGTCAGGGAAAGCCGGATCCACACCGAAACCAGCAGCAGGAAGAAGGAAAACAAGAAAGGAATGCGCCAGCCCCAACTGTTGAACGTCTCGGCCCCGAGGCTCTCGCGGGTGATCGCAACGACGATCAACGACAGCAGCAAACCCAACGTTGCCGTGGTCTGTATCCACGAGGTATAGGCGCCGCGTCGATTGCGCGGCGCGTGCTCGGCGACGTAGGTCGCCGCGCCGCCATACTCGCCGCCCAGCGCCAAGCCTTGCAGCAGACGCAAGCAGATAAGGATCGCCGGCGCGGCAAGTCCCAGGGTGTCGTACCCCGGAAGAATGCCGACCAAGAAGGTGGAGACACCCATGACCATGATCGTGATAAGGAAGGTGTACTTGCGCCCGATCATGTCGCCCAGGCGGCCGAAAACGACGGCACCGAACGGGCGGACGGCAAAGCCAGCGGCAAACGCCAGCAGCGCCATGACAAATTGCGGCGTGGCAGCAAGCGGCGCGAAATACTGCCGGGCGATGATGGCGGTCAGGGTACCGTACAGGTAAAAGTCGTACCACTCGAACACGGTGCCGACGGACGAGGCGATGATCACCTTGCGCTGATCGGCCGTCATTGCCTTTGCGACATGCGCAGGCTTGGCCGGCCCCGCTGACGCTCCTGCGCTGCCCATGTTCATCGGCGGTGCCCTCCTTAGGCCGCTGGATCACACGACCGCGCGGGGATGCCTTGCGCGTTCCCCGCTACCGCCCCATTGCAGGCGCCAGCATCGTGACGCGCAGCGCAATCTCTGGTCCGTCGTTGCCTGCCGATGATAATGAACTTGGGCACGCGCAGCTACGGGGCATTCCCGCGAAAAGACCGGTGATGCCGGTGCACGGAGGCGGCATCCTGTCGATCCGTGGGCAGCGAGGCACTGCGCATCACGCCTTCGGGCTAGCTAGGTCAAGGCGCGATTCGCTGACCGCCCGCAGACCTGCGATCGGTCGCGAAGACCGCTGTTACCACGGTTCGTGGCAGCTGCTGGGACGCATCTTCCCCCGTTGCCTCGCCCTCTGGGCAGAAAGGGGGCGCCAATCGGCGACGCGTCGATCGGCGCGAGCCATCCGCGGCGACCTGTGTCGTCGACCGCGGGCGCGATGGCGCCTGCCGGCGTCGCGCTGCCCTGCGAAGGAGCACGAACCCTTGCAAGGAAGTCGAGCGGATGGCGCCGACCGGACCGAGTCCGTGCGGCGAACGGCAGGATCATGCCGGCAACACCAGCGAAGGCAGGCTGGAAAGGTCCGGCACCTGCCCGTCGGGCAAAGCGGGGAGGTGTTCGGCCGGTTGGCCGGTCCGGTTGCACCACAGAACCTGAAAACCAAAGGCCTTGGCCGACCACGCATCCCAACCGTTGGACGACACAAAGCAGATGCTGCGCTTGCGCAGGCCCAGCCGGCGAGGGGCCAACTGGTAGACGCGCGGGTGCGGTTTATAGACACCGACCTCTTCTACGGACAGGATCGCATCAAAAAGATGCGCGATGTCGGCGTTGGCCACCGCGGCGGCAAGCATCTGCGGCGTGCCGTTGGACAGGATGGCCAGCTTCATTCCGCCGCCCCGCAACCTCTCCAGCATCGCCGGAACTTCCGCATATGCGGTGATGCGCAGATACAGGTCCATCAGCCGCGCGCGCAAATCTTTGTCTGCAAGTCCTAGACCACTCATTGCGTAATCGAGCGCATCGCCGGTGACTTGCCAGAAATCGGCGTGATGCCCGGCCAACCCTCGCAACCAGGTGTATTGCAACTGCTTGGCGCGCCAGGCGTCGGACAGCGCTTGGCAATGTTGCTTCAGTTCGTCCTGCGCCCCGCGTGTCACGCTTGCTACGTCGAACAAGGTGCCATAGGCGTCGAAGACGCAGGCCTTGATGCCCCTCAGTGGTTGCGCGGGCAAGCCGCCGAGGGTGCCGTGCCGCGTCGTCTGGCGGGCCGGGCGCATGGTTACAGCGCGCACACCGCGGTCTCGGCCCGGGGCACGCCCAAAGGCACGGCCCGCCTGGGATGCCCGCCCAACCGGCTGGTGACGCCGATGCCCGGCGCCGGAGCGCCGATCCTGCGCCCACGCCGGCCCTGGTGACCGGCGCCGCGGTGACGCACGGGGTTGGATGCTCTTATCAAGATCTGGTCTGCCCCCATAAGGTGGTCATACGCATCGTACTCGCCGCGCATCGGCCGGAAAACCCGGAGCGCCGCCGGCCGCTGGGACCAGGCCTGTGCACACTTCGGCAAGATCACCGCAGGTCTTCGCAGCAGGTTGTCGGCGATCTTGCCGCCCCTCGGCGTCTACTCCGGGGGCAGCGGAGCGTCCGGCCGGGGCATAGCCTGGCTCCCGTCGAGCGCCGAGCCGCCCTTGCGTCGGCGCCCGGGCGCAGGAGCAGCCTTGCCGCGGACCTGGAATCCGCCTCGCCACCGGGCGGGCGCACTCGTCCCGAGCGCGTCGCCGTGGGCCCCGTGCGGCGTCGGCGGAGGCGTATCGTCTAGCCTAAGAATCTGTTGCGGAGCGGATCGATGGCAACGGCACGACCCCCGGGTTTCGATACGCTGAGTCTGCACGCCGGTTACCACCCGGAGCCGGCAAGCGGTGCGCGCGCCGTCCCGATCCATCAGACCACGTCGTACGTATTCGAGGATACGGACCAGGCTGCGGCGCTCTTCAACCTGGAGCGCCCGGGCTATGTGTACAGCCGCATTTCGAATCCGACCGTGGCAGTGCTCGAAGAGCGGCTCGCGGCGCTCGAGGGCGGGGTCGGCGCAGTGTGTACGGCCAGCGGAATGGCTGCTCTGCACATCGCGATCGCGACATTGTTGGGTGCGGGCGACCACATCGTCGCCTCCGCCTCCCTCTATGGCGGAACCGTAAGTTTGCTGTCGCACACGCTACCGCGCTTTGGCATCACGACCACCTTCGTCAAGCCGCGCGATCTGAACGGCTTTCGCAGCGCGCTGCGGCCGCAGACCCGGCTGATTCTGGGCGAGACGATAGGCAATCCAGGGCTCGAAATCCTGGACATTCCTGCGCTTGCCTCGATCGCCCACGAGGCCGGTCTTCCATTGCTCGTCGACAGCACGTTCACGACGCCCTATCTGTGCCGTCCGCTGGATCTGGGCGCCGACCTGGTCGTGCATTCGCTGACCAAGTGGATCGGTGGCCACGGCATCGCCGTGGGCGGCGCGGTGATCGACGGGGGGCGCTTTGACTGGGAGGCGTCGGGCAAGTACCCGACCTTGACCGAGCCGGTGCCCGCCTACCACGGCATCGTGTTTGCGGAGCAGTTCGGGCCGACCGCTTTCGTCATGCGCGCACGCACCGAGGGGCTGCGCGGCTTTGGCGCTTGCCTGGCGCCGGCCAACGCGTTTCACTTGCTGCAGGGGGTGGAGACCCTCAGCCTGCGCATCGAGCGCCATGTACAGAACACCAAGGCGGTACTTGAGTTCTTGCGCGACAACGAGGCCGTGGCCTGGATCAATCATCCGAGCCTTCCGAGTCACCCCGACCACGAGCTTGCGCGCCAACTCATGCCGCGAGGCGCTGGATCGATCATCAGCTTCGGCATCAAGGGAGGGCGCGCTGCAGGCGCCAGGTTCATCAATGCTCTGCGCCTGGCAAGCCACTTGGCGAACGTCGGCGACGCGAAGACGCTCGTCATCCATCCGGCCAGCACGACCCACCAGCAAATGCGCGCCGACCAGCTCGCGCAAGCCGGCGTCGGTGAGGATATGGTGCGGCTCTCCGTTGGGATCGAAGCCATCGAGGATATCCTCGCGGATATGGCGCAGGCGCTGCGCGCCGCGCGAAAGGCCTGACTGGGCCGACGCCATGCAGCTGCGAATCCAAGGAGAAGCCGTCTTTGCCGCCACTGGCGGTCGCGCCCATGAAGCGGGCCGCCCGCTGGCGCTGCTCGTGCACGGGGCCGGATTCGACCATGCCGTCTGGGCGATGCAAAGTCGCTGGCTCGCTTTTCACGGCTGGAACGTGCTGGCGCTCGATCTGCCCGGACATGGGAGGTCCGGGGGGGCGCCACTGGGCAGCGTCGCGGCCCTGGCCGAATGGCTGCGAGAGATCATCGATGCCGCAGGCGCCGGAACGGCAGCGCTGATCGGTCATTCGATGGGCGCCTTGGCCGCGCTGGAGACGGCAGCCCGATTTCCGGAGCGGGTGGACCACCTGGTCCTGATTGGCTGCGCGGCGGCCATGCCCGTCCATCCGGACCTGCTGGCCGCCGCGGCAGCCAACCAGCATGCGGCCGTTGACATGGTGAACTTGTGGGGCCATGGCCCGGCTGCCGGGCTGGGCGGCAGCCGGGCCCCAGGCATTTGGATGGTGGGTGCCGGCCAACGCATGCTCGAGCGGGCCCGCGCGGGCGTGCTGTACCAGGACCTAGCCTTGTGCGATGCCTATCGCGATGGCCTTGGCGCCGCGGCCAAGGTCCGTGCGCCGGCGCTGCTGATCGGCGGCGAACGGGACCAGATGACGCCGCTGCGGAGCGCTCGCTCGTTGGCGTGCGCCATACCCGGCGCCCGCCTGGTCGTCGTCGAGGGGGCCGGCCACATGTTGATGGCGGAGCGCCCGGACGAAGTGCTGCGCGCCCTGGCGGCGCACCTGGGGGTCGTGGCGCGGGCGAACGTGATGCAAGCTGGCGATGCCGGCTGAATCAGCGCCCGCCGTTACGCTGTCCGGGGGGAAGCAACCTTTTCGAGCGGCCGACGCTGTTTTCTATCACATCTATCCCTTGGGCTGTCTGGGCGCCCCCGCTCGCAACGATCCTACGGCGCCTCCCGCCGATCGCCTGCAGGCGCTGCAACCATGGATCGAATACCTGGCCGATCTTGGCATCGGCGCCCTTTATCTGGGTCCCGTTTTTGAATCGAGCACGCACGGTTATGACACGGCCGACTACTTCCGCGTCGATCGGCGGCTTGGAACCAACGAGGGGCTAGCCGCGTTTGCCCAGAAATTGCGCGCTGCCGGCATTCGACTGGTGTTCGACGGCGTCTTTCACCACACCGGGCGCGGTTTCTGGGCATTTCGCGACGTGTTGGAAAAAGGTACCTCATCGGCGTATTGCAGCTGGTATCACCTGGACTTCGCGCGCCGCAGTCCGTACGGCGACCCGTTTCATTACGAGGGATGGGCGGGTCATTACGACCTGGTAAGGCTCAATCTGAGCAACCCCGACGTGCGCGATCACCTTTTTTCCGCCGTCACCGCGTGGGCGCAGCAGTTCGGCATCGACGGCCTGCGCCTGGACGCGGCCGACCGTCTGGACTTTGAATTTCAAAGCGCCCTTGCCACGCATTGCAGCCGACTGCGTCCCGACTTTTGGCTCGTCGGGGAGGTCGTGCACGGCGACTATCGCCGCTGGGCTCGACCCGGCGGGCTGTCCTCGACGACGAACTATGAGATCTACAAGGGGCTATTTTCCAGCCACAACGACATCAACTACCACGAGATCGCGCATTCGTTGAACCGGCAATTCGGACCCGGCGGCATCTACCGTGGACTGGAGCTGTACAACTTCGCGGAAAATCACGACGTCGACCGCATTGCCAGCATTCTGAAGGAGCCGGCGCACCTCTACCCGGTTTACCTATTGCTGCTCACGATCCCGGGCGTTGCGTCGATCTATTACGGCGGCGAATGGGGCGTCGAGGGGCGCAGGGGACCCGATACGGATGCGCCGCTGCGTCCGCAGCTCAGCCCCGCGGATCTGCCGCTGCGCGCCCCGCACCCTGCGCTGCACGAGGTCATTCGGCGGCTGATCGCGTTGCGCCGGGAGCACGAAGCCTTGCGCCGTGGCGACTATCGACAGCTCCTCGTGGCTCCCGAGCAGTTTGCGTTTGCGCGCGAGAGCTTGGCCGGCAGCATCGTCGTCGCCGTCAATGCGGCCGTCCACGACGCCCACATCTCGCTGCCGTTGCCGGAATTCTCCGGCCGCCGTCTGCAGGACGTCTTGAACGAAGGAGCGTCCTTTCCCATCGAGCAAGGGCGCTGTCAACTGACCATCGGACCCCGTTGGGGCCGAGTTCTCGCCTTGCGTTGATACATCATAGAAGTGCAGCGAAGCTGTCCCATCGGCTTTGCGCAAGGCGCTCCTGGCGCAGACTCGGGCGCCGGGCCTGGCGCGGCGAACCGCGCGCGGCATTTCTGGCGCGCCCGGTTCAATCCCGCTGCGCGACGCGCAGTGACATGACGCTGCCGATCGGGCCCGGCATGCTGCCGGCGCCTGCGGCGCTATGCTGATAAAAGCGCAGAAAATCGCCTGCCGGCATCGGCGTGCTGAAGAGAAACCCCTGGATCAGGTTGCAGCCGCATTCGCGCACGAAATGCAGGTGGCGGGCGGTCTCCACGCCCTCGGCCACCACCTGCAGCCGCAGGCTCTGGGCGATCCCGATGACTGCCCGCGTGATGGCGACGTCGGCAATGTCGTCGGGACAGTCCTTGATGAAAGAGCGGTCGACCTTGATGATGTCGATGGGTAAGTGCTTGAGTTGCACCAACGAGGAATAGCCGACGCCAAAATCGTCGATGGCAACGCCCACGCCCATCTGCCGGAGACGGTTGAGCACATGAACGGCCTTGTCGGGGTCGTGCATCACGGCGCTCTCGGTGATCTCGAGCTCGAGCAGCGCCGGGTCCATGCCGGTCTGCTCCAGGCAGGCGGCGATGTCCGTGAGCAGTTTCTCGTCGGAGAATTGGCGCGCGGACAGGTTGACCGCCATTCGCAGCGGCGGTACTCCCTGCCGCTGCCATTCGCAATTTTGGGCACAGGCGGTTTCGAGCGCCCACTTGCCCAGCGGCAAGATAAGACCCGTCTCCTCGGCCAGCGGGATGAACTGGGCGGGCATCAGCAGGCCAAGGGTAGGATGCTGCCAGCGCAATAGCGCTTCCGCGCCGGTGATCCGGCCGGTATCGACGTCGAACTTGGCCTGGAAATGGAGGCAGAATTCTCGACGGCGCAGTGCGTAGCGCAGATCGGACTCGAGCGCCAGCAACGCGTGCGAGTGCTGATTCATTTGCGCCGAGTAGAACTGGAAGTTGTTCTTGCCGGACTCCTTGGCACGGTACATCGCGATATCCGCGTGCTTCATCAGCGTGTGCTCGTCCTGGCCGTCCTCGGGAAAGGTGGCCACGCCGATGCTGGCCGTGATGTGTACGGGATGAGTTCTGAGCCAATATGGTTCCAGCAGTGCGGCCAGCAGTTTGCGGGCCACCTGGGCGACCGTGGCAGCGTCGCCGATCTCCTCGATCAGAACCACGAACTCGTCGCCGCCCAGGCGGGCAAGCACGTCGCCCTGGGTCCGTTCGCCATGCCGGCGCAGCCGAGATACCAGATCGGTCTCGCGCAGGCTGGCCGCGAGCCGCCGCGCCATCTCCTGCAGCAGTCGATCGCCGGCGTCGTGACCCAGTGTGTCGTTGATGATCTTGAACCGGTCCAGATCGATAAAGAGTACGGCCAGGCGCTTGTTCTGGCGCCTGGCCTGCGCGATGGCGCGGTTCAGGTGACGGTTGAACAGCGCCCGGTTCGGGAGGTTCGTCAGGGCGTCGTGAAAAGCCAGATGGCGAACGTGTTCCTCGATCTGCTTGCGATGCAGGAACTGGCCGATCTGGCGGCCCAGGGCGCGCGCACTCTCCAGCAGATCCTTGTCGGCTTGCTGGGCAAGCGTGTCGAAGCATTCGACCACGCCGACCAGCCTGCCCCCGGCGTTGATCGGAAAGGCAAAGGCAGCCCGCAACCCCGCCGCGACCGCAGACTCGCGACGCGTCGTGAAACTGGGGTCAGAGGTGACATCGTCGACCCAGACCGGATCGCCCATGCGCGCCGTGCGCGCGACGATGTCACCGGAACCCTCGGCACGCAGTCGGCTGCAGGAGTGCGCATGGAAACGCGCAACGGGGGAAGGCGATGGCGGCCAGGTGCTGCGGCGCCAAAGCACCGTCTCGTCCGCAGCCTGACCGGGATCGCCGGCCTCGTCGCGCGCGGCCTCGACCGACCCTTCGGTGCGCCCCTCGACCTGCCAGTAGGCGCTGCAAGCCCAGCCGAGCGCGGTGCAGGTCGTTTCGAGAATGCGCGGGATCGCGTCGATCGACGACGCGGCATCGGCCAGCAGCTGTGCCACCGTGTGCTCGACACCCTGGCGCAACTCCGTTTGCTTGCGCTGCGTGATCTCCATCGCCGTGCCGATCAGCCGCCGCCCGGCGCCACCCGCACCGGACACGCATTGACCGACCACGTAAAGCCAGCACGGCCGCCCATCGTGCCGCAGCAAGCGCAGTTCGATTGCAAATTCACTGCCACCAAGATTCGCCGCGTTGATGGCCCGCAGCAGCGGGCGGCGGCTGCTCTTGTGTATTCGCGCCAGCAGGGCGCGCAGGCGGGGAGGGCGCGCGGCCGGGTCTACGTTCAACAGTCGGGCACACTCCTCCGACCATTGTCCCAGGCCGGTAACCAAGTCGAAGGTCCAGTTGCCCAGTCCGGCGATGCGCTGCGCCTCCTTGAGTTGCGAATACAACTCCCCCATCTCCGTAGAGGATAGTTCCTGCGCGCGGCGCGACAGGTACTGTTCCTTGTCGGCGTCCTCGTAGGCCTGGCTGACGTGTGCCAGCAGGGACGCGTAGCGCTCGTTTGACGGAATCGGCGCGTCTGGGTCGATGCCAAAGCGCCTGAGCTGGCGCAGCAGCAGCGGGTGATAGGGAGGCATGTTCCGTGCCGGGGCACCTGCTCCTAGGCTTCGGTCAGCGTCGTAAGCGTGATCGTCTGGTTGTGCAGATCGCAGGCGCGATCGGCGTAGGGCGCGATCTCACCGTACGCATAAAAGCCGACCTGTGCCGCCCCCGCAGGCAGACCTTGGACGGCGGCGTCGACCTCTTCTTCGGTGCGTTCCCCCAGCACCTCGCGGCGACCGGCGCAACTCACGGCCAGGGCCAACACCGGCTGTCCAACACCGGCAGTCGCCTGACTGGCAAGCGTGGCCGCCTCGCCGGCGCCGGCAATCAGCCGCTCGACGTCGGTGCGCATCAAGCGCGCGATGTTCCCGCTGGGCATGTCGCCGGCAAATGTGATCGATTGGTCGGCTTCATCGACCGCGGCGATGCAGCGCACGAGCTGCTCGGCGCCGGGAACCGGCTCGCGGATCGAAAGCGGAAAATTCAGCGCGGACCCGGGCAAGCGGGCGGCGTGCTCGCCCAGGTACTCCTTGTACAAGGCCAGCGCGGGCTTGTGATCGAGCTCGTACAGCACGTTGCCCTGCGCACGCGTGATGCGACGCTCCGGGCCGAACCCCTGCCAGCCCCCGCGCAGGCCGTAGCCAACGCGCAGACGCTCGCCGTACAGACCGACGGCGACGATGGCCCCGTGCCGCGGACCGTTGCGGCCCAGGACCCAGGTGCCCTTGAACCGCGCGCCGTCGCCGGCCAGGCCGCCGGTCACCACCACGCCAGCCGGCAGACCTGCGCGGATCCCGGCGGTCAGCTCGCTGCCGTTGACATCGAGGCCCTCGGCCAGGGCGAAGACCGCGCGCAGGCCCTCTGGGGCGAGTTGTTTGGCCAGGCGCTTGCCGGCAGCGCGGGAGTCGGGTTCCGTGATTTCCGTCGTCGCGAACGCAAGCCGACTATGCGCGAATTTCACGACCGCGACAGAAAGGCTCTCGTCGCGCACGTAGCGGCCATGGATCTCGCCGGCGGTCGAGCAGCCGATCAGGCAGGCGCTGGGATACCTTTGGACAAGCTCGAGCAGCGGACCCTGCCGTTGCATGTATTCGGGAGCGGCAAAAACCAGCACGAGGGTCTGCGTCGTATCGAGGTCCGGGAAAGGCGTGACGGACCAGCCACGCGCCGCGGAGTACGTGAAGGTGGAAAGCTCCATGGTTTGTCGGCTCATCGGTGATAGGCGGGAGTCGCCCATTCTTCCCGAGCGCAGCGTCAGGCATCCACCGAAACAGGGGGAGATTCGCAGCCATTCTTGCGAACCGGCGGCAATCGGTGGGCACTTCGGCGACATCCGGACCCGGATGCTGCGAAGACCCTCCCGACAGCCGGATCGCGGCCGCCGTCGCAAGAGCCGTTGGCGTCAAGCCGGCCCGCCGGATGCGCAGGGACCCTCGCCGTCGGCGCCCGACCAGGATCTTGTTTGCGCCGCTCCTTGAGCAGATCCACGAAGGACAGGCGCGCCAAGTTCCCAAAATCCTTGCAAAGCAAGCAAACCGTGGTCCCTCTAGCGTTTGCAAATCTTGCGCGACTATCCGCTGCGCGATTCCCAGAATTCCCGTAGAAATCCTTTAGCACCGCGGTAGTCATCGCCGCATATTTCGGGTGTTCGTGGGCCGGCAATCCGGTCTGGCGTCATCAGCTCGTCCGGAACTTCTTGAACACTCGGTCCGGGGCCCGGGTGCATTGGTCCAAAGCCGCCAGCGCGACCAAACAACCGAATTGCACCGCGATCGATGTTGGCAGCGGGCCTGACCTTCCTGTCTCCTAAGCGTCTCCAAGCGGGCCATCGATATTGGGGCGCAGAGCAACCGCATCTTTTTCCGCCACCGCCACGAGCCGACGTCGGTATGTTTTCCCGATACCGGACGCACGGAGCCGAACATCGGCGCGGTGACGCGTTGTAGGATTGACGGCGTCGTGCCATACTTTCCCTCATGAACACGCAGGCAACTCGTTTCCACCATCACGACGCTTTCTTGGTGCCGTGCATTTGCTCACCCGTTTTTTCCCTTCGACCAAGGTCGAAGTAACAAACGAACTTCCCGTTAGCAAAGCAGGGCGCCGTAAGGCGCCCTTTTTCGTGGTCCATTTCAAAAGGAGAACCGTCATGACCATTGTTAGAGGTACGAAGCTCTACGTTGGCGACGAAGCAAGTCAAATGCGCGCTCTGGAGGAGGCATTCCGGAGCTGTCTTCATTGAAGAGCGCGCCTCTGAGGTCATCTTGCCAGCGCTGTGGGGACAGGACACGTTCACAAGCAAAGCTGGCGGCAGTGAAATCCTTGAACAAATGTGGGTGTTTTGCGACAAGAAGGGAAGGCCGGTTTGCCTCATTCCTGAAGCAACGGCAATCATTCAGGAGATGGGGAACAGCCTGCTTGGCCGCAAGCGGGAGGCTGTGCTCTTTTACATAACACGCTGCTATCGATATGAACGTCCCCAAGAGGGAAGGTACCGGGAATTCACGCAATTGGGATTTGAATACCTTTCATCAGATCCTGAAAATGCGCTGGCCACAAGCCGTGAAGTGTGTCTTCGGTTTCTTGACAGGATCGGGCTCAAATACGAAATCGACGTGAATGCCAAGAGAGGTTGGCCTACTACCTTAATGGCGAAGGCTTTGAGGTTCGATGCCCCGAATTCGGCACACAAAAACAGGTCCGCGGCGGCGGTGCCTATCGCGAAGGCGCTGGCTTTGGCATTGGCCTGGAGCGCATTGCGCTTGCTTTGCGTCGGCAACGGTTGGGCGTCGGTTTGTAATCCGAGGACGCTTGGTAAGCCATTGGGCGGCACCGTCGGGTGCTCGCTTTTCGAAGCCGGCGGGACTGCTTTGGGTGGCGACCGCTGTAACGTTGTCGCTGGCGGCGTTGCAGCGGCTGGCCTGCCGTAGGTCCGATAGCGAACGCCACGACGGTCGCAAGCCCAGGATGCAGCGCGTCGCGACCAATGGCAGAATGAACAGGGGCTATGCTGAATGCGGTCGTGCCGGCACGAGCTATCCGCGAAGCACTGCTTTGCGGCTGCTCGGCGCTGGACCAGAGAACTAGATGACCGATTCTGACAGTCAAACACGCGAAGACGAGGAAAGGAACCGCATGCGCAACGATCCGACCATCATCTACACGCTCACCGACGAGGCGCCGCTGCTGGCCACCTGCGCCTTCCTGCCGATCGTCCGCACCTTCACCAAGCCGGCGGGGGTGCACGTTCAGGAGGCCGACATCTCGGTTGCGGCGCGCATCCTGGCCAACTTCGCCGAGTACCTCAAGCCAGAGCAGCGCGTGCCCGACACGCTGGCCGAACTGGGCAAGAAGACGCTCGAGCCCGAAGCCAACATCATCAAGCTGCCCAACGTCAGCGCGTCGCTGCCTCAGCTGATGGCGGCGATCAAGGAGTTGCAGGGCAAGGGCTACGGGATCCCGGACTACCCCGAGGACCCGAAGACCGACGAGGAGAAGGCGAATCGAGCGCGCTACGCCAAGTGCATCGGTTCGGCTGTCAATCCAGTGCTGCGCGAAGGCAACTCCGACCGTCGCGCGCCGCGCGCGGTGAAGGCGTATGCGCGCAAGAACCCGCATGCGATGGCCGAATGGGCGCAGGCCTCGCGCACGCACGTGTCGCACATGCACGTCGGCGACTTCTACCACGGCGAGAAGTCGATGACGCTGGACCGTGCGCGCGACGTCAAGATGGAGCTCGTCACCCTGGGCGGCGAGAAGCTGGTCCTGAAGCCCAAGGTCGCGCTGCTTGCCGGCGAGATCATCGACTCGATGTTCATGAGCAAGAAGGCGCTGTGCGCCTTCTACGAGCGGGAGATCGAGGATGCGCGCAAGTACGGCGTGATGTTTTCACTGCACGTCAAGGCCACGATGATGAAGGTGTCGCATCCCATCGTGTTCGGCCACTGCGTGCGCATCTTCTACAAGGACGCGTTCGAGAAGCACGCCAAGCTGTTCGAGAGCCTCGGCGTGAACGTCAACAACGGCATGGTGGATCTGTACAACAAGATCGCCAAGCTACCCGAGTCGCAGCGCGAGGAGGTCATCGCCGACATCCACGCCTGCCACGAACACCGGCCGGAACTTGCGATGGTCGATTCCGCCAAGGGCATCACGAACTTTCATTCGCCCAGCGACGTTATCGTCGACGCGTCGATGCCGGCGATGATCCGCGCCGGCGGCAAGATGTACGGCGCCGACGGACGGCTCAAGGACGTCAAGGCGGTCATGCCCGAGAGCACGTTCGCGCGGATCTACCAGGAGATGATCAACTTCTGCAAGTGGCACGGCGCATTCGACCCTCGCACGATGGGCACGGTGCCCAACGTCGGCTTGATGGCGCAGCAGGCGGAGGAGTACGGTTCGCACGACAAGACCTTTGAGATCCCGGAGGACGGCGTGGCCAACATCACGGATCTTGCCACCGGCGAGGTGCTTCTGTCGCAGACCGTCGAGCAGGGCGACATCTGGCGCATGTGCCAGGTCAAGGACGCGCCGGTGCGCGACTGGGTCAAGCTCGCTGTCACGCGGTGCCGCAACTCGGGCATGCCGGCGGTGTTCTGGCTCGACCCGTACCGCCCGCACGAGAGCGAGCTGATCAAGAAGGTCAAGACCTATCTAAAGGACCACGACACCGAGGGCCTCGACATCCAGATCATGTCGCAGGTGCGGGCGATGCGCTACACGCTCGAGCGTGCGATCAGGGGGCTCGACACGATCTCGGTCACCGGCAACATCCTGCGCGACTACCTGACGGACCTGTTCCCAATCATGGAGCTAGGCACGAGCGCCAAGATGCTGTCGATCGTGCCGCTGATGGCCGGCGGCGGCATGTACGAAACCGGCGCCGGCGGCTCGGCGCCCAAGCACGTGCAGCAACTGGTCGAAGAGAACCACCTGCGCTGGGATTCGCTGGGCGAATTCCTCGCGCTGGCGGCGAGCCTGGAAGACCTCGGCAGCAAGACCGGCAACGCCAAGGCCAAAGTCCTGGCCAAGACGCTTGACGCTGCGACCGGCAAGCTGCTCGACAATCGCAAGTCGCCGTCGACCAAGACCGGGGAGCTCGACAACCGCGGCAGCCAGTTCTACTTGGCGATGTACTGGGCGCAGGAACTGGCGGCACAGAAGGACGACGCCGTGCTGGCCGCGCACTTCGCGCCGCTGGCGATTGCACTTGCCGACAAGGAGCAAAAGATCGTGGCCGAACTCGCCGCGGTGCAAGGAAAGCGTGTGGACATCGGCGGCTACTACAAGCCCGACAGCGACAAGGTCAAAGCCGTGATGTGCCCGAGCGCGACCCTCAATGCGGTGCTCGCAAGCGGGCCGGAAATCGTCACCCGCACGGCGTAGCCGGACCGTGGCGCCGGAAACCGGTCAACGCCGAACTTCTGGTATGGGTCGCGTGGGAAAGACTGCGCCCGCTTACGGCGCCGCGCGGCTGCGTTCGGTGCCTGCTCGTAATTGGGCATCTTCACCGCGAAGGGCGGGTGTGCAACGCTTCGCGACGCTTGGTTAAGGGATCGCAATCATTCGGAAATCTTTCGGACCCGGTCACTTCCAGAATCACCGTCCTACCGCGACAAGCGTCTTCGAGCGTATGCGATCCCGGCATGTCAACAACAACGTTTGAGCCGGACGAGCCGGCGACTCCTGGCTCTGGAACGGGGGAAGGGCGCTTGCGCCGAGATCTGTCGTCGTTCCCCGTACTACTGTTGCCGCCCTCCTGACGGTCTCCGGGCGTCTCCGCGTTCGGGTCGGGAGCCAACGTGCTGCAGCACGCGGGCACCGGCGCGGCGCTGCTGTTTCTCATTGGCATCGGCATCGCGGTCGGCTGGGCGCTGGTCTACGCGGAACTGGCCTGCGCGTTTCCCTACGCGGGCGGGGGGTGACGGTGTGGGCGCGGGCACCATACTCGGACCGTGGGCGGGCTTCGCAAGCCTGATCGCTTGCGCCGTCACCGTTGGGCACCATGTGCCGCCTTCCGTGCAAAGGCCGTCTCCGTCTGTGTGCTTGATATGACGCCTGGCACGCCGCCCGAGCGTCCTGATTCTGTGCGCAGTCGTTGCGATCGGGCTCCTGTGGCGCCACTTCATACTGCAGCGGCGGCCAGCAGGATGGGTACCTCGTTTGTGAAGCGGCCGAGCGCCACATCCTTGCTGCGGTCACATCTTTGGTTTGCTTGACGCAACCCCTTTTTGGGACGCGAAATCCCGCTGTCCGGCTTCCGCTTTGGGTTGCGAAGGAAAATTTGTGGTCGGCTTGCACCGAAGGCCGGCGCAACCGCTTTCGGCCACATTGCCGACATTGAACATCGGCCACGCGCCGCGGTAGGGTCCCACGGCGTACCCCCTAGCCCTGCATGCGCTTGAGCATTGGCTGAGCGTCACGCGGCGCTTGGCAACGCAGGCGGGCCGTGCCCTTCGGTTTGCTGAACCGGTTGACGTTAAATGGAAAAGCCGGTGCGAAGCCGGCTCCCCAGGTTTCCATCGTCAGAATTCAACGCGCGCCGCAAGCTGCAAACTCCGAGCAGAGTCGCATCTATTTTGAGAATCCACACGGCTCTGTAGGTTCTCAAAATACATGCAACTTTACTGTTTTTCACTCCCTCTAGGTGTCGGCGCCGATTTAAAACTGAGCCACTCTGCCGACCCAATATTGAGCCAGGGTGGATGCCGGCCAAGTTGATGACCGGCTGTGGATAAGTGTAGTGGATTCGGTTCTTGGACCTTCAGATGCAAACGGCCCGGGCGAAGCCTGGGCCGTTTGCATCTTGCAAGGGTTGGGGGTTTCTATGCGCTGGTCGTTGCCTCCTGCGCGCCGCCTTTGCGAGCGGCTTCCCGTGCCTTGATCCGTTTCTTTGCCACGGCGGTGCTGTGTGAGAACCGATGGCTGTCGTTGCCGGTTTCAAGGATGTGGCAGTGATGGGTGAGGCGGTCCAGCAGCGCCGTTGTCATCTTGGCATCGCAGAACACGGTCGACCATTCGGCGAAGTCCAGGTTGGTCGTGATCATCACGCTGGTGTGCTCGTAGAGCCGCGAGAGCAGGTGGAAGAGCAACGCCCCTCCGGCCTGGCTGAAGGGCAGATACCCGAGCTCATCGAGGATGACCAGATCCATGCGCAGCAAACTCGTGGCGATGCGCCCGGCGACGCCGCGCTGCTTCTCCTGCTCCAGGGCGTTGACGAGATCCACCGTCGAGTAGAAACGCACGCGTTTGCCGTGGCGGGTGATGCCAGCCACGCCGATGGCGGTGGCCAGGTGCGTCTTGCCGGTTCCGGGCCCCCCGACGAAGACTGCGTTTTGCGCCTGCTCCGTGAAGACCAGGTCTGCCAGTTGCAGAACGAGTTTTTTATCGGCCGGCGATTCCTCGAAGTTGAACCCGGCAAGGTCCCGATGCACCGGGAACTTGGCCGTGTGCATCTGGTGGCTGACCGAGCGCATCGAGCGGTCCGTGATCTCGGCCTCCAACAGATGCTCGACCAGCCAGCGCGAAGCATCCAGCGTGCCGCTGGTGCCTTGCTCGACCAGATCGCCCCAGGCGCCCGCCATGCCGTGCAGGCGCAGTTGCTTGAGTTCCACCGTGACGTCACGCATGATCGGTCTCCTCGGCGGTCTCAGAGGCTCTGAGGCTGTCGTAGCGGGCCGTATTGGCCAGCGGCGGGGTCGACACCTGTAGCGTCGTGGCCGCGCTCTCGGGCACCGGCGCGGCGGTCAGGCGTCCGAGCACGTTGATCACGTGCTCCACGCTTACCCGGCCACCTCCTGGACCGGATTCGAGCGCCAGTTCCACGGCAACGAGCACCGCGTCCAGGCCGGAGGTGGGAACCACTGCCAGGACCTGGG
Source organism: uncultured beta proteobacterium (assembly GCA_963729785.1). Classification (GTDB taxonomy): domain Bacteria; phylum Pseudomonadota; class Gammaproteobacteria; order Burkholderiales; family Burkholderiaceae_F; genus GJ-E10. The sequence continues at coordinate 231,406 of CAVSPM010000029.1, read as the reverse complement.
CCATCAGCCGGTCGCCACCGTCGTGGCGCAGTAGCGCCCGGCGCAGCCTCTGCAAGGGTTCCGGCATGTCGGCAAACGGTGCCCCGTTGCGCAGGGCGCCGGGCTTCCTCTGCACCAACGGGATGTAGTGCTGCCAGTCGTAGCGCGCCTGGCCGGCCATACTCAGGCGCTCATGGCTGGCGACCGCGGCATCGCCGGCGACGACGACCACGCGGCCCGGATACAGTCGCGTGCTCACCATCTGACCGGCAAACTCGCACGGCACCGAGTAGCGGTTGCGCGCCACCGACACCAGGCAGGTGCTCGAGACCCGCGCCGGTTTCTCCACATACCCGTCAAAGGGCGCCGGCATCGGCATCAGGTGGCTTCGCTCGTGCTCGAGCATCTCGGCCACGCTGAACTGCTCGTGCTCGGGATGCCGAACCTCCTCCCACAGCGCCCGGCACCGCGCCGCCAGCCAGGCGTTGAGCTCGGTAAACGATCCGAAGCGCACCTTGGCCGCATCGATCCAGATCCGCCGCCGGCTGTCCTGTACGTTCTTCTCGACGACCCCCTTCTCCCAGCCGGAGGCAACATTGCAGAAGTCGGCGTCGAACAGGTAGTGCGCGCACATCACGGCAAACCGAGCGTTGACGACCCGGCCCTTGCCCTTCTTGACCTTGTCGACCGCCGTCTTCATGTTGTCGTAGATGCCGCGCCGGGCAATGCCGCCCAGCGCCGTGAAGCTGCGCGTGTGCGCATCGAACAGCATCTCGTGGCCTTGACTGGGGTACGCCACCAGCCAGAACGCCCGGCTGGCGCACAGCTTCATGTGCGAGACCTGCGCCCGGTAAAAGATACCGCCCACCACCAGCGGCTCCTCGCTCCAGTCGAACTGGAACGCCTCCCCAAGCTCGAAGGCCAGCGGCACGAATGCGCCGCCGGAGCCGGCTTCGCCCTGAGCGCGGCGCCACTCCCGGATGAAGTCGGTTACCCGCGTGTAGCCGCCCGTGTATCCGGCCGCCTTGATTTCGGCAAAGAGCTTTTGCGCCGTGCGCCGCTGCTTCTTGGGCCGGTGCCCGTCGACCTTGAGCGCCAGCGTCAGGATCTCGTGAAAGGCCGTCAGCTTGCACGGCCCGGCAATGCGCTGGTATCGGGGTTCCTCCTTCACCGGCGCCGTCAACCACTTTTGCACCGTATTGCGCGACAAACTCGTCATCCGCGCAATCTCCCGCACCGACTTCTTCTGGCGAAAATGCAGCCGTCTTACCTTGCCAATCATTGCCATGGTGATCACTCCAAAATCCTGCTCAAAAATGCAGCAGGGTAGGCTGATTACCTGGCTCAATTTTCAGTCGGCATAACCCTCAAAAGTGGCTCAATTTTCGGTCGGCGCCAACACAGCTACGCTCAGGTGTTCAACAGCGGCTTTTTCGAGGTCCAAGTTGGACGTGAAGTGCTTTGCGACAGAAGCCTCGAGGACATCAACGAGGAATTTTCTCGCGCGAAGGACTTGCCGTTCATATGGCGCTTTACGCTTGCGCTGAATTTATATGTTGAGGCTTTTGCACTCGGTTCACGGGGGAGATTTGAAACCTCGCGCTCGATCCTCGGCTCTCTAATTGAGGAGATTGACGACGAGCCCATCTTTGCGCCGTTTGCCTCCGAGCTTGTCGATTTTTTACTTCGGGAATTGGATGATAGGACGATTGCTAATTACGATCCCCTTGGAGAGTTCTTTGGACCACGCTTCGCGGTAACGGCATCCTCGTTGGAGTGCGCCCTTTTAAACTTGCCTAAAGGTTCTCCGGCAAATGCAGTGAAGGCCTTACGAGAGTCCAGTAGAGATGCGCGGGCGGCGGTCAAGAATTTTCAATCCGACCTACATCGACGCTGGACCGACCAATACAAGAGCTGCGGTGAAGGCGAGCCAGCCGGAGCGGAACCCACCGAGGTTGCAGAAAGTGGATTAGTGAAATATCGCCGGTTTACTCGGGAGACGTAGTCTCGCGAGATGGGTTGGCGGGGAAATTGACATTCGGATATTTGGGGGAACAATGTACCGAAGGGTCTACACGACGGCAAATTTTCCGGTCAACATTCGCGCAGCGATTGCCAAGGCGACGATTCAAACCGCCGTCTGGAAATCGGACTCAAAGGTGACGAGGGCGCAAAGGAAGAGATCGAAGGTTCTCTGGTCAAAGCGCGCACGCCTTCCCAAGGGTGTCATCTACCTACCTGATGACGGTCCATTTTCGCGAGCCGTTTGGGGCGCAATCAGAAAGAAGGCCATGATGGCGCGAGTGAAGCACGGATATGGTCGCCGGGGAAGGGTGACCGTTAGGTCCACCCTCATTCAACCCCCGTAAATTACCTTGGCAATTTGCAACATTCGAGAAAATTTGCAACTTCAATGAGAACCTACAGGCTCAAATGTCGATATTCCCCGCGGACAAGGCGTTGGCCTCGATGAACATACGCCTTGGCTCCACTTCGTCTCCCATGAGCGTGGTGAAGATCGCGTCGGCGCCGATGGCGTCTTCGATCTGGACCTTGAGCAAGCGACGCACGGCAGGGTCCATGGTCGTCTCCCACAACTGCGCCGGATTCATCTCGCCCAGACCCTTGTAGCGCTGCTTGCTAACGCCGCTCTCGGCCTGCTCGAGCAGCCATTGCATGGCACTGCGAAAATCGCGTGCCGGGGCCTCCTTGCCGCGCTCGCCTTCGCCGCGCGCCACGCGCGCGCCCTCGCCCAGCAGTCCGCGGAAGACGTTCGCCGACGTTGTGCAGGGCGGCATAATCGGCGCCGACCAGAAACTCGGCGTCGATGTTCGAGGTCTTCCAGTTGCCGTGCTGGCGACGCTCGATGCGCAAGCGGTGCTTGTCGGTGCGTTCGTCGCATTGCGCCGAAACCGAGACGCCGGCGCCGTTGCCGCTGCCGATCGCCGCGCCCAGCGCCGCCGCGCTGGCGCGCGCGGCTGCCCTCGTCCGTCAGATCGATGGTCACGCCGTTGAGGATCGCCTCCAGGGCGCCGCTGTCGATGACTCGCGACAAGCGCTGAACCACGGCCGCCGCGGTGACGTACTGGCGAGCGAGTTCGCCCAGTGCCTCCCCGGTGATGGGCTTGCCGGCGTCATAGGCCTCGGCATTGGCGTACAGCCGCGCGCCGTCGAGCGCCAGCCGCAGCATGTAATGCGACGAGGTCGCGGTCGTCCTTGAGGTAGCTGCTCGCGCCTTGCCGTGCTTGACCTTGTACAGCGGCGGCTGCGCGATGTAGATGTGGCCGCGCTCGACCAGTTGCGGCATCTGGCGGTAGAACAAGGTCAGCAGCAGGGTGCGGATGTGCGCGCCGTCGACGTCGGCGTCGGTCATGATGATGATGCGGTGGTAGCGCAGCTTGTCCGGATTGAATTCTCGGCGCCGATGCTCGTGCCCAGCGCGGTGATGAGCGTGACGATCTGCTCCGACGGCCACGCAGCTTGTCGAAGCGCGCGCTCTCCACGTTGAGCACCTTGCCGCGCAGCGGCAGGATCGCCTGGAACTTGCGGTCGCGGCCCTGCTTGGCCGAGCCGCCGGCCGAGTCGCCCTCGACGATGTACAGCTCGCACTTGGCCGGGATCGCTTTCCTGGCAATCGGCGAGTTTGCCGGGCAGGCCCGGCGCCGTCGAGCACGCCCTTGCGGCGCGTCATCTCGCGCGCCTTGCGCGCGGCCTCGCGCGCGCGCGCCGCCTCGACGATCTTGCCGCAGATGATCTTGGCGTCGGCGGGACGCTCTTGCAGGAAAGCCTCGAGCGCCTTGGACACGACCTCTTCGACCGCGGGGCGCACCTCGCGAGGAGACGAGCTTGTCCTTGGTCTGGGCGGTGAACTTGGGCTCGGGCACCTTGACGCTCAGCACGCAGGTCAGGCCCTCGCGCATGTCGTCGCCGGTGGTCTCGACCTTGGCCTTCTTGGCGAACTCGTGCTCTTCGATGTACTTGTTGATCACGCGCGTCATCGCCGCGCGCAGGCCGGTGATGTGCGTGCCGCCGTCGCGCTGCGGGATGTTGTTGGTGAAGCACGAGCACGTTCTCGGTGTAGCCGTCGTTCCACTGCATCGCCACTTCGACGCCCACCACGACGCCGGTGTTGCCCGATGGCGAGGATTCGCCGATGGCGTGGAAGACGTTGGGTGCAGCGCCGTCTTGTTCTTGTTGATGTATTCGACGAAGCCGCGCACGCCGCCGGAGAAGGCGAAATTTTCTTCCTTGCCGTTGCGCTGGTCGACCAGCCGGATGCGCACGCCGTTGTTCAGGAAGGACAGCTCGCGCAGGCGCTTGCCCAGGATCTCGTAGTGGAACTCGACCGTGCCGAAGATCTCCTCGTCGGGCAGGAAATGCACCTCGGTGCCGCGCTTCTCGGTTTCGCCCAGCAAGCTGCATCGGGCGAGACCTCGACGCCGTCGACGCGTCTCGACGATGCGGTTCTGCACTCGCCCTGCTTGAACTCGATCTGGTGCGTCTGGCCGTCGCGGCGGATGGTCAGGCGCAGCCACTTGGAAAGCGCGTTGACGCAGGAGACGCCCACGCCGTGCAGGCCGCCGGAGACCTTGTAGCTGTTCTGGTTGAACTTGCCGCCGGCATGCAGTTCGGTCAGCGCGATTTCGGCCGCGGAGCGCTTGGGCTCGTGCTTGTCGTCGAACTTGATGCCGGTCGGGATGCCGCGCCCGTTGTCGACGACGGAGATGGAGTTGTCGGTGTGGATGGTCACGGTGATGTCGTCGCAGTAGCCGGCCAGCGCCTCGTCGATCGAATTGTCGACGACCTCGAAGACCATGTGGTGCAGGCCGGTGCCATCCTGGGTGTCGCCGATGTACATGCCGGGGCGCTTGCGCACCGCCTCCAGCCCTTCGAGGATCTGGATGCTGGCGGCGCCGTAGTCGTTGCTCAGGGACGTCGCCGTTGCCGTCCGGACCCGGACGGTCGCCACGCCGCATCGCGATAAGCTCCGGAGTGGTCCGCCTTCGGGAATTTGCACGTTCACAGCATCGGAAGAGCCGGCATTGGATCCGCCGGGAAGTTCGGCATACACGTCGTTCGGTACTGCTGACATTCGGAAAACCTCTGCAGAAATGTTCCGCACGCTAGGCTGCGGGGCGTGCCTGCCGGCAGCGACGACGATCAGATCCGCATCGGCATGACGACGTACTTGAACCTGTCCGAATCGGGCAAGCGTGATAAGCGCGCTGCCCAGCGCGTCGCCCAGCGAAACGCGTACCTTCTCCGTCTTCAGGTTGTTGAGCACGTCGAGCAGGTAGGTGACGTTGAAGCCGATGTCGAGGCTGTCGCCGCCGTAGTCGATCTCGATTTCTTCCTGCGCCTCTTCCTGGTCGGTGTTGGTCGAGCTGACTCTCAGCGATGCCGGGCGCAAGCACCCAGCGCACGCCCTTGAACTTGTCGGTCGTCAGGATCGCCGCGCGCGACAGGCTTGCATCAGCTCGGCGCGGTCGATGAGAAAGGTCTTGGGGTTGTTGGCCGGAACCACCTTGGCGTAGTCGGGGAACTTGCCCTCGACCAGCTTGGAGACGAACTCGATCGAACCGAAGGTGAAGCGCACCTGGTTGGCAGCGCACCTGCATGCGCACGGGCTCTTCGCCTTCGGGCAGCAGGCGCCGAGTTCCAGCACGGTCTTGCGCGGCATGATGACCTCGATGGCGCCCGGCGGTCTCGCTCGCGTTCGAACTCGCACAGGGCCAGGCGGTGGCCGTCGGTGGCCACGCCGCGCACCTGTTTCCCTTCGACGACCAACAGCATGCCGTTGAGGTAGTAGCGGATGTCCTGCGCCGCCATCGCGTAGTGCACCATCGACAGCAGGTACTTGAGCGAAGACGCTGGGATCGTGAAGTCGACCGTGGCCGGTGCCTGTGCAACGGCAGGGTACTCCTCGGCGGGCAGCGTCTGCAGGTGGAACTTGCTGCGTCCGGACTGGATGGACAGCTTGCGATTGGCGTAGGCGAGCTGCACTTCGCCCTCCGGCAGCGCGCGCAGGATGTCGACGAGCTTGCGCGCCGAGACGGTCGTGGCGCCCAGCTTCCTTGGACGGGCCGAAATCGGCGCTGGTCTGGATCTGGATCTCCAGGTCGGTCGCAGTGAAGGATAGTCGTTCGCCTTCTCGACGCAGCAGGACGTTGGCCAAGATGGGCAGGGTCTGGCGGCGTTCAACGATGCCGCTGACCACTTGCAACGGCCGGAGCACCGCATCGCGGGGCGCTTTGACGAGTTGCATTTTTTATATCCCTTTCGTAGTAGTAATTAATAGAGCCGCAGGGAACCTGGGGATAAGCCGGAAAAGCGGCTTCGCGCCAACGAGTTGGGGTGGCCGAAAGCCCGTGGACAAGTGGGCGAACAAGCCCGGGAGAACGCGGGATAACTTGGGATAACTTTGCCTTGGCGCGGCCGCGCGGCTAAGTTGTTGGGCGATATCCCCAGTTGTGCGCGACTTACCCACAGGGTTGTGCGGCTCGCGTTCGCGCGATGAGGCGGGGCGCCGACACCATGCCAGGCGTGCGGGTAGATCGCGAAAATGTGTTCGCTGAGGCACGGGCCCTATCCCTTCAGGGTCTGTTCGAGCACGTGCAGGGCGTGGTTCAGGACGGCGTCCTTGGAGCGCAGTTCGCCGATCTTGCGCACCGCATGCAGCACCGTCGTGTGGTCGCGCCCGCCGAAAAGCTCGCCGATCTCGGGCAGGCTCTTTTGCGTCATTTCCTTGGCCAGGTACATCGCGACCTGGCGCGGTGCGGCGATGTTGCTCGGGCGCCGCTTGCTGTACATGTCGGAGACCTTGATCTTGTAGTAGTCGGCGACGGTCTTCTGGATCAGTTCCACAGTGACCTGTCCGGTGCTGGCCGAGAGCAAGTCCTTGAGTGCCTCGCGCGCCAGTTCGACGTTGATGGTGCGTCCGTGAAACTGGGCGAAGGCCAGGACCTTGCGCAGCGCGCCCTCCAGCTCGCGGACGTTGCTGCGCAGATTCTTGGCGATGAAGAAGGCGACGTCCTCGGAGATTTGGGCGTTTTCGGTTTCGGCCTTCTTGAGCAAGATGGCCACGCGCATCTCCAATTCCGGCGGTTCGATGGATACCGTCAGCCCGGAGGCGAAGCGCGACACCAGTCGGTCCTCGATGTCGCGCAGCTCCTTGAGGTAGATGTCGCTGGTGATGATGATCTGCTTGCGCCCGGCCACAAGCGCCTCGAAGGCGTAGAAGAACTCCTCCTGCGTTCGGCTCTTGCCGGCGAAGAACTGGATGTCGTCGATCAGCAGAAGGTCCAGCGAGTGGTAGTAGCGCTTGAATTCATCGAAGGCCTTGCGCTGGTAGGCGCGCACCACGTCGCTGACGTACTGCTCGGCATGGATGTACCGAACCTTGGCGTTGGGTCGGCGGGCGAGGACCGCGTTGCCGACGGCGTGGATGAAGTGGGTCTTGCCCAGGCCCACGCCACCGTAGAGAAAGAGCGGGTTGTAGGAGCCGCCCGGGATTCTCTGCGACCTGCATCGCGGCAGCGCGCGCAAGCTGGTTGGCCTTGCCGGTGACGAAGGTGTCGAACGTCAGCGTGGGATTCAGGCGGGCGCGCTCCAGACTGCCGTGGGAGGTTGCGTGACTGGTGGACCCACGGACTTCGACCGGCCCGGAAATCGTGGCCGCTTCTGCTGGCGCACTTGCGCCCTCGGATTCGTGCGCGGCTTCGGCCTCGGGCGGAGTCTCTCCGTCTTCGAGATCAATGAGCACATTGACCGGCCGCTTGAGGACCGTGGCGGCAACGGCCTGGATGCGGGCGGCAAACTGGTTGCGAATCGCGTCGAGCTTGAGGCGATTGGGGGCGCACAAATGAATGTCGCCGGTATTGGCGTCGAACTCGACCGCCTTGAGCGGTTTGATCCAGGCGGCAAACTGTTGCGGGGTCAATTCGCGTTCCAGAACGCGCGAACAATCTTGCCAAAAGCTGAGCATGCTGGCTGTATCCCGCCGTGCGCCATCGCGGATTGGTCCGCGCGTGCGCTTGTTTGTTGTAGGTTTCCCGCCCGGGACCCGCCGGCCAGCCGGCTGCGTTGCCGCAACCGGGGAGCGTCTTGCCCGTAGCATTTCTGCCGCCCGTTTGATCGGCAGGAAAGGGAGATTGTAGCGTCCTGCGGGAAAGTTATCCACAAGCGTTTGCCGCAAATGCGGAAGCCGGCGGTGCACTGGGTGCTTTGGAATCAGAGCAAAAGCACGGCAGTGAGCGCACGCTTTTGATTATATCGGCCCAGCTGGAAGGGGCGCGGCGCAAGCGCGCCGTCGATGGCGCGAAGGCGGCGTCAGGGCGTTGGATTTTCCAAGCACAATCGGCTTGCCTTGCACCTTTGTTTGACGAAAACCCCGGTTGTCGCGTCTAATAGAGGGCTTTTCGCTGTACGGAGACGGCGGTGCACTTTGTGCGCCGGATTCCTGCCGAACCTCTCGCGGACTTCACGCCGGGATTCGGGGCGAAGGCGCAGAACCGGAAAACGACCATGGCAACCAAACGCACGTACCAACCCTCCGTCGTCAAGCGCAAGCGCACGCACGGTTTTCGTGAACGCATGAGCACGCGCAGCGGGCGCGCGATTCTCAATGCAAGGCGCGCCAAGGGCCGCAAGCGCCTGGCTGTCTGACCCGGTGGCGGGCGGACGCCGTGGTTGGGGTAAGGATCAACGCCTGCTCCGTGCGTCCGAGTTCGTCGCACTGACCGGCGCCGGCACGTGCTGGCGCGCCGCGCGCCGTTGGATCGCCGTGAGCGCACGCGTGGCAGCGCCGCCGGCCGTGCGAGCCCCGGCGGCATGCGGTTCCTCTTTCGAGCACCTCCTGGTAGTTGCCAACGTGCGTTTCGGCATCACCGTATCGAAGCGCCAGGCGCGGCGGGCTGTCGCGCGCAACATGGTCAAGCGGGTGCTGCGCGAGTCCGCGCGGCATGCGGCGACCGCGTTGCAAACCGCCGTCGCGGGCGCAAGGGCCGATGTGGTGTTTCGCCTCAAGAGTCCGTTGCCCGGGGCTGAAGCGACGACGTGGTTGGCGCTCAAGGCAGAGCTGCGGCGCGAGGCCGATTCGCTGCTGGAACAACTGCGCGACAGGCTGGTGCAGGCACGGCCGCAGCCTTGGCAGGTGCTGGCACAATCGGCGGACGGCGCGCGTGCGGCCGTGGCAAATTCGGCGGGGGCGCAATCGTGAGCTCGATCCTACTGTTCCTGATTCGGTGCTACCAGTTCGTGCTGGCACCGCTGGTGGGCAATCAATGCCGGTTTGCGCCGACGTGTTCGCAGTTTGCTCGTGAAGCGATCGAACGACATGGCGCCCTGCGCGGTGCCTGGCTGGCCGCCGGCCGCCTGCTGCGCTGTCATCCTTGGCACGAGGGGGGGATCCATCCGGTCCCGGCGCATTTTCGGTGGGGTTGCGTGTGCGCGCAGCTTGGGCGCATGCGCGGCAAGCGCTGATGGACATTGTTGGAGACGCGGCGGATCATGGAATTTCAGCGCACGATCATCTGGATCATCTTTGCCTTCTCGCTGGCGATGTTGTGGGATCGTTGGGAGGTTGCGCATGGCGGCCGGGCGTTCTTTCTGCCGGCCCTGGTGCCGACGGCGCCAGGCAACGCGGCGCCGGTGGGCCCGGTCTCGGACGGCAGCGGCGCAGCTGCCGGCGGCGGCCCCGGTTCTCTTCCCGCGGTGGCGGCGCTGCCCAACGCTTCGGCGGGTAGCGGGGCGCTGGCGGCGGTTCCGGGGGCCGTGTCGGGGGCGATTCCGGCCGAGCTGGTGCACGTCGAGACGGACCTTTTCCGTGCCGATTTCGACGCGCAGGGAGCGGTTCTGGTGCGGGCCGAACTGCTCAAGGAGGACGTGTCTGCCGACTGGACGGCGGAGGGCCTTGCCGGATTCATCACCCGCACGCCCAGCAAGCCAACCGAGCACATCGTTCTGTTCGATCGCAGCGCGAGTCGCGAATACCTGGCCGAGTCGGGCCTGTTCGTCGGCGTAAATGGGCCGGAGCTACCCAACCATCGGAGCACGCGTTTTGGCGTGATTCCGGGTCCGCGAATTCTGGGCGACGGTCAGCAGGAGCTGAGCTTGAGCTTCGAGGCACGAGTCCGGCGGGGTGTCGCTGCGCAAGACCTTTGTCTTTCACCGCGGTCACTATGACATCCAGGTGCGTCACGAGGTGCAAAACCTGGGCAGCGAGGCGCTTTCGCCTTCGCTTTACCTGCAACTGACGCGTGACAACGGCGGCACGGAAGGCGACTCGCGCTTTTACAAGACGTATACGGGCCCGGCGCTTTACACCGATGCCGAGCACTATCACAAGGTATCTTTCGAGGACATCGCCAAGAACGACGCCTTCACCCCGAAGCCGGCCGACAACGGCTGGCTGGCAATGGTGCAACACTATTTTCTAAGCGCCTGGATCCCCACGGCGGGCGTGGAGCGCGACTTTTATACGCGCGCCATCGGCGACAAGCTGTTTGCCGTGGGGGCATCTTGCCGCTGGGCAAGCTCGCCCCGGGCGCCAAGACGGCGCAGCAGGCGGTCTTGTACGCCGGGCCGCAGAATCAGACCGCGCTCGAGGCGCTGGCCCCGGGCCTGGACCGGGTGGCCGACTACGGCTGGCTCGACCCCATCGCCAAGCCCCTGTTCTGGCTGCTGGGGTTCTTATACCGGTTGGTGGGCAACTGGGGCTGGGCCATCGTCGTACTGACGATCCTCATCAAGCTGGCCTTCTATCCGCTTGCCGCTGCCGGATTCAAGTCGATGGCGCGGATGAAGGAGATGGCGCCGCGGCTGGCCGCGCTCAAGGAGCAGTTCGGCGACGACAAGCAACGCCTGCAGGTGGCGATGATGGAGTTGTACAAGAAGGAAAAGATCAATCCCGTCGGCGGCTGCCTGCCGATCGTGGTGCAGATCCCCGTGTTCATTGCGCTGTATTGGGTGCTGCTGGGTTCGGTGGAGATGCGCAATTCGCCTTGGGTGCTGTGGATCCACGACCTGGCCAGTCCGGACCCATGGTTCGTGCTGCCCACGCTGATGATGATTACGAGCTGGATCCAATTCAAGCTGCAACCGACGCCGCCGGACCCGGTGCAGGCCAAGATGATGATGATCATGCCGTTGGTTTTCGGCGTGATGTTCTTCTTCTTCCCGGCGGGCCTGGTGCTGTACTACGTGCTCAATAACGGCCTGTCGATGCTCCAGCAGTGGCGCATCAACCAGACCATCGCCAAGGCAAGGAAGGTCGGCTAGCTCCGGGCGGCGGGACCGGGCGCGGCGCCTTCGTCTTTCGTCGGCGCAAAAAAACCGCTCGGCCACCCGGGTTGGCGAAGCGGCCTGCTGGCCGGGACCAGCGCAGCTAACGGTTCTTTTGCAGGTTCGCGGCGATTCGTTGTGCGGTCAGCACCGCGATCTCGGCCTCGACCTTGGCGATCTCCAGCTTGTCTTGGGCGTTGCGGCGCGCTTCTTCAGCCCGCTTGAGCGCCTCGGCGGCCTTGGCTTCGTCCAGGTCGTGGCCGCGGATGGCGGTGTCGGCCAGTACCGTCACCACCTTGGGCTGCACCTCGAGGATGCCGCCGGCGACGAAGACGAGCTCCTCGTTGCCATCGCGGGTCCGGATGCGCACGACGCCCGGCCTGATGCGGGTGATCAGGGGCATGTGGCGCGGATAGATGCCGAGTTCGCCCGGCCTCGCCGGGCAGGACGACGAACGCCGCCTCGCCGGAGAAGATCGACTCCTCGGCGCTGACGACGTCTACATGGATGTGCGGACATGGATGGCTCCGGTCGATGACTGGCTCGGGTCGTCAGCGCTCACTTGAGCGTCTTGGCCTTCTCGAAGGCTTCGTCGATCGTGCCGACCATGTAGAAGGCCTGCTCGGGCAGCGCGTCGCAGTCGCCATCGACCAGCATCTTGAAGCCGCGGATCGTTTCCTTGAGCGAGACGTACTTGCCGGGCGAGCCGGTGAACACCTCGGCCACGTGGAAGGGCTGCGACAGGAAGCGCTGGATCTTGCGCGCGCGCGACACCGCCAGTTTGTCCTCGGGCGACAGCTCGTCCATGCCCAGGATGGCGATGATGTCGCGCAGCTCCTTGTAGCGCTGCAGCGTGGCCTGGACGCGTGCGCGTCGTGGTGTAGTGCTCCTCGCCGATGACGTTGCGGGTCGATCTGGCGCGAGGTCGAGTCGAGCGGGTCCACCGCCGGGTAGATGCCGAGCGAGGCGATGTCGCGCGACAGCACGACGGTGGCGTCCAGGTGGCAGGAAGGTGGTCGCCGGGCTACGGGTCGGTCAGGTCGTCGGCCGGAACGTACACGGCCTGGACGACGTGATCGAGCCGGTCTTGGTCGAGACGATGCGCTCCTGCAGCTTGCCCATTTCCTCGGCCAGCGTCGGCTGGTAGCCCACGGCGGAGGGCATACGGCCCAGCAGCGCCGATACTTCGGTGCCGGCCAGGGTGTAGCGGTAGATGTTGTCGACGAAGAAGAGCACGTCGCGGCCTTCGTCGCGGAAGCGTTCGGCCATTGTCAGGCCGGTCAGGCCCACCCGCAGGCGGTTGCCCGGGGGTTCGTTCATCTGGCCGAATACCATGGCAACCTTGGACTGTTCCAGGTCGTCGGGTTTGACCACGCCGGCCTCGATCATCTCGTGATAGAAGTCGTTGCCCTCGCGCGTGCGCTCGCCGACGCCGGCGAACACGGAAAGGCCCGAGTGCTGGGTGGCGATGTTATTGATGAGTTCGAGCATGTTCACGGTCTTGCCGACGCCGGCGCCGCCGAACAGGCCGATCTTGCCACCCTTGGCAAACGGGCAGACCAGGTCGATCACCTTGATTCCGGTCTCGAGCAGTTCGACCGACGGGGCCAGCTCCGCGAAGATCGGTGCGGCTGCGGTGGATCGCGCGACTGTCTCGGTGCACTTGATCGGGCCGACTTCGTCGATCGGTCGCCCGAGCACGTCCATGATGCGACCCAGCGTGCCCGGACCGACCGGCACCTTGATGCCGGCGCCGGTGCCGCGCACCTTCATGCCGCGCTTGAGCCCGTCGCTGGAGCCCATCGCGATGGTGCGCACCACGCCGTCGCCCAGGTGCTGCTGCACCTCGAAGGTGAGGCCTTGCTCGACGAGCTTGTGGTCGTGTCGGGTTCGAGCACCAGCGCGTCGTAAACGTGCGGCATCGCCTCCCGCGGAAATTCGATGTCGACTACCGCACCGATGCATTGAACGATCTGTCCGTTTGCCATGATTGCCCTCAGTTCAAAATCGGTTCCGTCGCACGATGGGCGCTGCCTGCGGGTCGGGGACACGCGTCCCGGCACCCGGCGCGCGATAGTTACGCGATCGCGGCGCTGCCGCCGACGATCTCGGAAATCTCCTTTGTGATGCCCGCCTGACGCGTCTTGTTGTAGACGAGCTGCAACTCTTCGATCATCTTCTTGGCGTTGTCGGATGCCGCCTTCATCGCGACCATGCGCGCGCTTTGCTCCGAGGCCATGTTCTCCGCCAACGCCTGGAAGACCAGCGCCTCGATGTAGCGCACCATGAGCTCGTCGACCACGCTGCGCGCATCGGGTTCGTAGATGTAGTCCCAGGCGTACGCCGAACGCTCCGCTTCGGACTGCGTCAGCCGCTCGGCAGACAAGGGCAGCAGCTGCTCGATCACGGGCTCCTGCTTCATCGTGTTGACGAAACGCGAATATGCCAGGTACAGCGAACCGATCTTGCCCTGGGCGTACGCGTCGAGCAGTGGTTTGACCGGGCCGATGAGTTTCTCCAGGGCGGGCGGTCGCCCAGCTGCACGACCTGGGCCACGACGTTCGGCGCCGAGGCGCTGCAGGAAACCCAGACCCTTGGTGCCGATGGCCGTGGCCTGGAAGCGGATGCCTTCTGACTCCCACTGGCGCATGCGGGCCAGGAGCAGGCGCTGGATGTTCGTGTTCAGGCCGCCGCACAGCCCCTTGTCGGTGTGACGACCAGTATCAGCCCGACGGGCAGCTTGCCCTCGCGACGCACCAGGAACGGGTGCTTGTATTCCGGGTTCGCCATGCGCCATGTGCGCGGTGATATTGCGGATCTTCTCGGCATACGGGCGCGACAGGCGCATGCGGTCCTGCGCGCTGCGCATCTTCGATGCCGCGACCATCTCCATGGCCTTGGTGATCTTGCGCGTGTTTTGCACGCTCTTGATCTTGACGCGAATTTCCTTGGTGCTGGGCATCGTGTGTACCTGGACTCAGTGGGCGCGGTGCGCGCTCGTCAGTCTTGCTCCGGAAGATCGTTTCAGCGCGCCTTGTTGCCGTGCAACCCCCTAATACGCTGCGCTGGCGAAGAACTTCTTGATCGCCTCGGTGAGGGCCGCATCGTCGTCCTTGGGCAGGTCCTTGGACGTCTCGATGCGGTCGACCAGGGCGGCGGCGTTGCTCTTCAGGTGGTCGCGCAGGGCCTTTTCCGCCGCCAGCGCCTTGGGCACCGGTACGCTGCGTCGAAGTATCCGTTGTTGACCGCGAACAGGTCGACGGCCTGTTCCCAAACCTGCAGCGGCTGGTACTGCGGCTGCTTCATCAGCTCGGTTACCAGACGGCCGCGGTCGAGCTGCTTGCGCGTCGCTTCGTCCAGGTCGGAGGCGAACTGCGCGAATGCCGCGAGCTCGCGGTACTGCGCGAGCGCCAGGCGCACGCCGCCGCCGAGCTTCTTGATGACCTTGGTCTGCGCCGCGCCGCCGACGCGCGACACCGAGATGCCGGCGTTGATGGCGGGCCGGATGCCGGCGTTGAACAGGTCGGTTTCGAGGAAGATCTGGCCGTCGGTGATCGAGATCACGTTGGTCGGAACGAATGCGGTGACGTCGCCGGCCTGGGTCTCGATGATCGGCAGCGCGGTCAGCGAGCCGGTCTTGCCCTTGACCGCGCCCTTGGTGAATTTCTCGACGTACTCCTCGTTGACGCGCGCGGCGCGCTCGAGCAGCCGCGAGTGCAGGTAGAAGACGTCGCCCGGATAGGCTTCGCGGCCCGGCGGGCGGCGCAGCAGCAGCGAGATCTGGCGGTACGCCCACGCCTGCTTGGTCAGGTCGTCGTAGATGATCAGCGCGTCCTGGCCGCGGTCGCGGAAGTACTCGCCCATCGTGCAGCCGGAGTAGGGCGCGATGTACTGCATCGCCGCCGAGTCCGAGGCGGTCGCCGCGACGACGATCGTGTAGGCCATCGCGCCGGTCTCTTCGAGCTTGCGCACCACGTTGGCGATCGTCGAGGCCTTCTGCCCGATCGCGACGTAGACGCAGATCAGGTCCTTGCCCTTCTGGTTGATGATCGTGTCGATCGCCACCGCGGTCTTGCCGGTCTGGCGGTCGCCGATGATCAGCTCGCGCTGGCCGCGGCCGATCGGCACCATCGCAGTCGATGGACTTCAGGCCGGTCTGCACCGGCTGCGATACCGACTTGCGCGCGATCACGCCGGGGGCGACCTTCTCGATGACGTCGCGTCTCTTGGCGTTGATCGGGCCCTTGCCGTCGATCGGCTGGCCGAGCGAGTTGACCACGCGGCCGATCAGCTCGGGGCCGACCGGCACATCCAGAATGCGGCCGGTGCACTTGACCGTGTCGCCCTCGGAGATGTGCTCGTAGTCGCCCAGCACCACCGCGCCGACCGAGTCGCGCTCGAGGTTGAGCGCGAGGCCGAACGGTGTTGCTCCGGGAACTCGAGCATCTCGCCCTGCATCGACGTCCGACAGCCCGTGGATGCGGCAGATGCCGTCGGTAACGGAAACGACCGTGCCCTGGGTGCGAACATCGGAAGCGACGCCCAGACCCTGGATGCGGCTCTTCAGCAGTTCGCTGATTTCAGATGGATTGAGTTGCATCGAACCACTCCGGATAGAGAAATCAGGCGGTCAGTCGGGCCTGCATCGCCTCGAGGCGGGCACGCACCGAACTGTCCAGCACACGGTCGCCGACTGTCACCCGCACGCCACCGATGAGTTGCGGGTTGACCCGGACCTCGGGCTTGAGTTGAAGGGGAAATTTCTTTGCCAGCGCCGCAACGAGACTCGTGGCCTCCTCAGCGCTCATCGGAAACGCACTTTCGATCAGGCATTGGGCCACGCCCTCTGACGAATCCTTGAGTTCGTGGAACTGCGCTGCGACCGCGGGCAGCGCCGAAAGGCGCTCGTTCTTGAGCGCCAGCTTGAGCAGTTCGGCGACCGGGGCCGGCACGCTCTGGCCGTATAGGCCGCTGAGCAGTTCGTAGCGGTTGTCGTCGCTGAGCCGGGGATTGGAAAGTCCCTCGGCCACGGCCGGCTGCGCCACCAGTGCCGAGATCGCATCGAGCGCGGGCAGCCATTGCGCGGCCGTGCCCTGGCCCGCGGCCGTGGCGGCAGCGAAGAGGGCCTCGGCGTACGGGCGGGCAATGGTGGAGAGTTCGGCCATGTCAGAGCTGCTGCTTGAGCTGGTTGAGCAGTTCAGCGTGCGCGCGCGCGTCGACTTCACGCTTGAGAATGGACTCGGCCCCGCTGACCGCCAGCGCGGCGACCTGGTCGCGCAGCGCGGTCTTGGCACGAACGACCTGCTGATCGGCCTCGACCTTGGCGGCGGCCAGCAGCCGCTCGGCCTCCGTCTTGGCTTGATCCTTGGCGGCCTCGATCATGGCCTGGGCGCGCTTCTCGGTATCGACGATGATCTGCTGCGCACGCGCCTTGGCGTCGGCCTCGAGTTCCTGGACCTTGCGCTTGGCGTCGCCCAGGCTCTTGGTGCCCTGCTCGGCTGCCGACAAGCCGTCGGCGATTTTTTGGCGGCGATCATCGATGGCCTTGATGAGCGGCGGCCAGATGAACTTCATCGTGACCCAGCCCAAGACCAGGAAGACGGCAAACTGCACGAACAATGTGGAATTCAGATGCATATTTGAAACCCCGGTGCGGGCCCTGATGGCAGGGTGGATCGACGCGAATCGGCATCCGGCCGCGAGCGGTTCGGCTCGCGGCCGGGCGCCGCGCCCTTATCCGTGGAACGGGCTGGCGATGGCGAACCAGAGCGCGATACCGACGCCAATAATGAACGAAGCATCGATCAGGCCCAGCATGATGAACACCTTGACCTGGAGCGTACCCATCAGTTCGGGCTGGCGCGCCGAGGACTCGATGAACTTGCCGGCCAAGATGCCGATGCCAACGCAAGCGCCTGCTGCGCCCAGGCCAATGATGAGTCCGCAAGCGATGGCAACGAGGCCGATGGTGGTCATAACGTTCTCCTGTATGGAAAGGGGATAGAAAAGTTGGGCGCACTCAATGGGGCGCGTGGGATTCCTGTGCCTGGCCGATGTACACCAAGGTCAGCATCATGAAGATGAAAGCTTGCAGCAGCACGATCAGAATGTGAAACAGCGTCCAGACGGACCCGGCGACCAGGTGCAGGCCAATGCCGAAAAGAGTGGCCGACCCCCCAAGCAATGCGATCAGGAAGAAGATGAGCTCGCCAGCGTACATGTTGCCGTAAAGCCGCATGCCCATCGAGAAAGTCTTCGAAACATATTCGATGATGTTGAGGCTGAAGTTGGCGGCCGCCAGCAACAGCGCGCCGACCCAGCTCAAGGGATTGGCGCTCAGGTGGACGCTGCCAAAGGGGGCGACGAGCAGATCTTTCAAGTAACCCCCCAGCCCCTTGATCTTTATGCCGTAGTACAGGGAGAGGAACAGCACGGCCAGGGCCATGCCAAGCGGTGCGTTGATGTCGGCCGTGGGCAGCGGGCGCAATTTTTCGATGCCGACCAGGCGGGCAAGCCCCGGGATGGCATCGACCGGCACCAAGTCGATGGCGTTCATCAGGGCCACCCAACAAAACACCGTGAGGGCCAGCGGGGCCGCATAGCGCCGGTCCCCAGTCACCAGGGACTTGGCCTGCTCATCGACCATTTCGACGACCATCTCGACGAAGGCTTGCAGGCGGGAGGGCACCCCGGGGGTGGCGCGTCGCGCGACCAGCCACAGCGCCGCGACGATCACGAATCCGGTCAGCAGGGAAAAGAACAGCGTATCGAGGTGGAAAACCGACGCGTCGAATATGCCCTGCTGGTCCGAAGAGGCCAGATGGCGCAAGTGGTGCGCGATGTATTCGGGGCCGGTGAGCGGTTCGCTGGATTCCATCGTGAAGCTTCTTCGATCCGGCCCGGCGTCAACGACGGCGCCAAGCGAGTGCAACAGGTTGGACGATCAAAACGGCGCCGACCGAAACCATCAACGCCAACCAAATGACGCTCTTGTAGCTCAGAAGGATCAACGCCAACATGACGGCGGTCAAAGCTACCTTGAAGAACTCCCCCAGCAGGATCGTCAGCGCGTATGTCGAGGTCGCCGCCGATCCTGCGGCCGGACCCGCTTCCCCGCCGGCCGGGAACTGCCGCTTGCGGGAGAGCAACGCCAAGTGCAGCGCGAACATGCCGTTGGGCAACGTACAGGCCAATCCGCCGAGCAGCGCTGACAGCGCCGCGTGACCCCCCGCGATCGCTCCCGCACCGGCGGAAACAACCAGGGACGTGACGAACTGGAAAAGTACGACCCGAAACATCGTTCGAGACCCCCGAAAACGGCGCGCCTTCGACTTGTCTTGTCCTTACCGCCTCCGCCATTTTGGCTTGGTCGGTACAGCGGACTGCAACAGGACCCATCGATGCCGAATTTGGGCTTCCCAACTCCCCCAAAGCCTGAGAATTTTACGGTGTTGCGTTGCAGAGGGTCAAGCCCAGCGTTCCATGTGCGACCAATGGCGCCGAGGCTTTGCGTTTTTTCACGACAAGGAGGCGAGTCGGGCCCTGGTGAAGCGCGTATCGACGCCCCATTGTCCTGGCGGGGTACTCGGATTTTCCCGGAGCGATGTCTGGCTCCCGGGGACGGTAGCGGCCGATCGGGGCGCGCTCACGCGTCGGGGTTGGGGCGCAGTACCTCGAGGATGCCCTGCAATTGATCCAACCCGGCATAGTCGATGATGATCTGCCCGCGCCCTGCGCGGCCGGGTGCGATGACCACGCGTGTGGCCAGCCGGTCGGAAAGCTGCTCCTCGAGGCGCACGAGGTCCCGATCCTTGGCGGCGGCGCCAGTGCGGGCGCGTCCAGCGGCCGGGGCGGTGCCGGCGCGCTGAACGAGCGCTTCGGTTTGGCGTACTGAATACCCGCGGGAGGCGATTTCTTGGCCGAGACGGATTTGGTGCAGCACGTCCAGGCCGAGCAGGGCACGCGCGTGCCCCATGTCGAGGGAGCCGGCCATCAGCAGTTGCTGCACCGGCGGGGCCAGCTGCAGCAGGCGCAACAGGTTCGAGGTGGCGCTGCGGGAGCGGCCGATGGCCTCGGCAGCCTGCTCGTGCGTGAACGAGAATTCGGCGATGAGACGTTGCACGCCTTGCGCCTCCTCGAGCGGGTTGAGGTCTTCGCGCTGGATGTTCTCGATCAGGGCCATGGCCAAGGCGGCTTCGTCGGGCACATCGCGCACGACGACAGGCACGTCGACCAGGCCAGCCATTTGCGCCGCACGAAAGCGCCGTTCCCCGGCGATGATCTCGAACAGTTCGGCCGCGACCGGCCGAACCAGGATCGGCTGAATGACGCCCTGTTGACTGATCGATGCGGCCAGCTCGGCCAGCGCCTCTGGCTCCATGCGGGTGCGCGGCTGGTACTTGCCGGCACGCAACTGGGAGATGGGCAGGGTCTGCGGTGCGTTTGCCGGAGCGGCCTGGCTTTCCGCGCCGAGCAGCGCATCGAGACCCCGGCCCAGACCCTTGTTTCGTTTCGTCGATGCGTTCATGGTGCGGAGGGGGTTTCCATCAGAGGGTTTTGACGCGCTCGACCAGTTCGGTCCCGAAGGCGATGTAGGCGATCGCGCCGCGCGAGCTGCGGTCGTAGATCACGCCGGGCGTGCCGTAGCTGGGTGCCTCCGCAAGCCGAACGTTGCGCGGGATTATGGTGTTGAACACCTTGTCGCCGAAATGCGATTCGAGCTGATCCGAAACCTGTTGTTGCAGGGTCATGCGCGGATCGAACATCACGCGCAGCAGGCCGATGATCTTGAGCTCCGGGTTGAGCTTCGCATGCACCCGCTTGATCGTATTGACCAAGTCGGTGAGCCCCTCGAGCGCAAAATACTCGCACTGCATGGGAATAATGACGCCGTGGGCGGCGCACAGGCCATTGAGCGTCAGCAGCGACAATGACGGCGGACAATCGATCAGGACGAAATCGTATTCGTCTTGCACCGCCTGCAGCGCCAAGCGCAGGCGCGTCTCGCGGGCGCTGATCTCCACAAGCTCGATCTCGGCGCCGGCAAGTTCTCGGTTCGCCCCCAGCACGTCGTAGCCGCCACTGGGGGCGCGCACCAGGGAGCCCTTGATGTCGCCCAGCCCGACCAGCACCTGGTAGACCGAACTGGTCAGCTTGCGCTTGTCTACGCCGCTGCCCATGGTGGCATTGCCCTGCGGATCCAGGTCGATGAGCAGAACGCGCTGGTGCTGCACGGCCAGTCCGGCGGCCAGATTCACGCTGGTCGTGGTCTTGCCGACGCCGCCTTTTTGGTTTGCGATGCAAAAGATCTTGGCCAAGCCGTTCTCTACGAGTTGGTTTATCGGTGGGCGGAAGCGGGGGCAGCGCGCCGCGGCCCGGTATCGGGCGCCCCCCCGGCTGCGCGCATCAGCACCAAATGGCGCTGTTGATCCAGTGACGGGACGCGCAGTGTAATGGTGTCGAGCACTTCGATGCCGGGGGGCAGGTCGCGGATTTCCTGCATGGGGCTGCGCCCCTTCATCGCGGCCCACAAGCCTTGAGGCGCAAGCAGTGGGCGAGTGATGGTGACCATGTCCCTCAAGGAGGCGAAGGCGCGCGAGACGATGAGCGTTTGGGGTTCCAGCTTGCAAGACTCGAGTCGGGCGTGGAGCGCGGTGACGTTGCGCAGCCGCAGCTCGACGATGGCCTGTTGCAGGAAGGCGCATTTTTTTTGCACGGCGTCGACGAGGTGACCCTGCCAGTCCGGGTGGACCACGGCCAGCGCAATGCCAGGCAGTCCCGCCCCGGAGCCGGCGTCGAGGAAGCCGATGGCGCCCGCAGCAATGGTTGCGTCCGGCGGCATCGCAACGTAGCGCTCGAGCGCCTGTTCCAGTGGGCGCACGATGGCCAGGCAGTCGAGCAGGTGATGCGTGAGCAGGTTCTCGTCGCTGTCGATCGCGGTTAGGTTGTGTACGCGATTCCAGCGGCGCAACAAGGAACCATAGGCGAGCAGCGTTGAGCATTGCTCTTCTTGGAGCTCGAGGCCCATTTCACCGGCCAGCGCCCGCAGGCGCGCGCCGTTGGCCGCGGGGGCCGGGCTGGCGGGGTCCGGCGGGCTCTCCGGGCGGCGCGTTGGGTGGGCCATCGGAGCGGGTTGTGCGGGCGGCGGCGCGGCGCGGCGCACCTGGGCCTTAGGCCGCGAGTTGCCGCTGATCATCGGCGGGCGGGCCTTCTTGCCCACGGGATAGGGACCGATCGAGGTTGTCGGAGCCGGGGGGCGCCTTCTCTGATGGGCGTTCGGGCTCGCCTTGAGGGGTGCCGGCGCGTTCCTTGCTCCAGCGCTTGAGGTAGACCAGCAGCAAGGAGATGGCAGCGGGGGTTACACCGGAAATGCGCGCCGCCTGGCCCAGGGTTTCGGGTTGTCGCGCCTGCAGCTTTTGCTGCACTTCGATCGACAACCCACGCACCGCCCGGTAGTCGAAGGGCTGCGGGATGCGCGTGGTCTCATGACTTTCGTGGCGGGCGATTTCGATGCGCTGACGAGCGATATATCCGTCGTACTTGGCGGCGATCTCGAGTTGCTGCACGACGGCCGGGTCTAGGTTGCTGACCGGCTCAACGAAGCTTGCGCCGCCTTGCGCGGCCTTGAGGCAGGCAAGGTCCCGATAGCTGGTTTGGGGGCGCTTCAGCAGGTCGTACAGGGTGTGTTCCTTGTCGAGCCGCTTGCCGAAAAGCGTTATGCATTGGGACTCTTCGAGTAAGCGAGGGTTCACCCACGTTGATTTCAGGTGCTCCAATTCGAGCTCGATGCGATCGCGTTTGCGGGCGTAGATCTCCCAATGGTGATCGGGTACGCAACCCAGCTCGCGGCCGATTTCGGTCAGCCGCAGATCGGCATTGTCTTCGCGTAGGGAAGTCGGTACTCGGCGCGGCTGGTGAACATCCGGTATGGCTCGGTGACGCCTCTGGTGATCAGGTCGTCTACGAGCACGCCCAGATAGGCCTGGTCGCGGCGGGGAAACCAAGGCTCGCGTCCTTGCGTCTTGCAGCGCGGCGTTGATGCCAGCGAGCAAGCCTTGCGCGGCCGCCTCTTCATAGCCGGTCGTCCCGTTGATCTGGCCGGCGAAGAACAGGTCGTCGATCGACCGCGTCTCAAACGAGCGAAACACGGCGTGGATCGTAGTAGTCGTACTCGATCGCATAACCGGGTCGAACGATGTGCGCTTGCTCCAGCCCCCGGATCGAGCGCACCGCGCGATCTGGACGTCAAATGGGAGGCGAGTCGAAATGCCGTTGGGATAGAGCTCGTTGGTCTCCAGCCCTTCCGGTTCAAGAAAGATCTGGTGCGACGTCCTTCGAGGCGAAGCGGTTAATCTTGTCTTCGATCGACGGGCAATATCTTGGGCCCACTCCCTCGATGACCCCCGATACATCGGTCAGCGGTCGAGGTCGGCGCGGACGATCTCGTGGGTCCGCGCATTGGTGTGGGTGATCCAGCAGAGCAGCTGTCCGCGGATGCTGGCCCGCGCGACCGAGAAAGGAGAACACCGGCATCGGATCCAGGTCGCCCGGCTGCTCTTCGAGCAGAGAAAAGTCGACCGACCGCGCATCGATCCGCGGGGAGTCCCGGTCTTCAGACGGCCTTGGGGCAGCGCCAACTCCTTGAGTCGGGCGGCCAGCGACGTCGCCGGCGGATCGCCGGCGCGACCCGCAGGATGGTGGTCCAACCCGACATGGATGCAGCCCGTTCAGGAAGGTGCCCGCGGTCAATACCACGCTCGTTGCGCTGAATCGTATGCCGGACTGTGTTATCGCGCCGACGACCCTGCCGCCTTCCAGCATCAGGTCGTCCACCGCTTGCTGGAAGAGCCATAGGCCCGGGCTGGTTCTCCAGCCGCCGCCGGATGGCGGCGCGGTAGAGCAGCGCGATCGGCCTGGGCGCGTGTCGCCGCACGGCCGGTCCCTTGCGACGATTGAGGATGCGGAACTGGATACCGGCCTCGTCGGTGGCTTCGGCCATGGCTCCGCCCAGCGCGTCAATCTCCTTGACCAGATGCCCCTTGCCGATACCGCCGATCGAGGGATTGCAACTCATCTGACCCAAGGTCTCGAGGCTGTGGGTGAGCAGCAGGGTGCGCCCCCATCCTGGCGGCGGCCAAACTGGCCTCGGTGCCGGCGTGGCCACCTCCGATGACGATAACATCAAAATGCTTGGGGTAGTGCATGTTGGGGGGGGGCGATGACGCCGGTTGAGTCGGTTCCCTTCCGCTTGGCCGGGCTGGCGCCGCCGATCGGGTCTTCTTCAGAGGGGGAAGTATATAGGTGCTCGGTCGGTCCTTCGTGGGCGATGTTTCACGTGAAACATCCAGGCGAGCAAGGCGTTGGCCGGATCAGGGTTCTGGGCGGGGTATTCTTCTTGATGCACCGCGCCGACCGTGGGTGGGCTTGCGCGAAGGCGGGGCGGGCGAAGGTCGGGGGGTCAGGCGTCGAAATGGCCAGACTTGGCGCCGGCAGACCGGGCGGTTGGCGCGCACACCGACACTAGCCGCACGGGAACAATCAATGTTTCACGTGAAACATCACGAGCCTAGTTTGCGCGCAAAGCCGGTCAACGGCCGAACTTCGGATCGGACAGGCTGCCGCGCACGTGTAGGCGTATGGGCGCCAGGACCCGGGTCTTGCCAAGATCGACATGCAGCACGCCGGACAGGTCGTTATTGTCCATGATGTCGATTTCGCCGAGAGCCAATAGCGCGCCGGCGCGCGCATGCAGATCACGAATCGTCGTTCGAAAGCTGCTCGCGACCAGCAGCGCGTCGAGCGAGGCAAAGCGGGTCGAACCGCCGCTCGCCTCCGGATTGGCGCCGGGGTTCATGGCGATAAATCCCAGATTGAGCCCGTTGAGGGTCGCCGATCGCACGTGTACTGGCGCAACGAAGACCGACGCGCTCGCGGCCTCGCCCAGGCTTGATCCCTGGCCCTCGATTCGCCCGGCAAAGGATGCCATGCCTTGGAGCAGGGTAACGCCGTCGGCATCGCCGTGCTCGAACGTCTTCCTAGGCGGGGCGAGTTGCCGCAGCAGCGCATCGATATCGACGCCGTCCGATTGTGCGTCTCCGTTGATCTTCCACATGCCATCAACTGCGCCGCTCAGCGCCCCATGAATCTCGCCGAACGGCCCGCTCAAGGAGTAATGGGCAACGTCGACATTCGCGTAGGACGCTTTGCCCTCGGCAGAGGCCGTCTCCATCGGCACCTTGAGGCCAAAGGGCGGGGTCCAATGATGGGCTTGCAACTGGAACCCGACGATCTCCGGCGTGTCCGGAGTCAACTGGATTTGAATCGATCCGCCCCCGTCTGATTGTCGCGCCACGGCCTTGGTGAAACCCGAATTGGCCGTACGCTCCAGTTCGACATGCCAGGCCCCTTTGAGCCATGGTTGATCTGCGATTTGCAGGTGGTCGAATCGAATCAGGGTGAGGCCGCGAGGCAGCGCGCCGTCGAGTCGCGGCAACAGTTGCATGAGGTCATGCCCTTGGGCGAGGCTGATGCTGCTCGGGCTGACCGTGGCTTCACCCCAATTTAGTCCGTTACCCTGAAAAGCCTGCGCGACATGTCGAGATGTCAGCGATATCGCTATCTGGCTGAGGACCGCGTCTTTATTGATGGTTACCTTGGTGAGCACCAATCGCGGAGATGGCGTGAGAGAGAACTGCGCGCTGTCGATTTGAACCGGAACGCCAAGGGTTGCTGTGAGCCGGCTGGAAAGCGAATCGGCCGACAACGCGGCCTTCCAGATGCTGAAGGTCTGCAAGACGAACAGGACCAGGATGGCCAAAACCGCGAACAAGATGATTCGCGGCAGCCACGCTCGAATTGCCGTCGGATCGAATGCCCGCTGGCGGGCGTCATTCTCGAGCATGCGGTCATCCATATCGCGCAAATCCAGACGATCGGGGACATTCACCGTGGTGATGGCAAAGTCCGTCGCAGGAACATCCGAACCACCATACGCCATGAGCACTCCCGCTAAACCTCGAAAAGGCCGGATCGCAATATCCGTGTAAACGCTCACTTTTCGGATTTGCGCTGCCTAGCTTACCCATTGCGGTGCGCGATGCAAGGTCACACAATGTGGGCTAGCCGTGCGATAACTCGTCCACCGGCCCCTACCGGGGACCAGAGCGGCGACGGTGCCACAGGTCTATGCATTCACCAATCACGCCGCGTCGAAACGACAGTACGCAAATCACAAAAATCAGCCCAGTCACAATCGTAACCGCCTCGCCCAGACCGGAAAACCACGAAATACCGGTAATCTTGGCCAGACCGGCCCCGATATCGCCGACTTTGTTCTCTAGCCCGATGATGATCAGCGCGCCGACCAACGGCCCGAGAAGGGTGCCCATGCCCCCGACGAGCACCATGAGTATCACCAGGCCCGAGGTGGCCCAATGCGCGTCGGTCAGCGACGCAAATCCTAGGACCACGGACTTGGTGGCGCCGGCTAGGCCGGCGAGCGTGGCCGAAAGCACAAAGGCGAGCAGCTTTATGCGGTTGGTTGCATAGCCAAGGGAAATTGCACGCGCCTCGTTATCCCGCACGGCCTTCAGAACTTGGCCGTAGGGCGAGTCAACGATGCGCGCGATCAGCCAGTAGCTTGCGCAGAAAATCGCCAGCACAACGTAGTACAGCACGAGATCGTCTTGCAGCGGCACCACTCCAAAGAAGGTCCCGCGGGGAATTCCCTGCAGGCCGTCTTCACCGTGAGTGAAAGGTGCCTCAAGAAAGACGAAGTAGAGCATCTGGGCCAGGGCCAGCGTGATCATCGAGAAATAGATGCCGCTGCGTCGAATTGCCAACCCGCCGATAATCAGGCCCAGTACCGCCGACGCGGCCACCCCCACGACCAGTCCGAGCGCCGTCGGCAGGCCCCATTCGCGCAGCGCGTGGCCCGTAACGTAGGCGGCGGCACCGAAAAAGGCCGCGTGCCCGAAAGACAGTAGCCCGGTGTATCCCAGCAGCAGGTTAAAAGCACACGCGAACAGCGCAAAACAAAGCACTTCCATCAGGAAAACGGGATAGGCGCCCAGCAGGGGCAGCGCGATCCCCAGCGCGAGCAGCAGCAGGTAGCCCCAGCGCGCCTTGCTTCTCATTGCTCGCGCCCGAACAGGCCTGAGGGTCGCACGAGCAGCACGATGGCCATGACGACAAACACCACCGTGGAGGATCCCACGGGGTAAAACACCCGCGTCAATCCTTCGACCACTCCCAGCATGAGGCCGGTAACGATCGATCCGGCGATCGATCCCATGCCGCCGATGACCACCACGGCGAATACGACGATGATGAGGTTGCTGCCCATCAGGGGTTGCACCTGCAAAATGGGCGCGGCCAATACGCCGGCCAGGGCCGCCAGCGCCACACCAAAACCGTAGGTGAGCGTGATCAGCAAGGGAACGTTGACGCCGAAGGCCTTTGTCAGCGCCGCGTTTTCCGTGCAGGCGCGCAGGCGCGCGCCCAGTGGCGTGCGCTCGATGACGAACCACGTAGCAAGGCAGACAGTGAGCGAGATGCCCACCACCCAGACCCGGTAGATGGGGAGCACGAGAAAGCCCAAATCGGCGGCGCCGCGCAATAGATCGGGTACCGGATACGGCTGCCCCGACGATCCGAAAAAGGATCGGAAAGCTCCCTCGATCAGCAGGGTCGCACCAAAGGTCAGCAACAGCCCGTACACGTGATCTAGGCCATAGAGGCGACGTAGCAGCAAGCGCTCGAAGAGCATGCCCACCAACCCGACGATCACGGGTGCCAGTACCAGCATCGGCCAGTAGCCCAGCCCGAAATACTGTGCGCCGATCCACGCCAGCATCGCGCCCATCATGTAAAGCGCGCCATGGGCGAAGTTGATCACATTGAGCAGACCGAAAATCACGGCCAACCCTAAGGACAGCAGCGCGTAAAAGGAACCATTGACCAGTCCCAGCAGCAATTGCGCAAACAACGACGGCAGCGGCACGCCAAACACGCTCGTCATGGCTGCGCCGCCCTAGGGCTCGCTTGTTTGCCGACGAGTCGCTGGCATCGAACCGCCTGCCGCCCGCTTGCGCCGGCGCAGCGACCCTGCGCTGCCGGCGGCGCAAGGCGCCGCCGGGGCCAAGGCCCCAACCCGAGGCCTTGGCGCTCGATCACTTGGCAACGATCGGGCACTTGGATTCGGACAGTGGCCTGAAGGCCTTTTCCCCGGGAACCACCTCGATCAACTTCACGAGGTCCCAAGCGTCGTTGGATTCTTGTGGCGTCTTCACCTGCACCAGGCGCATGTCGTGAATCATTCGCCCGTCGGCGCGCACGTAGCCGTCCTTGGCGAACATGTCGTTGATGCGGGCCTTCTTCAGCTGAGCCATCACGGCGTCCCCATCGTCGGTTCCGGCCGCCTTCACCGCAAGGAGGTAGTTGTAAACCGCCGAGTAGTCGCCGGCCTGTATGAACGACGGCATGGCCTTGACCTTGTCGAAAAAGCGCTGCGACCAGGCGCGCGCTTCCGGCGATTGGTTCCACGTCCAGGCATCGGTCATGTACATCCCCTGTGCCAGCGGCAGGCCCAAGCTGTGCACGTCGGTATTGAACATCAGCAGGCCGGCCAGCTTCATGGTCTTGGTCACGCCAAATTCATTGGCCGCTTTGATGGAATTGATCGTGTCGCCGCCGGCATTGGCCAGCCCGAGGATTTGCGCGCCGCTAGCTTGCGCCTGGAGCATGAACGAAGAGAAGTCCGAGGCGCTCAGCGGGTGACGCACGTCCCCAAGCACCTTGCCGCCGTTGGCGAGCACCACGGCCGAGGTGTCCGCCTCCAGATCCTTGCCAAAGGCGTAGTCGGCCGTCAGGAAAAACCAGTTCTTGCCGCCGGCGCGGGTCACGGCGCCACCCGTGACGGTCGCCAGAGCGTAGGTGTCGTAGGCATAGTGCACGGTGTATGGCGTGCACTTGTCATTGGTTAGCGAGGAGGCGCCCGCGCCGATGGAAATGAAGGGCTTCTTCTTTTCCGTCGCCACGCGCTGCATCGCCAGGTTGGTGCCGGAGCTCGTGCCGCCGATCAGCACATCTAGGCCCTTCTGGTCGAACCATTCGCGCGCCTTGGCCGAAGCGATGTCGGCCTTGTTCTGGTGGTCGGCGCTGACCAATTCGATGGTCCAGCCCGGGTTCTTCGCCTTGAAGTCGTCGATCGCCATCTGGATCGCCGTCGTGCCGCCGCTGCCGTCGATGTCCGCATACAGTCCCGACATGTCGGTGATGAAACCAATCCGAATCGCGTTGTCCGAGAGCTTCTGACCCTGCGCCACACCGATCAGGCACGTCGATAGTGCCAAGGCCAATAGCTGTTCTTTTCTCATTGTCTTCCCCTCCGGGATCAAACCCCAAGCAACTCGTTAAGACGGTCTGCGCGCGAAGCCAGCTGCGCAGCGGGAAACGCATCCACCACCTGACCGTGTTCCAAGACGTAGAAACGATCAGCCAATGGTGCGGCAAAGCGGAAATTCTGTTCCACCATGACGATGGTGAACCCGCGTTGGCTCAGTGCCCGCACCATGTCAGCGAGCTTGCGCACGATGACGGGCGCCAGCCCCTCGGAAATCTCGTCGAGCAGCAAGATGCGAGCCCCGGTGCGCAGGATGCGCGCCACCGCCAGCATTTGCTGCTCTCCGCCCGAAAGACGCCCTCCCGGGCTGTCGGCGCGCTCGCGCAAATTCGGAAACATGGTCAGGATCTCGTCGACGCTCATGGCGCCTTCCTCGGCGATGCGCGGGGGCAGCAGGAGGTTTTCCCGGCAGCTTAGGCTCGCATAGATGCCGCGCTCCTCGGGGCAGTAGCCCACGCCCAGGTGCGCGATGCGATGGGCTGGCGTGTCGATCGCCTCGCGCCCATGGATGCGGATCGATCCGCTGCGCGCGCCGGTCAGTCCCATGATGGCGCGCAGCGTTGTGGTGCGGCCGGCACCGTTGCGCCCGAGCAGGGTGACGACCTCCCCGGCGCGCACCTCGATATTCACGCCGTGCAGGACGTGCGACTCCCCGTACCAAGCCTGTAAATCGCGGATTTCCAGCGCTAGATCCGCCCCGGCCTCGCGCCCCGGCGCTTTTCGGCTGGCCTCGGGCATCGCGCTCATGACCGTGCACCATTCATGTCAGTGAGCCTGTGCGGAGGCCGCTTGCGGCAAAACGGCGTCGGCACCCCCCATGTAGGCTTCCAGTACGGCTGCATTCGTCGACACTTCGGCATAGCTGCCCTGTGCCAGCACGGCGCCCCGGGCGAGCACCGTAATGTGATTGCATAGGCCCGCAACGACACCCATGTTGTGCTCCACCATGAGCACGGTGCGGCCGGCGGCGACACGTCGAATGAGTTCGGTGATGCGCGCCACGTCCTCGTGTCCCATGCCCTGCGTTGGCTCGTCCAGCAACATCAGTTCGGGCTCGGTTGCCAACGTGGTGGCGATTTCCAGCGCGCGCTTGCGTCCATAGGGCAACTCGGCGGTGCGCCGGTCTGCGTCGGCAGCCAGGCCGACCAAGTCGAGCAGCTCCCGGGCACGCTCGTTGAGCTGTTCCAGAACGCGTCCGCTGCGCCAGAACTGGTAGGTCAGCCCCGTCGTGCGCTGCAGGGCGATGCGCACGTTCTGCAGCACGCTCATCTGGGCAAAGACCGAGGAGATCTGGAACGAACGTATCATGCCTCGGCGCGCGACGTCCTGCGGTGCGGCTTGGGTGATGTCGAGGCCATTGAACAAGATGGTGCCGCGCGTCACCGGCAGAAAGCGCGTCAGAAGGTTGAAGCAGGTGGTCTTCCCGGCGCCGTTGGGGCCGATCAATGCATGGATCGAGCCGCGGGCGACATGCAGGTCCACGCCGTTGACGGCGGTAAATCCGCGAAAATCCTTACCCAGATTTCGCGTCTGCAGTATCAGCTCCTCGTTACTCACGCCCGTTCAGCGGTGGCGGCCAACCCTGGCCCCAGGGTGACCTTACCCGCGTCTCCTTGCGATGTTGGTTGGCCGATCTCTCCCCGGTCGCCGCTGAGAAGCGGAACGGGGTTGCCGGTTCGACGGCCAGTATAAGATAAGGGGCGGTCTGCGCGGCAGCGAGCGCGCCGCAGTCTATCCGGCCCCTGCTCGGCCGCGTCAAATGGGGCGGCCGTCAGTTGCAGCCGTCCGCGCGTCCGCTCTTTGGCCGAATCCCGCACGAGCGGAGTCTGGCTTCAGGCCCGCGACCCCGCTGCCGTGCTTGAGTTCAGCTCAGCACTTCGATCTCGACCGCCTGGGGCCCTTTCTGGCCCTGCTGAACCTGAAACTCCACCCGCTGATTTTCCTTGAGCGTGCGGAAGCCCTTGGACTTGATTCCGCTGTAATGGGCGAACACATCGTTGCCGCCGTCATCGGGCTTGATGAATCCGAAACCCTTGGTCTCATTGAACCACTTCACGGTGCCAGTCGGCATATCGCTTCCTTCTGAGAAAGGGAACGCGGGAGGCGCCCGCGGCGCGCAAAGGATGGATGCAGGAACAGCCGGAACGCAGACCCGAAGGCCGGACGCCGAACCGATGCGCGATTCCCGGGAAAGCATTGCGGCGCGGAAGGCATGGCGGAGGATGGCAACGGCACTGCTGGCGAAGATAGAAAAGGAACGCTGGCGAGTTGCAATATGTCTGCAATAAATTCGCGAGGTAATTGGTGCGGACGGACACTTGGAGCCAGAAAACCAACGCGCAAAAATCGGCGGTGAAAGGAAAGTTACTCCTTTCCCGCTGTCGGCGCTAGCCCTTGCGGCTCGCCCTCGAACCGGGTCGGGGGTCGGCTGCGTCGGCTCAGGCCGCGTCGGGGTAGACGTGCTCTTCGGCCGGAAAACGGCCGGCGCGAACCTCGTCCACATACCGGCGCACGGCATCGTCGATGGTCGTGGCTTGCTTGCCGTCGAGGAAATTCTTGACGAATCGGGGCCGCTTGCCGGCGCTGGCGCCCAGCAGGTCGTGCAACACCAGCACTTGGCCGCTGCACCGTGCGCTCGCACCGATACCTATGGTGAGAACGCGGCTTTGGGCGGCGATCGCGGCGGCCACCGGTTCGGGCACAGCCTCCACCACGATCATCGCAGCGCCGGCGTTTTCCACGGCCGAGGCGGCCTCGCGCACAAGAACGGCGGCGTCGCCCCGGCCCTGCACCTTGTACCCGCCGAACGCGTTCACGTGTTGCGGCGTCAGGCCCACATGCGCGCAGACCGGTACGCCGCGATCGACAAGAAAGTCGATGGTCGGGGCCATCTCCAAGCCGCCTTCCAACTTGACCATCTGTGCGCCGGACTGCATCAATTCCACGGCATTGCCCAGGGCTTGCTCCGGACTGCGCTGGTACGAACCAAACGGCATGTCGGCAACGATGAACGCATGCGCGGCGCCGCGCACCACCGCACGCGTGTGGTACGCAATGTCGGCCACCGTGACCGGCAAGGTCGAATCGTGGCCCTGGATCACCATTCCCAGCGAATCGCCGATCAGCAGCATGTCCACGTCCGCCTTATCGAGTAGCGCGGCAAAGCTGGCGTCGTAGCAGGTCAGCGTGGCCAGCTTGCGCTCGCCGGCCAATCGGCGCAGATCGTGCAAGGTCCGTCGCATCGTGATTCCTTTCATTTGCCGATACAAAACCGCCCAAAGATCTGCCCCAGCAGATCATCCGAGGATACTGCGCCGGTGATCGTGCCCAGCGCCTCAGCCGCCAACCTCAGGTCCTCGGCGAACAATTCCAGGGCCGCGGCGCCGGCGGCGCCATGAGCGCGCGCTGCCGCGAGCCGCTCGTCGGCGTGTGCAAGCGCTTGCAGGTGGCGCTCGCGGGCCAAGTACACCGTCTCGGTGCTGGCATCGTCCGTCCAGCCGGCCAGGCGCAGCAGCTCGGCACGCAGATCGTCGATGCCCGCGCCAGATCGGGCGCTGAGGAACACCTGCCCGTCGCGCACGCCGGCGGCTGTGCCGGTCAGGTCGATCTTGTTGTGCACGGTCAGGTGGATAGCGCCGGGCGCACGACGATTTTCAAACGACGATGCGCACCCGTGCCCGGAGGGCACCGTGTCGTCGAGCAACTCGACAACCAGATCCGCCTGGGTCAAAGCGACACGGGTGCGCGCAATACCCAACCCTTCGATCGGGTCGACGGTCTCGCGCAGTCCGGCTGTGTCGACGAGGTTGAAGGCGATTCCGCCGATCTCGATGCGCCGCTCGATGCGATCGCGCGTCGTCCCGGGGTGTTCGGTGACGATGGCCACGTCCTCGCCGGCCAGTGCGTTGAGCAGGCTCGACTTGCCTACGTTCGGAGCGCCGGCCAGCACCACCTGTACACCCTCGCGCAGCAAGGCGCCCTGGCGTGCGCGCTGGCGCACGATCCGAAGCGTGACGATGGCGCGTTCCAGGCGTGCGGATGCATCCGCGGCGCGCAGAAAGTCGATCTCCTCCTCGGGAAAGTCCAGAGTCGCCTCGGTCAATGCGCGCAACTCGGTCAACTCCTCGGCAAGCTCGCGTGCCGCCCGCGAGAAGTCGCCTTCGAGGGAGCGAATCGCGCCGCGGGCGGCCGCCGCCGTTCCGGCGTCGATGAGGTCGGCGACTGCCTCGGCCTGGGCCAGATCGAGACGATCGTTCAGGTAGGCGCGACGCGTGAACTCGCCGGGCTCGGCGATGCGCAGGCCGATAGTTTTGCCGGCCTCAAGACAGCGCGCCAGCAAGGCGCGCATGACAACCGGTCCTCCATGACCTTGCAACTCGAGCACGGTCTCGCCGGTGTAGGAGTGGGGAGCTGGAAACAGCAAGGCCAGGCCCGAATCGATGGTTTCGCCCTGTGCGTTGCAAAATCGTGCGTGCAGCGCGCGTCGGGGTTGCAATTGCTGCGCCGGCCCGGGTCCAAGGACCCCGTGCAGCACCTCCCGGATGTCGCGCCCCGAGATACGTACGATGCCGATGCCGCCGCGCCCGGGCGGCGTAGCAATTGCGACGATGGGATCGAGACTCGAATTCATCCGCGGGAATGTACCGGACGGACGCCGGCCGCGACTGTTCCTTGGCCGGCGGGTCGTTACAGCGCTACTTGTCGGCTCATCCGGCCTAGCGAGTTTGGGGTAGTGCCCCGCGACGGCCCGCCATCTTGCAGGCTCCGCTCCAAAGGCTCGCGCCCGCCTCGGGACCGCGCTGCAAGCCCGCGGTGCGGCCCGGCTCTGCATTTTAACTTATTGATTTATAAAGTATAAACTGCGCATCCGGGGCAAGATCCGGTCGCCTCCAGCGTTGGCGCTGTGTGTGCAGCGGCTAGCGCGCGGATCTTCGCGCAGGCTCGGCGCACCTTGGCCAGGAGCCCAAGGCTGCGGGTTCGACGCGGTCCGTGTCAACGGCCCCCGGCAACGCCGCGTTATTTGCCGTGAGCAGATGTGCCGCGGGCTTCGCCAGCGACAAAAAGATGCTCTAAAAAAATCAGATCAACTTTTCCATGGAAACGATAATGACGAAATTGCTCGCTACGCTGGTTGCTTCGATGTTTGTCGCCGGTGCTGCATACGCCGACGAAATGAAGGCTCCTGCTGCTCCGGCCAAGACCGAAGCCAAGGCGGCTCCGGCCAAGGCCGAAGCCAAGGCAGCTCCGGCCAAGGCCGAAGCCAAGGCGGCTCCGGCCAAGGCCGAAGCCAAGGCAGCTCCGGCCAAGGCCGAAGCCAAGGCCGACGCCAAGGCAGCTCCCGCAGCAAAGTAAGGTAACGGCAGCGTTTGCCGCTGCGTTGCACAAAGAGCGGGCCCGAGGGTAATTCCCTCGCGCCCGCTCTTTTTTGATGTTTCGCGGCTTTTCGCGCGCATCCGGGACGCCATCGCGTCAACGGCTGCGGCGCTGGCGCGTTTGATGGTTATCTGATCGCGCAAGATGCGCGGCTGGCTGCGCAGGGTTGTTGGCCGAGGGTCGGCTCTGTATTTCCCTTAAATCCACTGGAAAGAAACATGAACAAGCTGATTGCTATTGTGATCTCGGGGCTGTTCGCTGCCGGTCTGGCCGTTGCACAGACCGCTCCCCGCACCCGCTCCTACCCCCGCATCTGCCCCGGCTGCCGCAACCAAAGCCGCCCCGACGGCGGCTGCGCCAGCTTCCGCTGCGGCGGCTCCGAGCGCCAAGTCCGACGCCAAGGCGGAGGCCAAGACGGAGGCCAAGACCGACGCCAAGCCCAAACACAAGCACAAGAAGAAGAAGAAGACCGACGCGGCCAAGTCTGACAGCGCAAGACCGAGGCTGCGAAGACCGATGCCGGGTAAGAGCGCCGGCCGTCCGAGACAGCAAAACCGGCCATGGCCCCGGCACCGGTCGCCAAGTAGATCCCGGCAAGTCCGGCGCGCGGAGCTTGCGGCGCGCCAGAACGGGCGGCAAAAAGGGCGGATCGCAGATCCGCCCTGTTTTTCGAGCTCGAGCGCAGAGCACGGACCGGCAGCGGCGCATGGCCACCTGGACCACGCCCGCGTCGGCGTGCGCTAGCGGCGAACCAGCCGCGTGCCGTTGCCCAATCGTGTCGCCAGGCCGGCCGCGGCCGCAGCCGCACACTCGATGCGAACCGACTTTTCCCGGCTGGCAATTCCGGCCGCCAAGTGCACTTGGCTACGCGCGCAATCCCAGTTCCGCCGCGAGGAAGCGCAGCAGTTGCTCGTTCGCTTTGCCGTCGACCGGCGGTGCGCGCAGTGCGACTTTTAGTCGCCCGCCGTGCTCGCCCGACGATGCACGTGCGACGCGCTCCCGGCTGCACGTGCAGGGCCAGCAGCAGCGCGTCGGTCGCCCAGCGTGCCCAGGTCGGCAAAGCAGGCGTGCGAGAATCAGGCATGGGCGCATTCTTCGAGTGCGCGTTGATCGTATGCTGCAATTGTCGGGTGCCTGTGAAACCTACCAACGACACCTTCCTGCGCGCGCTGCTGCGCCAGCCGACCGAATACACGCCGATCTGGCTGATGCGCCAGGCCGGGCGCTACCTGCCAGAATACAACGCGACGCGCCGCCGCGCCGGCAGCTTTCTGGCGCTGGCCAAGTCCCCGGAGCTAGCCACCGAGGTCACGCTGCAGCCGCTGGACCGCTATCCGGCTCGACGCCGCCATCTTGTTCTCCGACATCCTCACCGTGCCCGACGCCATGGGCCTGGGGCTGTATTTCGTCGAAGGCGAAGGGCCGAAATTCGAGCGGCCGGTGCGCGACGAAGGGCCGATCTCGCCGCCTTGGCGGCGCCCGACCCGGACGCCGATTGCGCTACGTGCTCGATGCGGTCCGCTCAATCCGCGCGCGCGCTCGGCGGGCAGCGTGCCGCTGATCGGCTTCTCCGGCAGCCCCTAGACGCTCGCCTGCTACATGGTCGAGGGCGGCGGCTCAGCGACGACTTCCGCACGGTCAAGACCATGCTCTACGCGCGGCCCGACCTGCTGCAGCGCATGCTCGCGGTCAACGTGCACGCCGTGACCGACTATCTGAACGCGCAGATCGAGGCCGGCGCGCAGGCGGTGATGATCTTCGACACCTGGGGCGGCGATCTGTCGCGACGCGGCCTACCGCGACTTTTCGCTCGCGGCTATGGCTGCAGGTCGTCGCCGGCCTGAATCGCGCAGCACGCGTGGCGAACGCGTACCGTGCATCGTGTTCACCAAGGGCGGCGGGCAGCTGGCTCGAGGATATCGCCGCCATCGGCTGCGATGCCGTCGGACTGGACTGGAGCGTCGATCTTGGCCGCGCGCGCGCGCGCATCGGCGATCGTGTGTGCGCTGCAGGGCAATCTCGATCCCGATGATCCTGCTCGCGGGCGCCGAGGCGACCGGAAGAGGCGCAGCGCGGTACTCGACACATTCGGCTCGCCGCATCGGGCCGATGGCACCTGGGACGGCCATGTATTCAACCTGGGGCATGGCATTTCCCAATTCACCGACCCGGAGGTCGTGACGGCGCTGGTCGAAACCGTGCACAGCCACAGCCGAGCGCTAAGGTCCTGATTTTCTCCGCGCCCCAGCTTGAGCCCTGGTCCGGACCGATTCCGAAGCCGATCGTGCCGCGCTAGCGGACCGAACGAAAACTCCGCGCTTTTTTTAGCCACGGAGGTCGACGGGCCTTGACTTATGCACAAAAATCGCCAGATGACCAGACCATGCGGGTTGCCACGGGGTAGCCGTGAAAGCCCCGACATTTTTTTCAATCCATTGAAAAAATGGATAGTTTTTTGGTGACGCAAAAGTAACCAGCGAGTCAAATTGCCGTTGGCGCGGGGACTTAGGGATTTTCCTCGGACTTTTCCACATAGTTATCCACATGATCGCGCTTGCTTCGAATGATCAGCAAAGTTCTGTGCAAAATTAGCGGGTTAGTTCGCAGTTCTGAGTTTTACAAGACATCCAGCCGTTGCTCAGGGCGCCATCGAAGCGTATCGCATGTACCAAATAGCCCGCGTCATCGTCGACGTGCCGATGGAGCAGCCGCTCGATTACCGCGCCGGGATGGAGGTTCCCGTCGGTTCGCTATGCGTCGTTCCCGTCGGGCAGCGTCGACAGATCGGCATCGTCGTGGGTCATGCGGCCACGAGCATGCTGGAGGAGTCGCGTCTGCGCCCTCTGGGCGAAGTGATGCCCGCCCCGCGCGTTGCCACCAGTTGGCTTGAGCTGTGCAAGTTCTGCGGCCGAGTATTACCACTATCCGTGGGGCGAGGTAGCTTTGCCGGCGCTGCCGCCGCTGCTGCGCAGCCTGCCCAAGGCGCCCAAGAAGCAGGGCAAGTCGCGCCGCGGCGGCGGCGGCGCAGCGCCGGTTCTTCAGCGTCGCCCTTAGCGCTTCTGCACGACGCCGAGGATCCGGCAGCCGAGCCCGGGGGACGTCGCGCGTCGCAGGCCGCCGCAGCTGCGCCGGCCGCCGGCCCGGCCCTACGGGCCGAACAAAGCGCGGCGATCGATCGGATCGTGGCCGCGCAAGGATTCGCTCCCTTTTTGCTTTTCGGCATCACCGGCAGCGGGAAGACGGAGGTCTATCTGGGTGCGATCGAGCGGATCTTGGCGCGTGCCGCCCAAGTCGGCGAACGTGCCCAGGCATTGCTCTTGGTGCCGGAGATCAATCTCACGCCGCAACTGCAGGCACGCCTGCGCGAACGGTTTCCCGGGCAGCGCGTGCTTAGCCTGCACAGCGGACTAGCGCCGCGCGAGCGCGCCGACGCCTGGATGCAGGCCCACCTGGGCCATGCGCAGATCATCTTGGGCACGCGTACCGCCGTGTTCGCCTCCTTGCCGCAGTTGCGCGCTGATCGTCGTCGACGAGGAGCACGACGCCTCGCTCAAGGCCCATGGCGGCGTGCCGTATTCGGCCCGCGACCTGGCGGTCAAGCGCGCGCAGCTTGAAGCCCTCCCGGTCGTATTGGGCTCGGCAACGCCTTCGCTGGAGACTTGGCAGGGTGCGCAAAGCGGCCGCTACGGTCTGCTGGAACTGGTGCAGCGCGCCGCAGCGAAGCAGCGCCGCCCGTCATCGAGACCGTCGACCTTCAGCGGTATCCGGCCGACCAGGGCTTGTCCGCCCCGCTGCGCGAGGCGCTGGAGCGAACGCTGGCCAGTGGCGAACAGGCGCTTGCTGTTCATCAATCGGCGCGGATTCGCGCCGGTATTGCGCTGCGCCGATCCTGCGAATGGCTGTCCAAGTGCCCGCGCTGCGATACCTTCGCCGCGTACCACAAGGTCGGCGCCTGCCTGCGCTGCCATCATTGCGGTTGGACACAGAAGCGTGCCGCGCAGCTGCCCGGACTGCGGTAACCAGGATCTGCAAGGCGTGGGCCAAGGCACGCAACGCGTCGAGGAAACCGTGCGTCGAATCTGGCCGCAGGCACGCATCGCGCGTATCGATCGCGACAATAGCCAGGGCGTGCGCGGCGCGAGCTGCGCCGGTGCGGCCTTCGAGGCGGTGCATGCCGGCGAGGTTGACATCCTGGTGGGCACGCAGATGATCACCAAGGGACACGATTTTCGCCGCGTGACCACGGTGGGCGTGCTCAATGCCGACGCGCAACTCGTGGCCGCCGACTTTCGTGCTCCCGAGCGACTTTTTGCCGTTCTCATGCAGGTCGCCGGCCGTGCCGGCCGTGCCGGCCAAGCTAGCCGGGTGCTGATACAGACCCGATATCCGCAGCACCCGCTATTTATCGCGCTGGCGCGGCAAAGCTACGCCGAGTTCGCCCAGGAGCAAATCGAGGAGCGCCGCGCCGCGCGCATGCCGCCTTTCGTGCACCATGCCCTGTTAACCGCGTCGGCGCGGACGATGGAACAGGCGCTCGACTTTCTGCGCAACTGCGCCTTGCAACAGGAGGATCTTGCGTCGGCGCGGGCGGTGACCTTGTTCGACGCCATCCCCATGCCCCTGGCGCGCTTGGCCTCGGAGTCGCGCGGCCAGCTCTTGGTCGAGGCGCCACGGCGCGCCGACCTGCATGCCTTTCTCAACGCCTGGCTGCCGCGCTTGCGCGCCATGGGCAACCGGGGCGTGTTGCGCTGGAACGTCGAAGTGGACCCGCAGGCTATTTGATAGCCGTCCCCTGGCCTCACTTTTTCGCCGGCGTCACCGGTTCAGCAAAGGAAGCGCCGGCCTTGTTGGCCATGTAGGCGACGGCGCGCGCTACCTCGACGTCCTCGTAGTTGCCGCCGCCCTTGGCCGGCATCGTCCCGGCCTTGCCGGTGAAACCATTGATGGCATGATCGACCAGGGACTTGTACCCGTGCGCGATGCGGGGTCCCCAGGCGGCTTTGTCGCCGAACTTCGGTGCGCCGGCGATGCCTTCGCCGTGACATGCGATGCAGCTGGCCTCGAAGACGGCTTGACCCTTGAGCGACCCCGCCTGCTTGGGCGCATCACCCGACCCCGGAGCCGGGGCCAGCTCGACCTGGGCTACCGGCTGCAGGCGCGCGACGACCGCTTCGCGAGTCATGGTGCTGGCCTCGGCACGCTGGTCGTGCAGACCGGATGCCAGCAAACAGACGACCACGATCGGCACGACCGTAAGGAGGATGCGCACCAACGGCGCGGGGACGACTCTCGTCGCTCTTTCTTGATTCTCGGTCATCGGGATGCCCCTAACAAAAATCCAAACACCATTCTGTTGGGCCGGCGGCGCGCGCGCTACGTGCAGCGCACCAAAAGCTCCGAAAAAGCCTGCGCTCCGGGAGATCTTGTCCTAACAGGTAAACTTCGCTCCTCCGCGCCCGTAGCTCAGGGGATAGAGTATTGGCCTCCGAAGCCAAGGGTCGCAGGTTCGATTCCTGCCGGGCGCGCCATTTTGCAACAGACCGGCGGCACAGGCCGGGCGATGGCTCCACGCCTGGAGGCTGCGAATCTGGCGTAGGCGCTCGTTGTGCGACGCAGCATGCGGGTGTTATGGCAACAAGGCCGGCACCGTTGTCCTGGCACTTGGCGCCGACCCCGAACGCTGCGCACTCGGATCGAGACGGTGCGCGACCGGTGAGCCCGGTGCAGAATCTGAACTCGACTCGGCCGGCTCCGGCTGCGCCGCAACGCTTGCGCGGTTAGCGATAAACATTGATGATCCGCGCCATGCGTTCCGTTGGACTGAGCGGCCCTCCGTTGCCGCCCATAGCCGCAGACCGGACGTCAAGGAGAAGAATATGTCTTTTCGAGTGGGCGCTAGCGCAGTGGCGTTGGCCGTGTTCCTTGCGGTAGGTGGCGCGGCAATTGCCGCCGATCCGATCAAGATCGGGGTTTCCGGTCCCTTCACCGGCGGCTCTGCGCCGATGGGTGTGAGTATGCGCGACGGGGTGAGGCTGGCGGTGGCCGAGATCAACGCCGCTGGGGGCGTGCTGGGTCGCCCGATCAAGCTCATCGAGCGCGACGACGAGGCAAAGAACGAGCGCGGCGTGCAAATCGCCCAGGAACTGATCAGCAAGGAACAGGTGGTCGCCGACTTGGGGTTCATCAACACGGGCGTCGCGCTATCGGCGCAGCGCTTCTACCAGGAAGCCAAGATTCCCGTGATTGATAACGTGGCCACCGGCTCGAAGGTCACGCACCAGTTCGAGGCCCCGGAGTTCCCAGACAACTACGTCTTTCGCAATGCGGCCAACGACACGATCCAGTCAGGGATGATCGTCGAGGAAGCGGTCGTGCGGCAGAAGTTCACCAAGGTGGCAATCCTTGCCGACTCGACCAATTACGGCCAGCTCGGACGCGAGGACCTGGAGCGCGCGCTCGAAAAGCGTGGCATCAAGGCCGTGGCGGTGGAAAAATTCAATATCAAGGACACCGACATGACCGCTCAGCTGCTCAAGGCCAAGCAGGCCGGGGCGCAGGCGATCCTCACCTACGCCATCGGCCCTGAATTGGCGCAGATCGCGAACGGCATGGAGAAACTCGACTGGCGCGTGCCGATGATCGGCAGCTGGACCTTGTCCATGGCCAACTTCATCGACAACGCCGGCAAGAACGGCAACGGCGCGCGCATGCCCCAGACGTTCATTCAAGACGGCGACACGCCCAAGCGCAAGGCCTTCATCGCCGCCTACCAGAAGACCTACAAGGTAGAACGCATCCCTTCGCCGGTTTCTGCGGCGCAGGGCTACGACTCGGTGTTCTTGTTGGCTGCGGCGATCCGCCAGGCAGGCACCACCGACGGCCCCAAGGTCCGTGAGGCGCTGGAAGACCTCAAGGAAAAGGTCGACGGCGTGGTCAAGGTCTATGACCGGCCGTTCACCCACGCCGATCACGAGGCGATCCGGGCAAGCGACGCCGTTATCGGGGAAGTGCAGGACGGGCACGTCGTGCGGGCCAAGTAGCCGCGTCCCAACTCGACATCCTCCCCCGTCCCCTCCCGTGCGGGACGGGGGTGCAAACATGAATACTTTCGCCCAGTTGGCCGTCAGCGGCATCGCCCAGGGCATGATCTACGCGGTCATCGCCTTTGGCTACCAACTCACGTTCGCCACGTCGCGCACGCTCAATTTCGGCCAGGGCGAGGCACTCATGCTGGGCGCGCTTGCGGGCCTGACCATCGCCGGTCTCGTCGGCTATTGGGCCATGATCCCGCTGGTGCTGATATTCGGCGCCCTGCAGGGGCTGGTGGTCGAGCGCTTGGCGGTGGCGCCGGCGATCAAGACCAAGTCCGAGTTCGGCTGGATCATGTCGACCATCGCTTTGGGCATCATTTTTCGCAACTCCGCGGAAAACATCTGGGGCAAGGATGACTTGAAGTTTCCGTCGCCGCTGCCCGAATCGCCGTTCACGATCCTTGGCATACACGTGTTGCCGATGGAAATTCTGGTCGTGGTCGGAGCGCTGTTCATGATGCTTGCGGTCGAATTGTTCAACCGTCGCTCGATCTATGGCAAGGCCGTGGTTGCCACTTCCAACGATCGCGACGCCGCCGGCCTGATGGGGATCAATACCGGGGCCGTAATCAGCTTTTCCTACATGCTGAGCTCGCTGACGGCCGCGCTGGCAGGTGTCCTTGTGGCGCCGCTGACGCTCACCGGTGCCAGCATGGGCGCGGTCCTTGGCCTGAAGGCATTCGCCGTGGCCATCATTGGCGGGCTCAACAGCGGCATGGGCGTCATCGTCGGCGGCTTGATCCTGGGGGTGGCCGAGACCACGACCGGCTATTACGTCTCCACGGGCTACAAGGACGTCCCGGGGCTCGTCCTGCTGCTGGTGGTATTGGTCATCAAGCCCACCGGACTGTTCGGCAAAGCCGTCATCAAGAAGGTCTGAGCGACCTGGATATGAATGCCGGCCCTGCAACCGTGACCGCAAGCCGCGCCCGCCTGGTGCGCGTCGGATTCACGCTCGGGTGCGCCCTTGCGCTGGCGCTGTTCCCGGTGCTTTGGCCCAACCCGTATTACATCCATTTGGTCGCGCTGATCGCCATCTATTCGATACTGCTGCTGGGGCTGGACATCGTCGTGGGTTACACGGGCGAAGTCTCCCTGGGGCACGCCTCGCTTTTCGGGGTCGGTTCGTACACCGTCGGCGTGCTGGTATTGAAGCTGGCACTGCCCTTGTGGGCCACACTGCCGGCGGCCGTCGCCGTTACCGCCCTGTTCGGGGCCATCCTGGCGCTGCCGGCCTTGCGCGTGACCGGCCCGTACTTGGCCATGGTGACGCTCGCCTTTGGCACGATCGTCCAGATCTTCATCAACGAGATGGATTTTCTTACCAACGGTCCGCTGGGCATTTCGCTGCGCAAACCCGAGCTGTTCGGCCACCGCATGTCGGCGACCGAGTACTACTACTTTGTCGCCATCGCACTGGCGCTGACCTTGTTGGTGGTGCAGCGCATCCTCAAATCGCACCTGGGCCGCGCCTTTGAGGCCCTGCGCGACAGTCCCTTGGCCTCGGACTGCATGGGCGTGAGCGTCTACCGTTACAAGGTTTATGCCTTTGTCATCAGCGCCGCGCTCGCCGGCCTGGCCGGCGGTTTGTTCACGTATTCGGAGGAGTTCATCTCCCCCAACACCTATTCGATCGAGCTGGCCATCTTGTTCCTGCTGGCGGTCATCATGGGCGGGCGCAAGACGCGTAGCGGTCCAGTTCTGGGTGCTGCCATTGTGGTCATGCTGCCCAACTTGTTGTCGGATCTGGACTTGTTCCGTCAGATCGCCGTCGCGCTGGCGGTACTGGTGCTCGCCTACTCGGCGCTGGCGCTGGCCAGGCGTCGGCGCCCATGGCGCCAGCTGGTCGTGCCCTGCGCCATATTGGTTGCCATGGCCGTGTTTTCCTACGGCATTGAGGACATGACGGATTACCGTCTGACGATCTTCGGTCTGATGATCCTGCTGGTGATCTTTTACCTGCCCGACGGCATCATCGGTTTTGTGCGCGCGTCGGCGCAGCAGTTGCTGCCCGGATGGATCCAGCTCCAGGAACCGATGCGCATCCCCGGGGACGAGCGCCGCGCCTCGGACGCTTCGGGGGGCTTTGCCTTGGCGCCCAGTGCAGGCAACTTTGCTGCGCTGCAGCTTGCAACAAAGCCCGCAGCAAATGCTGCGCAACAAACGACGGCCGCAACGCTGGTCACGGAGGATATCGTCATGCAGTTCGGCGGGCTCACCGCGCTCAATCGGGTGTGCCTGCAAGTCGCGCCGGCCAGCGTGCACGGACTGATCGGCCCCAACGGATCAGGCAAAAGCACGTTGATGAACGTGCTCACCGGCATCTACCGACCGACCTCGGGCAGCATCGCCTTTGAGGGGCGCTCGATCGGCGGCCGTGCGCCGGCGCAAATCGCCGCTGCCGGCATTGCGCGCACCTTTCAGAACGTGCAACTTTTCGGCGAGATGACGGTACTGGAGAACGTCCTGGTCGGCTTGCACCACACCTTTCGCAGCAACCTGGCCGACGTCATGCTGCGGCTGCCGCGCTACCGGCGCGAAGAGCTGGCCGCCCGGCGGCGTGCCGCCGAGATTTTGGCGTTTGTCGGTCTGAGCCAGTACGCCAACGACGAGGCACGCAGCCTGCCATACGGCAAGCAGCGCCTGCTCGAGATCGGCCGCGCCCTGGGCCTGGACCCGCGCCTAGTTCTGCTCGACGAGCCGGCCGCCGGGCTGACGGCGCCCGACATCCAGGAGTTGATCGGCATCATTCGCCGCATCAAGGAGCAGGGCGTTACCGTGATCTTGATCGAGCACCACATGGATGTGGTGATGGGCATCTGCGATCGGGTGTCCGTGCTCGATTTCGGCAACAAGATCGCCGAGGGCCGTCCCGCCGAGGTCCAAGCCGACCCCAAGGTGATCGACGCCTACCTGGGCGGCGCGGCCGCCGCCGAGGGACCGGGGGATCCGGCCGCAACGCAGCAAGGGGAGCAATCACCATGCTGAGCATCCGTGACCTATGCGCCGGATACGGCCAGGTGCAGGTGTTGCGCGGGATCTCGATCGAGGTACCCAAGGGCAAACTCGTCACGCTGATCGGCTCCAACGGCGCGGGCAAGACCACGACCATGCGTGCGGTCTCGGGCATGCTGCGGCCGACCTCAGGGCGCATCGAGCTGGGCGGCAGGGACATCACCGGTTTGCCGGCGCACCGCGTCACCTGTTGCGGCTTGGCGCACTCGCCCGAGGGCCGGCGCGTTTTTCCGTCGCTCTCGGTCACAGACAATCTGAGCCTGGGCGCTTTTGCGCGCCTGACCTCCCGCCGGCCGCGCGGCGACGTGGACGCGGACCGGGAGCGCATTTTCGATCTGTTTCCTCGCTTGCGTGAGCGCCGCCGCCAGGCGGCAGGCACCCTGTCGGGCGGCGAACAGCAGATGCTGGCCATGGGTCGCGCGCTGATGCTCAACCCCGACGTCCTCTTGCTTGACGAGCCGTCGATGGGCCTGGCGCCGCGCCTGGTGACCGATGTGTTTCGCACCTGGAGCAACTCAAGGCCCAGGGCATCACCATGCTGCTGGTGGAACAGTTTGCCGCCGCGGCGCTGCGCGTGGCCGATTACGGCTACGTGCTGGAGAACGGGCGCATCGCCGTGCACGGCAAGGCTGCGCAGTTGCAAGACGATCCCGCGGTACGTGCGGCGTACCTGGGTACGGCGCATTAGTCGCTCTGCGACGGTTTCGCTAACCCCGGCGCTTACGTCCCCGATCGTGCGCACGCGCACCGCAGAGGCGCCGTTGGCTG
Organism: uncultured beta proteobacterium; assembly: GCA_963729785.1. Lineage (GTDB taxonomy): Bacteria > Pseudomonadota > Gammaproteobacteria > Burkholderiales > Burkholderiaceae_F > GJ-E10. The sequence continues at coordinate 186,499 of CAVSPM010000029.1, read as the reverse complement.
CCCGCAACGGCGGGCAACGGCGACCGGCCGCTACGCCGTGAACGTGTAGGCCTCGGCCTTGCCCCAGCGCCAGGTGCCGCGACCGGCCTGCTTGGCTTCGTACAGCGCGATATCGGCCGCCCGGTACAGCTCGTCGGGCGAGGCGCCGTCCTGTGGACAGGGCACGATGCCGATGCTGGCGCCGATCTTGACGCTGTGGCCGGCCACGATCAGCGGTTCGCCGATCTTCGTGACGATACGCGCGCAGGTCGACTCGATCGCCGACGTTTCGGTCGTTTGCCCCAGCAGCACGGCGAACTCGTCGCCTCCTAGGCGCGCCGCCAAGTCCGTGTCACGCACCAGCGTACGCAGCTGTCCGGCGATTGCCGCGAGCAGGGCATCGCCGACGGCATGGCCGTGGGTGTCGTTGATCGGCTTGAACCCGTCCAGATCAATGAGCAACAGGGCGAAGCCGCCTTGACCGCGCTGGCGGGCCGATATGAGGCGCCGCAGATGCTCGTTGAACATCCGGCGATTGGGTAGGCCGGTGAGCGAGTCGAAGTAGGCCATTTGTTCCAGCTGTTCCTGGCTGCGGCGCAACTCCGCGGTCCGTTCGGCAATGAGCCGCTCCAGCTCTCCCTGGCGCCTGCACAAAAACAGCGTGCGCAGCTGCACCAAGGAACCGATCAGCGCCAGTAGCAGTAAGAGGGCTAACGCACGCACCGCATTGTGCTGATACCAGGCGGCATGCACATGGACCGGCACGCTCAGTGGTGCGGCCCACTTGCCGTCGGCCGGGGCGCTGCGCAACTGCAGCGTGTAATCCCCCGGGGGCAGATTGGTATAGGCCGCGAGGCGGCGCGAGGCAGGCGTATCGATCCAGTCGGTATCAAAGCCCTGCAAGCGGTAGTCATAGCGCCGGTGTTCCGGGTCCGAGAAATCGAGCGCGGCGAACTCGATATCCAGGTTGCGGTCCTGCGACCCGACTTCCAGCCCCTGGCGGAATACGGCCGACGAAGCGACCGCAATCGATTGATTGCCGATGTGCGCCTCCGTGATGGCCAGGCTCGGAACGCCGGCCTCGCGGGTGGCCTCATCGGGATGCAACACGACCAGGCCGCTGAGGCCCCCGAAAATCAGCTCGCCGGCCGGCGTATTGGTGCCCGAACCAGCCCAGAATCCGGCGAAACCCACGCCCTGGGCGGCGCGGTAAGAGCGGATCTGCAGGGTATCGGGATCGATCCGTGCCAGGCCATCGTCGGTGCTCGCCCAGATCGTGCCATTGCGGTCCATGAGCAAGGCGTTGACGCTGTTTTGCGGCAAGCCGCTGTGTTGCGTCAGACGCAAGAACAGCGGGCGACCGTCCGGCCCGCGCCGCTGCTCGACTTGGATGCCGCGGCCAAAGGTCGCCACCCAGAGGCGGCCTTTTCGGTCGGTCAGGACGGAGCTCACATACCCGCCGGGCAGCGCTGATTTGTCGGCAGGATCGACGAGCAGACTCGTCAGCGTGTTCGTCGCCAGATCGAGTTTGACCAGTCCGGCCATTGTGCCGATCCACAGCGTCGAATCGCCGTCGGGCGTCAACGAGGTGACGCGCGGGTCGCCCAGTTTCTTGTCGACGTGGCGCAGAAGCTGCGGCGTGCCCGCGGCGGTTACCTTGAGCTCCCAGAGTCCCTCGGTGGTGCCCAGCCAGAGCCGTCCGCCGGCGAACTGCACGCAGCGCAATTCTTGCCTTAGCTTGCCCCATGGCCCCGGCAGCCGCGCTAGCGAGTGCCCGTCGGCGCTGGCGCGGTACAAGCCGCCGGAAGTTACCAAATAGATGTTGCCGTCATCGCCGCGCGCCATCGAGTTCACTTTGCTCCTGGGCAGCGCGTGCTCTGGCTGCGTTGGGTCGGGCCGCAACTGCCCTACGCGACCGGCCAGCGGGTCGATGATGTCGACGCCACCGTCACCCAGGCTGGCCCAAATTCGACCGTCGGGTAGCGCCAGCAGGGCCGGGACGCTGGGCTTGCTGAGCACACGCGAGGAGGCGCTGCCCCCAAAGAAGGTCTGGATCAGGCGCTGTTGCGGATCGTTGCGACCCAGGGCCGCACTGCTGCCGACCCAGAGCAGGCCGCTATGGTCGAGAAACAGCGAATGGATCTCATCGCCGGGAAGGCTATTGGGACTGGCATCATCGTGCCGTTCGCGCCAGGTCTTCCACGTCACCGTATCCACGCACACGACCCCGCCGGTTTCGGTACCCAGCCACATTTCGCCGGCTCCGACCTCGCGCATCACGTTGATGGTTTCGGTCATCGGCCGCGTGCTGCCCGACTCGTGCACAGGTCGGGGTGCTCCCACGCCGGGCTCCTGGACGAAGGCGCCGTGCAGCGTTGTGCCGATCCAGATCCGGCCGGCCGTGTCCTCGTAAAGAGAAGAGACGCCAGGGGCCGGACCGTCGCCTGGAGGCCACGCCGCGGGCACGAATCGATCCGCCCCACGCGAACGGCGCAGCAGCCCTGACGGGGTCCCCGCCCAGAGCGTTCCCTGGCGGTCGAGCAGCAACGCGGAGATCGCGACGTCGGGCAGTCGCCGGTCAGGCGGATCGATCTGTCCGGACTTGCCGTCCAGGTGGTCGATCCCCTTGGAGGTTCCAATCCATAGACCCCCGGCACCGTCGGAGATCAGCGCGATCAAATTGCCCGCCCGCGTCCCGCCGGCCCCGACTGGGATGCTGACGAATGCGTCGTGCTCCGGATCGTAGCGGTTCAATCCGCCCGCGTTGGTTCCCACCCAGAGTTGACCGCGCTCATCGACCAGCAGGTTGCGGATGTAGTTGTCCGGGAGCGATCCGGGCGTGCCGGGATCCTGCACGTAGCTTCGCAGGCGATAGCCGTCCCAGCGCATCAGGCCGGAGTCCGTGCCGAGCCAGAGGAAACCTTGCTGGTCCTGGGCGATCGACCAGATGCCCGCGGTTTCGGTCGAGGGCATGTTCAGAAACACCTTGTCCCCGGTCAGCGCCCAAGCGCGGGTCGGGAGCTCCGCGCCGCTGGAGGCGGTGACGTGCATCGTCAGCGCGCCCAGCAGCACGACCCAGATCCGAAACCACGCCCTCTTCATGGCCTGCCCTGCCTCATAATCTTCGCGCACCGGCTGGCCGGCACGCGTCCGCGGCGTTTCCATGCGCCTTTTCGGCGCGGGGGCGGTGACCTTGAACCAAGCGTCGGGGTAGCGGGGCAATTCGCCACGTTTGTCCTGCGGTGGTCCGCTGGATCGCTAGAAAAGACGGGGAAAACAACGAACGGGCTAAAGCTGGCGCGATTGGGCTCAAAGCCGATTGGCTCGAGCAAGAAGCGGGGCCAGGCTAGGCCATGGTCACGACGGCGCGCGCGGCGTTGTCAAAGAAAGCGATACAGCGAGTAATAGAGTTCGCCGACGGCGCTCGACAGTACGCGCCGACGCGTTTCCTCGAACAGCCTGGAGCGATCCAGGCGGCGCGTGTGCGGCCCGATCTGCGAGGCGGCCCCGAGCACCGGATCCTCCTGAACCACGGCCGGCTGTAGCACGCCGATATGCGGCCGCTCGCGGCGGCGGCCGCGACCGCCAAGGAAATGGTCGATGGGCAAGCCAATGAGACGCGGCCCGCTGGCGAAGAAGCGTTGTGCGTAGTCGCGCGTGATGCTGTAGCCCCAGGTGTTGTAGATGACGCCCACCGGCGCGTGCACCGCCAGTCCGCCGATCAGCGTGCGCCGGCGCTGCGAGATGTTGCGCGACGACGTGCCCAGGTAGACGATGTCGAACCGGTCGCGCCGATCCAGCGCCTGGATCGCATAGCCGAAAGCCGGCGCCAGGCTCAGGTCGTCCTCGATGACCGTCGCGGTGGCGTGCGTCGACCGCTGCAGCAGTTGCCAGGCGCAAAGGTGTGAGAGCCAGCAGCCGATTTCCGCATTGCTGAGCGCCTTGCGATCAAAGCGCAAGGCGGGGCAGCACGCCTGGATCTGGGCGTCGACCTGAGCCTCGCGCACGCAGCGCAGGTCAATGCCGATGCGTTCGAAGGAGCAGCCACGGACATCGAGCTGGCGCGCCATGGCTGCGCGCCGCTTTGTCGCCGAATCCAGATTGATGAGCACCAGCATATGCGACCCAATCGTCGCCGTTGCGCATGACGGGCCGGTGACAGGCGCGCGGTCCGGTCAGCGAGGCGCACGCCGGGTCGGAGTCGCTGTCGTTGCGCCAGGCCCAGGCAGGTACGCGCAGTCGGGCGATTCGGCGATCGCCAACCGCAGCGCTTGGCACGCGAGGATCGAGCGTTGTCTGCCAGCGGACGCAACGGCGCATCCGGGGCCGCACGGTTGCCCGGGACGGGGCGCCGTTCGCCGCCGCGTGCCTCGCGCTATGCTCTGACCTGGCAGGATTTGCCCTGCCGAAGGATCAACAGACCATGCGCGAAACTGCCCAAAGACACGGCTCCGGTCTAACCCGAAATACGCCGCGGCCCACCGAAATCACGGTTCACTCGGCTTCACGGGCGCTGGCTATCGTCTTTGACGATGGCCGGCAGTTCCGCCTGCCCTTCGAGTTCCTGCGGGTCTTTTCGCCCTCCGCCGAAGTGCGCGGGCACGGGCCCGGGCAAGAAACCCTGCAGGTCGGCAAGCGCGACGTCACCATCGAGTCCGTGGACACCGTGGGGCACTATGCCGTGCAGCTGATTTTCTCCGATGGACACGATACGGGCCTGTACTCCTGGGACTATCTTTACGAGCTGGGCATCCATCAGGACGCCATGTGGGCGGACTATCTGCAGCGCTTGGTGCGGGCCGGCGCGTCGCGCGATGCGCTCGGCGCCGGCCCAGCACCGGCAAATTTGGCCGGCGGCTGTGGACAGGGTAAAGCGCCGGGCTCGGCCTGCGGCCATGCCGACGGACCGGGCGCGGGGGCTACGGGCGGGCAGCAATCTGCGGCGGATCGCTGCAGCGGCTGGACCAGCAAGAGTCGCGCACCATGAGCAAAACCGGAACCACCCACTTTGGCTTTACCGAGGTTCCCGAAGCCGAAAAGTCCGAGCGCGTCGCCGGCGTCTTTCGCTCCGTCGCGCCGCGCTACGACCTCATGAACGACGTACTCTCGGCCGGACTGCATCGGCTCTGGAAGGCTTTTGCGGTGCGCCACGCCCAGGTGCGTCCCGGGATGCGGGTATTGGACGTGGCCGGGGGCACGGGTGATCTGGCGCGCGCCTTTGCGCGCCTTGTGACGCCGGGGGGGCAGGTGATCCTCACCGACATCAACGACGCGATGCTCAACGAGGGTCGCGACCGCCTGCTCGATCAGGGGCTGCCGATCGAGCCGGTTCTGTGCGACGCCGAGCAGTTGCCGTTTGCCAATGCCAGCTTCGATCGGGTCATTGTGTCTTTTGGTCTGCGCAACATGACCCACAAGGAGCTGGCCTTGGCGGAGATGCAGCGCGTACTACGGACGGGAGGGCAGCTACTGGTGCTGGAGTTTTCCCGTATTTGGGCGCCGCTGGCGCCGCTATACGACGCGTATTCCATGAAGATCATGCCTTGGTTGGGCGAGCGCATCGCCGGCGATGGCGCAAGCTATCGCTATCTGGCCGAGTCGATCCGGATGCACCCGCCACAGCAGGAATTGGCCGACATGATGAAGGCGGCCGGGCTTTCGCGGGTGCGTTGGTTCAATTTTGCCGCCGGCATATGCGCCTTGCATGTTGGAGTAAAGACCTAAGCCGCCGACCCGCTCCTGAGTCGACGCGATCCATGAGTAGACGAAGATATCGGTACATGGGTCGATGAACCCGCGAGCGGGACCGGTATCCTTATCTGCGAGTGCTGGAGACGTCGCTATGCTGGACCGCCTTGCATCCGAATCGGTTGTTGCCTGGTACCGGCGCCTGCTGGAGCGCGAGGACTGGGCGCGTACCGCTTTGGCGCCTTACGCCGGTCGAACGGCGCGATTCGACGCCGGCCTGGTCAGCGTATTTTTGGCCATCGAGGCCGGAGGCAGGCTGGCGGTGGGCAGCGGCACGCCCAGTGTCACCATAACGCTCGAGCCCCAGGCCCTGGCCGGTTCGCTATTCGATCCCGGCGCGGTGTTGCGCAAATTGCGCATGGACGGTGATGTCGAATTCGCCCAGGCACTGACCGACGTGCTCTCCAAGCTGCGCCCCGATCCGGCCGAAGATCTGGCCCGATACGTGGGCGACGCGCCGGCGCAGCGGCTCGTCGACACCGTCAGCGCCGCCATCGCCCAGATGCGCGACTCGGCGCAGCGTTTGGCACGCCAGGGCGCCGATTACCTGGTGGTCGAGCAGCCGATGCTGCTGGGCAAGCAGGAGTTCGCGCGGTTTTCCCAAGAGCTGGCCGAACTGCAGGACCGCTTGGACCGACTGGAGGCTAAGGTCAACGCCGTCCCATGAATCGCCTGCTGCGCCTGCTGCGCATCACCTGGGTCGGCCTGCGCTATGGGCTCGACCAGATCGCCTTTGCCAACCTGCAGCATCCGTTGCTCATCCGGCTGGTGCGCTTGGCCTCGTTGGGGCGCAATTTTGACAGCCCGCGCGCCGTGCGGCTGCGCCTCGCGCTCGAAAGCCTGGGGCCGATTTTTGTCAAGTTCGGCCAGGTGCTCTCCACGCGTCGCGACCTGCTGCCTGCCGACTTCGCCGACGAGCTGGCCAAGCTGCAGGACCGTGTGCCGCCGATCGACGCCGATCTGGCCGTGCACGAGATCGAGCGCGGCCTAGGCCGGCCGATCGCACAGATCTTTTCCCAGTTCGAGCGCGAGCCCGTGGCCTGCGCGTCGATTGCCCAGGTGCATTTTGCCGTGCTCGCCGGCGCGGCGCCGCCGGTGGCGGATGCGCCCGCCGCGGCGGGCGGCTCGGCGGATGGTTCCACTGCCCCGGCTCGGGCCGATCCCCTTGCGGGGCGCGAGGTGGCGGTCAAGGTGCTGCGTCCGGGCATCAGCGCAATCATCGACCACGACCTGGCGTTGCTCGAGGTTGCCGCCAGCCTGGTGGAGCGACTGTGGCGCGACGGCAAGCGCCTGCGGCCGCGCGAGGTGGTCGAGGAATTCCGCAAGGTCCTGCACGATGAGCTCGACCTCACGCGCGAGGCCGCCAACGCCTCGCAGTTGCGGCGCAACTTTGCCGGATCGCACCTGCTGCGGGTGCCGGAAATGTATTGGGACTATTGCCGGCAAAATGTGCTGGTGATGGAGCGCATGAGCGGCGTACCGATCAGCCGCATCGACGAGCTGCGCCGCGCCGGTGTTGACATAAGAAAACTGTCGCGCGATGGCGTGGAGATCTTCTTCACCCAGGTCTTTCGCGACGGCTTCTTCCACGCCGACATGCACCCGGGCAACATCGCGGTCAGCGTTCAGCCGGCCGACCTGGGGCGTTATATCGCGCTCGATTTCGGCATCATGGGCACGTTGACGGACGTCGATCGCGATTACCTGGCACGCAACTTCTTGGCTTTTTTCCAGCGCGACTACCGTCGCGTGGCCCAGACACATATCGAATCGGGCTGGGTGCCGCGGGATACGCGCGTCGACGAGCTCGAAAGCGCGATCCGGGCAGTGTGCGAGCCGGTCTTCGACCGGCCGCTCAAGGACATCTCTTTTGGCCAGGTGCTGGTGCGCCTGTTCACGGCGTCGCGCCGCTTCAATGTCGAGATCCAACCCCAGCTCGTGCTGCTGCAAAAGACGCTGCTCAATGTCGAGGGCCTGGGGCGCCAGCTCGATCCGGACCTGGACCTGTGGCGCACCGCCATGCCTTTTCTTGAGAGCTGGATGAAGCGTCAGGTCGGCTGGGTCGGGTTTGTCGAGCGCATGAAGGACGAGGCCATACCCTGGAGCCAGTTCTTGCCGCGCCTGGCGCGGCTGTCACACGACGCGCTGGCTCGGCCCGACGTCACACCCGAAATCCTGGCCGAACTGCAGCGCCTGCGTCGAGCGCAGGAGAACAATACGCACTTGCTGCGTGCGGCCGCCGTATCGCTGGGGGCGCTGGCCTTTATGTTCGCCTGGTATTTTGCCGGGCTGCCCTTTCCCTGATCCTTGCTTGAAGTTTGCCCGCACCTAGGCCCGTCCCTTAACCTCACCCAAAGTCCGCCCTATGAACATCGTCATCCTCGCCGCCGGACAGGGAAAGCGCATGCGCTCGGCGCTGCCCAAGGTGCTGCAGCCGATCGCCGGCTCCCCCCTGCTGGCGCACGTCATCGATACGGCGCGCGAAACGGCACGCCAGTGCAGGAGCCAAGCGCGCATCATCGTGGTCATCGGCCACGGCGCCGAGTCGGTGCGCGCGGCGTTTGGCGGCCAAGCCGATCTGCAGTTTGTGGTGCAGCAGCCGCAGCTGGGTACCGGGCATGCGGTGCTGCAGGCGGCGCCGCAACTGCGCGACGACGTCTCGACCCTGGTGCTGTATGGCGACGTACCCCTGATCCGCGCGCGCACCCTGGTGGCGCTGATCGAGGCGGCCGCCGGCCACCTGGGCTTGCTCACTGTGCGCCTGGCCAATCCGAGCGGCTACGGGCGCATCCTGCGCGACAGCTCCGGCCACGTCTGCGGCATCGTCGAGGAAAAAGATGCCGATGAACAGCAGCGGCACATCGAGGAAGTCAACACCGGGATCCTCGTGGCCCCGACGGCAGCGCTGCGCCAGTGGCTGGCGGGCCTGTCCAATGCCAATGCACAAGGCGAGTACTACCTGACGGATGTCGTGGCGGCGGCGCGCGCGCAGCGCATGCCGGTCACGGCCAGCGTTGCTGCCGATCCGGACGAGACGCTCGGGGTGAACAGCAAGGCGCAGCTGGCTTTTCTCGAGCGCATCGTGCAGCGGCGCACGGCCGATGCGCTGCTCGAAGCCGGGGTGACGCTCATCGATCCGGCGCGCCTGGACGTGCGCGGGGACTTGCAGGCGGGCAGTGACGTGCTTATCGACGTGGGCTGTGTCTTTGAAGGCCGGGTGACCCTGGGCGACGGCGTACGCGTCGGGCCCTACTGCGTGTTGCGAAATTCAAGTGTCGGCGCCCGCACGCAGCTGCAGGCCTACTCTCACCTGGACGGCGCCCAAGTCGGTGATGGCGTGCACATCGGACCCTACGCTCGCTTGCGCCCGGGCGCGGTGCTCGACGACGACGTGCATATTGGCAACTTCGTCGAGGTCAAGGCGTCGCACCTGGAGCGCGGAGCCAAGGCCAATCACCTGGCCTACATCGGCGACGCACGGGTCGGTGCCCGCTCCAACATCGGTGCCGGGACCATCTTTGCCAACTACGATGGCGCCAACAAGCACCGCAGCGATGTGGGTGAAGACGTGCATGTGGGCAGCAACTCCGTGCTCGTGGCGCCGGTGCACATCGGCGACAAGGCGACGGTAGGAGCTGGCTCCACGGTCGTGCGCGAGGTGCCCGGAGGTACGCTCACCGTGGCGCGCGCGCGCCAGGTGACGATACCGAACTGGAGACGGCCGGAGAAGAAGCGCTAGACACCGCGCCCGCGGGTTCGAGCCCGTCCGGCGCGCCTCCCGAAGCACTGACCGGCGTGTTCCGGGTCCGTAGCCGCTAGGGGTTCTCGCCCAGTGCCTGGTTGAGCGCCTGCGCCAATCGCGCCCCGGCCAGGGCCAGCCGCTGCTCGACGATTTGCTTGGCGCTGGCGACATAGTCGTCGGTCAGCGTGACGGTTGGAAACCGTCCCGCGTATTCCATGCCGCAACCGATCCCATCGATGTTCAGGGCAACGCTGCGCGCGAGCTCGTTGGACTCGGCGGCCCACTGCGCCGGCGTCTTGCTGAGTTCGGCAGGATCCTCGGCCTGCGCTCGTTGCAGCAGGCGCTGCATCGAGCGGGCCGGGATCGAACCACGGCTCGGGTGCAGGGCCAGCGTAACCAGACGCGTATCCCAGAACGCGTGCAGCGTCTCGCCCCTGCGGCCTCCATGGCCGGATTGCGGGCGCCCGTGGGCGGCCACGTGGATTAGATTGCCTCCTTCGGCAAAGTCGGCGGCATGCAGCGGTTGGTGCAGGTCGCCGGCCAGATGCACCACCCACTTCAAGGCCTCGTTGCGCTCGGCGCGGGAGCGCCCGTCGTCGGCCAAAATGGCGAGCTCGGCATCGAATTTTGCGCTGGCACACTCGCCGCGCGCACACCAAGCCGCCGCGGACGGGTCGTGCCGGCAGATGGGCTGGTTGTCGAAATGCCATCGCGGGTGATCGCCTTCCTGGCCACGGATCTCGTCGGCCCAGTCGGCGATGTCGGGTAGGCTGTGGCGGTTCGATGGCCGTCGGCTGCCGTCCAGGTCGCCGATCAGCAATTCGGCGACGGCCGCCCGCGCCGCAGGGGTGAGCAACTGGTCGGCCACCGCGCCGACCGCCTGATGGCCGACGTGGCCCCAGGCGCAGGCGACTCCCGGCGCGATGGCTAGGGCCAGCACGCTGGCACCGGCGCGCAGCAACCGCAGGCACGACCGTTTCAAATGCCCGTGCATCCGGCAAGGTTGCATTGCGTCGCTTTCATCGAGATCTTCTTCCTGCGTTGGCGGGCCCGCGCGCCGCGGCACTGGGGCCGAGGAATTGCCCGAGAACCCGTTGACGATACCGCCCTTTTTCGCTTGGCGCAGCGGCGCCGGCTGCGACGCACGATGCGCGTTTTGGGCGCCTCCGGCGTCCGAGTGCCGAACTACTCCTCGCGCCGTTGCTCCCGCGCCTGCGCCAGGGCTTGGGTTACCGTGCCTCGGTCCAGGCTCGGAGCAAAGGTCTCGATAAAGGACAGCACATAGTCGCGCAGCATGGCGCCGCGGCGGATGGCCAGGCGCGTGGTATTGATCTCAAAGAGGTGCCCAGCCTCGATGGCGCTCAACTCGTGGTCGCGTTCCTCGTCGAAGGCAAACCCGGCGACGATACCGACGCCGACGCCCAGCGCGACGTAGGTCTTGACCACATCGGCGTCCATGGCGCTGATGACGATGTGCGGCTTCAGATCCTGGCGCTGGAACGCCGCGTCGATGTGCGATCGGCCGGTGAAGCCGGCCTCGTAGGTGACGATCGGAAAGCGCGCCAGCCGCTGGATCGTCAGGGGCTGGCCATCGAGCAGCTCGTGGCCCTTGGGCGCAATCACGCAGTGCGTCCAGCGGTAGCATGGCAAAGCGATCAACTGCTCATAACCGGCCAGCGCCTCGGTGGCGATGCCGATGTCGGCTTCGCCGTCGATCAGCAACTGTGCGATCTGGTGCGGCGAGCCCTGGTGCAGATTCAGCGTCACGCGAGGGTACAGCGCGCGGAAGTCTTGCACCGCGCCGGGTAGCGCATAGCGGGCTTGCGAGTGGGTCGCCGCGATGGTCAGCTGCCCGGTCTGGCGCTGGGCAAAGTCCTGCGCGACATTGTGCAGATTTTGCGCATCGATCAAGATGCGCTCGATGATCGGCGCCACGAGCTGGCCTGGCTCCGTCAGCCGAGTCAGTCGCTTGCCGGTACGCTCGAAAATCGAGATCTGCAGCTCGTCTTCGAGCTCGCGGATCTGCCGGCTGACGCCGGGCTGGGAGGTGTGCAGCGCATGGGCTACCTCGGTCAGGTTGAGGCCACGGCGAAGCGCCTCGCGCACGGAACGCAATTGTTGAAAGTTCATGATGGGCCAGAGTTTCGAGCGTCTTTATGCGGAATTTGCATTATCGGATACAAGATGAATAGAAAATGTAATTTGGTTTTCTATGCTTATTTGTTTTTCGCAGATGGGATCGGGCCTAAGCAGCTCATCCGGATGACGTGGGGCGGCAGCGAGCGGGGGCGGCGATGCGCTTCGGCGTAGACCTGGGCGGCACCAAGATCGAGATTGTGGTCTTGGATGAGCAAGGGACGGCCCGCTATCGCCAGCGCGTGCCGACTCCGGCGGGCGATTACGAGGCCACCGTTGGCGCGATCTTGGGGCTGATCGATAGCGCACAGCAGCGCTTTGGGCGCGCAGCGGGCATCGGCATCGGCACGCCCGGTTCGATTTCCCGCCTGACCGGACGGATCAAGAATTCCAATTCGACTTGTCTCAACGGCCGCGACCTGCGCACCGACCTGCAGTCGAGGCTGGGCCGGGACGTGCTGCTGGCCAACGACGCCAACTGTTTCGCCCTCTCCGAGGCGACCGACGGTGCCGGCGCGGGGGCATCGGTCGTCTTCGGCGTAATTTTGGGTACCGGTGTGGGTGGCGGCCTGGTGGTCAATGGCCACGTCCTCGATGGGCCCAACGGCATCGCCGGGGAATGGGGCCACAATCCGCTGCTGGTGGGCGAGCAGCAGGGCCGCGACGCGCCCCGGCCTTGCTACTGCGGGCGCGTGGGTTGCGTCGAGACGGTGCTGTCGGGGCCGGCGATGGAAAGCGATCATGCCTGGCCGGCGGCTGCAGCCAGCGGCGCTGGCTGCAGCGCCGAGCAGATCTGGCAGGGCGCCCAGGCGGGGGAAGCCGCTTGCATGCAGACGCTCGAGCGCTATGCCCGCCGCCTGGCGCAGGCCCTGGCCGTGGTCATCAACATCGTCGATCCGGATGTGATCGTGCTGGGCGGCGGAATCTCAAACATCACGCCGCTTTACGAATGGGTACCCCGTTACTGGGGCCAATGGGTCTTCTCCGACGATGTGCGCACCCGGCTCGTGCCCAACCGTCACGGCGATTCCTCGGGGGTGCGGGGGGCGGCCTGGCTGCTGCCTTGACGGTCCGGCGTGGCGTTCGCGCGGCGTAGCGCCGCAGAGGGCGGCGCTTAGAACTTGATCTCCAGCCGCGCCGCCCAGGCAAGGTAGGTGCGCGCGATGGCGTCGGCGTCCTCGGAATCCGCGCCGTCGGGCGTAGGGGTGAGCACGGTGTTGGCGGTCTCGTCATCGCGATGCAAGGCATTGGACACCGACAGGCGCAACCGCAGCTGCGGGTTGAAGATCCGCAGCGCGTAACCATCGAGCACCCGCTTGGGCCGTTGCCCGAAGCGCTGCGCGGGGGATCGCTGCACGAGGTAGCCCGGTGTCCAGTTGTAGTTAAGGCCCAGCGTCAGCGGCAGGCCGCGCATCCAGTCGTCCAGTCCGAGGTTGGCGGTCTGCCCGGGTTGTTGATCCAGTCGATTATTCGGCGCGGGGATCTGGCTGACCGAGGACCAAAAGCGGCTGCAATTGGCGCGGATATCGATCGGCGGCGCATCGTTCACCCATTCGGCCCGGCGGAGCTTGGCAGCGAGCTCGATCCCGCCGGTCTGCGCTTGACCGACATTTTGCGGCTCGCTGACCCAGCGCGGAACCGGCGACCAGGACACCGTCTCCAGGTTGGTCGAGGCGCGCATCAGGTTCTCGATGCGCCGATGAAACGCGCTGGCCGAAAGGATTCCGCCCTGGGTCAAGTCGTGTTCGAGCGCCAGGTCCAGTCCCCAGGCCACTTCGGGATGCAGGTTTCGGGTTGCCGAGCTGGTCGGGGCTCGACAGCTCGTTGGGGCCGGTCGCCGGGTACAGCCTGGAGAGCGTGGGCCTGGCCACCAGGTTGTTCAGGCTCGGGGGCCCGGTACGTGCGGGCCAGCGCGGGCCGAATCTGGCCGGGGCGGTCGGCCAGGCCGTCGCTAGCCGGGTCGCCCGGCCTCCTCAGACTTTGCAGAATCGGGCTCCAGACGGCGCTTTCGTTGTGCACGTCGGTCAGCGCATCGGTGCTGGTCGTTGTGATGCCCTCACAGCGCAGACCGCTGTAGATCGCCCAGGCCGGACCGATGTCCCAGTCGCGCTGCGAATAGCCGGCAAGGCGCAGCACGGACGCTTCGATGTCGCTGCCAAAGGCCACGAGCCGCGGCACGCCGTCGAGCACGTTGAGGGCGTCTTCTTGCCGCGAAACGTATTCGACGTCCCAGCCGCCGGCAACGTCGGCGCCGCTCTGGATCGAAACCGTCCACTTGCCGCCGCTGGCAAGCGTGCGATCGTGAGTGCTCGTTGAGGCAAATAGCTGGTGACCTTGGATGCCGACCTGGTCCTGTTGCATCGAGCCAGCGTTGCGGGCCAGGCAGAGCATGAAACGCCGCTTGAGCTTGGCGCCGGCGCCGAAATTGTGCGGTCCAATCCCCGCTGGGCCGGGCAACCGTGTTGGCGGCCTCGGCGACCCAGTTGGCGAGCCAGAACGGCGCTTCGGTCAACGGGTTGGGCGGCGTCGTCGGTGCCGGAACCGCTTGGCTCAAGAGGCTGTATCCAGCAGTGGCGAGCGCGACTGCATCACGAAAGGCATCAGGTTGAGCTGATCACCGCCGTCCAGGCGCCAGGTCAGTCGGGACGTCAGGTGGATGCCCTCGCCCGTGGTCCGGCTGTCGTCGTACTGCCGCTGCAGCAGGTACGGGCTGCCGGTCTGCAGGTTGACGCCGGTCGTGTTCGTGCAGACCTCGCTGCCCTGGTTGCGTCCGAACAGATTGAGTGAGATGTTGTAGCTGAAGCTGCCCTCGGCGTCGCCTTTTTGGATGGGCACGCCGGGCTGTACGTGACCCTTTTCCAGGGTGCTGGTCAGGCGGACCTCGGTCTCGTGCTTCTTGAGTTCCTCGCGCCGCACGATGTTGATCGTTCCGGCGATGGCGCGCGCGCTGTGCTCGGCCAGCGGCGCCCGGTAGATCTCGATGCGCTCGACCGCCTCGGGGGCCAGGGTGTCAAAGGAGAAGCCGCGCGGCGCCGGATCGCCGTTGATCAGGATCTGGGTGTAGCCGTGGCCCAGGCCGCGCATGCGGATGTCGCCGCCGCGTCCGGGCCGACCCGAGATGGTGATGCCGGGCAGGCGCTTGAGCACTTCGCCGATCGAGGAGTCGCCGTAGCGGTCGAGCTCCTCGCGACCGAACACCATCTTTGCCGCGGTCGACGCGCGCCGCTCCTCGGTGTCGCGGCAGGCGTGCTGCCCCTCGACGACGATAGCCTCGAGGCGGAACCGGCCTGTCCTTGAGGCGGCGCGGGCATCGCGGGGGCGGACTCGGTCGCAACTGCCGGATCGGCCAGCGTCGCGCCGGCGATGCCCAGCAAGAAGGCGCAATGCAGTAAGCGCGATGGGCGCACCGACATCCGGGAAGTACAACACAGCGCCCAGCCGGCTTTGCGCCGCAATGACGGGTGGTTACTCTTGATTCGGGCCCTGTTCGGTATTCCGGTATGGATTGTCCAGCATCTCGATCAGCTCGCGCAGCGCCGCGCGCACCTGCGCTTCGCTGCAGCCCATCAGCAACGCGTCCTCGAAGGCGTCCTGGGCCGTCTGCTTGAGCTCGGCGTAGTTCTCGTTGAGCACCTTGATCTTTTCCAGGCAGGAGACCGGGGCGCCATCGTCCTGGCGCCAGACGGGCGCACCATTGCGTCCCTTAGAGGGAATCGGGGCGGGCGCGGGACACTCCGCAGCTATCGAGCCGGCCGCCGTTGCGGCGGCCGATCGACCAGCGCTCGACGCCACGGGGACCGTGGTCGACCCGCTGATATTTTCTGCTACATCTTTTCGGGGCTGGACGCTCATACGGATCCATTATGCCAAGGAGGCCGGCGACCGCACCGCGCCCCGGGGCCGACCCTGGCGCCAGGACTTTGCGCTCGTGTTTTCGCCGTCGCCATTTTGCGCCGAGCGGCGTCCGAACCCTCGATTTACGAAGCGGACCACCTGCCCCGCATCGGGTTGCAAGCTGCTTGACTGCAGCCGCGCCGAGGCTCGAGACCGATCCCCTTTCGCAAACGGCACGAGTTTGCTCCTTGAACCGAAAAGATCCAACGATCCAACGAACCGGCTTAGGACCGCAGGTACCGGGCGCGCAAGGAACCATGAACGCGCATTGCAGCAAGAATGCGCATTATTTCTGTGCGTTAATCGACGAATCACTTCAAGCGCAAAGAGCTGGTCCTTAAAAATCAGCCGGTTACAACTTGGCCCATTGTTTGCTTGTGAAAAGGACACGCAGATCTTCATTCCTTCAATAAAGGGGCGGCATTTCAACAAGGGAGCCAAATGATTACTCGTTTGCTCGTAGTGGTGGGTCTGACGGCAACAATGGCACTTATCGGCATTGCGGCGGCCGGGGGGAACCGGATGGACGAGCCAACCGCCAACACCGCCACTGACGCGGATTTTGCGGCGCTGAACTGCGAGCCGCACAACGATTCCGGCTGTTTGGCGCAATCTTTGGGTACCGGATTTTGGGAACACTTGATCAACTTTTACCTTGGGGAGTGGAACCAGGACGGTCCTGCGGCCGATGTCAAGGAGCCTCCGAGCCGGCGCGATCCCTGGCCAGGCACGCCCTCCGCCCCTGCCGTTCATCGGCTGGCCTTGTGGTAGCACCGACTTGCTGGGCGAGACTTTGCCCCGCTCGATCCGCTCGCCGCTTGCGATCCGGGAACCGGCAAGCGGTTGGCTTCGACGGGCGAGAAGTCGATTGCCGCCAGCCGCGATCGGATGTCACCGTGGGGGCCGATCCCCGAGCTGATTGGGCCGGAATTGAGGCTGCCGCACGCCGATGACGTGGATATCGTCCGCCGATTGCGCCTGTGGTGGAAAGCGCGGTCCGGCGGCGTTCGTCACGGCGGTTGGACTCCAAGGGCGCAGCCTTGCAGCCGCGGCGTATCGGCCGGCCCGTGACGCTCGCGCCCAAGGAGTACTGGGTGCTTGCCGTACGGGTCAAGGAGCTCCGGGGTCCCGACGCGGCTCCGAGCCGGCGCCACGACCTTCGTGGTTGCCCGCTAGCTCTACGCCAGAAGCTGGCGTGGGACCCGGCGCGGCCGGCTTTGCTGCTGACCGAGGCTCGGGTCGGCTGCCGCTTGGCCGTGGACGACCCGACCTAGAACCCGCCGCCGCCGCCAGGCGGAGGCGCCGGGATGAACAGCCAGGCGGCGCTGCCCAGCACCAGCAGGACGATGCCAAAGGCGTAGGCGAAGCGCGAAGTGGTCCCCGACGGCGCGAGCGTTTCGACCGTCGTCACGTAAATGACCTCGCATTCGGTGTCCGTGCGCGAGTCGCTGGTGACGCGTTTGGCAAACGGCACGCCGTTGCGGTAGGTCGTGTAATCGACGAGGTAGCCGCGTATGCGTATCTGGTCGCCGACATGGATGCGCCGCAGCGCTCGACCGACCTCGGGCTTGTCTGTGACCATGTGGTTGTTCGACGCCTGCGCGGTATCGAACGCCTGCCAGTTCGAGTCGTCGCGAGAGCTCATATGGCAGGTCCACTGGGTATTGGTGAAGTGCAGGTCGCGGTAGATGCCGCTGCTCGCGTTCTTGCCCCAGACCACGCACAGGTCCATCAGGTTAATGTGATCGTCCCATTGGCGATGAGCCGTATCCCACCAGGTGTCCGAATCGTGCAGGCTGACCACCAGCCCCGAGATGTCGTAGGAGTAGCGCGGCTCGATCGAATACTCGACGCCGTCGACTATCGTCCGGAAGGGCGGCGCGCGCACCGGTATCTGCACCGGCTCGGACAGCAGCTGCGGATGCAGCTGCCCGGGCGACGGCAAGGCGTCCTTGAACCATAGGCCCAGCGTCAACAGGAGCAGGCCGCCGAGCAAGACGATGCGCACCGTGGTGCGCAATGTGCGGTGCTCTGCGGTCCGGGCGTCTGCCTTCATTGCGGTCCTTCGTTGGCGGCAAACCTGCGCCTTGACCATGGTTCGACTTGGCCGCGCTGCCACCCATGCCCCTGGTGGGCGCGCGGGACGGCGCGGGCGCAAAGATCCTGCGCCAGCTTAGCTGCTGGCCGCGGCCAGCGCCTGGGCGAAGTCGGTCCGCAGGTCGTCGAACTCCTCGATGCCAACGGACAGGCGGATCAGGCGCTCGCTGATACCCATGCGCGCGCGCCGCTCGGGCCCCATTTCGAAGTAGATCGTCGCTGCCACCGGGATGGCCAGGGTGCGATTGTCCGCCAGATGACTGGACAAGATCACCAGGCGCAACGCGTCGAGAAACCGGAAATGGTCGACCCCGGCGTCCAGCTCGAAACTGAGCAGGGGGCCGTAGCCCCGAAACAGCGCCTTGGCCCGCTCATGCTGCTCATGATCGGCCAGGCCGGGGTAGTAGACGTGGTCGACCTGGGGCTGATCGTGCAACCAGCGCGCCAGGGCCAGCGCGTTCTCGCAGACCCGGTCGATGCGCAGCTTGAGCGTTTCGGCACCCAGGGCGATGCGGTGCGCATCCTCCGCGCGCAAGGTGCCGCCAAAGTCGCGCAAGCCCCGCTTGCGGATCTGCTGCAGGCCCCAGCCGGGTGCCGGCCCCTTTTTGTAGGCTGCGTGAAGGTTGCCGAATCGAGTCCAGTCGTAAAGACCGGTGTCGGTGACCGACCCCCCCAGGGCGTCGCCATGACCACCAATGCCCTTGCTCAGCGAATGCACCACCAGGCTGGCCTGCACGTCGCGCGGACAAAACAGCGCCGGCGTCGTCAGCGTGCTGTCGACAACGTAGAGCAGCCCGTGTTGCGCGCAGACCTTGCCAATTCCGGTCAGGTCGGCGATCTGCGTGCGCGGATTGGCGATGGTCTCGACAAATACCAGGCGCGTATTGGGTCCTATCGCCTGCTCGACCTCAGCGGCACTGGTGGCGTCGACGAAACTGACCGTCACCCCCAGGCCCTGCATCGTTTGCAGCAAGCTGTTGGTATTGCCGAACAGGAACTGGCTGCTGATCACATGGTCGCCGCAGCGCAACAAGGAGACCAGGATCGCCGCGATCGCGGCCATGCCGGTGCCGAAGCAAACGGTCCCCCGGGCGTCTTCGAGCAGGCTGATCTTGGTCTCGAGTGCGGCGACCGTCGGATTGCCCTGCCGCGCGTAGATATGGCCGGGCTTCTCCCCCTGGAAGACGGCGGCCAGTTCGGCAGCCGTCGGGTAGGCGAAGGCAACGCCGGTATGCATTGGCTTGTGCGCCGCACCGTGCTCGACGCCGCCCAGCCGATCGGCGTGCAATACCCGCGTAGTCGTGCCTCGCTTCATGGTCTGATTGGCGTGTTTACCGTGCCGGGTCGGCAAGCGGGCGTGTTCTTGATATGATGAATTGTATGCGTCTCCACAAAGGGCTGGGCCTAAGCCATTCTCGCGGATCCTTTGATGCGTTCTAGACCATTGCTGGGACGTCCCCTGGCCTCTTCTTATGACCCGACGACACGGGACGCGCCGGTGCGCTTGGGCGGGCCGGAACATCGGATGCCGCCGTCGCCGTACGACCGCACCCTGACACCGGCCACGGTCAACTGGCTGCATGCGCTGCCGGCGGCGGTGTGTCCGCGGGAGACGGCGGGCTGGTTCCCGCGCATCGCCAATCGGATCGCCCGGTTCTGGGAATCACCAGCAATGCTCGAATCGATGTTTGATGAGTTGCTGATCGATCGACGCCTCGGACGCAAAGGGTTCCCACCCAAAATCCTGACGGAGCTGAGGGTGCTGTACGCGCACTATCGGACGCTTCACCAGCCGACGCACAGCGGCACCGGCATCGAGAACCGCAAGCCTCCCTCGTTGTACGACCGGGCCCTGAACCCGGGGGCGGCAAAGTGGCTGCGTGAATTGCCGGACGCGGTCCGGCCCAGCCAGACGGCGGTGCGTTTTCCGCGCATCGTCAATCGACTGGCGCGTTTCTGGGACACGCCGGCGATGGTCAGGGACGTTTTCGACGACCTGCTGGTCGGCAGGCGACCCGGGCGCAAGGGTTTTCCGCCGGAGATCCTGGTCGAGTTGCGTAACCTCAAAGGGCACTGGCGGACTGCTCGTCCGGCCGATGCCGACGACGTCTGGTCGTCGGAGCCCGATCGCGGTCGCAAACAAGGCTTTTGAGTTCGCGACGGGTTCGCGTCAAGGTGGCTGGCTAGCTCTTGGCGGGGTGTTTGGCCAGCTTGCGTTGCAAGGTGCGCCGGTGCATCTTGAGTGCTCGTGCGGTGGCCGACACGTTGCCGTCGTGCTCGGCCAGCACGCGCTGGATGTGTTCCCACTCCAGCCGGGAAACCGACAGGGTCTGCTCGGGCGCCATTTCCAGGTCCGGCGACTGGTCCGCGAGCAGCGCCTTGACGATGGCATCGACTGCGACCGGTTTGGCTAGGTATTGGCGCGCCCCCAGTTTGATCGCGTCGACGGCGGTTGAAATGCTCGCGTAGCCGGTAAGGATGACGATGCTGCAGTCGGCGTTGGCGTACTTTAGCCATTCGATCGCCTTGAAGCCCGAGGCGCCATCCAGGTTCAGGTCGAGCACCGCGAAATCGGCGACATATCCTGTTCGCAGCAACTGCGCGCAGGCGCCGAGCGAATCGGCGCTGCGCACGACAAAGCCCCTTCTGGACAGGGCGCGCAGCAACACCTCGGTCAGCACCTTGTCGTCGTCGACGAGCAGCAGGTTGCCGTGGTGTTCGCGCGCGGGTGCAGCGGTTGGCGGGTTCTGGGGTTCGTGCATGGTGTGACCGACTTCTCAGCGAGGTTGCACGCTGGCCAGCGGCAATCGCACCCGCGCGATCGTCCCTCCGCCGTCCAGTGCGTCGAACCGCAGTTGGCCGCCGCTGCGCTCGATGGCTGCGTAGGCCAGGACGACGCCCATCCCCATTCCGCCGTCGCGCGTCGTTACCAGGTCGCGCCCGAGGTTGCCCAGCACGGCAGCGCTGATGCCCTTGCCCCGATCCAGGACGCGCAGATCGAGCTCGCTGTGGTTCCACTGCGCCTCGATGACAACCTGGCTCGGGCTGGCGTCCGCGGCATTGTTGAACAGATTCAGCAATGCCTGGCCCAGCGTCGCATCCATGGCCACGATCGGACCAGGTCGAATGCCGGCCAGGTTCAGCTGCGGCTCTATCATGGGCCGTTGCAGGCGCCAGCGCTGCAGCAGCTGCTCCAGCCAGGCATCCAGTGTCGTCGGGGACAGTGCCTCGGCGCGCGAGGTTCCGGCCTGCGCCGCCAGTTGCGTAATGATGCGCTTGCATTCTTCGAGCTGCGCCTGCAGCAGTTCCAGGTCCGGCCGCAGGCTGGGCGCCAGATCGGCATCGCGCAATACTTCGCCGGCCAGCACGGTCATCGTCGTCAGCGGCGTGCCCAGTTCGTGGGCCGCCCCGGCGGCCAGATTTCCCAGGGCCACCACGCGTTCGCTGCGCAGCGCGGCCTCGCGCGCATCGGCCAATTCGGCATCGCGCCGGCGCACCGCGCTGGTCAGGCGTATCACCGACCAGCAGATGGTCATCGCCGAGAACACGAAGACCACCCACATGCCGATCAGGTGAACCTGCAGCGCCTTCTCGTGGTCGTGGATGTGCACCTCGGCGTGAACGAAGTTGACCAGCGAGTAACTGCCGATGCAGATCGCCGCCAGGATCGCCGCGTGCCGGGCCTCCAGCATCGCGGCGCCGACCGCAATCCACAGCAGGTACAAGCTGATGAGCGGGTTGGTCGACCCGCCGGCCAGGTAGGTGATGCCGGTCAGCGCGGCCACGTCGAACAGCAACTGGGCAAACATCTGCCCGTCGCTGGCCGCCGTGGCGCGTGTGCCATAGGCGATGCAGGCCAAGTTGAGCCCCAGCTGCGCAACGCAAATGGCAAGTACGGGTTCGAGCGGGGTTCCCATCCCCAGCCACTGGCGCGTCAACAGTACCAGGGCTAGCTCGGCAAGGACCGCGACCCAGCGCAAGGCCACGATCCGCCGCAGCCGATTGCCCTGATCGGCGCTTGCCAAGTGCGAGGCGGGGCTCACGCTGTTGCGGTGCCCGCGGCGCGATCTGCCGCGCGCACCGGCGACTCGATGGCCAGTCGCCGAGCGGGGCGCAGCGTCTGCGCCGATACCGCCGGCGCGGCCGCGCGGTTGCTGGCGGGGGACGGACGAAAAAACTCCATGTGGCGCCAAGCCATCGCCGCTATCCCCAGGGCGATGACCAATAGGAAGAAAAGCGGAAACAACACGGCAACGACGGCCCAGCGTCGCCGGCGTCGCCGCGCCGCTGCTTGTGCCTCCGCTTTGCGGACGTGGGCCTCGGATGGGCCGGTTCCGGTCGTATCGTTGTCCAGGGTGCGCGCCTTGATCCCGGCCGCGGGCGTGTGCCTCCCGCTGGCAGCCAGGCTGGCAATGCTACCGCGATGCATGCCACGGCGGCGCCTTCGGATCGGCTCTGGCCGGCCGGATGTGGCCACCGGCCGGGACGGAGGGCGGCAATCGGCCGATCCGTCGCGGTGCGCCAGGCACGTCAGCCACGTCAGACTGATCCGGCTCGTCAGGCACAATGAGAGCGCGCGGCAGGATATGCTTGCTCTAGCCTCGCGCTTGTAAAAAGTGGCGCGGTGCCCGCTGGCCCGCAGACCGGCACTTTCCGACGGCCTAGCTAACCCATGAATCTGTTGCCGACCAAGATCCAGCCACGCTCGGAGGAGTTCCAGGCAAATGCGGCGGCCATGCGCGCCCTGGTGGCGGAGTTGCGCCAGCGGGCCGCCGAGGCGGCACGCGGCGGCGGCGCGGCCGCCTGCGACAAGCACGTGGCCCGGGGCAAGCTGTTGGTGCGCGATCGCGTGGACCGGCTCATCGACCCGGGCACGCCATTTCTGGAGATCGGGCAGCTGGCCGCCAACGGCATGTACGACAACGAGGCGGCGGCGGCCGGAATGGTCGCTGGCGTGGGTACGGTGCAAGGCGTGCATTGCATGATCGTTGCCAACGATGCGACGGTCAAGGGCGGCACCTACTACCCGCTGACCGTCAAAAAGCACCTGCGCGCGCAGGAAATTGCGCAGCAAAACCGCTTGCCCTGCATCTACCTGGTCGATTCGGGCGGGGCCTTCCTGCCGCGGCAGGACGAGGTGTTCCCCGATCGCGAGCACTTTGGCCGCATCTTCTTCAACCAGGCCAACCTTTCGGCGCAGGGCATCGCTCAAATTGCGGTCGTCATGGGTTCGTGCACGGCCGGCGGCGCCTACGTTCCGGCGATGAGCGACGAGACCGTGATTGTGCGCAACCAGGGAACGATCTTCCTCGGCGGTCCGCCGCTGGTGCGCGCGGCCACAGGCGAAATCGTCAGCACCGAGGAGCTGGGCGGCGGCGACGTGCACACGCGCGTCTCCGGCGTGGCCGATCACCTGGCGCACGACGATTTGCACGCCCTGGCCATCGCGCGGCGCATCGTGTCCAACCTGAACCGGCCGCCCCTGACCCCCCCGACCGACCCGGTCGAAGAGCCGCGCTATGACCCGCAGGAGATCTATGGTGTGGTGCCCGTGGACAAGCGCAAGCCCTACGACGTACGCGAGGTCATCGCCCGCGTGGTCGACGGGTCGCGCTGGGACGAGTTCAAGGCGCGCTATGGCACGACCCTGGTCACCGGGTTTGCCCGGCTCTACGGGCGCACGGTCGGCATCGTCGCCAACAACGGCATCCTCTTCGGCGAGTCGGCGCAAAAGGGCGCGCACTTCATCGAGCTGTGCGCCCAGCGCGAGGTGCCGCTGGTCTTCTTGCAGAACGTCACCGGGTTCATGGTGGGGCGTCAGGCCGAGAACGGCGGCATCGCCAAGGACGGCGCCAAGATGGTGACCGCGGTGTCCACGGCGCAGGTACCCAAGATCACGGTGCTGATCGGCGGCTCGTTCGGCGCCGGCAATTACGGCATGTGCGGCCGGGCCTATTCGCCGCGCTTTCTTTGGACCTGGCCCAACAGCCGCATTTCGGTGATGGGCGGCGACCAGGCCGCCAGTGTCCTGACCACGGTGCGCCGCGATGCGATTGAGGCGCGCGGCTCGGCGATGAGCGCGCAGGACGAAGAAGCCTACAAGGCCGCGATCCGGGCGCAATACGAGGAGCAGGGCAATCCGTACTATGCCACGGCGCGCCTGTGGGACGACGGTATCGTCGACCCGGGGCAAACCCGGCGCGTGCTCGGCCTGTCGCTAGAGGTGACGCGCAATGCGCCGATCGGGCCGACGAAATTCGGCTTGTTCCGCATGTAGCGTCCGCGCGCGGCAAATTGGGAGATCCAGGATGATCGTTGTCACGACGGAAAACATCACCGGGCACCGGGTGATCGAGGTCAAGGGGCAGGTGTTCGGCGTGGTCGTGCGCAGCCGCGGACTGGCGGGCAACCTGATGGCCGGCTTGCGCTCGATCGTCGGTGGAGAGATCACCGAGTACACGCAGCTGCTCGAGGAGGCACGCCGGCATGCGGTGGATCGGATGGTCAGCAACGCGCACCTGATGCGCGCCAACGCGGTGGTGATGATGCGCTTCGATTCGGCCGAGATGGGGCAGACCATGAGCGAGATCGTCGCCTATGGCACCGCGGTCGTGGTCGAGAAGGTCGGGGCTTAGCGATGCTGCGCAACGCGCTGCTCGTCATCTGCCTGCTGCTGGTCGCCGTCGGGGCCGGCGCCTTGCTGACCGGGTCGGGGGACTTTGTTCCGCTGCTGGCATGGGGCGGCATCGTCCTGCTGGCGCTGCTGTTCGAGCGCTGGCGCTATCGGCCCAAGACCTCGGTCGCGGCCGACGCGGACCAGCAGGACTGGCAGGCGACGGGCGAGCGCTTCGTGGACCCCGATTCGGGCCAGCTGATGCAGGTCTACTTCCACTCCAAGACCGGCGAGCGGCGCTACGAGGTTGTATCTTCCGGTACCGCCGAACCGAGCTCGCCCTGACGACCAGGGGCTGCCGCGATGTTCTCCAGGATTCTGATTGCCAACCGCGGGGAGATCGCGTGCCGGGTGATGCGCACCGCGCGACGCCTGGGCATCGGCACGGTGGCCGTGTACTCGAGCGCCGACGAGCGCGCCCGGCACGTGCGCCTGGCCGACGAGGCGATCTGCATTGGGCCAGCGGCGGCGCGAGAGAGCTATCTGCACATCGACCGGATCGTTGCGGCAGCGCGCGCCAGCGGCGTGCAGGCCATCCATCCGGGCTACGGCTTTTTGTCCGAGTCGGCGCCCTTCGCCATGGCCTGCGCGGCCGCCGGGGTTTGCTTCATCGGCCCGCCACCGGCGGCGATCCGGGCGATGGGTTCCAAGTCGGCCGCGAAGGCCCTGCTGCAGGCCGCCGGTGTGCCGCTCACGCCGGGGTATCACGGCGACAATCAGGACGCCGCCTTCCTGGCGGCAGAGGCGTCGCACATCGGGTTCCCGGTTCTCATCAAGGCCAGCGCGGGCGGCGGCGGCAAGGGCATGCGGCGCGTCGATCGTCCGGAGGAGTTCGCCGCTGCGCTGGCGGCCTGTCAGCGCGAAGCGCTGGCCTCGTTCGGTTCGGACCACGTGCTTGTGGAGAAATACATCCTGCAGCCGCGGCATATCGAGGTGCAGGTATTTGCCGACCTGCACGGCAACGTCGTGCACCTGTTCGAGCGCGACTGCTCGGTGCAGCGGCGGCACCAGAAGGTGCTTGAGGAGGCGCCGGCGCCGGGCATGACGCCCGAACGGCGGCGGGCGATGGGGTTGGCGGCCACCCAGGTGGCGCGGTCGGTGGGCTACGTCGGCGCCGGCACCGTGGAGTTCATCGCGCCCCGCGGCGAGGATGCCTTCTTCTTCATGGAAATGAATACCCGCCTGCAGGTCGAACACCCGGTGACGGAGATGATCACCGGGTTGGACCTCGTGGAGTGGCAGCTGCGCGTGGCTGCCGGTGAGCCGCTGCCGCGCACGCAGGAGCAGCTGGCGATCTGCGGCCACGCGATCGAGGCGCGCATCTACGCCGAAGACGCCGACCATGGCTACACGCCGGCCACCGGAACGATCGAGCTGCTGCAGACGCCCGAGCTTTCGGCTCACGTGCGGCTCGATGCCGGCGTGGACCAAGGCGATGCGATCTCGCCGCATTACGATCCGATGATCGCCAAGCTGATCACCTGGGATGTCGATCGCGACGCGGCGCGCGCGCGCATGCGCGATGCCTTGGCGCAGACGCGCATCGTCGGCGTGGTCAACAACCTGGCTTTTCTTGCGCGCTTGGTCGATGCGCCTTCCTTTGAGTCCGCGTTGCTCGACACAGACCTCATCGAACGCGATGCCGCGGTCCTGGCGGCGCCGGCCCAGGCGCCCGGGCGTGATTTTTGGCTGCTCGCCGCCCTTGCTCACCTCGAGAGCGAGGCCCGGCAAGATGCGCGCACCGGGCGCAATGTCGGCGCCTGGTACGCACGCGATGGCTGGCGGGCGAACCGGCCGGCGCAGCGGGTGCTGCAGCTGATCTGGCTGGGCGGTCTTGGGGCGCGCGAGCCGCGCCAGCTGCTGATCGACGATGCGCCGCCGGCGGCGTCGGCGATCGCCGGCGCCGCCCGCGGCAAGGACGATGGTTCGATCTGGCTCACGCTCGACGGCGTGACGACGCGCTGTCAGCTGCAGCGGGATGGGACGGCGGTTGCGGCGCGGTCGGCGCCGCAAGAGACCGTGGAGCGGATCGATCTGTGGGCCCATCTGGACGGGCGCTTGTGCGCGGCCAGCGCCGTGCTGCACGGCGGCCGCTGGCATGTATTCGGCGGCCGACCCGGGGCCCTGGGGCGAACGCACGTGCACCAGATCTTCGAATGCCGTGATCGGCTGCACGAGGCGCACGGTGGGCCCGGCGACGAGGCGCTGGGCACCGTGTTGGCGCCCATGCCGGGGAAGGTGATCGCGCTACTGGTCGAACCGGGCACACAGGTTGCCCGCGATACGCCGCTGTTGATCGTCGAGGCGATGAAGATGGAACACACGGTGCATGCCCCGGCGGCCGGCCTGTTGCGCTCGTTTTGCGTCGCCGTTGGCGACCAGGTTGCGATGGCCGAGCAGTTGATGGAGTTCGAGCCCGATGGGGCCGAGGGTGCTCGATGACGGGCGCGGCATGAGCGACAGCACCGCCCAAGTTCGCCTGATCGAGGTCGGTCCGCGCGACGGCCTGCAAAACGAGGCGACCCAGGTATCCGTCGCCGTCAAACGCGAACTGATCGAGCGTCTGGCGCGCGCTGGCCTGCGCGAAATCGAGGCCGGGGCCTTCGTTTCGCCCCGGTGGGTGCCGCAGATGGCCGGCTCGGCGCTGCTGCTCCAGGCGCTGCAGGACCTGCGTGTCGCGCCAGGCCCGCTCGCTGGCGTGCACCTGCCCGTGCTCACGCCGAACCTGCAGGGTTACAACGCCGCGGTGGCCGCCGGGGCCGACCGGGTGGCCGTGTTCGCGGCGGCTTCGGAGACCTTCTCCCAGCGCAACATCAACTGTTCCATTGGCCAATCGCTGCAGCGCTTCGAGCCGGTCTTGACGGCAGCCCGGGCGGCGGCGATACCGGTGCGTGGCTACCTGTCTTGTGTCGTCGGCTGCCCCTATGAGGGCGCGGTGGCGCCCGCCGCGGTGGCGCAGCTTGCCGGGCAATTGCTCGCGATGGGTTGCTACGAGATCTCGCTGGGGGACACGATCGGCGTGGGCACGCCCGGTAGCGTGCTGGCGATGCTTGCGGCGGTGGCGCGTGTGGTTCCGGTGGAGCGGCTGGCCGGGCATTTTCACGACACCTACGGCATGGCCGTGGCCAACGTCTACGCGGCGTACGAATTCGGGGTGCGCAGCTTCGACGCTTCGGTGGCCGGGTTGGGCGGATGCCCGTACGCCCCCGGCGCCAGCGGCAACGTTGCGACGGAGGACCTGGTCTACCTGTTCCAGGGGCTGGGCGTACGCACCGGAGTCAACCTGCAGGCGCTCGTCGGCGTGGGTGCATGGATCTGCGCCCAACTGGGCCGCGATACGCGCTCCCGGGTGGCGCGCTCCTTGAGTGCGCGCGGCGCCCCGTCCTGACGGGCAAGCGGCCGCCCTGGCCGTTCCCAATTTGCAACGCCGTCACCATATTCGGACCGCATCGCCCAGCCGGTACGCGGGCCTCGCGTATCCTTTGCGGTTTGCCGGAATGTTCTTGGGGGGCGGTATGGGGGAGCGTCAGCGCGGTCTTGCGGGGGTGGCGGCCAGCACGATGGATGCGGCGCTCGCGGCCGGCCGTTCCGGTGCGCGCCCGCTGCTGTTGGCGGGTCTGGTCATGTGCGCGGTGGGCGCTCAGGCGGAGCCGACCCCGAACCCGCAGCGACCGTCCGCGCAGGATGAGGCGCCGGGCGTGGTGCTAGCGCAGCTGGAATCGATCATCGTCACGGGCACGCACGCCAAGGACCGGACGGAGTTGAGTTCGACTGCGCCCGTGGACATTCTGACCGCCGACGATTTGCGCTCGGTAGCCGGCCCGCAGGCCAACTTGGGCCAGGCTTTGCAGTCGTTGTTGCCCTCCTTCAATTACCTGGATCAGTCCAATTCCGGCAGCGCCGACCACGTGCGCGCGGCGCAGCTGCGCGGCCTGAACCCCGATCAGATTCTCGTCTTGATCAACGGCAAGCGCGTGCACCCGACGTCGATCGTCAACGTCGAGTCGGTCGTCGGCCTGGGTTCGGTCGCGGTCGATTTTGCGTCCATTCCCGTCAATGCGATCCGGCGCGTGGAAGTTCTGCGCGACGGCGCCGGAGCGCAGTATGGTTCGGACGCCATTGCCGGGGTCATCAATGTCATCCTCGACGACTCGCTCACGGGCGGCGGCGAACTGGCCCTCAATACGGGGGTCTTCCATACGCACTTTGCCCCCACGGGTCAGACCATCAACGATGGCCAGACGGTCAACGTGCAGGGCAAATACGGCTTTGGCTTCGGTGATGACGGCTACCTGCATTTCGGCGTCGATGCGACCAGCCACGAGCCGACTAACCGCGCGGGATTCGATACCGACTACGCCTTTGCCCCGCAGACCCCCGTCACTTTCGGCGTCGGCGATGCGAAGATCCGCAACCTCAACCTATGGGCCGACAGCAGCACGCCGCTGGCCGACGGCGCGACCGGATACAGCGTGCTGCTGTTCAACCACCGCACATCGACCGGTGACGCCTTCTACCGCGAAAGCACCGACTCGAGCAACTACAGCTACTACACGAATCTTTACCCCAACGGTTTTCTGCCCCGCAGCACGGGTACCAACGAAGATTGGCATATCAATGGCGGCATGCGCGGGCCGCTGCGCGATAGCTGGAAGTACGACGCCAGCCTCACCTTCGGCTACAACTCCTTTGTCTACGGCTTGACCAATTCGCTCAATGCGTCCCTGGGGCCGGCCAGCCCGACGCAATTTAACCTCGGCGGATTTCGCTTCAGCCAGACCACGGCCAGCTACGACGCGAGCGGCGATGTGAACTGGCTGGGCCTGGCGACCCCTGCGACACTGGCGCTGGGCGCCGAGGTGCGCCGCGAGAGCTACCAGACCAGCCCGGGCGACCCGGCGTCGTACGAGACCGGAAAGTACGGCCTGCCGCCCTACGGGACCGCGGGCTTTGCCCCGGCCGCGGCCGGCGGGTCGCAAGGCGATGCCGGTTTGCAGCCCAGCGAGGTTTCGGACAGCGACCGCTGGGTCTCCGGCGTGTACGCCGACCTCTCGGGCAATCCTTTGAAGAGCCTGTTCGCCGACGCCGGCGCACGTTTCGACCATTACAGCGACTCTGGTTCGGCGGCCACGGGCAAGCTCAGTGCGCGCTGGGAGTTTGTGCCCAACTGGGGGCTGCGCGGGGCGGTCTCGAACAATTTCCGCGCGCCGGCGCTGGCTCAGATCTCGGCCGCCTATGCGCCCACGCTCTACACCAGCGCCACCGGATTGGGGACGGTCAACATCCTGCCCGTGGCCGACCCCGTGGCGCAGTCGCTGGGGGCGCAACCGCTCAAGCCGGAGCGCTCGAAGAACTACAGCGTGGGGCTGACGGCCCAGCCCGTGCAGCAGGTGCAACTGTCCGCGGACTTGTTTCGCATCGACATCAACGACCGCATCGCACTGTCCGAGCAGCTGGCCCCGACCACGGGGCCGGGGGCCGGCGGCAACTACCAGTTTTTCACCAATGCCGTCGACACGACGACGCATGGGGCCGAAGTGGTGGGCAGCTGGACGGGCAGCGTGCTGGGCGGCAGTCTGCGTCTTTCGGACGCCTCCATGTGGGATACCAACGCCATCCGCGATATCCACGCGCAGCCGCCGCAGCTCAATGGCGTGCAGAACCCGACCAACGGGCTGCTGTTGTTCGGGCTGCAGGCGCAAAACGCCATCACGACGGCAATCCCTAAGCGTCGGGACATCGTGACGGCCAATTGGAACGGCCCGGCCTGGAATTTGCTGGCCCGCGTTACCCATACGGGCCAGGTGACGCGGGTGTTCGATTTTGGCGCCAGCTACGGCACGGCCACACAGACCTACGGCTCCACCGAACAACTGGACCTTGAGGCCGAGATCAAGGCGACGCACGACCTGTCGGTGGCCCTGGGCGCGCAGAACCTGACCGATCGCTACCCGAGCCGTTCGGATTCGGCCATCAACTACTACGGCAACCTGCCCTACGATTTTCTTGCACCCATCGGTTTCAACGGCCGCTACCTTTACCTGCGCGTGCGCTACGAACTGCATTGATGCGATGGGATACCGGTGACCGAATCCCAGCACCGACAGGGTCCGGCGGCCGGCCATGCCGCGGATCCGGGCGCGATGTCGGCCTTGGCACCCGAGGCCGCGTCGGCGCCGCGGCGCCTCCTGGGCGTGCGCCATGCGATGGCCGTCTGTGTCGGTACGGTCATCGGCTCGGGCATCTTCCGCGCCTCGCCCAACGTGGCCGCCAACCTGATGAGCGTCGGCCCGCTGTTCAGCGCATGGCTGTTCGGCGGCGTGCTGTCGCTGCTTGGGGCGCTGTGTTTTGCCGAGATGGCCGCGGCCTTTCCGCATGCCGGCGGCGACTATGCCTTCTTGGCGCGCGCCTACGGTCGCAGGCTGGCCCTCTTGTTTGCCTGGTCGCGCTTTTCCGTGATCCACACCGGATCGATGGCCCTGCTGGCCTTCGTCTTCGGCGACTACCTCTCGCAACTGTTCAATTTCGGCTATTGGACCAGCCCGATCTTCGGCGTGATCGCGGTCGTCACGCTCATCGTGGTGAATCTGCGCGGCATCCACCTGGGCGTCGGCACGCAGCTCGGAATGATGGTGCTGGTGATCTTCGGGTTGAGCTGCGTGTTCCTTGCCGGTGCGTGGCAGGTGCTTCAAGGCGTGCCCGCGCCGACGCCGGTCGCGTTGTCGCTGTCGCCCACCGACCGGACGAGCTTTGGCACGGCCATGATCTTCGTGCTGCTGGCTTATGGCGGGTGGAGCGACGCGGCGACGCTCTCGGCCGAAATGCGCGACGAGCGCCGCGGCATCGTCTTTGCGCTGATCGGCGGCCTGGCGATCGTCGCCCTGCTGTACCTGGGTGCCAACTGGGGCTACGTGCGCGTGCTCGGACTGGACGGCCTGGCCAGCAGCCAGGCCCCCGCGGCAGACGTGATGCGCCTGGCCTTCGGGCGCATCGGCGAGATCCTGATGGTGTGCACGGTCGCCACCGCGGCCATTTCCGTCATGAACGGATTGCTGATCGTGGGGGCGCGCACGACCTATGCGGCGGCCCGCGATTGGTCGGGTGAGGTACACCTGGGCAAGTGGGATGTGCTGCGCGGGACACCCGCGCAAGCGATGATCGCCATGGGCGTGGTGGCGCTGGCGCAGATCGGATTGGGCAGCCTGACGCTCCAGGGCTTTTCGACCATGGTCGATTTTCTGACGCCGGTCTATTGGTTCTTCCTGGCACTCAGTGCCCTGGCGGTGATCGTGCTGCGCTGGCGTTACCCGGACGTGCCGCGGCCGTTTCGTGTGCCCGGCTACCCCGTTACGCCGATTGTCTTCTTCGGCAGCTGCCTCTACATGCTCTATTCGAGCCTGGTGTACGTGCGCGCGGGCGCACTGGTTGGTGTCGCCGTACTTGCGCTGGGCGGCCTTTTGCTGCTGCGCCAGCGCAAGTAGTCGACGGCGACGTCGTGGGCTGAATCGGAGCCGGCGGTCGGTGGCGGCATCCGTCGGCGGCCCCGTTCGGCGCGCCGCCGTTGTCGGCCGCGGCTCTTGCTCAGGCGTAGGGACGCGACGACGGCTCGCTGGTTGCGCCGTCGCGCAACATCACCGAGGTCATGCCGCGGGAAATGAGGGGAGACCAGCGGTCGCCTCCCAGCAGGGCCTGCAGGCGTGACGCGGAAAACAATCCGCGCATCTGCCACGCGCAGCCGCTGGCCGTTTCTTCGACGACGACGAGGTAGCGCTGCCCCGACTCGCGCAACAGTTGCGCCATCTCCGCCGCCCGCATCGACAGCACCTGCGCGTAGTCGAGCACACGCCAGTTCACCACCGCTTCCATGATGTGCTGCACCTGCACGTCGCGCCAGGCCAGGCACGCCTGCGCATTGCGGGTCGACAGCATGTATTTCACCGGCCTTTCGCCCAGGATGTCGTCGGCGGTAATCGATCCGAGCAGTTGCCCCTCGGCTCCGACGACAAAACACAGGCGCCCGCCCGCTTGCTTCATGTGTTGCAGCGCATCCTCGATCGAGGCGTCGTTGCGGATCGTGTTCACCAGCGCCGACCGAAAATCGGTCATCGCCTGCGTTGCCGGCCCATCCGGATCGATCGGCGCGATGCGCGTCGACGGTGCGCCCGGCAACAGGACCGGGAAGGCCGCATAGTGCAACTTTGCGAGCGTCGGCGAACTCATGCCATCTCCAGGGGAAGGGTTAGGATCCATCGCCGCGGGCTTGGATGCCGCAGTTGCGGCCGCCAGCCGGTCGGGCGCAATGATTGTCGAAGGCCCTTCAGGTAACGGTCAATCGGGTTAACGAACTAACCCTCAGCCCTTCGACCGATCCTCGTTTGCGCGCAGTCCCGCCGGGGGCGGCGCCGACCAGGACGGACTCTTGTCAAAACCGCAGGCTTAGCGCTCCGACGACGCCGGGCAGCGCCTGGATCTGGCGCAATACCGCCGGGGCAATCTCCTCGTCGACGGAAACCAGGCAGACCGCGTCGGCGCCAGGCCGTGTGCGCCCAAGATTGAAATTGGCGATGTTCACGCCGGCCTGGCCCAGTGCCGAACCCAGGTGGCCGATGAATCCGGGCGCGTCTTTGTTGCGCACAAACAGCATATTGGCCGTCAATTCGGATTCGAGCGGCACGCCGTCAATT
Source organism: uncultured beta proteobacterium (assembly GCA_963729785.1). Classification (GTDB taxonomy): domain Bacteria; phylum Pseudomonadota; class Gammaproteobacteria; order Burkholderiales; family Burkholderiaceae_F; genus GJ-E10. The sequence continues at coordinate 153,546 of CAVSPM010000029.1, read as the reverse complement.
TCGATCAGGCGCGGCTTGCCGCTAAACAGCGTGCCGGCGACGTGGATCCCGCCATGCTCGCTGGTGACGCGCAGGTCCATGCGCATGTGGTATTCGCTGTGGGTTTGGCTGCGGGTCTCGGCGATGCGGATGCCCCGGTCGCGGGCGATGACCGGGGCGTTGACGGCATTGACGAAGGCCGAGGAGGGGCCCAGCAGCCCCGTCAGGATGGTGTTCGTCAGCGGCCGCGTGTTGAGGTCGGCCACCGGCCCTTCGTAGCCGATCTCCACCGACTGCATGCTGTCGGGCGTTACCTGGCCGACGAAGCTGCCCAATTGCTCGGCAAGGCGCAAGTAGGGTTGCAGCCGGGGGGCATCTTCGGCCGAGACGGCCGGCATGTTGAGTGCATTGCAGACCGTGCCGCTGAGCAGGAAGTCGCAAATCTGCTCGGCGACCTGCAGGGCGACGTTCTCTTGCGCTTCGCTCGTGCTGGCGCCCAGGTGCGGCGTGCAGACCACGTTGTCTAGCGCAAACAGCGGGTTGTGCAGTGCCGGCTCCTCGGCGAAGACGTCCAGCGCGGCGCCGGCCACCTGTCCGGACTGCAGGCCGGCGAGCAGCGCCGCCTCGTCGATCAGCCCGCCGCGCGCACAATTGATGATGCGCACGCCGCGCTTGCAGCGGGCCAGCGCGGCCGCGTCGATGACATGGCGCGTTTGCGCGGTGAGCGGCGTGTGCAGGGTGATGAAGTCGGCGCGTGCGAAGAGCTCCTCGAGCTCCACCTTTTCCACACCCAAGGCTTGGGCGCGCTCGGGCGCGAGAAAGGGGTCGCTGGCGATGACCTTCATCTTCAGGCCCAGCGCTCGGTCGACGACGATGGTGCCGATGTTGCCGCAGCCGATCACCCCCAGGGTTTTGCCGCTGAGTTCGACGCCCATGAAGCGTGATTTTTCCCATTTGCCGGCGCGTGTCGAAGCGCTCGCCGCGGGGATCTCACGCGCCAGGGCGAACATCATCGCAATCGCATGCTCGGCGGTGGTGATCGAATTGCCAAACGGCGTGTTCATGACGACGATGCCACGCTCGGTCGCGCCGGCGACGTCGATGTTGTCCACGCCGATGCCCGCCCGTCCAATGACGCGCAGGCGCGAGGCCGCGCTCAGGATCGAGGCGGTGACCTTGGTGGCCGAGCGGATCGCCAGGCCGTCGAAGTCGCCGATGATGCGCCGCAGCTCCTCAGGCTTGAGGCCGACTCGCTGCTCGACCTCGATTCCACGACTGCGGAAGATGTCGACGGCCCGGGCGGACAGGGCATCACTGATCAGGACGCGCAGGCTCATGGGAGTGGCGGTTCGCCGGCTCGACGCCAGGGGTTAGCTCGCGCCGCCCTGTGTGGCGTAGGCCCAGTCCAACCACTGCGTGAGCACCTCGATATCGTCGGTCTCGACCGTGGCGCCGCACCAGATGCGCAAACCCGGGGGTGCGTCGCGGTACGAGCCGATGTCATAGGCTACGCCCTGCGACTCGAGGGCGGCGGCGATCTTCTTGAACCAGGCGGCCTGCTGGTCGCGACCCAGCCCCGCGGCGGCAGCATCCGACATGCGCAGACAGACCGAGGTTGGCGAGCGCGTCGCCGGGTCCGCCGCCAGGTACTCGATCCATGGCGTGCGCTCCACCCAGCGTTGCAGCGCCCGGGCATTGTCCCCGGTGCGCTGTTCGAGCGCGGCGGCACCACCCAGGGATCGCGCCCACGCCAGCGCGTCGAGCGCGTCTTCGACGCACAGCATCGAGGGCGTGTTGATCGTCTCGCCCTCGAAGATGCCGGCGATGAGCTTGCGCTCCTTGGCCAGGCGGAAGATCTTCGGTACCGGCCAGGCCGGCTGGTGCGATTCGAGCCGCTCGACGGCCCGCGGTGAAAGGATCAGCACGCCGTGCTGGGCTTCACCGCCGAGCACCTTTTGCCAACTGAAGGTGACCACGTCGAGTTTTTCCCAGGGCATCGCGACGGCGCCCACCGAGGACGTGGCGTCGCAGATGGTCAAGCCATGGCGGTCATCGGGAATCCAGTTGCCGTCAGGCACTATCACGCCGGACGTGGTGCCGTTCCAAGTGAAGACGACGTCATGCTCGAAATTGGCTTGGCGCAGGTTGGGCAGGTGCCCGAAGTCGGCGACGAAGGACCGCGTCTTGAGGTGGCTCAGCTGTTGCAGGCAATCGGTCACCCACTCCTTGCCAAAGCTTTCCCAGGCAAATACGTCAACCGGCCGGGTTCCCAGCAAAGACCACAGCGCCGCCTCAACCGCGCCCGTGTCCGACGCCGGCATGATCCCGACCAGGTAGCTCGATGGCAGGCCAAGCAATGCTTTGGTCTCGTCGATCACCTTGCGCAGCCGCGACTTGCCGATTGGCGCCCGATGCGACCGGCCCACCGGGGCACCCTGGAGTACATCGACGGTCCAGCCCGGGCGCTTGGCGCAGGGTCCGGAGGAGAAATTGGGGCAACGAGGCCTACGCGACGGCGTGGCCGCCTCGATGGCGGGCTTGGCAGGCATGTGGGCAGTTCCTGTGTGAAACGACTCGGTGGGGAGCCGCGACCCGGGGCCAGCGTATCGAACCGGGGGCCTTGCCGTCAACCTTTGCGTCGTCGCCGGCTCGCCCGCCGAGCGGGGTCGCGAGCAAATTCGTACCCCGGGGCCCGTGAACAGGCCCACCGGGCACACCGTTGCGTGCCTGCGGCCGCAATGCCGTCCAGAGCCCGGTCTTCAGCCGGTCCGTGGTCGCTGAGGATGCGATGCACGGCATGGTAGGCGCCGGCGAGCGGCTGGGAGCGAGGGTCTGAGCCGGAGCGCCGGTCCGGGGGCAGCGCGTAAGGACCGCAAAGCTCCGATCGATGTTTTGCCGTTGCCGGAGCGCCGCCAAGATGCCGGGTCCGCGCCGCTGCGATCTCGGGCAGCTAATCCGTCAGATGGCGCTCCACCTCGCGGGCGATCCATTGCGGCCGCTCGTGCACGATCCAATGCGTCGCGCCGGCGACCCGCAACAGGCGCAAGTCCGGAACGTAGGCATCCAGGCCATCGAGCAGGCACGGTAGCAGCGCGCCATCGTCCTCGCCCCAAATCACCAGGGTGGGCCGGCGCGACGTGATGCGCTCGGGCGCGAGCACGAGCTTGAGCACCGACGAATCCTCCGGCGTGGGGGGGGCGCAGGGGCGAGGCTCGATAGTAGTTGCAGCCGCCGGTCAGCCCGGCCCGCCAGACGGCGCGGTATTGCTCGCGCTTGGCGTCGGTCAGCCAATTGCCGCCAACGCGCGCCGGGTCGCTGGCGCCCATGCGGGTAAACAGCGGCCAAAGGCGCGCGTAGTCGTTTTCCGCGAGCCGTTGTTCCGCGTCGGGTCGACAAAGGAAATTCATGTAGGCGCTGGCCGACTGCTGCGCCGGATTGGTTTGCAGCTCTCGCAGGAAGGTGCCCGGGTGCGGCGAATTGATGATGACCAGCCGGCGCAACCAATCGGGGTGTTGCGCGGCGATGGCCCAGGCAAGCGCCCCGCCCCAGTCGTGGGCGATTAACGCTTCGACCGGTCTTGCGCCCAGGCATGCGATGAGCGCGTCCACGTCGCCGACCAGGAGGTGGGTGCGGTACAGCGCAGGATCGGCCGGGGACGTGGACGGTCCGAAGCCGCGCAGATTCGGCGCCACGCATCGATAGCGTTGGCCAAAATGGACGAGCAATTCGTCCCAAATGAAAGCTGCCTCCGGAAATCCATGCAGAAAGAGCAGTACCGGTGCGTGGGCCGGGCCGGCGGTGCGACAGTGCAGCGTGATGCCGTTGCCCAGGTCAAGGCGCTCGGTCTGGATCATTGGCTGGCGGCGGCGTTGTCCCGTTTCCGGTTTCGGCGGCAGCTCGGAACCGGCGGTTATGCGTTCACCACTGCCAATCGCGGATCGCCGAAACGGATTTCACCTGCATCAATAACGGCGTTCTGTGCTGTCCGCTGTCGGGCTCGATCACCGTGCCCACGACGCGTACGCGCTTGCCCACCAGGGTCTTGACGACCGACCGCTCTTCGTCGAACACGACCAGCTGGACGAAGGACGCCGTTTGCGCCGGCTGGCTGAATGGTGCCAGTTGGCTGGCCGGATGGACCTGCATGACCAGCGGCGCGGGCAATTGCAGGTAGTAGGTCGGCTCGAGCCGGTCGCTGGCCGGATTCTCGCCGTTGCCGGGCGCACCAAAAAAGTCGCCCACCTGGAGGAATCCTTGCACCGTCAGTGAAGGGATGGTCGGCGGTGCGGCCTGGACCAGGGTCGATCCCAGGCTGAGCAGTAAGAGCAAGGTGGCTGCGCGAAAATTCATATCGGTCTCGAAGCATCCGTGGTTGGTCGGCGCAAGTCTCCCACAATCGCCAGCGCGTGCCAAAGCGTAGTCTGCACCGCCGAACAGGGGTCTTCTTGCCGGGGCTGCGGCCCGGCGCGGGCTGTAAGGACGCCCCGGGACGGCCGCAAACGGGGCGCGGCCAGCTCGATTCCGGGTTCCGGACACGAATCAAACTTCGTAGCGATCCCTTTCTGCTGCCTGCCCGGCCGTGCTCGATGTGCTGCCGTGGCCGGCTAGATGGACTCGGCCCGATAGAGCGCCGCCATGCGGTGCGTGGCACCGGGCGCGACTTCGACCGCGTTCTCCAGCGCGTTGCCGCTTTCAACGCACACCATCTCGCGCCAGCCGCCTTGATGGCGGGCGCCGGCCCCGAGATCGCCCATTTTCGTCGCCTTGTCCAGCCAGGGGTTCCAGACGATGGCAGAACGGGCGCCGGACTGCGAGATCAGGATCCTGCGCCCCAGGACCGGATCGACGATCGCCAAGTCCGAAGGCGTGTCGAGGTAGACGCGATCGGTTTCCGCAGAAAACCGGACATCTCCCTGCTGGCGTCCGCGGCTGGCGCCGCGGGCGTTGTCGACGAACACCAGCCCGTCCAGGCCCTGAACCCGCGCATCGCCGATGTCGCCGACACGAAAATACGTATGCAGGGCCTCTCCCAGCGCGAATGGCGCATCGCCGTCGTTGGTGGTGCCCAGCTCCACCTGCAACTGCGCACCAACGGTCACGCGCAATTGGACGGTGAACGCGTGCGGCCACAGTGCGCGCGTCTGCTCATGGTCCCTCATGACAAAGCAGATTTCGGTGGCTCCCTGGTCGAGGCGCCGCGTCGCCGCCACCTGCCAGTCAAAGGTGCGTGCGAAGCCGTGGCTGGGCAGGGTGCCGCCGGCCGGGTGCGGGCCAAACCAGGGCCAGCAGACCGGCACACCGCCACGGATCGATTTGCGCGGGGCAAATTGCGCCGCCTCGGAAACCCAGATCACGGGCTGTTCCTGGGCGTGCGGCCGCCACGTGACCAAGTGCGCGCCCTGCAGGCATAGAAGAGCGCCGGCCGTCGCGTTGTTCACGTCGACGAAAATCAGCCCCTGCGCACCTTCGCGGAAGGTTAGCTCGGCGCCCAGTGCGTAGCGAGCGTTCAGGTCGGCGACCGATGGCGTGGCAGAAGTGGACATCTCGTAATGGACCTGTTGCGATTGGCCGTCAGCGTATCACGGTGAGGACGCGCCCAGCGGGCCCGACGGTCAGCTAGGCGTACGCCGGTCGCTAGGCCCGGCCAGGCGCCGCTTGCGCTGTCCTGTGACGCGCGTCGCCAGGGCCGGCTCCCCGTCGCCGGATCGCAGGATTGACCGCATCGGCGTGCACGGTCTCCGTCAGGCTTGCCGCAACGGGTCAGCGCCAGAGGGCGTGGATCGACGCCGCCATAGAGCCGGCGCCCCGGGCACGGGGGGCCGCACGAACGCGCCAGTGACGCAGGTGCGCCGATCGCTCGATCTTGTGTGGGGTTGCCAGCCCTTGCTTGGGCAGCGGGAGCAGGGGCCGCAGTTGCGGCGCGAGCGCCTCATACGACATTGCTGCCGGTGCGCGGTTCCTTCATGGGTTGGCATTGACGCTGAAGCCAGCGCAAGAGCCCGTGCAGATCGTGCACCGCCTGCGCATGCGGCGAATGATCGTCCGGTGACCTGCGGCGTGCGAAGGCTTCGGGTATGGCCTCGTCGCGATGCACCGGCTTGGGCGCTAGCCGCGAACCGAGACGGTCGTAGAGTGCGGCCAGAACGTCGGATGGCAGCCGAGCGCCGGCCTCGTAGGCATTGACGACCGCATAGGTCGGCGTGCCTTCGAGCATGGCCAAGGCGGCCTCGAGCAAGGCCATCGAGGCGGCATCGGCACGCAGCACGAGCAAGGCGAGGTCGGCGGCCCGGACCGCTTGGCGCGCCAGGACAGCCGGCAAGCGCGGCGTGTCGATGAAGGTCCAACCATTGGCGGGACGCGCCAGGCTGCCCAGACTCGCCGCCAGCCAATCCGGTTCAGTCACCAGCCGCCGCTCCCAGTCGACCAGCGCCGGCGGATCCAGGGCGCCGAAGGGCAGCAACAAGGTGCCGTCCTTGGCGGCCAGCGCCGCGGTGTTCCAGGCCTGGGCGCGCGCCGCACGACTGGCCAGGCCGTGCACAGGCGCTTGCGCGGCGCCGAAATGCAGGGCCAGCAGATTTTGCGGATCGCATTCGACCGCCAGCGCCCAAACCCCGCTGCGGGCGCTCAGGGTGGCCAGCAAGGCGGCCAGCGTACTGCGACCGGTTCCGCCGCAGGGCGAAACGATGGCGACCGTCGGCATTTCAGCGCTCGCCCAACGTCAGCGCTCGCGCGCAGCGCGGGTGCTGGCCATCGGTCGGGAGGGCACTGCGAGCCAAGGACTTTACGAAGATCTGCAGCATGGCGTCCCTGGCCGAAGCCTGGCATGGGAGAAGTACACGAGCATGCGGCGCACCGGCTGGTGCAATGCGCGGTGCGCGTCGCCCGGCCGCGGCTGCGATGAGCCGTGGTGCGTTGGTTTGCCGGTCAGGTCCTGGCTCGGGTACGTGCGGGCGACGGCACCGTCGGCCGGCACTCGTTCGCCGCGACGGCGCAGGCGGGCGGACAGGTCGCGTGATCCGGCCATGGAACGTTCCACCGATTCGTCAAGGCAGCGACTCAGGTTGACTGGATCAACGGCGCGAAACGCTGCAACTTGAGGGGTTTTCGCATTCTTTTTATTGACCCCCAAAGCCGGTTGATCTTTTGCCCAACCAAAACAGGGGGGTTTCTCAATCCGGTGTGAACGAACGGTCCAGCCACCGCCGGACGTGCTCCGGCGCGTCCGCCGCCGAGTGCGGAGCGCCTGCCGGGTCGGCTTGGGGTGCCCCGGCAACGGTGTGCAGCGGAAGCACGCCGGCCCAGACCGATAGGGCCATGTCGGCGCCATCGTCGATCGGCGGACCGTTGCGCACCTTGGCGGCCGCCTCCGCCAAGCTCAGGCGCAACACGGTCGTGGCCGCCAGTTCGGTCGCGTCGCCCGGCCGAACCAGGCCCTGGCGGCCAGGGGCCAAGTGTTCCATGAGGGCCGCAAGCGCGGACGCCTTGTCGTCCTCGGGCACCGTCTCGAAGCGGCCATAGACCACGACCGAGCGGTAGTTCATCGACATGATTGAAGGCCGAGCGCGCCAGCACCAGTCCGTCCAGGTGGGTGATCGTCAGCGCCGCGTCCCGGCGGGCCTGAAGCGCCTTGAGCATGCGGCTGCCATTGGAGCCGTGGATGTAGACATGGTCCCGTTGACGCCAGCAGGCGGTCGGAATGCAATGCACGCCGCCGTGCTCGTCCGTAAAGGCGATATGGCACAGCCAGGCTGCGTCGACGATGCGCCGGACGGTGGCGGCGTCGTAGCGGGCGTTCTCCGCGATGCGGCGCACGCGGGTTCGCGCGCTGCGGTGCCGCGCAGGCGGGGTCCTCCCGCTGATGATCTTCTGGGTCGCGCGAAACAGCATTCATGTTGGGAAGAGTCTCCGTCATTTCATGAAACGAAAGTGGATGTTTCGGTCCGCTGGTGCCCTAAGATGAAGCAATGAACATTCTTTTATCCGGTGGAACCGGCTACATCGGCAGCCTGATGTGCGTACGGCTGATGGAATCGGGGTTTGATCCGATCCTGCTGGACAATTTCTCGAACAGCAAGCCGGCCGTACTGGACCGGATCGCCGCGGTGACGGGCCGGCGCCCGGTCTTCTTCGAGGCCGACGTGCGCGACCGCCGCCGTCTCGATGAGGTCCTGGCCCGACACCGTATCGACGCCGCCATCCATTTTGCCGGACTCAAGGCGGTCGGCCAGTCCGTGCAACAGCCATTGGCGTACTACGACAACAACGTCCACGGCTCGTGCATGCTGCTGGGCGCACTCGATGCCGCCGGCGTGCGCACCATCGTCTTTCAGCTCTTCGGCCACGGTGTACGGCGACGCCAAAACGATGCCAGTCGACGAGGACGCGCCGACTCGACGTCACCAACCCCTACGGCCGGACCAAACTGATCGTCGAGGACATGCTGCGCGATCTGGCGGCCGCGCACGCCGACTGGTCCGTGACGCTGCTGCGCTACTTCAACCCGGTCGGCGCCCATCCCAGCGGCCAGCTGGGGGAGGATCCCCAGGGAGTGCCCAACAATCTCATGCCCTTCATCGCGCAGGTCGCGGTCGGGCGCCGGCCACACCTTACGGTGTACGGCAATGACTACCCGACGGCGGACGGTACCGGTGTGCGCGACTACATCCACGTGCTCGACCTGGTCGAGGGCCATCTTGCCGCGCTGCGCCGCCGCCACGGGCAGGCCGGCGTGCGCGTCTACAACCTCGGTACCGGTCGTGGCTACAGCGTACTGGACGCGATTCGCGCCTTCGAGGGCGTGTCCGGCCATCGGGTGCCCTACGTGTTCGCGCCGCGTCGGCCGGGCGACGTCGCTAGCTGCTGGGCGGATCCGTCACGTGCGGCGCGCGAGCTCGACTGGAGCGCCGCGCGCACGATGGAGCAGATGTGCGCCGACAACTGGCGCTGGCAGCGCATGAACCCCGAGGGATACCCGGGCTGACCCGCGCGCCGCGGCGCGTCCGGCCGGCGGCGGGCGCGGCCCCAAAGGCGCAGCAAGAATGCCCGCCCCGCCCGGTTCCAAGCGGCTGGGGTCGGCTTCGTTTACAGTCCAAGTCCTTGAGTTCGCACCACGAGCCGTCCAGCCCCGCTGCCGGTCTGCAACCGCCGCCTTCTTTGAGACGCCGACCCCAAAGGTCGCCGCTGCCGCCATGACCATGCGCTTTCGGTTTCCCATCGTCGTCATCGACGAAGATTTCCGTTCGGAGAACGCCAGCGGCGTGGGCATTCGCGCGCTGACGCGAGCCCTCGAGGAGGAGGGCGTGGAGATCATCGGCGTGACGAGCTTCAGCGACGTGCGCGGATTCGCCCAGCAGCACAGCCGCGCTTCGGCCTTCATCCTGTCCGTCGACGACGAGGAACTGCCGGCCACCGAGGGCAGCCCGATCGTCGCCGACCTGCGCGCGTTTCTCGAGGAGATCCGCTTTCGCAACGCCGACATTCCGATCTTCCTGTATGGCGAGACGCGCACTTCGCGGCACCTGCCCAACGACATCCTGCGCGAGTTGCACGGCTTCATTCACATGTACGAGGACACGCCCGAGTTCGTCGCTCGCTACATCGTGCGCGAGGCGCGGGCCTACCTGGACGGGCTGGCCCCGCCCTTTTTCCGCGCCCTGACCGCAGTATGCCCAGGACAGCTCATATTCGTGGCACTGCCCGGGACATTCCGGCGGCGTGGCCTTCCTCAAGAGTCCGGTCGGGCGCATGTTCCACCAGTTCTTCGGCGAGAACCTGCTGCGCGCCGACGTATGCAATGCCGTCGACGAACTCGGACAGCTGCTCGATCACACCGGGCCGGTCGCCGCCGCCGAGCGCAACGCCGCGCGCATCTTCGGCGCCGACCACCTGTTCTTCGTCACCAACGGCACGTCGACGTCGAACAAGATCGTCTGGCACTACATCGTGGCTCCGGGCGACGTCGTGGTCGTCGACCGCAACTGCCACAAATCCGTGCTGCACGCGATCACCATGACGGGCGCGATCCCGGTGTTTCTCAAGCCGACACGCAACCATTACGGCATCATCGGACCGATCCCGCATCGACGAGTTCCGCTGGGAGAACATCGAGGCGCGCGTGCGCGAACATCCCCTGGTGAAGGGCAACGAGGGCAAGCCGCGCATCCTGACCCTGACGCAGAGCACCTACGATGGCATCGTCTACAACGTCGAGACCATCAAGGGTTTGCTTGACGGTCGGGTCGACTCGCTGCTGTTCGACGAAGCCTGGTTGCCGCACGCCGCGTTCAACGAGCTTCTACCGCGACATGCACGCGATCGGCGGCGTGGCTCAGCCGCGCGAGCGCGCGCGCAAGTCCATGGTGTTCGCCACCCAGTCGACCCACAAGATGCTGGCGGGCCTGTCCCAGGCATCGCAGATCCTGATCCAGAATTCCCAGAGCGAAAGCCTCGACCGCTGGATGTTCAACGAGGCGTACATGATGCATACCTCAACTTCGCCGCAATACGCGATCATCGCCTCCTGCGACGTCGCTGCGGCGATGATGGAATCGCCCGGCGGTCCGGCCTTGGTCGAGGAATCGCTCAATGAGGCGCTCGATTTCCGCCGCGCCATGCGCAAGATCGACGCCGAGTACGGCGACTCCTGGTGGTTCCAGGTCTGGGGCCCCGAGGCTGCGCTGCCCGAGGGCGCGCCGCAGCGCGACTACTGGATGCTGCGCGCCGGCGAGCGCTGGCACGGCTTCGGCGATCTGGCGGCGGACTTCAACATGCTCGATCCGATCAAGGCCACCATCATCACGCCGGGCCTGGATGTCGACGGATCGTTCGACGAAGTCGGGATCCCGGCCTCGGTATTGACCAAGTACCTGACCGAGCACGGCATTGTCGTCGAGAAGACGGGCCTGTACTCGTTCTTCATCATGTTCACGATCGGCATTACCAAGGGACGGTGGAATACCCTGGTGACGGAATTGCAGCAGTTCAAGGACGACTACGATAGCAACCAGCCGCTGCTCCGGGTGATGCCCGAGTTCGTACGCGCCCATCCGCATTACGAACCGCTGGGTCTGCGCGAACTGTGCCTGGCGATCCACGCGATCTACCGCGCCAGCGACATCGCGCGGCTGACGACCGAGATGTATACCTCGGTCATGGAGCCGGCCATGATCCCGGCCAGGGCCTACGCGCACATGGCGCACAACGAGATCGATCGCGTGCCGATCGACCAGATCGAGGGGCGCGTGTGCGGCGTGCTGCTGACGCCCTATCCGCCGGGCATCCCCCTGCTCATCCCGGGCGAACGGGTCAACGCCCAGATCGTGAACTACCTCAAATTCGCACGCGAATTCAATGCGCGCTTTCCCGGATTCGAAACCGACATTCACGGACTGGTCAAGAGCGAACGCGAGGGCAAGGTCGAATACTGCCTCGACTGCGTGCGCGAATAGGGCCGGGCGACCACCATGGCGCGTGCCGCGCAGGTTCGGCAGTCGACCCTGGCTGCTGGCGTGACGGACTCGCCCCGGGTCGGTCGCGATGGCCGCAAGGGGGCAACGGCGAGCGCCAAGCGCGGCCGCTCCGGGCGGCCCGCAATCATGGCGCCGAATCCGCGCGTATGCGCGCCTTGCCCCCGATGCGCCGGGTCCGGCCACGGCAGCGAGCGCTCCAGGCGATGAGCGTGCCCAGCCCCTCCACCATCACGCTGCTCATTTTGTTGCCGCTGATCGCGTGGCGCGTCTACGCGCGGTTTCGGCGCATGGTCGGCCGCCAGCGCCTGTCCCGGGTCCGGCCGTGGATCACGCTGGCCATCTTCCCGGCGCTGGTCGCGCTGCTGGGCTGGGCGGCTTTTCCGCAGTTACGAAGCTTGGCCTGGCTGGCAGCTGGGCTGGGCGCCGGAGCCCTGCTCGGGCGCTTCGGGCTGCGCCATACGCGCTTCGAACCGACCCGCAAGGGATTGTTCTACACGCCCAACGCGCACCTGGGCATCGCTCTTTCGTTGCTGTTTGCCGGGCGCATCGTCGTGCGCCTGATCGAGGTCTACGCCATCGATCCCGCGGCGCCTCGCGGCATGCACGAATTCGCCAGCAGCACGCTGACGTTGGCAGTCTTCGGGCTGCTGGCCGGCTACTACATTTGCTACGCGATCGGGCTGGTGCGCTGGCGATTTCGCGTGCTGCGGGCCAAGCGCGAGCGAGAGGCGCGGGCGACCGCCCGCCCGCCGGCCCAATGACGTCCGCCCAAGCGTCGGTCCAAGTGCGCCGCGCGGATCAGCACCCGACGGGTTCGTTCGGCGTATGTCGCGCGCATCCCGAACCGATCGAAACATAGCGCCCGTGCGAGCCGCACAGGCCGTCGCCGGCGCGCACGGCCGCAAAGCCTGAACTCAGCACCGCCAGCCCGGCCGACGCCTGCTCGAGCCAGAGCGGGTCGTTGCAAAAGAAGCGGCAGGCGCCGCAACGGTCGGCCGTCGGACGGCTGGGCGCTTGCGCCGGACGCAAGACGGCGCGCATCATCGGTTCAGTGCGCGCTCAGGCTCGCCCAGTGGTCGCCGAAGACGACCACCGACAGCAGGTAACCCAGCGCCAGGTTCACCACGACGCCGGCGGTAAACGCCAGGAAGGGGCGTTTTCCTGCGCTGACCAGATCGCGCCCCCGGGTGGTCAAGCCGATGCTGAGGAAACAAAAGGTGAAGGCCCAGGTGCGCAGGTTCTTGATCGGCGCAATCAAGTCGGGCTTGAGGATCTTGTTGTAACCGGCGCCGCCGTAGGCGTTTGCCAGGACGGCGATGAGGGCCGAGGCGAGGACAAAGCCGATGACGAACTTGGGAAAGCGCCGCCAGATCTCGCCGGCGCTGGTGCGGCTGTCGATCCCGGTTGACTCCCAGCGCGTCACGGCGACGATCGACAGCACGAAGGCCCAGATGCCGATCCACAAGTCGCGGCCGAGCACTTTCATGAGGGTGAAAGCGTGGACGGCGTCGTCCGCGCTGCCGCTGATTCCCGCTACCTGACCGGCGTATCCGCCGTAGGACTGCGCGGCCGCAAAGCCGGCCGCGTCGGCGAACTCCGAGGTGCCGATCCACGCGCCGGCCACGCCGGTGGGTAGCTCCAGCCATCGTGCCACCAGCGGTAGGGCGAAGATCATCAAGATGGCCCAAAAGATGACGATCGTGATGGTGATCGGACCGCACTCCTTCTTCGCTCCCACCGCACCGGCCACGGCGATGGCCGCCGACACGCCGCACACCGCGCCGCCTGCGCCCAGCGTCGCGGCAAAGCGCGGCTCCAGTCCCAGGCGCACGGCGACCAGGTAAATCACGCCGAAGGTCGCCAGCGAAACGATGGCCGCCTGGATGATGGCCACGGGTCCGGCGGAGAAAATGAGCGTCAGCGGCAGTGTCGCGCCCAGCAGCACGATGCCGGTCTTGACATAGAACTCGACACGAAAACCCGCGTCGAGCCAACGCGGCAGGCCGACGGTGTTCGACAGCAACAGCCCCAGCGCGAGCGCAACCAGCGGCGGCTCGAGGTTGTAGCGATCTGCCTGGCTCCAGGCCCCCAGCGCCATGATCAGGGTCGAGACGACGAACAGCAGCGCGAACGCCGGCACGAACTGCGCCGTGCGTATGCCCAGGGCGCGGGTGCTCACGCCGAAGGCCGCCAGCCACAGGCCAAATAGGGCCAGGTAGCGCGTGGCATCGCCGCCGAGCTGTTGCCAGGCGTCCCCGAGCGCATTCCATTTTTGCGGCACCACCGCGATCCACTTGATGCTGGTTCCGCCCCACGTGGCCAGGACGGCGGCCAGTACCCATCCGACCCCCAGGACGATCGCCCAGGCGTCTTCCGTGCGATGCCAGGTTCGAGCCGGTGGCCGAGCGGCGCTGTCCGACGGTGCCGCCCCGGTTGTTTTGGCAAGTTGGGACAAGTCTTCTCTCGCTGTGTGGCGGTTGGGCCGATGGCGCATCATAGTTTGGATGGGCGCCGGACCCAAACAAGCAATTATTGGCTGCTCATGAGCCCTGTGCATAAGGAGCGGCGGGGCGCTATGCTCGGCGCGGGCGACGGGTGAAGCGAGGGATCGAAGTCGAGCACCGCGCAGCGCCCAGGGTCATGGCCCAGGTGAAGATCGACGGGCAATGCGCAATGAGCGATCGGCCGCCATTTGGCGTCGATGGCGGGAGGCGTTCGTGGCGGTAAGCGTTTTTGACTTATTCAAGATTGGGATCGGGCCGTCGAGTTCGCACACGGTTGGCCCCATGCGCGCGGCCCGGATGTTCGTGCTCGGGCTGCGCCATGCCGAGGTGTTTGGCGTCACGCGCCGCGTCAAGACCGAGCTCTTCGGATCGCTGGGTGCGACCGGCATGGGTCACGGCAGCGACAAGGCGATCTTGCTGGGCCTGATGGGCGAGGAACCGCACACGGTCGATGTCGATGCGATCCCGGAAATGCTGCGCGAGATCCGCGGCAGCGGGCGCCTCCGCCTGCTGGGCGAGCATGCGATCGATTTTGACGAGAAACCCGACCTGCTGTTCTACGCCCGGGAAACGCTGCCGTTTCACGCCAACGGCATGCGGTTCACCGCCCTTGACGCGACCGGCGCGGTCTTGCTCACGCGTACCTACTACTCGGTCGGAGGCGGGTTCGTCGTGAGCGAGGAGGTGGCCGGCGATGGAACGCGCCAAAAAATCATCGCGCCCGATGCCACCGTGCTGCCATATCCCTTCCATAGCGGCGCCGACCTGCTCGCCCTGGCACGCAAGTACTCCTGCAGCATCGCCGAGATCATGCGCCGCAACGAGCGCCACTGGCGCAATGACGAGGAGACGCGCACGCATCTGCTGCGGATCTGGCAGGCGATGTGCGACTGCATCGATCGGGGGTGTCACAGCGAGGGCACCTTGCCCGGTGGATTTGGCGTCCGGCGCCGCGCTGCCGGTTTGTTGCATGCCCTGCGCGGGGCCTCGAGCGAAGAGCAGCAGGATCCGCTGCTGGTGCTCGACTGGGTGAATCTCTATGCGCTGGCGGTCAATGAGGAGAACGCGGCGGGCGGTCGCGTGGTGACCGCACCGACCAATGGCGCGGCGGGCATCATTCCAGCCGTGTTGCATTACTACGTGCGCTTTGTCCCGGATGCCAACGATGCCGGGGTGGTGGATTTTCTGTTGACGGCCGCCGCCATCGGCATCCTGTACAAGGAGAATGCCTCGATCAGCGGGGCCGAGGTCGGTTGCCAGGGCGAGGTGGGCGTGGCCTGCTCGATGGCGGCTGCGGCGCTTTGCGCGGTGTTGGGTGGCACGCCCGAGCAGGTTGAGAACGCCGCCGAGATCGGCATGGAGCACCACCTGGGACTGACCTGCGACCCGGTCGGTGGGTTGGTGCAGATACCGTGCATCGAGCGCAACGCCATCGCCTCGGTCAAGGCGATCAATGCCGCGCGCATGGCGCTGCGCGGCGACGGCACGCACCATGTCAGCCTGGACCAGGTGATCAAGACCATGCGCGAAACCGGTGCCGACATGATGACCAAGTACAAGGAAACGGCCCGTGGCGGGCTGGCGGTCAACATCGTGGAATGCTGAGCACCGTCTTCCAGACGGCATCGCTCCTGGTGCTGTCGAATCTGTTCATGACCTTTGCCTGGTACGCGCACTTGCGCAATCTGGCGGACCGACCCTGGTATATCGCCGCCTTTGCCAGTTGGGGCATCGCGCTCTTCGAGTACCTGCTGCAGGTGCCGGCCAACCGCATCGGGTACCGCCAATTCGACTTGGGCCAGCTCAAAATCCTGCAGGAAGTCATCACCTTGTCCGTGTTCGTGCCGTTTGCGGTCCTTTACATGAACCAGCCGCTGCGCCTGAACTACTTGTGGGCGGCCTTGTGCATGTGCGGCGCGGTCTATTTCATCTTCCGGGACTGATGGCGCAGCGCGCGATGCGGCACGCCGTCGACCCCTTCCCCGTGGCCGCGCACGCTTCGCTGAGCAGGTCCAACTTCACGGCCGAGCGGCCGCCGACGTTGACTGCGCGCAAGAACGCCACGCGCCGATCCACGCTGCTACGCCGCCTGGGCAGATCTCATCGCTGCCACAGAATACGGGCATCCTCGAGCGGGACCGCGATGTACTCGTCGCGCGCAATCACGCGTGCCGTATAGTCCGTCGGCGCTCGCACCGATGGTACCGTCGCGCGGTAGATGTGGTGGGACGGCGCTCCGTTGCGTTGGCCGGCCGGCTGCATGTCCTGGATATGCGGTGCGCCGCCGCCGATACCCTCGGCGTAAAGCTGCACGCGCACCGCTTCGGGCGCCAGCTCGCTCAAGAACACCTCAACCTCGAAAGCGTGCTGACCGTCTTCGGTCTGGGTTTTCAGACCGACAAAGCGTAGTGCGGCCCATTGCTGATCGAGCGCGCGCTGCCGATCGACGATCTGCCGTCCGATCGCTCCGCCCCTGGCCGCGCGCGTAGCGTACGCCGCCGCCGCCGGAAGGTAGTGCTGCTCGGTGTATTCGCGCACCGCGCGGTTGGCCGAAAAGCGCGGCGTCAGCCGCGCCATGCTGGCGCGCATACGCTGGACCCACGCGGTCGGAATGCCGGATGCATCGCGCGCGTAGAACTCGGGGATGACCGAGAATTCCAGCAGGTCGTAGAGCGCGTCGGCCTCGGCCGCGTCCCAAGCCGGGTCGTCGCCGTGCTCGCGGCCATCCCCCAGCGCCCACCCCACCTCCGGCGTATAGGCCTCGGCCCACCAGCCGTCCAATTCCGAGAGATTGATGCCGCCATTGACGAGCGCCTTCATGCCACTCGTACCGCAGGCCTCCCACGGCCGGCGTGGCGTGTTGATCCAGACATCCACTCCTTGCACCAGATCGCCGGTGGCGCGCATATCGTCGTCGCTCAGAAAGACGATGTGGGGCCGGGTCTGCGGCTGACGGATGAACCGGATCCATTCCTGGATCAGTGTCTGCCCGGGCCCATCCTGCGGGTGCGCCTTGCCGGCGATCAGCAGCTGCACCGGGCGCTCGCGATTGGCCAACAGGCGCAGCAGGCGTGCCCGATCGTGCAGCAGCAGATTGGGCCTCTTGTAGGTGGCGAATCGGCGCGCAAAGCCGAGCGTCAAGGCCTCGGGATTGAACAGGCGTCTGGCCTCGCCGACCGCCTCCGGCGGCGCTCCCGAGGCGGTCAGTTGCCGGGCCAATCGTTCTCGAGTCGCCTCGACCAGCGCAGCGTTCGAGGCCATGCGCAATTGCCAGAGCTGGGCGTCCGAGACGCGGGCAATGTCCTGCTCCAAGGATTGCCCCGTTCCGAGCCAGCGTTCCTTCCCGCAGGCCTTCGTCCAAAGGTCGTCGGCCACGGCCGAGTCCCAGGTTGGCATGTGGACGCCGTTGGTCACATGGCCGACCGGTATTTCCTCCTCCGGCCATGCCGCAAAAAGCGGCAGGAAGATCCGTCGACTCACCCTGCCGTGCAGACGGCTCACGCCATTGACCGCCCCGCTGCCGCGGGCCGCCAAATAGGCCATGTTGAATTCTTCCGACGAATTCTTCGGGTTCTGGCGGCCCAGGGCCAGCAGACGCTCGGGCGCGATGCCCAGCTTGGTCTGGGCGTAGGCGCCAAGGTAGCGCTCGACCAGCGCCGGTTCAAACCGGTCGAAGCCGGCGGCCACCGCGGTGTGGGTGGTAAAGAGGTTGCCGGCACGAGTGACGGTCAGTGCGACGTCGAAGGGCTGCCCGGTCTCTTGCATCCAGCTGCGGGCGCGCTCCAGTACGGCAAAGGCCGCGTGGCCCTCGTTGAGGTGGCACACTTCGGGCCGGACACCCAGCGCGCTCAGCAGCTGCCAGCCACCGATGCCCAGGAGCAGTTCCTGTTGCAAGCGCAGTTCCGGACCGCCGCCATACAACTCGCTGCCGATGGTTCGTTGCGCGGGGTAGTTGGCCGGGTCGTTGCTGTCGAGCAGGTACAGCTTGAGGCGGCCGACTTGAACCTGCCAGGCGCGGACCCAGACCGGATAGCCCGGCAGGTCGACGAGCAGACGCAACCATTCGCCATTTGACTTTCGCAGCGGCGTGATCGGCAATTGCCCCGGGTCGTTGTAGGGATAGAGCGCCTGTTGCGCGCCGTCGCGGTCGATCGACTGGCGAAAGTAGCCTTGCTGGTAGAGCAGACCGATGCCGATGACCGGTACACCCAGGTCGCTGGCGGCCTTGAGTTGGTCGCCGGCGACGTTGCCCAATCCGCCCGAGTAGATGGGCAGCGCCTCGCTGAGCATGAATTCCATGCTGAAGTAGGCAACGCATCCGAGCGCTGATGGCGGGTGGGTTTGCTGAAACCAGGCGGCTGCTTCCAGCGTATCGCGTCCCGCCCGCACCAGGAGATCGATCTTTTGGCGGTGGACGGGATCGGCCAACAAGCGCTCGATCCGCCCGCGCGAGGCCGTTTGCAGCACCGCCCAGGGGTTGTGCGTGATCTCCCAGAGTTCGGGGTCGATCTGGCGCCATACCTCGTCGGTTGCGTGGTGCCACGACCAGCGCATGTTCAGCGCGAGTTCGGCAAGGCGGTCCCAGCCCTCCACTTGCGTGGGCAAAGGATCGTCGGGCCGTTTGCCGGGGACTGGATCGTCTAGGGTTGGGTCACTCATCGTCAGCTCGCCAGGAACGGATCCGCGCACGCACCGGCGTACGCAGCATGTGCCACCGCTATCGCAAAGCCGTTGATTTTAAGGGGGGCTCGCCTGTCTCCCCAAGGCAGGGCGCCCCGAACCGCTGGCGCGATGACCGGGGTTGAGCGCGGACCAGACAGTCCGTGCCACAGACGGTACGACGTTCTTTGAGAACTCTACACGGAACCAATCGCCGGCGGCGGCTTCTAGCGCTGCGGTTCCATGTCGGCCCCGTAGCGCCCGGCGGCGGCGGCCGCATTCAGCCTGGCGCGCAACAGCAGCGCATCTTGCGCCGCAGCGAGCTTCTCGCGCCGTCCTCGCCAGGTATCGAGCACCGGCTCCTGCAGCGCGCGCGCGTAAGAGAAGGACAGTTTCCACGGCGCGTTGGGGAAAAGCTCGTTCATTGCTTGCAGATTTGCCGTCGCCTGTACCGTGGACTGGCCACCGGACAGAAAGTTGATGCTCGGCACGGCGGCCGGAACGGTGCGCCGCAAGACGGTCATGGTTTGGCGCGCCACCTCGCCCGGGCCGGCCTTCAGCGGATGCTCCTTGCCCGGCAGTGCCATGCTCGACTTGAGCAGCATCAGCTCAAGCTTCACGTCGTGACAATGCAGCGCGTGAAAAAGAGCATGCAAGACGGCCTGCATCACTTGCGCGCAGCGCTGCAGGCTGTGATCGCCATCGAGCAAGACTTCCGGCTCGACGATCGGAACCAGGCCTTGCTCCTGGCAAACGGCGGCATAGCGCGCCAGCGTATTGGCATTGGCGGCCACGCCCAAGGCCGTCGGATTGCAGTCGGTAACCGGGTAGACCTCGCGCCATTTGGCAAAACGCGCGCCCTGAGCCTTGTAGTTCTTGAGCCGGTCGGCAAGGCCATCGAGACCCTGGGTGATCAGGTCGCCTGGCGCGTTGGCCAGGCCGACCGTTCCCTTGTCCACTTTGACGCCCGGGACGATGCCTTGACGCTGCGCGACCTCGGCTAGCGGCGTGCCATCGTCGGCCTTTTGTCCGAGCGTCTCCTCGAACAGGATCACGCCGCTCAAGTATTGACCCAGACCGGGCGCCGTCAGCAGCAAGGAGCGATAGGAGCGCCGGTTTTCCAGGGTCGATTCGATGCCAACCGCACGAAAGCGCTTTTCGATCGTCGGCGCGCTCTCATCGGCGGCGAGAATACCTTTACCCTCTTGCACCAGCTCGCGTATCGTTGCCGCTAACTCCTGCTCGATCGACATGCCCCGCCCCTTTCTGTTGCTGGTCCTCCTCTGACACCGGAACCGTCCGAAGGAGATGGCAGTGGCTGTGACCGGCCCATGCGCGGCACCATGAGTAGCCAAGCACTCCGGTCAACAGGGTTCGAAGCAAACGCGAGGCACCGTCAGTAGCCCCATATACGAACCCACACGACTCCGCTCGTCCGGAATCGCCACTGCCACATTCAAGACCCTACCCGCGCCGGTCGCCCGCGCATTGACGTGGCGCAATCTTGCGTAGCGTGATAGCCGCAACGCGGGAGCATCGCGCCGGTTCCGCCGGTCGGGTCGGTACGCCGGCGGCGCAATCACGCTGCGGCGATTTTCGCCGTCAGCGTGTCGATCAGTCCGCGGGCCCGACGCGCACTTTGCTCCACCCGGTCAAATTGCCCCGAGGCGATCCATTCGCGCGCCACCATCCAGGATCCGCCGATGCACAGCACGTTGGGCTGGCGCAAGAAATCCAGCGCATTGTCTTCGTGGATGCCGCCTGTCGGGCACAGCCCCAGATCCGGGAACGGATTGGCAAGCGACTGGATCATCTGTAGGCCGCCGACCGCGGTTGCCGGAAAGAGCTTGACGACGTCAAAGCCCAGATCCATGAGCGCCATCATCTCCGTCGGCGAGGCCGAGCCGGGCACGACGGGCAGATCCAGGGCTGCCAGGCTGCTCGCCAGCGCCGGCGGCGTGCCTGGCGTGACCAGGAAGTCGACGCCGCGGTCCACGGCCTCGCGGGCCTGCTGTGCGGTGCGCACCGTGCCCGCGCCGATCGCCAATTGCGGCATCTCGCGCTTGAGTGCTCCCAGAGCCTGCATCGCGACCGGCGAGCGCAGCGTCACCTCGATCGCCGTCAGGCCGCCGCGCGCCAGCGCGCCGGCCAGGGCGATCGCCTGTGCGATGTCCTCCACCGTTACGACGGGCAGTATCCCCGCCTTGCGCAGCAGGACGCGGGTTGCCTGCTGGCGCGTTGTCGTCGCAGTCTGTGATGAGTTCACCGCACTCCCCCCTTGTCGGTCGATCGTCATTGCGGCCCGCAGGAGATCGACAGCGCCCCTTGTTCGGCGCTGCCGACAGCGGCCCGATTGCCAGCAAACAAGCTGCGCCCCAGGCTCGCATCCGGCGCGGCGGCACGCCGGGCGCATGCGCGAGCGGCAAATTCCTGGGCATCTACCAGCGCCTCGAGCCGGCCTGCCTCGGCGTCGAGCAATATTGTGTCGCCGTTGTGCACACACCCCAGCGGTCCACCGTCGAGTGCCTCGGGGGTCACGTGGATGGCCGCGGGAAACTTTCCGGATGCGCCCGACATCCGCCCATCGGTGACCAGCGCCACCTGGCAGCCCTGATCCTGCAGCATGCCCAGCAGCGGAGCCAGGCTGTGCATTTCGGGCATGCCATTGGCGCGGGGTCCCTGAAAGCGCACGACCGCCACGAAATCCCTGGGCAGCGCGCCGTTCTTGTACAGTCGGGTGAGCTCTTGCGGGTCATCGATCACCAGCGCCGGCGCGCTGATGCGGCGGTGTTGGGGCTGCACCGCCGAGATTTTGATGAGCGCGCGACCCAGGTTGCCGGTCAGCAGGCGCAGGCCGCCGTGCGCCTCAAAGGGCCGCGTCAACGGGCGCACCACGCTTTCGTCTGCGCTGGCCGTAGCCACTTCATCATATTGCAGCACACCGTCGCGCAGCCGGGGTTCGCGCGTGTAGCTTCGCAAGCTCGCGTGGCCATCGGCGGCCATGGTCATGACGTCGGCGTGCATCAGGCCGGCGTCGAGTAGTTCCCTCAGGACATAGGCGACGCCGCCGGCGGCCTGGAACTGATTTACGTCCGCGCTGCCATTGGGGTAGACGCGCGCGAGCAGCGGCACGGCATGCGCAATGGCGTCGAAATCATTCCAGTCGATGGCGATGCCTGCGGCGCGCGCCACGGCGATCCAGTGAATCGTGTGATTGGTGGAGCCGCCCGTGGCCAGCAGCATCACCAGCGCGTTGACAATTGCCCGTTCGTCTACCAGCCGGCCGATCGGCCGGTAATCCTGGCCCAACGCCGTACACGTCAGCAGTTGTCGTGCCGCTGCGCGCGTCAGCGCCGCGCGCAGTGCGGTCCCGGGGTTGACAAACGAAGCTCCGGGCAACTGCAGGCCCATGGCTTCGAGCAGCGTCTGGTTGGAATTGGCGGTGCCGTAGAACGTGCAGGTACCGGCATCGTGGTAGGACTTTGCCTCGGCCTCGAGCAGTTCCTCGCGCGAGGCCTGGCCCGCGGCGTAGCGTTGGCGCACCTGGGCCTTGCTCTTGTTGTCCAGGCCGCTGGTCATCGGCCCCGCCGGCGCGAAGATCACCGGCAGGTAGCCAAAGGACAGGGCGCCGATCAGCATGCCCGGGACGATCTTGTCGCAGACACCCAGGCAGATCGCGGCGTCGAACATGTCATGGCTCAAGGCGACGGCGGTGGCCTGGGCGATGACGTCGCGGCTAAAGAGCGACAGCTCCATGCCGGGACGCCCTTGGGTCACGCCATCGCACATCGCCGGCACGCCGCCGGCGACCTGCGCCGTCGCCCCGGCTTGGCGCGCGGCCTCGTCGATGATCGCCGGGTAGGTCGCAAAGGGCTGGTGTGCCGACAACATGTCGTTGTATGCGGTGATGATGCCCAGGTTGGGTGCCACCGCCGCGCGTATCGTCAGTTTGTCGGCGGGCGGGCTGGCGGCAAATCCGTGCGCAAGGTTGCCGCAGCTCAGGTTGCCGCGGGCCGGCCGGTCGCGACGCGTCCGCAAGGGCTGCTCGACGAACTGCTCGAGGTAGGCGCGGCGCTGCTCTTGGCTGCGGGCGCGTATGGTCTCCGTGACGGCAGCAATTCGAGGGTCGAGTGTCATGTCTTTGTCCCAGATCGTTCGCCCTTGCGGCGCATCGCTGCTAAGGGCGGGTTGAGGTTGCCGGTCGCTACGGTGCCCAATGGACCTCGAGCGGTGCATCGCCCACGGCGATGGCCGCGCAGATCGGCAGCGCCTGGGCATCGCGCTCGCGCAGCGCACGCTCGAACAACCTTCGCTTGTTGGCGCCGCGCAGCAGCAGCAGCCGCCGCCGCGCCGGCTTCCAGCCGCGCGGCGTGAGCGTGATGCGCTGTGGCCACGCACCGGCGCCGGGGCAACCGGACGCGTCCAGCGCCACGTAGGGCGCCGTTGCCTGCAGCGCCGAACTGAGGTCTGCGCTGGCCGGGAACAGCGACGCGGTGTGTCCGTCATCGCCCATGCCGTACAGCACCAGGCTGATGGACTCGGGTGCCGCCAGCAGGCGCGCGTTGGCTTGGTCCACTGATGCCTGCAGCCCCCGGTTCCAGTCCACCAGCGGCCAAAATCGGCCGCCGCCCCGTGCGCCGTCATCGGATCCGAACAGGGTCGAGCGGATCATGCGCGCGTTGCTACCGTCATCGTCGGGGGCCACCCATCGCTCGTCGACCAAGGAGACCGTCAGGCGCCCGGCATCGCCCGACAGCGCGCGCAAAGGGGCCGCAAGCGCGCGATACACCGGAACAGGCGTGCCGCCGCCGGAGAGCAGCAGCAGCGATCCAACGGATCGCCGCCGGTCGTCGGCGATTGTTTCGAGCACCACCCCGACGACTGCGCGCACCAGCGCCGCCTCGTCTGCGTGCGCGTGTAACCGTACCGGCCGACCCGGCTCTGCCGGCACGGACCGCGCGGCCGCGGTTGGACCGGCATCGGTCGCGCAGCGTGGATGCTGACTCATGGATTCAGGCACACGCGGGGGGGCCTGCCAAGCGCAACAGCGGCAAGCCCGTCGCGGCAACGGCATACCCGGCCGCCCCCAGCAAGCCAGGTTGCACGTGCGTGATCAGCGCGACCGGGACCTTGGACATAGCCCCGGCAAACCGTCCCTTGCTGTTGAAGCGATCGCGAAAACCGCCGCGCTGGATCCAGGGCGCCAGCGGTGCGAGCAGGCCGCCGGCCAGGAACACGCCATCCCACGCGCCGTAGGTCAGGGCGTAGTCACCGGCGACGGTGCCCAGGATTTCGCAGAACAGTTCGACCGCGCGCAGGCATCGAGCGTCGCTGCCTTCGTGCGCGCGCTGGGTGATGGTTTCCGGCGCGCAGGGCCCGTCGTCGCTGTCTCCGGCGAGCGCACATAGCGCCCGGTGCAGGTTGGTCAGGCCGCTGCCGCACAGCAAGCGTTCGACGGAGACGCGCCCAAAGCGCGCCATCAGCTGGCGCAAGATCTCGATCTCCTCCTCCGTGGTCGGCGCAAAGCTCGTGTGCCCGCCCTCGGTCTCCAGGCCCAGCACCGTGTCGCCGTGCACGGTCAGCGCCGAAACGCCCAAGCCGGTTCCCGGTCCGAGCACGCAAAACGTTTGCCGGCCCGCGCTGCGGGCGATCGGGCGCACCGCCGGTCCAACGGCGAGGATGTCGGCGGCCGTGAGCAGCGGCAGCGACATGCCGACAGCGGCAAAGTCGTTGACCAGCCGAACCGATGCGAGATTCAGATCGCGCGCAAGCTGCGGGGCGGAAATCAACCAGGCGTGATTGGTCATCTGGACCTGGTCGCCATCCACGCGACCGGCCAGCGCCAGGACCGCGTGGGCCGGCCGATCGGCATCCGGGCTGGCCCGGCGGGCCAATTGGCCGTCGAGGTAGGTCCTGGCCGCCTCCGCGAGCGAAGCAAAGTCGGCCACGCGGAATGCGCGCAGCGTCTCCAGGCGCAACGGCGCGCTGGCCGCGGGCTGCGCCAGCGCGAAGCGCACATTGGTGCCGCCGACATCGGCCAGCAACCATGCTCTGGATGTATCGATATCGGGGCTCATCGCTGGTTTCTCCCGGCCTCCTGCAAGAAGGTCTGCAGAAAGGGCACGGCTTCGGTCGGGCCCCAGGAACCGGCCATGTAGGACAGAACCGGCATGTTGGCGGCGACCCAGGCGTCGGCCACGCTGTCGATCCAGGTCCAGGCGGCCTCGACCTCGTCGTTGCGCACGAACAGCGCCGGGTTGCCGTTGAGCGCGTCGAGCAGCAGCCGTTCATAGGCGATGCGCCGCCCCGTATGCGTCGGGTTCGACAGATCCAGCGGCAGCGGACGCAGTTCGAGCGCGCCCCACTCTGGCGCCGCTAGGCTGCTCATCAAGTTGAGCTCGATGTTTTCCTCGGGCTGCAGCCGAAAGACCAATCGATTCGGGGTCGCGCGCTCGCGGCTGGGCTTTTCAAACAGCCAATGCGAGACCTTGCGGAAGGTGATCACGACCTGGGTGCAGCGCTCGGCAAGGCGCTTGCCGGTGCACAGGCGGAAGGGAACGCCCTCCCAGCGCCAATTGTCGATGTGCGCGCGCAGTCCGACGAACGTGTCGGTCGGCGCCTGCCCCTCGGGTTGCTGAAAGCCGCCGGCCGGGCGGCCCTCGACCACGCCAGCCTCGTAGCGCGCGCGCACCGAATCCTGCGGCGCCGTCAAGGCCGTGACCGGGCGCAGCGCCTTGAGCACCTTCACCTTCTCGTTGCGCACCGCGTCGGCGTCCAGCGACGCAGGAGGCTCCATCGCGATCAGGCACAGCAGCTGCAGGATGTGGTTTTGCACCATGTCCCGCAGCGCACCGTAGTTGGCGTAGTAGCCCTCCCGGCCGTCGACCCCCGCCGTCTCGGCAACCAGGATATCGACCGATTCGATCCACTGTCGATTCCATACGGCCTCGAGCAAGGCATTGCCAAAGCGCAACGCGAGCAGGTTTTGCACCGGAGCCTTGCCCAGGTAATGGTCGATGCGAAAGACCTGCTCCTCGGTGACGCTTTGCTCGATTGCCGCCATCGTCTCGCGCGCACTGGTCAGGTCGCGGCCAATGGGCTTTTCGATGACCAGGCGCGACGGCGGTTCTAGCAGTCCGGCCGCCTTCAAGCCCCGGCTGATGGGCACGAACAGCGACGGCGGAGTGGCCAGAAAGCTCACGCTGGGCTGGCCGGCAAAGGCCGCCAAGCGCTGCGCGATGTTGGCCGGATCGGCCAGATCTGCGGCTACGTATTCGACGCGCCCGAGCAGATCGACAACCTCGGGCGCGCTGGCGTCGATGCCGGCCTTGGCTTCGAGCCCGGCGGTCAACCAGTCGCGAAACGCCGCGGGTGCGTATTCGTGGCGCGCCACCGCCAGGATGCGAAACTCCGGCGGCAACAGCCGGTCGCGCAGCAGATTGGCCAGAGACGGGAAGAGATAGCGCTGCGCAAGATCCCCGGTGGCGCCAAATAACAGCAGGGTTTGGTGCATCTTCAATGTCCCGTCCTACTTGCCGGACTTGCCTGCGGCGCGGCAATCGATGCGCGCCGTGCGCAGGCCGAACGCCACACCCTTTTAGCGATCCACAGGCTCGGCACGCAACGCGGTGGACGCCGCGTCAGGCACCGCCGCCTCAGGCACGAGCGCTCAGTATACGTGGTGGAATCCATAATATGGTTGGCGATTTCATATTGTGGCAGATTTCGGACGGCAACACGGAGCGCGGTATCAGCACAGCGATCTACAACCGGGCGTGCCGGGCTCCATCGCGGTTGGCTGATTCAAGACGCACGAATAGCGCGGCGGCGGCGGCGCACTGCGGCAGTCTTCGGGCAAGGTGCATGACCTTCTCCGGGCGACCCGCGGGCGCACCCTGGCGGAAAAGTGGCAACGTGAAGATTTGCATCATCATCGGGATGACGGTGAACACGTTGAAGATGCCCATCTAGACCCCGCGCGGTGTGCTGGGATGCTGCCTCAAGCCAGGCCGATCCCGCTGCTGCGCGGCACCCGGCAGGCAACCGCGATGGCCGTCGATATCTTTAAGCTAGCGCCGCTCGTCGCTCGAGAAAGGGCCGCGCCGCATCACGCACTGGCGCGGACGATCAGTTCCGTGGTCAAGATCTGCGACCGCGGAACGACGTTGTCGGTAAACGATAACAGCGCTGTCACCAGGGCGCGGCCGCCGGCTTCGATGGGCTGGCGTATGGTCGTGATGGGCGGGTGGAAGTACGCTGCCAGCACCACGTCGTCGTAACCGACCACCGCCACATCCTGCGGTACGGCCAGACCAAGGTCGCGCAGTGCGCTGATGGCGGACATGGCCAGCAAGTCGCTGCAGGCAAAGATGGCGTCGAACGCAATGCCACCGGCCCTGAGCTGCCTGGCGGCGTCGCGCCCGCTTTGGGCCAGGAACGCGGCGCGCGACACCAGCGACGGGTCGACCGCCAGGTTGGCGCCCAAGAGCGCCAGGCGGTAGCCTTCGAAGCGCTGCGCCACCTCGGGCAGTTGCGTATCGCCGAAAAAGGCGATGCGCCGGCGCCCGCGCGCGAGCAGATGCTCGGTCGCAAGGCGGCCGCCTTCGACATTGTCGCAGCCAACGGTGCAATACAGTTGGTTGGGCAATTGCGCACCCCACACCACCAGCGGAACGCCGCGCGCTGCCAGCTGGTTGAGGTGATCGTGGTGGTGCCACTGACCGATGAGGATGATGCCCATGGCCCTGCCCGAGTCATAGGGCGTGGAGGCCAGCTGCCAATGCGCCTCGTCGACACGCGAAACCAGTATGTCGTAGCCGCGCTCGGTCAACGCGTCGGCGATGCTGCCCAGCATCCCGAGAAAGAAAGGGTCCGAAAGCGCCTGGTGCATGTTGATGCTGTACGGCACGACCACGGCCACCGTCGTGCTGTGGCCCAGGCGCAGCTCCTTGGCGCCAGCGTTGACCGTGTAGTTGAGCGAGCGCGCCAGCTCCGTCACGCGCTTGCGCGTGGCCTTGTTGACCAGCGTGCTGCCGCTCAGGGCACGTGAAACCGTGGTCGTGGAAAGGCCCGCCATGCGGGCGATGTCGGCCATCTGCAGGCGCTTGTTGGCAACCGCAGGCGCAGCCGCGCCGTCTTCGGCGTGTCCCGAGAATTTGGATGGAGGATCGGATACCGACATGAAGTCGATTGTAGGTCCACCGATGCGACCTGGCCTTGACGTCCCTGGTCAACGACGGGATTTATCGGCGCAAACGCCGCCACGTCAAGCCGGCGCCGGCAGAGGCTTCGGCGCGAGTCGCTCCCGTGTCCCTCTGCTGGGCGAAGTTGACACGGCCCGCCGCACGCCGACCGCGGCACGCGCCGTCGGGCCCCCGTCCGCGGCAGGCGTCCGGCGCTGCACTTGGTGGTTCGTGCGCTAGCCAACGTATCGGCTTGGCGCCACCGCACGCGCCGGTGCGCCGCGAGCATCAGTAAACGACGACGCTGCGGATCGACTCGCCGCGCGCCATCAGTTCGAAGCCATCGTTGATGCGCTCCAGCGGCAGGATATGCGTGATCAGGTCGTCGATGTTGATCTTTCCCTCCATGTACCAGTCGACGATCTTCGGCACGTCGCGCCGGCCGCGCGCACCGCCGAAGGCCGAACCCTTCCAGACGCGGCCGGTGACAAGCTGGAACGGCCGGGTGGCGATCTCCTGTCCCGCGCCGGCCACGCCAATGATCACGGATACGCCCCAGCCGCGGTGGCAGCATTCCAGTGCCTGGCGCATCACCTCGGTGTTGCCGATGCACTCGAAGCTGTAGTCGGCACCGCCGCCGGTGAGCTCGACCAGGTGCGCGACCAGATCCTTGCCGTGGTCCTGCGCAATGAACGAAGTGGGTCAGGCCGAATTTGCGCGCCAACGCTTCGCGGCCAGGGTTCAGGTCGACCCCGACAATCTTGTCGGCGCCGGCCAAGCGCGCGCCCTGCACGACGTTCAGGCCGATGCCGCCCAGGCCGAACACGACGACGTTGGCGCCCGGTTCGACCTTGGCGGTGTAGATCACCGCACCGATGCCGGTGGTCACGCCGCAGCCGATGTAACAGATCTTGTCGAAGGGCGCGTCCTCGCGCACCTTGGCCAGAGCAATTTCGGGCAGCACCGTGTAGTTGGCAAACGTCGAGCATCCCATGTAGTGCAGCAAGGGCTTGCCGTCGATGGAGAAGCGGCTCGTGCCATCGGGCAGGACGCCCTTGCCCTGGGTCGTGCGGATCGCGGTGCAAAGATTGGTCTTGCCCGAAAGGCAAGACTTGCACTGGCGGCATTCGGGCGTGTAAAGGGGGATGACATGATCGCCGCTGCGCAGCCCGGTGACGCCGCGGCCGACTTCGACCACGATGCCCGCGCCTTCGTGACCCAGGATGACGGGAAACAAGCCCTCGGGATCCGCGCCCGAAAGCGTGAACTTGTCGGTATGGCAGATGCCGGTCGCCTTGATTTCGACCAGCACCTCTCCTTCCCTTGGGCCCGCAAGTTGCACGGTCTCGACGCTCAAGGGTTTGCCTGCTTGCCAGGCCACTGCCGCGCGCACGTCCATCGTGTCTATCCTTCCGGTACATCGATCAGCGGCAGAAAAT
Source organism: uncultured beta proteobacterium (assembly GCA_963729785.1). Taxonomy (GTDB): domain Bacteria; phylum Pseudomonadota; class Gammaproteobacteria; order Burkholderiales; family Burkholderiaceae_F; genus GJ-E10. The sequence continues at coordinate 124,315 of CAVSPM010000029.1, read as the reverse complement.
AGCACCAAGGCAAAACCGGCCGCGCCAACGCATGCCGGCGCGCGGATTCAAACCTGTGTTGCGGGAGGGGCCGGACCGAAAGAGTCGAGTTGCAGAACTCGCGCGTGGGGGGCCGGCGCCTCATTGCAAGGCGTCGGCTCGGCCTAACGTTAGGCTTCGACCGTCACCCGGTTGCGCCCATTTTCCTTGGACGCTTTGAGCGCCCGATCGGCGCGTTCGAGCAGGGTTTCGATGCGATCGCCGTCGCGCCAGCTGGCAACGCCCGCCGAGATCGTGATGCCGGCGATCGGTTCGTCGGTTTGGCGCCGGCGGATCTTGCCCTTTTCCACGCGCGCACGGATCGACTGGGCCATTTCCGTGGCCTTCTCGATACGCTGCGCGGGCAAGGCAACGAGAAACTCTTCGCCGCTGGATCGCGCGGCAAATCCGACCTGACCCAAGCAGTCGCGGATCAGCCGACCCACCGAGGCGATCACCGCGTCACCCAGCGGATGGCCGTATTTCTCGTTGACATTCCTGAAGAGGTCGATGTCAAAGGAAATGACACTGAGCGGGCCTTCTGGTTTGCCGTTGACCAATATGCGATCGAGTTCGCGGTCCAGCCCGCGTCGGTTCATCAGACCCGAGAGGGCGTCGAGAAGGGCGTCCTGACGAAGCCGGTCCAGCTCTTCGGTAAGGTTCTTGACCTGCTCCTGGCTCTGCACGAGTTCCGTGTTCAAGCGGCCGATGCTGTTGCTGGCCCGCTGCGTGGCCGAGACCATGGTGGAGACCTGCGCCTGCATGTCTTGCACCGTGGACGCGTCGCTCAGGCTGCGCTGAAATTCGCCCAAACGGGTATCGAATTCCGAGGTACCCGACCCGGCTTCGTGCACCGCCGTTCGAACCTTGTCCATCAGGCCGGACAGATTGGCGCGGGCCGTGACCAGGGCCTGTTCGGTCGGCTCGACCAAGTGCTTGGAATACAGAGAATATGTCAGCGCAGGAGTCAGGCGCCCCTGGCTCTTGAGCTCGGCGTCGATGCTGTGACGCAGCGAAGGTCGTTCGCCCTTGGCGTACTCATACCAAACCGAATAGCTGATCGGATGGTAGCCGGCCGCGTGTCGGGACATCAGCGGCAGCAGCGCCTTCAGGATGGTCACATCGCGTGGGTCTTCTTCATACATGTATACGCCCAGCCATTTCTGTTGTTGCGGTAAGACGCCGATGCAGTTCGCCAACAGCCCAAAGGGCGCCGCCTATCCTCGATTTCGGCACGATCGTGCCTTGTCTTGAACAGTATTTCAGAACCAGCGGGGCCCCGGTCCCGGGAATCAACCGGGTTTTCCGCAACATGGACAAGAGGAGACGGCGGGGCGTGCCGCGGCATCTGGCAAGGCGCCATGAGCCGGTCGCCCCGGGGCTTTGCCCCGGTGCTCGCCGGTGCGCAAACGGCCCCGTCCCAACCCGCCGGCAACGGCGCGTCCACCCGGATGATTTTTCGATCGCTGGCCGAAAGTTCACCCCGCCGGTGCCGATCTCCGGACCGTGGGCGCCGAATCCGGCCCTGGCGCTTGCACCGTACGGGCCGCCCGCCCCGCGGCGCAAACCCGGGCATCCCGGATCGCCGGGCGGATCGGCGGCCGTGCGGCGCTGGCTGCGTCCGCCGGGTTCAGCGGGCTGACAGGTCGACCCGCTCGACGCGGTAGCCACGCCTTGCCAGCAGGGCGGGCAGGCCATTGGGCCCGAACAGGTGCAGGCTGCCGGTGGCAGCAAAAACCTGCTGCCCCGTTTGGTGCAGGCGGTCAATGGAATCGGCCAATCCCGGATTGCGATCGTCCAGCAGGCGCTGCATCACGGCGCGTTCGATCGGCGTGCCCAGGCACTGGCACCAGTCAGCGTAGTGCTCCAATTCCTGGTAGTCGCCGTTGAGCCAGGCGCGGGACATGCGGCCGAGCAAAGCCGTCGCGCGTCCGGGTTCGATCTCGTCCAGGCTCACCTCGACAAACGCGACCGCATCCTTGGCCTCATGCAGGCTTAGCGCCTGCACCTGTGACTCGGGTGTCTCAAGCGAAATGATCGGCTTGCCATCCTGGTGGCCGACAAGCGCCAGCCCGACATCGGCGCCGTACTGGGCCTCCAATTGTTCCGGCCGGCCCGCCATCGCGCCCAGCGTCACGGCCTGCATCTCCGGCGCATACGCCGCCAGCGCTTCGTACGGTACGCACAACCGGTCGGCCGCCTGTCGCACGCGCCGCTGCAGCGCCTCGGGAAGCGGCGCGCGCGGCATGGCTGCAAGCTCCGTGGCCAAGCGCGACTGCACTCGCGGGTCAAGCGGATCGAGTTCCAGGGCAAGGGCGTCGGACGCGCGCAGGGCCTGCATTACGCGCGGGCCGGGAAACATCGATGCGAGTCGCCCGACGTGGATCGTGCCGATACAGGTAGGAAGTGCGGCCCTCCTTGTGGATACGCCACAGGTAGCCGTGATCCTGCGCGTCGCGCAGGGCGGCTTGGACCGCCTGCGACGACGGCCGGGGCGCGTCGGCCCACTGCTTGCAGTCGGCGCGGGCTGCCGGGAGCAGCGCGAGGGACAGCGCGATAAAGGCCACCAGCCGGATCGCGCGCAGCCGTATGGGCACCATGGCAGACTCGGGTTGGGGTTCCACCCGCAGGTGGCGGAGTCGCAGCCTAGCGCAAAACCGGCCGAATCGGCGCAGCGCCGATGCGCGCTCTCGGCATCTTCGCCGGGCCGATTCCATGGGCCGGACCACTTGCCTGCCCGGTTGCAGCCGCCTGCCCTTGCGTACGTGCTCCTCGGCGGAATCCGCATCAACCTGCAACCTCCCCGTGGCGGCGTCGGTGCACTTCACGGGCGCGACCCGCAACGCGGGCGCCGGTCCGGACGGCCGGCTGACATCGAGGCGCCGGACCAAGCGCGGCTGGCGCTAGTTGGTATAACCTTCTTGCCAGGCCGGCGCGCCATTCAGGCCTGCCGCGAACGCAAAGGAGTTTGAGTTTGGCAAAGATGCACGCGCTCGGTGCCGCCGCGGTTTGCCTGTGCCTCTTTGGCTGCGCCATTAGCGCGCCGTCAACTGAAACGTACATCGAGCAAGGGCAGGCAACGCTGGTTGGCGAGTCTGTCGTCATCGGCACGGAGACCCCCACCGTCATCACGGCGTCCGTATCGGTGCAAGGAGAGCGCAAGCAGATCGCGATCCTGGCGTCGGACTGCGGCGACGGCATCGGCAGCATCCGTGTGCTGGACAAGGTCGCCGAGCACGGAATTCCGCAGATCTACGCATTTGAGCGAGGCGACAGGCCGCCGGACCAACTGTTCGCGGCAGTGTGCGAGATTCGGCGCCGCAAATTGGCGGAAAAGCCGCACAGCTAGCGTCGGGCATCGGGCCGGCTTCGCGCCGCGGGCAGCAAGGCTCCGGCGGGGGCCAGCGTCACGCGTTTTCCAGCACCAACAGCCCCGCGGCGGTATTGGAGATGGGGATGTGGTAGTTGAAGGACTCTTGCCGCACACGCCCGTGCAAGGCGCCGCGCATGGCCAACCACATCAGCAATTCCACACCCTGCGTGCCGGTCAGCTCGACGAGCTCCTCGATTGAATACTTCGTCGCCCATGCCGGGTCCTGGCTCAGGCTTTGCACAAACTCGAGGTCGAACTCCTTGTTGACGAAACCTGCGCGTTCGCCGTCGAGCTGATGCGACAGGCCCCCGGTGCCCAGGACGACGACGCGCAGATCCTGGTCCCAGGCCTCGATGGCCTGGCCGACGGCTTGGCCCAGATGCAGGCAACGCCGCGCCGAAGGCAGCGGGTGTTGCACGGTGTTGATGCAGATCGGCACCGTGCGCACGGGTGGAGTTCCCTCCTGGGGCCAGAGCAGCTTGAGCGGCAGCGTGAAGGCATGGTCGACCAGCATCTCCTGGCATGTCGTCAGGTCGAAATCGCGATGTACGAGCTCATTGATGAGGTGCCACGATAACTCCGGGTCACCGCGAAACGGCGGCAGCGAGGGGATACCCCAGCCTTCGTCGGCATTTACATACTGCGGCGCTGCGCCAACGGCGAAGGTGGGCTGCTTGTCGAGAAAGAAGTTGAGGCCATGGTCGTTGTAGAACACCACCACGACGTCCGGACGCGCCTTGTCCAGCCACCGGCGCACGGGGGGAAACCCGTCGAAAAATGGCTTCCAGTACGGATCCTGCTGCAGTTGTTTGGCGATCGCGTTACCGATGGCCGGGACGTGCGAAACGGCGATGCCGCCGACGATTTTGGCCATGGCGCTACCTCCCGGCCGCGGCCAGCTTGGCCTTGAACGCTTCCTTGGTCATGCCGGTCTGCTGCGCGCCCAGATCCTGCACGTCGAGACCGAAGATGCCGGCGAACTTGGCCAGGTAATAGACATTGCCGCCGGCGGCGATGAGCTGGAGCACGTTGCGGTTCTCGATGGCGCGGCGCTGTTCTTCGTTAAGACCGTACTTGCTGCAGTAAGCGCCTTCGTCGCGCCGGAATTCCTCGCGGTTGCCGGCGTCGTTGAACGAGTAGCACATCTTGTTGAGCGCGTAGCCCTTGCGAGCCGCCTCGCCGTCGAAGATATGGGTGCCGGGGATGTCGCGCTTGGTTCCGCCCATCTTGGTGTCCTTGTCGTGTCGTTTCTCTTGCGGTGCGGGAACTTCCCGCCGAAGCGATTCTCGGCCCTTCCGTTCGTCGAGTCCATGTGCGGTTGCAAAATTTACCCAGGAAAAAATCGAACCATCCCAGCTGCACCAGCGCCTACGGTCGCCGCTCTTGGCGGTGCTAGGGGAAGGCTCGATCAGGAAGGCAGTGCGGCGCGCGCTCTGGGAAGCCGCGCGCCAACTTTTTTGACCGTTGCCGAGTTGGGCCTGGCCGATCTTGTGCGCCACACGGCCGCTTGCCGCGCCAGGCGCGCTGCGCGATATCGCCAACCGCGCGCTAGCGATCGACTGTTCGCCGTTGCCGAGGCCCATGATCTGGAATCTGCGCCACCGCCGCGATCGGCGGCACCGGTCGGTGCGCCGGAACCTGGAGTCGGGTACGCGTCGGGATCGTCGGTACGGGAAGCCCGCGAGCTGCGGCAAGCGTGCGCCGGCTCATTGCTCAAACGCCTCGGAATCGACTTCGCGCAGCGTCTGCTCGTTGTAGCGCGCACCGCGCACGCTGCCCGGGCGCAGCAGCTCGTCCAGCCGGTCGATGAGCGCCGAACCCAAGGGCACCCGTGCCGCGCCGAGGTTTTCGAGCAAGTGGGTCGCGCAGGTCGTGCCCGGAATGGGCACAATCCGGGCATCGCGTGCCAGCAGCCAGGCCAGCGCCAGCTGCGCGGGCGTGCAACCGGCCTCGGCGGCCAAACCCGCGTAGGCATCGAACAGCCTGCGATTCGCGGCGAAATTGTCCGGTGCGAAGCGCGGCATCGTTCGCCGGATGTCCTTGGCGTCGAGCTTGGCGACGTCATCCGGGTTCCCGCCGAAAAACCGCGCCCGAGCGGGCTGAAGGCAACCAGGGCGACGTCCAGCTCGGCACACGCATGGAGCAGGGCGATCTCCGGGTTGCGTGTCCACAACGAGTACTCGCTCTGCACGGCGGCGATCGGGTGCACGCGCGTGTGCGCGGCGCAGTGTGACGGCCGACACCTCCGACAGGCCGATCGCGCGGACGTTGCCGGCCGTACCAGATCGGCCATCGCGCCAACGCTGTCCTCGATCGGCACGCTCTTGTCCCAGCGATGCAGGTAGTACAGTTCGATGACCTCGGTGCCCAGTCGCCGCAAGCGCCTCGTCGCAGGTGCGCCGCAGCGTCTCCGGCCTGCCGTCGATGACGCGTTTGCCCTCGACCCCGGTCATGCCGCACTTGCTTGCCAGGACAAACGACGCGCGATGCGGCGCCAGGGCGCGCGCCGACGAGCTCCTCGTTGGCGCCGAAGCCATAGAGCGCTGCCGTGTCGAAGTAAGTCGACGCCCGCTCCAGTGCCAGCCGCAGCAGCGCTTGCCCCTGCCACCGGCGGCGGGGGCACGCCGTAGGCGTGGCTCAGGTTCATGCAACCCAGGCCGATCGGGCCGACCCGGAGCGACCGATACGGCGCTTGGCGCCGCAATCAACGCTTGCCATCGGGCCACCCGACGGCTCAGGGGGCGGGGCGCAGCTGGAGTTCGAGTTGATCCAGCATCCGGTAGCACGGCAGCACCTGGCCACGCTCGCGTTGGGCGCGCCGCCCTTCGCGGATCGCGGCGAAGAACTCCCGGTCCTGCAGCTCGATGCCGTTCATCGACACGTCGACATGGATACGTCGATCTTCTCCTCCTTGCCGTTGAACAGGTCGTCGTAGCGGGCGATGTAGGTGCCGTTGTCCCCGATGTAGCGGAAAAAGGTGCCGAGCGGCCCATCGTTGTTGAACGACAGCGACAGCGTGCAGATCGCGCCGACGCGCTCTTCAGCTGGATCGACATGTCCATGGCGATGCCCAGCGTCGGGTGATACGGTCCCTGCAGCGCGTGGGCGACCGGACGATCTCGCCGCCACTCTGGTAGCGAACAGGTCGACCGTGTGGGCGGCGTGGTGCCACAGCAGGTGGTCGGTCCAGCTGCGCGGCTGGCCGAGCGCGTTCATGTTGGTGCGGCGGAAGAAGTAGGTCTGCACGTCCATCTGCTGGATGCTTGAATTCGCCGGCCAGGATCCGGCGGTGGATGCCACTGGTGCGACGGGTTGAAGCGGCGCGTATGCCCGACCATGGCAGACCAGACCGGTCTGCGCCTGCAGGTCGGCCACCGCCTCGGCATCGGCCCAGCTGTCGGCGAGCGGAATTTCCACCTGCACGTGCTTGCCGGCCCTGCAGGCACTCGATCGCCTGCGCGGCATGCATCTGCGTCGGCGTGCAGAGGATCACCGCGTCCACGCCCGGCCGCGCCAGCGCCTCGCCGAGTTGCAGTCTGACGTGCCCGATGCCGTACTTCTCGGCGACTTCGCGCGTCTTGTCGAGCTCGCGGCCCACGAGCGATACGACCTCGACGCCGCCGATGGCCTTGATCGCGTCGAGGTGCTTCTGGCCGAAGGCGCCGGCGCCAGCAAGGACGACTTTCATCTTGGTACTCCATGCAGCCGCACGTCAAGGTGGTTCTCCAGGATCAAGTGGCCGACCGCGGTGTTGGATGCCGGGCACGTGGTAGAAGCGTGCACGACTCTGGGCAGCGGGTCGACCTTCTCGTCCAGCTGGCGCCGCGCATGATCAGCCACATGACCAGCTCGATGCCCTCCGAGCCCGCCTCGCGCACGTAGTCGATGTGCGGGATCTCGCGCCAGCGCCTCGGGCTCGGCGACCAGGAGGTCGAGGAAGGCGTTGTCGAACTCTCTTGTTGATGAGTCCCGCCCGCGGCCCCTGTAGCTGGTGGCTCATGCCGCCGGTACCCCAGATCTGCACGTTCAGGTCCTCGTCGAACGCTTCCACCGCGCGGCGGATCGCCTTGCCGAGCTGGTAGCAGCGATGGCCGGACGGCGGCGGATACTGCATCACGTTGACGGCGAACGGGATCACCCGGCACGGCCAGGCTTGCCGGCTGGCCGAACATCAGCGACAGCGGCACGGTCAGGCCGTGGTCGACGTCCATCTTGTTGACGATCGTCAGGTCGAAGTCCTCCTGGATCACCGACTGGGCGATGTGCGCCGCGAGCTCCGGGTGCCCCTTGACCACCGGCACCGGGCGCGGCCCCCAGCCTTCGTCGGCCGGCGCGAATTCGCTCGGCGCAGCCGATGGCGAATGTCGGGATCAGCTCCAGGCTAAACGCCGTGGCGTGGTCGTTGTAGACCAGGATGACGACGTCCGGCCGGTTGGCTGCGATCCAGCGCTTCGAGAACTTCGTAGCCCTCGAACAACGGCTGCCAGTACGGCTCCTGGGTCTTGCCGAGGTCGAGCGCGGCACCGATCGCCGGCACGTGCGAGGTCGTGACGCCGGCGGTGATCCTAGCCATTGCGGCTTGCCCTCCTCTCCTTCGGTAGCGATTGCCCTCGGGCGAGCGCCCGCCGGTCAGCATCATCTGCGCGTACTCCTCCTGGGTCATGCCCGTCATCGCTCGCGGCCATGTACTGGAAGCTCTTGCCGTCGGTGGCGCCAGATCTTGGCCAGGAAGTAGATGTTGCCGCCGAGCGCGATGCATGCGGTTGAGTCGCGCGCCAGCACCGCCTGCTTCTGCTCCTCGCTCATCGGCCACTCGTCGAGGTAGGCCCGTTCGTTGGCCTTGAAGCGCTGCGCGGTTCTCGCGCCTTCATCAGGGACATGCAGAACTGATTGAGGTGGTAGCCCTTGCGCGCCTGCTCCGCGTCGAAGATCGTCGTACCGGGAATGTCCGGGTAGGGTTTCTCGAGAGCCATCGAGCGCCTCCTCGTCGCGACCGCGGCTCATCGCGCCTCTTCCGGCCAGTAGAGGCGATGCGGATTGTCGACCAGCAGCTCGTGCTCCAGCTCGCCGTGGGCGCGATGTGCGGGATGTGGTCGACCAGCAGCCCATCGTCGGGCATGTGGTCCTTGAGGTTGGGATGCGGCCAGTCGGTGCCCCAGAGCACGCGGTCCGGGAAGGTCTCCACGAGGCGGCGGGCAAATGGCACGACGTCGCGGTAGGCAAACGCTCCTCGCCCAATGCGGGCGGGCCACTCACGGACAGGCGCTCCGGGCAGCTGACCTTGGACCAGACGTTGGCGTGGTCGCGCATGCAGGCGCAAGAAGCGCTCGAACTCCGGGCCGTCGACCGGCTTGGTGACGTCGGGCCGACCCATGTGGTCGACCACCACCATCGTCGGCAGCGCCGTGAAGAAGTCCTACAGCTCTGGCAGGTCCACCGCCTCGAAATACATCACCACGTGCCAGCCGAGCGGCGCGATGCGCCGCGGCGATCTCGAGCAGCTCTTCGCTTGGGCGTGAAGTCCACGAGGCGCTTGACGAAGTTGAAGCGCACGCCGCGCACCCCGGCCGCGTGCAGCTCCTGCAGTTCCTGCGTCGCTGATGCTGCGCTTGCACCGTTGCGACGCCCGCGCGCCATGCCCTGCGGAGCGGCGCAGGGCATCGACCAGCGCGCGGTTGTCGGCGCCGTGGCAGGTGGCCTGGACGATGACGTTGCGCTCGAAGCCAAGGCGATCGCGCAGCGCGAACAGTTGTTCGCAGGTGGCGTCGCAGGGCGTGTACTTGCGCTCCGGCGCGTACGGAAACTTTGCGCCCGGTCCGAACACGTGGCAATGCGCGTCGACCGCGCCGGCGGGTGCGCGAAAGCGTGGCACCGAGGGATTGGGGTGGAAACAAAGCCAGCCGGGCGTCATCGTAAATGCGTTGTTGTTCATGACGGGTTTTCCTGGTTTACGGGGCATCTGGCGGCGGCGCGGCAACCAGGGTTTCCAGTATGCGATCGGCCGGCGTGCGCCAAGTGCCGCCGGCACGGGTTGCGGGCCGATCGCCGAAGAGCCCATCATCGGCCAAATCGGCGATCCATGCCTGCCGCTGCGCCGTGCCGCTGGCCGACCAGGGCTCGAGTCCCATCTCGCGGATCGTGGCCGCGGCCTCGACCATTTCCTCGGCGCGGCGGCGGCCATGCTGGATCACGCGCTCGAAGAAGTAGCTCGCCTGCCGATCCCAGTCGATGCCGGGAAAGGTCTCCGCGAGGGATGCGAGCACCTGCTCCTCGACGCCGTAGGCCCGGGCGGCGATCAGGCTCTCGAGAAACATCGATTCCATACCCTTGATGATCACCGATCGGCACATCTTGGTGGCAGCCGCCACGCCGAGCCGGTCCGAGGCGATTTTGGCGGCAAAGCCCAGCCGGTTGATCTGGGGTGCCAGCTGGGCCGCATGCGGGCCGCCCAGCAGCAGCGGCACGCCGATGCGATAAGGCGGCACCGAGGTCATCACCGCTCCCTCGACGAAGCGGCCGCCGGCAGCCTCGACCAGCGCGGCAGCGCGCTGCTTGGCAGCCGGTGAGGCTGAATTGAGATCCAGCATCCACGTGCCGGCCCGCAGCCCCGGCGCGCAGGCCTGGGCCGCCGCAACAGCCTGACTGGCCGTGACCGCGCTGATGACGAGGTCTGCGCACGCTGCCAGCGCCGCGTGCGTATCGGTCAGTGTGACGCCGTGACGGACGGCGTGCTCGCGCAGCGTCCGGTCCGCGGCGCGGGCCCCCTGCACGGTGCACCGGGACGCGTCGAGCTTGATGTCGTAGGCGGCCACCGCGGCGCCGGCCTGGCGCAGGTCTTCGGCCAGGATGCGGCCAACCTCGCCGTAGCCGACCAGGCCGACGGTCCACTGCAACGGATCGGTCTTCATGTTGGGCGTGCGATTCAGTCGATGTATTTGAGCCCGGCCAGCTCCAGCGGTTCACGCATCCTGTACATGTCCAGGCCGAGCACGCCGGCGGCCAGCTTGCGCCGCTTTTCGGCTTCATTGCCTTCGCGCAATGCCGCCGCTTCCAGCGCTTCGCGCGCCGCCGAGGCGGCAACGACTACGACGCCGTCGTCGTCGGCGACGATCACGTCGCCGGGGTTGACGGCGGCGCCGGCACACACCACCGGGATGTTGACCGACCCGATCGTTGCCTTGATCGTACCCTTGGCGCTGATCGCCTTGCTCCAAACGGGGAACTTCATGGCCGTGAGGTCCTTGACGTCGCGAACGCCGCCGTCGATGATCAGACCCATGGCGCCGCGCGCCTGGAACGACGTGGCCAGCAAGTCGCCGAAGTAGCCGTCGGTGCAGTCGGCGGTGATCGCCGCGACCACGACATCGCCCGGCTGGATCTGCTCGGCAACCACGTGCAGCATCCAGTTGTCGCCTGGGTGGAGCAGGACCGTGACGGCCGTTCCGCATACGTGGGCGCCGCTGTAGATCGGGCGCAGATACGGCTTCATCAGGCCAACGCGGCCCATGGCCTCGTGCACCGTAGCGACGCCGAAAGCCGAAAGCTGCTCGACGATCGTCCGGTCGACACGCGCGATATTGCGCCGTACGACCCCCATCTGGCTGTTGCTCATGCTCATCTCCCTTTGGCTTGCAAGGCGCGATGCAGTCGCGGATAGACGCGGCGCGCATTGCCTTCGTAGATCATCGACCGGTCCTCGGGCGTGAGGCTGGTCGCGCCCTCGATGTAGCGGCGCGTATCGTCGTAATAGTGGCCCGTCTCCGGGTCGATGCCGCGCACCGCGCCGATCATCTCGGACGCGAACAGCACGTTGGCCACCGGGATCACGCGCGTTAGCAGATCGATGCCCGGCTGGTGATAGACGCAGGTGTCGAAGAAGATGTTGCGCAGCAGGTGCTCCTGCAGCAGTGGCTTCTTGAGCTCCTGGGCGAGGCCGCGGAACCGGCCCCAATGGTACGGCACGGCCCCGCCGCCATGCGGAATCACAAAGCGCAGGGTCGGGAAATCCTGGAACAGGTTCGACGTCAAGCATTGCATGAACGCGGTCGTGTCGGCGTTCAGGTAGTGCGCGCCGGTCGTGTGAAAGCAGCTGTTGCAGCTGGTGCTGACATGCACCATCGCGGGAATGTCGTATTCGACCATCTTCTCGTAGATCGGGTACCAGTGCCGGTCTGAAAGCGGCGGCTCCCTCCAGTGGCCACCGGACGGATCCGGGTTCAGGTTGATGCCGACAAAGCCGAATTCGCGGATGCATTTCTCCAGCTCGGGGATCGACGTGCGCGGGTCGACCCCCGGGGATTGCGGCAGCATCGCGGCCCCGATGAAATGGTCCGGGAACAGGGTCGAAACGCGGTAGCACAGTTCGTTGCAGATCGCGGCCCAAGTCGAGCTGATGTTCAGATCACCGACGTGATGGGCCATGAAGCTGGCTCGCGGCGAGAAGACGGTCAGATCGGATCCGCGCTGCTTCATCAAGCGCAGCTGATTGGATTCGATGGTCTCGCGCAGTTCGTCGTCGCTGATCCTCAGGTCGGAGACTTTGGGCCTCAGCGACGGGTCCCGTATGCCGGCAACCTGACGGTTGCGCCATTCCTCCAGCGCCTTGGGCGCCGTCGTGTAATGCCCGTGGATATCGATGATCATGCAGCGTACCTCCCTAGGTCCATGCCAGCACGGCAGCGCCGGCCGCGAACCGCCCAAGCGCCATGGTGGCAAATATCAGGGAAAACCCCGGTTGGCGCAAAGCCGGCCCGGCGAGGGCAGGCAAGTGCGGGAGGTGTTCCCGGTCGCGCCGGCCGCCAGACCGGATCGTGGCGCGCTCCGTCCCGGACCCAGTGCCCGATCGGCGCCGCTTCCTTGCTGCGGCGCCGAAGGCGCGATGTCGCCGATGGCGTCCGTGCCGAAACCGTCGAGCAAGGCGAGGCAAGAGCGCACCGCGAACGCCAGCTACGGAAGTGCCAGAGCGGGGGCTCGTTGAGCCGGCGCCGCAGGTCGACGCCATGGTCCAGCTTCACGTGAGGGTTCCTTCTCTTCGGGTGCTGCCGAACCGGCATCGTTCGGCGGCCGTATTTGCAGTCAATGCGCACGCTCGCTGGCGCTTGCCGGGGTAAGACGTGCACTAGCCGGTACGATGACCGTCCCACACCGACCGCGGTACCAGGGCTTCGCCGCGCATCAGCAGCCGGGCCGTGCGCAGCAGCGCGGCACGCAGGACGTTCTGTGGATTGGCCGGGTCGACCGCCAGGTCGACGCTGAATTCGCCGGTGGGATGCTCGACCGAGATCGTCTTGGCGTTGCCCGGGGGAACGGTGGCGATGCCCTGGGTCACCGTGCCGTCCAGGACGCAGGCCGTGCCGACCGTGACCGCGGCAAGCACGCCGATGGCGTCGTGGCACACGTGTGGGATGAAGCTACGCGTGTTCAGGCTGCCGCCGCTTCTGGGCGGCGCGATCAGGGTCATCTTCGGATAGTTCTTCGCGCTGACGTCGCCCAGGCCCATCGCATGTCCGCAGGCGATGCGCAGCCTCTCGAGGCGGACCTTGAGCTCGGCGTCGGCATTCATCTGCGCCACCGACTCGTAGCCGGTGCGGTCGACATCGGTGGCGCGCAGCAGCACCAGCGGCATGCCATTGTCGATGCAGGTGACCTCGATGCCGTCGATCTGGTCTCGTACCCGCCCTGTGGGCAACAGCCCCGAACACACGGAGCCGGCGGTGTCGAGGAAATTGATCGTGATCGGCGCCGAGGTGCCGGGAACGCCGTCGATGCGCGCGTCACCCTCGTAGGACACGCTGCCATCGGGTGTCTGCACGGTGATGTCGCACTGCATGTCGGTGTTGAGGGTCAGCACGCGCAGCGTGGTCGTGTCCCCTTGCGCCCTGGCCATGCCGCATTCGAGCGCGAACGGGACCACGGCCGCCAGCATGTTGCCGCAGTTGGGCGTGGTGTCGACCGTGTCCTTTTCCGGCTGCAACTGGGCGAACAGGAAGTCCAGGTCCACGCCGGGCTTGTTACCAGGACGCACGATGCCGACTTTGCTGGTGAGCGGATGCGCGCCACCCAGGCCATCGATCTGGCGCTTGTCCGGCGAGCCCATGACGGCCAGCAGCACGCGGTCGCGCAAGCGGACATCGCTCGGCAGATCCGACTCACGGAAGAAGGGTCCGCGAGAGGTGCCGCCGCGCATGAACAGGGCGGGTATGGCGGTTTGCATGCTGGCGCGCGCCTTTGTCAGGAAGGAGGGGATGGGCCGCAGCGGCTGCGATCGATATGCCATTGTCGGCCCGTCCGGCTCGGCGCACCACCGCCCGGGTCGACTATCAGCTATGCCAAAGTGTTATACCATGCAGCCTGATATTCCGTTCCTAACGTCCGGATTCGGCGATCCATGGACCTCAAACAACTCGAATACTTCGTCCGGGTGGCCGAGCTGGGCAGCTTCACGCGTGCCTCCATCGTGCTCGGCGTGGCCCAGCCCGCGTTGAGTCGACAGGTGCGGCTGCTCGAGGTCGAGCTGCGGCAAAACCTGCTGTTGCGCAACGGGCGCGGGGTCAGCACGACCGACGCCGGCAAGCTGCTGCTCGAACATGGCCGCGGCATCTTGCACCAGGTTGAGCACGCCCGCGAGGCGCTGGCACGGGTGCGCGGGGCCGTGGTCGGACAGGTGGCCCTGGGCCTGCCGCCGAGCCTGGCGCGCATCCTCACGGTACCGCTGACGCGCGAGTTTCGCGTGCGGTTTCCCGAAAGCTCGCTTTCCATCCGCGAGGGCCTGTCCATGACGATGGCCGAATCGTTGGTCTTGGGGCGATTGGACCTGGCCCTGATGTACAACGCCGCGGCGACGTCCGATATCGAGATCGAACCGCTATTCGAAGAAGAGCTGTTCCTGATCGCTCGCAAGACGCCGAAGGGCGCCAAGAGGCCGTTGCCCCTGCGCGAACTCGCGCGCCTGCCCCTGGTCATTCCCAGCCGACCGAATGCGATCCGCATGCGCATCGAGGCCGAGCTGGCCAATTTGGGATTGCGCCCGCACGTCGCGCTCGAGGTCGACGGCATATCGGCCATACATGACCTGGTTGCCGACGGCGCCGGCGTCGCCGTGCTGACGATGAGCGCGGTCAGGACCTTCTCGCGCCCGGATGCGTTCGTCGTGCGCCGCATCGTCGCCCCCGTCCTGCGTTGCGAGGTGGTCCTTGGGACCAGCTCGCATCGGCCGGCGACGTTGATCCAGCGCTCGGTCGCGGACCTGGTGCGCGCGACCGTGCGGCAGCTGCTCGGGTAGCGCCGCTACCGGCGCAGGTCGAAACCGTCCATGTCGCGCTTGAGTTCGCGCGCGACCCGCGCGCGATCGGCGATGAAGTTGTTCTTGCGCGCCTCGGCACCCAGGTAGGCATTGAGGTCCTGATGCTTGGCTTGCAGCTGCGGCACCATTTCCAGAAACAGATCCGTGAGCTCCGGATCGAAATGCTTGCCGCGCAGCGAGGCGATTTCCCGCAGCGCCTCCTCGACCGTCCAGGCTTCCTTGTAACAGCGGCGGTGCGTCAGCGCATCGAAGACGTCGGCTAGCGCCGCCACGCGCGCCGCCAGCGGAATCATGTTGCCCTGGCGACGGTTCGGGTAACCGGTCCCGTCCCAGCGTTCGTGGTGATTGAGGGCGATCTCCTGGGCCACGAATAGCTGCTTGAGTCCGCCCTCGCCGATCAGCTCCCAGCCCTGTTCGCAATGCATGGTCATGATCGCGCGCTCATCGGCCGTGAGACGACCGGGTTTGAGCAGGATCGAATCGGGCACGCGCAGTTTGCCGATGTCGTGCAGGCGCGCCGACAGGTCGATCAGCGTGCACATCTCGGCATCCATGCCCTTGCGCATGGCCAACTCCTTGGCCAGCGCGCCGACGCGGTAGCAATGCTCGCCGGTCTCGTCGTCGTGCAGCTCCGCGGCGACCGTGTTCTTCTCGAGCACCTGCATGCACTCTCGCAGCACGTCCATCGATAGGCGCTGGAAGCGCAGCTCCTGCTTCTGCTGCTCGAGCACGACCTGCGCCTGCTGATCCAGGTTGCGCGTGACCTTGGCCAGGTGCAGCCGATGGTGCTCGAGGACCCGGCGCACGCGGCTGTCTCCGTTGAGCTGGATTACCTCGTGCAGGTAGACCAGTGCGGCATTGGGCTGGCCGGCCACCTCGTAGCCGCGCACGATCATCGCCAGCGCATCGCGCAAGGCGGTGGTCACGTCCCCCCGGCTCTCGTTGACCGCCTTTTGCAGGCGCGAAAGACCGATGTCGCGCGAGGCCGGGTCGTAGACCTCGGCCAGCCCCTGCGTCATGTCAACCAGCAATTGCGCCAAGGCGGTGGCGCCCTTGGCGTACTGGCGCGCCAGGGCAATGCGCTCCCTGGCCTTGGGCAGGTTGCGCACCTCCATCAGCAGCCGCGCGTAGTAGCACTCGACCAGGGCGCGCACCATTCGGTCATGGGCCACCGTCGGTTCGAACAAGACCTCGATGGCGCGCTCGGCCGCAGTCATCCCGGCCGAGAAATCGCGCAGATGCAGGTACGCCAGTGCCAGGTTGCCCAGGGCTCCGGTTTGAATCGCCGCGATACCGAGTTCCTCGGCCAGCTCGGCAGCCCTTTCGTAGCAAGGGACCGCAGCACTGTAGTGCCCGGCGTATTGGTGCGCGAGCCCCAAGTTCGAGAGAATCTCGGCTTCCTGGGCAACGTCGCCTACGGTACGCGCCGCTTCCAGCGCCGAGCAAAGGGCACTGACCGTGTCCGGATAGGAGCCGCTCTCGAGGTAAATCGCGCCCAGCACCTTGAGTGCCTTGACGCGCAGCGGCTGATCGCCCAGACGAGCCGCCATCCCCACGGCTTGGCTTGCCGGCTCTACCCCCGCGTATGCGTTACCGGAATAAATGCCGTGCCGCGCGATGAACAACAGGCACATCACGCGATCGATGCTGATGGGGTCCGCCGGCAGGCTCGCCAGCGCCTGCGCCGCCATATCAAACAAGGCGTTACCGTCATTTGTCAGCGGAGCCTCGCGTAGGCGTTCGGCAAGGCGCGTCATCCGTTCAGACAGATCCGTAGCGTCAGCAAAAGGCAATAGCGACGCAAACTCGGTAATTGACCCTTGGTGCATCAGCATTTACGTTTCCCCCAGGCGCACGACGGACACAAACTCAAGAGAGCAAGTGAGCAGGCGGCACCCCAAAACCCAGAAAGGCAGGCGCGAGCGCCGGACTGTAGGTCAATTCAAGGCAATTTTCTATGATCTTTTCAGCGGAGAAAGTCATGCAACAAACCATCGAATCGGTTGAGGAAAAAGTGGAAATCGTCCAGGACAAGAAGGAGATCGTCGAATTGACCCACGACATCCTGGACCGGATCGGTGGAGGCATCACGCTCTGCATCCTGTAAGCAAGGCAGCGCAGCATAGAACGCCCGGGCCCGCCAACGTGCGGGCCCTGTCATTTCCGGTAGGTCAATCCGGCTTGCCTGGGCGGGTTTCTTACCTGGGCCCGCGGGCCGCGCCGGCGCCAGCGCTTGCAACGGCGCTCGCTTCCCCGGTCTGCCGACCACCTCGTGCAGCGGAATTTGTGCCGGTTCGGGGGCCGAATTTGCAGTATCGACCCGTCGAGCATTGCGCAAAATGGCGCGATGGCCAACTCCAAATCGACCTCGCACATCGAAACCTGGCGCGGCGCGGCGGTCGCGGTGGCGCTGGCTGGCCTGACGTTGGGCGGGTTTCTTGTCATCGCTTACGGCCGACACTGGCACGTACCGGCAGCGGCCAAGAGCTCGCCAACCCCGAAGAAGATCCAAAGACCGGAAGAATCTTCCCCGAAGGTCGGCAAGAACGACGACGATACGCAGCCGCCGGGGGCGCCCGGCGCGTTCGGTCTGCCTTCGCCCCATACCCTGTCGGGCGCCGGCAACCCCGGGCAAGCTTTGCGCGAGGCGATCAAGGGTTACAAGGAAGATCCGAACAAGACCGCGACGGTGTCCATCACGACGTCGGGACAGTTGCGGACGGACCCGGCTGGAAAGCTCACCACGCTCGATGGCTTGTCGGCGAGCGCCGTAAAGCAAGGCGTCATGCTGACGGGCTCTCGGGCGGGGGAAGCGCCGACGCAGCACCCCTAGCGCGGTCATCGGACGCGGTTGTCAACGACGGAGGGGTTCTTGCTGCCTGATGGAGGCGTCGGCCCGACGGCGTCCCCGTTCGTTCTTGCGGCCGTCCGATCCGGACCAGTCTTCAGCGGCCCGGCACGATATCAACGGCCGGCGGCAATGCATCGCGCCAGCAATCTGTTCTTCGATCCGCAACAAGATCCACCCAATCCATGCCTACCTGCGGCAGCCCCCGCCGCGGTCTCGAATCGATGGCGTGCACCGCTGGCAATCGGCGCAAGGCGGCACCGCCGTAGAAGGGCAGCGTGCGGTGGGTGAGGCCGGACGCTCGCCTTGTCGAATACCACGGCATGGCTCTTTTCAGGCCGATCGAATCGAGCTGTTCGAGCCCTACCGCGGCGAAAGAAACGTCAATGACGTCGCGGTTCGAATCGGCCCGTACCCAGTGCAAATTGGGGTCGACCCGCACAAAGGGCAGCTTTGGCGTCGAAGGCCATGAGAGCAACGGTTTCGAGCTCATCATTCGGCTGTCCTCGGCCTTGGAGACCGCAGCATGGTCCACGATTCCTTCGTGGCGCCTCGCGTGCGTCGGCCGACGGGCTTGGAGCCGGTCATCCCCTTGACGCGGAAAACGCACGCGGACGATAATCGCGCCGTTGCAACAGCGGAGCTGTTCATGGAGTCATGCCGTAGTACCGGTTCGCCCCTGGTGAACTGACCAGCGAGTACTACGGCCGCGTCCATCCGCGTCCCCGACTCGCTGGCCACAGCGGGGCGGTGCGATGTGAGCGGTCTTTCGCGGCGTCGATTGCGACACCGCATTCATCACCTCCCACGAAATTTGCGTATTGCCGCGCGTCGGTGCTGTGCGCCGATGTCGGCGTGTTCGCTCCGGCTGGGCGGAGCGCTGGCGCCGGTCAGCGGCTCCAAGGCCGGCTCCGGAGCGGCGGCCGCGGTTCGACCACAGGCGGGCATCGTCCGCGCGCCCGGAAAGTCGCGGAAATGGAGGCGTCATCATGAAAACCAGGTTTTCCCTGTACTCTGCGGCGGCCCCGGTTGTGTCCCGGACGATCCTCAAGCTCGCGCGCGGTCTGCTGGCCGCGTTGTACGCAGGGTTCGCCGAGCCCGGGTCGGGACGCTACTTCGGCCTGCTGGTTCACATCGACGGAGGCGATCGCTGATCACGGGTACCGGGCTCGAAAAACAAGCAAGACGCGTCTGGGCGCCGGACCTACCGAAGAATTTTTCCCGCGATGAAGATCTTCCAACTGCCGATCTGCGCGTGCCTGCTGGCCGGTCCTTGGCTTTGCTGCCTGGCCCAGGTCCAGACCGGTGCGCCGGTCGAAGTCGTGGCGCAATCCGGCGGCGACGCCGCCGCTGCGGGTGAAACGGCGCCCATGGAGTCGTGGAATCTGCATGGTCAGGCCACCGCAGTTTCGCAGCTTCACCCAGCCTTTCATTCCCCCTACCAGGGCATGAACAGCCTGGACCCCGCCTTTGCCGAGAAGGAGACCATGGACCTGACGCTGTTTGCCGGGATCCGGTTGTGGAGCGGGGCGGCTGCCTACGTCAATCCGGAGATCGATCAGGGGTATGGCCTGAGCAATACGCTGGGGCTGGCGGGCTTTGCCAGCGGCGAGGCCTACAAGGTCGGTGCGCGCAATCCGTATCTGCGTTTTCCGCGACTGTTCGTGCGCCAGGTTGTTGGCCTCGATGGAGCGGCCGCTCCTGTCCCGCTCGAAGATGGCAGCAACCAGCTCGACGGGATGCTGCCGGCCGACAACGTGACGATCACGGTGGGCAAGTTCTCGGTTGTCGACTTGTTTGACACCAATCGCTATGCCAACAATTCCAAGGCCGACTTTCTGAACTGGTCGCTACTCAACAGCGGCGCCTACGACTACGCGGCCGACGCCTGGGCCTTTACCTACGGCGGCGCTGTCGAGTGGACCAAGGACTGGTGGACCCTGCGCGGCGGTGCCTTCGCCCTGTCCAAGGTTCCCAATAGCAAGGACATCGACGGCACGTTCGACCAGTTTGAACTGGTCGGCGAATGGGAGGAGCGCCACGAGATTTCCGGCCATCGGGGAAAGGTCAAGGCTCTGGCGTACGTCAACCGCGGTTACACGGGAAGTTACGCCGATGCGCTCGCGCTTGCGCATGCGCATGCGACGGGCGCGGCGCCAAATACCGCGCTGGTTCGTCGGTATGCGTCGCGGCCGGGCGCGGCGATGAACGTCGAACAGGAGCTGCGCGCCGATCTGGGCGCGTTTGTGCGGCTCAGCGTCAACGACGGCGCGCAGGAAGCCTACGAGTTCACGGAGATCAACAAATCCCTTGCCGCCGGACTGAGCCTGCGCGGCGACCGGTGGAGCCGACCGGACGACACGGTGGGGCTTGCCGCCGTCGTCAATGCCCTGTCGAGCGCCGCGCGCGACTACTTTGCTGCCGGCGGCATGGGCATCCTGATCGGCGACGGTCGACTGCCCAACTACGGCCGGGAGCAGATTCTCGAGACCTATTACGCCCGCAAGGTCATCGACCACCTGACGGTCAGCGCCGACCTCCAGTACGTTCGCGATCCGGCCTACAACCGCGACCGCGGCCCCGTGGCCATCTTCGGCTTGCGCGTGCACGCCGAGTTTTGATGAGCGAGGGCATTGGCGTGGGTCGCGTTGCCGCGCGCCTTGCCTGCGCGTATTCCGCTCCGGTATCCCGCGAAGAAGGAATTCGTCGACAGTCCCGTTGTGGTTGCATCGTCGAGCGCATGCGAGCAACACGACACCCGCCCGGCATGCCGGTCGAAAGCGCCGGACGACCGCATCGGTCGGGATGGAAATTTCTGGCTGTGATAGCTACCGCAAATTGGCGCGCGGAATCGTCGCCCTGACCTTTCGATCCGTGCCGCACATCAGCGGCACGGACCTGCGACCAAGCGGTACGCACGTCATCGGCACGACGGTTGCTACGGCGCCGATCGGCAGGCCTACGTTGTCCTGCGAGCCGTCGATCGCCGCGCTCGGGATCGAGCCCGGCGGCCTGGCCTGAGGCGAAACGCCGCGCCCTCGGCGCCAATGCTGCTGGATTGGCGGAGAGGTTGCAGACCCGCGCCTGCCGTGGACCCTACTCGACGTCCGGGCACAGGTGGTGCGGACCAGCGGTCCCGGTTGCGACGATGGGCCCCTTGCGTCGCGCAAGCGCTCCTCGGGCGATGCGCGCGCTTTCGGCGTAGCATCGTGCGGCGGTCGGTCGCTTCAGGAGACGATCCGCGTCGCCGCCTCGACGCTAGCCAAGTTCTTTCGGCAAGCGTAGCGAGATTGTCGAGGATCCGATTTCGGGCGGGGGCGGTATCCTCCGACACGAGGAACTCGCGCCGGCACTCGCGTGCGGATCGGCGGTCTTGGGACGGCTGACCGGTCAAGAAGAGGGCTGGGTTGCAACCGCGAGCCCGCTGGGAAGCGATGGTTGCCTCCGCCACCGCGGGACCTACACAACAAACCAAAGGTCAGGTTGGATGTCCAAGAAAACCCAAGATTTCATTGAGAAAGTGCTCGCGATTGTCGAAAAGAAGGAGCACGCTCGATTGGACGAGATCGTCGGCGAGACCATCACGTTTTACACGCCGCGATTTCTCAAACCGCATACCGATCGCAACGTGGTGAAGCTGATTCTCCAGGGCATCCCGATGGTGATCGAAAATTTTCACTATGAACGCACCTGGGCTGCTGACGATGAGGCCATCATGGAATTCAAGGGCAACGTCGGCAAGTGGCAAGTGCATGGCATCGACATCTTTACCGTTGACGCCAGCGGGCGTGCGAGTGAATTGACGGTCTTCGTCCGACCCCCCAAGGGACTGGAAGCCTTGGGCGAGGCAGAAGACAAACTGACGCAGTTTTTTGGCAGACAGCCTCTGAAATCGTCGCCGCAGGCTTGATCGTCCAGGGGCGATGCCGGCGACAGTCGGTGCGACCCTTCTTGCAATGCCGTTTACGCGTCCGAGCCGACAGCCCCGTTCCATGGATTCGACAACCTCGGGCTGCGGCTGTTGCAAGCTGGGAAGCCGGGAATTTGGCCATTGAGCATCGGACTTCCCTACGAGGGGATCGAATCACTCGGCCCCCTTCTTCGATACATTCCGGGCCTTGGCAACGGCGCCCGCAAGCGTCCCGTTCCAGAACAAAGGGCGGCTTTGCAGCCGCCCTTTACCCGGGTACCGGAGGGACCCGGCAACCAGACCGATCACAGGCTGTAATACATATCGAATTCGATCGGATGCGTGGTCATGCGAAAGCGCGTGACCTCCTCCATCTTCAGGGCGATGTAGGCATCGATCGCGTCGTTGGTGAAGACGCCGCCGCGGGTCAGAAATTCCCGATCCTTGTCCAGCGCCTCGAGCGCCTGGTCCAGGCTGTGGGCCACGGTCGGCACCTTGGCCGCTTCTTCGGGCTCCAAGTCGTAGAGGTTCTTGTCGATCGGGTCGCCGGGGTGGATCTTGTTTTGCACGCCGTCGAGTCCGGCCAGTAGCAGCGCCGAGAACGCCAGGTAGGGATTGGCGGTCGGATCGGGAAAGCGCACCTCGACGCGGCGCGCCTTCGGGCTGGAGACAAACGGGATGCGACACGAAGCCGAACGGTTGCGCGCCGAGTAGGCCAGGTTGATCGGCGCCTCAAAGCCGGGCACCAGGCGCTTGTACGAGTTGGTGCCCGGATTGGTGATCGCGTTGAGCGCGCGGGCATGCTTGATGACGCCACCGATGTAGTACAGCGCGAAGTCCGAAAGGCCCGAATAGCCGTTGCCGGCAAAAAGGTTCTGGCCGTCCTTCCAAACCGACTGGTGCACGTGCATGCCCGATCCGTTGTCGCCGACGACGGGCTTGGCCATGAACGTCGCCGTCTTGCCATAGGAGGCGGCCACGTTCCAGACCGTGTACTTGAGGATCTGCATCCAGTCCGCGCGCTGCACCAGGCTGCTGAACTTGGTGCCGATCTCGCACTGGCCGGGCGCCGCCACCTCGTGGTGATGCACCTCGACCGGAACCCCCTGCTGCTCGAGCAGCAAGGAGATCTCCGAACGCATGTCCTGCAACGAATCGATCGGCGGCACGGGGAAATAGCCCCCCTTGATCGGCGCCCGGTGTGCCAGGTTGCCGTGTTCGTAGTCGATGCCGGTCGACCAGGGTGCCTCCTCCGACTTGATCTTGACGAAGGAGCCGGACATGTCCGAGTTCCACGTGACCGAGTCGAATATGAAGAACTCCGGTTCCGGACCGAAAAAGGCCGTGTCGCCCAGACCGCTGGACTTCAGGTAGGCCTCGGCCCGACGCGCCAGGGAGCGCGGATCGCGCTCGTAGCCCTTGCCCGTGGTCGGCTCCAGCACATCGCACGACAGCACCAGGGTGTTCTCTTCCCGGAACGGATCCATGCGCGCGCTTGCCGGGTCGGGCATCAGCAGCATGTCCGAGGCCTCAATACCCTTCCATCCGGCGATCGACGAACCGTCAAATGCGTGACCGTCGGTAAACTTGTCCTCACCGAAGTGCGAAATCGGCACCGAAACGTGCTGTTCCTTGCCGCGCGTATCGGTAAAGCGCAAATCAATGAACTTGACCTCGTTGTCCGCGATTTGCTTCAATACGTCTTTTGCCGACGCCATCTGTTCCTCTCCTCCATCAAAAGTTGCGGTCGCCTTCGAACCGTCCTCACCCATACCAACAGCAGGAAGCAGGAAACATGCCGATTCGAGCGAGAGCCAAACGGGGCCGCTTCCTCACGGGCGGCACACAGCACCGGCGTTAAAGACTCCTCGTCGAGAAGTGCGGCGGTCGGGCAAAATGCAGCAGGCATTGAAAACCAAGACAAGGAGCGCCAAGGAAATGCGCGCATCAAAATGGTGCGCGCCTGCTCCACGACACAGAATCTTGTGCCCAATCCTTGAACGGGGCGTCCTTCGCCAACGCGACATGCGCGCCCGCCAGGTTCGTCACGCGGGAGGCGCGAGGCGGCGTGACCAACGACCCTTCGCGCAAGGCGCCTGCGGCCAAACCCACGGGATCGTCGCGACGCTTTGGGCTCTAGTTTTTGCGCACCTCCAGAACGCCCCGGTCACCGGGGTGAGACGCGTCATCGATCGGGCTGGCAGATGCGATCGAGCGTCGCGTTGTGTCACTCGGTAGACCGTGCCGTCAGATCGCAGCGACGCCGCAGGACAAATGTGTGGCCAGATTCCCGTGCGCGGGCGTTCGTCGGCATTGCGGCGACGCTGCAAAGGGTCCGAACGCAGGCAGCCTTGTCTCGGCAGGAACCGTACGTCCTTTTCTTCCCCGATCGGCTTGGCGATGCAGTTTTTGCGGCGATACGCCCCGGTCAACTTCCCGGCGCATCGCAATACCCGCTTGCAAGCCGGCTAGATCGACCTAGCGTGTCGCCGCTTTTGTTGCCTCGCGATTCCACCAGCCTCCCCCCAACGCCTGGAATAGCGCCGCCGTATCGCTGTACCGATTGGCCTGGGCTTGGACGCGGTTGACGACGGCCTGCTGGTAACTTTGTTCGGCGTTGAGCAGGGAAAGGTAACTGATGGACCCCAACTCATGGGCTTTGCGTGCATATCCTAAGCTGCGTTCCGCGGCGTGCTCGGCCTCCAGATTGGCCTTGAGCGCCTGCGCGTCAAATACCAGAGCGTGTAACGTGTCGGCAACGTTTTGGAAGGCGGTGAGGACTGCGGCGCGATATTGAGCCCCGGCCTCGTCCATGGCGGCTACGGCCGCCTTCTCCCGGTGGTACAGCGTGCCGCCATCAAACAGGGTCTGGCTGAGGTTCGCGCCGATAGTCCAGAACTTATTGCCGGCCGCAAACATCCGGCTCACCGTGGTGGCCGTTCCCCCCAGGCTGCCCTGCAACGTGATCTGCGGCAGCATGTCGGCAATGGCAACGCCGACCAGGGCACAGGCTGAGTGCAATTGCTCCTCGGCCATGCGCACATCGGGTCGCTGTTCAACGATGCGCGACGGCAAGCTCAGAGGCAATTCCGTGGGCAAGGAAAGTCCTTCCATCTCGAACATCTGAACGGGTTCTTGCGAGGGCAGGCGCCCGAGCATGGCGCTGAGCGCGTCGCGTTGGATGGCCAGCTGCTTGCGCAGAGGCGGGAGCAGCGCCGTCGTCTGCGCCAGTAAGACCTCTTGCGCCGTCGCGTCGGAAACCGCGATGGCTCCCAAATCGACCTCGCGTTGCATGATCTGCAGCTGCTCCGTCTCGATGACGATCATGCGTTCCGTGGCGGCGATCTGGGCGCGGAGCGCCGCCTCCTGGACCGCGGCCGTGACGACATTGGTCGACAGCGTGAGGTAGGTGGCCTCAAGCTGAAAGCGCTGTAGGTTCTCCTGAGCGACAAGGGACTCGACCATACGCCGATTGCCGCCGAACAGATCAAGGCTGTACCCGACGTTGAGCTGCGCGGTGTAAAGGTTGTAGATCGGCGCGCCCGAGGCCAGGGTCGGTGCGAGCGTACCCACGGGGTTCTTCTGCCTCGTCGGTACAAAGGATGCCTGGACCGCTGGGAAGAAAAGGCCTCGCTGCGCCCAGACCAGGTCATTGGCCTGACGCAGAGCGGCCTGGGCTGCCTGAACACTAGGATTGGCGCGAAAGGCTTCTTTGATGAGCGCGTCAAGCGCCTCGGAGTGAAACGCCGTCCACCACTGCGCCGGAATGTCTTGCCCGGCCGCCAGAAGCTGTTCGGCGCCAGCGGCCGTATCCGCGCTGTCGGTGCGCTCTGGCAATGCGTCGCGCGTGTATCCGCCTCCGACATCGATTACCGGGCGCTGATAATTCGGACCGACCGCGCACCCGCTCGACAGAATTGCCATGCCGAGCGCGGCCGTGATGTGCCGCGGCAGATGCGCCAGCAAGCTCATAAGTTGGTTCCCGTCCCCTCGCCAAGCGGTTTCTTCTGATGGGCATTCCGTGCGAACAGGCGAATCAGGACGGGAAACACGACGAGGATGAGTACCGGGGCGAGCAAAATCCCCCCGACAACCACAAGCGCAAGCGGCTTTTGCACTTGGGAGCCGATGCCCGTGGAAACGGCCGCGGGCAGCAAGCCGACGCAGGCTGCGATGCACGTCATGACGACCGGGCGCATCTGCACTTCGCAGGCCTTGATAACAGCCTGGAGCGCTTCCATGCCGTCATAGATAAGGTTGTTGTAGTAGGACAGGACAATGATGCCGTCCATTGCCGCAATTCCGAATAGCGCGACGAATCCGATGGCTGCAGATACGCTGAATGCCGTTCCCGTGATGGCCAGCGCAAGAATGCCTCCGATCAAAGCCATCGGCATGACGCTAGCCGCCAGCGCCATATCAACCACGGAGCCGAAGTTCATGTACAAGAGCATGCAGATCATGAGCAGGCTGATGGGCACAACGACGGCCAGTCGCTGGAGCGCCTCCTGCAGCTCGCCGAACTCGCCGGCCCAATCAAGGCGATATCCCGGAGGCATCTTGACCTTCTCTTCGATCAGTCGTTGGGCGTCCAGTACGGCGCCGCCAAGGTCGCGCTCGCGCACCCCAAACTTGATGGGGATGTATCTTTGCTGCTCTTCCCTATAGATAAAAGACGCACCCGAGACCAGCCGGATGTCCGCGACTTCGCTCAAGGGGATCTGGACGATCCCGCTGCCGGCGGGGCTGGTCGCGCCAACCGTGATCCGGCGGATCGCGTCCAAGCTCGTACGATACTCAGGAGCTAAGCGCACCATCATCGGGAAATGGCGGTCGCTGCCGTCCTCATACACGTCGCCGGCCGATTGACCGCCGATGGCAGCTTGAATGGTCGTGTTGATGTCACCGGAGGACAGTCCGTAACGCGCCGCGCGCTCTCGATTGATTTCGATCTTTACGGTCGGCTGCCCCAGTGAGCGGAACACGGCCAGGTCTACGATGCCCGGAATCGTGGCCATCACTTCCTTGATCTGGTTGGCGGTCTTTTCCAAAACGGCCAGGTCGCTGCCGTACAGCTTGACCGAGTTCTCGCCCTTGACGCCCGACGCCGCCTCCTCGACGTTGTCTTCGATGTTCTGCGAGAAATTGAAGTCCACCCCGGGAAACTGCTCGGCGAGCGCGTCGCTCATCTCCTTTGTCAAACCGAGCTTGTCCTTTCCCGACGGCCACGCATCGAAGGGTTTGAGTGGAACATAGAATTCGGCGTTAAAGAAACCCGTGGAGTCTGTGCCGTCGTCAGGGCGTCCATTCTGCGAAACGGCGGTCACGACCTCGGGGTAGCTCTTGATGAGCCGCCGCATTCTATTTACCTGGATGTTGGCTTCCGTCAACGAGATCGAAGAGGGCATCGTGGCGCGTATCCAGAAATTGCCTTCCTCGAGTTTGGGCAGAAACTCCAGGCCCAGAGAGCTTGCGGCGGCGATGGCAACGACAACGAGTGCTCCCGCGGCAACCAGCGTGAACTTCCAGCGCGCGAGGGCAAACCGCAGGGTCGGCCCGTAAATCCGGCGAAGAAAGCGCACAACCGGCGTCTCGGTTTCCTTCAGGTCACCCCGGAGCAGCAGCGCGCTCAACGCCGGCGAAATCGTGAAGGTGGCCAACAGGCCGCCAGCGATTGCATAGGCATAGGTTCGCGCCATCGGCCCAAAGATGTGCCCCTCGACACCCGACAGTGTGAACAGGGGCACAAAGCCGGCGATGATGATCGCGGCGGAGAAGAAGATGGCTCTGTTGACTTCGCGGGCGGAATTTGCAATCACCGCAAATTTTCCTCCCAATCCCACGGCTGGACGCAAGCGGTGCAACATGTACTCTTGCCCGTCCTTCTTTCTCGACTCCACCAGGTGACGGAAGATGTTCTCGACCATGATCACGGTGGCGTCGACGATTAGGCCAAAGTCAATCGCCCCCACGGACAGCAGGTTGGCGGACTCGCCTCGGACGAGCAAAATGATGATGGCGAAGAACAGCGCGAACGGAATCGTCGTGGCGACGATGATCGCGCTGCGCAGGTTGCCAAGAAAAAGCCACTGCACGAGAAAAATCAGAATTACGCCTGCAACCATGTTATGCAATACGGTGCGGGTCGTGGTCTTGATGAGTTCCGTTCGATCGTAAATCGTCTCGATGCGCACTCCGGGCGGCAAAATGTTGCCGCTGTTGATTTTGTGTATCTCCGCCTTGATCCGGTCCAGTGTGGGCAGGCTCTGCGCGCCGCGGCGCATGAGAATGATGCCTTGGACAATGTCGTCATCGTCGTCCTCTCCGGCAATTCCCAGCCGCGGCAAATTCCCGACGCTGACGGTGGCGATGTCCTTGAACAGGACCGGAGTGCCGTTGGTCGCCGTCAGCAGTGAATTTCGGATGTCATCCATCGTGCGAATCAGACCGACGCCGCGTACGACTGCCGCCTGCGGCCCGAATTCCACGGTTTGGCCGCCGACGTTGCTACTGGCGTTGTTCAGCGCGGCCAGGACTTGCGGAAAGGTCAAGCCAAAGGACGCGAGCCTGTCCATATTGACGGTGACGTCGTAGGTCTTGGTCTTGCCGCCCCAGCCGTTAACATCGATGACCCCCGGTACGGCGCGAAAGCGCCGCTCAAGGACCCAGTCCTCGATCGTCTTGAGATCGGTAACCGAGTATCCCGGAGGGCCGGCTACGCGGTAGCGATAGATCTCGCCGATTGGACTCCAGGGGGAAATGGTGGGCTGGGCACCATTGGGCAGCGGGGCCAGCTGCGCTAGGCGGTTAATCACCCACTGTTCGGCCTGCTGGTAGGTGAAATCGTAGGTGAACTGCAGCTTGACGTCCGATAGCCCGAATAGCGAGATGGTCCGGATCGCTTTTACGTTGGGGATGCCGGCCATCTGGATTTCAATGGGAATCGTGATGTAACGCTCGATTTCCTCTGCCGATTGACCGGTGCTTTGCGTAACGACGTCGACCAGCGGTGGGACCGGATCCGGGTATGCCTCTATGTTGAGTCGAAGGAAGCTGACCACGCCGGCAATCAACATGGCGATCAGCAACGCCAGCATGAGTACGCGCTGCCTGAGCGCGTACGCGATGATGCTGTTCAACGGGCACCCACGGTTGTTGCGAATTGCATCGGGCCGACGGCTCGCAATGCCATGTCAATCACCCTGTGCTGCGCGATCGATGAACAGCGCTCCGCTGGTCACAACTTTCTCGCCCGCCTTGATCCCGTCGAGCACTTCGAGCAGACCGTTCGCGGTGCGGCCCGGGCGAATTTGGCGCAGCCAGAGCTTGCCATCGTCGCGGAGAATCCACACACGCGTCTGGGCCCCCTCGTAGATCACGGCGCTCTCGGGAACCGCCGGGGCAGTACTTTGCCGCGTCGATAGGATGTTAAAAGTGGCAAACATCTCTGGCTTGAGCTGGCCGTCGGCGTTGGCAATCTCGGCGCGCACCATCAGTCGTCGTGTGGCTGGATCCAGGGACGGAGCGACGAAAGTAATGTGTGCCGTAAAGGTCCGGTCCGGGAAGGCCACGACGTGCACTTCCACGGTCTGCCCTCTTTGTACGAAAGGGGCATCGGTTTCGCGCACATTGGCAACCAGCCAAACCGTGGCCAGGTTGGACACCGCGAACGCGGGATTGGAGGAGCCGGCCTGCACATACTGCCCGGGTCCGATCTGCCGGTCGGTCACCGTGCCGCTGATCGGCGCAACGATGTACGCGACGGGGTTCATCCTCTCGGCACGCGCCAGCGCGTCGATCTCGGCATCGCTCTTGCCGAGGATGGACAGGCGATTGCGCACGGCGGCCAGGTTCGCATCGGCGGTGCGGCCGGCGCTTTGAGCCGCTGTCAGGTCGCTTTGGCTTTGCTGCCAGTCCTGCAGCGAACCGGCCTTGGCGTCGTACAAGGCGTGCTTGCGCCTCTCGTTGGTCTGGGCGAGCGACAACTGCGCATTGGCCATTGCCACTGCCGCCTGCGCGGCGAGCAAATCACTTTGTCCCTGGACGAATTCGGATGCCTGCAGTGCTGCGAGCGGTTGCCCTTGTTTGACCACCTCGCCCGGTCCGGCCAAGACCTGCGTCACACGGCCGGAATACGGCGAGAACACAAGGGTCGTCTGGTCGCCATTGAGCGCGATCTTGCCGTCCGTGACGTGTTCCGTGCGGAAGCTTCCCTTGGCGACAGCAACGATCTTCAGCGCTGCAAGCTGAGCCGGCGTCGGCGTAAATGTTGCGCCGACGTTGGGTGGCGCCACAACGGCGGCGGAGGCGGCCGCGGCGCCCGCCGGTATCTTCTGTGCGTACGCCGGCGCAAGCGAGCCGATCGACAGGCATCCGACCACCCCGGCACTGAGCAAAATGACCCAGATCGTCACGCCAGGCATCTGCGCCGGCCGCTGGTTTTGCCGTGCGCCACCGGTCTCGTTGAGGACGCGACGCTGTAGGCAAGAGGTGCCGCCAGCGCCGCAGGCTTGCGGTCGCAAGCTCGGTGAGGACGAGGGTCCGGTGGCAGGCGGTGTTACATCGTGGAAAGAGCGCATGGGAAATCGAGGCAGAGGGTTTTATGCACCGCACCAGGAGGCAAGTGTTCAGGGCGCCAGTTGGCGTAGCACTGTCATGGCGATATGTTTCGGCCAGATGACAGCCGCTGCGCGCGATCATCCCCGCTCATGTCGGCAATCATACTTGGATTGAATTCGTGACAGGTACCTGAGTTTGACGGCGAGTCAACTGGAGTCGTGTTCCGTTCTTCGATGGGAGGCGCTGCTCCGGAACAACTCGGGGCCCGTTGCCAGGCAACGGCAGCCATGCGCGGCACCTTCAAGAATTCAACCGGACTGGTTGCGCTCAACACCGTTGCAAAGCGAAGGCGGGCTGTCGATTCTGCGCGATGCTTGCTGCGCGGCCCATCCTTGGCCAACGCAAGAGTGCTTCTCTCCGGCCCGTCTCGGACCCTTGTGCCCAATCTTCGTGGCGCGTCGGTATTGCATCGGCCCACCGGATGTGCGGACCTCAGACCTGCCAGAAGAACCAAATTAGGACCTGAAGCGGAAAGATGGTTCCGGCCGCCGTTCGTCCGCAGGCTGCCATTGGCTGAGCGGGTGTCCAGCGATGTTTGACCCGTGTCGGATCGGTGTTGACAAGGAGGTTCGGCGGCGCGACCTGTCAAGCGAGGCGGCAGGCGTCATAGCGGTACACCGGAATGAGAACGCCAGGCAGGAGCACTTTGATCCGACGCGGCGGGTTGGATACGACGGGCAGCCCTCAATGTGCGGTGAAATGCGCTGCAAGAGCCGTCTGAGGGTCGCGAGCGTCACGTCAGTTCTTCTATCTTGGGGTTTGTCCGCGGGGATGCGGTGCGAATTGCGCGCATCCGCTGGTCTCTTTACTTGACTTCGTTGCGGGCAAAGCTGCGGCCGGCCAGCGCAGCGGGCCTTGCCGAAAACGAAGACGCGAGCGCGATTTGCCGCATCGCCAATGCCGCATCGCTTGTCGCATCGGCGTTTCCAAGGGGTCGCCGGAATCGAGTCCTAGGCCAGCGTAACCATGCCCCCAGACCGCCGGGCAGAGGCACGCCAGACTCGTGCGACGCGCCGGCGCGAGGCCGGTGATGCCTGACCGTTCCTTCAACCCCAGGATTTGCGCGAGGCGCATCGAGCAATCCGATCGGCTTTGATGCCCAGAGAAGAAGAACGCACAGAAATGGTTCATTTGGCGGTGCCGTACGCACCAAAATAATGCGCTTTTTGCGAGGATTTCTCCGATTCAGCGGAAACGGCGCTCTATTTCCATGTGACTGTCATGTGGCACGGCGTTTGCTTGTCAAGGATAGGGATTACTTGATTTGGGATCGCTTTCACCTAACGGCCAAAGAGGAAAGAAATGATGAATCGCATGCTAGTAGTAACGGCCTTGACCGCCGTAGCTTCCGTCAGCGGTGTCGCCTACGCAGATGAAACCCCGCCGGCGTCTGCCGCACCCGCCGCACCCGCCGCACCCGCCGCACCCGCCGCACCCGCCGCACCCGCCGCACCCGCCGGGACCCCGCTGAGCAAGCTTCTGGACGCGTCCGGGATCACGGCGAGTTCCTACATCGATGTCGCGTACGGACACGCGAACAAGAACATCGAATCGGGATTCTCCGATCGCGTATTTGATACGCAGAACGATTCGTTGACGCTGCACCAGGTCGGTCTGCAGATTGCTAAGCAACCAAAGGAGGGTTTTGGCGGCCTCGTCAACATCACGGCGGGTTCCGACGTGCCGGTTTTTGCCTCGTATCCCTATGCCGGCGGCAGCAGCCAATTTGACGTCACCCAAGCCTACGGGCAGTACGCCACCGGCCCGCTGACCGTGATCGCCGGAAAATTCACCACGCTGCAAGGGTCGGAAGTCATCTGGGCGCCGAGCAACTCGAACTACTCGCGATCTATCCTCTTCGGTGCGATTCCATTTACGCATACGGGACTGCGCGCCACGTATGCGGCAACCGACACGGTGAGCCTCATCGCCGGCGTCAACAACGGTTGGGATCAAGTCTCGTCCGCGAGTCGGTCCAAGACGGTCGAATTGGGTGCGACGTTGAATCCGATCAAGCCGCTCAACATAACGATCTCTGACTACGCCGGCAATGCATCGAGCGCAACTGGCGGAGGGAATTTCAGCGGAGAACCTACCGGCTCACGCAACAGCTTCAACATCGTCGGCACGTACGCCATTACCGACGCGGCAAGCGTCGGGCTCGAATACCTGAACGTCAGCCAAAGCAACTTCGCCTCGCTCGCGCCTGGTGGCGGCACGATCAAGGCGAAGTACGACGGATGGGCGCTGTACGGAAGTTACCTCTTCACCCCGGCCTGGCGCCTGGCGCTGCGCGCCGAGACGTTCAATGACAAGGACGGTTTCCACTTTAGTACGCCTGACACCAAGTACAACGAGTTCACTGCGACGCTCTCCTGGCTGACTTCGGACAACTTCGAACTGCGGGGCGAAGTGCGTTCGGACAACGCCAGCAACCAGGTGTTCTCCGATCCCACCCCGCCGCCGACCAGCAAGGGCTTGCTGACCTATGCGATCGAGGGTCTCTTCAAGTTTTGAGGAGTCCGACATGGTCCAAAAAACCGAGGAAAGACAATCATGAAGTTGGTCACTGCAATTATCAAACCATTCAAAGTCGATGAGGTCCGCGAAGCGCTGGGCAAGATCGGCATCCAGGGACTGACGGTGACGGAAGTCAAGGGATTCGGACGTCAAAAGGGGCATACCGAGCTATATCGCGGCGCCGAGTACGTCGTCGACTTCTTGCCAAAGACAAAAGTTGAAGCGGCCGTGCGTGACGAACTTCTCGATCAGGTTATCGAAGCCATCGAGCAAGCGGCTCGCACCGGAAAAATCGGCGACGGAAAGATCTTCGTTTCCGAGTTGGGGGAAGTCGTTCGCATCCGCACCGGGGAAACCGGTCCGGACGCACTATAAGGAGAATGCGCATGAAACGCCTTGCAATGATCGCAGTCGCTAGCTCCCTGCTTTTTGCGGGAGCTGCCTTTGCGGATGACAAAGCGGCCACCGCTGCCGCGCCCGCAGCGACGGTCTCAACAGCGGCGACACCGGCCCCTGCCGCAACACCTCCCGCGCCGCCGGCGGCATCTTCGACCGAGCCATCGGTCGTTCTGAACTCGCAAATCAACTCCGGCGACACGGCCTGGATGCTGACCTCGTCGGCACTGGTGCTGATGATGACCGTGCCGGGCCTTGCACTCTTCTATGGCGGCATGGTGCGAAAGAAGAATGTGCTCGCCACACTGATGCAAAGTTTTGCCATCACCTGCCTCGTCACGATCATTTGGTGGGCGGTCGGCTACACCATTGCATTCACGCCCGGGAGTACCCCGTACCTGGGTGGCTTTAGTCGAATGTTCATGAATGGAATGACCTACATCAAGGACATTGCCGCGGTCGACGCGACAAAAGACGCCCCCGCGGTGGCGGCTGTCATCGGCAAGGTCTCGGTGAGCCATCTTGGAACGACGATACCCGAGACGGTTTACGCGATGTTTCAACTGACTTTCGCCATCATCACCCCGGCCCTGATCTGCGGTGCGTTCGCCGAGCGCATGAAGTTCTCCGCCATGCTGTGGTTCATGGGGCTCTGGTCGGTTCTGGTGTATTCGCCCATAGCCCACTGGGTCTGGGAGTCGAGCGGCTGGCTTTCGTCCCGCGGCGTCCTGGACTTTGCGGGTGGCACGGTCGTGCATATCAACGCCGGTATCGCCGCGCTGGCTTGCGCGTTGATGTTGGGCAAACGCGTCGGTTTCGGTAAGGAACCGATGGCGCCGCACAACCTGACGCTTACGCTGATCGGCGCTTCGCTGCTGTGGGTCGGCTGGTTCGGGTTCAACGCTGGCTCGGCCGTTGCTGCCGACGGCCGCGCGGGCTTTGCCTTTGCGACGACCCAGATCGCAACGGCTGCCGCGGCGCTGTCCTGGATGTTCACCGAGTGGATGACCAAGGGTAAGCCTAGCGTGCTGGGCATCGCCTCCGGTGCGGTGGCAGGCCTTGTGGCTATTACGCCGGCGTCGGGCTTCGTCGGCGCAAACGCTGCGGTGATCATCGGGCTGGCCGCTGGCGTCATCTGCTTCTTCTCGTCGACAGCGGTCAAGCGCATGCTCGGCTACGACGACTCCCTGGATGCGTTTGGCGTTCACTGCATCGGCGGGATCGTAGGGGCCTTGTTGACCGGCGTCTTTGCCGATACTGCCATCGACGGCGGACAAGCTGGCAGCGTCATGACGCAGGCTCTGGCGGTCGGAACAACGGTCGTCTATAGCTTTGTCGTGAGCATGATTCTGCTCAAGGTGATCGATATGGTCATCGGTCTTCGTGTGACCGAGGAAGAAGAGCGCGAAGGTCTCGATCTGGCACTGCACGGCGAAAAGGTCGAGTAGAGCCAAGGCGAGGTTGCGCTCGAATTTCCTCGCGAACGTTCGACGGATGGGGCGGCATATTGCCGCCCCATTCATTTGGTGCGCCGTGACCGGCGCTGACCGGGTCGCTGGGGTGGCGGCACGGGTGACTTGGAGGGGAAAGTCCTCTGTGGCCCCTGACGGTGGGAGCCAGTAGCGGAACGGCGTGGGCTTCCGGGGCGACCCGGAGTCTGAAGGAAGCCGTGTGCAAAGCTGCGGTCCGACGAACAGAAATCACATATGACGCGGGCTCGCCTGGGTGAAGCGGCCCAATTCGCGGAAACCCGATACCGTTCGGAAGGCGAGCACGTAAATATGGCGCATGGATGCAGCGAAGGTCACGCGTCCTGCCCTGGGAAACCAGTTGATCCGCGACTCGGCACTACGGCCGCCGCAAGGCGACCGGACGGATCGGCAGGAGTCCTGCATGGATGCTCCCGGGTTGCCAAGCGCTCGTTTCATGATCGTGCCGTAGGTAGAGATTGCAGCCATGCATCCGGACCTTGTCGTCGGGCGCATGCCCGCCTGTCCCTGATGGAATCCGCTGGCCGGCTCCTCTATCAGCAGAGCGCACTCCGGGTGCCCTGACTTCTCCGAGTTATGTCGGCCACGGTCTTACCTGTCGTGCCATCAATTCGCGTTGGCCGTAGCAATCAGCGGGGGGTACGACTCCTCGTCTTCAGTGTCGTCGTTCTGGTTCGCTCAACCCGTCTGGCCACGCGACCGCGTCAGCGGGCGTGTAGCCAAGCCGGAACTCGCGCCGGTGGGCGAGCAGCGCCCGCGCGATGCGCGCGCTCTTGTTGGCCAGGACGATCGTGGCGACGCCCAAATTGCGTTGCGCAAGCCGCTTATGAAGCCAGCTGTCCATTAATGGGTCGAGTTTGCTTTGCGCTGGGTGAATCACGGAGCGTGCGCCGTGGATCAGCAGCGTGCGCAGGTATGCGTCCCCTCGCTTGCCGATGCGCAGCAGGTTGGTCTTGCCGTCGCTGGAGTCTTGCGCTGGCACCAAAACCCCATCCAGGCGGACATCTGGCGGCTGTTCTCGAAGCTCCTGGCGTCGCCTACCGTGGCCGCCAGTGCACTGGCGGTGATCGGCCCGATTCCAGTGATCTTCTCGAGTTTGCGGCTGAGTTCGCTGTCGCGGTGCCAGGCCTTGGACCTGGGCTTCGAGTTCTGCGGCTTGCCGGTCGAGGTCCTGCAGGTGCTCGAGCAGGCGCTGGACCAGCAGGGGAAATGAGCCTGGCAGATCGTTGCTGGCGTCTTCGATCAAATCGGGCACGCGATCGGCGATATCGCTCAGACCCCTGGGCACCACGAAGCCGACCTCGGCCAGGAGGTCTCGATTCTGGTTGGCCTAGGCGGTACGTGCCTTGACGAAATCCTGGCGTACGCGATGCAGAGCCAATACCGCCTGCTGCGCGACGCTCTTGATCGAAACAAAACGCATGTTGGGTCGAGCTACTGCCTCGCAGATCGCGTCGGCGCCGGCCGTTCTTGTTGGACTTGACGTACGGTTCGACCCGTTGCGGCGCCATGAGCTTGACCGCCGTTCAGGTTTGCTGTCTTGGATCAATGTTCGGGATTCGCCACAAAGGCGTGAAAAATCAAACGTTCCTTGGCGCAACAATGCACGCGAAGGCGATTTTCGCCCCACTATTTTTACGCCGGCGCGCATTGGCCCGTAAACAACGTTGCTCTGTGCAGGCATCTCCTGGTCAACAAAGGGTGCGCGGTGACTTCGGCGGATTTGCACGATCAGCGCGCCGACCCGGCAGGCTGCCGGCGTCGCGCATGGTGTGGCTGGATCACCCCATGTGCGATTTCATTCGCCGGCCTAAAGCGCCTACTGCTGGGCGCAAAAGCTCTTAGAGCTTAGAAGCGGCGCCGTTCATTGAGTACAGGTCCGGATTGCGCACGCGCGGAGGTATGCCCTGGAATCGGGTCGTCACGGTGCCCGCGCGCTTCGCGGCATCCAGTTCCGCCCGCACCTGTTCGCGCGTTTTGCCCGCGACGGCGGGTTGCGCCGGGTACAGGTCCGGATTGCGCACGCGCGGAGGTATGCCCTGGAATCGGGTCGTCACGGTGCCCGCGCGCTTCGCGGCATCCAGTTCCGCCCGCACTTGTTCGCGCGTTTTGCCCGCGACCACGGGGGCCGCCGGGTATAGCGACGGAAACAGTTCGCGCTGCGTAAACGAAAAGTCACCGATGATGATGTCGCCCGACTGTACCGCAGCCGCATATTCGGCTTGTACCTGTGCGCGAGTCTTTCCCGTATCGGCGTAGGAAGCCATGCAAGCCAGAGACATGGCAAGCGTCGAAACGCCAATCACGCGCGTGGAATATTTCATGATGAACTCCCCTGATCGTGTGAGAGCATCCGGGGTTCGGACGGGAGGCACCTATGGTGCGACCCCGGCCATACACCCCTAGATGGCGGCGAATGGAGCACGAGACACCGTCGACGAATGCAAGCTACTCGAAACTGTTGCAGAATTGAAGACGGAATCTGCTTACGTGTTTTTACGTAGCGCTTTTGTTTCGCACAAGGACCTGTGCGGCCGGTGCGGCGGCGACCCCGCAAATGATGTCCCGCGTTCCGAGGGGCGAAGCGAATGGTGCAACGCCGAAAGCGCTCAGGTTGAGATCAGCTTTCGGGCGAGCAATTCAGGATTCCAAATGGCCGGCCGTGCCCGGTCCGAAACGCTCACGAGAAGTTCAAGGGGACGGCTTCGACGCATCAGCCGGTCAAATCAGCCCGCATTCCCCACCGAATGTGCGCCCAAATTCGCTCATGAAGGAAATACCCTAGCGTCGTGTAGATATTGCTCACGACCATAAATCCGACTGCCATCTCCAGCTTTCTCGTAAGGAGATAGATGACGATGAAATCGAGGCAGACGATGATGGCACGATAGGTAATCGCCTTAACGATGGAGCGTCTTCTGCTGGCAGTCGTATTCATGCTGTCCTCTCGGATGCGTAAAGGAAGGCCATGCGTTGCCTCGAGGCTCTTGTACTGGCTGTTTGTCGCAGGTCACGTCAACATTTTAGGAATCATCGATGACCGCTTCGGAGAAAATGGGTTGGGCTGTCGGGCGGTCGGCGTTTGGCCGGGTGCGCGCTTCAACCCGAATCCATATCAGCCATCCTAACGGTCGCTCCTGAAGCATAGGAGACTTGCCGTTTTTGGGGCGCAGCAACCGCGCCGCTAATGCCTCTTGCCAGCCCTGCCTTACCAGGCCGACGCTCGACAACTTTTTCGGAACTTCTTTGTCGATTTCGAAACTCCATTGCTCGGTACCAGCCAGCGCACCGCCGCCTATTCAACGGTCACCGACTTGGCAAGATTCCTGGGCTTGTCCACGTCCGTTCCTCGCGCCACCGCCGTGTGGTAGGCAAGCAGCTGCAGCGGTACCACATGAAGGATCGGTGAAAGATCTCCGTAGTGCTCCGGCATGCGGATCACATGCACCCCCTCTTCCGGCTGAATGCGTGTGTCCACGTCGGCAAACACGTACAGCTGGCCGCCGCGCGCACGCACCTCCATCATGTTGCTCTTGAGTTTCTCGAGCAGAGCATCGTTGGGCGCGACGGTCACGACCGGCATCTCCGCGGTGACCAGCGCGAGCGGGCCGTGCTTGAGTTCGCCCGCGGGGTAGGCCTCGGCGTGGATGTAGCTGATTTCCTTGAGCTTGAGGGCTCCCTCCTGGGCGATCGGGTAGTGCATTCCGCGCCCGAGAAACAGCGCGTGTTCCTTGCGGACGAAATTCTCGCTCCAGGCCAGGATCTGCGGCTCGAGCGCCAGCACGCTTTGCACCGCCGATGGCAGGTGCCGCAAACGGCGAATCGCCTCGGCTTCCGCACGCTCGTCGAACCGGCCTTTGGCCTTGGCGATGGCGCAGGCAAGAAGGTACAGACCGACCAATTGCGTGGTAAACGCCTTTGTCGAAGCTACCCCGATTTCGGTGCCGGCCCGCGTCAGAAAGTGCAGCGTGGTCTGACGCACCATCGCGCTCGAGGCCACGTTGCAAACGGCCAGCGTGTGGTGCATGCCCAGGGCCTCGGCGTGCTTGAGTGCTGCCAGCGTATCGGCGGTCTCGCCCGACTGTGAGATCACGACGACCAAGGTCCTGGGATTGGGCACGGACTTTCGATAGCGGTATTCGCTGGCCACCTCGACGTTGACCGGGATCTGCGCAATCGACTCGATCCAGTACTTCGCAGTGCAGCCGGCGTAGTAGCTGGTGCCGCAGGCAAGGACCAGCACGCTATCGATGGTTGCGAGTGTCCGCGGGCCTTCGGCGCCGTAGGAGGCCAGGTCGATGGCGTTGGCTTGATCCAGCGTGTCGGCGATGGCCTTGGGCTGCTCGAAGATCTCCTTTTGCATGTAGTGTCGATAGGGGCCCAGCTCCACCGCGTTGGAGAACGCCTGTAGTTGACGCACGGCGCGCTCGACCGAACGGCCCTGCGCGTCGACCACCCGCACGCTCTCCAGGCCCAGGTCGACCAAGTCGCCGTCCTCGAGGTAGATGAACCGATCGGTGCTGCCAGCCAGGGCCAGGGCGTCCGAGGCGACGAAGTTCTCGCCATGGCCCAGTCCGATCACCAGGGGGCTGCCGGCGCGTGCGCCGACAAGCCGCTGCGGCTCCCGCAGGTGCAATACCGCTATGGCGTAGGCGCCGTCGAGCCGGCGAACGGCCTTTTGCACAGCCTCGAAAAGATCGCCATCGTAGAGCGAGTCAACGAGGTGGGCGATGACCTCGGTGTCGGTCTGGCTTTCGAACTCGTAGCCTTTTGAGCGCAGCTCCTCGCGCAGCGCCTCGTAGTTCTCGATGATCCCGTTGTGCGCCAGAGCCACCGTCGCCGGTCCTGGGTCGTCGCGCCGGCCGGCTCGGGTCCCCGGTCCGTGCGAAAAATGCGGGTGGGCATTGCTTGTCGTCGGTGCGCCGTGGGTGGCCCAGCGGGTATGGGCAATACCCGTGCGGGCTTCAAAGCCGGAGCACTGTTCGGCCAATTCGGCAACGCGCGACACGCTGCGCACGCGCTGCAATCGGCCGTTGCGATGGGCCGCCACGCCGCAAGAATCATAGCCACGGTACTCGAGCCGCCGTAGGCCTTCCAGGAGCAGGGGAACGACATCCCGCTGCGCCACCGCCCCTACGATTCCGCACATGTTCGCATCTACTCCGGTTTGCGCCCAGCATCGATGGGCGCTGTTGGTTGGACTGCCTCGCTGGCCGGGAAACCGCAACGTCGGCCTCCCGACCGCACAAGGACAGGGGCCACGCTTTTCGAGCCGGCACATCCGCCGGCGCCCGGTGACTTGCGATGATAGGACCAATGGGCGCAGGCACCAATCCGACGAAAAGGGCAAGATCATCGCAACGCGTCCGCTGCGCTTGCCCCGCCGCCGCCGCGGTGTCGTGCTGGGTCAGCGCGCCATCCGCGGAACCTAGCCGATATCGACTCTTGTTTGCGAAGAATCGAGATGGCGATCGGGCGGCTATGCCCGGTGCAAAGGCAGCGCTACATACCTCCGCCCGCCGCGGCCGGCTGGCTCGGCCACGGCTGCGGCTTGGCCGGCGACAGCCACAGGGCGCCAGGCCTTACAATCCACGGTTTGTCACGAGAAATTGCCGCTGTGCCGACCCGGCGGATCCTGGCCATGAAGAACCCGATCCCGACTCGCGAAACCCCGGCTGGAGCGTGCGCATCCGGTCCCATCGAAACGGACGCCCTGATCGTCGGGGCGGGGCCGGTGGGATTGTTCCAGGTGTTTGAGTTGGGCCTGCTCGAGATCAAGGCCCACGTGATCGACTCGTTGCCCTACGTGGGCGGTCAGTGCATCGAGTTGTATCCGGACAAGCCGATCTACGACATCCCCGCCGTCCCAGTGTGCACCGGGCGCGAGTTGACCGATTCGCTGCTCAAGCAGATCGAGCCCTTTGGCGCGACCTTTCACCTGGGCCAGACCGTGACCCTGGTGCAGCGCGAGGAAGACGGTCGCTTTCGCGTGGAAACCTCGCGCGGTGAGCGTTTTGTGGCCAAGACCATCTTTGTTGCGGCAGGTGTCGGCGCGTTCGCTTCGCGCCCCTTGCGCGTGCCGGGGATTGATCGGTTCGAAGACACGCAGCTGTTTTACCGGGTGAAGAACCCCGCCGACTTCGCCGGCAAGGAGCTGGTGATCGCCGGCGGCGGAGACTCGGCGCTGGACTGGGCCCTGAATTTCGCCCAGGAGGGACCGAACCAGGCCGCCAGCGTGATCTTGCTGCACCGGCGCGAAGGCTTTCGCGCGGCCCCGGCGAGCGTGGCCAAGATGAGGGATTTGTGCGAGCAGCTGCGGATGCAGCTGCTGATCGGCCAGGTATCGGGATTCGAGGAAAGCGGCGGCAAACTGGCGGCACTCAAGGTCACCGGCGCCGACGGCGTGACGCGCGTGGTACACCTGGATGCGCTGCTGGTGTTTTTCGGGCTGTCGCCCAAGCTCGGTCCGATCGCACACTGGGGCCTGGCGCTGGAGCGCAAGCAGATCGTCGTCGATACCGAGAAGTTCGAGACCAGCGTTGCGGGCATCTTCGCCGTCGGCGACATCAACATCTACCCGGGAAAAAAGAAGCTGATTCTCTCCGGCTTTCATGAGGCCGCCCTGGCGGCCTTCGGTGCCGCGCCCTATGTGTTCCCGCAGAAGGTGATCCACCTGCAGTACACGACGACCTCGCCCAAGCTGCACAAGGTACTGGGTGTCGAATCGCCGGTTTTTGACGACTGACCTTCGCGACTGGATCGCCGGCCATGTTCCCAATTCCGCCCGGTACCCAGGCCCTGCTCTGGATGAACGTGGCTGCGTTTGTTCTGGACAATTATTTTCTTGGCGGCCGCCTGGCCGAGGAACTGGCGCTGTGGCCGGTCGGCTCCGGCGAGCTGGGCGCACCGGGCTTCTTGCCCTGGCAGTTGCTGACCTATAGCTTCTTTCACGCGAATTTCAGCCACATCTTCTTCAACATGTTCGGCCTGGTGATGTTCGGCGGCGATGTGGAGCGCGTGTGGGGCCGGAACCGCTTCCTGAGTTACTACTTCGTTTGCGTTCTCTCGGCGGGGCTGGTCCAGCTGCTGTTCTCCTGGGTCGTCGGGTCCGACGCTCCCACGGTGGGCGCCTCCGGCGGGTTGTTCGGACTGCTGCTGGCCTTTGCGATGCTATTTCCCCAGCGCAAGGTCTTGCTGCTGATCTTCCCGGTGCCCATGCCGGCCTGGATCTTCGTCACGCTCTATGGGCTGGTCGAGCTCTTCATGGGGGTCACCGGCACCGAGGCGGGGGTGGCGCACTTTGCGCACCTGGGCGGA
Source organism: uncultured beta proteobacterium (assembly GCA_963729785.1). Classification (GTDB taxonomy): domain Bacteria; phylum Pseudomonadota; class Gammaproteobacteria; order Burkholderiales; family Burkholderiaceae_F; genus GJ-E10. The sequence goes on along the minus strand of CAVSPM010000029.1, from coordinate 82,522 downwards.
TTGCTGGGCGGCTGGCTGATGATCCGCTACGGTCGCGCGCGGCGCTGACCGGTGCGCAGGGGCAGGGCGCGCCGAATGCGCGCCAACCGGACTTGGCGGCGACAAGGGCCATCAGCGAACCAGCCGCGCTCCCGCCCCCGGTAGTTTTCTTTGTCGCCCGCTACGCTAAGGTACCCCCTTGGGGAAGTGGCATCTGTGCCCGAAGGCTTTGCGTCCGCGTGGAGGTCGCGCTGCCGCTACGCCGGAGGCTGGCGCCCGAATTGGCGTCCCGCCGACGGTGCTGTGCGGACCCAGCGGCCGGCGGGCGAGCCGACCCGATCCTACCGGCTGCGAGCATATTTGCCCCCAATTCCCCGTGGCGCTTGAGATCGGCCCGGATGCGCCGATAACCACATGTAAGCACGGCGTCCAATACCGATCGATGCGCTGAATTGACCGTAGATTGGTCGCGCAAGGGACGGATTGGAAAAGTCGTGGATCTCGCGTGATGGTCGCAGGCAGCAACGTCAAGGAAGCGGGTTTTCCATGAACATGGTCTACAACAGCTCGAATTTCTGCGTCGTCCAGTTTTCGGATTTTGGCGACCAGCAGGAACATCCGGCCGGCGGCTTTGAAATCATGGACAAGGGCCTGCGCCGGGAGATCTTTCTTGACGGCAAACAAGCCGAGCTATTCAAGAACGACGTGGCGCGGATGATTTCCGACGAGATCTCGCCGGATGAGTTCGATGCGTTCTTGTCCAGCTACGCCGGCCTGATGACGCAGACGGTCGCCCTGCACTGATCGCGGCCAGCGTGCCAGCGCCGGGGCCCGCCCTTCCCGGGCCCGTTGTCCCCCCTAAACCGACCCCGCGCCGACCGGGGTCCGGTCCGGCTCCGTACAATGGGTGCCGGAAAGGGAATATCGACCATGCATTCGTCCGTCGCCAGTGCCGCCGACACCGCGTCCCCGCCCGCGGATTCGACCACCGAACGCAAACTGCGATCCTTGATGGCGCGCCGGCTGGTCGTGCTCGACGGCGCCATGGGCACGATGATCCAGCGCTACCGGTTGGCCGAGAGCGATTTTCGCGGAACGGATCGCAGCCAGCGCTTCGCCCATCACCCGACCGACCTCAAGGGTAACAACGAGCTGCTGCAGCTCAACCGCCCGGAGATCATCCAAGAGATCCACGAGCAGTACTTGGACGCCGGTTCGGACATCATCGAGACCAATACCTTCGGCGCCACGCGCATCGCGCAGGCCGACTATGGCCTCGCCGAATTGGCCTATGAGATGAATGTGGAGGCGGCGCGCGTGGCGCGCCGCGCCTGCACGCGCTTTGCCAGTGCCCAGAGTCCGCGCTTTGTCGCCGGCGCCATGGGACCGACACCGCGCACGGCGTCGATTTCCCCGGACGTCAACGACGCGGGTGCGCGCAATGTCACCTTTGAGGAGCTGGCGGCGGCGTATGGCGAACAGGCGCGCGGCCTACTCGACGGCGGCGCCGACCTGCTGCTGGTCGAAACCATATTCGACACGCTCAATGCCAAGGCCGCGGTATTCGCGATCGAGGAGGAATTCGAGCGCCGCGGTACCCGCGTCCCGCTCATCATTTCCGGCACGGTGGCCGATGCCTCCGGCCGCATCCTGTCCGGTCAGACGGTAGAGGCCTTCTGGAATTCGCTGCGCCATGCGCGGCCGCTGGCGATCGGGTTGAACTGCGCCCTGGGTGCAGAAAAGATGCGGCCCTACATCGAGGAGTTATCGCGCCTGGCCGACACCTTCGTCTGCGTTTATCCCAATGCCGGCATTCCCAACCCCATGTCGGAGACCGGGTTCGACGAAACTCCGGCGATTACCTCACGATTGATCCAGGAGTTCGCGCGCAGCGGCCTAGTCAACATCGTCGGCGGCTGCTGCGGCACGACGCCGTCGCACATCCGGGCCATTGGCGAGGCGATCGCCGGCTTGCCGCCGCGCGTGCCGCCGGTCATCGAACCTAGGCTGCGCCTGTCGGGGCTAGAGGCGCTGAATCTGGGCGGGGATTCGCTGTTTGCCAACGTTGGCGAGCGCGCCAACGTCACCGGCTCGCGCCAGTTCGCCAAGCTCATCCTAGAGTCGCAATACGAGCAAGCGGTGGTGGTGGCACGCCAGCAGGTGGAAAACGGCGCGCAGATCATCGATATCAACATGGACGAGGCCATGCTCGATTCGCCTGCGGCCATGCGGCGCTTTCTCAACCTGATCGCCTCCGAACCCGACATCGCGCGCGTGCCCTTCATGATCGACAGCTCCAAATGGTCGGTCATCGAGGCCGGACTGCAATGCGTGCAGGGGCGCTGCATCGTCAATTCGATTTCGCTCAAGGAAGGCGAGGGCGAGTTCCTGCGCCAGGCGCGCCTGGCGCGGCGCTACGGCGCGGCGATGGTGGTGATGGCCTTTGACGAGCACGGGCAGGCGGACACGCTGGAGCGGCGCAAGACCATTTTGTCGCGCAGCTACCGGCTGCTGGTGGAGCAGGCGGGCGTGGCGGCCGAAGACATCATTTTCGATCCGAACATCTTCGCCATTGCCACGGGAATCGAGGAGCACGACCACTACGCGGTCGACTTCATCGAGGCCGCGCGCTGGATCCGGCACACGTATCCCGGGGTGCACGTGAGCGGCGGCGTGTCCAACGTGTCGTTTTCGTTTCGCGGCAACGATCTTGTTCGGGAAGCCATCCACACGGTCTTTCTGTACCACGCCATCCAGGCCGGCATGAGCATGGGCATCGTCAATGCTGGCCAGCTGGGCGTCTACGAAGAGATCGAGCCGGCGTTGCGCGAATGCGTCGAGGACGTGGTCTTGGATCGACGGCCGGATGCCGGCGAGCGCCTCATCCAGCTGGCCGAGCAACGCAAGGGCGCTGGGCGCCGGCGCGAGGAGGACCTGGCTTGGCGCGCGGCGCCGGTGGAGGAGCGCCTGGTGCACGCGCTGGTTCATGGGGTGACGCAGTTCGTGATCGAGGACACCGAGGAGATACGTGTCTTGATCGAGCGGCGCGGCGGGCGCCCGATCGAGGTCATTGAAGGCCCATTGATGGCGGGCATGAACGTCGTGGGCGACCTTTTTGGCAGCGGCAAGATGTTCCTGCCCCAGGTGGTCAAGTCGGCCCGCGTGATGAAGCAGGCGGTCGCCCACCTGGTTCCGTATATCGAGGCGCAGCGCGCGGCCAGCGGCGAGGCAGCCCGGTCCAACGGCAAGATCGTCATCGCCACGGTCAAGGGGGACGTGCACGACATCGGCAAGAACATCGTCTCCGTCGTGCTCCAGTGCAACAACTACGATATCGTCAACCTGGGCGTCATGGTGCCGGCCGAAAAGATCCTTCAGGTGGCGCGTGAGGAAAACGCCGACTTGGTCGGGTTGAGCGGGCTGATCACACCCTCGCTCGAGGAAATGGCCAACGTCGCGGCGCAGATGGAGCGCCAGGGCTTCACCATACCGCTGCTCATCGGCGGTGCCACGACCTCGCGCATGCACACGGCGGTGAAGATCGCGCCGCGCTACTCGGGCCCCGTGCTGCACGTGGGCGACGCCAGCCGCTCGGTCTCGGTCTGCCAGGCGCTGCTGTCGCCCGACCAGCGCGCCGGGTTCCTGGCGCAACATGCCGCCGAATACGAGCGTCTGCGCCAGCAGCATGCGGCCAAAAGGGGGCCGGACATCATCACCCTGGAGGAGGCCCGCGCCAACCCGACGCGCATCGACTGGCAAGGGTATGAGCCGCCGCGGCCGAGTTTTCTGGGGCGCCGCGAGTTCCGCTCGCTCGATCTGGCGCAGGTCGCGCGCTACATCGACTGGCGGCCGTTCTTTCAGACCTGGGAGCTGACGGGCACCTATCCGGCGCTGCTCGACGATCCGACCGTGGGTGCGCAGGCTCGTCGCGTGTACGACGACGCGCAGCAAATGCTGGCTCGCGTCGTGGCCGAGGGCTGGCTCACGGCCAACGCGGTGCTGGGCTTTTACCCGGCCAACGCCGCCGGCGACGATATCGTGCTGTACGCCGACGAGGAGCGCACGCTCCCGCTGTTGACCTGGCACGGGTTGCGCCAGCAGACGCGCAAGCCGGTAATCGATGGCGTGCCGCGTCCGAATCGGGCTTTGGCCGACTTCGTTGCACCCAAGGGCATCGCGGACTACCTGGGCATGTTCGCCGTGACGGCCGGTCTGGGGATCGAGGCCCGCGAGGAAATCTTTGCCCGCGACCTCGATGACTACAGCGCAATTCTGCTCAAGGCCCTGGCCGACCGCCTCGCGGAGGCCGCCGCGGAAATGCTCCACGAGTGGACGCGCCGCGAACTGTGGGGATACGCGCCCGACGAGCGCCTGGACTGCGAACAGCTCGCGGCCGAACGCTACCGCGGCATCCGGCCGGCGCCGGGCTACCCCGCTTGCCCGGAACACAGCGTCAAGCGCGAACTGTTTGCCGCGCTGCATGCGGGGGCGATCGGCATGGAGCTGACCGAGACGCTGGCGATGCGTCCGGCATCCTCGGTCAGCGGGTTCTACTTCTCGCACCCGCAGGCGCGCTACTTCAACGTCGGGCCGATCGGCCGCGATCAGCTGGCCGACCATGCGCGCCGGCGCGGATTGGACGAGGCGACGCTGGAGCGCTGGTTGGCGCCCAACCTCGGATGACTGCGGCGGCGAGCGCGTTTACCGGGTGCTCCAGCTCGGTTGCGGCGCTGTGCGCGTTCGCGCTGTGCGCGGCGCTTGCGTCGTGCACCGGCCTGCCGAGCAAGCCGGAACCGGCATCGGCCGAGCGACTGGCCCAGGCCATGGCGCGCCAGCCCATCGTGTTGCTGGGCGAGGTCCACGATAACGCGGCCCAGCACGCGCTGCGCCTGGCGGCCTTGCGCAGGCTGCTCCAGGGCGCTGCCCGACCGGCGCTGGCCTTCGAACAACTCGATAGTGATCGGCAGGCGGCGTTGGAACAGGCGCGCGCCGCGTTCGACCCATCCGCCGACCTGGCTTCGCGCGTATCCAAGATTATCGAAGTCGCCGGGGCGCGCGGCTGGAAATGGGAGTTGTACCGTCCCTACCTGGGATTGGCGTTGGAGAACGATCTGCCGATCGTCGCCGCCAACCTGTCGCATGCCCGGGCGATGCGCGTCGCGCAAGAAGGCGTGCAAGCCGTGTTCGATGAGCCGCAGCGCGCCGCACTGGGCCTGCTGGCGACGGCGCCCGACATCGAACAGGCGCAGCGGCGCGAAATCGAGCAAGGCCACTGCGGGCGGATTGCGCCCGACGCCTTGGGCCCGATGGCCGCAGCCCAGGTGGCGCGCGACGCGGTGTTGGCGCAGGCCATCGCTGCCTATGCCGATCGGGGCGTCGTGCTACTGACCGGCAATGGGCACGCGAGGCGCGACATCGGCGTGGCACGTCACTTGTCCGAGCGCGACCGCGCGCGCACGATCTCCATCGGTCTGCTGGAGGACGACGATAAGGCGCCGCGCGACGCCGCGGCATTCGATGTGGCCTTTCTTACGAGCGTGCAGCAGCGCCCGGATCCTTGTCGCAGCTTGCCGGCGCGCTGAATCGGCGCGCACTCAAGCTGCCGCGCTACGCGACTGCCACCACCCAAACCAGAGGCTTTCTGCGGCGTACAGCAGCAGCGCGAGCCAGATGAAGCCGAAGCCGATCGCCTTGCGAGGATCGAAGGCTTCTTGAAACACAAAGATGCCACTCAGCCACTGCAGCGTCGGCGCCAAATACTGCAGCAGGCCGAGCATGGTGAGCGGTATGCGACGCGCGCCGGCGGCAAACAGCAGCAGCGGTATCGTCGTCACCGGGCCCGCGGCAACCAGCAGCCAGCGCGTCGAAGTGGGGGCGGCGGAAAACCCCAAGCTGCCGTCGGCCGTTTGCCAGAGCAGGTAGCCCAGCGCGACCGGCGTCAGCACGGCCGCTTCCACGGCAAATCCTTCCAGGGAGCCGAGCGCCGCCGTCTTGCGCAGCAATCCATACAGGCCGAACGTCAGTGCCAGGGTCAGACCGATCCAGGGCGGTGCGGCGGCCAGCCACGTCAGCCAAGCCACGCCGATGGCCGCCAGGCCGATCGGCAGCTTTTGGCCCAGCCGCAAGCGTTCGTGCAGCAGCAGCGCGCCCAGCAGCACGTTGACCAGGGGTGTGATGAAGAAGCCCAGGCTCGCGTCGACTACGTGCCCCGAGTTGACCGACCAGATGTAGAGCATCCAGTTGCTGGAAATCAGGCACGCGGTGACGGTAAAGCGCAGCAGCGCGCGCGGACGCGCGAGCGCCGTGCGGATCCAGCCCAGGCGGCGAAGCGCTACGAGCAGGATCAAAACCGTCGCCAGCGACCAAACGATGCGATGCGCCAGGATTTCGGCGGTGCTCACCGGCGCCAGCAGGTGCAGGTACAGCGGCAGCAGCCCCCAGAGCAGGAAGGCCAAAAGGGCGTAGACGATGCCAGGGTTCAAGGCGTAGTCCTTGTGCCTTCTTGCAGTGGGCGTGACCGGCGCAGGAGCCCGGCCCAAAGATCCGCCCCGTCTGCGAGCGCAATCAGGCGGTCGGCGGCAGCACCAGCGAAATCTGCTCCTCCTGGCCCGATATCATCGTCCGGTTTCGACCCTGCTTCTTGGCAGCCAGCAGGGCCTCGTCGGCGCGGCGCAGCAGCTGTTCGCCTGACTCCAGGTAGTCCCAGGTTGCGATACCGGCGGAAAAGGTCTGATTGTCGGGCATCAGCGGACGCAGGCGGGCAATCAGCTGATCGGCTTGCTCGGCACAACAATTGGGCAGGACGAGGGTGAACTCTTCGCCGCCATAGCGCACCAGCGTGTCGGTCGGGCGCAGCTGCTTGCGCCAGGCCTGGGATGCCGCACGCAGCAAGGTATCGCCGCCGGTATGCCCACGACGGCTGTTGTAGCGCTTGAAATAATCCAGGTCGAGCATGGCGACGGTGAGCGTCGTCGACGTGCGTTTGGCTCGCGCCATCTCGACGGGCAGATTCTCGTCGAGGCCGCGCCGGTTGGTGATTCCGGTCAGCGGATCGGTGCGCAGCAATTCACCCATGATGCCGATCGCCGCCCGGTTTTCGTGGCGCGCACGGCGCAGCATGCCGGCCAGCACCGCGCCCAGGAGCAACGCGACCAGGCTGGCACCAACGACCACGGCGGCCGAGACCTCGCTCTGCGTGTAGCGGCCGAGAGTGACTTTCTCGGCGCCGGCGCGTACCGAAGCCAGCAATGCCACCTGAGCCGCCTCGATCGCCCCAAGGTAGGCGCGATCCGTGTTCTCGCGAACGCTGGCGCCAGGCTGGATCGGCCCGGTCGTTCCCGCCTGGGCCGCATCCAGTATGTCGCTGGGCGCACGCAGGGACTGGCGCATGGTCACGAGCGAATCGCGCAGCCGGCCCAATTGCGCATCAGTCTCCTGGGCGAATTGCCTCTGCATGGCGTCGGTGACGCGCCGGTTCCACTCCGTCAGATCGATGTCGACGGAACGTAGCGCCTCGCGCAGTCCCAGATTGGGTGGCAGCGGCGAGGCGGCGCCGGTCGGAGCCGGCACCTCGCTCAGATCCTGCCAGGTGCGCATGCGCGAAGCCAGGCTTTCGGCATCGAAGGCCAGGTGCGTCACCAGGAGCGAGTTTTCGTACTGGTGCCTAGCGTCCCGGTCGTGGCGCAGTTCGAACAGCGAAGCGGCAATTGCCAGCACAACCATCGCCAGCGCGACCGCTCCGACGATGACCATGCGGCGTATGCCGGGCAGCGGTGGCGTCGGCGTGTGTAGACCCGGCACGGGGGGCACGTCAGATCCCCCAGGTCACGTCAACCTTGCGTTTTTGGGCGGCCCGCAGCATCTCGATCAGTGGGAAGGCGCGTTGCCGCAGACCCACAGGAATCGAGGTCAACGGATCCTCCGGGGGCGCGACGTCGCCGCCGGAGGCCTTCTCCTGCTCGACGGCCCGCAACAGCGCGACCAACGCCCCCTCGATTTGATCGCTCGTGATCACGCCACGCTCGGCCGGAGTCTTGCCGGCGAGCTCCAGCAACCGATAGGCCGCCTCGGGGAACATGATGATTTCGCTTGCCGCCCGCGAGCGAAAGACTACCAGCGCCATCGACGGTCTCCGCGGTTCTGGGTGCGATTCATGAGCGTGGGTCTCATGAGCGTGGGTCCCGGTCGGGTATTGTAGTGGCCTGTGGCCGTCGTTTGACGTGGCCGAATCCCGCCTTGGGGGTGCAACCGGCCAGCAGACATCGGCGGCCGGCATAGAATTGCGCATACCGTCGGCGGCGCGCTTGGCGCAGTCGCCCGGGGGCGCGAACTTCGTTTGGGAGATACGGCATGGGCAAGGGTGATGTGCGTACGCGGCGCGGCAAGATCTACAACGGCAGCTACGGCAAGACGCGGCCGCATAAACTGGCAAAGAAGAAACCGGCGCAGGGGGCAGCGCCGGCTCGGCGCTAGGTCCGTCCGCATCCGGCGCGGGGCATTTCGGCCTGGGAGCGGGCATGCAAGGCGCGGTCCGCAGGCGCGGCTTGCGCCCATGCCCTGCGCACCCGGACCGCAACCGATTACTGCTGTTGCTGCGCTGCCTCGGAGGCCTTGCGTCGGGCCAGCTCGGCCTCGTTGGCCATGCGTTCGAGCTCCTCAAAACGCTTGCGATCGGCGTCAAATCGCTCGTTGATGCGACGCATTTCGGTCATCGCATCGGCACGTGTTTTTTCCTGCTGCTCGGTCAGCGTCTTGTTGCTGGCGTAAGATTCCTTGAGCCGGGTGGGCATCTCGCGATTGGCGTAGAACTCTGCCTCATCGTCTAAGCGCTTGCGCTCCTTCGCATACTGGGCGATGCGCGAGTCCGCTCGGTCGATCAGCATCTGGCGACCGGCCAGCGAGCGCCTGCGAGCCGCCTCGATTTCGTCGACGCTCGAGTAGGTTTCCATCAGCGACCGATCCTTGCGGGACTGGGCGCGTTCGGCTTCCTCCTGGCGCAGGCGTGCGTCCTCCTCTTCCTGCCGACGCCGGCGCTGCTCGGGCGTCAGGGGCGCAGGAATGAGGCGGTGCAGCGTGCCGTCGGGATTTAGCTCGCGAACGTCACTATTTCTGCATTCCTGGGGCGGCAGCTGCCCGGTGACGGTGCGGCCATTGACCGTGCAAACGTACAGGAATTGCGCCGACGCCTCTTGGGGCAGCAGCAGCGAGGTCAGAACCGCGATCGCGGGCAAGTACCAGCCCGCTAACCTAACCATTGGATTTGTCTTGGGCGCCATAGCGGTTTCGATACTGCTCCACGGCGGGCAACTGTTGACGCACGGACGCAGCATAGGCCGAATCCGAGCGCAGAAAGCCCAGCAGGTTGTTAAGGTTGGCAATGCAAATCACTGGGGTGCCGGTCGTTCTCTCAAACGCCTGGACGGCCGACTCGGTGGACAGATTCTGGTCCGAACCGGTGCGCTCCATGCGGTCGAGCATGATCACGACTCCGGCCGGAAGGGCGCCGTGGCTGCGGATCAGGGCGACCGACTCGCGCTTGGCCGCACCGTCGGTGATGACGTCGTCGACGATCAGCACGCGACCCGCCAAGGGTGCGCCGACCAGCACGCCGCCTTCGCCGTGGTCCTTGGCTTCTTTGCGGTTGTAGGCGAACGGCACATCGACGCCCAACTCGGACAAGGCCATGGCGGTTGCGGCGACCAGAGCGATGCCCTTGTAGGCGGGTCCAAACAGCATGTCAAACTGGAGGGTTCCCGCCGCGCGGCTGGACAGGATCGTCTGTGCATAAAAGCCGGCGAGGCGGCGCAACGCCGCGCCGTGGTCGAAGCGGCCGGCGTTGAAGAAATACGGCGTCTTGCGTCCGCTCTTGGTCGTGAAGTCGCCAAATGCGAGCACGCCGGTTTCCAGGGCGAACTCGATGAATTGTTCGGATCGTTGGATCACCGCAATCGACTCACCGCAAAACAGGTCGTCGCCATAGAGGAATGGGGATGGATTTGATACGGGAGCGTACCGCAAACCGGCTCTTTCGCGATGGATAGAATGACACGTTTGTGATTGCCCGTCCTACGACTTCCGGCGTACGCGGATCAGGTGGACGCCGGCAAATTCGGGCGCACGGCGCCGTCGCCGCGCAAACGGCGTGGCATTGGCGCCGCACAGCCCGGCGGGCGATCGCAGCGTTCCCCTACCGGGTCGAAAGCGCGGCGTTGGGCGAAAAAGGAACTGCCGGCCAGAGTGGATTGGCCGAACGCAGCGCCGTAGACGCTCCGGCGGCGGTTCGCCCAGTTGCCCGTCCCATGGCCGCCGGCGGCCTCTTTGCCGAGGCATCCGGCGCCCCGATCGGCTGCAGGCCCCGCCGGGGGCGCGGATCTTCTTGCCGAGCGGATCGATCGCGGGCAGCGCCTCAGCAATTGCAAATCCGCGCAAACGCCGGCGCGGGTGCAATTGCCCGCCGTCCCTGATGGTGCGGCGCACTGGCGCCGGCATCGACGCAGGCGGCGCCGGGCGATGGGCGCAGCGATCGGGGCCGGGGAGCAAAGTTGCGCGGCAATTGCACCCATGCAGTCGGCAACAACGACAAGCTGGCTCCTGGGCTCTGGCTTTCCGCGCGGCTTCGAGCGCGCCAGAGGCTTCCTTTCTTGCCCCGGGGCGCTTCGGACGGGCGAGCGCATACCAGCAGGTGAGACGACGGCCCAGGACGCCGTCGGGCTTTGGGTGGCCATCGCCCCCGTTGGCGAGGACGGCAGCTGCTGGCAAAAACCGACTCGGTGCAATGGTGGTTACCTTGCGCCGGGCTCGCCGATATACCGGGCAACGGCCTCCCCCATCAAGATGTAACCCTGCGCGCCCAGGTGCGAGTCGTCCGGCAGGTAAAAATCAACGCTATCGGCTGCGGCTTCCCGGAAGGTGCGCCGCAGGCTCACGGCATCAAGCTTCGCGTCTTCGAGCGCGGTCCAGATGTCAAAACGTTGACCCGCTAGGATCGGCTCCTTGAAGTACGGCGAATAGGTGGTCGTCTTGTCGGGAACGATGACCAAGACCACGCGGATGCCTAGGGCGCGCCCCTGCTCCTGCAGCAACTTCATGCTGGCGAGCCATCGCTCCACCTGGTCCTGGCGCCATTGGTTCTTGACGAGGTCCTCGTCGAGGAAAAGGATGGCGGCCGATGCCTTGTTGGAGAATAAATCCGTCCTGGTGAGCGGCGACAGGAACGCCTGTCCCGACGAGATCGTTCGGTCGTGGCTTCTGAATTCGGCAGCGAGCGCCTTGACCGCGTAGATCGGGTCGGGCATCGGGTCGCTGGTCTTGTTTCGGCTCGGCCGGGTCGCCCGGTCCTGCGTGTGTATCGAGGTCGAGAGCGCACGCGCACAGCCCTCTGGCTGCGCGCCGTCGCTCTCAAATCGCTGCGCAAGCGTGCGTTCGACGGCTTCGACGAGCACGAATTTTGAATTCGGGTATTTGCGCTTTAGCGTGGCGATCGCGACGCCAACACAGGAAGGCTTGCCGACATCAGCCCAGTGGAAGGTCAGGAACCGGGCGCCCAGTCGGTCCGACGCCACCGACTGCCACAAGTTCAGCTCGGAAAACGAGTCGCCGATCACCAGGACGGCGGCATCTTGCGCGGCATCGTTGGGCTTTACGTGGATCACGGCCTGATCCCGATTCCAGCCCCAACTCCGCTCGGACAGATTGCCGAGCCTGGTCAAGTCTCCCGAAAGCGGCTGAAGATAGACGCCGAGCAGCATGAATGCCAGCAGCGGCAGCGCGGCTGCGAGAAAGAAGTATTTCAGGAAGGGCATGCGCGCTCAGAACTGAAAATAGAGAAAAGGGCTGTTCTTCTTGAACAGCAGAATCGCCGCCGCCAGGACCAGTCCGGTTGCGATGCCCATGGATCGGCTCGGTTTCCAGTCAAATATCGTGTGCCGGCGGGGCACCGAGTCGTAGGCCGGTGCGTAGGCGGCGAGGCACTGCTGCGTGTTGGGCAGCAAGAAGACGATCGCCAGGCCGGCCAGGATCCACCAGATCGACTGCTGCGGCGACAACGGCAGACCCGGGAACACGTCCGCGAGTTGGAGCGAAGCGCCGTTGAGTCCGGCCATGCCGCGCCAGATGGCGCTCGTGGCCGCCAGGGAAGGTGCGCGAAACGGCACCCAGGCGATGACGACGCACACGAAGGTGAGGCAAGAGCCGGCGCCGAGGAAAAAGGGGTTCTTCGAGTTGCCGGCGCCACCCGTTAGGGAGTGCCAGGCGTGGTTGACCACGAGATAGATGCCGTGCAGCGCGCCCCAAAAGACGAAATTCCAGCCCGATCCGTGCCAAAGACCACCGAGGATCATGGTGGTCAGCAGGTTCAGGTACCGGCGTGCCTTCCCCTTGCGATTGCCGCCCAAGGGAATGTACAAGTAACTGCGCAAAAAGGCGGACAGCGTCATATGCCATCTGCGCCAGAAATCGATGATGTTGGCAGACTTGTAGGGCGAGTCGAAGTTCAAGGGCAGGCGAATGTTGAACATCCTCGAAAGGCCGATGGCCATGTCCGAGTAGCCCGAGAAGTCAAAATAAAGCTGCAAGGTGTAGGCCAGGGCGCCCAGCCATGCCGTCAGGAGCATCGGCGGCACGCCCAGGGACGCGGAATGGAACACGGCATTGGCAAATGGGGCCAGCTGGTCCGCGAGGGCGACTTTCTTGAAAAGTCCAAAGGCAAACAGCGTCAATCCGACCGCGATCGACTCGGCGTTTGGTCGGAAGGTCTGCGCCATGGAAAACTGCGGCATCACCTGCTTGTGGTGGATCACGGGTCCGGCGATGAGGTGCGGAAACCAGGTCACAAACAGCAGGTAATGCACAAAATTGAATTCGCGTGCGACCCGCTGGTAGACGTCCACCAGGAAAGCGATCTGCGTAAACGTAAAGAAAGAAATGCCCAACGGCAGCACGATGTTCAGCAAGGGAAGAGACGCGCCGGCGCCATTTGCGATGCCGATGAAGAAATTGGCGTACTTGAAGACGCCCAGCAAGACGAGGTTGGCGGCGACGGCGAAGAACAGGGCAAGCTTTTGCCGCTGGCCGCTCGTGCGGGCGATCAGCCGACCTGCACCGTAATTGAAGACAATGGAGGCAAGCAACAACGAGACAAAGTCGGGGTTCCACCAACCGTAGAAAAATACCGAGGCAAGCGCCAGCCAGCGCGCGGCGTAGCCGCTACGCCATTGTCCGAGAGCGAAGAAGCCGAAGAACACCAGCGGCAGGTAGACGAAGACGAACTCGTATGAATTAAAGAGCATGGCGTGTGCGCAACCCGATGATCGCGACGCTTAGCCGAACAAGTCGCATGGCAAGGCATTGCGCATCTTGTCTCCCGATGCGATCCGTTGAAGGCGCGCGATGCGCGGCAGCGCGCCGAGCGCGCGCGGCCCGACGCTACTCCACAAACCGGGATCGGCGGTGACTTGCTTGCCGCCCCCGCCAACGCGCGGCGGGCTTACCGATCGACTCCCCGGCGAGGACCGGCCGCGCGCTGATCAGCGGTCGAAGTCATAGTCGATGGTCAGCGGCGCATGATCGCTAAATCGTGTCGCCTTGTGTATCGACGCGCGACGGGCTGCGTGCATCAGCTGCGATGTGGCGATCTGATAATCGATGCGCCATCCGACGTTCTTGGCCCAGGCCTGCCCCCGGTTGCTCCACCAGGTATATGCGTCTTCGGCAGCCTCCGGCTGCAGGTGCCGGTAAACGTCGCCCCAGCCTAGCTGTTCGAAGATACTGCTCAGCCAAGTGCGTTCTTCGGGCAGGAAACCGCTGTTTTTTAGGTTGCCTTTCCAGTTCTTGAGGTCGATTTCCTTGTGGGCGATGTTCCAGTCCCCGCAGATCACGACTTCTCTGCCCTCCTCGATCAGGTTGGCGAGGTGCAAGAAGAAGTACTCCATGAAAGCAAACTTGGCCTCCTGCCGGTGCGCTCCGCTCGATCCGGACGGCAGATAGACCGACGCCACGGAAAACTTGTCGTAGACGAGTTCGATGTAGCGGCCTTCCGCATCGATATCCGCCACACCCAGCCCCTCGATAATTTCCCGCGGCTGGTCGCGGGCGTAGATGCCGACACCGCTGTAGCCCTTTTTCTGTGCGAACTGGAAATAGCCCCGATAATTCGGTGGCGCCAGCATCCGGGCGGTCATGTCCCCGGATTGGGCCTTGAGCTCCTGGATGCAGACGAAGTCGGCGTCCTGCTTTGCCATCCATTCGAAAAATCCCTTGGAGGCAGCGGACCGGACCCCGTTCAGATTGGCCGAAGTGATGCGCAGCATTTTTGCGTGTGCCAGTCCAGAATGAAGGCCGCGCCGGTTTCCTAGGAGCATGCGATGTCGTCGTCGCGGTCCCGCATGTCGCGTAGCTGACCCGGCCTGCTTACGCACCGCTTGGCAAGCGCACTGAGTCGCAAACGCCTGGGGGCGATCGCCACAACAAGTCCGCAAGTGCGCGTCGGCGGCAAACTCGGGCCGGCGGGTAGCGGCAAATTGTAATCGCTGGTCCTCAACTGCGGCGGGACGAGAAAAAAGCCACCGCTGCGTTCTTCGTCAACTCGGCCGCCGGCGGTTTCCGCGCTGCAGGCTCGGAGGATCGGCGCGGCAACGGCGCGCGGCGAATCGGTGAACCATGGGTCGCGGCGGCGCCCCGAATCCCGGGCAAGCCAACGACGCCCGGAGCCCCTGGGGTATCGTGCGCGCTGAATCCGTGCGGTTCGACGCGTGCGAGCGCTTGCCTTGCGGCGCGCCTGCCAAGGTGGCCCGATCCGTCCCTCTAAACTATCGGCGGTGGCGATTTTTCCCGAAGAAGATTGACGATATGAAGACACAACAAGGTCAGGCCATCACCGGCGATGGGCGGGCTGGCTGCGCGGGCCGTGGAGCCATGGCTTGGGCCGGCATCGCCGCCAGCGGCAAGCGGTGGCCGGTCGTACGGCAGCGCCGGAGCGGCGCTCACGCACGGCTGGCGATCGACACCGCCGGGTGCTGGTGAACTCGCCGCAGGCGGCGCAGGTGCCGTCGCTACCTCGGTCGGCCGGCCCGGATGGTACTTGGAGGGTCTATGTCGAGCCGCCGGTGCTGCGCATGCTGTTGCTGGGATTTGCCGCAGCCTTGCCCTGGGTACTCATCTACGGCACGCTGTCGTTTCGCCTGCGCGAAGCCGGAATTTCCTTGTCGACGATAGGATTCCTGAGCTGGGTGGTGCTGGTCTACCCCATGAAGTGGATTTGGTCGCCGTTGCTGGATCGGCTGCCGATCCCCGTGCTGACGCGCCGCCTGGGCCGCCGCCGCGCCTGGCTGCTGGTTGCGCAGCTGGCCGTCGTCCTGGGCTTGCTGGCCATGGCCCTGGCCGATCCGCAGCGCAACCTGGCGCTGCTGATCGGCTGCGCCTTCTTTACCGCGCTGGCCGGCGCAACGCAGGACGTGGCCCTGGACGCCTACCGCATCGAATCGGCGGCAGTCGAGCATCAAGGCGCGATGGCCGCGATGTACCAGACCGGTTACCGGGTGGGCATGATCTGGGCCGGGGCCGGGGCATTGTGGATCGCGGCCCGTGCGGCCGATACGCCCTCGGGCTACCTCGCTCAGGCCTGGACCGTCTCCTATGCCGTGATGGCGGCGTCGATGTTCGTCGGCGTGCTTGCGCTGGCCTGGTCCAGCGAGGCCGCGGCTCCTGCGGCGGCCAGCGAGGAGATGCCAATCCGCCCGCTCGCGCTGGCGCGCTCCCGCTGGTTGGAGCCTTTCGTCGACTTCGTGCGCCGTTATCGCTGGCACGCGCTGCTGATCCTGGCCCTGGTATCGAGCTACCGGTTCGCCAACATCCTCATGGGAGTGATGGCCAACCCGTTTTATCACGACCTGGGTTTCACCAAGGACCAGGTGGCTGCGGTATCCAAGGTATATGGCGTCGTCATGGCCCTGGTCGGCGGCTTCGTCGGTGGTGCGCTGACGCTGAGAGTGGGCATTCCACGCATGATGTGGGCGGCGGCGCTGGTTTCGTCTTCATCGATCCTGCTGTACGCCTGGCTGGCCACGCGCGGTCCGGACCTGCAGCTGCTGATCCTGGCGGTATCCACGGACAACTTCACCGAGGGTATCGCCGGCACGGTCTTCATCGCCTACCTCTCCGGGCTGACGAACCGGACGTTTTCCGCGACGCAGTACGCGTTTCTCTCGTCCGCTACGGTCCTGATCCCGAAGCTGGCCGGGGGATTTTCCGGCGCCGCAGTGGAAGCGTTCGGCTACTCGAACTTCTTCTGTGGCTGCGCCGCCAGTGGAATTGTCGCGCTCGCGCTGGTTTGGGCCACGCAGCGCTACGTCCCCGATCAGCGCTTCTCGAAGCGGTAGACGGCCACGCTGGCGCGTAGGTTGGCGAGCGCCGCAACGGGACGGCCTGCGGCCAGCAGGGCCCGGTCCGTGATGCGCAGTCCCAGCCGCGCCGCCAGCACCTCGAAATCCTTGGGCGTGCACAAGTGGATATTGGGCGTGTCGTACCACTGGTAGGGAATTTCCGGGGACACCGGCATGTGTCCGGCCAGCAGCGAGACGATGTGACGCCAGTGGCCGAAATTCGGGAAGCTGACGATGCCGTGCGTCCCCACCCGGACCATTTCGCGCAGGATGGCTTCGACGTTGCGCATCGCCTGCAGGGTCTGCGACAGCACGACGGTGTCGAACATGCCATCGGCGAACATCTTCAAGCCCGACTCGAGGTCGGCCTGTATCACGTTGACCTGCCGGCATACGCATTCGTACACGGAAGCGTCGGCGATCTCGATGCCATACCCGGCGCAATTGTGCGAGTCGCGCAAGTGCGCCAGCAACGCTCCGTCGCCACAACCCAGATCCAGGATGCGCACGCCCTGCGGAATCCATTCGGCGATTTGGACCAGGTCTTGCCGGAGCATCACGAGAGTTCGGCCGCGGTACGATCGAAGTAGGCCGCCACCACGCGGTGGTAGCGGGGATCTTCCAGCAAGAAGGCGTCGTGACCGTGCGGCGCGTCGATCTCGGCATAGGCGACGTCCCGGCCATTGGCAATCAGTGCCGAGACGATCTCCCGCGCCCGCTGCGGGGCAAAGCGCCAGTCGGTGCTGAAGGCAACGAGCAGGAAGCGCGCCCGCGCCGCGCTGAGAGCGCGCACCAGGTCGCCGCCGTGTGCCCGCGCCGGATCGAAGTAGTCGAGCGCCCGCGTGATGAGCAGATAGGTATTGGCGTCAAAGTAGCTCGAAAACTTGTCTCCCTGGTAGCGCAGGTAGGACTCGACTTCGAATTCGGCGCCGTAGCCGAAGGCATAGTCATCGGCACGCAGGCTGCGGCCGAAGCGCTCCGTCATGTCGTCGCCCGAAAGGTAGGTGATGTGCCCGATCATGCGCGCCACGCTCAGGCCTCGCTTGGGTATCACGCCGTGGGCGTAGTAGTTGCCGCCATGGAAGTCGGGATCGCTCTGAATCGCACTGCGCGCCACGTCGTTGAAGGCGATGTTCTGCGCGCTCAGCTTGGGCGCCGTGGCGATTGCGACGCACCGGCCGATGCGCTCGGGATACTGGATCGACCAAGACAAGGCCTGCATGCCGCCCAGGGATCCTCCGACGACCGCCGCCCACCGCTCGATGCCCAGTGCATCGGCCAATCGAGCCTGGGCGTTGACCCAATCCTCGACGGTGACCACCGGGAAACTCGCGCCGTAAGGCTCGCCCGTCGCCGGATTCGTCGACATCGGGCCAGTCGAGCCGAAACACGATCCCGGATTGTTGACCCCGACCACGAAGAAGCGCCGCGTGTCGATGGGCTTGCCCGGGCCGACCATGTTGTCCCACCAGCCGACGTTGCGCGGCTGGCCCGCGTAGCTGCCCGCGACATGGTGCGAAGCGTTGAGCGCGTGGCAGATGAGCACTGCGTTGCTGTGCGCCGCGTTGAGTGTGCCGTAGGTTTCGTAGCAAAGGTCGTACTCGGCCAGCTGCGCGCCGCTGGACAGTGCCAGCGGGGCGGAAAAATGCATGGTCTGCGGACGCACGACACCCACGGAATATGGCGACGGTTCGACGCCGGGCGCCGCGGCAGCGATGGTCGACATCGTGCTCAGGCCACGCGCCGGGGCCTGTTGCCCGTCGGCTTGCGCGATGCCACCGTACGGGCGGGGCGAGCGCCGCGGCCGCCCGCCACGTTCTTGCTGGTCGGGTGCTGCAAACGCTCCAGAGCCGCCCGGATCTCTGTCGGATCGTGCATGCGCGCGACGCGCTTGGCCAGCCGCGCGGCGGCCTTGGAGTCGAGCTCGAAGATCCGCCGCTTAACCCCGAGCAGCTGCGTCGCATTCATCGAGAAGCGCCTCAGGCCCATGCCCAGCAGCAGTTCGGCCACGCTCACATCTCCGGCCATCTCGCCGCAGACCGAAACCGGCAGGCCGGCCCGCGCACCGGCGCGGATCGTTTGCTGGATCAGTTGCAGTACCGCCGGGTGCAGCGGCTCGTATAGGTAGGCGACGGCACTGTCGGTGCGATCGATGGCCAGCGCATACTGGATGAGATCGTTGGTGCCCAAGGATAGAAACTTCAAGCGCTCGCAAAATGGTCTCAGGTTGAGCGCTGCGGCCGGCACCTCGATCATGCCGCCCACGGGGACGCGGGCATCGAACTTGTGCCGCCCGGCCTTGAGCTGCTCCTTGGCGCGGGCGACGAACTGCAGCGCCTGGTCGATCTCGTGCACATGCGCGAGCATCGGCACGAGGATGCGCACCGTGCCCTGTGCGGAGGCGCGCAGAATCGCGCGCAGTTGCGTCAGGAACAGCTCCGGGTAGGCTAGGCAGTAGCGGATCGCGCGCAGGCCGAGCGCCGGATTGGGTTCGATGTCGGCCACGTCCCCGCCGTCGGTCGCCAGGCCCAGGCTCAGGCGGGCGGTGGCGTTGAGCACCTTGTCGGCCCCGATGTCGAGCGTGCGCACGACGACCGGCTTGCCCTTCATCGCCCGAGCGACCTTGGCGTACGCCTCGTATTGCTCGTCTTCCGAGGGCAGTTCGTCGCGGCCCATGAAAAGAAACTCGGTGCGAAACAGTCCGACGCCGTCGGCGCCGGCGTCGAGTGCGCCGCGTACGTCCTCGGGCATTTCGATGTTGGCCAGCAGCTCGACCGGAATGCCATCCTTGGTGCGCGAGAGCTTGCCGCGCAGCTTGCGCAGCTCCGTGCGCTCCTGGCCCTGCTCCAGAATGCGCTTGCGGTACCGGGCCAGCGCGTCCTCGCCGGGCTGCACGAACACCTGGCCGGCGTCGGAGTCGACAATCAGCAGGTCGCCTTCGGCGATGCTGGCGCGCGCGTCGGCAACGCCGACGATGGCCGGCAACCCCAGGCTGCGCGCCAGGATCATCGTATGCGAGGTCGGTCCGCCCAGCTCCGTGATGAATCCGGCCAGGCTGGCCCCGGCGTCCTCCCGAAAATGCAGCACGTCGGTAGGTGCCAGGTCGTGCGCCACCAAGACCAGGCGTTCGCCTTCGGCCAGCTTGCGCGCCAGGACGGCAGGCGAGGGTCTGCCGCCGGCCAGCCGGCGCAGTACGCGCTCGACGACTTGGCGCACGTCCTGCGATCGGCTGCGGAAGTATTCGTCGTCGATCGCCTCAAATTGCAGGCAAACTTCCTCGAGCTGGATGGTCAGCGCCCACTCGGCGTTGATCAGGCGCGTGCGCACGAGGTCGCGCGGCGCGTCGCACAGCAGCGAATCGTCCAGAATCATCCGGTGCAGATCGAGGAAGGCTTTGACTTCCGCAGGCGCGTCCGCGGCCACGTTGTCGCGTAACTGCTCGAGTTCGGCGCGCACCAGGGAAAATGCGTTGTTCAGGCGTGCGACCTCGTGCAGCACGTCGCCACGCTCGATATGGTACTGGCGGATGTCGAGCTCGCTGGGCGCGAGCAGGTGGGCGCGACCGATCACAATCCCGCGCGCGACCCCTTGTCCGATCAGATCTTTGCCCAAATCGATGCCCGCATCATTTGATTGTCCACCACGCTCGCTTGCCCCGCGCGCGCCCTCGTCATGCTCGAAGAATCTCGCAGGGCTCGCGGCCCGGAGCGCCTCCGGCCCTCCGTTTGCAAGCTATTCCGCGAATTCGCCAAAGCCCTGGTCGATGAGCGTGCCGACAGCGTCGACTGCCTGCTCCTCGTCGGAGCCCGTGGCCTCGACCGTGATCACCGATCCGACGCCGGCCGCCAGCATCATCACTCCCATGATCGACTTGGCATTGACCCGCCGGTTGTCCTTCGCGATGAATACCTCGCTCTGGAACCGGGACGCCGTTTGCGTCAACTGGGCCGATGGCCGTGCATGCAGGCCGAGTTTATTGCGGATCGTATAAGAGCGGGTGATCATCGTTTCGTGGAGGGCGGTCGGTCACGGTTGTTGCGGTTGTTGAGTTTACCGTTCGAGCGGACCGGTTCCGCCCCCGTCGGCAGGCGAGGCAGTGATTTGCCGTATGCCCTGGCTGGCGCCGTCCAGGGCTTTGGCCAGTACGGCGTCCAAGCTCAGCTCACCGTAGCACAGCGCACGCAACAGCATCGGCAGGTTAACCCCTGCCGCCACCGCGACCCGACCGGGCTGAGCCAGGCGCGAGGCCACGTTGGCGGGCGTGGCCCCAATCACGTCGGTGAGTATGAGCACACCCTGACCACGATCGGCCTGATCGACCAAACTGCGGGCCTGGGCGATCACCGCCGGCAACGGGGCCTTGGGATCGACATCGAGTGCCGTCAATTGGCGCGACGCAGCGTTGGGATCGCGGCTGTAAACGTGCTGGGCCGCGGCGACCAATGCGCTGGCCAGAGGCTCGTGGGCGATAACGACGATAGTGACCATGGATCCCCGTGATTCATGCCTGCACGCGTTGCAAGAGCGCCTCGACGAAAACGGCGGCCACGTCGTAGCCGGTCTGCTCGTGGATCTCGACAAAACAGGTCGGACTCGTGACGTTGATTTCCGTCAGACAATCGCCGATCACGTCCAGCCCGACCAGGAACAGCCCACGCGCCGCAAGGACCGGGCCGAGAGCCTGGGCGATCTCGAGGTCACGCTGGCTCAGCGGCTGCGCGCGGCCGGTGCCGCCCGCGGCCAGGTTGCCCCGGGATTCGCCGGGCTTGGGCACGCGCGCCAAGGCGTGCGGCACCGGGCTGCCGTCGATCAGCAGGATGCGCTTATCGCCTTGCGCGATCTGCGGCAAATAGCGCTGGGCCATCACCGTACGCGTGCCGTAGTGCGTCGCGGTCTCGAGGATCACATGGGTGTTGGGATCGCCGGGGCCCAACCGGAACACCCCGCTGCCGCCCATGCCGTCGAGCGGCTTGACGACGATCTGTCCATGGACCTGGAGGAATTCGAGGATGCGGTCGGCCTCGCCGGTCACGAGGGTGGGCGCAATGAACTGGGGGAACTCCGTGATGGCCAGCTTCTCGTTGTGGTTGCGCAGCGCCTCGGGTGCGTTGAAAACGCGCGCTCCCGCGCGCGCCGCGGCGCTGAGCAGATGGGTCGCGTACAGGTATTCGCTGTCAAACGGCGGGTCTTTGCGCATCAGAATCGCGACGAAATCGGTCAACGGCCGCGCGGTCCAGGCGCCGGCGGTGTACCAGTCTTCGGGCCGATCCCGACCGGGGTCCGTCGCCTGCTGCGGTGGCGCCGCCACTTGCAGACGGCAGGCCGTCGCGCTGACGACGCCGCTGCCGTGGCCTGCGCCGTTCCAGCACAACTGCCCCGGGGTGCAAGCCCAGACCTCGTACGCACGCGTTGCCAGCGCGCGCATCATCGCGATGCTCGAATCCTTATGCGGCTTGAGCGACTCGAGCGGGTCCAGGACCAACAGCACCGCGCGGGAGGCGGGCGCTTGGTCGAAGCCGGCCGCCGAATGGCTGCGGGAGCTCATGAAAGGGTCTGCGCCTTCACCTCGAGCGGCGCGACCGATCAGCCGGCCAGGACGGTCGCGCCGACAGGATGCGCGACCGGGACGTACGTCGGGTCGCCGCGTTCGAGTTCGAGCGCGGCCGCCAGCAAGGCCAGCCGGCCGATGACGCCATATATGTAGAAACGGTTGAGGGCGCTTGCGCCCGGGGCGGCCTGCAGGTCAGGGAGGTTGCAACTGCAGTGAAAGGCCAGCGGCACGAAGTGCATGCCCGGGGCATTGAGGTTCTCGTCGATACCGCGATTCGGATGGACGCGGTAAAAACCACCCACGACGTAGCGGTCGATCATGTAGACCACGGGCTCGGCGACGCCTTGCTCGATCTTCTCGTAGCTCGGCACCCCCTCCTGGATGATGACCTCGGTTACCTCCATGCCTTCCTTGACCACGGCCATCTTGTTGCGCTGCTTGCGGTTGAGGCTGGCCACATCGGCGGCATCGTGGACCGTCATGATGCCCATGCCATAGGTCCCGGCATCCGCCTTGACGATGACAAAGGGCTTTTGGTCGATGCCGTAGGCGCGGTACTTCTCCCGGATCTGCGACAACAGCAGGTCCACCTGGCTGACCAGGCAGTCGTTGCTGGCGGTGCTGTGAAAATCGACTTCGCCGCAGCGCGCAAACAGCGGATTGATCATCCACGGGTCGACCTGCACCAGACGGGCAAAATCGGCGGCGACCTCGTTGTAACAGGCAAAATGATGCGACTTGCGGCGCACCGACCAGCCCGCATGGGGCGGGGGCAGCAGCGTCTGGGCCGGGTCGATGTTGCGCAGCATTTGCGGCATGCCCGCGGACATGTCGTTGTTGAGCAGCACCACGCAGGGGTCGAAGTCGGCGACGCCGATACGCCGGCCGGTGCGCACCAGCGGCTCCACGCGCAGGGTCTGTCCCCCGGGCAGCGAAATCGTCGTCGGTTCGGTGAGCTCCTCGGAAATGCTGCCGATGCGCACTTCCAGCCCGGTCGACGAAAGGATGCGCTGGAGCCGGGCCACATTCAGCAGGTAATGAACGTTGCGCGTGTGCCGTTCGGGCACGAGCACGAGTTTGCGCGCGTCCGGGCAGGTACGCTCGATCGCCACCTGTGCTGCCTGGACCGCGCAGGGCAGCGCGTCTTCGGCGAGGTTGTTGAAACCCCCGGGGAACAGGTTGGTGTCGACCGGTGCCAGTTTGAAGCCGGCATTGCGCAAATCCACCGAGCCGTAAAACGGCGGCGTGTGCTCTAGCCACTGCTGCCGAAACCAGTGTTCGATTTCCGGCATCGAATCGAGGATGCGGCGCTCGAACTCGAGGACCGGGCCGGCTGCGGCCAGACTAGGCACGCTTAGATTGTCCAATTGCTTGCTCCGTGGATCAGCGACGCCGATTCTATTCCATGCCCGGTCCAGGATGATCCCGGGCCGACGCCGATAGCGGCGCGACGGCAAGCATTGAAGTGTCCGCACACACTCGGCCGCCGCGAACGCGCATGAGGGCGGTCCGCCTTGCCCGCGGCGCGCCGGGCGCAGAGCCAAGCGCCGGGGCCGCAGCAAAAAAAGAAGGCTCCGAACGCGGAGCCTTTAAATTGCCGCCATTGCGAGCGGCATCCCTTGGAAAGATTCCTTACGTCGATCGCATTCGCTCAATAATGGTATGCGGACTCGCCGTGGCTGGACGTGTCCAGGCCCTCGCGCTCGTCGTTCTCGCTTACGCGCAGGCCGACGATCAGGTCCGCGACCTTGAACGCGACAAAGGCAACCACCGCCGTCCAGACCACCGTGATACCAACCGCCTTGGCCTGGATGATGAGCTGTTCCAGCATCCCGGGGTAGCCCGATTGCATCGTCACCCAATCGGACACCGAGCCTGGGCCGCCGAGGCTGGGGGCGTTGAAGATGCCCGTCAGCAGGGCGCCGGTGATCCCGCCCACGGCGTGTACGCCAAACACATCGAGCGCATCGTCCACGCCCAGACGGCGCTTGAGCCCGGTAACGCCCCACAGGCAGATGGGTCCGACCAGCAGGCCGATGACAAAAGCGCCGGGGATGCCCACGTTGCCCGCGGCCGGCGTGATGGCGACCAGGCCGGCGACCGCGCCGGAGGCCGCTCCCAGCATCGAGGGTTTGCCCTTGATGATCCATTCGGCGCCGACCCACGAGAGCACGGCCATGGCAGTGGCCAGGTAGGTGTTCATGAATGCCATGGCGGCCGTGCCGTTGGCTTCCAGCGCGGAGCCGGCGTTGAACCCGAACCAGCCGAACCACAGCAGCGCGGCCCCGATCATCGTCATGGTCAGACTGTGGGGGGCCATGGATTCCTTGCCCAGCCCGATTCGCTTGCCCAGCAGCGCCGCACCCACCAGTCCGGCAACGCCGGCATTGATGTGCACGACCGTACCACCGGCAAAGTCGAGCGCGCCCAGCTGCCAGATGTAGCCGGCCTTGGCCGACACCGCATCGGCGATCGCCGCACTGGTGTACGCGTCTGGGCCCTCGAAAAACCAGACCATGTGCGCGATCGGCAGGTAGCTGAAGGTGAACCAGATCACGGACATGATGAGCACGGCGGAGAACTTCATGCGCTCGACCACCGCGCCCAGAATCAGGCAAACAGTGATCGCGGCAAAGGTCGACTGGAACGCCACGTAGACCAGTTCGGGCAGCGGCGTTGCCTTGCTGAACGTCGCAGCCATCGAAAAGCTGCCGTCTTTGGGATTAAAGGTGCCGTTCAAGAACAGGCGGTCAAAGCCCCCGATGAAGGCCTGCAGCGGTCCGCTTCCTTCGGTGAAAGCCAGGCTGTAGCCGTAAATCGCCCACAGCACCGTAATTAACGAGAAGACGACGAACACCTGCACCAGCACCGAAAGCATGTTCTTGCTGCGCACCAAGCCCCCATAGAAGAGGGCCAGGGCCGGCACCGACATCAACAGTACGAGTGCCGTCGACGTCAGCATCCACGCCACGTCTCCCTTGTTGGGCGTGGGCGCAGGAGCGGTCGCCGCGGCCGCTGTATCCGCCGGTTTGGCGGAGACGGTGGAGGGTGCCGGGTTTGCCGTCGAGGTCGCCGCTGCGGGCGTCGCCTGGGCTTCGACCTGCGCCGGGACCAGGACGCCCAAACTCAGCGCGATGATCGTCGCAGCGCCCGCGACCCACTGTTTCATTTCCCTTTCCCCCGGTTCCTTACGTTCAAAGCGCTTCTTTGCCGGTCTCGCCGGTGCGTATGCGTACGACCTGTAGCAGGTCGAAAACAAAGATCTTGCCGTCGCCGATTTTCCCTGTCCGAGCCGACGATTCAATTGCTTCGATGGCTCGGTCGAGGAGCTCGTCGGTTACCGCCGCTTCGAGCTTCACCTTAGGCAGGAAATCGACGACGTATTCGGCGCCACGGTACAGCTCGGTATGGCCCTTTTGCCGGCCAAACCCCTTGACCTCGGTCACCGTGATGCCCTGCACGCCCACGCCGGAAAGCGCCTCCCGCACCTCGTCGAGTTTGAAGGGCTTGATGATTGCCGAAATTAGTTTCATACCTCCGCCTCCCTGCTCCAGTAGTCGGCCAGCGGGTGAATCGCTGCCCCGTTTCGGTACGCCAGATTTGCAGAAATCTACATTTCTCTTCTGCTCGTTCCGCAGGAAATATTGAGCAAAACTCGTGCCATCGAGTTTGAATTGATTCTTCGCAGTTTTTTTTGGTTTGCTGCAAGAGAAAGCTGCTTATGCACTATTGCGATGCGCTCTAGCACCAAATTGGTGAATGCCAGCGCAATCCGTTTCGATCCACCGCCGGAGGGAACGAAATTGCCAATCCGGGCGGGTCCTATTCCGATCGGGCGCCCCATTGGTAGATTTTGCAGCTAGGGCATCGTCTCGTTGGGGGCAAAAGCGCGGCAACCGGCAAATTGCGCTCGCCGCTCTTCTTCTTGCGTGCGGCCGCAGCAACGACGATGCACGAGCTCAACCGCCGGCCCCCGACACCTGGGAGGAACCGCGGTGTACGGAAGGCATTGCTCTTACTAAGCGCAGCGCCACGATTCGCTCGAAAGTCGACGAGTCGCGCTCCGGGCCGTACCGAGACGAGGCCGCATAGCCGCAGTCGCGCCGGCGAATTGCGTTGGCGCGGTTGGACGCGCCCCGACAAGGGGCCGACCTGTTTGGGGCATTGCGCCAGATGCGCGATCAAAGAGTTCGCCGCGTATCTGAACCCGGGGCAAGGATTGCCGCGTACGGAAGGCAGCCAAGCGCCTCAGACGGAAACTGTTTCCTGGAGCGCTCCGACCGGGAACGAGCTTCGCTGCGCGGTGAACGAAATGTAGCTATGCAAACCGTAGGCCGGACGCATGGGAGGGTCGATCTGCAACGGCCACCGAGGCGCTCGCATGCTTCCAGGTCGACCGCGCCAGTGCGATGGCCTTGGCCGTCACTTCTTCGCGTCCTGCCACGATGACATGTACCAGCGCGTCGGCGATGCTTGCAGGGCAGGCGATTGCCCCGTGGCGGTAAGATAACCTTGATCATTGCCTCAGCAAAGACTGCGCTGCATCCTTCCCGCCCTGGCGAAAGACCACCATGGAATTGCCTAACTTCATTGAAGATCTTCAACAACGCCTGGCGGCCTTGCTCTCCTCGAGCCCGGCCGCGGACGTGCAGCGCAACCTAAAGGCCCTGCTAACGCAGCAATTTTCTCGGCTCGACCTGGTCACACGCGAGGAATTCGAGATCCAGCAGGAGATACTTGCCAAGGCGCGCACACGGATCGAGGCCCTCGAGGCCAAGGTTGCGCAGCGGGAAAAGGGCGCCTGAGTCGGGGCGCCGCGGTGGGCAGGCTCTAGGGCGTGCCCACCGAAGTGCGAGCCCGCCCCGGCGCGGGATCCGCGCCCGCGGCGTGGGCAGAGCGGCGGGTCACGCCGCGTCCCCGGGCGACGGCGATGATCTTGGCGGCAATACGGATATCGACCTTGTCGACTTCGGCGCGGATCGACGCTTCGTCGTAGATTCGTATCCCCAGCCGCCGCAGCTCCCTCGTCTGCTTTTCGTCGCAGCCGTTCTCGGCCGCGATCAGTACGCGGCTGTGCCCCGCCGCCCTGGCCAGTTTGAGCAGTGCCGCGGCGCGCACCCCGGTGACGCGCTCACGCTCGACGACAAACGCGTAGGCGCGCCCGTCGTCGGAGCGGTGGCGAAGTTCGAGCTCGATCGGTCCGGTCCGGTCCGCGATCGCACGGGCGCGGTAGCCGCGCGCCTCGAACCACGTCAGCACCAGGTCGCGCACCGGAATGCGCTCTTTCTTGTCGACGGGCGGCAATGCATTCGCCGACGGGGGAAACGGCTTGGGCGGCGGGGCAGACGCCGGCACGCGGGGGGCAGGGGCCGCAGCCTTGGGCAGCGCAATGGCGATCGTCGGCGGTATGCTGACCGGCGCCGGTGGGACGCGTGGCGGATTGGGCGCGCTGGGCAGCGCAAAAGACAGCTCCCCGATGCCATCGATCGAGACGCCGGTGGGCGCCGTAAGCAGTGCCCTGGCCCGCGCCGCGACGGTCTCGGGCTCGCCGCTGAGCAGCGAATCGATCTCCACCGGATTGGCGATCTCGACTGCCTGCTCGATCGCAGGCAGGGGCAGGAAGTACGAATCGCCCCCCAGGTCGTTGCGCTGGGCGTCGCGCCGCGCGCGGTCCGCGCGGGCACGCGCCTGCGCCCCGCGCTCGTGGGCCCAGTAGGCCAGGGCAAACAGCAGCAACGCAAGGAAGATCCACAGCACGATGCCGTTGGCAGGCCCCAGCAGGCGGCCGAGCCAGGAAACAGAATCGGAGTTATGCATGGACGGGCGGGCGGTTTGCAGCAGCGCTGCTTTCGGTCAAATGGGGCATCGGAAGCATGTGCGGCCGGCAAGTACGAAAAGCGGGCAGGAATTCCTACTGTATTCGGAAACTGGATGATCGCCTATTGTGTCCCAATGCGTATCTCTCCATCGGCGGGAAAAGCCCGGCTTTTTGGGAGAGCCCGCTAGGCCGTACCGGCTAGTGGCGGCTAAGCGGCAACAAGACTTGTACGGACTATGCGCAACCCTACGAACCATTCCCATGCTGGCTGCATGACCCGCCGTCGACCGGCGCGACCTACTCCCAGGCTATGAGCCTTGCCGTTGTCCGCAGTCGCGCGATCATCGGAATGACCGCCCCGGAGGTGACCATTGAGGTCCACCTTTCCAACGGGCTGCCGGAATTTACCTTGATCGGACTGCCCGAGACCGAGGTCGAGGGCGCGCGCGAACGCGTGCGCGCTGCTTTGCAAAATGCGCGCTTCGACTTCCCCGCTCGACGCATTACCGTAAACATGGCATTCGCCGATTTACCGCGGGACACGGCTCGCTTCGATTTGCCGATCGCGATCGGCGTCCTGGCCGCCAGCGGCCAGGTTCCGGCCGCCGTGCTGGAGCGGTTCGAATTTGCCGGTGAACTCTCGTTCTCCGGGGAATTGCGTCCCGTGTTCGGTTCGCTCGCCATGGCCCAGGCGGTATCGAAGTTCGCCCGGGACCGGACGCCGCGTGGCATCTTCTTGCCGCGAGAAAACGCGGACGAGGCCGCCCTGGTCGGTCACGTGCCGATCCTCCCGGCCAAAGATCTGCGCGAGGTCGTGGCGCACATGGCCTTCGCGGCTGGAAACGAGCGCGGCAAGCGGATCCCGGAGCATTTCGCTCGAGTCAGGTTGTCGCCGCCCAGCTACCCGGACTTTGCAGACGTCAAAGGGCAAAGACACGTCAAGCGCGCCCTCGAAATCGGGGCCGCCGGCGGCCACAGCGTGCTGATGGTCGGACCCCCCGCAACCGGCAAGACGATGATGGCGCAGCGTTTTGCCGGATTGCTGCCGCCGATGGATTCGGACCAGGCGATGGAGTCGGCGACCGTACTAAACCTGGTCGGCAAATTCGCGCCGCAGCGCTGGGCTACGCGCGTTTTTCGCGCGCCGCACCACAACACCAGCGTTACGGCATTTGTAGGGGGCAGCCCCGATGCGGGTCCGGGGGAAATCTCCTTGGCGCAC
This sequence comes from uncultured beta proteobacterium, assembly GCA_963729785.1. GTDB lineage: Bacteria > Pseudomonadota > Gammaproteobacteria > Burkholderiales > Burkholderiaceae_F > GJ-E10. The sequence goes on along the minus strand of CAVSPM010000029.1, from coordinate 53,576 downwards.
CACGGCGTGCTGTTTCTCGACAATCTGCCGGAATTCGATCGGCGCGCCCTCGACGCGCTGCGTGAACCGCTGGAAACAGGCCATATCACGATCGCGCGCGGTGCGCGGCATATCGACTACCCGGCGCGTTTTCACCTGCTTTCGGCCATGAGCGCCTGTCCCTGCGGAAATCATGGTCGGCCAACAGCCGTCTGCCTGTGCACGCCGGAAATGGTTTCGCGCTACCAGGACCGGATCAGCGGACCGCTGCTCCAGCGCATCGACATCCGGGTTGAGGCCGACCCTTTGAGCGCCGAGGAGCTGGAACTGCTGCCCAGTGGCGAGTCGACGCAAACCATCGCCGAGCGTGTGGCCCGTGCGCAGCGCATGGCCATCGTGCGCCAGGGCAAGCTCAACGACGAACTGACGCCGATGGAGATCGAACGGGTCTGCCGGCCGGCCGGGCAGGTGCGTCAGCTGCTGCACGCCGCCAGCGCCCGCATGGGCTGGTCGGCAAGGGCGTATCAACGCGTACTGAAGATGGCGCGCTCGATCGCCGACATCGAGGGCGCCGAAGCGCTGACGACGGCCTTCGTCGCCGAGGCGATCCAGTATCGCCGCGCCCTGCGCGAGACTTAGGCCAGTTTCCGCCGCAGGATCTCGTTGAGCTGCTGCGGGTTGGCCTTGCCGCGCGTGGCCTTCATCGCCTGTCCGACCAGCGCCTGGAAGGCCTTCTCCTTGCCGCCCCGAAACTCGGCCACGACGCCCGGATTGGCGGCAAGTATCTCGTCGACGATGCGCTCGATCGCGCCGCTGTCGGATATTTGCTTGAGTCCGCGCGCCTCGATGACGGCATCGACCGATGCGGCTTCGCGCTTCCACAGCAGCACGAACAGTTCCTTGGCCGTCTTGCCGTTGATTGTGCCGTCGGCAACGCGGCGGACGAGGGCTGCCAGCTCCTCGGCGGCGACCGGGCAGTGCTCGATGTCGATGCTGTCGGCATTTAGCGCCGCACTGAGCTCTCCCATGATCCAGTTGGCAGCGCCCTTCTTGTCGGTAACCTTGGCGGCGACGAGCTCAAAATACCGGGCCATACCGCGGCTTGCGGTGAGCGCGGCGGCATCGTGCTCGGACAGACCGTAGTCGCGCGCCAGACGCCCGCGCATCGCCGCCGGCAGCTCCGGCAGCCCCGCGCGGATGCGCTCGATGAGATCGATGCCGATTTGCAGCGGCAGCAAGTCCGGATCGGGGAAGTAGCGGTAATCGGCCGCATCCTCCTTGGAACGCATCGAGCGGGTCAGGTCCCGATCCGGGTCGTACAGACGCGTCTCCTGGACGATGCGGCCGCCGTCCTCGATGAGTTCGATCTGACGCCGCACCTCATGATCGATGGCCTGTTGCAGGAACCGGAAGCTGTTCAGGTTCTTGATCTCTACGCGCGTGCCCAGGGTCGTCGAACCGGCCGGACGCACCGAAACGTTGGCGTCGCAGCGGAAGCTGCCTTCTTGCATGTTGCCGTCGCAGATGCCCAGCCAGACGACCAGCCCGTGCAGCGTGCGTGCGTACGCCACGGCCTCGGCGCTCGAGCGCAACTGCGGCTCGGTGACGATTTCCAGCAGCGGCGTGCCGGCGCGGTTCAGGTCGATGCCCGACATGCCGTGATAGTCCTGGTGCAGCGACTTGCCGGCATCCTCCTCCAGGTGCGCGCGGGTCAGCTGCACGGTCCTGGCGTACGGTTCACCATTGCGCGGGGTTACCGTAAAGCCCAGGCTGCCACCCTGGACCACGGGTATCTCGTACTGGCTGATCTGGTAGCCCTTGGGCAGGTCAGGGTAGAAGTAATTCTTGCGCGCGAACACCGAGCGTGGCGCGATCGTCGCACCAACGGCAATGCCAAAGGCGATCGCGCATTCCACCGCCCTGGCATTGAGCACCGGCAGGGCGCCCGGCAGGGCGAGATCGACCACGCTGGCCTGCGTGTTGGCCGCCGCCCCAAAAGCCGTCGCGGCCCCGGAAAAGATCTTCGAAGCCGTTTGCAGCTGCACGTGGGTTTCGAAACCGATGACGGTTTCCCAGGCTTGTGACATGTAAAGTTCGACCCTTGCTAGTTCAATTGACCCTGCTTTGCTGCGCTTTTCGTGCACCGCGACCGACAAATCCCGCTCAAAAACCAGCCGGAACTCGCGTATGCCAGTCCGTAACGCACTGATAGCCGTGCGCCGCACCCAGCATCCGGGCTTCCTCAAAGTGGTTGGCCATCAGCTGCAGTCCGATCGGCCGGCCTCCACGACCGAAACCGCAGGGGACACTCATTGCCGGGATGCCTGCCAGGCTGCTGGGCACGGTGTAAAGATCCGCCAGATACATCGCGACCGGATCCGCGGATTTATCGCCGAAGCCAAAGGCCACGCCGCTGGTGACGGGGCCGGCGATAAGATCGCACTGGGTGAAGGCGCGTTGAAATTCGTCGGCGATGACGCGGCGCACGCGGGAAGCCTGCAAAAAATACGCGTCGTAGTAGCCGTGCGACAGGACGTAGGTGCCGACCAGCACGCGCCGCTTGACCTCGGCGCCAAACCCGAGGGCACGAGTCTTGCGCATCATGTCGAGCAGGTCGTCGTAGTCCGGGGCGCGATACCCATAACGCACGCCGTCGTAGCGCGACAGGTTGCTGGAGGCCTCGGCCGAGGCAACGACGTAGTACACCGGGATCCCTAGCGCGGCGTTGGGCAGGTGGACTTCGACCAGCCGGGCGCCGAGCTTTTCGTATTCCCTCAAGGCCTCCCGGACCGCTGCCTCGACTTCGGGCTCCAGTCCTGCAGCGAAGAACTCGGCCGGGACGCCGATGCGCAGGCCCTCCAACTTGTCCCCGAGGTGGCGCGTGTAGTCTTCGCGCGGCCGGTCGACGCAGGTCGAATCCTTCGGATCGAAGCCCAGCATGGCATTGAAGGCGAGGGCGCAATCGCGCGCGTCCCGCGTCAGCAACCCCGCCGTGTCAAGGCTGGACGCAAAGGCGATCATGCCCCAGCGCGAAGGTCGGCCGTAGGTCGGCTTGGTCCCGGTCACGCCGCTGAAGGCGGCCGGCTCGCGGATAGACCCGCCGGTGTCGGTGGCCGTTGCCAGCGGTGCCAGGCGCGCCGCGACCGCCGCCGCGGAGCCGCCCGAGGATCCGCCCGGGACGGCGCCACGGTCCCAGGGGTTGAGGACTTTGCCGTAGGCGCTGTTCTCGTTGCTCGACCCCATAGCGAATTCGTCGCAATTGAGCTTGCCCAGGCAGACCATGCCGGCGCGGGCCAGCTCCTCGACGACGGTGGCGTCGAAGGGGCTGGTGTAGCCCTCCAAAATCCGACTCGACGCCGTGGTGTGCCAATCGCGTGTCACGAACACGTCCTTGTGGGCGATCGGCACGCCCAGCAGGGGACCGGTATCGCCTCGCGCGCGTCGTTCGTCGGCGGCACGGGCCTGAGCCAGCGTTTGCTCCGGACGTACGTCGAGGAAGGCATTCAGATCCCGGTGGCGCTCGATCCGGTCCAAGAACCTGCGCGCCAATTCGGCCGACGAAACCTGGCGCCGGTCCAGCATCACGCCCAGCTGCGCCAGCGAGGCATGCTCCGGCTCGCCGGCAAAACTGGCGGCCAGGCCCGCACCGGCACCCGCATGCGAGGTCATTCGAGCACCTTAGGGACCAGAAACAGGCCGTCTTGTTGTGCCGGGGCGTTGCCCATCGTGATTTCCCGGTCCGGGATCTCGCTGACAACGTCCGGGCGCAGGCGCTGGACCCCGTCGAGCGGATGCGCCATCGGGGCAATTCCGGTCGTGTCAACGCGCCCGATCTGCTCGATCATGGTCAGGATGTCGTTGAGTTGATCGACCGATTCCTGCGCTTGGGCATCGGTGATCTCGATGCGCGCCAGCAGGGCGATACGGTGTACGTCGGCTAGATTCAAAGACATAGTCTATTATGACGCACTGGGCGCAATTCGAACCCACCAACCTGACCAGCAGATCCGATGTTCGGCTTTTTCCGCAGCTACTTTTCAAACGATCTTGCCATCGACCTTGGCACCGCAAACACCCTGATTTTCGTTCGCGGCAAGGGGATCGTACTCAATGAGCCCTCGGTTGTCGCGATCGCCCGCGAAGGAGGCCCGCACGCCAAGGAGGTGGTGCGGGCCGTCGGTCTCGAAGCCAAGCAAATGCTGGGCCGCGTGCCGGGCAACATCGAGGCGATCCGACCGATGAAAGATGGCGTCATCGCCAACTTCACGGTCACCGAGCAGATGCTGAAGCACTTCATCAAGGCGGTGCACCCTTCGAGCCTGTTTGCGCCCAACCCGCGCATCATTATCTGCGTTCCTTGCGGCTCGACCCAGGTCGAGCGGCGGGCCATCAAGGAATCGGCCGAGGCGGCCGGGGCCAGTCAGGTGTTCCTGATTGAAGAGCCGATGGCGGCGGCCCTTGGCTCCGGTCTGCCGGTCTCGGAGGCCTCCGGCTCGATGGTCGTAGACATCGGGGGCGGCACGACGGAAGTCGGCGTCATCTCCCTGGGGGGCATGGTTTACAAGGGGTCTGTGCGCGTCGGCGGCGACAAGTTCGACGAAGCCATCATCAATTACATCCGCCGAAACTATGGGATGCTCGTGGGGGAGCCGACGGCCGAGCTGATCAAGAAGGAGATCGGGTCGGCGTTCCCGGGTTCCGAAGTGCGCGAAATGGAAGTCAAGGGCCGCAACTTGTCCGAGGGCATTCCGCGCAGTTTTACGATTTCCAGCAACGAGATTCTCGAGGCCTTGACGGATCCGCTCAACCAGATCGTCTCGGCAGTGAAGATCGCACTGGAACAAACGCCGCCCGAATTGGGATCGGACATCGCCGAGCGCGGCATGATGCTCACGGGCGGCGGCGCACTGCTGCGCGACCTGGATCGACTGCTGATGGAAGAGACGGGCTTACCCGTGATCATCGCCGAGGATCCTCTTACCTGCGTTGTGCGCGGTTGCGGCATCGCACTCGAGCGCATCGACAAGCTGGGTTCCTCCTTTGCTAGTGGGTAGTCAGGTGGACCCAGCGGCGCGGGCCTGCGGTTCCGGTATCTGGACTTAAAGCGCCGCCATTTTCGCCCGATACAAGCTGACACCATGGAGTACGGACCGCCGCCGCTCTTCAACCAGGGCGTTCCGGCGCGCGCGCGTCTCGCCCTGTTCTCGCTCGTCGCTTCGGTCCTCATCATCATCGATGCGCAGGTCAACGCCTTGGACGTGGTTCGCAATGGCGTGGGGGTTTTGCTCTATCCCGTGCAACGAGTCCTGCTGTGGCCGCGCGACTTGGCCGAGACGATCGGCGAGTACTTCGTCTCCAATCGCTCGCTGATCCAAGAAAACGCACGCTTACGCGAACAGTCCGTGGCACTGGCCCTGCGGATGCAGGAGGCGGCGCAGTTGCAGCAGGAGAACGACCAGTTGCGCAAACTCGCCGGCCTAGGCGCGCGCTTGGCGGTTCCGGCGCAGGTGGTCAATGCGCTCTATGAGTCGCGCGATCCGTTTTCGCACCGGATCGTCATCGATCGCGGCGGCAAGGACGGCATGCGGGCCGGCGGCCCCGTACTGGACGAGCAGGGCGTGGTCGGACAGGTTACGCGGGTGTTCCCGGTCTCCGCCGAAGTTACGCTTGTCACCGACAAGGAGCAGTCGCTGCCCGTGCAGATCGCGCGCAACGGCTTGCATGCGATCGCCTTTGGAAGTTCCGAACCTTCGAGTTTGGAATTGAGGTTCTTGCCGGCCAACGTCGAGATTCAGAGCGGCGATTCGGTGATCACCTCTGGCCTGGACGGCATCTTCCCGGCTGGCTTGCCGGTAGCGACCGTGACGCGAGTCGACCGGGATGTGAAGGACCAGTTCGCTCGCGTGATTCTCAAGCCGGTTGCCGGTCTGAGCAAGAGTCGGATGTTGCTGGTGCTGATGGTCGAGGCGCCGCCATTGCCCCCCCCGGACGCGGCGCGACGGGATGCGCCAGCCAGCACACGCGCCGCAGGCAAGGGGGTGCGCCGGTGAACCCCAGATTGCAACGACTGGCAGGCCGGCGCGTCGTGCACGAGATTCCGGTTGCGCGTCCACCTACGGTGGGCCGCGCGCTGCGCCAGGAGCAGGTGCTGCGGCCGGTCCGGCCAGGCTTCATCTGGATGACCCTGGGCGCGGCCTTCTTGCTCAACCTCCTGCCCTGGGGTCGTGCTATTTGGGTGCCCGACTTTTTCGCCGTCACCCTGGTCTTCTGGAACGTACATCAGCCACGCAAAGTCGGCATGGGTATCGCATTCGTTTTTGGGTTGTTGATGGACGTGCACAACGGTGCCCTCTTCGGTCAGCACGCCTTGGCCTACACGTTGCTTTCTTACGGCGCTATCACCCTGCACCGGCGCATCCAGTGGTTTCCGGTCATGAGCCAGTGCATCTACGTTCTTGGCCTGCTGTTGTTGGCCCAGTTGGCGTCGGCGGCGGTGCGGCTGTGGGTCGGCGGCGCAGCGCCGATGTGGTGGTTGGGCTTGTTCTCCAGCGTGTTGGGCGCGGCCGTCTGGCCGGTATTGCATGCGCTGCTGCTGGCGCCGCAACGGCGTCCGGCCAAACGCGATGACACGCGGCCGATCTAGGGCGCCGCCTTGCAAAGACGGGTCGCAAGCTACCCGTTAGTAGCCGCCATAAAGCACGAATGGTGCCCAAACGAGGGGGTTGGAAAGTCGCGGATCGGCTGAGCGACGGAATTCGCGCTGGGTCTGCGCCAATGCGACGGGCGGAGCTTGACCCTGGCGCATGCGAACATAAAGAAGTTGCATGAACTTCGCGGTCGTGTCGTCGGCGACCGGCCAAAGCGACAGCAAGGCCGCGCGATTGCCCGCTGCCAAGCTGGCATAGGCAAGACCCAGCAGCCCGCGACCGTGTTCGAATGGCCCCAGACCCGTATCGCAGGCCGAAAGCACGATCAAATCCGAGCCCATCCGCAGTCCCGCCAACTCGGTGGCAGTCAGCGCCCCCTGCGACGGCAGCGCGGCGCTGGAGCTGGAAAGCGCGATGGCCGAACCTTCCGGCTGGTCGGGCTGCACCCAGGCATGGGTCGCGAAATGCACGAAGCGGTATCGCGACAACTCGCCGGATCGCGAAGCTCGCCGAAGGTTCACTTTGTTGGCATCCAGACCGGTCCAGGACGTCGTGCGCTTGGCCGGAAAGAGCGCAGCAATTGCCCTGAGTTCGCGTCGCGCAAAAGGCAGCGGGCTTTCGCTCGCAAACTGCATTCCGACGAGAATCGGATCGTCCGTGAGTGGGGGCGAGACGCGCGGAAACTCGACCGCGCCAATGGCGAGCAAATCTCGCGCATGTGCGGGAGCATTGTGCAAGGACTGCCAGCGCGCATACGTGGCCAGGGATGGCGCGTACGTAATTTCGAATCGGTCAAGGACGATTCCGTCGCCTCGCGGTAGAGCTTGAAGCGGAACGCCGACTAGCTCATCGTCGCCGACGAAGACGAGGTGGCGAACGCCCCCCAGCGCGGCTTCCAGGGGCTCCAGCAGTGTCCGGCTAAGCCGGCGCCCGAGGTCATCGATCGTGAGAAAAGGCCCGGTCGCGTGCTCGGGCCGCGTCAACTGCATGGCCAACCTACCGTCGTCCAGCGGCCAAGCACGTACCGGTTCGCCGCGCAGTTGCTTTACCCAGGCCGCTGCAATATGCCCCATGTCCGGATCGGAGAATGAAATGAACCGCGCCGGGGTGCCGCGTCGCACGACCAGCGCCCACCAGGACTCGCCGGAATGCACAACGGAAATCAAGGCGCTGTCACTACGCAAGCGGGCGCGAAGTTCATCCAGCGTGGGAGGATGAAATTCCGGTTCAGGAAGGTGCAAGTTCTCGCGAAACTTTCTTTCGAGGCGCCCCCGTTTGTTCACCGCCAGCGTTCGCTCCGACTCCATACCAATGCGCGCGATGATCTCAGGCGTAACGGCGATGCGTTCGTCGTAATCCTGAATGCGGTCGATAAGAGCGTCCAATTGCTCTCTCTCCGCGGCCGGTAGGTATCTCCTGCGCCATTCTTGCTCCGTGAAATGGTCGCCGAGGCCACGGTCCCGTGCCAACTCGGATACGCGCAGTGCGCTGTCCAATTCAGCGTCTTTGGCATGTAAGAAAGCCAATTGACGGTAACCGCTTTCCGGACTGCTCTCGCCTTGTTCAGCTACAACCCACTTCGAAAAAGCTTCTCGGCGCGCCATTGAGCCCTCGACAGAACCCTGCCTTGTTAACTCAATAAGCTGAACAAATCGGATCAGTGCTCCTTTGGCCTCCGCTAAACGGGACGTTGACAGGCAGGCATTTGCATAACTTCCGAGGGCCGCAAGAGCCTCAGTGCTCGTTGAGCCAGCATGCTCTGCAATCCTGGTCCAAGAGTCCCGAATCGAACTTAGAATGTCGTCGATCGCGTATTCCGGTGCTCCTTCAATTTGACACCTCAAATGCCCTGAGCGTGCAAACTCGATTGACCAAACGTCATCAGGGTTCGTCGACCTAATTTGGTCGTAGATTGAAGCGAGAAGTTCACAACCTTCAACCACGCGTCCCACTCTTCGAAGGGCTAATGCATAGTTCGTTGCTTCTATTTGCGTGTCTAAGGAGTTCCGCCCATATGCGACGTTCAAGTTGTCGAAGACGAGCTTTCGCTTTTCTAACTCTATGAAATGTTTTCCTTCAATCGAATCAAGCTCGGCTCCTAGACTCAATGTCTGTATGAGCATCTGACGTTCATATCGATCCGGCCTTTCCGTTATTGTGCGCAGCAGAAGCTCCGTAATTTCCCTAGCTGTGCCATAACGGGCATTCTCGATGTAAAGAAAAGCCAGATCCCATAGAGGGCGAACCTGAGCCGGATCTTGTATTGGCTTTCCGCGGTTTCGGGAGAGAAAGACTCGTGAGGATATGTCGAGGGCATCTTCAGTCCGGCCCATTCGCATCAAAATCTCTCCTCTAGTCTGATCAATACCGAGCACCCAATCGTCATCCTCATCAAATTCGCGGATTAATTCAGATCGAAAGTCTTCAAGGGCTAATAGAGCTTCGTTTTCCCTGCCTTGAAGTGCAAGACCAGTTGCGATCGCTCGTGCAGTTAAAAGCCTCGGCCTCCATCCGAGAGTGCGGTGTTTTGACGCCAACCCTCGCAACTTGCGAAGGTCAGACAAGGCATTCTCGATCGCTCCCGTTTCGAGTTGCAGATCACAGATACGAATGCGATTGATCATTGCTTCTGAAGACAGCGACCCGAAAACGTCTTCGATACTGGTCTGCAAATCAATCCTAAGAGCTATCGCCGCGTCATTTTTGTCTTGAAATGAGAGAAGACGAGCTCGAGCCATCTCAAATCGAAGTCGGGATGGGTCTGTCTGCGACAATTTGGCCCAAACCTCGGACTCCTCAAAGATCACAATGTCGAATCAGTAGTGTCCCAACGTTATTCGAACAAAATCAGCTGGTTGACCGAATCGCGCTCGATACTCATCGAGACGGTTTCAGCAAGTAGCTGATCCAGTGGAAGTTTCTCAAACATGGTCAAGCTCAAGATCTGTAGCATTTCGTAGAGGGAAGCCGGGATGCTCAGGCGCTTTTTGACGATGGCGACGAGTACATAGACCGACACTGCAATCCAGATCTGGGACTTGACTGCGTTTTCCGATGTTCCGAAGAAGGCCTTGATTCGCAGATGCTGCTTGATCCATTTGAAGAACAGCTCGACCTGCCAGCGGCAGCGATAGAGCTCGGTGATCGTGAAGGCCGGCAACGCAAAGTTGTTGGTGATGAAGATCAGCGTCTTCTCGGTCTTGGGATCCTTGAATCGAATGCGCCGCAGCGGCGTTTCGAAGTCCTTTTTGGCGTAAAAGCCGGTGAGCACGACCGTCTGGTCGCAGATCAGCCCGGTGGATCGATCCACCGGATGGGAATAGCGGCGTTGCGCACGCAGATTCGATTTGCCGCGGGTCACGAAGAAGCTGCCGGCCTCGTGGAACCGATACAGCCGCTCGAAATCGATAAACCCCCGATCCATGACGTAGAAGGCGCCAGGCTCCGGCAACAGCTGGTCGAGAATGTTCACCTCGTGCATCTTGCCGTCGGAGATGTGGATGAACGTCGGGATGTTCCCTCGCAGATCGAGCAGCGTATGCAGCTTGATCGCAGCTTTGGTAGTGCGAAACGGCGCCCACGGAAACACCGACAGGCACAGGTCGATGGTCGTGGTGTCGAGCGCGTAAACCGATTCCTTCAGATCGAGACCGAACGGCTCCTCGGCATACAACCGACGCGCGATCCCGATGAGGCTCTGTGCAAAGTCGGCGTAGATACGCCAGTCCCGGACTGCGTTGGCGTTGGCCAAGGTATTGCGCGCCACTGCCGATCGAATTCCGAGGTGATAGAGCTTGGAGCGCTGCGCGCGCAGGCAGGCCTCGATATCGCGCAGACTCTCGCGGTAGGTCAGCTGCGCGAAGGCCATGCTCAAGAACTGGTCCAGGCACGAAAAGGACTTGACCTTGTGCTCGCCGTCGTACCGGGCCACACAGCGACGAAACGTCGTCAGCGGCAGATGCTGCATCAGTTGCGCAAAAACGAGCTTGCCTTGATTCATCGACGTACCCCGCGAAGCCAAGCTCCGCAGGGTGGCAGAACTCGCCGAGCGAGTTCAAATCGAGACCAGGAAGAAATATCATTTTCTCTTTTTCGATCAACAATCTACGCGTTGCCGACGCTCTGACGTTGGGACACTACTGATGTCGAATGCAAATTCAATCCGATGATCGTCAAGCTCATTTTCAATAGCGACGGAGGCGACTTCGATTCGGTCGGCGAAGGATGTCTTGTCTTTGAGTGTTGAACAGTAGGCAATCCGCGAGAGCTCAGCGGCTAATCTTGTGCCGGTGTGCGTCCGACCTGTAGCCAAACTCCGCAGTTCCGACGCAGCGTGTGTTCCGTGCGAGTCATCCTTTTCTCGATCAAAGAGCCTCTGTTCAACGCCTTCAGAGCAACCTAGAACAAGTGAGATGGCGCCGCTCGATTCCGCCTCAATGGCCGGCTCAGCGGACCATGAAGTCAAGGGGAGAAGTAGTCCAACGGCCACTAGAAAATGCAGAATATTCACATTGATTATGTTCGGGTGCAGTGGAACACTTCTTTCGTGCGATGTCGCACGCTTGATTGTCGACGCAGCAAGGAAATTCTCTTGTGTCGCCGAAATTGGTGCTGTTCTCAGGGAGATTTTATGGAACAAAACAGAAAAGAAGGCAACTCCGAACGTGAAGCGACAACTCAGGATGGGGAAATTCTTCCGTTGGAATCTGATGCCCTTAAGCTAGTCGGTGGGGGGGATGAGGGCTCCGGCGTAATTAACATTCCCAAGTGAAAAGATTGGCTGAACAGTCGGTAGCCTAGCAAACGGATCGTGAGCCGCTGGCCAAGAATGTCCGGCGCAGCAGCCGGTCGTTCCAATTGATCCGCAAACCTGCAACAGCATGCGGGTGAGGAACTGGTGCCGTGACTGATCTTTCGGAAGCCGAACGACTGGCGGTGCAATGCCCCAGGAGTCGGCTTCGCTTTGTCAATGCGTCTTGGCTGTCCGACCGTCACGACGCGTCTATAGGCAACATCCGTCGCTAGGTGCGGTGCAGGGGCGCGGAAGCCATACGTCTGGGGCAAAACCGCTCTGTGGACGAGATCGCCGCTGCTGCAGTGCGAGAAGATGCTCACGCGATAGTGGCCAGTTCGTGCTAGGGCAAGGTGGGCACGTCCGGCTCTTGCGCTGCGTGCTCGAAAGTCTGCGGGCCAAGGGGGCCGGCCCGATCCGCGTTCTTGGGGCGGTGTTGCTGGAACTCAAGGTGATCAGCGGCCCGGGGCGTGCTGGGCGCGATGGAATTTGGCGACCGGCGCACGCATCCAGGAGCAGTCGTTGCAATACGAACACCACAAGAACACGGGCCAACACCAGATTTGGGGTATCAGCACGCTCCGCGCGCCGCCCCCACTCCACCCGGTGCCGGAAATCACGCTGGCGCGTTTCACAGAGTAGGGCGTCTGTCCCGGACCGAGCGACTACCGCACTTCCACGAGCGCGACGCGGCTCAGTGCGGGGGCCGATGCCGCTACGCCTGAAGCAAGCCGTGCTGCGCGACGAGCAAGTCTTTGAGTTGCTTGCGGACGCCGTGCGCTGCTGTTCCTTTGGGTAGATCGCCGCCGCTCTCTTCGAAGTTGACGGCCGGTACCGCGCAGCATCTGACAACCGCGCTGGCAAGCGGCGCAGGTCGCGGCTTGAAGCTTGCGCACTACCCCCGCCCGAAAATCGGGCCTGCCGGCGTCCACCCCAGGGAGACGCTCGCCCGACCGCAATTATCGGTGCGCATGCACTCAGGGCAGCGCCAGCGAGTTGGTCAGATCACCCATCTTGTCGCGCCCGCCCGGCAGCGGCTGAAGCCCAAAACGTCGCGTGAGCAGGCGGTGAATCGAGGAGGTGTCGTAAATCGTATGGTCGACATATCCCTTGCGCACAAGCGGCGATATCAGAATCGTCGGAATGCGGGTTCCGGGCCCCCAGCGATCGGACCATCCCGGACCCCGAGGTGGCGCGACGTGATCCCAATAACCGCCGTTTTCATCGTAGGTGACAATAATCAGCGTACTGTCCCATGCCGGACTGTGGCGAATCAGCTCGATGACCTGTGCGATGTGTGCGTCTCCAGAGGCAACGTCCGTGTATCCCGAATGTTCATCGAGGTCACCAGTTGGTTTGTAGAATGCGACCTGTGGCAGGCGATTGTTCGCGATGTCCGCCAGCAGCTGCTCTGCGTCCCGCAGGTGTTGCGCTCGTCGCTCCGTGCCGGGCGCATACAGGTGAAAGTAGTTGTAGGGCTGATGGTGGGTCTGAAAATCGATGCTGTGGGGGCGGCCCGAATCGATGACGCCGCGCGCACCGCTGCCGGGCAGGCTGCTGTCGGCGAGCGCCTGATTCCATGCGCCCGAATACCAAATCCAACTTACGCCCTTGTCGCTGAGCCTGTCGCCGATGGTCGGCGCGTCGATCGGCGGAAGCGGGTACTTGCTCGGATCGGCAAAACGCGGGTCCCCGCCGGGGGCGTGCGCGACGAGGCTAGGCTGGTAAGGCGGCTGGATCGTGTTGATCGCATAGCCGTCGGGCGTGAGCGCGCCATCGCGCACCCAGCGCGGTGGCCCAATTAGCGCGGAGGGCGGCGAATCGGACCGGCGCAGCAGTTTGCCGTCGGGTCCGAGAACGCTCCTGAGCCCATCAGGTGCATCGGCGAAGCTGGCGACGCAGGTGCAGGCAAACCAGATGTGGTTCATGTAGGAGCCGCCGAACGTGCCCATGAAGAAATGGTCGGCCAGCGTGAATTCGCGCGCCAGGCTCCAAAGCCGCAAGCGACTGCCGTCGTAGTGACCCATTGTCAACGCCCCGGCATCCGAGGTTGCGACGAAGCGGTTGTTGCGACCGCCATTGATCTGCTCGATGCTTTGGTAGTAGCGGTGAACGAGATCGCGCGTCGGTTCGGAAAGGGGCAGAGACGCCGGCGCTCCGTCGATCGAGAAAGGCGCGTTAGGCAGGGAGTGACCGAAGGCCGGATCCTCGGCGCTGCCATGCCCGACCCAAACGGGCGGCAGGCGAGGCAGCGGCGTGCCGTCGACATCCAGCTGGGTAGTGCTGGTCGCGTCCGCGTCGGCGATGCCGGAGGCCCCCGGAAAGCTGCCATACAGGTTGTCAAAGCTGCGATTCTCGCCGTAGATCACCACCACGTGCTGAATGCGCGCCAGCGCCGCATCGCGGGACGCAGCTTCCCGCGCGGCGTCGGCAGTTACCTCGGCCCGCGCGGCAGGTTGCGCTGTTCCCGGCCGGAGCAACGGCGCGCAGGCACCGATCCCCATGCAAAGGAACAGCGCGAGCGGGACGCGCGTCCAATCCGCCGCCGCGGGCCGGGTTTGCGCGAAACAGGGACGCGCCGAGCTGGGTGCCATCTTGACCTTGCCTGTCGTGAGAACGCGGCGAGTTTACGCGGGCGGCCTCTCTTGCGGTCAGCGGGCCGATCCCAAGCATCTTCGTAACGAAATCTTTCCGCTTCGCGACAAGAAGGTGCACCGGTGCCGAGGCACAGGTCAAAAAACGGCAGGAACGGATTGTTACGGATCTTGCACTTTTTCCTCTAGCTCGTCCGGGCTCGGCTTCCTAGACTGGATTCACCCTTGAGAGAACCGCTGGCCTTCTAGTCCGGCGGCTCGGGCAACAACGAAACAACCACGATCCGAGTAACTGGGAGTTTGCGATGAAGAAGAAGCTTTGCCTGCCTTTGGCCCTAGCGGTCGCAATGAGTTTCGGTCTGGCCGCTTGCGGAGGTGGTGGCGGGGGCGGGACGGCCAATCCCACGACCGGCACGGTGAACGTTCAGGTCACGGACGGGCCGAGCGATGAGTTCCAGCACGTTTGGGTCACGGTCACGGCGATTGCCTTTCATTTGGACGCCAGCCAGGTCTGGAGCGCATCCGACGCGACTTGGCAAACGACCGCGCTGGCCAGCCCGGTGACCATAGATCTGACGGCCTTGAACAACGGCGCGCTGAATCGCTTGTTCTCGAATATCAGCCTACCCGTGGGCACCTACCACCAGATCCGCTTCTTCCTGGCCGATGCCAGCGCCGGCCTGGACACGTCGGCGTACCAGACGCTCGACTCCAACGGCGATCCATTGGCCTTCAACGACCAAGTCGAGTACTTGAACGGCAACAACGGCTGGGCCGTCACCGAAGCTCCGCTCGAGATCGCCTACCCGAGGCAGGGGATCCAGCTCAACGGCACGTTCAACGTGACGGCCAACAGCGTGCTCGATCTTGCGGTCGACTTCGACCTGGAACACATCATCGTTCCGTTCAACCATGGCGGGATGACCTACTTCACGATGCGTCCCAACCTGGCCTACTTCGACATGTCGCAGGTGGGCGCCATCTCCGGACAGATCAACCCGGGCGTGCTCTGCCAGAACCAGATCAACGCGCTCAACCAGTCGCCGGCTACGCCAACGTGCGCCTATAACCTGATCGTCAAGGCCGAACGGCTTTCGGCCGATGGCAGCCGCCACTCGGTCACGCGCCAGACCCGCGTGGATCCGGTCACCGGGAACTTCACGCTGTATCCGCTGGCCACGCAAGATTCATCGGGAAATGCCATCACCTCCTACGACGTGCTGATCCGCGGCCGCGACATGGAGACCATGCTGGTTACCGGTGTCCCGGTCACGGTTGGGACAGCGCCCGGCGGAACCGGTTCGGCCGCTCCGACCGTGCTGCAGTCCACGGCGGTTACGCCAACCTTGATGGGCGGCGAGTACACCGCTCAGTTCGCCTCGGCCCTGAGTCCGCTGACCAGCGGCTACGCACTCTTCCAGCAGACCCTGCCCGGCAACGGCGCCGTTCCGTACGAGGTTCGGGCGCGCAACACCGATCCGTTCCTCGGTACGTTTCGCAACCCAATCGCGTTGCAGGGCGCGGCGTCATCGATCTTGCTGGCGCCATACAACGGTGGCGGCACGTTGAGTTTTGCCGGGGTCACGCCGCAGGAGGGTGCGGGTGCCTATACCGTGGCCGACAACGAGGTCGCGTACTTTGCGCTCAGCTCCGGCGTCGTCATGGCACCGCCGTCGTCTGGCGCCACGCAGACCTTCAGCCCCGCGGTGCCGGCCCTCGACAGCGGCGTGCAGTCGGGAACGATCAGCGTGAATCTGACCTTCACCGGCATCGTCAACGACAACAGCTGCGAACTCGTGCTCTCGCGGTTCGCGTCGATCATCGACGCCGACGCCATCGACTGTTCCTCGATCCTGACGAGCGGTACCGGCGCAACCAGGGCGGGTTCCTTCAACCTGACCAGTGTTCCGGCCGGCGAACCGGGAGCGTACTACTACGCCTACGTGCGCTTGTGGAACAACACCAACGCCGCCAGCGCCAAGTCCTCGCGCTCGATCGTGCCCTTGCCCGGCATGATCGATTTGCGCAAGGCGACGACGGCAACGCTCAACGGCAGCGTGCCCGGCGCCTGATCCGAGCCGGTCCGATGCGCGCGAGGGGCGTGCCGCAGGCAATGCGGCACGCCCCTGTCTTCAGAAATCGATCGACTCGCCCGGCTCCAGGTAAACGACCTTGGTTGGACTGGCGAGCAAGGCGGCGCGGAATTGCTCCGGGGTTCCCTTGAGCATGGCGAAGGTGCCGTAATGGATGGGCAGGGCGTAGGCTGGATGAAGCCACTCACGTATGGCGTACGCCGCATCCGCGGGGTCCATGACGACGTGTCCACCGATGGGAGCGAGCACCAGATCCGGGCGGTAGCGCTCGCCGATTAGGCGCAGATCGCCGAACAGCGCCGTGTCGCCCATGTGGTAGATCCGAAAACCGTTCTCCAATTCGATGATGAAGCCGACCGGCTCGCCGCCCACGTGCACTTCGTCGTTTCCCGTCGCCCGATTCCTCCAGATCAACTCGGAGCTGTGCTCGGCGTGCACCATGGTGATCTTGATGCCCGCGCCCAGCGGAGCGACCGTGCCGCCCTTGTTCATGTGCGGCGCCAGCTCGGGCGGAACGATGTCCAGCGCCGCCAAGGTCGAAGCCAAGCCCGGCGGCGCGATGATCGGCACGTTGTGGGTACGCGCCAGAAACGGCGCATCGCCGAGGTGATCGGCGTGTGCATGCGTGACCAGTATGAGATCGATCGGCCCGATCGCGTCCAGGTTTTTGAATCGCGCGGGTGTCTTGGGGTTGCCGGTGAGGTAGGGGTCGATCAGCAGGACCTTGCCGCCCGGCGTGCGGATGCGCACGGCCGAATGGCCGTACCACAGCACGCTGACCTTTCCGGTTCCAAGTTCGGTGGCGCTGGCGCCACGGTCGACCGGCGCTGCCAGCAGGCCCACGACCAACAGCACGGCACCCAGCGCCAGGCGCGGCAAGGACCTGCTCAGGCCGGCCACGCCCTGCTCCGGCCAATCGCGTGGTGGCGGAAACACCCGGCAAAAAAGAGCGAAAACCCGCTAAAACCAGGCAACAAGCCCGAAGGTTTAACAATCTCGTCCATTGACAGTGACTGAGATTTCTTGGTGCGGCGAACCGGGTCGCTAGCGCTTCGTCGCGGCGGCGCCCTTGGCGGCCGAAGCAGCCTTCTTGGGCGCCGCACGGGAGGCCGCCGGCTTGGTCGCGGCCTTGTTCCCGGACTTGGCCACCGCGCTGCCCGCGGCTTTCGAAGTTGTCCCAGCCTTCGCGGCGGCTGGCGCCTTGGGCGAAGTGGTCTTGACGGCCGGGACCGGCACTTGGGCGGCCTCTTCCTTGATCGCCCAGAGTTTGAGCAGTTCGGCCTGCGTCGGCAGCGAACCTTGTATCGCCCGCATGCGTCTGGCCGCGACCGAGTCGCGCACGATCTTCTCGACGACATCGAGCGGCAGCCGGTTCAGATCGGAAAACTTGACGTAACTACGCGCGGTATTGACACCCGGCAACGATTCCTTGTGCTTGATGACCACGTCTTGCTCGGCGACGTACAACGACATGTGGCGTCTGCCCGACTCGAGGGCGAACAGCGGCCCGTCGAGCTCGTAAAAAGCTAGACCATAGCGCATGCTCTCGCGCACTCCGCGTGCGGATCTGCGGATCATGCTGCACACCCTTGCCATCGCAACCCTGCGATCCGGCGGCAGATCCCGCAAGTAGGTGCCTACCGTCGTGGCTGTTGGATTCATGCATTGCCCCCGGCTTTCTGCGTCCGAATTGCGCTATTTTAGCTGAGCGTGTGGTCACTCGCTTTCCCGGGCTGGGCCGGGGGACTGACTCGGAGTCCGTTTGGTCGGGCGAAGAGCGAAACAAGGGGGTCTCCACGGCCTCCATCGGGGCTTAAACCACCCGAAAATTGATATAGTGGGCTTGCGCATACCGGTAGCCAAGCGGCAGCTGGCCCTCGCCTGGGCGGGCTTTTGGGCCCGGCCGCTGCCGAACGCCAGGAGGCTGAAAGGCGCTCGTGTCGTCCAGCGGTCGTCCCGACCGCAGTCGATGGGGCAGCTGCGGTCCTGGTGTAACGCAATGGCGGGAACGCTCGCGCGGTGCCGGGCTAGCGCTGGTGCGATTGGTTTCTGCTTGGTTTGACCTTCTTTGTTTGCAGTGACATCTGGCCGGCTCGCTGGCTAATTCGAGCATCGGGACAAGACGTGGTTTTTTCGTTCTTCAAAAAAGACTCGAAAGATGGCAAACCCGGGACGGACCGTGCGGACTCGCGCGGCACGGCCAAGTCGCCACGTCCGGAAGCCAAAGGCCGTACGCTCAACGCCCCCGTCAACCGTTCGCTGAACCGCGCCACCGGCCGCGAAACCGGTGGCGGCTTCGCGGTAACGGAAAATGCCATGCCCGAAAGGGAGCTCGCGCGCGCCGCTGCGATGGCGACCGCGGCCAAGATTGATGCCATCGAGTCAGAGATGGCGCGAGATTTTCTGCGTCCGCGCAAGTCGGGCGCCGAAGCACCGCCGGTCGATACCTCGCGCGAGGAGATCTCCGTCGAGGCGGCTCCGCCGCCGGAACCCGATGAGACTCCGGCGCCTGCGCCGGTGCCGGCGCCGGCAGCAGCGCCCGCCGCCCGACGGCGAGCGCCCGGAGCGACGCAGGAGGAAGAAGAGGAGATCTTCGATCCCGGAACGGATGTGCTGGCGGGCAGCATCAACGCCATCGAGGTCAACGGCGACAACTCCTCGGTGCTCGATGAGACGGCGATCTTGTTCGCCAACCACCAGGATCAGGCGGCCGAAAATGGCCTGCGTGCCGCTTTGGTGGCCGAATCGCTCGGGACGGTGACGGAACGCGGCTGGCTAATGCTGCTCGAATTGCTGCAGCAGCGCGGCGACCGGCAAGCGTACGAACAGCTTTCGACGCAGTTCACGTTGCGCTTTGGCGTGCCGGCCCCGACCTGGATCAACTACTCGGACGCCGAGGCACGCCCGGCGGCGCCTCGCGGCGGAACGCCCGTGGTGGAATTGCCGGCCACGATCGATGCCAACATTGTCAAGCCGCTCGAAGAACTCAAGACGCTTGCCTCGGCGCACCCGGCGCTGGGCCTGGACGTGAGCGCAACGCGCGAGATCGACCTGATCGGCGCCGAGTTGCTGCTGCGCGTCTTCAACGCCTTCAAGCGCGCCAGCCACGAGCTCAGCGTGCGCGGCGCCGAGCAACTGCTGGTGGCCCTGCGCTCTGCCGTGGAACCGGGGCGCCGCGATCCCACCGATGCCGCATGGATGCTGCTGCTCGAAGTGCAGCGTTTGCTCGATCGGCAGGCCGATTTTGAAGAGACGGGCATCCAGTACTGCATCACCTACGAGGTATCCCCGCCCTCTTGGGAGCCGCCGCTGCCCAACATACGTGCCGACGGCGGGGGCGCCGAACGACCTGCGAACGTCGTGGCCGCCGACCCCCTGAGCTGGAAGGGAGAGATCCTGGGCGACGGCGAGCAAATCTTCAATCGCTTGACGGTCGCCGCGCGCACGAGCCGGCAGATCGTGATCGAGTGCCGGCAGCTGCGCCGGATGGCCTTCTCCGCCGCTACCGCCTTGCTCGGACGTCTGTTCAAGCTGCAGCAGGCCGGTATCACCGTCGAGTTTCGCAACGTCAACTGCCTGATCGTTGCCCTTTGGCAACTGCTAGGCGTTTCCGCGGTTTGCGAAGTGCGGCCGAGGCGAGCCTAGGCTGCGCCGTCGGCGCGTCCGCGCGCCTGCCGATCATTGCGGAATGAACCGGGCCGCCGCGTTGCGGTCCAACCTTGGCCGCCATCATTGGGAACCGGATGCCGATGGAACAGTTTCACGGAACCACGATCCTCTCCGCGCGCCGCGGCAATGTCGTCGCCATGGGCGGCGACGGCCAGGTTACGCTGGGCGCGATCGTGATCAAGCAAACCGCGCGCAAGGTGCGCCGCATCCATCACGACCGCATCCTCGCCGGCTTCGCCGGCGCCACCGCCGGACGCCTTCACGCTGTTCGAGCGCTTCGAGGCCAAGCTCGACAAGCACCAGGGCAATCTGCATGCGGTCGGCCGTGGAACTGGCCAAGGACTGGCGCACCGACCGTATGCTGCGCCGCCTGGAGGCCATGCTGGCCCTGGCCGATGCCGAGAGCTCCCTCATCCTCACGGGTAACGGCGACGTGCTCGAACCCGAGGGCGGCCTGATCGCCATCGGCTCGGGCGGACCGTATGCGCACTCGGCAGCGCGCGCCTTGCTCGAGGAGACGCAACTGTCGGCCGAGCTGGTGGTGCGCAAGTCGCTGGAAATTGCGGCCGACGTGTGCATCTACACCAACCAGCTCCATCGTCATCGAAACCATCGGGAGATAGGCACCCTCTGGATGTGCCGCTTGCGCGATGCCGGCGCACCGTCCTTGGCGCGAGCTATCCTCTCGTTCGCAACAACCGCCCGCAGCCACCCGGAGACGTGGTCGATCATGATGACGCCCAAGGAAATCGTCCACGAACTGGACAAGCATATCGTCGGCCAGGAGCGCGCCAAGCGCGCGGTCGCGGTGGCCCTGCGCAACCGCTGGCGCCGGCAGCAAGTGGCCGAGCCGCTGCGCCAGGAAATCACGCCCAAGAACATCCTCATGATCGGACCCACCGGCGTGGGCAAGACCGAGATTGCGCGGCGCCTGGCCCGCCTCGCCGACGCGCCGTTTCATCAAGGTCGAGGCGACCAAATTCACCGAGGTCGGCTACGTCGGCCGCGACGTGGATTCCATCGTTCGCGATCTGACCGAAATCGCGATCAAGCAGACGCGCGATGCGCAAATGCGCAAGGTATCGGCCGCCGCCGCCGATGCCGCCGAGGAGCGCATGCTCGACGTTCTGCTCGCGCCGCGGTCAGCGATTCGGCGCCCGCCGACGGGATGCCTCGGAACCCGAAGCGCGGCCACGCGCCAGAAATCTGCGCAAACGGCTGCGCGAGGGCCAGCTCGACGAGCAAGCGAGATCGAAATCGACGTGGCGGTCGTCGCGCCGCAGATGGAGATCTTCGCGCCGCCCGGCATGCAGGAACTCACGCAGCAGATCCAGGGCATGTTCCAGAATCTGGGGCCGGCGCGGCAAGAACGCGCGCAAGACTGAAAATCGCGCGAGGCCCTGAAGCTCCTGACCGAAGAAGAGGCCGGCAAGCTGATCAACGAGGAGGATCTGCAAGACCCATCGCCTGCCAATCGTCGCAGGCAGAACGGCATCGTCTTCCTCGACGAGATCGACAAGATCGCCAGTCGCTCGGAGATGCAGGGCGCCGACGTTTCGCGCCAGGGCGTGCAGCGCGACCTGCTGCCGCTGGTCGAGGGCACCACGGTCAACGACCAAGTACGGCATGGTCAAGACCGACCACATCCTGTTCATCGCCAGCGGCGCCTTCCACTTCGCCAAGCCGTCGGACCTGATGCCGGAGCTGCAGGGGCGTTTCCCGATCCGGGTGGAATTGGCGTCGCTGAGCGTGGCCGATTTCGAACACATCCTCACCCGCACCGACGCCTGCCTGACGCGCCAGTACCAGGCCCTGCTGGACACCGAGGGCGTACGCCTGGAGTTCACGCCCGACGGCGTCAGCGCGTATCGCGCGAGATCGCCTTCCAGGTCAACGAGAAGACCGAGAACATCGGCGCCCGGCGCCTGTACACGGTCATGGAAAAGCTGCTGGAGGAGGTCTCCTTCGATGCCGGTACGCGCAGCGCGCAGCACGTGCGCATTGACGCCGCGTATGTCGACGAGCGCCTCGGCGAGCTGGCGGTCGACGAGAACCTGTCGCGCTACATTCTGTGACGGGCCGGGTCGACCCGGCGCGGGCGGCCGTCCATGGTTTCCGACGCGCGATGATAAAATCGCGCCGCAGCATCGCCACTGACCCCGACATACGCTGATCGTCGAACGCCGGCGCACCGACCCCGAAGGTATCCCCTGCCATGGAACGCGCCAGACCCCCTGCGGAATTGACCGCGGCCATCCTCACGGAAGCACTGCCCTACATCCAGCGCTTTCACGGGCGCACCATCGTCGTCAAATACGGTGGCAACGCGATGATCGACCCGCAACTGCAGGAAAGCTTCGCGCGCGACGTGGTCCTGCTCAAGCTCGTGGGCATGAAGCCGGTCGTGGTGCACGGCGGCGGACCGCAGATCGACGAGGCGCTGGGCCGGGTGGGAAAGAAGTCCGAGTTCCGGCACGGATTGCGCGTGACCGACGCCGAGACGATGGAGATCGTCGAATGGGTGCTGGCCGGCCAGGTGCAGCAGGACCTTGTCACCCGGATCAACCGCTACGGCGGCCAAGCGGTGGGATTGACCGGCAAGGACGGCGATTTGCTGCGCGCGCGGCGCATGAAGGTCGCCGATCCTCAGGCGCCCGGTACCTTGCACGATATCGGCCAGGTCGGCGAGATCGAGGCCGTCAATCCGGCGGTGGTCAAGACCCTGCAAAACGACGGCTTCGTGCCGGTAATCTCGCCCATCGGCGTAGGCGCGGACGGTCTGTCCTACAACATCAATGCCGACATCGTGGCCGGTGCCATCGCCGAGACGCTTGCCGCCGAGAAGCTGGTGATGCTGACGAACACGCCCGGAGTTCTCGACAAGTCCGGGCAGTTGATCACGGGTTTGACGGCGCAGCACATCGACCAACTGTTCGCCGACGGCACGATTTCGGGGGGCATGCTGCCGAAGATCTCCTCCGCGATCGACGCGGCCCGCAAGGGCGTGAACTCCGTGCACATCATCGATGGACGCGTCGACCACTGCCTGCTGCTCGAGATCCTGACGGACCGGGGCGTGGGCACGATGATCCGGCGCAACCCGTGATCGCGCGCTCCCGGTGCGGCGCGACGGGCCGGACCGGGCCGCGTCGCGTGCCTGCCGCAGTCGCATGAATCCGCCGGCGGCGCGGCGGCCGCGCGTCAACGCCGGATCGCGGAGGGCGTTCGTTTGGTTCATCGATCTGGACGACACCTTGCACGACGCCTCGCACGCGATGTTTGCCGCCATCGATGCGCGCATGACCGATTACGTGCAGGAGCATTTGCAGCTCGATCGGGTGCGCGCCGATGACCTGCGGCGCCGCTACTGGTTGCGCTACGGGGCGACCATGCTGGGCCTGATCCGTCATCATGGGATCGACGCCGACCACTTCTTGCGCGCCACGCACGACTTCGATGTGGCCGCGCGCTTGCGGGCCGAGTCGGGTCTGGCGCACTGGAGCAGAAGGCTAGGCGGGCGCAAGGTCTTGCTGACCAATTCGCCGCTGCACTATGCTGGGCAGGTGCTGCGCGGTATCGGCCTGGATCGCCATTTCGACCGGTGCTACGCCATTGAGAGCATGCGGGTGCACGGTCACTACCGGCCCAAGCCGGCTCGTTCGATGTTCCGGGCGATGCTGGTGCGAGAAGGGCTGGGCAGCCCCGGCGCCGGGGCGCGTGCCGTGCTGGTGGACGACAATCTGGCAAACCTGAAGGCGGCACGTGCCGTCGGGTACGCCACCGTGCTGGTCCTGCGCCCCGACGTCGCGACCGCCAAGCCCGGGCGGCGGCGCCTGGCCGGGGCTGGATATGTGGACGCTCGGGTCCGCTCGGTCAAGCAGCTGCCGGCGCTGGCGCCGCGCCTGCGGCTTAGCCGGACCGACGCGGGGGCGGCGTCGGCGAAGGGCTGAACGGTACCGAGTACGATCCGGGCATGTACCGATCAGCGGCTCGAGCGAGCACCCCATGCCCCTGCGCAACCTGGAGCGTTTGCCATGAATGAACAGCGGCCCGGCGCCGTGCGTCGAGTTTTCGGCGGTTTCTGGCGCGCCGTCGATGTGACGCGGCGTTTCGTCTTTAACGTCCTTTTCCTGGTGCTGGTCGTGCTGGTCGTCGGTGCCTGGTTTACCGGCGGCAGCCGCCTGATGCTGCAGGCCGATACGGCCCTGGTGCTCGACGTCAAGGGCAATCTCGTCGAGGAGTTCACGGGCAGCGCACGCGAGGCCGAGCTGGCCGAGACGCTCGGCGGCGAGGCGCGCGAAACGCAGTTGCGCGACCTGGTTGCCGTGATCGATGCCGCAGCCAAGGACGCGAAGATCGCGCGCATCGTGCTGGTGCTCGACGACATGGGCGGGGCGGGAATGGCCAAACTGCGCGAGGCGGCGCGCGCCATCGAGCGCTTCAAGGCAAGCGGCAAGCAGGTCGTGGCCTGGTCCTCCGTACTGGATCAGCGGCGCTATCTGCTGGCGGCGCACGCCAGCGAGATCTACCTGCATCCGATGGGGGCGGTTGCTCTGACCGGCTTTGGCGGCTACCGCAATTATTACCATGACGCGCTCGAACGCCTGGGCGTCACCGTCAACGTGTTTCGCGTCGGCAAGTTCAAGAGCGCCGTCGAACCGTTCACCGACAACGCGCCGTCGCCGGCGGCCGCCGAGGCGGAAGCTGGCTGGCTGAACGACGCTTGGCTCGGCTACACCAGCGAAGTGGAGGCGGCGCGCCACCTGCCGCCGGGGACGATTGCCATGCTGATCGACGAGGCTCCCGCGCGCCTGGTTGCCGCCGGCGGCGACCAGGCGCGACTCGCGCTCGCCGAAAAGCTCGTCGACGGACTCAAGACCCGGGACGAACTGCGCGCGCTGATGATCAAACGAGGCAAGCCCGACGAGGAGCACAAGACCTTCCGGCAGATCGGCTTCGAGGACTACCGCGCCGAGGTCGCCGAGAGCGGGGATCGCAATCGGCAGATCGGCATCGTCGTGGCCGAAGGAACGATCAGCGACGGTGACGAACCCCAAGGATCCATCGGCGGTCGATCGACTTCGGAACGGATACGCAAGGCGCGCGAGGACGACGCCATTAAGGCGCTGGTGTTGCGCGTTGATTCGGGCGGCGGCAGCGCTTTTGGCTCGGAACTGATCCGGCGCGAACTCGAACTGACCCGTGCGGCGGGCAAGCCGGTCGTCGTGTCCATGAGCGACGTGGCTGCATCGGGCGGGTACTTGATCAGCATGGCCGCCGATCGCGTTCTGGCCGATCCGGCAACCATCACAGGATCGATCGGCGTTTTCATGCTGTTGCCGACCTTCAATCGCAGCTTGGACAAACTGGGCATCCACACCGGCGGCGCAACCACGACCTGGGCGGCAGGATCCCTGACCTGCGGCGCCCTATCGACCCGCGCCTGGCGCAGATCTTTCAAAGCTCGGCGGAGCACGTCTACCGGGAGTTCATCGGCCGGGTCGCGCAGGCGCGACAGGCCACGCCCGAGCAGGTCAACGAATTTGCGCAGGGACACGTCTGGACCGGCGGGCAGGCCCTTGAACGCGGCCTGATCGATGAGTTGGGGGGATTGGACGCCGCTGTGCGGACGGCCGGCGCACTGGCCAAGCTGGGCGATGGCTATCGAGTGACCTATCTGGAAGCCGAGCCCAAGGGCTGGACCCGGATTCTGGCATCGTTGCCCAGTGCTGCGGTGCGCTCGGCAGCCGCCGACCTGGGCCTGGGCCTGGCCGGCGGCGCGACCAGCCAGTCGGGCGCCGAATCGTTGCGTCGCGACCTGTACTGGCTTGCTCAGGCGGCGGACCAGACGGGAAGGCCGCGAACCTACGCCCATTGCCTCTGCCTGGCGCCCTAGCTCGCGGATTGCAGGGATAAAGGGATGGTGTTTTGGCGCCTTTCCATGTAAGTAATCCCCCACGTTTTTGCGGATTCCGGTAGATTCGTCACCTCACATTCGGGGCGATCTATGGAATCGGCCGTATCCAGCGACGACAAAGAAGAGGGCTCCAAGGGCCGGCGCCGGCCCGGTGCGCGCAAGCTGCAGATTCTGCAAATGCTCGCCACCATGCTCGAGGACCCTCGCGCCGAGAAGGTGACCACGGCCTCGCTGGCGGCGCGCCTGGAGGTTTCGGAAGCCGCGCTCTACCGCCATTTCGCCAGCAAGGCCCAGATGTTCGAGGGGCTGATCGAATTCATCGAATCGACCGTCTTTAGCCTGATCAACGACATCGCCAACAAGGAACCGTCCGGACGCCAGCAGGTACGCAAAATGGTGCGCATGCTGCTCGAATTCGCGCAGACGAACCGCGGCATGACGCGGGTCCTGACCGGCGACGCGCTGGTCAACGAGAACGAGCGGCTGCAGGAGCGTATGAACCAGTTCTTTGATCGTGTCGAGGCGTCCTTGAAGCAAGCTTTCCGGGCTGCGGTCTCCCAGTCCGAATTGCCTGCCGACTTCGATGCGGCAAGCCGGGCGTCGATGAGCTTGGCCTATGTCCTGGGGCGTTGGCACCGCTATTCGAAGAGCGGGTTCCGCAAGCTGCCGGGGGAAGGCCTGGACGAGCACCTGGCGGTACTCGTGGCTGGCTGAAGCCGACCCCGGCACACGTTCCCCGGAACTTGCCCGGTCACCGCCGTGGCCCATCTGGCTGGCCGCCGGCCCAGCGCAGCCGGTTCCGACGAGCGCGCGCCGTGACGACGCTCGGCGCACGGGGCCTGGAAGCCAGGTTCGCGCTGTTTGGCGGCGTTTCGATGCCTGCCTTTTCGGCGGTCTTCGCCGCCTGGACCTCGGGTTCGCCGGGGACGGATCCTCAAGCACCGCAAACGGCGCAGTGCGGCTCCCGCGCGAAGCGCAGCCGGTGAAAATCCATGCTCGCGCCGTCGACGGTTAGCAATTGGCCGCTGGCCGGCTGGCCGAACGGCTGAATCAGCCGCAGCGCTTCGGCTGCCTGCAACGCCCCGATGATCCCGGTGAGCGGGGCAAAGACGCCTGTCGTGGCGCAGGAGTCGTCGCTGCCCTCGCCTTCGGGGAACAGGCACGCGTAGCAGGGCGCATCGGCGCGGCGCAGATCGAACACCGCCAATTGGCCGAACCAGGCGCTGGCGGCGCCAGATACCAGGGCAACGCGCGCTGCCACGCAGGCGCGGTTGATCGCGTAGCGTGTCGCCCGGTTGTCGGAACAGTCGACGACGACATCGATATCGCGCAGCAGCGCGCCCAGGTTCGCTGCCGTGGCCCGCTCGGCGTGCGCTTCGATGGCCACCTGCGGGTTGAGGGCGTGCAGCGCGTGCGCGGCCGACGCCGCTTTGGGCTGTCCGATGCGCTCGGTGGTATGCAGCCACTGCCGCTGCAGGTTGGTCAGATCGACGTTGTCGTCGTCCAGCAGCACGAGCCGTGCAATGCCGGCGCCAACCAGGTAGCTGGCCGCCGGCGAACCCAGCCCGCCCGCACCCACGACGAGCACCTGGGCCCGGCCAATGCGCTCTTGGCCCTCGATGCCGATTTGCTCGAGCAGCAGGTGTCGGGAGTAGCGCAGCAGCGATGCGTCGTCCATGGGCTAGACCGAGTGGCCATGCGATAGGAGGCTCGTTCCCTTCCCGCCACCGCGGATGGCGTGCCGAGGCGCGCCAAACGACCTGCGGGCGGAGGGCCCGCCGCGAAGAAGGATATCAAGTTCCCCGTCCGGCCGGAGCCGCCCTGGCAAAGACCCCCATCGCCCCCGCATGGCCAGTGGCGGCCGCGCCCGGGTGCGGCGCAGTGTCCCGATGCGCCCGCGCGGACGCCCGCACGGCAATGCCCTTTGGCGGCGCCGCAGCCCACGCTTGGCAGGCCACCTACGCTGGCCGCACTCAAGGCACTGGCGCGTGGCCGCGGGGCGAAGATCCGATGCGGTCATTCGGTGTCGACAAGGCCGCCCCTTGCTTGCCAGGAGGGGGCGGTTCCGGTGTGTCGCGGATCGGGACGGCCGAGCTCAAAGCCGGCCCAGTTGATGAAGGATCCGCGCCAGTTCCCTGGGCTTGAGATGACCAATGGCACTTGGCGCCCGATGCTTGAACTTCTTGAAGTAGTAGCGGATCGCATCGACTGACAGACCCAGCCGGGCGGCAATCTTGTCGTCGGCGGCACCGAGCAACCCGGCGCGCAGCACGTCCCGTTCCCGTGCCGTGAAGCGCATGGCGAGCAGTTCGGTCAAGTAAGGGCGGTAGCGCAACTCCAACGCAACGGCCAAGCGCTGGACCGCATAGAACAGGGCGAAGACCACGCTGTCCGGCGGTTGCTGCGAATAAAAGGCGAAGACCGCTCCGCGCGACAACCAGCCACGCCCGGGCACGACCACCAAGTATCCTGCGCCTTCGCTGGCCAGGTGCGCGAGCCAGCCGCGCACGACTTGGCCGTTGCGCGAGTTTTGTTCGATCCAGGCGCAGTGCTCCTCGATGGTGCCCGCCAGCGTGCACCATTCTTGCGTCGCGCGCCCAAGCAGCGGGTCGCGCTCCACGATCAAGCTCGCGTAGGCCCGCTGCAGATCCGGGCGCATGGTCCCGTGCAGCCGCGGCGCAAGCGACTCGAGGCTGGCGCATCCGTGATCGGTGAACACGCACAAGAACTGCTGCAACGGCGCGATGCGCGCCAGCCGCTCCTGCAGTTCGCTATCGAGGTGGGACGCGCAGACTGCCCGCAGCGAGAATATTCCGTCGTCGATCCCTCGGCGCAAGAGATCGCCTGTGCGACCTGTCGGGGCAGCAAGTTCGAGGCAGCGCAAATCCAGCGCGGTGCCTGCGGTGAGCGGTACGCCGCGTTGCCGCTCGGGCGGGGTGGTGCACCGCTGCGTCGCCCGCCAGGTCTTGGAGCGGCGCGGCGTCGACGGATCCTTCGGGGTGAGTCCAGCTTCGATGATGGATTGGCTCACGAGGGCCTCCTGGTGGTCCTCCGGCCCTGGCGCCGCGCGCCCGGATCTGCAAGAGTTTGGCCGGATTCTTCGGCCGGACGATATGCCTTGGGCCCGGCGCTGGCGAGCCGTGCGCTTACAAACGCAGAATATTCGGCATTTTTTTGTCGATGCGCCGACCCGCCTCGGGCGCGTCGGCCCCGGCGCGGCGCAGACCCAGGCGATCTCGCCGAGGCGAACCCGGCGTGCATCTTCGGCTGCCGCCTAGCGCGCGCCCTGCACCCCGGGCGCCGCCTCGGTCCGGAAGGAAAGCCCGGGACGCCGATCGGGCCAGCCGTATCGCGGAACGCGGGTTGACCCCGCCCACATCAGTTGTGCTGCTGCAGGCGTTTCATCATGGCCTCGCGCTCCGGAAAGCGCACGCAGTCAACGGCACCGATTTCCGATGACACCAGCGACTGCGTGCGCGCATCGGCGCGCAATACCTCCTTGGCGCTCTTCAGGCGCAGGTCCTTGTTGTCGCTGCGCCAGTGCGCACCGCGCACCACGTAGCCGGATTCGTCGTGCGGGCCGGTGCATTGGACGCTCAGGGTTTCGCCCGCTGACTCGTCGGCATAGACGCGTTCTTCCAGAACCTGAAAGCGCAGGCGCGATTGGCGCGCGCTGATGACCTCGATCACCTGCCGCTTGAGCAGCCACACCCGCGGCGTGTTGGCGCATTGCGCAACCCACAACTCGAGCTCGGAGTTGGCGACCGACGAGCGCCAGGACGGATCCACCTCGCAGCCCGGAGGCAACTGCAAGCCGCCGGCCGGCTCGCTGTAAATGGGCCGTCCCACAAAGGATCCGCCACCAGCGGTCTGCGCCGCCGCGCCGGCACAGAGCATGCCGATCGCGACCAGCAGCGCCGCCGCGTGGGCTTGGCGCGGACCGCTCGCGCCGGGAAGCGCAGACTTCGGAGCAAAGGGTGGCATACGCGGCCTGTGAGGGGTTCGAGCGCAGCGTGCAGCGCCTCTTGGGCAAGTGGGCATCTTACCGAAGGCCCATGCCGCTTGGTTCGCCGAGCCGGCGAAGCAAACCGTCCCGCTTACAGGGTAGCAGGAGATATCAGCGGAAAAAGACGAATTCGGCGGAGAACGGGACGCGCAGCAACTGGTTGATCTGTGACGGATCGCAGCTCTCGGGCGGCATCCCGCCGACCGTGTCGATGCGTTGCACGTAATCGACGCCGGTCAGGGCGCCCTTGCCAAAGGAGTGCGTCTTGATCAATAGCCACGGCAGCGCGTTATCGTTGGGCGCAGGTACGTGTTCGGCCACTTCGCCCACGAGGCGACTGCCGTCGGTGTGCTCGAAGAACTGGTTGGCGTCATGGCGCACCGCGATCTTCCCGCTGTCGTCGCGCAGTTGCGCCTCGGGCTGCCGGTAGGTCCAGCGCAGGACGTCGGCGCGCGGCTCGCAGCGGAAGATTTGCGCGCCGGTGCCGTGCAAGCGCAGCACCTCGATCTGGCCCTCGGGTAGCGGTAGCGAGCGGTGAAGCAGCGAGTACAGCGATCCGGGTGCGGCCGCATTTTGCGTCCGATTGACCGGCCCTGCCGTGGTTGCCGCTGGGGTCGTCGACACCGACTGCACGCAACCGGCGAGCAGGCAGGCTGCTAGTCGGCATGGCCCGGCCAGACGAACCCAACCGATGCGTGATCGAGGCGGCCGGCGCTGCACGCAAGTCCCGGTCATCGGAGACCCTTTACCCATCGGTTGAAGATTGGCCGCGTGGCGGAATCGAGGTTGCGTATTGTGCCAGTGCGCCCGTCCGCTGCACCGCCGCCGCTCGGCCGATCAGCCGGAGACGGTCGCTGCGGCCGGGGCGGCGGCAGCCGTCTGCGCGGGATGGCGCGCGAAATACCGGCGCGCGATCAAGTAGGCGAGCAGCTCAAGGAGGGCGCAAACGAAGAACGGGGTCCCGAGCAGCGCGTTGACATGCGCCGAAGCGCGACACTTGCCCGAGAAGGAAGGGGCCCATCGAACTGGCGAAAATTCCGATCACACTGCGCAAGGCTGTCAGCGTGGCCATGGTCCGGCCCTGTTCGTGCGGATCGGCCGCCTTGGATATCACCCCCTGCAGCGCCGTGCCGGAGGCGAAGGCAAGGAAATTGGCCACGATGACCAAGTACATCATCCAGCCATCCGGTACCAGACCAAAGGCCGCGTAGCAGATCGCGCCCGAAGCGAGCCCGGCGACGATCAGGGGGCGCTCTCCCATCGCCTTGAGCAAGCGGCGCAGCAGTCCGCCTTGCACGACCACCGCGACAACGCCGAAGGCAAAGAGCGAGAAGCCGTTCTCGCGCGGTCCCCAGTGGAAGCGCATCCCCGTGTAGAGCACCCAGACGGACTGCAACATGAGCATCGCCAGCAAGTCGGCCGCCACGGCGAAGACCAGCGGACCGACACCGCGCAACCGTGCCAGGCCCGCGAGCGAAGAAAAGGGGTTCAGGCGCTGGAACGCCCGCGAGCTGCGCCGCTCCGGCGGCAGCGATTCGGGCAGCACGAGCAGGCCATAAAGCCAGTTGATCGCGCACATGCTGGAGGCGGCGAAAAACGGCAGACGCAGACTGGGGGCGGCCAACAGGCCGCCGATCACCGGTCCCAGCACGTACCCCAGGCCGAACATGGCGCCGAGCTTGCCCAGTGCCGGCGTGCGCTGCTCTGCCGTGGTGATGTCGGCGACATAGGCCTGGGCGACGGCGACGTTGGCCGACAGCGCGCCGCCCATGATGCGGACGCCGACCAGCACCCATAGCGAGTCGGTCAGCGCCGACACCAGGAAGGTGACACCCAGTCCGGCGATGCCCAGCAACAGCACGGGGCGGCGGCCGTAGCGGTCGGAAATTGCCCCCCAAAGGGGCGCAAACAGGAACTGCGCGGCGCCAAAGGTCGCGATGAGTGCCCCGTACCAATAAGCCTGGGCCTGTCGATCTTGCGTGAACTCGCCAACGAGCGCCGGCAGTACGGGAATGATGAGACCGATGCCGATCATGTCGAGCAGCGAGGTCAGCATGATGAATGGCACGGCCGCTGGGCGCTTCATGACAAATCTCTTCCGTGAAAAACTTGCCGGGCATCGGGCCCCGGGAATCAAAACGGCCCGGTTGCCAGCCAGCGTTCCATTTGGGGCAGGCGGTCGCTGCCCCAGAAGGGCTCACCGTCGATGAAGAAGAAGGGCGCGCCGAAAACGCCGCGCGCGATCGCCTGATCCACCGAAACCTTGAGCTGCTCTTTGACGTCCGCCCGTTCCGGTCGCTTCTAGGACCGCAGGGGCATCCGCCCCGACTCGGACAGCACCTGACGCAGGACCTCCACGTCGGATAGGTTTTTGCCCTGGGCAAAGTATGCCCGAAAAGCCACGTGGATGAAGTTGGTGGCGAGCGCAGGGGCCTGTGCCTCAAGGACCAAAAAGGCGCGGGCGGCATGGACCGTGGAGATGGGGAAGGGGTCAGGCTGGGCGAAGGGTACGCCGGCAAAACGTGCGCTGCGGGCGAAGTCGCGCAGGCTGTATCGCCCCTTGATCGGGATCTCCGTCAGGGGGCGCTGTCCCGAGACCCGAAATACGGCGCCGAGCAAAGTGGGCCGGTACTTGACCGTGCGGCCGTGGCGCGCGGCCAGTGCCTCGATCTGCTCGGCGGCAATGTAGGAATAGGGCGAACTAAAGTCGAAATAAAACTCGATGGGTGACGGCATGGCGGCCTCCGCTAGCTTGGTATCGGCTGGGCCGGGCCCGGGGCCCGGCCTTGTTGCATCCAGTCGGTCGCGCGAGTC
Organism: uncultured beta proteobacterium; assembly: GCA_963729785.1. GTDB lineage: Bacteria > Pseudomonadota > Gammaproteobacteria > Burkholderiales > Burkholderiaceae_F > GJ-E10. Next base: position 21,065 of record CAVSPM010000029.1, on the reverse strand, counting down.
GCCGGTTGCGCACGCGCACCGGTCGCAGGGCCGCGAAGCGCCCCTTACCCACCGGCGGCCGGTTCACCCAACGTATCAGCGATTTCTCCATACAGGATGCGCGTTTCAAATTCCATTCGAACCCTGCCGTCCCGGGCCGTCTGGTCGAACAGGGCATGCAAGTCGGCCATCATCGCCGGATGGCTCGCAGCCCCTGGTCCCGGCAGGTAGGACGCCGACTGCAGGCGCTCGGCCAGCGTCTCGTAGTCGAGCAGGTCGTCATGGCGACAGCCAATTGTGCGCCAGTTCTGGTGGCCGAAAAATTGCGCTACCCGATCCTCCCGCCCGTGCCGGTGGCGAATTTCCAGGTACTCCGGGCTGTAGCGGCGCAACAGGCTCTCGTAGCCTTCGGAAAAGGCCGAGCCGTCGGCGCGCCGATCGTTCCAGATGAGCGCGGCGCGCGCCGGACGACGCAGGATGCGCAAGGCCTCCGCACGCGCGGCCGGGACGTCGAACCAGTGAAACGCCTGAGCCGCGATGACCAGGTCGGACCGGCCGTCTTCCAGGCCGGTTGCCTCGGCGCGGCCGCTGACGACCTCAAAGCGGGGCCATGCCGACGAAAGCGTCTGCGCATGGCGTCGCATCGCCGCGTTGGGTTCGACCCCGATCACCCAGTAGCCGGCTCGCAGCAAGGGCAGGCTGGAGAGCCCCGTGCCGCAGCCCAGGTCGACGATCAAGGCGCCGTCGGACAAGCCCAACGATTGCGCCAGTTCCTGCAGGGCGGCCTGCGGGTAGCCGGGCCGTGCACGCGCGTAGGCCTGGGCGCGCTCGCCAAAGCGCTCGGTCGGATCCCGCGCTCCAGCCGGAGCCGGATCAGGCGGCGGCGCCGCAACAGGCACCATCGCCCGGCATCAGCTGAACCCGTCGGCGCTCTGATCGGCTGCCTTGCGAGGAGGCCGGATGATGAGCACGCCGGTCAGCAGACCGGCGATAAGCGCCGCCGCCAGCATCGGTCCGCCGCCGACGATGGCCGTGGCCAGCAGTGTCCTGCTAAGGCATTGGCCGAATTCGCGCGCCGAACACCACGCCCAGCTGGCAAGCGCGGAGAAGGACATCCAGGTTAGCAGGGCGATGAGCAGCCCGCGGGATACCGATTCACCCAGGCTTTTGATCTTGCTATTGGCCTCCTGGTACAGCAGCAACGCAAAAAGCATCGCGAACAGCGCTGGCACGGCGACGAAGATCCAGCGATTGATGCCGGCGTCGTCGGCCAGGGCGCGCAAAAGATACTCAAGGGCGGCCGCGGCCAGCAGCCCGCAGGCACCGAAGATAAGACTGGCGATCATCGCAGGGCTAATCATGGTTCATCCGCAAGCGCGAGTTTGGATTCCGTTCCGGGGCAATGCCTCAGGTCGTTGACAAGCCAATACGCCATCGTGTGCGGGGCGGAGCTTACCCCGTACCGGAGATTCCGGATAGGACCCACGCTCTACCATTCCAGCTGCTCGCCGTTGAAGTTCAGAAAGCGGCCGTTGTGCGAACGGTTGGCGGCGGCGATGACCCGGCGCATCGACGCGACGCTCGCACGCACGTCCAGATCCGCGTCCGCCCCCCCCATGTCGGTGCGTACCCATCCGGGGTGCAGGGCCATGCAGACGACACCACAGGCGCCCAGGTCGATGCTGGCCGACTTGAGCACACAGTTGAGCGCCGCCTTGCTGGCTCGATAGAGCCAGCGCGAGGCGCTGGTGACATTGCCGATGGAGCCCATGCGGCTGGAGAGCACCACCAGTTTGCCGCCCGTGGCGATCAGGTTCTCGGCCAGCGCCGGGATCGCCTGCATCGCAGCCAGCACATTCGTGTGCATCACAGCATCGAACTCGGCCTGCTCCGGAGCCAGAAGACCGTCGGAACACGGCCCGACGATGCCGGCCGAGAGGATGACCAGATCGATCGGCTCCCCCGCCAGCTCTGCCAAGGCCGATACCCAGCCCGGTTGCAGCAGATCGACGCGGATCGTGCGTGCGCAATACGGCGCCAGGCTGGCTGCGTCCTGGGCGTGACGATGGGTGCCCACCACGCGAAAGCCCTGCTCGGCGTATTGGCGTGCAAACTCCAGCCCGACCCCTCGCGTGGCTCCCAGTATCAGGCAAGTCGGCATGCGCTGTCCTCAGGCCCGCGGCACTCAGATGATCTCAAGACCGACCGCGGTGGCTTCGCCGCCACCGATGCACAGCGCGGCGACGCCGCGGCTGCAGACCCCTGCGGCGCAGCGCGCCGATGAGCGTGACGACGATGCGTGCGCCGCTGGCGCCGATCGGATGACCCAAGGCGCAAGCCCCCCCGTGCACGTTGATGCGCTCATGGTCGATACGATACTCGCGCATGGCCGCCATGGCGACGACGGCAAAGGCCTCGTTGATCTCCCACAGGTCGACCTCGGCAGCACTCCAACCGCATTTTTCCAGTACCCGAGCGATCGCGCCGATCGGCGCCGTCGTGAACCATCCCGGTTCCTGGGCATGAACAGCGTGCGCTCGGATGCGGGCCAGCGGTCGGCAGCAGAATTCCGCCGCCAACGACGCGCGCGTAAGTACCAGCGCGGCCGCACCGTCGGAGATGGGTGAGGAGCTGGCGGCCGTGATCGTCCCGTCTTTGCGGAACGCCGGCTTGAGCTGGGGGACCTTGTCCGGGCGTGCGCGAAACGGCTGCTCGTCGCGGACGATCATGGTATCGCCGGACTTGCCCGGTACGGCAACCGGCGCCATCTCCCAGTCGAAGCCGCCGCTTTCGTTGGCGTGTACGGCGCGCTCCACCGAGGCGATGGCGAATCGGTCCTGTTCGGCGCGCGAGAAGCCGTACTTGGCCACGCAATCCTCGGCGAACGTGCCCATCGCCTTACCGCGTTCGTACGCGTCCTCCAGTCCGTCCAGAGCCAGATGGTCGAAGACGGTGGCGTGTCCATAGCGATAACCTTGGCGCGCCTTGGGCAGCAGGTACGGTGCATTGCTCATGCTTTCCATCCCGCCTGCCACCACCAGCCGGGCAGACCCGGCGCGCAGCATGTCGTGGGCAAACATGATCGCGCGCATGCCGCTGCCGCACATTTTGGACAACGTGACCGCGCCGGTCGAGATGGGCAGGCCGGCGCCCAAGCTCGCCTGGCGCGCGGGCGCCTGCCCTTGTCCGGCCATGAGGCAGTTGCCCAGCAGGACTTCGTCGATCCGAGCGCCATCGACGCCGGCCCGTTCGACCGCGGCACGCACGGCGACGGCGCCTAGCTCGTACGCCGCTAGCGGGCTGAGCGCGCCCAGCATGCTGCCCATCGGCGTGCGCGCGGCCGCCGCGATCACCACGGTATCGTCGTCGCCGCGCCTGCCGTGCTTGCCGTCTGCCATTTTGGCGTCCTCCCGTCGTCAGGGCGCTACTCGAACCAGGCACTTTGCGCGCAGCGGCCGCGCCCCGATGGCCGCTCGCTGGTGGGCTCGGCTAGCGCGAAGCCGGCCGCCGCCACGCCTGGGCGCGCGCGCCAAAGCGCCGGTCCTGCGGATAGGGAAACACGTCTTCCATGATGCCCTCGCGGATGCGCTGCTGGCGCATTTGCCAGAATTCGGGCGTGAGCAGATCGGCATGCTGGCGCATGAAGGCCGCCCGGATGCGCAGATCGCCCAGCAAAAAAGGGGCAAACTGCTCGGGGAAGACGTCGCCGCGCTCGACCGAATACCAGGGTTCTCCGGACATCTCCGCCTCCTCGTTGGGCGCCGGCGGGATGCGCCGGAACCGGCAATCGACCATGTATTCGATTTCGTCGTAGTCGTAGAACACCACGCGGTTCAGACGCGTTACCCCGAAGTTCTTGAACAGCATGTCGCCGGGGAAGATGTTGGCGGCGGCCAGCTCCTTGATGGCGTTGCCGTACTCGCCGATGGCATGCTCGACCTGCGCGTCGCTGGCGTGCTGCAGGTAGATGTTGAGCGGTGTCATGCGCCGCTCGATGTAGACGTGGCGCAGCAATACCGAGTTCTCGTCGACCTCGACCACGCTGGGGCAGTAGCTGAGCAGTTCGCGGATCAGTTCCGGGGCAAAGCGCGCGCGTGGCAAACGGACCTCGGAATATTCCCACGTATCGGCCATGCGCCCGACCCGGTCATGCAGCTTGACCAGACGATACTTTTCCATCACCTGCCGGCGGTCGGTTTCCTTGGGACGCGCGATGACGTCCTTGATGATTTTGAACACGTACGGATAGGACGGCAGCGTGAACACCGTCATCACCAGGCCTTTGATGCCGGGCGCAGCCACAAAGCGGTCCGTGGAGTGGCGCAGGTGATGCAGGAAGTCGCGGTAAAAGAGCGTCTTGCCCTGCTTTTGCAGGCCGACCATCGTGTACAGCTCGCACACCGGCTTGTGCGGAAGAACGGATTTCACGAACTCGGCGTACGCCGACGGCGCCTCCATGTCGACGAGAAAGTAGGCGCGCGTGTATGAGAACAAGGTGGCGAGCAGATCGGCCGAGAACAAGATGGTGTCGATGTAGATGCGTCCGCTATCGTCGCGCAGCAGGGGGACGGCGATCGGCGTCGCGCGCGTGCCATTGATGAACCGGCCGATCAGGTAGGCCCCCTTGTTGCGGAAGAACAGGTTCGAGAGCACCTGCACCTGGCAGTCCGGGTCGACCTGGAAAGGTCGCACCAGGGCGTTGGGGGCGCCCTTGCGATGGGCTTCGCAGATCGCCCGCAGCACGTAGCGCAGATCGCGCTCGAGGTCCACGAATGGTGCCGAGAAGCCCAGGTCCGTGACGATCTGGCGCAAAGTGGCGCGCAGCCCCGCCGTGGCCGGGTAGTAGCTGCGGATCGAGGGCGGGTCCGAATCCATGTAGTCGGTGGCCACGCCGGGGCGGACGAACAAGAACGCGTTCTGGTAATACAGGCGGTGCAGCAACTTCGTGCACACCGAGTTAAAGAAGGTTTCGGCGCATTCGGGTTGGCGATGATCGGACAATAGTGAAACGAACTGCTGCTTCACCGCTTGCCAGAGGCGGTCGCGTTCGGCTTCGTCGAGGCAGGCCAGGTCAAAGCCTCGCTCGATGCGATCGACCGCGTCGATCACGCGCTGGTCGTAATAGTCGATCCGCTCGCGCGCCGAGTCGCGCATGCCCAGCCAGTCGCCCTTTTCGAAGCGTTCCTTGGCCTGCTGCGCGACGAGGCGAAACCGCTGGTAATGCAGGTTGAAGCCTTCGAGTATCGCCCGGGCGATGGCGCGCGGCTGCGGCATGGAGTGATCGAAGCGGGCGCCGCCGGGTCCGGCGGCGCCGGGTGCCTCCAGGCGGTTTTCGGAAGGAGCATTGGTCGAGTCCATGGCGTCGGGCGGGCTTGCCGCGTCGTCAGCTGCCGGCGGGCGCCGGGTTCAGGCGCTCTCGTGAAAGTATTCGCGGCCGATCAGCATGCGCCGGATCTCCGACGTGCCGGCGCCGATCTCGTAGAGCTTGGCATCGCGCCACAGCCGGCCTGCGCTGCTATCGTTGACGTAGCCGTTGCCACCCAGGATTTGAATCGTCTCGCCCGCCATCCAGGTCGCCTTCTCGGCGGCCATCAGGATGACCCCGGCGCAGTCCTTGCGCGCCGCGCGTACGTGGCCGCTGCCCTCGCTCCCAGCCAGGCCCGCGTAGCGGTCGAGCTGCTTGCCCACAGCGTAGGCGTAGGCGCGGCACGAGGACAGGCTGGTGTACATGTCGGCGATCTTCGCCTGGATCAGCTGGAACTGCCCGATGGGCTGGCCGAACTGCTGGCGCTCGTGGATGTAGGGGGTAACCAAGTCCATGCACGCCTGCATGATCCCCAGCGGTCCGGCAGAGAGCACGGCGCGTTCGTAGTCGAGCCCGCTCATCAGTACGCGCACACCCTGGTTCAGGCCGCCCAGCAGGTTCTGGGTCGGAACCTCGCAGTCGCGAAACACCAGCTCCCCGGTATGCGAGCCGCGCATCCCCAGCTTGTCGAGCTTTTGTGCCACGGAGAATCCGGGCATCGACTTTTCCACGATAAAGGCACTGATCCCGCGGGCACCGAGCTGCGGCTCGGTCTTGGCGTAGACGACCAGCACGTCGGCATCGGGACCGTTGGTGATCCACATCTTGGTGCCGTTGAGCACGTAATAGCCGCCCTTGTCCTGGGCGCGCAGCTTCATCGAGACCACGTCCGATCCGGAATTGGGCTCGCTCATGGCCAGCGCGCCGACGTGTTCCCCGGAGATCAGTCGCGGCAGGTAGCGCTGGCGTTGTGCTTCGTCGCCGTTGCGCCGGATCTGGTTCACGCATAGATTGGAGTGCGCGCCGTACGACAGCCCGATCGAGGCGCTGGCCCGCGAGATCTCCTCCATGGCGATCATGTGTGCCAAGTAGCCCATGCCGGCGCCACCGTACTGCTCGGGCACGGTGACCCCCAGGACGCCCAGTTCGCCCATCTTGCGCCACAGATCGGCCGGGAAGCAGTCGCTGCGATCGATCTGTTGGGCGCGCGGGGCGATCTCGCGTTCGGCAAAGGCGCGGACGCTGTCGCGCAGCGCATCGATGTCGGCACCCAGATCAAAATCCAGCCCCGGCGTCTGCATGATTTGGTGCTCCTTCGCAAAATTCTATGCTGATATTACTGCCGTACTACAATCCGCGGATTGCGTCTTCCTATGACCGCAGCGGGGCCGGCCGGTGGCGGCTCCGTGCAGGGATCCTTTCTGATGCCGGCAGCCTTTAAGCCGTCGACACTGCTTACGACACTGGGGCGATCGTCGTCCGATGCGGCCGGTCCGGAGCACGGTGGTTTCGTCAATCCGCCGCTGGTGCGCGGCTCCACGGTGCTGCACCGCGACGTTGCTGACATGCGTGCGCGTCGAGCTGCCGGGGACGATGACCGGGGCCCGGTCACGTATGGCATCCATGGCACGCCGACCCATCGGGCGTTCTTGGATGCCCTGACCGCCCTCGAAGGAGGACATCGCAGCTGGGCGCTACCCTCCGGGCTGAGCGCTTGCACGGCGGCCATCCTGGCCTACGTGGGCAGCGGGGACCATGTCCTGGTGCCCGATTCGGCCTACGGGCCGACGCGCGACTTTTGCCGGCACACGCTGTCGCGCTACGGCGTCGAGGCCACGTTTTACGACCCGCGCATCGGCGCCAACCTCGAGGATTTGTTCCGGCCGACCACGCGCCTGCTCTTTCTCGAGTCGCCCGGGTCGTTGACCTTCGAGATCCAGGATGTTCCCCTGCTGGCGCAGATCGCGCGGCGCCGTCGCGCAGTTTCCGTGATCGACAACACCTGGGCCACGCCATTGTATTTCCAACCGCTGCGCCACGGCGTCGATGTCTCGGTGCACGCGGCGACCAAATACATCGGCGGTCATGCGGACTTGCTGTTGGGCACGGTCACGGCCAACAAGGCGACCGCCGGGGCGATGCGTGCCTTCGTTCGCTCGCTGGGTTTGTATGCTAGCCCCGACGATTGCTGGCTGGCCCTGCGCGGCCTGCGCACGCTTGCGGCGCGCTTGGCGCGCCATCGTGCGACCGCCGAACGCCTCGTCGATTGGCTGCTGGGTCAGCCCGAGGTCGAGCGCGTCCTGTACCCGACGCGGCCGCAGGATCCCGGCCACGATCTTTGGAAGCGCGATTTCTCCGGCGCTAGCGGGGTGTTCGGCGTGATCCTGAAGGCGCAGGTCGGCCCCGAGGCCTTCACGGCACTGCTCGATGACACGCGCCTGTTCGGGCGCGGCTATTCGTGGGGGGGATTCGAGAGCCTGATGATCCCCTGCCATCCCGATCGCAGCGTAGCGCCGCCGCCCTGCGCGGGGCCGTTGCTGCGCATCTCTGCCGGTCTGGAGGACGCCGACGATCTGATCGACGATCTGCGCGACGGCTTTGCCCGACTGCGGGCCGCTTAGAAAGGAGTCTTGCTGGTGAACGCTGCTGCAGATAAGTCAGCTTTGCCGGGGGCGCTCCAGGGTCTGAAGGTCGTGGACTTGTCGCGCGTGCTGGGCGGACCTTACTGCACGATGATCCTGGCCGACCACGGTGCCGACGTGATCAAGGTCGAACCGCCTCAGGGGGACGAGACGCGCCAATGGGGCCCTCCGTTCGCCGAGCGCGCCGACGGCAGCCGCGATGCCAGCTACTACCTCGGGGTGAACCGCAACAAGCGCGCCATCACCCTGGACATCAGCGTGGAGCCGGGACGTGACGTATTGCTGCGCCTGCTGGAGGGCAGCGACGTCCTGTTGGAGAACTTCAAGACCGGGACGATGGAAAAGTGGGGCCTGGGCTACCCCGAAATCCTGGAGGCGCGTTTCCCGCGCCTGATCCATTGCCGCGTTTCGGGCTTTGGCGCCGATGGGCCGCTGGGCGGCCTGCCCGGCTACGATGCCGTTGTGCAAGCCATGAGCGGCCTTATGAGCATCAACGGCGAGATCGGCCAGGGCAGCGTGCGACTGGCGACGCCCATGGTCGACATGGCTACGGGTATGTACTCGGCGATCGCGATCCTGATGGCACTGCAGGAGCGCGCGCGCAGCGGGCGCGGTCAATTCATCGACATGACGCTCTACGACTGCGCCACGGCGCTGCTGCATCCGCAAGCGGCCAATTACTTGTTGAGCGGCAAGCGCCCGATGCCGCTGGGCAACGCCCATCCGAACGTCGCGCCCTACGACAAATGGGGCACGCGCAACGGCGAGATCTTCATCGCCGTCGGCAATGATCGGCAGTTCCGGATTTTGGCCGAGATCCTGGCTCAGCCGCAGCTGATGACCGATGCGCGCTTTGCCACCAATGCCGATCGCATGGCGCATCGGGACGAGCTGCGCGCGGTATTGGCGCAGGCCTTCGCACAGACCGACGGCGCGGCCCTGGCCGAGCGGTTGCTGCGCGCCGGCGTGCCGGCCGGGGTGGTTCAGCCGATTGATGTGGCGCTGACTTCGGCGCATGCGCAGGCGCGCGGCATGGTGGTGCAGACTGGGCAGATCCGCTCGGTAGGCACGCCGATCAAGTTTTCGCGTACGCCCGCCCGGATGCGCTGCGCGCCGCCGTGCTTTGCACAAGACAGCGTGGCCGTATTGCGGGAAAACGGCTACACGACCGAGGAAATCGCCCGCCTGCAGAGCCTGGGCATCGTCCGCTCGACGCGCAGCAAGGGTCCCGAATAGCCAGGCGGCCTCAGCCGCTCCGGCCGGGGAGCGTGCGTTCGCCGGCGCGCGGCTTGCGCGGGCGGCGTGCCAGCAGGCGGTCGAAGGCCCAATTGGGCAGCGCCCGCAGCAATTTGGCGACCCAGCCCATTTGCCAGGGTATCACCCGGTAGCTGCAACCGCGCTCGATCGCGTCGGCGGCACGCCGCGCGAAGGCGTCGGCCTCCATCAGAAAGGGCATCGGGTAAGGATTGCCTGCCGTCAAGGGCGTGCGGATGAATCCAGGAAGGATCGTGACCACGCGTATGCCGCTGCCCCGCAGGCCCACGCGCAGGCTCTCGCAGTAATTCGTCAGCGCCGCCTTGGACGGGCAGTAGGCTTCCGATCCGGGCAGGCCGCGCACGCCGGCCACGCTCGAGATCGCCGCCAGAATTCCGCGGCCTCGCGCCCGCATGGGCGCGATGAAAGGGTGGAACGTGCCGACGACCGCGGTGAGGTTGGTCGCCAAGATGCGGTCGAAAACCTCAAGATCCTCGCGGTGCTCGGTCAGCATCCCGGCGCTGATGCCGGCGTTGGCGATGACGACGTCGGTTCCGCCGCAACGGCGTTCGAAGTCGCACGCTGCGCCGATCAGGCTCTGGCGCTGCGTGACATCGATCGGATAGATCAGGCACCGGTCGCCGAACTCGGCCGCAAGCTCCTGCAGCGCCCCGGCCCGTCGCGCCGCCAGTCCAAGGTACGCGCCCCGGCGGTGGAACTCACGCGCCAACGCGGCGCCGATCCCGCTCGATGCCCCGGTCAGGAATACGTTCAGAGCCATCGAATGGGCCTGGGGAAGCGGCTTGCCGGCGCGGTGCGGACCCCGCGGGTTCGGGCCCTAGCGGCTCGACTAGGACTTGCGTTGCTGGCGTTCGCGGCGCACGCGATCGACGATGTAATCGACGGTCATCATCGCCGCGCGGTTCGGGTTTGCCTGGCTCTTGACCATCGTCGGCGCCGCGAGAAAGCGCCCGTCGACGGCGATGGTGGGCGTGCCGTCGATGCCATAGGACTGGAAAGTGATGCGCGCACGGCCGACCATGTTGGCGATCGAAAACGAGTTGTAAGTCGCCAGCCACTTGTCGCGCGGTATGCCGTTGTCGGCCATGAAATCGGCGATCTCGTTGGCGTCGAGCAGGCGCTTGTGCTGGACGTGGAAGGCCTCGAACACCTTGGTGTGCAGATCATCGACGCGGCCCAGAACCTGCAGCGTGTAGAAGATACGCGTATGCGGTTCGCGTCCCGGGTCGCCGAAGTCGACCGGCGCATGCTTGAAGCTGATGTCGGGCCCCTGGCGCCTGCGCCAGGCCTCGAGTTCCGGCAAGAAGGCGTAACAGTGCGGACAGCCGTACCAGAAGAAGTCGAGCACCTCGATTTTGCCCGGTGAGTCGGTCGGTTGAGGGCGGCCGATGGCCAGGTAGTCGGTGCCTTCCTGGGGGATGAAGGGCGCCTGGGCGCGCGCGGCCGCGGCGATCAAGAGACTGGGGCTGGCGCAAAGGGCAACCATCAACTCGCGTCGGCGTGCAGAGGTGGGCATGAGGATCCTCGTCTAGAGTTTGGTAACAAGAATGTACTACGCAATTTCCCGGTGCAATCGCAACAAGGCAGCGGACGATAGCAGCGGACGGACGATGAGCATTGCGCCCACGCACCCGTCAGCGCACGTGCACCAGTTGCGGCTCCATCCCGTTCTCCGACAGCGTCCGCCGGATTCCGTTCAAATCGTCGAGCTGGCCGTAGGGCCCGAGCCGGACGCGATACAGCGACTTGCCGTCGACCTGCACCTCGGTCACCTTCGCGTCTAGGCCGAGCAGGGCCAGCCGGGCGCGCGTTATGTCGGCGTCCTCCGCGCTCTTGTAGGCGCCGACCTGAAGCATCAGGCGGCTGCCGCCCTCGTTTGCGCCCTCCGGCGCCGTCGGGCTTGGCGCGGCAACACTTGCCGGCGGTGCGGCGGCGGTCGCGGCCGGAGCCGGGGTGGGGGGCGTCGCCGGTGGCGTCTCGGCATTGCGTGGCGCCTCGGCAGGTGCGGCGGTGTCGGCGCCCGGCAGCGTTTGCGCCATCGGAATGTGGGCGGAGAACAAGGATCGGTTCGGATCGCCCGCATCGGGCGTCACGTTCTCGGTGGACCGCTGCACCTTGTTGACAAAAGGCAGTGGCGCGCTGGTCATGTAGACCGCTGCAATCGCGGCAACGCCCAGTCCCGTCACCAGACCGACGACGAATCCAGACAAGGGCAGGGGGCGTCGCTGTTCGGTCATGGGTTCCGGTCCGCTGCTTTGGTCCAAGTTGGGAGACTACATCCGCTCCGGCGCCGAGACGCCGATCAGCGCCAAGCCGTTTCGCAGCACCTGGCGAGTGGCCAACAACAGCGCCAGACGCGCGCTGCGCAGGCCCGGGTCGTCCACCAAGATGCGCTCGGCGTTGTAGAAAGCGTGCAGGTCGGTCGCCAGCTCCTTGAGGTAGTTGGCAACTTGGTGCGGCGCCAGCTCTGCGGCCGCAGCGCACAGCGTGTCGGGATACTCGGCCAGGCGCGCCAGCAAGGCGAATTCTCGCGGCGCGACCAGCGGTGCCGCATCGATGTCCTGTGCCGCAGCCTCGTCAAGCGCCTGCCCCTTCTGGTCTGCGGCCTGCGCCAGCACCGAGCAGATGCGTGCATGCGCGTATTGAATGTAGTAGACCGGATTGTCCTCCGAGTGCGACAGGGCCAGGTCGACGTCGAAGGCGAATTCCGAATCGCATTTGCGCGAGACCAGGAAGAATCGCGTTGCATCGCGTCCCACCCATTCGATCAGATCGCGCAGGGCCACGTAGGTGCCCGCCCGCTTGGACATCTTGACTTCCTCGCCGCCGCGCATGACGCGCACCATCTTGTGCAGCAGGTACTCGGGGTACTCGGCCGGGATGGGCAGGTTGCGCGTCCGGGCGAGGATCTGCAGGCCGGCGCGTACTCGGGCCACGGTGCCGTGGTGATCGGATCCCTGCACGTTGATCGCGCGGCCGAAGCCACGCTCGAACTTGGCCAAATGGTAAGCAATGTCCGGAACGAAGTAGGTGTAGGTGCCGTCGGACTTGCGCACCACCCGGTCCTTGTCATCGGCGGTGGCGCTGGCGGGGGCCTGGGTCGTGCGCAACCAAAGCGCGCCTTCGGACTCGAAGGTCATGCCCGACTGCACCAAGGCGCGCACTGCCGCGTCGACCCGACCATCGGCGTAGAGGGACGATTCGAGGTAAAAGCAATCGAAATGTACGCCGATCGCTTCCAGGTCCAGGTCCTGCTGGTGACGCAAACTGGCCACGGCGTAGCGGCGCACCGACTCGACATCGTTGGGGTCGCCGCTGGCCGTCACGCGCGTGCCGTCGCGGCTGCCGACCGTTTCGCCGGAAAGAAATCCGCGCGCGATATCGACGATGTATTCACCCTGGTATCCGATCTTTTGCTCGTCGACCGGCTGCCCCAGCAATTGGCGCGCCCGCGCCTGCACCGATTCGGTGAGTTGGTCGATCTGCACGCCCGCGTCGTTGTAATAGAACTCTCTTTGCACCGCCCAGCCGCGGCGGGCCAGCACGTTGGCCAGCGCATCGCCGATGGCTGCTTGCCGGGCATGGCCCAGATGCAAGGGGCCCGTCGGGTTGGCCGAGACAAATTCCACCACGACCGGGCGGTTGCCGCCTTCCTGGCCGGCGCCATAGGCGCTGCCGGCGCGCAGGATCTGCCCAAGCACTTGCTGGCGCAGCGTGTTCGTGAGACGCAAGTTGATGAAGCCGGGACCGGCGACCTCGGCCGACTCGATCCACCGGTTGGCGCGCTCATTGGAATTGAGCGCCGATACGATCTGATTGGCAATCTCGCGCGCCGGCCGGCCCAGCTGTTTGGCGAGCGCCAAGGCGACCGTACAGGACAGGTCCCCGTGGGCGGCCACCTTGGGTCGCTGCAGTTCAACGTCCGGAGGAGCGGCGCACAGCGTCGCAAGCGCCTCGCGGATCAGGTCGGCAATGGCTTGCCGCTGTTCGGCGAGCATCGAGGTTATTCCGAGGGTGAAGTGGGGAAACAGCGCGCTAGTCTACCGGAGGCAAGGGCTCCGGCGCCGGGGCGGGGGCGGCGCCAGAATGCCGGTCCGTCTAGCCGACCAGCCGAGGCAGCGTGAAAAGCGGAACGTAGCGTCCGGTTTGGTTGCCGCGCGCATTGCGCTCCGGCGGCCGGAAGGACGCGGCCAGTGGCGTGGTGCCGGGTTCATCGAGTAGACCGATCTGGTGCAATGCCTCCACCGCGGCCACATGCGTCGCACGCGTGCTGCCGCCGGCGATGCGCACGGCAATGCCCAGCCCCTGCGAGCGCACGCCGATCGCCTGAAGGCCGTCGGCGCCAATTTTGCTGACCCAGTCGCCCATCCCCGTGAGCATGATGGCCAGGTCCGTGCGCCCGGTGCCCGAAACGAGGTCCGGATGGCGCGTCATCGCATAGAACAAGGCCCGCAAGGCCGCATCCTCATCACAGGCGATGCGGCAGTAGATCTGCGCTAGCCGGTGCAGCGGTAGGGCGAAATTCGGGGCGTTGCAGCCATCCCTTCCGGCCACCAGCGCGTCGCCGACGGCAAACGACTGGACCGCGTTGCGGATGCGAACTTGTAGCGGCCCGTCCGGATCCAGGTAGTCGTCGGTCCGGTGCCGGTGCATGCAGCAATACGCCAGAAAGCCGCTGTGCTTTCCCGAGCAATTGTGGAACAAGGCGCTGGGTTTGAGCTCAGGCGGACAAGGCTTGCCGATGACGTCGAAGTAGCGCGGCGGATGCGTCCCGCACTGCAGATCGGCCGGATGCGCGCCGATGCGCGCCAGGATCGATTGGACCAGCCGCACGTGCACCGTTTCACCGCTGTGGCTCGAGCACATCAGCGCCAGTTCGTGCGAGCCCATGCCGTAGCGGGCCAAGCCCCCATCCTCGACGAACGGCAGCGCCTGTACCGGCTTGAGCGTTGAGCGGGTGAAGTTGAGTCCGGCCGTATCGCCCACCCCGGCAACCACCCGTCCGCTGGGGTCGACGATCGCGACCGAGCCGTAATGCACGCACTCGATCGCTTCGGTCCCTGCGTATCCCCGCGTGGTGGCCACGAGCGGTACGTGGCCCGGGCCGCTAGCGCGGCCGGCGCTTGTCGCGTTCAATTCGAGCGTACGCAGAGTGGTTGTGGATCGATTCGAAGTTTTCCGATTCGACTCGGTAGGCCAGCACCCGCGCATCTTTTTCCAGGACCGCGGCGACGTCGCGCACGGCGTCCTCGACGAACTTTGGGTTGTCGTAGGCGCGCTCGGTGACGTACTTCTCGTCCGAGCGCTTGAGCACCGCCCAAAGTTCGCACGACGCCGCGTCCTCGGCCATGCGTACCTGGGTTTCGATGGCGATCGGCTCGCTGGACTCGATCTCAATCGTGACATGCGAGCGCTGGTTGTGCGCGCCGTAATTGGAAACCTTCTTGCTGCATGGACACAGGCTGGTAACCGGGACGACGACTCTTTGCCAGACGCGGACCGAGCCGGCCTCGATCAGGCCGCCCAAGGTCACCTCGTAGTCCATCAGACTCTGCACGCCGGAGATCGGGGCCGACTTGTTGATGAAATACGGAAAGCGCATTTCGATGTTGCCGTCGTGCGCATCCAGGTGCCGCACCATGCGATGCAGCAAGTGGCCCAGCGACGCCAGGCTCAACGGCTCGTCTTGTTCCTGCAGCACTTCGATGAAGCGCGACATATGCGTTCCCTTGCGCTCGCCGGGCAAGGCCACGAACATATCGATCGAGGCCACAGTCGGCACGGGACCGCCGGCTCCGGCGATCCGCAGCGGATAGCGCAGGCTCTTGATGCCCACGCGGGATATGGCGATATTTCGCCCGTCGATCGACGACTGGACGTCGGGCAGCACGGGTTCCGGTGCATTCATAGTTCGGGCGCTTCCTACGGGTACCCGCCAGGCTTGTCCAGCCGGCGAGCGGGAGTCAATCGAAGCGCATATCGGCCTCGGCGAGGCGTGCGCGCACCCTCGAAGAGTCGTCCATGGCGCTTCCAATAGGCCTTGCCTGAGCACGGCGCATCGGCCCGGGCATCATCCGTCCCACTCGGGAGGGGCGATGCCGACCCCGGGTCGGATCTTGTGCTGAAGCGACCGCCCCAGGCGGGCCGCTCAGCTCGAGCTCCGTCCGGCACGGTATCCTACTATTCTAGTCAGAAAAGAGACGACCCTCAGTTTGCCGCACGGCGACCATACGTGCAAATGGCGCACCTGGGGCTTTGCGGCGGCATTGCCACAACCACGCCCTTTGTTTTGACGACCAGGGTTTGAAAAGTTCGGTCTTTCTTTGGATTGAAGGGTGCTGCGACGGATCTAGCATGGCGAAGTTGTCCCGTTACGCGCACTGGCGCGTTGCGGCTCGTGCCAAGAGCGGGATCGCGCGGTCGATGGCGGGCGTCAAGCGGGCTGCCGTTGACGGGGCAGCGCCCTGGCGGCGGCGGGCCCGAGCCATGGCTTCGTTCCGGGCCGTACCCGGGCTCCTGGTGCGGGTGGTTATTGCCGGGTATAAACACAAATGGGTATTGGCGAAAGCATCACGGTGAACATTGCGGCGGTCGAACGCGATACCGGCCTATCCAAGGACACGTTGCGGGTCTGGGAACGCCGTTACGGTTTTCCTTCCCCTAAGCGCGACACGACGGGTCAGCGCGTTTACAGCCCGGACGACGTCGCCAAGCTGCGCTTGGCCAAGCGCCTGCTCGATCACGGTTACCGCCCCAGCAAGATCTTGTCGCTTTCTGTCGCACACCTGCAGCAGTTGGCCGAGGCTGCGGCGGCCTCGACCCAGCCTCGCGAAAAGGAGTCGACCGGCGGCGTTGATATTGACCTGTTGCTCAACCTGATTCTGGCGCATCGCGTCGACGAGCTGCGGCGCCAACTGGCGCAATTTCTTCTGCGCCTGGGACTGGCGCGATTCGTCGCCGAGGTCGTCGCGCCGCTCAACGCACGCGTTGGCGATCAGTGGGCTCGGGGCAAGCTGGAGATCTTCGAGGAGCACCTGTGCACCGAGGCAATCCAGGGAATTCTGCGTGCGGCCATCAACGGCATCCCGCGTCCCGGTGTCGATCCGCCGATCGTATTGTTGACCACATTTCCGCGCGAGTCCCATGGTTTGGGGCTCTTGATGGCCGAGGCGTTCTTTGCAGTCGAGGGCTGCCGCTGCATCTCGCTGGGCGTGCAAACGCCGGTGCCGGACATTGCCCGCGCGGCTCGCATGCAAAAAATCGACATTGTCGCTCTGTCCTTCAGCGACGTGATGAACGTCAATCAGGCGGCCAGCGGCATCGAGGAACTGCGTGCGCTGATCCCGCGCGAGATTGCCATTTGGGTCGGTGGCACGTGTCCGATTCTGGAGCGCCGCTCGATCGAGGGTGTCCAGCGCTTGCGCCAGTTATCGGATATTGGTCCCGCCCTGGCCCGACTACGCCGCGAGCGCAGCTCGGGCTGACCGCGCTCACCTCACGGCGCGCGGATGCAGCGCTCGCGTGCGCGTCAGCGAGCGCCAGATCAGGACTTGGCCTTGCCCGAAGGGGGCTTCGCACCGGTATTAGCAGGCGGCGCCGGGGGTTCGGGCACCGCATCCTGCGCCACGGCGCTGGCCGCCATTTGCGCAAATTGCTGTTGCAGCGCGTTCCACCACATCGCCGGCTGGAATGCCGGGTTCTCGGAGCCCGAGCCGGCAGCGCCGCCCGCAGCGGCGAAGGGGTTGGCGCCTGGCGGTGTCGCGCCCGCGCCCGCGCCCGCGCCCGCGCCGCTCATCCCTTGCCACGCCATCAGGGCGCTGCGCTGCATTTCCAAACCTTGTATGGTCGTGCGCAACAGCGCCAGATTCAATTCGAGCCAATGCTCCACGCTGCGCAGGTCGGCAACCCGTTTCTCCAACTCCTTGACATCCATCGTCGGCAACATCATCGAGGGGAAGGCGCCGGCGGCCGTGCGCGCGGCGCCGGTCGGATCGGTGCCAGCGGCCCACACCTGGTTGAACCAGCGCGCGGCATCCTGGAAGTTGCCAGCCATGGCCTCGGGCAATGGCAAAGCGCTCTTCTTCTTGGGGTCAGTCACGGCGTCTTCCTCTCCCCGCCCTATGCGCGGGAACGTTCGGCAAATACGGCGGCCGGGTCAGCACGAGCCGTCGACCGGTCGGTCCGGGCTCGGCGCTCGAGTCGATGGGCAACTGTGCCAGACTATCGCACCGCCGATGGCGGTGCAAGCCGGCCGGCTGGTTGCACCGGGTCGGCTTGCGCGGTCGCTACCATGGTTCGCTTCCCCCATTTGCGGCCGTCGGCCGTGCCGCGTTGGAGACCACGGAATTGAAGATTGCTTGGCAGCCGGTTTTGGTTCGCGTCCGGGTTTTCTTCTCGGGTGCACGCCCCATGACGCGGGCACTGGCACTGGCCGGCGCGCTGGCGGTGCTCTTGCCCGGGTCCGCGCCGCCGTTGCTGGCGCAAACGCCGCGGGCCAGCGCCATGCCCGATCTTGTGCCCGCGGTCAATCTTGTCTACCGCACGACGGCCGAATTCCGCTTGGCCGGGCTGCCGTTGAAAATGAGTGCGCGCACCACGACCACCTGGCGCCGCGACGGGGACCGTTACGAGGCGCACTTGCACACGGATACGGTCGAATTCGACCAGGTCTCCAAGGGCGGATTCGGACCGGAGGGTGTGCTTGCCCCGTCGCAGTATGCAGAAAAGCGGCCGTTTCACAGCCCCGAGTCAGTTGTCATCGACTGGCAGGGCGCCCAAATGCAATTCGGTGCCAATGCCAAAGGGCCTGCACCGCCGCCGGGCGCGCAGGACAGGCTGAGCCTGCAATTTGAACTCGCGCGTCTGCGCCTGCGCCACCCCGAGCGCTTCGCCGCCGGCAGCGCCCATCAGATCCGCCTGATCGGGACGCATGACGTCGATCCCTGGACTTTCACGGTGGGTCCCGAAGAGCGGATCGATACGGATGGCGGATCAATGCGCGCCGTGCGCTGTTCGGCGCGCCGGATGGTCGGAGCCACGCCGGAAACCATCGACATCTGGCTGGGGGCCGACCTGCGCTGGATGCCGGTTCGCATCCGCATGGTCGATCGCAACGGATCGATCATCGACTCGGTACTGCAATCCTCGGACCTGTCTTGAGCCGGTGCTCCGTCGAACCGACGCCGAAGCCCGACGCGTAGAGCGCGTCGGCGGCGCGATCCATTCGATCCGTTGGAGCTCGCCATCGGCCGGGCCTCGAGGCTCGGTTGCCGCCTAGCGAGCGCAACAGCGCGCAGTCGAGCTCAGTTCCATTGCGCGAGCAACTGTTGCAGTTGCGGGCGCGCGCGCTCGACGCTGGCCTGCTTCACATGCCCGAAGCCACGGATCTGCGCCGGCCAGTCGGCCAGGCGCGCAGCCAAATCGTGGTTTTGCGCGGTCAGCTTGGCCAGGACGTCCTCCATCAGCTGTTCGTATTGCGCGCACAGCGCGCGCTCCATGCGCCGCTCCTGCGTATGGCCAAATGGGTCGAGGACGCTGCCGCGCAGGAGCTTGAGCGGTGCCAGAATCGCGAACACTGCCCCCATCCACGCGCCCAGGCGCAGCTTGCGCGCGTGTCCTGTGGTCCGGTCGCGCGGCGCCAGCAGCGGCGGCGCCAGATGGTAGCGTATGCGATAGCGGCCGCTGAACATCGTCGCGATCCGTGCGCGCGTCTGCGGATCGCGATGCAGGCGCGCCACCTCGTACTCGTCTTTCACGGCCAGCAGCCGAAAGTAGTTGCGTGCCACGGCTTCGGCCAAGTCGGTGCGCCCGGGTGTGCAGGAGCGCTCGGCCGCGGCCACGCGCTCCACCAGTCGACGGTAGCGCTGCGCCAGCGCCGAGTCCTGATACCCAACGAGGAAATCAGCGCGGGTCGCCAGCAAAGACTCGAGCGCGCTGGCGCCGCCGGGCTTCGCCGCAGCCGGAGTGGGCGCGGTCTGGCCGCCGGCATCGATCAAGCGCAGGACGCCGGGCAGATCATGGATTGCCGCGCGTCCCCACTCGAAAGCGCGCTGATTGGCTTCGACGGCGACGCCGTTGAGCTCGATGGCGCGCATCAGACTATCGTGGCGCAATGGGATCCAGCCTTTTTGCCAGGCGGCCCCGAGCATCAGTGGATCGGCATACAGCGCGTCACCCAGCAGCCGGCTGGCGATCGACTCGGCATCGAGCAGGGCGTAGTCGGCGTCGCCGGCCACCGCGTCGCGAACCTGGCGCAGCAGGCCGGCCGCGGGCAAGCGCCAGTCGCGATCCTGCATAGATCCGCGGTGGGCGCTTCGGCCGTGTTGAGCAGTGCGCGCGTTCGGCCGCATTGAAACTTGCTCAGCACCTCTGCCGCGGCGCTGACGATCATGTCGCAACCGACGAGCAGGTCGGCCTCGCCCATCGCGACGCGCGTGGCATACAGGTGCTCGTTTCCGGCCGCAATCTGGACGTGCGACAGCACGGCGCCGCCCTTTTGCGCCAGACCCGCCATGTCCAGGACGGAGATACCGCGCCCTTCCAGGTGCGCGGCCATGCCCAGCAACTGGCCTATCGTCACGACCCCGGTGCCGCCGACGCCGGCCACAATGATGGCGTAACTGCGCTCGGTTGTCGCGTCCACGGCTGGCGGTGGCGGGACCTCGGGCGGCTGCAGCGTGCTGCGCACGGGGCGGCGTAGCTCTCCGCCTTCGATGGTGATAAAGCTCGGACAAAAACCCCCGACACAGGACATGTCCTTGTTGCAACTGGACTGGTTGATGCGTCGCTTGCGCCCGAATTCGGTCTCGACCGGTTCCACGGAAAGACAATTGGAGCTCGCGCTGCAGTCTCCGCATCCTTCACAAATCAATTCGTTGATGAAGGCGCGCCGCGGCGGATCAGGGATCAAGCCGCGCTTGCGCCGGCGGCGCAGTTCGGCTGCGCACGTTTGGTCGAAGATCAGCGCCGAGACGTCCCGGTACAGGCGCAGCTCGCGTTGGACAGCGTCGAGCCGCTCGCGCGGTTCGATCGTCACGCCGGGTGCCATGTCGTCACCCGGGGCGTATTTGGCGGGATCCTGCGTTACCACGACGATGCGCCGCACACCCTCTGCGGCCAATTGCCGCGTGATCTGCGGCACCGTGAGTACGCCGTCCACCGGCTGTCCCCCGGTCATCGCCACGGCGTCGTTGTAGAGAATCTTGTAGGTGATGGCGACCTTTGCGGCGACCGCCGCTCGTATCGCAAGGCTACCGGAATGAAAATAGGTGCCGTCCCCGAGATTGGCGAAGATGTGCGCCTCGTCGGTGAACGGCGACTGCCCGATCCAGGGAGCCCCCTCGCCCCCCATGTGGGTAACGGTCGAAGTGCTGCGATCCATCCACGTGACCATGTAATGGCAGCCGATGCCGGCCATGGCCCGCGAACCTTGCGGCACCCGGGTCGAGGTGTTGTGCGGGCAGCCGGAGCAAAAGTACGGCTTGCGCTCGACGGCGATGCGCGGCGCCTGCAACGCGCGTTCCTTGGCCTCGATGAGCGCTACGCGCGCATCGATGCGCGCGCGCACGTCGGTCGGCAGCTCGAGCTTGCCGATGCGCGTGGCGATTGCCTTGGCCACGATGGCCGGGAAAAACTCGTTGTGTGCCGGGAGGATCCAGTTGCCCTGCGGCACGGCCATTCCCCACCATCCTTCTCGTCGAATTTGCCGATGACGCGAGGGATGCGCTTGCCGCTGCCGATCCACTGGAACAGTTCTTCCTTGAGCTGGTACTCAATGACCTGGCGCTTCTCCTCGATCACCAGGATTTCCGTCAAACCCTCGGCGAACTCGCCGATCATGCGCGCTTCCAGCGGCCAGACCATGC